>JBDRWW010000023.1:0-5295 GCA_039802605.1 Caldifarciminota bacterium | reverse complement strand
TATTAGCCTACCTATAAGGGGTTGAAACACTTTTACAATTTCTTGTTTGCACTGCTCTTGAAAAGTTATTAGCCTACCTATAAGGGGTTGAAACTGAATGAGGTGGCCACAACCGAACAGGTATTCCAACCGTTATTAGCCTACCTATAAGGGGTTGAAACTGTCTATATAGTTGCACTATACCAAATCTTTAACACCGTTATTAGCCTACCTATAAGGGGTTGAAACGTTTTTGGCAAATTGGTGTCGTCCTCTCATCAATGAGTTATTAGCCTACCTATAAGGGGTTGAAACCGGGTGAGGTGGTTTTGGACTTTGACATTTCCGAAAAGTTATTAGCCTACCTATAAGGGGTTGAAACGTGGCATTCTGTGACCCCCCTGATGCGCATTCTGAGGTTATTAGCCTACCTATAAGGGGTTGAAACCCAAACAACTGTATAATACCCAGGTTATTGGCCTACCTATAAGGGGTTGAAGATCTTTTTAGGAGTTAAAAAATATGCAAATGAGTTTATTTAAAAATAAAAATAATACTAGTGATAGTATGAACCTTGTCGTATATGACAAAGAAGAGAAACAGAAATATCTTTTGGATGAGATTAAGAACAAAGTTATTTTAGGAGATGCCTTTAAAGTGCTTAAAAAAATAGATGATGAAGTTTTTGACATGGTTTTTATTGATCCACCTTATTTCTTGCAATTGCCAAAAAAAGAGCTAAGGCGATGGAAAGTGAAAACAGTGGTGGAGGGAGTAAATGATGACTGGGATAAATTTTCTTCGTTTCAGGAGTACGATGATTTTATTACATTGCTTCTTACCGAGGTGAAAAGGGTAATGAAACCTACCGCTACAATATGGGTTATTTCCACATATCATAGCATTTTTAGGATAGGGAAAATAATGCAGGATTTAGGGTTCTGGATCCTCAACGATGTAATTTGGGTGAAAACAAACCCTATGCCGAATTGGTTAGGTGTTCGCTTTACAAATGCCACCGAAACCCTTATATGGGCTGTGAAAGACAAAAGCGTAAAAAAATATACATTCAATAAAGAGTATGCAAAATCTTTTGGTATCGGAAAAGTAGGATCAAATGTTTGGGTTCTTCCCATTTGCCAAGGGAAGGAAAGATTAAAAGATGAAAAGGGTAAAAAAATTCACTCTACTCAAAAACCAATTGAACTTCTTAAAAGAGTTATATTGACATCTACGAAGGAGGGAGATTTAATTTTAGACCCTATGGCAGGAACTGGAACTACCGGATATGTCGCCCAAGCATTAAAAAGGGATTTTGTGATGATCGAAATTAATCCTAAGTATGTAAAAGCAATAGAAGAAAGATTTAAACATCCGCTGAAAATAACAGACCATCCACTACCAATTAACTTGGAGGAGTTAAAATGAACTATGAAAAATTCTGCACTATTTTAAACAAGCATATATTTGAAGGTGAAAAGAAAGAGCTACTAAGAAGAATAGCTGATAAACCCGAGCGCTTTATAGGTTTATTTAGACCGACAAAACCTAACGCAAAGATCTTACAACATTTGCTTCAATCTCATGAAATCCGTATGGGTGATGCTCTTGAAGAAATTGTAGAAGAAATATTAAGGTCTCTTGGTTTTAAAATTTTGCCTAAAAGCGTAATGGATGAAAGTGGCGAAAAGTTATTATTGGATCAGTATTTCACCGATGGACAAATGTATTATTTCATTGAGCAAAAAATAAGAGATGATCACGATTCTACAAAAAAGCGAGGGCAGGTATCTAATTTTGAAACAAAGCTTGAAATTTTGCATAAGAAACACGGTTCAAGCTTGGTTGGTATTATGTATTTCATTGACCCCGATCTTTCAAAAAATAAGAATTATTATCTTCAAGAACTAAAGAGACTTGAAGAATTTTATGGAGTGAAGCTCTATCTTTTCTATGGCAAAGAATTATTTGATTATCTAAACAAACCCAAGGTTTGGGAGGATATGCTTATTTGGTTAAAACGATGGAAAGACAATTTACCTGATTTGCCAGAAATAAATTTTGATAGCTCTCCTAAGGAGAGTTTTGAAGAGATCAAAAATTTAGAATTAAGAACCTGGCGAAAGATTCTTGAAAATGAAACACTATGGAAAGAAGGAATAATGAAAGCAATATTTAGAGAAGGAACTACACTACAACTTTTACTAGAACATTTCAAAAACCAACATACCAAACCTTACAATCAATTGGCAAATTTATTAACTGATAGATTGAGTGAGTATTATGGTACTAAAACAAAATGAAGAATTTTAGAACTATTTAAATTTATTGAAGAAGACCTTACCGTAATGATATTGGGTTGCCCGAAGATGATATGGAAGCCCGCTTACGAGGGGTTGAAACCCTATAACTTAGGAAGCAGCCTTTCCGGTTTTAAATACTTTCCTTCAACAACCCCCAAACCCACAAACTCCCCTTCAACATAAATCCTCTTTAATCCCCCTTCACCCTCAAATCTAACCCTATTCCCCCGTAAAAACTTAATGCCCAAATCCCCCGTTAAATCCACCCTCTCAATCCAAAAAAGTCCTTCGTCCATCGGTATAATATCCCTTTCCGTTATCTCATCAACGCTTTTGGCCATATCAACTTTTATGGAACCTATTTCCGTCCTTTTAAGACTTTCAAGGTATCCCACCGTCCCCAGCCTATACGCTATATCCCTACCGAGAGCCCTAACATATGTTCCCGATGATACCTTACAAACAAAGGCAATTTTGTCTCCCCAAAACCCCTTTAAGAATATGTAATCTATATAAACCCTTCTCGGCTTTAATTCTACATCCTCACCCTTCCTCGCCAATTCGTAAGCCCTCTCACCTTTTACCCTTATAGCGGAAAACTTAGGGGGTATTTGCTCATATTCCCCCAAAAAACTCCTCAAAACCCCTTCAACCATTTCCCCGTTCAAGGGTGGTATGGGTTTTTCCATTACGACCTTTCCCTCAACATCCAGCGTATCCGTCTCCTTACCCAAAACGAGGATAGCCTCATAGGTTTTAAGCAGGTTTTGAAAATACGGCAAAAACCTTGTGGCTTTACCTATTGCAACTATTAACAAACCCTCCGCAAATGGGTCAAGGGTTCCCTCATATCCCCCCTTAACCTTTAACTTCCCTTGCAATTCGTTTAAAACCTCTCGGGAAGTTTTCCCTACCGGCTTATAAACCCATAAAAACCCATCTTTCATACTTTCATCGCTATGAATGTATGCTGAGGTGATAGATGGGTTGTTATTAAAGCGCGTAAAATTGGGATGTGTTTTATTACGCCTAGGGCCACTCTCCACCACTTTTTACGCAAAGATTCCTTTTTATTAAACATCATCTCCGGTAAAAGGTTTATAAATTCAAATCCCTCACTTTCAAACATGCTTTTTATCTTGGAATACGAAAGCAGATAAACATTTTCAAAACCCCTTCCCCTTTTCAAAAACCTTATAATTTTATCGGCTACCTTTTTGGGAAACCAATGTATAAAGGGCAATCTGTAATGAACCTCATAAGGCCACAATAAATTCGGCGTTGCCACATACACCATTCCTCCATTTTTCAAAACCCTTTTAACCTCCCTTACCAAATCCCTTTGATTTTCAACATGCTCTAAGACATGGTTTAACATGACAAACTCAAAACTTTCGGATTTAAATGGTAGTTTCGTTCCATCCCCTATAACGACATTGGTCTTATTTACCAAAACCTCCTTATCAATTTCAAGCCCTATTATTGTTTTCCCAAACATTTTTGAAAGAACATTCTCTATTATTGCAGGTCCGCAACCCACCGAAAGAAAAGGGGAACTTAAACCTCTAACCCTATCCGCAATTAAGGTGTATATAACCTTTGCCCTTTCTTCACGGCTTTTTATATATTCTTCACTTGTCCAGTAATCCTTCCCGAACTTACCCATCTTTTAATTTCTTCTCCAATTCCTTTAACTTTGCGTATATTTCTGGAAGTTTAAAGAACAGAGATGCACTCCTCCAAAACTCCAACCTATCCCTCGCAGGAATTTTACCCGCTAAAATCTTTCCATTATCAACATCCATATCAACCCCAGAACCCGCAAGGATTACAACATTATCCCCTATTCTTAGGTGATCCGTTATACCCACTTGACCGGCGAAAACACACCATTCGCCCACGCTTGTGCCCCCTGCTATTCCCGTTTGCGATGCTATTACGGTATTATCCCCAATCTTCACATTGTGGGCTATTTGGACGAGATTATCCAACTTAACGCCCTTACCTATTACCGTTTTCCCAAAAGTCGCCCTGTCTATACATGTATTCGCCCCTATCCTAACATTGTCGCCAATTATTACTCTTCCAACTTGTGGAATCCTCTCCCAACCATCTTGTGTTCTTTCAAATCCAAACCCCTCGGAACCTATCACCGCACCGGGAAATATTGTGCAGTTCTTCCCTATTTCAACACCCCATCCTATATACGAAAAAGGGTATATAACCGTCCCATCACCTATAACAACCCCTTCCCCTACGAAAACAAAGGGGTATATGACCACATTTTCACCTATTTTTGCACCTCTTGAAATGTATGTAAATGGCCCAATAACGGCGCTTGGAGAAACCTCTGCTCCCTTTTCTATTATGGGTTCCCCTATAAACTTTGGTTTTTCCGGTTCAAAAAACTTTAAGAGCTTTGAAAGGGCTATCCTGTAATTATCCACCTTTATCAAAGCTCCGAAAGATACATTTGGCTTTACGCTTGAAATGACAACTCCAACTTTTCCATTAAGTTTTTCCTTGCCGTTCCATACGGTTAAATCCCTCTCACCCGCCTCATAAGATTCTTTAATATCCCAAACCTCATAATTCTCATCCCCTTCCAACTCTCCCCCTACTATTCTCGCTATATCACCGGCTCTTAAAGGAAATTCAACCATAAACGAACGGGAAATTATACCGCCGTAAAGGATGGGTTTTTTCGGTTTTATAATTCACATTGTATGGAGAATGCAAAGGAAATATGGGAAATATTAAAAGAGGTGGGAAAAAGGCTTGATGATGTTGGTAAAAGGCTTGATAGTGTTGGCGAAAGGCTTGACAGGTTGGCAAAGAGCCAGGAGGAAACGGATAGGCAAATAAAAGAGTTGAGAAAAGCCCAAGAGGAAACCGATAAAAAACTAAAAGAGCTTGCTGAGAGACAGGCCGAAACGGATGAACAGATAAAAGTTATGAGTAAAAAAATAGAGGAAATAGCTATACGAGTTGATAAAACTACAACATCAATATC
>JBDRWW010000022.1:0-7033 GCA_039802605.1 Caldifarciminota bacterium | reverse complement strand
CTCACCCAGCTGTAAAGGAGGCAAGTGGGTGGGAATAACGCGGATAATATGAAGGGGGCAACCGCATCCTCCAAGGGTTCAAACTTATACTCGCAGGAATTTACGCTATCAACCTTAACCGTATCGGCCTTTGCAATTATAAGGGTTGATAGCATAATACGAAATTATACGCTTGAAAAATCTTTCCAACTTTAAAATTTCTGGGTATGTCGGCGGTTAAGTATTTGAAAAGGGTTGATAACTACACATATATATTGCCCGAGGATTATAAAAAGGGTATGAGGGTGCCGGGTTTGATATTTACGGATGAAAAACTAATGCCGGAGGATGAGGCACTTGAACAGGTTGCCAATGTTGCAACATTGCCCGGAATAGTAAAGTATTCCATAGGTATGCCGGATATTCATTGGGGTTATGGCTTTCCCGTTGGGGGTGTTGCGGCTTTTAGAGTTGATGAGGGTGTGGTATCGCCGGGCGGCATAGGTTTTGATATAAACTGCGGTGTTAGGCTTATAAAGACAAATTTACACATATCCCAGTTGGACGAAAAAACATTGGAAAAGTTGGCGGATAAACTTTACGAATATGTTCCATCGGGCGTTGGCGTGGGGGGACCTTTTAAGGCTACGGATAAAGACCTTGAAAGGGTATCCCATGAAGGGGCTAAGTATATGATAGAGTTGGGGTATGGATTTGAAGACGATTACAAGTTTATCGAAGAGGAGGGTTGTATTCCCAATGCGGATTTTTCGCATGTTTTTAAGAAAGCAAAGGATAGGGGTAGGGATCAGTTGGGAACACTCGGTTCCGGAAACCACTTCTTGGAAGTACAAGTAATAGACAAAATTTATAACGACAAGGTGGCAAAGGAATTTGGATTGTTTAAAGGGCAAGTTGTTGTTATGATACATTGCGGGAGTAGGGGTTTTGGGCATCAAATAGCGGATGACTATATAGGCGTTATGCTATCCGTTATGGAGAGGAAGTATAAGATCTTTGTCCCGGATAAGCAGTTGGCCTGCGCCCCGATAACGAGCCCGGAGGGTAGTAAATACTTAAAGGCTATGGCATGCGCGGCAAACTATGCCTTTTCAAACAGGCAACTTATAACCCATAATGTTAGAAGGGCTTTTGAAGAGGTGCTTAAAAAGCCGGCAGATGAGTTAGGTATGTTTATACTATACGATGTGGCGCACAACATAGCAAAATTTGAAAAATATAATGTTGATGGTGAAGAGGTTGAGGTTTTGGTTCACAGAAAGGGTGCCACAAGGGCATTTCCACCCGGAAGGCCGGAAATACCAGAGGTTTATAGGAATGTGGGACAACCCGTTATTATCCCCGGAGATATGGGAAGGTATTCCTTTGTGTTGGTGGGTGCGGAGGGTTCAATAGAAAAGAGCTTTGGTTCAACCTGTCATGGTGCCGGAAGGGTTTTGTCAAGGAGAAAAGCAAAAAGCATGTTTTCCGTATCCCAAGTCGTCGGGGAACTATCACAAAGGGGTATAAGGATAAGGGCGAGTAGCAAAGCGACGATATTGGAAGAAGTTCCCGAGGCTTACAAGGATGCGGAGGCAGTTGTTAGAATAGTTCAGGGAGTTGGAATATCAAGGATTGTTAGCAGGAACAAACCCGTTATAGTGGTTAAAGGCTAATGCGCATGTCCGTGTTCAAGTTCCTCGGGTGTCGCATCCCTAACATTTATAACTTCCACTTCAAATACTAAATCCTTACCCGCCAAAGGATGGTTTAGATCTACAATAACATTTTCTTCATCAAAATCAACTACGACCATATCTATAAATTGTCCATCCGGTGTTTGTGCCCTTAAAGGCATTCCCTTTTCAAGCTCCAAATCACCAAAATATTCCCTTGGAACCTTTTGTATAAGATTGGGATCAACCTCACCGTAAGCATCTTCCGCTTTTACCTCTATAACCCTCGTTTCCCCTTCCTTCATACCCATCATGCCCCTTTCTAAACCTTCTATGATAAGATTCCTCCCAAAAAGAACCTTTACGGGCTCACCGTAATCCCTGCTGCTATCTATAACCTCGCCCGTTTCCTTATCTTTAAGCACATAGTGGAATGTTACCACTTTATCCTTTTCTATTTGCATAGTATGGGTATTATAAGGGCGATTGACAAAAGTTCTCCTTTACAATACCGCCTTCAAGAGTAATGGGAAGAAAGAAAACGATATTAAGGGTAGCCAAGGAGTTGTTCCGGGAATACGGATTTAAAAAAACCACCATAGAGGATATAGCCAAAAGGTCGGGTATTTCAAAATCAACCATTTATCACTATTTCCCTTCAAAGGAAGATATTCTAAGGGAAATCATAAGGGTTGAGGGGGATAAAATCAGAAAGGGGGTTTTGAAGGTTTTAGATGACAGCCTTTCCCCAAAGGAAAAATTAAAGAAATACCTATTCGTTAGGTTTAAATATTTACGAAGGTTGATAATGTATTACAAGGTTTCAAGGGAGGATTTCTATTCGCACCTTGAATTCGTTGAAAAAGAAAGGGCGGATTTTGACAGGTTTGAAGCCGAAATAATTGAAGGCATTTTAAGAGAAGGGATAGAAAAGGGGGAATTTAGGGTAGATGACCCGGAAAAGTATACGGGGATTCTCTTAAAGGTCATTAAAGGCGTTGAATTTCCCTTGGTTGAAATCAGCGGATTGTATTACAAGGGAAAGTACATATCTTTTAAGGAAATCTTGAATAGGCTTTTTGATATTTTGATGTACGGAATAGGAAAACGATGAAAAGGGCGATATTGTATTCAAGCGGGGATATAAGGGTTGTTGAGGAAGAAATACCAGAAATGGGCGAAGACGACATCTTGGTTAAGGTTTTAAAGTGTGGTATTTGCACGGGTGAGTTGATGGACTGGTATGTTAATTCAAAAGCCCCCTACACCCCCGGTCATGAAATCGTCGGTGTGGTGTATGATGTTGGAAAGAATGTTAAAGGTTTTAACAAGGGGGAAAGGGTTGTCGTACATCATCACGCGCCTTGTATGGTTTGCGATTTCTGTATAAAGGGGGATTATGTTCATTGCGAAACCTGGCGTAAGAGTAGGGTTTTCCCCGGTGGATTTTCGGAGTTTATAAGGGTTCCAAAAGAAATACATAATGTTGATGTCTTAAAGGTTCCACAACATATAAGCGATGAGGATGCGGCTCTCGTTGAGCCTTTGGCGACATCCGTAAAGGCGGTGAAGAGGGGAAATATAAAACCCGGGGAAAGGGTTTTGGGTATAGGTTTGGGGTTTATGGGAATTTTAAACCTGTTGGTTTCAAAAGTTTTCGGTGCGGAGGTTTTTGGGGTTGATATATTGCCCGAAAGGATTAATATGGCAAAGGGGTTTTTGGAAAATGTCGGAGATTATACAAATATAAAGGGTTTTAAGTTTGATGTTATAATAGTTGCACCGGGACTTATATCCGCAATAGAATCCGCCTTTGAGTTTGTTAAAAGTGGGGGAAGGGTTATCCTATTCGCACCTACAAAACCCGGTGAGGTTTTGCCTTTGGATGTTAATAAAATCTACTTTGATGAGATAACCATAATCCCATCGTATTCGGCGGGTCCGGATGATATGAGGCTTGCATTGGAAATCCTTGATAGGGTTAAACCTTCAAGGTTGATAACGCACAGGATAAAACTCCAAAATATTGCGGAGGGGTTTAAAATCGCAAAAACACCGGAAGCTTTGAAGGTTATGGTGGATTTATAGCATGGAATAATAAGATTCTATCTCATAGTCCGTTACCCTTATCCTGAACCTATCCCATTCAACGAGCTTATTTTCTACCAATTTGTTAAACATTGATTCCCCCAAGGCCTCTTTTAAAATCCCGTTTTCCAAAGCGTAATCTACGGCCTCCTTTAACGACGATGGGAGGGAGTCTATGTTGAGTTTTTTACGGGTTTCCTCATCCATATGGTATATATCCATCTCTACGGGTTGGGGTGGTTTTATTTTCTCTTCAACACCTTTAAAACCGACGGTAATTATTGAGGCAAAGGCCAAATACGGGTTTGTGGCTGGATCCGGCGATCTCAACTCAAGCCTTGCCGAAGAGGGCTTTTTAAAGGCGGGAACCCTTACCAACGCGGACCTGTTAGCCCTACCCCAGGATATATATACCGGTGCCTCATAGCCAACAACCAGCCTTTTGTAAGAATTAACCCATTGGTTCAGAACAAGGGTTATATTTTTTATGTGTTTCAAAATCCCTCCCAAGAAGTGCCTTGCAAACTCGGAGAGTTGATATTCATCATTCTCATCGTAAAACAGGTTTTTCCCATCCTTCCAAACGGACATATGCAAATGCAATCCGCTTCCGTTTATTCCGAATATGGGTTTTGGCATAAATGAGGCGTATATCCCGTATTTTCTTGCAATCTCTTTTATTATCATCTTGGAAATTTGGAGTATATCCGCCATCCTTAGGGCATCCGAATACCTGAAATCTATTTCGTGCTGGCTGTAAGCGACTTCATGGTGTGAGGCCTCAACCTCTATGCCCATTTCCCTTAGTACCTTTACGGTTTCCTCCCTTGCCAATGTGGGTTTATAACTCGGTAGGATATCAAAGTATCCGGCGCTATCGATAATCTCAGGCTTCTCCGACGAATTAAAGTAAAAGTATTCAAGTTCTGGTCCTACAAAGTAAGAATACCCCATTTTGCTATACCCTTCAAGCTTCCTTTTCAATATTCCCCTGGGATCCCTCTCAAAAGGTTCCCCGTTTGGTTTTAAAATATCGCACACTATGTATGCGGTTTTGAATCCGCTTATTTCTTTTGGTGCTATGAATACCGCATCGGGGTCGGGCTTTGCTATTAAATCGGATTCCTCTATACGGACAAACCCCTCCACGGATGAACCGTCAAAAACTATACCCTCCCTAAAAGCCCTTTCAATCTCGCCGGTGCTGAGGTTAAAACCCTTTAACCTACCAAGAATATCGGTAAAAATTAATGTTATAACCTCAACACCACTATCTTCCAAAAATGCCAAGGTCTGATCCATTTTTTCCATGGTTTTCTACTCCAATTTAAACAGCCTCTTCGGGTTTTCGTATAAAACCTTGTCTAAAATGAATTCATCGTAACCCTTTAATTTTAATTCCAATGCGGTTTTCGGAAGTGCTAAGGGATCCCTTGCCAAAGAGTCAAAGTTTGAAGAGAGTATAACCCTGTCAAGGGGTAAATCACCTTTAAATATGTTTTCAACCATGTTTTTTGTGCTTTCAGGCCAGAGCGTAAAACCAAACCAAAAAGGCAAACCTTCAACATCCAAAGCCGTGAGAAAATCTATCTCGTTTAAAACCACCAGTTCGGGTGGTATATTTGCATCTGCTGCCAACTTTTCAACCTTCTTTATCGCCTGTTTCCTGTAATCGTTTGGTAAATCAACAAAAACCGGCTTTTTAAATTTCCTTCCAAGTTCAAACATAACCTTTAAAGTTTCAAGTTCAACCACATCGTTATAGTTTGTTAAACCGCTCTCTCCAATGGCAACCACAAAATCCAACTGCAAGTACCTTTCCAATCTTTCCACAACGGTAAAGGGGTCCTTTATCATTGCTTTTGGTGATATTCCCAAGGCCAAATATACCTTTATTCCGACGCTTTCCGCCCTCGCCTTTTCAAACCTCAAAAGCCTCTCATAATGATCAAAGTATGTTTCGGGATAAGAGAACCTATAAGTGGGTTGGGAAAAGCCCACTATAACATTGACCCCAGACAAAGACATAAGTTCCAAGTCATAAAGTGATGCCGATTGAAAATGTATATGAGGATCTATTATTCGTATGCTCATAATTAGGGTAAGTATTTTAAAGGGGGAAAATCAAACGGAAGTAAAATACCCAACTTATGCGAAGTCGTTGGATGGACACCCTTGTACATATATCCCTTTTGATGATTTCAAGCATAACGATACTAACCACCATAGGAATAGTTGGTGTTTTGGTATTTGAGAGTTTTCAATTTTTTAAGGAAGTTCCCATAAAAGATTTCATAATGGATACACAATGGACACCCCTGTTTGCGGAAAAACATTTTGGAATATGGCCTTTACTTTCGGGAACATTTTTAACATCGTTTATAGCAATGTGCGTATCAATACCAAGTGGTTTATTGATAGCGATATTTCTCAGCGAATACTCTACGAGTAGGGTGAGGAATATAATAAAGCCTTTACTTGAAATGCTTGCAGGAATACCAACCGTTGTATATGGTTATTTTGCGTTATTAACCGTTACGCCTTTTTTAAAGAAGTTCATCCCAAACCTTGCCGGTTTCAACGCCTTATCACCCGGGATAGTAATGGGTATAATGATTATACCAATAGTTTCATCGCTTTCGGAAGATGCTTTGAGGTCGGTTCCCATATCTTTGAGGGAGGCCTCTTACGCCTTGGGGGCAACAAAGTTTCAAACCATATTTAATGTTATAATACCTTCGGCCTTCTCGGGAATAATGTCCTCATTTATCCTTGGAATATCAAGGGCTTTGGGGGAAACAATGATAGTGACGATAGCAGCCGGGCAAAAACCCACCCTAACCCTTAACCCACTACAACCAATAGAGACAATGACCGCTTATATAGTTCAGGTAAGTTTGGGGGATACACCGCATGGAACTTTGGAATATAAAACCATATTTGCCGTGGGATTTACGCTTTTTATAATAACCTTGATTTTCAACATTTTGGCCTATATGTTAAAGAGAAAAAACCAAAATCTATAAATCACCCTTATAATCTCCATCCGTATGAAAAGGTTTTCTTTAATGCTTTTGGTTTCGTTCCCATTATACGGTGCGTATTTGTTGGACGAAGGGTTTGAGGTTTCCGTTCCACCCAGCGGATGGGATACAACGAGGACGGCAACGGTTGCTTGGTATCAAAATGCTTATGCAACATCACCTGGTCCGGATTTTGGCTCTTACTATGCTAGGGTAAAGGTAAGCGATACATCATCGGCGGGTGCCGGGCAAATAACATTAACATCA
>JBDRWW010000021.1:0-8485 GCA_039802605.1 Caldifarciminota bacterium | reverse complement strand
GTTTTACTTGGAGGAGTATAGGAAAAGGAAGGATATGGAAGTTGATGCGTTGGCCGTTGGAAAAGATTATGTTATTGTCGTTGAGGTGAAAACCACATTAAAAAAAGGGGATGTTGATGAGTTTAAGGTTTTAGGTTGTATGGTGCCGTTGCCGGAATGAGGATACAAAAGGGTGTTGATAGATATGCTAGTAAGAAGGGTTTGATCGTTTTAAAGCACAAGGACGGCAAGGATGTTAAGGTTTTAAACCCCAAAAACTTTAAGCCAAAGGACTTTTCAAGCGTATAATTCCCATTATGCTGTTCCTACTTTTTTTACAAACCCCCAAGCCTTTCTTTGAAAAGACATTTAAAATTCATCCTAGGTATCATACCGAGTTTAAATTAAAAGTTCCAAAGGATAGATACATGCTGTTAAAGGTGGAAAACGCCCCCGTTGATGCCTTTTCGGTTGTACTATTTGATGAACGGGGATACAAATATTTCAGCCGGGATAAGGATTCCAGTTGGTCAATGCACACATTGGAGGGGGATAGCACTTTTGTTTGCTATACAAACAAATCCGAAACCATTTATTTCGCCATATGGAACAATTCCTACGAGGAAAATTGGATAAATCCCACGGTAAAGGTTTTCTTACTTGATAAATACGATGGTGAAGTTCCCAACTGCTTTATAGAATACGGTGAGGAAGAGGGTAATTAAGGGATTAAAGGGGGTGTTTAACGGTGAGGAATTTTTGGAGGGTGTGGATGTTTTGATTGAAGGAGATATAATCGTTGATATAGGTGAAAATCTATCCGCGGAAGATGAGATTATACTTGAAGGTAAAGTTTTATACCCAAAATTCGTTGATCCGCATACTCATCTTTTGTATGCCGGGGATAGGTTTGATGAGTTCAAGATGAAATTGGAAGGATTTGATTACTTGGAGATATTAAAATCGGGTGGGGGTATATACAGCACCGTTAATAAAACTAAATCCGCAAGCGAAGACGAGGTTATTTCACAAACACTTAACAGGATAAAAGTTTTAAAGGATTTTGGGGTTGGGGTTGTTGAAATCAAGACGGGGTACGGTGTGGATTTTGATGAAGAAATTAGGCAGTTGAGGTTGATAAACCGTTTAAAGGAAAATCTAAATGATGTTTTAATCTTTTCAACCCTTTTGTTCCATGTAAAACCAAAAGATAGGGATTTTGATGCATACATTTCGGATTTTTTCAATAGGTTTGAGGAGTACGAAGGATGGGTGGATTTTGTTGATGTTTTTGCGGATGAGGGTGCCTTCAATTATGAAGAAACTGAAAGAATTTTGAAGTTTTATACCGAAAGGGGGATAAAATGCCGCCTACATGCCGACGAATTTAAGCCATTCGGCAGCGAATTGGCCGGAAAATACAAGTGTATATCCGCAGATCACCTATTAAACCCCTCAGAAAAGGGATTAAAGTTAATGGCGGAAAACGGTGTTATAGCAATACTATGCCCCATAACCGGCTTCTTCCTTAGAAAGGGTTTTGCACCCTACGAAATGATAAAATCTTTAGGTTTAGAAATTGCCTTGGCTTCCGACCACAACCCCGGAACATCCCCTTTCTTAAACCCCTTTATAACCCTGTTCTTAGCGGTGTATTCTTTGGGTATGAAACCAAAAGAGGTTTTTATGTCCCATACCTATACGGCGGCCAAGAGTTTGGGCTTAAAGGATATTGGTAAAATTGATGTGGGATACAAGGCCATGGTTTTCGCGATGGACTATACACCCGAGGAATGGGCTTATTACGGGGATTTGAAACCCGTTATCAAATTCCCCCTTGACGGGGATAAAATACAACCTTAAAATAATCCTCTTATGATGTGGATGATTTTATTTTTATCCAATGCCGATGTAAAAGAGGTTAGGGTGGAGGGTGTAGCCGCCATAAAGGAAAACAGAAAGGATATAGCGAGGGATCAGGCTATAAAGGATGCCCTCCGTAAAGCCGTGGAGCAGGCGGTTGGGTCGTTTATATCCTCGGAAACCGTCGTGGAAAACTATCAGGTTATAAGCGACAGGATATACTCAAAAGCGGAAGGGTACATTGCGGATTACAAGGTTTTGAGGGAAAAGGTGGAAGATGACCTTTACAGGGTTTTAATATCGGCAAAGGTGAAGATGGGAGATATAAAGGACGACTTAAAGGCCATAGGTATCCTCGTTGAGTATATGGGCAGGCCGAGAATAGCGGTACTTTTGGAAGACGATGATATAAGAACAGCAATTGAAGAGCATTTGGTGAATTTAGGGTTTCCGGTGGTTGATTTTGAAACAATAGCAAAAAACACCCAAAAGGATAAATTAAAAGCGGTTTTTGACGGGGATGAGGATTTGGCAAAAGAGATCGCTTTAAGGAACGGTGCGGAAATTTTTATAACCGGTTCATCAAAGGTTGATGAAAAGAATTACAGGGGTAGGAGTATATACGAGGTTGTGGTCAGGGCTAAGGTTGTTGTATCATCAACGGGTGAAATAATATCATCCCGGGTTGTTAGTAAAAGTATCCCATTTGACGAAGTGAAGGCAAAGCTTGAAACTTCCAAGGAAATGGCCGAAAAAATATCCGACGACATACTCAAAAAGTGGAAGGGCGGTGTAAATGTGATTTATTTGAAGGTTAGCGGTATAAAAAGGGGTGAAATCAACACCATAAAGGGTAAATTATCCGAAAACATAAGGGGTTTGAGGGGTATAAATACCAAGGAGATAAGGAAAAACTATGTGGTATATGAGATAACGGCTTCCTCCACACCCCAGGAGGTTTTGGATGAGATAAGCTCCTTAAAGGAGTTTGAGGTTGTTAGGTTTGAGGGTTCGGAGATTGAAGTGAAATATAGAAAATAATGGCCGATTTGCTTAAAATTCTTCAAGAGGTAAGACGGGATAGGGATAAATTCTTTGATGTTGTTATGCAATCCCTTAGAATCATAAGGGAAAAAGCGGATGAGATCTTTACGGAAGAGGGTTTAATTTTCCTAAAAGGTATAGCGAAACTATCCTTTGAGGAGGGGTATTACGAGATAGCCGAAGAATTTTACGATATGGCTTTGGATGTATGTAGGCTGTTAAAAGGCGAAGGTTCAATCGACTGTGCCGTTATATACAACGACGCAGCCTTGGTGCAAGAGAAGAAGGGTAATATAAAAAGCGCAGAGGTTTTGTACAGGAGGTGTCTGCGAATCCTTAGGGCGAAGTATGGGGATAACCACCCATTTACAAAAACCGTTGCGGAAAACCTAAGAACATTAAGGAGAAAAGGGTAAAAATTTCAACAACCTTAAAATATTGCGATGAACTTTTTAAGCATAATCGCCAAAAAAAGGGATGGTTTTAAATTAACGGAAGACGAAATTAGGTTTGCCGTTGAAAACTATACACATGGGAATATACCGGATTATCAATTTTCGGCGTTTTTAATGGCCGTATTTTTAAGGGGGATGGATGACGAGGAGACATTGGGGCTAACAAAAGCCATGATAGAGAGCGGAAAGCCTATAAAATGGGATACGGACAAGCCGAGGGTGGATAAGCATTCAACGGGTGGGGTGGGTGATAAGGTTAGCATACCTCTGGCCCCATTAGTGGCATCTTATGGGGTTTTGGTTCCAATGATCTCCGGGAGGGCATTAGGGCATACGGGCGGAACCCTTGACAAACTTGAAAGCATACCGGGATATAGGACGGATTTAAGCGTTGATGAGTTTAAAAGGGTTGTTTTGGATGTTGGATGTTCAATAATCGGGCAAACCCCGGAATTGGCACCTGCGGATGGAAGGATATACGCTTTAAGGGATGCAACCGCCACGGTTGAGAGCATACCCCTAATTTCGGCATCCATTATGTCAAAAAAACTATCCGAAGGTTTAAACGGCCTCGTTTTGGATGTTAAAACGGGAAGTGGAGCCTTTATGAGGGAGTACGGTGATGCCAAAAAGTTGGCCGAGACAATGGTTAATATAGGAAACGGTTACGGTGTTAAAACCGTTGCGTTAATAACCAATATGGATGTACCCCTCGGGTGGGCCGCGGGAAACGCCTGTGAGATATGCGAGAGCGTTCAACTATTAAAGGGATATGGCCCTGAGGATTTGAAAGAAATGGTTTTAACCATTGGTGCGTATATGCTCATGCTTGGCGGTAAAACCCAAAGCGTTGATGTGGGCAAAGAGATGATGGAAAATGCCATAAAGAGCGGTGATGGGTACATTAGGTTTAAGAAAATGGTGGAAGCACACGGCGGAGACTTTGGGGCGATAGAAAGGGAAGACTTTACAAAAGCCAAAATTGAGGCCGAGGTTAAAGCGGATAGGGACGGGTATATATCCTCAATGGATACCAAAAAGGTGGGAATGGCAACGGTTTTATTGGGTGCGGGTAGGTTAAAAAAGGAAGACAGAATAGACCACAAGGTTTGTGTATTTACATTAAAAAAGACGGGAGATATGGTTAAAAGGGGTGAAACGGTTTTTAGGGTTTTTGGAAACGATGAAATGAAAGTTGAAGAAGCCGTTAAAATGTTAAAGGAATCCTTTTCAATAAGCGGGGAAAGGGTTGAAAGGAAACCTTTAATATTTGAGGTAATAGGACTATGAGGTGGGTTATATTATTAACCTTTGCCGTTCTCCTTTCGTGCAGGTACAGGTATAATTTTGGGATATATGTGCCTTTGCAGGTTGGGGCGGTTTATTCTTACACATCAAGGTATGAGGATACGGGCGAATACGAGTCCCCTTTGGGTAAATATTACAGACCCGACACCCTGTTTATATTAAAGGATACGGTTTATAACGGCATAAATGCCAGGAAGGTTTATGTTAGAAAACAAAACGCCGATACTTTGGTTTCAAGGGATACGGGGATATATTACATCCATAACGATACGCTTTTTGCAATTGGAAAGGCCTCAAAACTCATGGTTCCGTATTTCTATTTTAACTATGGTGGGGGTTTGTATGTTGGTGAGCCGGAATACGCCGATACCTTTATAACTATGAAACTCTTGTATATCCTTGCGGATGTTGGGGATATTTGGGAAGTGGGTAGATTTTCCGGAAGGTTAAAGATTTACAGGGATGGATTTGGGGATATACCCGATTCGGTAAGGTATTATTCCGTTAGTGGTAGGGTTTACGCAAAGTTTAAGGGTTATGAGGATTTAAACACACCCCACCAAAAGGTGGAAAAATGCGCCCTTATTACATACAACCTAAACATTACAGTGGGAAGTATCCCCGTTGAGTTTGAGGCTTTTAAGACTTGGTGGTGTAGCGGATTGGGACAGGTAGCCTATGTTATGAGTGCCACGCAGTATAGAAAGGAAAGAAAGGTAAGGATGGAATTGGCAAATTTGGAGTTTGTTAGGTGAGGGGATACTTAATCCTTGACCTTGACGGAACCATACTTGACGATAATAAGAACGTTTATCGGGAATTCCTTGAAGTTTTACCAAGGATTAGGAGAAAGTATAGGATAATCATTGCATCCGGCAGGGCAAAATTTTCCGTTGAGAAATACTTAAAGGAAATGGATTTGCCGGAATTCTATGTAAGTTTTGAGGGGGCATATATAGTATGGGATGGGAAAATAATCCTAAGGAAACCCTTTACAGATGATTACCAAAAATACATTGAAAGCAATTTCGGAAACTTTGCTTTGGTTAAGTTTTACGAAAACGGCGTTAAACCAAACGATAGGTTTTTTAAGGAATTTTCACATTATTTAAAAAGGTGGGGTGCGGAAATGTTTGGGGAGGGTTCGGATGTGTTTAAGTATGTTATAGCCACGAGGTCAAAAGACATTATAGGGGATTTACCTGGTACGGTTTTCGTTTATAAAAGGAGGGATGATATATTTTACGATATCGCTCCGGATACCACAAAGGCCGAAGGTTTGAAAATTTTAATGGAGAAGTTTGATATATTACCGCAGGAGTGCGTTGCTTTTGGGGATTATTACAATGACATAGGGATATTTAAACTTTGCGGTTTTTCGGTCGCTGTTCCGAGGGCTCCGGAAGATGTTAAAAGTTTTGCGGATATGGTGGCGCAACCTTGGGATCCCAAGGTTTTGGAAATTCTTGGGGTTTAAAAGCCCAAATCCTTTAAGTAATCCTCCAAAACCCCCTTTATCCTTTCAAAGGCGTAATCCTTATCGTATTTACCGAATTCCTTATGTAAAACCTTAACCCTTTCCTTTAATTCCCCCTCTCTTAACAGGTTTAACGCCCTTTCAAGGTGTGCCAATGCTCCCCTATCATTACCCTCGGATAACTTTAACAGGAAGGCGTCCAAGTGTATTAAAGCCCTCAAATGGGATTTCAAGGGCTCCTCTACCCTCCTCCAAGCCTTTTCCCAATACTCGTGTGATTCAAAAAATTCACCCCTTAAAAACTCCTCATATCCCTTTCTAATTTCATCTTCCAACCTCGGAATATAGGCGATTGCTTCAATTTCCACCAATGCACCCTTTGGGAGGTTTGCCACGGCAACCGTTGACCTTGCGGGGTAGTTTTCCTTAAAATATTTGGCGTATATTTCATTAACCTTTGGGAAGTCTTCAATGTTCTTCAAAAATATCGTGGTTTTTACGATGCTGTCAAGGGTTAAACCAATTTCCGCAAGAATATTTGCGATATTTGTCAAAACCCTTTCCGTTTGGGATTCTATTCCCTCCTCCAATTCCCCCGTATCGGGGTTTATACCTATTTGTCCGGCCAAAAACACAAAATCCCCAACAATCCTATAAGCGGAATAAGGTCCTATTGGTTTTGGATACTTTGGCATTATATTCCTTGCAGGGCCGACTTCAATGTATCAAGGGCAAGGGTTGCACATTTAAACCTCGTCTTTAAAACCTCTTCCCCTATGTGTTCCTCCAAAAACTTGTAATCCAATTTTAGTATTTCTTCCGCACTTTTACCGTTTGCAAACTCACAGGTTATGGATGCGCATGCTTGGGAAACCGTGCAACCTTCTCCCTCAAAGGAAACCTCAATTTTCCCGTCCTCTTTCTTTTTGAGGTAAATTATTACAACATCACCACAACCCGGATTTCCACCCTTTAAAACAACATCCGCGTCCTCCATTTTCCCCCTTCTCCTCGGGTTGTGATAATGGTCAAGGATATAATCCAAAAACATCTGCCTATCCATTAACCCTTGCCTCCTCCCTTAATTTGTTTAAAGCTTTCATAATCTTGGCTTTTAACCTTGCAACCTTGTTTGGGTGGAAAATCCTCCTCTGTCCCATCTTATCGAGGGTTGATTGGAGTTTTATGGCCCATTGCTCCTTTTCCTCCAATGTCTGAGCCTTCTTAAATTTCCTCAAAAGGTATTTATACCTAACCTTCCACTTTAAATTCCTCAACCTTCTCCTCTCGTTTCTCCTTTCTGCCCTTAGAACGGAGAGCTTCTTTTTCTTTGCCATAACCGTGAATTATACGGGTGTATAATAATGACTTTTATGATAAACACATTAGCCCGTTTGGGTGAAATCGTAAAGGTTGGTTTTTTGGAGGATGTCGTAGAAAAGGTAGATAAAGGGATCATTATCAAGGTTGATTTCAACTTACAAACGAAGGAAATGAAGTTTGATGTGGAAGAAGCGGAAACGGAAAGGGCAAAGAAGTATTTGTTTATAAAGTTGGGTAAAGGCAATCAAAAACAATTTTTAAGTACATTTGATGATGAAAAGAGGCTTTTGGGTAAAAATGGGAAAAAAAGCCAGTGTTGGATTTCCTTGGAAGACGAATTGAAAGATGGGGAATTAAAAAACTTGGTGTCCGGTGTCATTGATGTTTTTTACGATAAAAACGGCTGGGTTTTGAAAGGGGAATATGTGAAAAAGTACGAAGAATATAAAAAGGAAAAAAACATAAAAAAGCCCTCATTTATAACGGTTCTCATAGACGGAAGGCCCGTTTCCGAATTTCCGGAATATAGAAGGGTTTTAGAAAAATTCCTTTTAAAAGAGGAAAAAGCCATAGAATTCAACGGAACATGTGGGGTATGCGGGAAATCGGACAATAAATTTTTTGTACCCAATCCAAAGGATTTTAAGTTTTTCATAACGGATAAACTCGGGTTTTCTCCTAATCTAAGCGGAAAGTGGGAGGGGAGTTTGGTAGTATGTTCGGATTGCAGAAAGAACATCTTAAAGGGTGAGAGTTTGGTTAATAAGTATTTTATAGGAAAGGTGCATAAAATTAACTATATGCTCTTACCCTACTTCTTAAAACTACCCGATATCGATCAAGAGCAAATAGAGGGTTGGATTGACAGATTTAAGGTAAGGTTTGACGCTTTTTACGAGAAAAGGGAGGAAGTAAAGGATACGGTAAAATATACCTTTGATGATAACCTCGTTGTTCTAAACTGGGTCTTTTACGCAATAAACCAAAACCAGTTAAATGTTTTTGGAACAATAAAGGATGTTGTGCCTTCGGAGGT
>JBDRWW010000020.1:0-10188 GCA_039802605.1 Caldifarciminota bacterium | reverse complement strand
CAATGTAATATAATGTGCATTTTCCACCTTTGGGATTCGCTAAGAAGTATTTATCATTTATTAGTTTTGCCTTATCAAAATTACCCGAAATATTGTTTCCCGTTTCAAGGTCAAACAAATAATAATTGCCCTTATCATCTTTTATAACAATAATGTTTCCCTCTTTATCAATTATTTCGCCGCTTAGATAATAAGGTTTCCTTTTTCTTAAATCGTAAATAATCGCACACTCCTTATAATTGTGAATATAAAAGAACGGAAATTCAATTTTCTCTATTTTATAACATCCCTCCCGCCTAAATGTACCAATTTCCTCGTTTTTTTCCAAATCGTAAATTACAGCATAATCCGATGCTAAGACAACCAAGTATTTGTCATACAAAATTTCAAATCTTTCAACATTACTTTCCAAAAAAATCTCCTTTCTTTTTTTCAAATCTATTACCTTTAATTCTCCTTTGAATTTCAAAACCAGATATCTGTTATCTGGTGAAAGTTCAGTACTTACCCAGCTGTCCTTCGCTTCATATTCCCGTACTATTTCGCCCTTTTTCATATCATAAACCCGTATTACATTACCCCAAACTACCAAATACCTATCCAAAATCCATTCATATCCTTTAAAACCCTTCAATTCTTTTATTAACCTAAAAGTTTGAGGGCCAAAAATGTGATAGATACCAATCCAATATGAATCTACTTTATCTTCATACTTTTCAACCTCTTGTAAATCTTCCAATTTAAAAACAAAGGATATGTATTCGCTATCTGACTTTTTAAACCCCATAAAAATATACTTTTCGTCATAAGTTATAGCAACATATGAAATGCTATCAAAAGTAATGCCAAAGTCGGTAAAATTTAAACCCCTTGAATACGATTTTCCCGTTTTTAAATCAATACACCTAATTATGCCTCTTCCCTCAAAACTCACCAAATAATTATTTGTCCTTATAGCCTGCAAATTTTCACATTTTTCATTTGGACATATATAAACCCAATACCTAAATATCCCATATTTTTCCCCATTAATATCCACCACATTACTTATTTCCCCTTTACCTTCCTCACCATCTCCCCCATACCCAACCATCTCCCAAGCCTTTGCAAAAAGCAAAGCAAACGAAGTTTTACCCGTTCCGGGTGGTCCGGAAAGTATAACAAACCTCGGCTTTGTCATTATTGCGGCGTAAAAACGCTTTAAAATTCCCTCATCCAAAAAATAGTTCATTCTGTTAAAAAATTCCTTTATCCTTTCCAAACTTTTCCCGTTTTCCATAAGGTGGATATTTTATAACCGACTTAAACTATGTTTAATCTTTTTAACACCCCCCTCAACCTTGAAGGCGTAATATATCCCACCCTTGCATTCTTTATATAACTCCACTTGGTTAATATATCCCCTCCCTTCAATTCCTCCAAAATGTCCTTATTCTGAACAATCATAATGGCAAACCTTACCCTTTTCTCGGGCTTTCCGCTTATCCTCTTCCTTATGGCGTCCCTGTAAGTATGCATTTGTCTGTAATCGCTATCTTCGGGGCTGTTTTTGTGCTTAGCATCAAAAATGTAAAGCCAGTCCCCTTTTTCTATAACCACATCGGGCCTTAAAGATAAACTTGTAGAAAAAACTTTTTGCCTTGTATAAGGCTTATACCTTGGAATTTCTAACTGATAGTGCAGGGTTAGGCCGTTAAATTCATAAGTCCAATTTTTGAAGATCTCGTCCGCAGGCATTTCCTTATCCAATCTCGGAAGTTTCGGCGGTTTGTTGGGGTATCCATAAACGCCTTGTATTATCCCCTTTATTCTGAAAAACACATACAGTTCAAATATCCTCCAATCCTCCAAAACCTTATCCAAAGATTGGGTATTTTTCTCCGTTGTAATAAAACCCCCGTAGTTTAAAAACATTCTAAAAGCCTTTGCATAAATCGGGTTGTGGGTTATCCTTTCAGAAACGTTAAATTCGGGAAATCGTCCAAAATTCTGTAAAAATGTGAAATCCCTTAAAAACTTAAAATCCCTTAAAATTTTGCGGGCTTCGTTTAATTCATTCTTAAAAACTTTACTTTCAAACCTGTAAAGTATATCCTCCAAATCCCAAATAATTCTATCAACGAAAAAGGCCAAAAACCTGTTCTCTGGGGTATTTAAAGTTATCTTAGTATTGTAGTTGTAAAACTTATACCCTATGTTCCTTTGGGATAAAAGATACTTTTCGTAATCGTATGGCCTAACATACTTAACCTCATAAGCATTAACGACCTTATAAACATCTTCAACCCTCAAAGATGGCCTTTGGGATATGTAAAGTATGAGTTTTCGTAAGTTATCGTAAAAACCTTCGCTTTTGTGTATGAGAAATACCAAAAACGACAACTTCCCCCTTCCCGAAACCGCCAAATCAACACCCTTTCCCCTTGGTATTATCCACTTTAATACCTCCCTTATCTCCGGCAGGACGATTTCATAAAAATGTTTTTTCATAACCTTTACCTCCTTACAATTCCCACTTATGGTGAAAATTCTATCGGCGATAAGGAGCCCTTCAAACACATACGGAGGTTCTTTTAGGGATGTACCACCCGCCGAACTCTTGGCGCAGGTTTATAAAGAGGCGGTGGCAAAAAGTGGGGTAGAGCCAAAGGAATTTTTTGAGGCCTTGGCAGGTTGGGGAATACAAACATCCGAAGCGCCAAACATTGCAAGGGTTTCTTGGCTTTTGGCGGACTTTCCCATTGAAGTCCCCGCTATGAGTTTTCAGGGGAAAAACGAAGGGGGAATATGGGCATTGCTTGACGGCATTAGAAAGGTTAAGTTTGAAAATAAACCCATTCTTGTGGGTTCCGTTGATGTTCCATCCACATCCCCTTATTTATTAAAAACCATAAGGTTTGGTGTTAGGGGTGGGCATACGGTTTCGCATGACCCAGTTGAGGAATTCCTTAACGGATACGCCGAATGGAACGAATTTTTGGCTAAAGATTTTAAGAGAGAAGACTTGGACGATTACGCCGTTAGGTCAAACAGGAAGGCCTTTATGGCTTTGAGGCAGGGGAAATTGAAGCCCCAAATAGTTCCGATAAAATACAAGAAGAAGGTCCCGGGAAGCGGGGAGGTTGAGGAGGTTGTTTTAGAAGATAGAACCATAGACCCGGCTTTATCACCGGCAAGGGCATCAAAGGCGGAACCTTTATTCGAGAACGGTAAATTAACGAAATTCACATTGGCGCAAAAGGCGGATGGGGCTGCGGCGTTTGTTTTGGCAAAGGATGGCGAAGGTTTGGCCGAGATAGTTTCCTATTCCTTTGCCGCCGGAAAGCCCGAGGAAATATTTGAAACGGCCCAAAGGGTGGTTGATGACGCAATTAAAAAAGCCGGAAATCCAACAATAGACCTGTTTGAAGTTGAAGACCACTCATCCGCAATAGGCCTATGGGCCGAAGAAAAGTTTGGAAAGGATAAGGTTAATATATACGGAGGGCTTTTGGCCTTTGGATATACCCTATCCGCCGCACCAACAATGGCCTTGGTTAGGCTGATATACGCTTTGAGGGATAACAACCTTAAAACCGGCCTTTTATTGGCCTTAGGGGTTGAGGGCGAGGCCTTTGCCTTTGTAATTCGCGCATAGGTAGGGTTTTACCTCCTTATAATTTCCGTCATATGTTCCGCCTATACGATAAATTTAAAGATTTGCCGGTTGAGGATGAAAAGTTAAAAGTTTTGGAAGAGGCTACACTTTATGCGCCTTATGGTTTAAACCCACCCCAACCTTGGAATGTCGTAGTAGTAAAAACCCCGGAAAATGTGAAAAAGCTGTCATCTTTGCATAAAGTTAATGCCCCGGTTATATTTTTATTCTTCATCCGTAGGGGTATTATGCAACCAAACCACCTAACGAACTTGGTTTCCGGTGTTGCCCAGGCCGTTAATTTGGCGATTCAATGCGAGAGTATGGGTTTGGGATGCTTTATAGACATAAATCCATCGAGGGATTTTTATAACGAGGCATTTAAACTTTCGGGATTACCCAACACAACATGGGAACTCTCCGCCGCCGCCTTTGTAGGTTATCCTGAAAGGGAATTAAGGAAGCAAGAGGTAAATGTTGAATTCGTAGAAAGGGGGTGAGTATGGTATTGGATTTCATAAAGAACAGGAGAACCATAAGGAAGTATAAAAAGGATATGCCGGATAGGGGGATTTTGGAGGAGATATACTCCGCCATAAGGAGTGTTTTAAGCTATTATCCAATACCGTTTAAACTTTATGTCCTTTATGGTAATGCTAGGGAGGAGGCGGTAAAGGTTATGAGGTTGAACTATTCGGCCGCAAAGGATTTGGTGATACTCGGTAAAATCGCACCGGAAGAAGTAAGGCCTTACTATGAAAACCTTATGAAAGAATTCTTAAAGGACTTGGGAGGGGCACCCATAACCCTTATAGGTCTAACCAAACTTCACGATTGGATGGATAAAAACTGGCCGGAAGATAGGGTTTATAACCTTAAAGTTTCCTGGATGATAGCGCAAATTATAATGCTAGTTGCAAAGAAAAACGGCCTTGACACGGGGAGTTTTACATTTTCCAATGTATCCGTTGAAAAGGAGGTTTTGGAATTTTTGGGTGAGAGGGAACTAAACATAGCCTTTGCCTTAAACCTAGGTTATGCGGACGAAAACCCAATGCCAAAAGAGGTTGAATGGAAGGTGGTGGAAATATGATTTCGGCCTTATAATTGTGGGATGTTGTTCTTAACCGCTTTTACGGTTTCGTTTAAGGACATTGGCAATTTGCCGAGATTTTCAAATTATGCGGGGTTTCCGGAAATTCCCTTTAAGGTTGTAATCGTCCATTTAAACCCAGACGAAAGGGTTGAGGGTATAAGGATAACTTCTTTAAAGCAAAGGCCTATAAACCATAAAATTACCTTTGCGCTTCCGATAGATACCCCCAACGCCAAACCTATAAAAACATTTATCCCCAACATATACCCTAAGGATGTGGTATTTGTGGGAAATCAGGGGTTTTTTAGGGGGCACAACATCGCCTTTATAGTGGTTAGTGCAATTCAGATAAAAAACGGTAGGGTTTTCCTAAACGAAGAGGTTAGCTTTGAGGTTATAAAAGGTGAAAATACAAAGCGGTTTTCAAAGCCGAAATACTCAAACCCAGAAATATGGGCGGGGACATTTAAGGTTTTGGGGATAAACGAATATTCAACCCTTAACTTTATACCTCAGGATAGGGTGGATTTCGTAATACTTACAACAGAGGGTTTGAAACCCAATTGGCTTAGGTTGGCGGAATTCCGCAACTCAATGGGTATAAAAACCGAGGTCTTCACCGTTGAGTGGGTGGTTTCCCATTTCCCCGGAAACTCAATACCCGAAAGAATAAGAAACTTTTTGAGGTATATGTATGAAAACTTTGGACTTTCCGCACTACTCATAGGGGCAGACGCCCAAAGGATACCCCCTTTAAGGACAAATGTAACCTTATTCTACGATACCATTGGCGACCCTTATGGACAATCCTTTCGCAACTTTTTACTTACGGATTATTATTATTCCGCATTGGACGGCGATTGGAACCTGAACAACGACGAATGGGATGGCGATGAGGGGGATGTTTTTGCGGACCTCTTTCCGGATATAATAATTGGAAGGTTGCCCTTTGACCTTCCCGAGGGGGTTGATAATTACATAAACTCCTTAATAGAATACGAGACGAATAACAACTTTGATGTCCCGAAATTTGCCTTTATGGGTTCAAACCTTTGGGGAGATACCGCAGATCCTGATAGCGCAGACGGTTGTTTGTTGGCAATGGATTTGGCAAACAGATTAACTAGGATAGATCCATCCCAAAAGAGGATTATTTGCGAGCGTCCATCGGCGGCCGTAAGGGATACATTAAACAACTTTAAACCCGTAATGCTATTTGGTATAGGACACTCAAACCATAGGGTTATAATGACGAGAAACTCCTCTTCCGCATATGATGCCTTTGATTACAGGAGGATAAACGAACTGTCGGGCTTTAAGTTCATAGCGGGATGGGTCGGGTGTTTTGTAAACGACCCCTTTTCAAACTCCATAGGATTGGAAGCGGTTAAGAGGGGTAAGGCGTTGGCCTCCATAGGCGCAACTAAGGCCGATTTTGGATTATCCGTATCAAGCATATGGGGTGTAATATACGACTCGATAAACGCATTTGCGGGCTTTCCATATATAGGTTTGGTTGTGAATTACGGGAAAATCGCGTATTCATATGTTTCGCAATATTCCACCCTTTTCAGGTATTTACTTATGGCTTACAATATTATCGGGGACCCGTTTGTTAGGGTTTTCAACGATAGAAGGCAAAAACTCGGGATAAGTTATACCATAAGCGATACGATAATAACTTTTAATGTTGTTGATTCGGTAAGTTTATCCCCCAAACCCTTTGTTAAGGTTTCCCTTTCCGATAAAAGGGGGGTTGTGATGTACGGATTTACGGACTTTTCCGGAATGGTTTCCTTTAATGTTAAGAGAACGGACACACTTAATTGGGGCGCTTGGCACCCGGGTAGTTTGGTATATCTTGGAGAAGTTTCCGCAAACTACAACGGATATTATCTCGTTATAGACTCCGTATATCTGTCATCCCCCAACGATACGGCAAATCTAACCGTTTGGATAAAAAACCTCGGTTCCTCCGCAACAACGGTTTCCCCAATTTTAACATCATCGGACTTAATGCCCATATCAATACCTTCCCCAGCAATTATTACACCTGGGGCTTCAATACCTTTTTCTTGGACGGTTGTAAGGTCTCCGTTTTTCTCGGGGAATAGGTTTTCAAAAATAAAGGTTTTTATGGGTGGGTATGTGGATTCCGCTTTTGTATGGGTTGGGGGACCAAGGTTAGTATTCCACTCGGCAAAATGGAGGTACTATTCGGATACATTGCTCTTGATGTTTGAGGTCTCAAACTCCGGAAGCGATACGGCGTTCAATGTTAGGGTTGTGGTTGATAGTTCTTCTTTTATCCCCGTGGGGGGCAATGTCTTGCCAAGGCTAGCACCCGGAGAATTCTCAAACTATGCTTTAAACTATTATTTGCGGGGTACATCCCCTTATGGCCAATGGATAAGGCTAAAACTGTATGCGGGTTCTATATATTATGGGGATTACAGGATAAGGATAGATACCCCAAGGGTTAGCATTTCCGCTTTTTCCTCCGAACCGGTCAATAACGGCGTTATACTCAGGTGGAAGTATTCGGGCGATTCAACGAAAAGGTATTCTTGGAGGGTTTTTGTTGATGGTTATCCTGCAAACCTTGATACATTGACGGGTTCAAACTTTATGTATGTTAATAACAACTTCGTTAAAAGGAGGTTTTCTGTTTCGGTTGTTCAGGATGGTATAGAGGGTGATACGGTGTTTTCCGTTGAGGAAAGGCCAAACCCCAACTTATGGTTTGTAAAAGATATAGAATACATATACTTCTCATCCGTTGCAAGGTATAGCAAGCTTTCGGGGCCTATATTCGGGCAACTTTTAACCAATACGGCTGAGCCGGAATTTGTAAGCGCTTCGGCCTTTAATAAGATTTATGCTTTGAGGTTGGACGGTTCAACTATATGGCAGAACTATTTGGGTAGTTGGGTTGAAACATTCCCAGTTATAGGAGATATAAACAACGATGGGAAACTTGAAGTGGTTGTTGCCACAACATTTAAACTGTACGCTTTAAACGGTTCAAACGGAAATGTCATTTGGAGTGTTGATTACCCATATTTCCCCGGGAGACCGGATTCAACCCCAAGACCCATGTATTTAATGCTAACAAAGGCCGGAACGGATGTAAGGATAGTCTTGATAACCAGAAGGGGTAGCGTCTTACTTTATAACGGATTTGGGACACTTTTGAATTACAAACTTGATAGCGTGGGCGATCCGCTCTTAATATCCCCACCCGCAACTTATGATTTTGATAACGATGGGAATTGGGAGATAGTGGTTAAAGCGGGGAATTACTTACACATACTCGACCAGAGCCTTAACGATATTTCGGGTTATCCGTTGAGCGTTAGGACTTCAAGGTGGCTTGTGGTTTGGGATTTTGTGGGTGATAGTGTTCCGGAAATATTGACATGCGGACATAGGAATACCCTTGTATCCTTCTCCGGTGGAATAATAACCGTTGATTCAAACGCTTATAACCCCAACGGTATCTGTATTCCCGTTGATTTTGATGGCGATGGTAAAAGCGATATAGCTATGTACGGCGAAACTTCCCCTTACACAAATGTTTATTACATAGATACGCAGTTTGTGGCGATAGACACATTTTCAGAGGATGCCTCTTTAAGGGGGAGGATGGCAACAACGGTTGATATTGATGAGGACGGAAAGGGAGAGGTTTTAATATCCGATGCGAGGAGTTATTTACACGCCTATTCAAACATTAGGAGGGACCTTTACGGTTTTCCCATAGACCTTTCAGACCACAATCGTTTTAGGAATAATGTTGTATTTTCAACTCCAAGTGCAACCACATACAACGGATACCTTTACATATTTGCCCCAACGGAAGCGAATAAACTCTACTCTTGGAGGATATACGGGGGTAAGGTTATATGGGGTATGCCCTTTTATAACAGGTGGGCCACCAATTCCCCAATAGATTCCCTTCCGGATGAACCCGTTTTAATATCGGTTAAGGAGGATAAAACGATTAATAGGTTTGATGTGGTATTCACAAAGGACGGTATAAGGGTTATAGGATTAAAGGGTGCTTGGTTGTCGGTCTATTCCATAGGTGGTAGAAAGGTTTTAAGCATTTATGTTGATGGCGATAAGGAAATCCCCCTAAGTTTGCCAAGGGGTGTGTATATGGTTAAGGTTGGGGGTAAGGTTTTCAAGTTTATAAAAAGGTGAAGAGGATTAAAGAGTTTTCGTATATAAAGCTTCCGGAAAACCCTCCAAAATATTTAAAATGGGCTTTTAGGAAGGTCGGTAAAAATGTTTATCAAATACGGGGTGCGGGTAAAATATTCGATTACGAGGTTTTGCCGAGGTGGGGTTGGGAGGTGATATACGAGATGCTTAAAAGGGTGTATAACATAAAGGGTTTTGGGGGTTTTAACGGCGTTAAGGAAGAAATAAAGGGGGAGTTTTTAAGGCTTTATAGGGAATTTGTGGGGAATGTTAAGGGCTATAAGATTACGGAAAATAAAAAGGGTGTGGGGAAGATAATGCTTGAAAGGTATAAGGTTTATAAGGTTTTTGAAATACCGGCAAAAAAGCACAGTTTGGGTTTGCCCGAGGATGTTTTATACCTAAACTATATACTCCACCTTTTGGGCTTTGAGGTTGATGAATATATGAAAGTTCAGCCCGAATTTTTCAAGGTCAAGTATTTGCAAGATTCCGAAAATAAAAAACTCTGGCTTTTGGCTTATCTAATTTCCATCGGGGTTTTTGGTTATGGATATTCGGGATTTTTAATAAATACACCCCTTTTGTTTGAGGAATTCGTCGGTGAGGTTTATGGGGGAAAAAGGTACAAAGGCGATAAATTGATAAAACCCGATTATATCTTAGAAGACAATACGCCTTTGGATGCCAAATATAAAACCAAGGTTCAGCGCTTGGATGTTTATCAGGCTTTTACATATGCGAAGGTTTTGGGTGTTAATAGGGCTATTTTGGTTTATCCAAAAATAAAGCCCAAGGTTATAACCCTTGGCGATGTTTCGGTTTTTGTAGAGGGGGTTTTTTCGTAGGTTTCTGTGTTCCTTCTTAGCCCAAAAGAATGCGAAAAATTCGTTGTTTTTGCAAGTTGATTAATTAGCGGTTTTGTATTGTTTCAATTATACCGTTGTTTGCGTTTTAAAAAGTGTAATTTTATTTGCGTTTTAAACCCTTTTTATGGCTTTGAAATTGATTTTATACGATGTTCGGCAATCCCCCTTCTTAAAAGGCCGTTTCGTTTTATTTAAATCATTATTTTTGCGTTATAAATGCGTTTTCTTAATAATGAAGCCACACAAAAACCGTTCGGCAACCCCCGGGGGTTTTTACACTATTGGAGATTCCCGAACACTTGACTTCAAGTTTTTCACCCTTATAATACCCGGAAAGGGTAATAATGATAGGCGAGTCTTACAGGGTGGCACCCAAGGGT
>JBDRWW010000019.1:0-10895 GCA_039802605.1 Caldifarciminota bacterium | reverse complement strand
CCGATGGCTGGATTATCCTTTACACACCCGAAAACCCACACCCCAAAAACAACCCACCCCGCATACCCATACCAACTATCCGGCTTAAAAAACTATTTAAACAAGAGTAGAATGCAAGCGGTAGGGGACGGGGGAGGAGGCTATAATTCCGCCCACATAAGTGGGGAGTTGAACATTATTCCGACCTCCCCTACCGCTATTTAAAAAACCCCAGTAGGGAGAAATATATATTTCCCGAAAGGGAGAAGAGACTATTTCCGCCTACTGGGGTAGGGGTAAAACAAAAAGGAGGTAGAACCATGCAAAAGGTAATAGGCTGTGATATAGGCAACGGCATATTGGTGTTTTATGACCCCGAAGAGGGGTTTAAAGTATGGATAGAGAAAGGGGTAAAAGTAGAAGTTCCCCAAACCGCCAAAATCATCACCGAAACCGGAGAAGAAAAGAAAATACCCGTTCAAAAGTTTGAACCCCCGAAAAGATACGACCATGATAACCACCTCCACCAACTTGGCCAAATAGTAAAAGGTAAAACTGTGGTAATAGAAAACACCGGGACTTATTCCGTCAGGTATGGCATTCTTTTCCTTATGCTGGGTGCCAAGGAAGTATATACCGTACACGGAAGGGAGTTTGCACGCTTCTACATACACACCCGAAAAACAAAAGACGATTATTTTGACGCTTATTACCTTCACTTGTATGGCCGACAGGATAACGCAAAAATACACAAATTCAACCCGGATATGCATAAAGCCCGTTTGCTATATACACAATACAAAAAATTAATCAAGGCTCGCACATCATTTATAAACACCCTCCGACAAATACTACCCATTTATTACCCACACCAGGTGCCGATAACTTCGGAAGCGTTAATAAAGAAAGTAGAGAAGGGAGAATATGACAATTTGGGTATATCACACCTAATACAACCCTTAAAGGTAATAATCAAAGAGATTAAACAAATCCAGAAACAAATGGAAGAAGAACTTGACAGACTAACAGAAACCGAAAGGAGGATATTAGGGGATTTTTTTAACTCAAACATAGCATACGCATACTGCGTAAAAGCGTTGTATTGGGATATTTCTCGCTTTCATAATGAGGATAGTTTCATATCGTATATGATTCTGGGCGGGAATACGAAATCGTCGGGGAAAGGAAAACGAGGAGAATGGAAAATAACAAATGTAAGAGGCGAAATTTTAGTACTTGGGTATAACATATACATAAGTTCATTTGGGAGAGGAACAGAAAAGAAAATATTTTCACCGCTTGCGAAATATGTATCACGAAAATGGCGAAAGGGGAAAATTTTAGCATTCACAGACATATTTGTGCGGTTGTTATACAAATGTTTAAGGGAACAAAAAAGTTTATCGGATGTTTTGTTAGACCTGATTCGAAGGATTGAAAAAGACCCAAACCCAAACAATCGCACGAGATTGGAGTGCTATACGGAAATGCTAAACATCATAAGTGAGAAGTTTGTAGCCCAAGTTTTGGAAAAACTGGAAAAATAGGCAAAACTGGAAAATAGGAAAAACGGGCAAAACTGGGTAAACTGGGTAAATAATGGAATAAAACAACCCCAAAATACCCGCACCATGAAGGACAAATTTGAGTTGCGGTACATACATTTCGGCATAGCGTTGGTTGGGGCCATCGTAGTTGGTTTGGGGATGGCCTTTTTAGGAAAGCATCTACCCCAACTCATATCTGATATAGTGTTTATATTCCTTGTTTTGTCAGTGGTCGCGGTCATGTTGGGATTTAAAACAGAGCCTAAAAAGGCATAAGGAGGTAAACCATGGAGAAGGAGAATAGGGAATATAGCGTTTTGCAGGCAATACAAAAAGCAAGGGAAGCTTTGGAAAGGGAAACCTTTGACCCTGCGGATATAAAGAGGGTTTTCAGAGAGGCGTTTGACGAGTTTGAGAACATTGTTGGTGCCACTTTTCGGGACCTTGGGAGAATAATCAGGCAAAGATACCCAATCGCATATAGAAATCAGGAGTTGTTGAGTAAATACACTTTTCTGGGAAAACCATCATATGCCCCAGATAGCGCTACGCTTGTGATAACCGTAGACAATTCAGGGGGAACAACACCTATGACCCCAATTATACAGGGTCTCTTCGCCCCTGCCCCGTTTGTGAATATTAGCCCAAGTGCCAATATAACCATAACCCTAAACGGCACACGGGTGGCAGACGCTAAGTACCTTTCGGATATAGTGTTGAGGCAGTCGGCAAGGGTAGAGGCCATCAGGTTTATAAAGGACGGTGGAATGACGTTAGCGGAATTCCACGCTATAAATGTGAGATACGAACTTTACGGAATTTGGGGAAACAGGCAAGACCTTGAGACTTTCTCACTAGGTCAATACGCAAAGGAAGATAACTTCAAAGACACCCCTCTCACCGTGGCCAGGGGGTTGGTGTTGGATGGAAATACAGGCATAAGCCTTTTGAACTTCCCGCCTGTTCCTGCTGGGCAGGTACGAACCTTTACATTGGTGTTATATATATCGGGGTATAGTTCTCCGGGGTTGCATTTAGGTGGAGAGAAACCGATAAAACCCAAGCCTACACCCAAGCCCAGCCCTATAAGACATATGGGTCCTGCTGCCTCTTTTGACGAATACGAGGAAGAAGAGGAGTTTTAATAAAGAATAAGGAGAGGTAAAAACATGGCAGCAGAGAAGACACAACACGAGAGGGTTTTGGAGTTGTTGAAAGAACTGGATGAGGAGAAAGTAAGGCAATTATTGGAACTCTTTATCAGAGAGACGGGCGAAAAACTTGCAAGGAAGCCGGCAAGCAAAGAGGAACTTGTTGGGGCGTTGGTTTATTTGGTAGATAAATACCCCAAACTTCAAAAATACATACCGGTATATGAATTTGACGAGTTTTTTGACCGTATAGAACATTTTAATATGTGGGATGTTGTAAAGAAAGTGGGCGAAGCCCTATTTGGTGAAAAACCCCCTTCGCAGCCTTCACAGCCTTCACAGCCCGTTGTAGTTCAGACCGGAAGCGATATACCCGGATGGGTTTGGATAGCAATTATAGGGTTCATGCTTCTGTTCTTGGTGGTAGCTCTCATGATAGCCTTGGCAAGATGAAAAGAGAAGAATTTTTTGGCAAAAAAGATACTCTCCAAACTCAGATACAAATCCCCCATTCCGCCCGCTCAATAGTAGTAATCTTCGGAGACAAATACGGAAATTATAAAATAAACGGCACCATAGAATATTCACCGGATGGCCAAAACTGGTATAAAATGAAAGAATACCGAGACTTACGAAGAACGGCTCCTTATATCTGTTTAACCGTTGAGCCCGACCACCACAAAATGGTACGTACTAACCTTTCGGTTGAAGGCGGGAAATTCCAAGATATTTATACCACTTCCGAAAGTTGCCAAAGGATAAAAAGGGAAATCATGGAGGAAAAGAAACCCAAAAAAGGCTTCCTTGAACAGATTACAGATTTGGTAAAAGCCTATACAACCCTGCTTGTTGTCCTGCTTGTTGTTTTGTTTATAGCCTTCGTTGTCTTCTTACTCTTTAAATTTGGCGTGTTGAAGTTATGAAGAAGAGGGAAATATTAAGCCTTTTTCTTACGGATTTTCGGCAATTTGTAAAAAAGACGCTTCCAAACATAAAAATAAAATTTGCAACAAACACAAAGGGACATATAGAATTTTCATCTAAAACCACCCTTCCGGCTGTGATATATTTACCCCAAAATGTTGATGAATATACACAACTGTTTATTACCTTACACGAGTTAGGACACCTATACATGCATAAGTACATGCATAAGCTGGGGATGAGACAAAACGAGTTTGTCCCCGACCTCCTTGCAGTGGCATACATGTATGAAGCCGGATACGACCCGACGGAAATATTATCCATACTTGAAATCCTTTACGACCGATATGAAAATGTTATACGCTCCATTCTCGCGTTTCTACTGTTATACTACTTAGAGAAGGAGGAGAAGCATGGATGTGAATGTTATCATTAATGCCATTCAACAAGTTGGTTTCCCCATTGTGGTGGCCATTTATTTAATATGGAGACATGAACACATACTTCAAAAGTTAACCGAAAAGATTAACCAACTTGAAGAGACGATAATTAAACTAAATGCAGAGATGGAGGCGATAAAAAGGTATGTGGATAACGATAATAGACAGGACTAAACCGCAACCACAAGAGAAACCCAAACCACAGAAATATTATTTAAAGTTTGAAAATGTTCCCATCCAGATAAAAGACACTGAAATAAAGGGGCTTCCTTTCAAGGTCGGAATACAAGGCAAAGACCACACCGTAATAATGGAGATAGACACAACCCCACAACCAGCCGACCCCAAAAAAGCCGTAAGTACTGCATTAGACATAATACCCTTGTTATTTGCCGAAAAGGTCCAAATCAAAATTCCAACCTTAATCCTTATAGTCTTGGGTATTATAGCATTAGCGTTGGTTTTTGTGGGCTTTTTATTGGGGTACCTGCTATGAATAGAACTATGATAATTTTGTTTGTTATACTCCTGGCTATATCCATAGGCTTAATAACTTTAACCGTGGTTAGTGAAGGGGAAGGTCAAGGCTGTAAAACATCATATCCCGACAAACCCACCGCTAAACCCAGAAAAACACCCCTTTCGGAATTAATAAAGGTTTTGAACCCTGACGATATAATTGACCAGATAATATTAGCCATAGCCTTGATAGAACAGCCGAGAGGTGGATATAATTTTAATTACTGGGGAGTTCATACTGATATAGGTAAGTGGTCATACTCGGACTTAATAGAATATCGTATATGCTTGCGTGAAAGCATCACAGGAAAAACAAGGGAATACGCCGGATGGTCTTCTGTGTTCAATGCATTGAAATGGATGAGAAAGGTTATTAGACAAAAATATAATAACTTTTTAGTGAAGTATGGGTATTTTGATTTTGGGCGTTTCTATGCGGAAAAGTGGAAGGGGGATAAAAATGTTAAATCGTGGTGGGGCGAAAAATTTGCACAAGCGGGGGAAATGCTAAAAAGGAGGGTATGAGATGCTAATAGAAAGGAAAGAAATAAAAATTACGATAGCGGCGGGACAGTCATACAATGAGGTCATAGAAGTAAAAGGTATCAATGTGTCTATTGAAGTAGTATCAAACCAGTTGGTTAATATATCCATTTCCACAACTAATAACGTGATTGTGGCCGCGTCAAATAATACAACATCGTGGATTTGGTTATCTCAGCCGGGGGATTGGCGAATACATCCTGTTTTCATATTAACCATTAGAAACAACAACTCGATACCCGCAAATGTAAAAATATACATAAATCAGGGGGTAATGTAATGAGGGTAATAAGAACACGAACAGAGGAAATACTGTTAGGAATAGGGTCAAGCACAGAAATAAAAGAACCCCTCGAGGGTTCATATATATACATGAATGTTCTCCTGAGAACAGGGAATAAAGCAATCGTCAGAATAATAGGCCAAGATGGCAGTATTCTCAATGAGTTCTATATGGATAGCCAAACGCGAAGAATAAGGTATTACATACAAATGCCCCAAACTCTCGCATATTGGCCGACTATGACAGTGCAAATTGAAACCCCACCGGATGCTTTGGATAGTAATGTAATAATAAACATAACACAAGGAGAAGCATATTAAAAAGGGGTGAAGTATGAAAAGGCATAAAAAACGCAAGGCCAAAAAGCACACAAAAAGGAAGGGTAGAAAAAAGAGAGGTAGAAGGAAAAGATGAGGGTGAGGATTTTGGATATGGTTTTTGTTGTTATAATTATGCTTTGGACGCTTTGGTTTCTTTTTAAACCCACCCAGTCAAACATAAAAATCGTATATGTCCGTGATACTGTATATATTCACGACACAATATACTTAAACTCGGCTTTTTTATTCAGCGCGAAGCGTTGCGATAGTTTATACCTCTCATCATCTTCCAGTTTCACCACATCCCGAACATTCACCCAAGCCTTAACAATGAACACAAACACCCAAACCCAACGCTTTGGCATAGGGGCAGGTATAGGATACGACTTCAAGGACAGACATGCATATTATTACATCCTCGGCGAATATGTTTTAAAGGATTACTTTTCAATAGGTGCATACGCTGGAAATAAACAAGTTGGAATATACGGAAAAGTGAGGTTTTAAAAAATGTCAAAGCGTAAAAAGAAATGGATACAAGAGGCAATAAAACACCCCGGAGCACTTACGAGATTGGCAAAAAGGGAAGGGGCAATAACAAAGAAGGGAACCATAAAAGTGTCGTGGCTTCGGGAACAGGCCAAGCGAAACGATACCATTGGCAGACGCGCCCGTTTAGCCCTTACACTTCGCAAATTAAACAAGCGTAAAATTAGGAGACGGAAGAAATGAAAACGGTAATAATAGGTATATTAGCCTTTCTAATAACGCTAATAATTGCCATAATTGTGCTTTTTGTAAGGTTATCACAAAACGGCTGTTTAATATGCCTTAAAGCCCAGATATTAGGCGGGGGCAAGGGAGGTAAAGGAAAATGATGGGGATAATCATAGGTGTTATACTTGCTATTCTGGTGGTAGGAATAATATACGCATATCTATCACGGTATTTGAAACTTTGTCCTTGTTGTAAAGGACAAGGGAGGTGTAAATAATGCTAAGTTGGAAACGCAAAAAGGGGGAAATTCAAAAGGAGGTAATAAGAGATGATAAGGAGGAGAAGGCAGAACAAAGACGACAACAACCAGAATATATGGAAGGAGATATTAGAAGAATTGAGGAGCATGAACCAAAACCTAACCCAGAAACTGGACACGATGAGCGAGAACATAACAAAGTAATTGATACAAGTAAACAAGAAATTGGGGCAGATAATCAAAATAACCAATGATGATGAGAGTAAAGGCATGAAAATGTATTTTGCAAGTGATAAAACGGGTAAAACTGGTAAAACTGGTCAAACTGGTCAAAAATAGCAATCTCCCCATAGCATAATATTCGGTTATGATAGAGAATAAAGAATTGGAAAGCATGTTGGTAGGCTTACAAAGTGAAGTGTTCAGCGTTCTCAACAACCCAGAAGTGCTCAAGGGCATAATGACCTATATCTTCAATATGAAAATGCTTTACGGCATTTCCCCGGACATATCCATACAAGCACTGCTTACCGTGGGTGCAAGGCATGAAGAGGAACTCATAACAGTTGCCAAAAAACTGGTTAAAAATGACACCTGAAGAAAAAATAAACCAAAACCAAGAAGTTCCCGAAGGAGAAGTTATTCAAGCCGAAAAAGAACAAACCATCCCTTCGGTTTTTAGCACAGATGTATTTCAGCATATACAAAACCTGAATATAACTACTCCCCCAGTTGTTGAAGACAATATTTATGTTGGCGAAGAAGAAACAGAAACGGCCGAAAGTTTTTCAATATCAAATTACAACTTCATAGGGGAAATCCTTATAGGTGTTTTGGACAGTGTGGTGATATTAGGGGCTTGGGTTTATGCACGGCAGTATATTCCGGATGTTAAATACTCGGAGATAGAAAAAATTATAGGGCTTCGCAAGACAGAAAAGACAGAACTCGGCCGATTACTTGGGAGAATACTCGCAAAATACCAATGGATAATTACGGAAGAAGTGTTGTTTGTTGTGTCATTAGTGAGGATATACTCTATGAATAAAGTGCCGGCTCTAATGGAATACTTAAAGCAAAACACCCCTCAAAGAAAAACCAGCAAGACACAAAAACGACAAACTAAAAAGAAAAAGCAGGAGATAAAAACAAAGGATGTTTTGGAAGAAATCAAACCCGAAGAATAGCCCCCGAGACGGGCAACTTATTATTGTTATTGGTGCCACGAGGTCTGGAAAAACAACATATGCTAAAAAGTTGGTGGGGAATGCCCGAAATGTAGTTGTTTGTACTATATCCCCGGTATGGGAATATCGGGAAATAACTAACATAAATGACTGGAAAGCATACAAGGGTGGGAGGGTGAGGATAACAACTTTTTTGTTTGATAAGGAATTTTCCCCCAGCATGTTGTTATGGAAACGGGGATATATTCTTGTTTTGGATGACGCTCCCGCGATAATTTCAAGTCGCTCAAATCTGAACTGGGACAAAGTTCTCCTGACCTTCAGAAACCATTCCATAACTGTTATATACATTTCCCAAACCTTTCGGAAAATCCCCCGCCATGTCCTTGCAAATGCTGATTATTTTGTTGTCGGCTACCTGCCAAATATATACGACGAAGAGAGATACCTTTCAGATATATATGGTACCGCTATCAAACTACCCACCAATGAACCGTTCAAGTTTAACATTTTCAAGGTTAGAAAATGAAAGGATATTTAAAGGGCTATCAGGTAGAGATAATTAGGTTAATAGCCGCTAAATACGACTGTTCATACGATGAAGCATTGGTTGTATTACTACAAGCATTAAAAAATGAAAAAATCAGAGTGGAAATCAAACAAATACTTCAACACATAGACAAAAAAGACGCTATTCCTAAAAAGGTATATTTGAATGAAAGTTATAAAGCACTTCGCAAACTCGCTAAGGCGAATGGCAAGTCAGTTGCTTACATAATAGACCTGGTTATAAAAGCGGTGGAGTATAATCCGAAAATTTTTTATGATAATGTCAAATACCTGTCAGTACTATGAAGGTGGATATATACGAGTTTGGAAGATGGTTAAAACTCCGCAATCTAACAAAGGAAACTATTCGTGCATACATAACGGACTTGAAAGACTTGCATGGTGAAGAGTTAAACGAAGATGTAATTAAAAGGTATATACTTTTCTTGGCAAAATATAAACCAGCAACTCGTTCCAGAAAACTAACGGCATTAAGAGAGTTATTAAAGTTTGCCGGCTTTCGGTATGAATTACCTAAGATAAAAACACCCGAAAACACACGGCAGTATAAAATAATTAGCCCTGAGGAGTTTGAAGAAAAGATAAAAGCACAACCTCAAAAATGGCAGTTAATACTACGGTTGATATATTACTACGCCTTGCGGGTTTCAGAAGTGGGATATGTGCGAATAGAAGGCGACAAGGTGGTAATAGAGCGTCGCAAGGGAAGAAAAAAGCAAGTATTCCCCAAATTAGATTTTCTGGAAGGCATTTCAGAAATCCCCAAAGTAAGCCGACAAAGGATATATAAAAAGGTAAAGAAACTTTTCGGAGTATCTCCCCACCATTTACGCGCATCAAGGCTTACCCTTTTAGGTAAAGAAAACCCCACGGTGGCCGTTATAGTGGCTGGCCATTCAAATCCAAAAACCACGATGAGATATATACAGCCATTGGAAGAAGACATAAAGAAAGTTTTAACTGGGGCGTCGTCTAACAGGCAGGACGCTGGGCTTTGACCCCAGAAGTGGAGGTTCGAGTCCTCCCGCCCCAGTTGTCATAATGATAGTGGTATTATATCCGAAAGATGATAAATTGGCAATGAAAGTGGCTATAAAGACGGGTTTGGATTATGACAATGTATATGTTGCACCCACATACAGGATAAGTGAAAAAAGGGTTTTAAGCGAATTAGAAAAAGCCGAATACGGGATAATGTTGATTTTTGACCCGAAGGTTAAAATTGATGAAAAAACCCTTAAAAGGTATAATTTTTTGAAAGAGAGGGTTAAAAAGATGTTTGTTATTATTCCGGATGTTTTGAAAACAAGTGTTAAGGCTAATGGGAAAGTTGAATTCGTAGATTTTAGAAGTAATGATTACGACGATTTGATTTCCAAATTAAACGCTTTGGTTAATAGGTTGAATTTGGGAAAGGCACAATCGGAAACCCTTATTTTACTCCTTTTGGTAATGGTTTTTATAATCTCCTTTTTAATAACAGTGTTGTCATAATAGCCATTATGACAATACCCCAAAAACCTTAATACTGATGGGCAAAAGCGGGCTTTTTAGGGGTTTTCCCAGCATTATCCAGTAATACCCGGCCGAAGCGGTGGAATGGGGGTCAAAAAAATTTTTCCACTGTCTCCGACAAAACACCCTTATAATACCCGGTATGTTAAACTGGGTCGGCCGGGTATATCAGGCAATCCAGAGACTATATATTGGAACACTTACTTGGATAAGGATGAAGATTAAAAAGAAAGGAGGTAAACCATGAAAGTGGAAACACTTTATAAGGTGCTTAGCGCCGTGTATATGAATAACTTGCGTAAAGCCCTTGATGAAGGCAAGGGCTTAGGGGTAAGTGAGGAGGTCAGACAAAGATTAAATGAGATTGTCCCCATCATAATAGCCGATAAAATGCTGGCATACATATACAGAGACGACCCAGACCCGGATATTGAAGATGATGGCGATATATGTCCATACTGTGGTATGCCCGACTGTTGGGACCCAGAATGTGATGGATTTGATGATTTTATTGACGATGATGATTTTGACTTTTGGGACTGGGACGATGAAGAAGGCGAAGAAAACCAAGAACCACCCAAGGATATACCGTTTTAAAAAAAGGGGTAAGAAATGAAAGGAATAATAAGTAAGTTTCTGGCAGGAAAAATAACACTGGCCGAAGCAATCCAAAAACACGAAGGCTTTAAAATACTTATGGAGCTCATACTATACAACGAAGAGGTTCCTCCCGAAGCGCGAATAAATACCAGAAATATCGGAAAACTTTCGGGATTATCAACGCACATATCCAGTATTCTCCGAAAACTTGAAGCCGATGGCTGGATTATCCTTTACACACCCGAAAACCCACACCCCAAAAACAACCCACCCCGCATACCCATACCAACTATCCGGCTTAAAAAACTATTTAAACAAGAGTAGAATGCAAGCGGTAGGGG
>JBDRWW010000018.1:0-14883 GCA_039802605.1 Caldifarciminota bacterium | reverse complement strand
TCATTATTTTTGCGTTATAAATGCGTTTTCTTAATAATGAAGCCACACAAAAACCGTTCGGCAACCCCCGGGGGTTTTTACACTATCGGAGATTCCCGAACACTTGACACCAAGTTTTTCACCCTTATAATACCCGGAAAGGGTAATAATGATAGGCGAGTCTGACGGAGTGGCACCCAAGGGTTATTAGCCTACCTATAAGGGGTTGAAACTATTGCTTGTTCCATCTTTTTGCTCATTTCCCACCTCCGTTATTAGCCTACCTATAAGGGGTTGAAACCCAAAAAAGGAAGTGGAGGGTGTTGTTATCGAAGGGGGTTATTAGCCTACCTATAAGGGGTTGAAACCAACAAGAGTGTCGGTTTTTGAAATTATGGTCTGTGCGTTATTAGCCTACCTATAAGGGGTTGAAACCCAAGTGATCCGGGAATCTTATTTCCATTTTAAACGAGTTATTAGCCTACCTATAAGGGGTTGAAACTGCAAAAGGAATGTCCCGGGTGTTTTCTTAACAGCGAGTTATTAGCCTACCTATAAGGGGTTGAAACACAAGAGAAGGGGAAAACAGAAGCTCGTTGTCTCGATGTTATTAGCCTACCTATAAGGGGTTGAAACAGGATGGCAAGACAACTGGCAAGTGCAGGCGTAGAAAACTCGTTATTAGCCTACCTATAAGGGGTTGAAACGAAAAACTACTGCATAGCCGAAGCTGTCCATTGAACTATAAATGAAGCCTTTTCTTCAATTGTTGGATAACCATAAGAATAGGAAAGGCAATTTTTTGATAGGGTTTCCCTTAATATCGGATCGCTTGAAAGCAAAACCAAATAATGTGCAAATTCATCAATTGAAAAGTTTTCCGCTATAAATCCGTTCCACCCATGCTTAATTATCCTATCCGCACAGTGCCCCTTAAAGGATACAACGGGTATTCCAAGAGAAATGGAATTTATTAAATACTTGCCACAACCAAACCTATAAGGAAACATCATAACATCAACGGCGGATAGAAAGTCTAAAAAGTTCTCAGATATGAAAACCTTTCCCTTCAAATCCTCAGAGAGTTTATAAACCCTATCCTTATAATCCAATGGATAAATTAGGACTTTGAATACCCCTTTTGAAAGGCTATAAATTTCCCTAAAAATATCAAACCCGAATTCTTCGGTGGGGAAACAAATATAACCCACATAAACCCCATTAATCGGGATGCCCAACTTTTTACGGGTGGAAACCTTGTCGTTCAAACTATTGACAAACTTGGACGGATATATAAGGGCGTAATCAATTGAAAACCTTTCAGTAATAACATCAATGCCGCTGTTATCATCCCCAACAAAGTATATGTTTGCCCTTTCTTCAAATATCTTGTCCAAAAACCTATACTTCCACCACTTTTTTAACCTTTGCATCAAAGACAACTCCCTAAGCGGGAATCTCTCGTATAAACTGTCAATTAAAACCACCCTGAACTTATCCCTCGTTTTTCGCAAAAAATTAAAACAACCCTCAAAATTCAAATCCACATATACGAAAACCACATCGGCGCCTTTTAAATCCGCCTCATTAAATGTTTTTGATAGTAATTCCTTTAAAATTTTGCCTTCCGGATCCCTATCAAAGTTATAAAAATACCCCCTCACCTTCCCATTCCCAACAAAAGGGATATTAACGCACCCATGGTAACAATACCACAACCTAAGCCTATGGAAACCATTTCCAATAAATTCTCCTTTGTAAATTGCTTCTTTTCCAGATAACCCATAATCAACATATCTATGTTATCCGGCGAATTTTCGGGGAGTTTTATCGCAACGGGTGTTCTATAAAATATTTTATAACCCGATGGGGTTGTATAAATGAATCGCTTGTAATAAAGGATGTATTTCCCCGTCGAATCCCTAACATACATTATATCATAAATGGCATCTTTTCCGCCATCCTTAACTATTTTTTCGGCTATCCTTTCGGCGAAGTTTTTCCAATAGGCGGTATCCGTGGGGGTTTGCAATAAAATGGATAATAATATCATTTGGCGGATATTATAAGGGAGAAACCCTACCCTATGGTTTTAATGAATTCGGATATCTCTTTTGCGGTTTTATCCCAAGAGAACATTTTAACCCTTTCAAAACCCTTTAATATTAGTTCTTCCCTACGGTTCATTGCGGACTTTATACCTTCAACCCAACTTTCAACATTATCCGGATCCGCGTATAGTATGGCATCACCCCCGGCCTCCCTAACCGCTTCCGTCCCTATTACGGGCACACCAACGGCCATAGCCTCCAAAACCGGAATTCCAAAACCTTCATATTTTGATGGGATGGCAACGGCCAATGCCCCAGCATAGAGATATACCAAATCCTCCTGTGGTACATATCTTAGAACCTTAACCCTCTCGTTTAAACCCAAGCGGTTAATGGTTTCAAAAATTTTATCCTCATAAGGTTTTCTCGTTCCCGTTATTAGCAACTGCAATCCTTCAAGGGATTTCATCGCCTTTATTACAACCTCAACATTCTTATGGGTATATTGGGCACCCACTATTAAAACATAATCAAACAAACCGTAGCGGTTTTTTACCTGTAAAACCTTTTCCCTTTGAGTTATGGGCTTAAAAACCTCCGAGTTATAACCCTGATAGAATACCTTAACGCTTCCCTCTTTTATCCCAAAAAACCTTAATATATCCTCCTTTGACCTCTTGGAAACCGTAAATACGAAATCCACCCGGTTTATAAAGGGCTTTAAGAAATAGTTGTAAAGGTAGTACTGCTCTTTGTACCTTTCGGGGAACATTATGGGCAATAGGTCGTGTATGGTTATTATCTGTTTGCCAAACCAAAAAAGGGATATGTGGTGATATGTCCTGTAAAGTATTCCCTTTCCCATAAGGGTTTGAAGGTATAAGGTTCTGCAAAGGGCCCCTCTCTTTCCATTTGAAGGCGATACGATTTTTGGGGCACTTTTAAACCTTAAATTTTTTGGAAAAATCTCGGGGGTATGGGTTAAAACCGTGAAATCAAGGTATTTTTGTAGATTCTTAACCAAGTTCAAAGTATAAACCCCTATTCCCGTAGGTTTTTCATCGGCAAGTAGGGTATCCAACAATATCATCCCCTAAAAAACTCCAATACACCGTCAATTACATACTCCACCTGCCAATCCTCCATCTCGGGATATATGGGCAAACTCAAAACCTCATTACAAACCCTTTCCGCAACCGGAAACTGCCCCTCTTTATAACCCAAATCCAACAAAGGTTTTTGTAGGTGCAGGGGTTTTGGATAGTATATCATTACCCCTATTCCCTTATCCCTCAAAAATTTAAATAGTTCGTCCCTTTTATCCGTCCTTATCGTGTATTGGTGGTATATGTGATGGTTTCCATCCAAAACCTTAGGGGTTATAACATAATCCTTTAAGGCTTCGTCGTATATCTTCGCTATGCGGTTTCTCCTTTCATTCCATTCGTCTATTTTTTTCAACTTTATCAGTAAAAAAGCCGCCTGAATTTCGTCCAACCTGCTGTTATATCCCACCATATCGTTTGAGTACCTGTCGCCGAATGACCCATGAACCCTCAAAGCCTTGGAAATTTGGTAGAATTCTTCGTTATTGGTGGTTATAAGCCCCCCATCCCCCAATGCGGATAGGTTTTTTGTAGGGTAAAAACTAAAAGCCGCCATATCACCCCAGTTTCCGGCCTTTTTGTCAAACCTACTTGCGCCAAAGGCTTGGGCTGCATCTTCCAATAAATACACACCGTCAAGCCTTAACTTTTCCAATTCGGCCATTTGTCCAAAGAGATGGACGGCTATTACGCATTTAACCCCATTAACCAAATTTGAATTAACCGCATTTACATCTATGTTGAATGTTTCCCCATCAATGTCCACTATTACGGGGTATGCACCCACGAGTAAAACCGCCTCAACGGTTGCAAAAAAAGAAAAAGCCGGAACGATTACTTTATCCCCTTTGCCTATACCCATAGCCCTTAAAGATATAACCAGGGCATCCGTCCCGCTATTAACACCAAGTGAATGCTTAACCCCCAAGTATTCACAAACCCCCTTCTCAAAGTCTTCAACATTTTTACCCAAGACAAAAATCCCTTCATCTATTATTCCCGAAAGGACCTTTAAAAATTCCTCTTTGAACTGTAAATTCTGCTTTCGTAAATCAACGGGAGGGACCAACAAAAGAGCCACCCGGGGGACTCGAACCCCCAACCTGCTGATTACAAATCAGCCGCTCTGCCGGTTGAGCTAGGGTGGCGTAAGTAGGTATTATAAGGTTGAACCTATTGGGATGTGGATTATTAACCCCATTACCGGAGATTAAGGTACCACTTTATATACAAAATCCTGTTTCTCGGGTCATCGCTTATAAATAGTGCAAGGGGGTTATAGGTACTATCGCTTTTTACAAAGCCCATAACACCAAACTTATCCGTCCCATAATCAAAAACACCGTTTCCGTTTCTATCAAACCACATTGTTATGGTATCAGCCAAGCCCTTAACAACATAAACGCTATCATAACCAACGGGTGGTATATCCCCTATCATACCGGAAAACTTTTTAAAGTAAGCATTGCCGAGGGAAACTATTTTCAAACTATCATCTAATTGTGTGATTTTGGCCAAGTGGAAAATATCATAATATTGGTAAATTATAGTATCGTTTCGTATTATCATTCCATTCCAGAATAGTGGTATGCCCAAATCTATCCAGTTAGCGCTTTCATTTCCCTTATATATCCTTCCGTAAATCTCATCGCATCTAAGGACTATTGAGGTGTCAATATCCGTGTAGTATATCCAAAACCCTTCCATATCCCTGTAAAGGTAATGCGGAATTGCCGCCGTATCCACACCATTACAAAGGAATTTAAATGAATCCACGAGGTCCTGATAAACCTCCCAATACACCCTTATAACCTTACCGCTGTCTATGTATTCAACACCATACGAGGAGATGTAATTGGGCGGAGTTGTCTCCGCAGTCCTCTTTTTACATCCCCAAAGCGCCAATACGAGCAAGGCTAAAACCAAAAGCAACCTTTTCATCTTACAACCTCCTTTTTAACTTTCCCATCATAAACTATAAAATAAACACCCTTATCACCCTTAAACCCCTTCTCCTCCCCCTCATAAACCAACCTACCCTCAACATTATAAACCTTTATCCTTCTTTCCATTTTATCACCAATTGATAAATCTCTATTCCCGTTAAACCCAAATGTTTCACCGCTTGCCCACCCACCATAAACCGTATCCGATGGAGCGCTTGCATTTCCATATATCTCACCTTTGTTTATAAGACCCAAACTATAAGTCGTATCCATTCCCACATTTGAACAACCTCCCCTGCTCGGGTCATCAACCACAAACCAACAAGGCCTATAATTCCTTAAATCAGCATCCTCATTCGGAGACCAAGCAACCTTAACAAGCCTATAAACGGTATCAACCTTCACAACCCTTATATTCCTCGGCCTTACAGGCGGAACCTTTTCCCATCCCCCCGGATAGATTATATAAGGCCCCTTATCCTTTGCAAACAAAGACCACCTATCCGGATAATTTACATCATACACACTCCACCTCGCCCTTTGTACAGGCCAAGTATATATCACATAACCGCTATCAGCAGGATAATCAATATCCGGAGGTATTATCTTTATTCTTCCACTATTATATATGGTCGCCACAAACGATAATCCATTAGTTCGGTATAATATATCGTTTAGATTTTTACCCAATGGGGGAACAAATACGACCCTTTCTTGATGTAGGTGTTTACAACTACTTGGGTTGTAATCCCCTTCAACATACGCCTCAACCTTTAAACTACCAAAAGGCGTTGGAATATTAACACTCCCCTCAAAAACTATTATACTGCTTCCAGTAATCAATAGAGTATCATAAAGCTTTTTTCCAAGCATATCCCACATCCTTAACCTTATCCTCTTACCCGCATAGGGACGCTCTTCTCCACCCCAAAGGAAATGGGGAACCCTCCAAAAGAAGTATATCTTGGTTCTCACCAAAGTGCTATTGAAATAATTGTGCCAGACATAAGATACTAAACCCAAGGCAAAAGCCTCGCATCTCGGGGAGTAATCAGATATAAAATCTTTCCTCAAAGCATATTGTTTGCTCCACCACGCATCAAAATTCAGGTTATCCTCCAACAACCTACCACCCACTATGTTCCTTGCAATGTTGTAATAAGTATCATAAGATAACAAAGGCCTTCTACGATATATTTCATCGTTAAACGCCCTGAAAAACTCCAAACCGTAATAACTACTCAAATAAAACCACAACTTCCACCAACTATATCCGCTTACGGAGTATCGTTTATATACCAACAGAGAATCTCTAGAAAAATCAATACTGTTTGTACCTATAAAATCTGTGTTCCATTGTTGGAATAGAAGATTTTCAAAGTCGGGTATTATATAAGGATCGCCCCACCAGCCATGCCAAAGTTCTCTATAATCACACAGATTTCCCGTCTCCCGACAAATCCTGTTTGTTATTTCTACCTCCATAGCTTCGGCGTTCCCCTCTTCAAACTGGTCAAAGGGTATGGCTTTATAATTCCTAAAAGCATGTGCCATCTCGTGTATTAAAACAGGCCCCCATATCTTGCCAAATTGAGGTTCCCAACTCCTTATCTCTATCTTTGAATCAAACCAACAGCTTACAGAGGGTGTGAATAAACCAGAAGACGATAATGATGGATTTTTCTGTATCACAACTTTATGGCTACCCAGACATCCCCAACCCCCACACTTACAATAAGGCCAGCCGTATATGTTCTTCAACCTCGGGTATGCCAAATTCCACACAAACATCACCTGCGCCCATTCCTCATCCGTCCATCCGGGACCCCTAACCGGAACTATATCCCTTGGCGATGACATGTTATCAAATTCATCTATGGGTAATCCGAAATCCTCGGGTGTTAGAACCTTCCCATCCTTGGTAAATAGTATTATCGCATCACCCTCTGAATAACCCAAACTGTCAAGCGTTTTATATATCATCCTCTCTATTTGGGGTTTTGGAGGATATAGATCTTCCAAGGTTGCCTCCTTAGGAACTTCCACATATACCACAGAAGCCCTTAATACCGAAACAAACAAACAACAGGGAATATAAACTTTACCCTGTCCATACCATACAATAATGCCTAAAAATGTTTAAATTGTCAAGTTATGCATTTTCCACCGATAAACCAAACGGGATTAGAATTCCCACCTATGGGAAACTATAAGGACACATTGAATATGCCCAAAACCGATTTTCCGATGAGGGGGAATTTACCAAATAGGGAGCCAATTTTCCAAAAGATTTGGGAGGATAAGAAAGTTTTTAAAACCTTAAAGGAAAGGAATGCCCCACTTTTCATACTCCACGACGGTCCCCCTTACTCAAATGGGCATATACACATAGGGCATGCGTTAAACAAAACATTAAAGGATATTTTGGTTAGGTATAAGGCTTTAAGGGGCTATAAAATCAGTTTTGTTTTGGGTTGGGACAATCATGGGATGCCCATTGAAAAGGAGGTTGTTGAAAACGATGATGAAATAAAGAAACTCGTTAAGGAGAAAGGTATAAAGGACCCCGAAGTTAAACTCAAAATTAGGCAAAAATGTCGGGAATTTGCCCAAAAGTGGGTTGAAATACAAAAAGGGGAGTTTAAAAGGCTTGGGGTTTTGACCGATTGGGATGACATTTACTTAACGATGGATCCCGAAGTTGAGGCCGCGGAAACCGAACTCTTGGCGGATTTGGTCGATAAGGGTTATATCTATCGGGGTTATATGCCGTTACCCTGGTCAAGGGAGAGTCAGAGCGCGCTGGCAATGGCTGAGATAGAATATTACGAAAAGGAATCCCCTTCCCTTTGGTTTTTAACCAGGTGCTTGGACGAAGACTTTTATATATTGGTTTGGACTACAACCCCTTGGACATTATACGGAAATAGGGCTTTTGCATTTTCCCCGGATATGGAATATGTATTCGTTGAAATAGGCGATAAAACCGTCGTTTTTGGAAAGGACAATTACGAAAGGGTTAAAGAGGAACTCGGTTGGAATGCGGAAATAAAGAGGGTGGAGAAGGGCACATACTTTGAGGGTAAGCGTTTTTATCATCCATTATTTAAGGATAGGGTTTCCGTTGGTATATTGGCGTCCTTTGTATCATCCGAAGAGGGTTCGGGTATAGTTCATATAGCACCCGGACACGGTAAGGAGGACTACGAAATAGGCAAGTTTTATAATTTGGAAGTTTTCTCACCGGTTGATGAAGTTGGTAACTTTACGGAAGAGGCGGATAGGCAAACCCAATACCCTTTAAATGTAGCCGGTAAGAGTATAGAAGAAGGCGGTGATTTGGCGGTTGAGAGGTTAAAGGAGTTGGGCTTTTTCGTAAAAATCGGAAAATACAGGCATAGTTATCCCCACGATTGGAGGTATAAAAAACCCCTAATTTTCAGGGCCACCGGTCAGTGGTTCTTATCCGTTGATCACGAGGATTTGAGAAAAAGGGCCTTAAAGGCCATTGAGACAAAGGTTAAATGGTATCCACCCGAGAGCATAAACAGGATATACGCATCCGTCAAAGAAAGGCCCGATTGGGTAATATCAAGGCAGAGGGCTTGGGGTGTTTTCATACCCGCAATTAGGTGTAAAAACTGCGGAAATGTAATGCTTAACAGTGGTATTATCAGGAATTTGGCAAAAAGAATAAGGGAGGGTAATTCCGACGCTTGGATAACGGAAGATCTAAAAAATCTATTGCCGGAAGGGTTTAAATGCGATAAGTGTGGGGGTGTTGAGTTTGAAAAGGAATACGATATACTTGATGTTTGGTTTGATTCCGGTTCAACGAATATAACCGTACTTGAAAGGAGGAGAATAGGGTGGCCTGCCGATGTCTATCTTGAAGGTTGGGACCAGCACAGGGGTTGGTTTAACGCCTCTTTGATGATAGGTATGGCCGCAAAGGGGGAACCCCCATATAAGGCGGTTATAACCCACGGTTTCGTATTGGATCACCTCGGAAGGGCAATGCATAAGTCCCTTGGGAATGTAATAGCACCTCAGGAGATCATAGATAAATACGGTGCAGATGTTTTAAGGCTTTGGGCCTCATCTTCCGATTATACCGAGGATTTACGCATAGGAGATGAGATAATGGCAAGAGTTGTTGATGCTTATAGAAAGATAAGGAACACTTACAGATACCTTCTATCCAACCTTTACGATTTTGATAAACCCTTGGATTACGATGAACTCTTACCCTTGGATAAGTGGGCTTTAAGCGTTTTGTATAACCTCGTATCGGATTGCTTGGAACACTTTGACAACTTTGAGTTTGAAAAGGTTTTCAGAAAATCCTATGACTTTATAGTTGATATGTCCGCATTTTACTTTGAAGCCTTAAAGGATAGGTTATACACATATGCACCGACAAGCCAAGAGAGGAGATCCGCCCAAACATCCCTTTATTACATATTATACCATCTACTTATGATATTCGCACCGATAATTCCCCATACGGTTGAAGAGGCTTGGGGATTTTCACCCTTTAAGGAATGGGCTGAAAGTCCCTTCTTGGAGGTTTGGAAAGAATTAACGGCAAAGTTTAAAAACGAAAAACTTGAAAAAGATTTAGGCGTTTTGTTGAAGATGAGGGAAGAGGTTTATCCCGCATTGGAAGTTTTGAGAAGGGATAAAAGGGTTATAGGTCAAAACCTTGATGCGAGGATAGAGTTTAAACCTAAGGATGAATACAAACCCTTGTTAGAAGAATACAAACCCTACCTTTTGGAAATTTTCGGCGTTTCCCAATTCGTTATAACGGATGAACCTTATGGGGATGAGAGGGTAGAGGGGGAGTTTGGGATCTGGGCGGTTTCCCACGCAAAGGGTGAAAAATGCCCGAGGTGCTGGATGTGGTTTGAGGAACCCTTTGATGAGGTATGCCCCAAGTGTAAAAGGGCTTTGAGTTTTACCTGAGTATAACCCTCTTTATACCCCTTTTGCCCTTTATGAAGTATATACCCTTTGGTAGTTTTTGACCTGTTGATACCCTCTGACCCATAATGTTATAAACCTCTATTTCTTCGGACGCATATATATTGCCATTTTCATCAACCGATATGGGGTCGTCGTATCCGGCTGCACAGGTATATGTTTCGGGATCAACCGATGTTATGGATATTACGCTAACATTTGGAGATACGCAGTCGGATCCGCTAGAATTAAATTGCCAGTTTACGGAGGTTGCCGCTGGTGGAACCATAGATGAAACATCGGCTTCCCACCATCCATAATGGTTGCCCGGCGTACTCCCATCGCATGTATAAACAAAACTGGAATTAAAATATAAAGTGTTTGAAGATCCATCCTGACAATCCCCACCCGTAAAGGATGCCTTGGCCTGTGGGCTTACCGTAGCGGTAAACCCGCTTTGTGTCCAGGAATATGATGTGAAAGTTAGTATGGATAGATGTTCCGCACCGGCATATATGCTTATGGTTCTAATGGGTTCGGAACCTTCGCAATACACAACATACAAAGATGCCCCATCCGCTCCCGGTGTGGTGGGAAGGGATGAGGGTACGGAAATCGTATAAGTTCCATTACCGGAAACGAGAGCGGTAACATCCGCTACATAGTTAAGGTAGGAACCCGTTCCCCAACATAATGATGATGTTGAACCTACCACCGAGCCCGTTATTGGGGTGCCATTGAAATTTATATTGGCCAAATCGGAGGTGCTATTACACTCACAACCCCAGAATAGTAATGCCTTTACTATTGAAGCGCCGGCCGGAATTCCCGATATGGTTATACTTCCCGTGGTGGTTGACCAGAACGAAGTCGCCCCTGAAACGAAATTACCCCTTAAAACTCCTCTATAATATTGAGTAAGGGGTGTTAATAAAACTACCTCCTTTGTACCAAAAGGTGCCAAACCTAAATTTTGGATTGTTTAAGTGTGGGGTCTATTTACTTATTACCTTCTTAACCCTTTTTCCAACCCTTACGAAATAAACGCCCTTTGGTAGTTTCTGGGTGTTGTAAAGAGCCCCTTTGCCCCTACAAATAAGCCTTCCATTTACATCGTAAAGTTCATATACTTGTCCTTTTGTTTCCTTAATTGGTTTTTCCGCAACTTTTGTGAATATGAGTTCCCTTATGTAAAACGGTGATAGGGTAATATTCGCCGAGGCATGCAAACTGTCCGATGTGGATGTGCGTATGTAATCGTACTCGTATATGTATTCCGCGGTATCCGATCTGAGGTACTCGTATCCTATGTAAGGGAGGTATTTGCCCCTTAAAATAAACTTAAATGTGTGCTTGAAGTTTTTGTGCATAATCGTATCCGATGAATCCGCGTAAAGTATCATAGGCCTTGTGAGTTTAAAAATAACCGTTATCGTATCCGTTTCAATCTTTACACTATCCGTAGATACAAATGTTATTCCTATATTAGAACTATCAACAAACAAGCTATCGCTTATGCCGTCCGCATCCAAATCCATTATAGGAACCATACGGCCTGCGGGTTGTATGCATGTATCAACAACCTGCCAAGTATAGGACATAACCAAGGGAAACCTCAAAAAGCGTAAGTATATAGGGTAATTTATGGAGTTAATATTTATCTTAATAGCATCCGTTAAAAACTCCCCGTCATAGTAAGCCTTTAAAGAATCATAGGTGTAATATATGGTATCTTCGCTTATATAAACCGCCACATCGGAGGGGGAAGAACATTTTGTAGTTGTTGTGGTTAGTATAACGCTATCCTTTTCAACGGATGTATATGGAGAACCTTTATACATTACCTGATAAAACCTAAAACTCCCCGCCGTATAACCCGCAAAGTCAAGACTCGCAATTAAATACATCATTTTACACCTCCTATTCTATCCATTTTAAACCCTTTATATCCTTTCTAAAACCTATCCAAACGGTTATGCTGTCATTATACATACCTGAAACCTTCAATTTACCATACATTTGAGGATTGGAGGTTATCCAAAGGGCATGCTCCCCGGAAACCTTTATGGTATCGTAATATCCCGTATCGGGTGCTATTTTGAACCTTCCGGGGTATGAAATTTTAATACCGTTCCCGACGGCGTATATACTCGTATCAATCTTTACAAACTTGATATAAGGGGGATTTGCCATATTTCCCTTTACAACCCTCGTATTTCCCCCGGTATCAACTTCCAAAGCGTTATAAGTCGTGTCGCTCAGTTTAAGGGTGTTATCGCTAAACATTATAAACCAAAGAATGTATCCCGAACATTCATAACACCTCGCCCTCATTTCCCCTATTAAATCCACAAATGGTTCGTTGAAAACAACCGTTGTATCATCCTTTAAGTACAATTCCACTGTACCATCCGTGGAATGTCCCCTTATTAAAATGTAGTCGTATTCATCTACCTTTGAAATCCTAACATTCAAAGCCTTACCGTCGTTTATAGGACTCGCATTAAATATTTCACAACTTCCCGTTGTACCGTCGCCCATACACAGATTTTTTAAGCATGAATAAAAAACCAATGTAATAGGCAAAACCCAAAAAACCTTTTTCATCTTATAACCTCCTTTTTTACCTTGCCGTTTTTATCACAAACTTGGATTTTAAACCTTTCTTTCAAGACATTCCCACCGCTACCTATACCCAAACTAATAGTTGCCACGCCCGATGAGTCCGTGATTAATAAGGTATCCTTTATTAGCATACCTGATGAGTTCCAAACCCTCATCCTTAAAACGGCGTTATCCACGGGTTTTTCCATTATAAGTTCCCGCCGGTAGTAAAATGTTTTTAAATCAAGGGTTGTGGTAGGTATATTATATGTGGTTATTGCAAGGTTATATTGTAATCTCCCTTTTCTGGATGATATGGGATAATTGTTAAAGAATGCCGGTTGATTATTAAACCAATTCCTAAAAGTCTGCCCTTCAATAGGACCACTACCAAAAGATGGAACGGCTAACCAGTTTAAGTATAAATCATAGGTATAAGGAGGCCTTACAATTGTTGGGGGAATATTGCATAGGTTGTTATTAAAGTTTAAAAAGAAATTTGAATTTGCCAAATACACCTTTATCCACAAATAACCCCAAGTTGAATACCTCGCATCCCAAAGAGGTTCATATGCAAAGGCATAAAAGTTCCCCCACCACAGATTTGAGCCTATAAAAGGTAAGTTGAAATATTGGTGGAAAACATAAGTATCTTCGTTTGTATAATTTGTATTGATAAAACCACAAGCGATTCCATATATTCTGCAAAGTTCCTTTGTAGCTAAAATTTTGCCAGCCTCCGCATGACCCTCCTCATACTGCGGGTATGTCAATATCCAGTTTAACCTAAACGCATGAAATAACTCGTGGGTTAATAACGCATCGTCATCCTCATCATCAAGCGTATCTCCCTCCGGATTTATAACTATATACCCGTTATCATCCCAAGGCCAAAGGGTGCATCCAAACTCACCCGTTATCACAAAGCAAACCGCATTATACCAAGGGGCGCAGGTTATTCCTTTATCAGAAGGAACATCGTCATCTTTTATTATCTTCACATAGGGGTTTCCAGTGTAAAATATTTTCGGTGTCATAAAGGCTTGTCCATATATACCCTCTATTATCGGTATAATCCTGCTTAGATGATTGTTTATCCTTGAAACCTCCGCACTCGTCCATCCACCACCTATGCATGTCCTCAACCTCTTTCTTACACAAAAGGCATCGGGTTTATAAAATGTGTCCCTTGGAGGTTCTATTGGCTTACCCTTCCTTACGAGTATGGGCTGAACATCCTTAACACCGTTGTCAAAGGCTTTCCTTATCTCTTTTAACGATATTTGCCTTAGCCTTTCAATAACCTGAGGGTTTTTTGAGAGCTTTTGTAAATCAAAGAGCAAACTGTCGGGTATATCAGGCGGAACTTCTATCGGCACTATTACCGAATACCCCTTACCCACCATAAGCAAAAAGACTAGCAGGAATTTGAGAGAATTTGAGAGAATTTGAGGAGAGACCCAGAAACCTTAAACCTACGGCCAAAAGCGCCATTTAAAGTTATCCCGACCATAAGAATGTATTATAAGGGGGAAACTACCTCAATGTCAAATTTCTACCGATGTTGTGCAAAAAATCTTCCCTAGTCCTTATATCCTCCTTAAAAACCCCAAGCATTGCGCTTGTTATCATTTTACTCCTCGGCTTCTTAACGCCTCTCATAACGGAACACATATGAACGGCCTCTATAACTACGGCAACCCCAAGGGGGTTTATAAGGGAATTTATAGCCTCTGCTATTTCCACGGTCATTTTTTCTTGTATTTGGAGTCTTTTAGCAAACATATCAACTATCCTTGGGATTTTTGAAAGTCCTATAACCTTTTCGTTAGGTATATATGCCACATGGGCTACTCCAAAAAACGGCAACATATGGTGTTCGCACATTGAGTAAAAGTCAATGTCCTTAACTATAACCATCTCGTCGTAATTTGCTTCAAATATCGCACCGTTTAGAATTTCTTCTAAATTCTGATTATATCCGGCAAATATCTCTTCAAACATCCTCGCTATTCTCTTGGGTGTGTTTTTTAATCCATCCCTTTCGGGGTCTTCACCTATCTCCAAAAGCAATTCCCTTATAAGTTTTTCGACCCTTTCCCTATTCACCTTTAAGTCTTTCTACCTATAGGTGATATAAACCTTATAAACCCATCAACCCTTTCGGATGCGGATCTCGTAGGATCATCATAATCCCATTCAAAAGCGTTATCCTCCCTTAAGGGTGTAAAA
>JBDRWW010000017.1:0-19482 GCA_039802605.1 Caldifarciminota bacterium | reverse complement strand
CTCCCCTTCAACTTTAACCCTTATGTCCTTAACATTGCCACCAGGCTTTACTATATACTGGAACTCTATTACCCCTTTTCCATCCGCCGTTAGTATAACATCCACATTCGGATATACCTCTTTTAACACAACCCTCTTGTATGTGGCTATCCCGCTTATGCTCTTGTTGTTCCCAAAGTACGATACCCTCGTTATCTGTTCCATATCTCCGGTTATAAACCTCGGCTCCTTACCAAAGTCTATTGTTGTCCCGTTTATGTTTATTTTCCCGTTCCTTAGAACATACACAACGCTTGGGTGTATTGTGTAGAAGACCACTTCATCGTTTGGTATTTGCCCTACATTCTGTGTGAAGATCATCCTTATCCCTTCCTCGTATATCTTCCCAGCCCTTTTGTCGGGCTTTGGGGTTATGCCTTCCAGCGGCAAAGATGTTATTAATGCTAACATTACCATAAGAAAAGCATTTTAATGTTGAAAAGTTTTACTACCTGCCCTTTATCCGGTGTTAAGGTGTTGCGTGGAATTACCGTTTGCTATGTAAATATATAACATTTGCCAGCCGTTCCTACGGCTTTGTGGCGGGAGGTGGTATCCCCAACAAAACCTAACCTTTTCATATTTCAAAATATTATCCAAATTCCGGTAATCGCCGATAATCCCGATGCCAAAAGCATAAAGTTCCGGTGCGATTCAAAATCCCCCTTATAAGCCTTATATCCCGCATACAGATAACTACCCGTTGCGGCATATGCCAATGCTCCGTGGATTAACCTTTTTAACCTACCTTCCTCCTTCCATAGTTTAAAGTTGTTGTATGTTCCAAGGGCCGTTTGTATCGTTGATAACGTGAAGACCGTATATCCCATTGCCCTATGGGGAATCCTTATGTAATCCGGTGGGACCTTGCCGTTTTCATATTGGTTCAAAAGGTATAAACCCGTCCCCACATTTATGGCGCTGCCTATTATTATGGCGTATCCCATATACCTGTGCAAGGTAAATGTGGGGGTTTCCTTCAAATACTCCTCATGTCCCCCCTCATGCGCCAAAATTATGTTAAAAAGTATCCCCATCATTTCCTAACCTTTAAAACAATTTCCCCCGAAATATCAAGGCGATCCTCCGCCCTTTTAACAAAGCCCATAAGCGTCGGGGGGTCTATTCCAAAGTCGGTAAATTTAACCGTTTTTTCCGTTGTTAATTTAACCGTTTCGTCGTCCAACCATTTGAAGCGTATTTTGAAATTGTAATCCTTAGGATTCCCCTTAATCGTTAATTTGCAATTTGCGTATATATCCCCCTCTTTTTCGGTTAAGAATTTATTTACTTCCCACCTTTTTATATCTATAAGTTCAAAGGTTATAAACCGGTGTTCCGGATAACCCAAAATTTTCGCAACATCAACATCCCTTTGCCTGTTTCCGGACCTAAAAGCGCTTACCGGTATTTTCAATTGGAATTCCACGCTTGAATCGGCCTTTATGTTTGCGGATACAAGTTCAACCTCTTTATTCTTACCAACTATTGGATCTGGTAATGCCCCAAGGGTTTTTACGACGGCCTTGTATTGGACAAAACCACCTACAAGGTAAAAGGATAAAAACATAGCATTGAGAATTATACGGTTGTATAATCCCCTCTTGATTTTCTTTTATTTTTACAAAACCCTTAAATCGTTGTTGTTTCCACCCGGTATTTACATACTTTTGTTAATGCTCATAGGTATAATCACAAAGGAGAGATTTATAAGGTGGGTTTCTTTCCTCGGGGCGCTTATGCTTTATGTTCTTTCATCGGAGATCGGGGAAAGCACCTTAAAACATTTGGTTGAGGAGAAAAGCGACAATATAAAAGGCTGTTCTTATGTCGTTGTTTTCGGCTCTGGGGTTTCGGATGAGAGTATAAGGAGGGTTATAAAGGGCTGTGAAATATCAAAAACTTATAAATGTCCCATCATTCCAAGTGGCCATAAATATGAGGGTATTTTTATGAAAGATATGGCCGAAAACCTCGGGTGCAGTGTTCCTTTTGTGGATACCACGAGTAAAAACACATACGAGAATGTTAAGTTTGTAAAAAACATTTTAAATCATGCGGACAAATTGGTTATAGTCAGCTCGGATTATCACATCAAGAGGATTAAGTTTCTGCTGAAAAAAGAGGGGTTAAAGGCTTATGTGGTGGGTGTATCGTTGCCGGAACGGGAAGATCCCTTTCTCAAATTCCTACCCACATACGGTAAATTTTACGAAAACATGAGGTATATAAACGAGTTGGTGGGTATTCTGTTTTTCATCCTTAAAATTTAAAGTATGCGTTGGATAAGCGTTTTGGTATTTATAATCGCGGTTGTTGTTGGTTCTTGTACGAAAAAACTTCCACCTTTAAACGATAACCAAAACCCCCCTTGCGATACCTGTTCAACGGATACGGTATATTTCTACTGCTCCGATACCGGTAGAACCGGTTATTTCCCCACTAGTGTGGGCTCCTGGTGGGCTTACCAAACCATAAAGGGTTCCTCCTTGAACCCCGACAGCACGGGTGTATCCGACACCCTTCAAATGTGGGCGGAAACCACGAGGGTTGTGGATGATAGCACTTGGATAAACACATATTACGGTGGCCCTTATAACGGATTTCAGGATACCTTCTATGTTTATATGAGGGAGGATACGATATTCTTAAAGGTAAAGTATATCTTCAAACCCCCCCTTGATACCACAACAATACCTATAAACCTTGATGCGCCCTTTGGCATATATCCCTTAATTCCCCCAATGCGATGGGAGAGCGCTTGGGATACATTGCCTCCCGCCAACTATATAGGCGGTTCAAATCCGGATACGATAGCATACAAATTATCGGCCTTGGTAAAGAACGATACGCTAACCATAATCTTGGGTAGCGAAAACCTATGCGCCCAAAAGGTTGAATATAGTACGCATGTTCATATAATATACACCGATGGATACGGTAGCGGTTCGACACTAAAATTACCTTCCTTTATGTTTTGGATACCGTATAAGGGAATAGGAAGGAGGCTTGAAATAGACCTAAGGGATACCACGGGAGGCTTTCCAAACAAGTGGTTGCAGAAAAATTTAACGGATTATTACATTCGACCTTAAAATTCACAACTTGTGAAAGTTGGTTATGTTGCGGTAATAGGTAGGCCGAATGTGGGTAAATCCACTTTGGTAAATGCGCTTTTAAAGTTTAAACTTGCGGCTGTCAGTCCAAAACCCCAAACCACGAGGTATAAAATCCTCGGAATAATAAACGAAGCGGACGCCCAAATACTAATCTTGGACACACCGGGAATATTCAAAAAAAGTATGTATGCCCTGCACGACTATATGCTAAAAGAGGCTAAGGAATCTATGAGGGATGCGGATGTGGTTTTATGGGTTGTTGAACCCGTGATGCCAACGGATTTGGAAGAGAGTATCGCGGATGAGTTAAAAACCATTGCAAAGGAAAAGAACACGCCCGTTATACTCGTAATAAACAAGATTGATACCGTTCATAAAAACGCTTTATTGCCGATAATGGATACATACTCAAAACTCTACGATTTCGCGGCTTATGTACCTATAAGCGCGTTAAAGGGTGATGGCCTTGATATACTTTTGGAGGAAATAAAGAAACATTTACCCGAGGGGGAACCCTTTTATCCAACGGATGAGATAACGGATAAGCCTTTAAGGTTCATAGTTGCGGAAATAATAAGGGAAAAGATATTCCTTTATTATCGTCAGGAGATACCCTACTCGACGGCCGTGAAAGTTGAGGAGTTTAGGGAACCAAAGGGAGAAAACGACCCGATATACATAAGGGCAACCATTTATGTTGAAAGGGATTCCCAAAAGGGGATATTGATAGGTAAGGGGGGACAAGCCTTGAAAAAGGTGGGAACACAGGCGAGGAAAGAATTGGAGGCCCTATTGGGTAGAAAGGTTTATTTAGAACTTTGGGTCAAGGTTAAGAAAAATTGGCGCGAAAACTTGGGATTTATAAGGGAATTGGAATTGGGTTTATAAACCCAAGCCCACCTTTCTTTTTCCCGATATTTCCCCATTGTCCTTAATTCTCCCTACGCCCACCTCAACTTCCTTTAAAATCTTACCATAATTTTCCACTTCACCTATACCTATGGACACCTTTTCCATAACACCCCTGTTAACCGTTTTACCAATGCCTATACCAACACTATCTGCCTTACCGAGATTATCAAAGTCCCCTATTCCCAAATTTATCCGTTGTATGTACCCATAGTTTTTTATCTCCCCTACCCCTAGCTCTATACCCTCCACATTCCCGTAATTAACCACCTTACCCAAATCTACGGATATATCCTTTAAACTTTTCCCTTCACCTATTTCCACATAAAAACATCTATCCCGAAGGTTTATAACCGCGCTATCCTCAAACACCTTTAATGTATCAATATCCTTACACCTATGCTCAAAAACCACCTTACTGCACCCCGAAAGGAGTAAAAGTATTAGAAATCTATTCATCTAATACTTGCCAACAAACCACCTTGTAGATGATAAACCTTTAATATTTTCCCAATGGTTTGCGGAATACGGTTTGCCCCCCATACTATGGTTGCACCCATTTCGTTTAACGACAGGAATAAATGCTCAATATCATAAGTGGATTTATCATCCAATCCCAAAGTCGGATCGTCCGCCAAAAGGATAATGGGATCCCTTGATATTGCCCTTGCTATTGAAATTTTCTGTTTCTGTCCCGCGGAAAGCTCATAAGGGTACTTGTTCATATAATCCGCCATACCCACCCTCTCTAAGGCTTCCTTTGCCCTATTCTCCGCCAATTTTTTATTAAAGCCCAACGATTCCAAAACAAAGGTTATGTTTTCCAAACAGGTCATCTCGTTTAGGAAAACCGGCTCTTGGGTTATAACCCCTATCCTTTTCCTTATTTCCTGAACTTTATTCTTTTTTTTCTTAGCCTCATCCGAAGATAACCCCAAAACCTCAACGGAACCTTTATCGGGGAATTCCTGAAAGTACATCATCCTTATAAGGGTACTCTTGCCCGCCCCTATTTCACCGAATATTATTATAAAATCCCCTTTATTAACCCGTAAATTAACCCCTTTTAAAACTTCCAAACCGTTGTAAGACTTATAAACATCACTAATGGAGATAACGGTCATTAAAGTTTAAACCCCTTAACCTCCTTTAAGAAATCCAAAACATCCCTATAAGCGGTTTCGTAATCAACCTCGTATTCTTGCGTTAGTTTTCTCGCTATTTCCTCGGGGGTTAAACCCATCCCGTGCATTTTCAAAACCTTATAGCCCGTAGAGTTGAGTATTAGGGTTTCCCTACCGGCGGAGAGTTTTGTAAAGGGCAAAAATCCAATACCCAACAGCGCAAGTAGCTTTAAAAATTTCCTCCTCTCCATCGGTGGGTATTTTAAGGTTGTAAGGTTATAATTTCAAGGCGAAAAATTCCCACAGATAAATCTTCCCCTCTTATAATACCCGTTGATGGGTAAAAGGTTGTTTTCCTTATTGACGGTTTTGGGGATAATTTTCGGGTGCGCACCACAGGGTCCAAGCGATTTTATGAACATACCGGAACCCTCGGAATATATGCGGGGATTTTTCCCCTTGAAGGTGGTATTTGATAACAAGAAAAATAACGAAATGGTTATATTGATGGGGAGGGGAGGGGGCGTCAACGAGATGAGATTACTCGCGATTAGCATGCCCTTGGGTCAGAAGTTGTGGGAATACAGTATTACCAATCAAACCGTAAAAGATGTAGCACCGGATCCGGAGGGTGGGGTTTGGGTTTTTGTTGAGGATTGGAAAACGGAGGGTAGGAGAAGGGTTAGGGATTTTAAACTTTTGAAAATTGTAGAAGGGAAAAACACAACCTCCGTTGATATTCCGGATACAATTTATACCGATTGGTATTCATTTGTGGTTACAAAGGATATGTTTATAGGGAAACCCGTTTCTCCGGCGCTGTACTTCGGTGCATGCTCCCGTTTGGGCGATTTAATAAAAGCGGCCCCAAAGTTTAAGAGTTTAAGGGATTATTACAACGAGTTTAAAAAGTATTCTTCGGCATATAATTTCCGAAAATTTGTAGCCGTATCGGACGGAAAGATGTACTACCTTTCCGAAGCGTTGGATACGATGGAAATTTACGATATTGAAAACGAGAGTTTAATTTCAAAGGTTTATCTAGGAAAACCCCAAATAATTCCCAAGGGACCGGGTAAGGCCGTTATTTTAAACCGTGTCATGTCGGTGGGTACCAAGGGCGATACACTTTGGGTTTTAACTTTGAAGGATATTCGGTATTACTACGACGGGAAGCTAATATACGCCATTGATTTTGGGGATAAGAGGTTCCTTGCGGGGACTGTAAAAAACGATACATTTTACTGGATAACATACGACAAAGCCGTTAGGTTGGCTGCTGTAAGCAGGTATAAGGTTCTTAAAGCAGAAGAGGTTAATGGGGAAAGATGAGTTTTGGATGTCCCTTGCAATATGCGAATCCGAGAAGGCTTTGCGGAAGGGTGAAGTACCCGTTGGTGCGGTTATCGTAAAAGGAGATAGGTTGGTTTCCAAGGCGCACAATTTGACTTCAAAAAACCCCTTATTTCACGCCGAGATTTTGGCGATGTTGAAGGCGGACACAAAAGATTTAAGGGATTCAAGTGTTTATGTAACCGTTGAGCCTTGTATTATGTGCAGCGGGGCGTTGGTTTTGGCGAAGGTAAAAGAGGTGATTTTCTCCATACCGAACGAAAAATTCGGTGGAACATATACCCTATACCAGATTCCTTTGGATACAAGGTTAAACCATAGGGTTGTAGTGCGTAAAGGCCCCTTTGGAGAAAGGGTTAAAACTCTGATGGAGGAATACTTCGGAAAAAAGAGGTTGAAAGGGGATTAATTTTTCACCCTTATAATTTCCATACTATGAAAAGGATGATTTTGATTTTGGCGGCCGGTTTGATAGCGGGATATTATACAAGCCTTTGGGCGTGCCCGGGGGATGGAAAGGCGAAGGCCCAATACATAAACGAGGATGAAGAATCTCTAAAACCCTACAAAGCCGTATTCGTTGAGAATGCCGATTTATCCAATTATAAGGTTTATGAACTTACCGTAAATGGGGTTATGTGCGAACATTGTGTAGAGAAGATAGAGACCAATCTCAAAGGGGTTAAAGGCGTTGTCGCTATGGAATACATATGGGATACGAAGACTTTGAAGGTATGGGGGGATAATGTGGTTATGGATAAGGTTATAAGTGCAATAAAAAAGGCGGGGTATAAGGCAAGACCGAAATCCGCATAGTTGGTTAAAATCCTCGTAGGGGATAAGGTTTCAAGGAAGGTTAAAAGGTTATACCCTTGGGTTTTTGCGGATGAGATAATAAGGGTTGAGGGTGAGGGTTATGAGGCGGAGGTATATGATAAAAGGGGTTTTGTAGCATTTGGAACCTATTCCCCAAATTCAAGGATTAGGTTTAGGTTCTTAGGGTTTGAGAGGGAAAGAATAAACGGGGATTTCTTTGAAAGGAGGTTCGTTAGGGCATTAAATATAAGGGAAGGCATTGATTCAAACGCCTACCGTTTGGTGTTTTCGGAAAGCGATTTCCTAGGGGGGTTAATAGTTGATAGGTATAAAGACGGATTTGTTATACAAATAAGGTCTAAGCCTATGGAAGTTTTTAAAAACTTTGTGGTTGAAGGGTTAAAAAAATCCTTCTCACCGGAATTCATATACGAGAGGAGTGATATGACATCCCGTAAAGATGAAGGATTGAAACCCTTTAAGGGGTTGTTATACGGTAGAATTCCCGAAAGTTTAATAATTGAAGAAAACGGGTTTAACTTCTTGGTGGATATAGTTGGAGGTTTAAAAACGGGTTTTTACTTGGATCAAAGGGATAACAGGAAGTACCTTTTTGAGAGTTTAAGGGGTGGTGAAAGGGTTTTGGATCTCTTTTGTTATACCGGTGCCTTTTCCGTATATCTATCAAAAAAGGCAAGGGAAATAGTTGCGGTTGATATAAACGATAATGCCCTTGAAATTGCGAAAGAAAATTTGAGACTGAACGGATGCAAAAATGTAAATCTCATAAACTTTGATGCCTTTGAGTTTTTAAAAGCGGAAAATGAACTTTACGACCTAATTATAGCGGACCCTCCCGCCATCTCAAAGAAGAAGTCCGAAAAGGAAAGTATTAAGTGGGCTATATGGAAGCTTACCGTTTTATCCTTGAAGAGGTTGAAGGATTACGGGAGACTTTTTATATGTTCTTGCACTTATCAGATGGATATTAAGGATATGCTAAGCCAGATAAGGTTGGCGAGCTTTGATACGGGAATACCGGTAGCCGTATTATCAATAAGAACCCAACCAAAGGATCACCCATACATTCCCCATTTCCCGGAGAGTTTATACCTCAAATGCCTCGATATTCTAAAACTACCAAAGCCTTAACTTTTTTGCGAGTTGAAGGGGGGAATACCTGAGCCCCAAACCCCACAAACCCTTCAAAAATTCTCCACTCTCTCCGTTAAAATACCAATCATCACCAAACTCACCCTTCAAATATTCCCTTAAAGCGTATTCGACTTCCCAAGCCTGTGAGTAATCAACGCTGTAAAAACCGAAATCCAAATCCCAAAAATAGTTATACGGGGGGTGAAATACACCCGTGGCATCCGTAAGTATTTGTGAATATAACTTTGGGCCTATGTCTTCCCAATTATCCCCGGAAAACAGCCTGGTTTCATATACGACCTTGGCCGCATATCTCCGCCTCAAATATAAATATGCGAATTTTCTGTAATTCACAAAACTTTCCAATCTTTCGTTTTTCCCAAAAAACCTTTCAATCCAAGGTTTTGAATCGGTAATATATTGAAGGTTAAAGGCGAAAACCTCCGATGTTCCAGACCTGCCTATTAATCTGTAAATTGCAGGCAAACCCTTATCGGTATGCGCAAAGTGTAAAGCGTGCCCCATCTCGTGGAAAAGTGTGGATATATCCTTGAAGTATCCGGAAGGCTTTATAACCACGATAACCTCATCGGGTATCCTTATTGGGGCGCAAAAGGCCCTTGGGGATTTGGTAGGCCTATTCTCATCGTCTATTTTTAGATTTTTTATTTCTTGCAGGTTTAAACCCATGCCTTTTAATGTTTCGTCCAAAATATACTTGTAATCATCCGTTTTAAAATCCCGGAAATGATAACCGGATAAAAGGAAGTTTATATCGTATGTCTGAACCTCACCCCAATCCAACCCCAAGAATTCCTTAAAAACCCACCCGGCCAAATCCCTATACTCCCTTTCCGTTTCCTTTAAAAAACCCGATAAAGAATTTGCATAACCCTTTATATCTTCATTCAACCTGTCGCTTTCATAGGATAATATGCTTGGGTATCCGAACTCTTTCCTAATTATGTTTAACCTCTTCCTCGCTATTTCAACCTTATATTTGCTCAATTCCTCAATTATAGGTATGGCCCTTTCGCTTAGAGACCTCCTCATATCCCTGCTTTCTTCCCTTTCAATTATATTGGCCAACATTCTGAAAGGTATTCTTTTGCCGTTAAAATCCAAGGTTTTTGAAATTTCCAACTCTTGAAGTTTTTGAATATCCTTTACGGTTTTTAGAAATAAAAAGTTTTCCAACAAAGCAAAAATTACCCTATCAAAGGCCTCAAATTCCTCGCTTGGTGCATCTTCGGGTAAATTGTTTTTCTCCTTTATAACCTTCCCCACCGTTTCCAAAGTGAATAACTCGGCATATCTTTGAAATATTGAATCGTATTCGGCTTTTTCCTTTAAACCGGCACCTAGTAGATAGCTTTCCCTTAGTATTTCCTCTCGAAAACCCTCATAATCCCTTAAAACTTTTTCAAGCAAAACGCCCCCACCGGGATTTGAACCCGGGTTTCGTGGCTGAGAACCACGCGTCCTGGACCTGGCTAGACGATGGGGGCAGAAGTGGGTATTATAAGGGCGATAGTTTTCCACCTTAGAATTTGTGTTGTACATAACCGTACCCGATTTGGCTTTTAAAAAGTATGAAGGTTGATATAAAGGAGGTGTTCGGATGAAGGGAATCGTTAAGGAAAGGATTTGGACATATGAGGATTATTTGAAATTAGAAGATGAAGAACGATATGAGGTTATCAAAGGGAGGTTAATGGAAATGCCATCTCCTACCCCTTGGCATCAGCGCATATTAATGGAACTCGCTACGCTTATAAGGGAGTTTGTGAAAGTAAAAAATAAAGGGGAAGTTTTACCATCCCCTTTAGATGTAGTGTTGGATGACAATGTTGTATTGCAGCCCGATATAGTTTATATTTCAAAGGAAAGACTAGGCGTAATAGGGGAGAAGGCTATAATGGGCTCTCCGGATTTGGTTGTAGAAATAGTTTCGCCATCAACGATTAGGAGGGATACGGTTGTCAAGAAGGGGATATATGAAAATTTTGGCGTTAAGGAGTATTGGATTGTTTATCCCGAAGAAAAGGCGATAGAGGTATGGGTTTTGGATGATAAAGGAAATTATGAAATTTACTCCTTTGCAGAAAAAGAGGGGAAAGTTAAAAGCAAGGTTTTGGAAGGCTTAGAGGTTGATTTAAAGGAGGTGTTCGGATGAAGGAGATGGTTAAGGAAAGGATTTGGACCTATGAGGATTATTTGAAACTTGAAGACGATAAGCGCTATGAGGTTATTAACGGGAGGTTGGTAGAAATGCCCGCACCAAACTTTGAACATCAGAAAATCCTGAAAAGGCTGCTAATTCTTTTGGTTAAATTTGTGGAAAGTGGGGAATCGTTGGGTGAGGTAATTCCCGCACCTTTTGATGTTATATTATCCAAAACCGTTGTGGTTCAACCGGATATAGTGTATATTTCAAAGGGGAGTTTAAAAAACATAAAGGAAGGCCGTATGTTTGGTTTGCCGGACTTGGTGATAGAGATAATTTCGCCATCAACAACGAGGAGGGATACGGTTGTCAAAAAGGGGATTTATCAGGAGTTTGGGGTTAAGGAGTGTTGGATTGTTTATCCCTATGAAAAGGCGATAGAGGTGTGGGTTTTGGATGATAAAGGAAATTATGAACTTTACTCCTTTGCGGAAGGCAAGGGTAAAGTTAAAAGTAAAGTTTTGGAGGGTTTAGAAATTGATTTAGAGGAGGTTTTCAAATAAAAATGGAAATCCTTATAGTGCTTGGTGAAAGGTTTTGGTTGCTTTACGGGGATAAGCAAAAGGGGGACAGCATAACATTACAGATTTTAAAGGATTTGGCAGATATGGGTTATCCTCTTGCAAAGGCGGATGTTTATTTTAATGAAAGGGAATACATAGCGGTTTTGGATAAGGGTAAGTTTGTCGTCTTTAAAAACCCTTTGGTAATTGGGGATTTCAAAGGGGAAAACGTTTTGTGGATGTTTAAGGGTCTTTCGGGTAAGCCCTTTAACTATTCGGAAATTATATCAATGCAACCATTGGCAAGTTTCTACAATTTAAAGTTTGATGTTTTTAGGGAAAACCAAAGGGTTGTTTTTAAGTTTTCAACCCTTTCAAATTCGGAAGTACGGTTTAATATCTTTGGGAATGGGGGCATCATTGGGGATGTGGATCTTTATGTTTATAACATCTTTTCCACACCTATGAAGGTGGGTATATCCGGGCAGTTTGATAGCACAAGGGCGTATTCCGAAGGGGAGCTTGATATACCCGAAAACGCTTATATTCCCATCGGGATATTTTCCGAGTTCAACCTTTATACCGAGAACGGGCAGGTTATGTATTACGGTGGAGTTCATCGTTGGTTTGGTAAAAGCAATTTGGGTTTTGGTATAGGGGAATTCTATAAACCCTTAGGTATCCTTAGGTATATAAACTTAAAACCCGAGGTGATCACTAAGGTTTTTATGGGTTATGGGGATGTGGGGGTTGAGGTTTTTGGAAAGCTTGGTATTGTAAGTGTAAAGGGTTTTAAGGGGTTTTGGGGTCTCAAAAAGCCTTATGGGGGTTTTGACGGTTATAGGGAAGTTCCAATATTGAACTCTTTGGCGGATAACTTTTTGGTTATAAATGTGAATATACCGATTTATAGGGGGGTTGCAAAAGCGGGGGTTTTCTTTGATGTTTTATTCACAAAGGTGTATGAACCAACAAGCACCTATGGGTTATACATCAACTTCAAGGGATTAAACGCCTTTGTAAGTAAGAACAGGCTTTTTGGAATATCTATTGGTATTTCTCAATGAATTCCATAACGGTTTTCCTAAACTCCTTTGCCATTTCTTCCGCATCGCTAAAATTTTCCGGGTATAGGGTTTTTAGATATACGAGATAAAGTCCCCTTTTAAAAACCCACCTCAAAACCTTTTTAAAAACCCTCCCCCTATTCCCATAAATACCAAAAATAATAACCGGAACATTCTTATCCTTTGAGAGTTTGAAGGCCCCGATTTTCACATTGGGCAACTTATTCCTTCCTCCCTCAGGAAATATTCCGATATCGTATCCCACATCCAAAAGCTCATAAGATTTTTTAAATCCAGACGGTAAGGGTAATCCGTTGAAAAACTTTAAGAAACCACCAAATATGGAATTTTTGAAAAGCCCCTCATGACCTAAAAAGTATATTTCCCTTTCCCAAAAGGCGATTATCAAAGGGGGATCCATATACGATGAGTGATTTGCAACGATAATAACGGGTTTATCGGGTATTTTGAGTTTCTCCTTACCCACAACCTTCCCGCCGGTTAAAACCTTAAAGAGGAATTTTAATACACAATGGGCAAACTTCCAACGGAAACTGTACCTATTCCGCCTCAACATCTATGGGTCCATCCCCTACATAAAAGTATTTTATAATTTTTCCGGAAAAGTCGTAATATACAACCCTATCGTTGTTGAAGTCGGAAACCACAAGGGTATCCCCTTTAACATCGCAGGAAGAGGCGGAAATGTCCGTAATTATAAACCCTTCCCCCCTTTCTTCAACCCAGTTAAACCTATAAACCCCACCGTACCAACCCACCAAAAAGAGATAACCCTTATCGGATATACAAGCATTTCCGAGGTATCCCCCTATGTAAAAACTGTCAACCCCATTTTGGGAAATCCTAAAAAGGCTTGTTTGAACGGAAGAATAATCACCGGTTGATATAACATAAACATCACCTTCGCCATCGCTTATAACCATCTGTGAATTTATGCCCGTTTCATATGTCCTTATAGTATCAAAGTTAAAAACGCTATGAACCCAAACCTCCCCCCTTCTATCCGAATAATAATTCGTACATGCCACATACAGCTTCCCACCTACCGTATTCATACCTTCCGGATTTCCGCATGTTGGGAATTCCCCGAGTAAAACATTCCCCCGGAATGCTGTTATGGTGCCCGTTAAGAAGTTGCTAACAAACAAGGTATTACTAATCTTGGAATATGCCAGGGCATAAGGGTTTCTACCATACCCTACCCTTAGGGTTTCCACCTCTCCGGTTGTCGTTATAAACCTATAAACATAGTTTGTACCGGAATTTACAATAAACAGGGTATCCCCAACCTTTAACATATCGTTAGCCCAAAGGGATGCGAATATAACCCTTTGAGCGGAATCCTTAATATACCAAACCTCTGGAGATAAAGTCGTTAAAACCCAAACACCCTTACCCCCTTCAATAACAACACCCTTCCCCTCTTCAACGCGAAACCTTTCAACACACCCCAAAAGCAAAAGGGATAATAGGCTAAACCTCTTCAAGTTTTTTAACGACGACTTCATTTACCCTTTTTGGATCAACCTTTCCCCTATACTCCTTCATAATTTGACCCACAAAAAACCCGATAACTCCCTTTTGTCCTTTTTTATACTTTTCCACCTGGGCGGGGTTGTTCTTTATGAGATTTTCCACTATCCCTTCAAGGTCTATCTCAACGGGTTTGGGGGCGTTTCTTATCAGTTCGTCAAAGGGGATACCCTCAAATATATTTTTTTGAACGGCAATCTTTACATATTCCGGAAGTATTTCACCCCTTTTTACCCTTTCCAAAAGCGCGCCAAAGCCTTCTATATCAAAATCCTTTAAATCCTTATTGGCCCTATTTAACCTTCCAAATATAACATTCACCAGGTATTCCGCAACCTCCTTTGGGTCTATGTGTGAAATCCTTTCAAAGGTTTGTGATAAATCCCTGTCGTATGCTATTATGCCCGCAAGGTGTTCGGGAACCCCTAAGGATATATATCTTTTTTCCTTTTCCCAAGGCATTTCAACCAATAATGTTTTCGCCTCTTGAAGGATTTCATCGTCAACATAAAGGGGTGGAATGTCGGGTTCCGGGAAATATCTGTAATCGCTTTCCGTTTCCTTTGTCCTCATAGGTTCCGTTTCCTTTCCGTTCAACATCCTCGTTTCCCGAATAACCTCTCCACCACTTGATATAATTTCTTTTTGCCTCTCTATTTCGTATTCTATTGCGTCTGCTATCGCCTTAAAGGAGTTTATGTTTTTTACCTCAACCTTTGTACCAAAACCACCCTCAACGGTACTTATGGAAACGTTTACATCAACCCTAAACTGTCCCTTTTCCATGTCCGCATCGGATATGCCGAGATACCTTAAAGCGCTCTGCAAAGCCCTCAAATATTCCTTTGCCTCCTCGGGTGATTTTATATCCGGTGCCGATACGATTTCCAAAAGTGGTATTCCGGCCCTGTTAAAGTCGAGTAAGACGCTTCCGTCCGCCAAGTGTAAGGATTTTGCCGTTTCTTCTTCCAAGTTTATCCTCTCTATCCTTTTGCCGAGGATATAGGCGTTTTTTATTATTGGTACGGAATATTGGGTTATCTGATACCCCTTTGGGAGGTCCGGATAAAAGTAATTTTTCCTGTAAAACTGGGAAACCCTTGAAATCTCCCCGTTTAAAGCCAAACCGAGGGCAACGGCAAAAACAACCGCTTGCCTATTGGGCAATGGGAGGGTTCCGGGATGCGCCAAACATATGGGACATACGGCGGTGTTGGGTTCTTCCCATTCGCCCACGGGACATGGACAAAACATTTTGCTCTTCGTTTTTAACTCAACATGAACCTCCAAACCTATCCTAGGGTAAAACCTCATATAATAATTCCACCCCCTATTATCAACCTTATGAAAGGCCCATCAAGACCCACCTTTGGGCCTCCGGATACATCCTTATCCCAAACCTTCCAACCTCCCTTTAAGGAATAACCATAACCAACCCTTAAACCTATGTTTAACCCGTATAGGGATACATCACCCTGTAAAGATGCCGTAAAGAAAAACCCTTCGGTTGAATACTTTGCCGATTTCGGGGGATTGTCAAAGATATTTTCAAAGCTTCCGGAGAAGCCTTCAACGGTGATTATTTCCAATTTGTCCTCACCCACTCCGAAAATCGCATAAGAGTTAAACTTTTTGTTTGAGTAAAGGAGATAACCTAAACTAAACTGCCAATATCCTCCCGAAATGTATGCCGTTGAAGAATCGTTTGAAGTGGTTATCGTCTTTAAGGAATTGCTTTCCCCACCTATAACAAACCTTTTAAATACGGCATACCCCGAACCACCCGTAGTTATGAAGGTATTATCAAAATCGGAATAACCCCTTTGTTTTAGGAAGTCTTTTAACTTTGATATGTCGGGTCTCGCGATCCCAACGGAATAATGCCCAAAACCGCCATAACCGTAAACGCTTATGAGTATTAGCATAGGTGGGAATTGTATCCCCGTTTTGTTTGTTGGTGCAATCATTCCAAAAAGTATATGTAATACTTATCCTTAAACCTATCCTTTAAAACCCCTTTGGCCTCTTTCTTACCCAACTTATACGACCTATAACAACACTCGGCGGCAAATAAGCCTTCACCCTTTTGGCATATCTCGTAATATTTGTTTGATGCATCGCCTTTTAAGCCCTTATTTTCAAGGAAAACCGCCAAAAGGTATGTATCGTAGAGGTTTTTCTCCTCAATTAGGACATTCCTGTTTGTTAGTATTGAAAGGTATATGCTGGCAAACCTTTTTTGATCGGGTATCTCATCCCAGATTTTGTAAAGGAATAGGGCTTCCGGATCGTTTTTTGAAGCGTTTAAAAGGGCGTTTTTACAACCCCCATCCGTTGAGCAAACGAATAAAGCCGAAAGCAAACTCATAGATAACCCCTCCCAACCATCCAAACCTTCCAACCGTCTAACCTGTTATTCCTCAAAATCCCGACCGAATCTATAATAATAGGGTTTTTAACCTCCCTTTTTATCCTTTCCCAATCAAGTTTTACAAACTCATTCCAAGCGGTTAATATGAGAATTACATCCACACCTTCAAGGGCTTTGTAGGGGTCTTCATAAATTTCCGCATATCCTTCAAAGATCGTTTTAGCATTTTCTCCACCCATTGGGTCATAAGCCTTAATCCTGGCACCCATTTTTGCAAGCTTCGTAATTATAGGTATTGATATGGAATTCCTTACATCGTCTGTATTGGGCTTAAATGTTAGGCCCAAAACCCCTACGGTTTTTTCTATTAAAACGCCTCCCAAGGCTTCTTTGACCTTCCATATTATTTTCCTCTTTTGGGCTTCGTTTCTCTTGTGTATCGCCTCCAAGAACTCGGCACCGTAATGGTTTTCCTCGGCCATCCTTATTAAAGCCATTAAATCCTTTGGCAGGCAGGGGCCGCCATAACCCGGCCCGGGTTGTAAATATTGCCTTCCTATCCTGGGGTCCAGACCCATGCCCTCCGCAACCGCAAAAACATCCGCCCCCATAGCCTCACAAATCGCCGCTATTTCATTAATAAATGACACCCTTGCCGCCAAAAATGCATTTGATGCATACTTTATCAACTGGGCATCCTTTATTGATGTTATAAGCTTTGGGGCATTTATCCCCTCGTATAGTTTCATTATCTCCTCCGCTATCTCCCTTTTATCAGCACCCACCACTATTCTGGTTGGATTAAAGAAATCGTATATTCCGCTTCCCTCCCTTAAAAACTCGGGGTTATAAGCCAATTCGTAATCCCTACCCCTTACCCTACCCTCACCCTCTAAAACCTTTTCCAAAGCCTCCAAACTCCCAACCGGTGCGGTACTCCTAACCGTAACAATGGCGAAGCTGTTTAAAAACCTCCCTATATTTCTCCCTGCTTCCAACAACTGGCTTAAATCCGCACTGCCATCCTCATCCATTGGTGTATTAACCGCTATGAATATATACTTGCTATCCCTAACGGCATAAGCCACATCATCCGTGAATTCTAAGTTCCCGTTTTCCAAAGCCTTTTTTAGGTACTCTTCCATCCCCTCTTCAAAAAACGGCATTTCACCCTTTTTGAGCTTCTCAACCTTGTTTTTATCCCTATCCATTCCAACAACCTTATGCCCCAAGGATGCAAAACCCACGGCGCTAACAAGGCCAACATACCCCGTTCCTATTACGGATATTTTCCCCATAAGCGTTTATTCTACCTTAGAATTTTTTATCCATGCGGAGGTGGTTGGTAATATTATCCTTAATGGCCCTGAGTTGCAGGTATAGGGGTTTGCCCGAGGAAATCTTTATATATCCAATTCAACAAGGCGATATTTGGTATTACGAGGAAAATGTTGGGGACACTTTATCGGTGGTGGATTCCGTTGTGGTTTTAAGGGATACGGTTTATACTTATGAAGGCAATAAGGTTCCCGCTTGGAGGGTTCAGAAATCGCACGAGAGCGCTTCACAAGGTTTGATAATAGATACAAACACAACCTTTATCTATAAAAACGCGATAATGGAAGTTTTACCGGTTGAAGGTTTATTCCCCGATAGCATACTGTATAGCGGACAATGGGTAAAATTCGTTTATAACGATGATAGCGTTATAGTCGTTTGGCTACCTTTAAGGGTTAAAGCTGGGGATAAATGGGTTATGGCAAGGGGTTCCGGAAGGGTTATATACGGGAGTTTGGACTGTCCCATGAGTATAACCATAGATGCAGAAGCCGTGGGTTATGAGGATGTCGTATATAAACCCCTGAATAAAAGGTTTAAGGGCGATACGGCTTTATACAAAGGGGATAGTTTGGTTTTTGAGAAGGCATTAAAGGTGGAGTACAAGGTAAAAACCAACATGTGCGCGATACCTTTGGAAGTTGTATTGCTAACGATATGGTGGAAGAGTGGTATAGGACCGGTTAAAAACGATGCCCTCGGATACCCAAACAACCTTATAACCCACCTCATAGGTTGGAAAAGGCCTTAAAGGGAGAAATTTTTAGGAAAACTATACACATTTTGGCATATTTGTATGCGGTGGTTTTGTATTCTTGCAGGGATGATTTAATAGTCTTTTTGGGATTTCCGGCGATTATAGTCTTTTTAGATGCTTTGAGGTTGTTCTTTAAACCCCTTAACAGAATTGTATTCCTACTTTGGGGTTATTCAATAAGAACTTATGAGAGGAGGAATTTAAGCGATGCAACGGTTATGGCAATAGGGGTGTGGTTGAGCGTTTTGATATTTGGAAAGTATTCCCTCGTGGGTTTGGCAATATCAATTGTTGGGGATGCCTTTGCATCGTTGGTTGGGAAGTTTTTCGGTAGAGTTAGATTTAAAAACGGGAAATCCTTAGAGGGTTTTTTGGCTTTTAACCTCTGGGTTCTCATAATAGCATTATTTAGCGGGGAATTGTTTTTTTATGTTTTGATAGCGGGAGTTATAACCTCGCTCTTTGAATCCCTATCACCACCTCTTGAAAACTTAACCCTCGGAATCGTATCAAGTTTTACATTTTTTGCTATTTTACGATTACCCTTTTGACATTTGAACAACCCTCACCTTTAAAGAAAATCCAATAAATCCCCTTTTTAAGGTTTATATCGCCCTTACCTTTTGACACAATTCTGCCGGCAACATCAAATACCATAAACTCCCCATCCCCGTATAATCTTATACCGTTTTTATAACCCCCCATTTTGAAATTGCACTCACCTTCCCCAATAACAAGCGTATTTAAAAATTCCAATTTTACGCTGTCTATTTTAAACCTTGATGTCCCCGCAAAGTTTGTAATAACATCAATCCTATACTGAAACTTGTTGCCAGACGATAAATAAGGAGAATTAACAACACTGTCGTTTATTTCCACCCATCTATCCCAAGAGCCGGAATAAAACCTCCTTGCAAAAACCTTAACGGTTTGCCCGGCAAAATCCCCAAACAAATAAAACCCCACAAGGGACATGTTATAGGGTAAATCTATAACGGGGGATATATACCCAAAGCGATTACCCCTATCATAAACATTGCCGAATATCTGAACGGATAGGTTTCTACTCGCCTTTACCGAGTAAAGGTTTGTTTTAAGGGTTGTATCAAAATAAAAAGGGGGTCCCAAATTCCAATAAACGCTTGAACTG
>JBDRWW010000016.1:0-19616 GCA_039802605.1 Caldifarciminota bacterium | reverse complement strand
ATGGATTCCTTTAAATTCTTTTGTGAGCGTTTTTCCAGTGATTCTATGGAATTACCCAATTACTTATATAGGGATTACGGCAATGGGATACAAATACATTATACGGATATTGACACCCTCGTCGTTCTTGAATGCGATGATATTTCCGCAAGGGTATATAAGGGTGGTGAAATCCTTAAAGGGTTGAACTTTGGTATAGTATCGCACTTCTGGAATGGAATGATAATACGAAACGATACTATAATTTACCAATATTATGATGTTTTCCACTTGGCCAAAATCACACAATTAGGTGATAGTTTGAAAATAGTTTCCCTCGGCAACGCTTACTTTAAAAAGTTTTCCGGTATGATAGGGGATATACCACCCGTTGGTTATGATAGCGTTTATGTTGTTAAGGGCTTGGCTGATACCATAACAATACGGATAAGTTTGGTGTTATGGGCTTTGTAAAAAGCGATAGTACCTATAACCCCCTTGCACTATTTATAAGCTATGACCCGCGAAACAGGATTTTGTATATAAAAGGGTTGAACCTTTGAATAATCTTTACCCCGTGGTATATGGAAGGGTGGGGATAATGGCGTATATTAAACCTTCAAAAACATTTAAATCCACTCTTTTTACCAATTTATAGGAAAACCAATAACCCAACCACATACCCAAAAGGTTTGACAATCCGGCTAACCTGTCATATGTTGGGTTTTGGTAATATGTCGGAAAACCCTTATAACTACCCGTTGACAGAGCATAAGTCAGATGTATTGGGGTTTCAAGGATTAGGACACCCTTTATTGCGTTTGAACCCATAAACAGGGCATCCCCTCCGGTTATTTCGTATTTATCCTTAGTGAGATTATACGCAAGAGCACCACCCACAAGGGATAAGGCGGTTGAAACTGTAAAGTCCGTCCTCAAACCCCTATCAGCCTTGTTATATATATCCGAACCCTCAAAGAAGTAATCCCCAAGTATTAACCTCTTTGCCTGCATATATGCATAAGGTGTATGGAATACGGCAAAGGTTTTTAAGACATAAGCCCCCTCGGAACTCCCACCGTTTGCCAAGTGGAAACCCAAAAGGTTACCCGCCGTTGCACCAAAGGCCATAAAGGTTAGCATTTTGGCATTATATGGATATACGACATCGCCAAGGAGTTGGTATGCTGGTTGATAAGACCAGAATTCAATCGTTTCATAAACCAAATAACCCCAAACTAAACCATCTAATGCACCCGTAAAAGATGCAACCGATACGGGTTTATTAACGCCGTGGTTCTTTACATAACTTGCACTTATAAGAAGATAACCGGCCGATGATAGACTGGAATACAATAGGCTACTCGCCATATCCCCCGTTGCAAAAAGCGCACAACCACCTACTAAGATTGGATAAACCCCACAACCAAGAATCCCTTGTGAGAGGACATACTTTACCACTTCTTCCTTTGAACCTCTCAGGGTATCCCCTTCCGCCTGAACGGAAAAGAGAAAAAGCGCTACCATAAGATGGTATTATAAAGGATGCCAAACCATCCGCTATATTTAAGGAGTTTTACAACTTTTCGGAAACGGTTTTACCCTGCATAAAGTATAACAGGTAATCCGGACCCCCGGCCTTTGCATCCGTTCCGGACATGTTAAAGCCTCCGAATGGATGAACGCCCACTATGGCTCCCGTGCATTTCCTGTTTATGTAAAGGTTACCCACATGGAACTCGCATTTAGCCTTGTATATCTTTTCCCTGTTCTTTGTAAATACTGAGCCCGTAAGCCCGTAAATCGTATCGTTTGCTATCCTCAAAGCATCATCAAAATCCTTGGCCTTTATAACGGATAAAACCGGCCCGAATATTTCTTCTTGCGCTATTTTTGCGTTTGGTGGAACATCTTTAAAGATTGTTGGTTGTATGTAATAACCCTCGTCGTATATACCACCTTTTAGTTTTTCACCCCCAAATACCAACTTGCCTTCGTTTTTGCCTATCTCTATGTAGTTTAAGATTTTCTTTTCCGCACCCTCGTTTATTACCGGACCCATAAACTTGTTTTCCGCCGGGTCTCCAACCTCTATTTTCTTAGCCTCTTCTATTACCGCCTCCAAAATTCTATCATAAACATCCTCAACTATTATTAACCTTGAAGCGGCCGAACACTTCTGCCCCTGATAACCATAGGCGGATACGACTATCTGGTTTGCTATAAAGGGTATATCCTTTTCGTCAATTTCGTTATCCACTATTATCGCGTCCTTTCCACCCATTTCTGCTATAACCCTTTTTAACCATTTTTGTCCCGGTCTTATCTTGGCGGCCTCCTCATATATCCATGTGCCAACATCCATTGAGCCCGTAAAGACAACCATACGGGTTTTTGGATGTTTTACGAGATAACCTCCCAAGGAACCACCAGGCCCGGTTAAAAAGTTTATAACACCATCCGGGAGGCCTGCTTCCCTCATAATATCCATAAAGAGGTATCCCATCATGGGAGAATCCGAAGCGGGTTTTAGAACAACGGTGTTACCGGTTACAACCGCGGCGGTTGTCATTCCGAGGAGTATGGCCAACGGGAAGTTCCAAGGGGGTATTACGACAACAACGCCAAGGGGAATGTAAAAATACTCGTTGTTCTCGCCATAAATGTAGGATAACTCCTGATTTCCCGCAAATTTTAACATCTGGTGGGCGTAATAGTCCAAGTAATCTATAGCTTCGGCAACATCCGCATCGGCTTCAACCCAGTTTTTACCAACTTCATAAACCATCCAAGCCGTTAATTCAAACCTGCGACGCCTCAAAACCTCCGCGGCTTTAAATAAGAAAGCCGCCCTTTCTTCCGCTGGAAACCTACTCCAAAATTCAAAGGCCTTCCAAGCCTCCTCTATTGCAAGATCGGCTTCTTTCTCTCCCGCCTCATAAAACTCCCCGACAACCTCATCCTTATGTGCTGGGTTATAGGATTTAAAAACCTTGTCAGTTGTGTATTCCTTCCCACCTATTATTAGGGGATACCTTTTACCGAATTGGCTTTTGGCTTTTTGCAAGGCTTCCTTTATAGCCTTAACATTTTCTTCCTTTGAAAAATCCGTTAAAGGTTCTGGTCTAAAAGGTCTCATAGGCGGGTATTATACGCTTGGTCAGTTTTTGGGCTTCCTAATTATGTATTCCTTTTTGCAAAATATGCAGGTTGCTACGGTGTTATCTTCAATACTTTCATCGTTCAAAACGGTTTCCAAAAGCCTCTCATAATCGCACCAGCACTCATATACATAATCCCTCTCGTCTATGGGTTCGGCATCATCGCCCGCTAAAAACTTCAAAAGGTCAATTGAATCCCTCCCCATTGAAAGGTATTTGCTTACGGAAAACCCCTTTAACTTTTCTTCAACACTGTTTATTTCTTTATCCGTTGCATCCGCCAAAACCTCAATTATAAAACCCCCCGCACTAACCACCTGCCCGTATTCCCCAACTAAAACCCCCAATCCCACCGCACTCCTCCTCTGCTCAGACTGGTATAAGAAGTATGCGAAATCCTCGCCTATTTCACCACTGATTAGGGGAACCTCACTAACATACCCTTCCCTTATAACCCTCATTATACCTCCCTCCACAATTCCTGCAACATCCAACTTTTTATCGGATCTTACCGGTAAATCCGCATTGGGATTTGCTATATAGCCCCTTACCCTTCCGTCCGTCCTAACCTGGGCTATAACACGCTTTGCGGGGCCGGAACATACGATTTCAACCGTGATATTTTTGGGTTGCGTCCCCCTGATCATCAAACTATAAATTATAGAACCCGTTAAAACCCTGCCGAGTAAAGCGGTGGCCGTTGGTGATGTTTTATGAATATCCCTTGCCTTAGCAACCACATCCGTGCTATTTATAACCCCGAATACCAAATTCCCCTTCCTCGTCAAAAGGGCCTTACCCACTTTAAACCTCCATAATAATGCCGTTTATTATTCCGAAAGCCTTACCCTTACCCACGACAAAACTCTCAACGAGTGTTATATCCAATTTCTCCGCGAGTTCTCTTATGGTGTTCGTTAAACTTATATCTTCGCCGGATGGTTGGGTGGATCCGTCGGGATGGTTATGCGCCATTATAAACTGCGATGCCCCATATTTGAATACTGGTTCAAATATCTCCCTCGGATGAACCATTACGGAGTTTAAACTGCCAACCGCTATTAACTCGGTTTTAATATGAAAACCCGCACCGTCATACATAATAATAACCAATTGCTCTTTACGGGAATGGGACATCTCATAAAACACATTTGAAAGGTGTTTTCTATCGAAGGGTTGGTATTCTTTGAAATAAACCCTCCTACCCAACTCAAAGGATGCGGCTAACCTTAAAGCCTTTGCCTTTCCTATCCCTTCCACATTTGAAAGGGCCTTTATAGGCATTTCGGAAAGCTCCTTTAATGTAAAATTTTCGACTAAGGATTTTGAGAGTTCAAAAACATTTTTCCTCCTTGTTCCCGTTGATAAAATCAGGGCCAACAACTCGTCGTCGCTTAAAGATTTAATACCCGATAGCAAAGCCTTTTCACGGGGCAATATCCTCTTCAATCCTTTAAGCCCCCCCTTGCGTACATTTCGGTTATCTGCCTTTGAAATATTGCAAATACCAGTAAAGCGGGCAAGCTGCTCAAAAAGGATGCGGCCATAAGGGCGGGATAGTTTGTAGTTTCACCCTGCGCAAAATAAGCCACTGCCAGTTGTATCGGCCTTAAACCCTTATCGGAGACAACCAATAAAGGCCACAAAAACGAATTCCAAGTATAAACAACGCTAAAAATGGCTATCGTAATAATTACGGGTTTAACTATTGGAATTGCGACCTTGAAGAGAAATGTTAAATCCCCACCACCGTCAATATAAACCGCATCCCTTAAATCCCTTGGTATATTTCGGAAGGCCTGCCTTAAAAGGAATATGGAATAAATGTTTGCCATCCACGGGACAACTAATCCCGCAAATGTATCCACCATTCCCAACCTTTGAACCACTATAAAGAGTTGGAGGATATAAACCGGCATTGGTATAGAGGCCATTAAAAGCAAAAAGGAAAACAAAATCTCCCTTCCCCTAAACTGCAACCAGGAAAAGGCGTAAGCGGCAAAAATAGATGTTATCAATTCGCCAAGGGTGATGAATAATATCATACCAAGGGTGATTAGGATACTCGTTCCCAATTGGAGTTTTGTTAGGGCGAGTTTATAACCTTCAAAAGTTATCTCTTTTGGAAAAAGCGTCGGTGGGAAGAGTATTGCTTCCGCTTGGGTTTTTAGGGATGTTATAAACATCCAATAAAAGGGGAACAAAACAAAAAGGAAAACCCCAAAGATCGCGAAAATCCTAAAAACCTTCCCCATCCCGTTATTATATGAAGTTTTCCTCTATTATCCTCCTAACCTTTTCCTTCCAAACCTTATCGGTTATATCCTGAACCGCCGGCGCCAGGTTTATATCCCTAACCAACTGTTCATCATAAGAGGGATTCCCCTCCTCTTTATAGAATATCCCAAGGGGTACTTTCCCGGCCTCCCAAACCTCCATAACCTTTGAAACGGCCTCCGCCCTTGTGGGTAAGGGTCCTTCAATCGTTACGGAGTTTGCCTTAAACCAATCGTATGTATTAAACCTGTTGAAGGTAACGCAGGGGGAATAAACATCAACAAAGGAAAACCCCTTATGCTTTATCGCCTCCGTGAATATCTTTTCCAAGGTCTTGGGATCTCCGGAAAACCCTCTGGCCACAAATGTTGCCCCCATAACCAATGCTATATATACGGGTTCAATATTCCCTTCTACCGCCCCATAAGGTGTGGTACCCGTTTTGAAACCTCTTAAAGATGTCGGAGATGTTTGTCCCTTTGTTAGCCCATAGATCATATTATCCATAACTATGTATGTTATATCGGGGTTTCTCCTACAAACATGCAAAAAATGGTTTCCACCTATGGCATAACCGTCTCCATCTCCACCCGCAGCTATGACGGTTAATTTTGGGTTTGCGAGTTTAACGGCCGTTGCCGTGGGCAATACCCTTCCGTGTATTCCGTGATAACCGTAAGCCTTAATATAATCGCTTATTTTCCCGCTACAGCCTATTCCGGAAACCACAACAACTTCGGATGGGTCAAGGTTTAAGTTCAAAAGGGCCTTTTTTAAGGCCAACAAAACCGCATAATCGCCACAACCCGGACACCAAGTGGGTTTGTGGCTATCGTAATCCTTTAATGTTCTCTTTACAGGTGCCGTTGCCATAACTTTACCTCCTTTTGTAGGATATTCTAAGGGTGAAAGGTTTACGACGTTTATCTTTACAAAAAACAAAACAACGGTATTATATGCGCTTTATGAGGCGTATATCCGTAGAGGATTTATTTGGCATAAGAACGGTTTCATCGGTTGAATTGTTTAACGATGAGGCGGTATTTACGGTAAAGAGGATTGACAGGGAAAAAAATAAGTATTTCACAAACATATACCTATACCGGATAAAGGAAGGGGAGATTCGCAGGCTAACATTTGCCGATTCGTCCGATACAAAACCAAAATGGCATCCGGAGGGAAAGGGTATATTCTTTGTATCGAACAGGGATGAGACTTCACAGATATACTTTTTAAGGAGGGATGGGGGTGAGGCCGAAAGAATTACGGATTTCCCCGAAGGTTCAATACTTGATTACTCCATATCTCCGGATGGTAAGAGGTTGGCGATTGTGTTTATTGAAAAGTTGGAGCATTTAAAGAAGGAGAATGTCAAGTTTAGAAAGGAGAAAAACCTTTCAACCCCACCCATGGAGATAACCACGCAGTATTACAAACTTGATGGGTTTGGTTATTTCTTGGATAAAAGGCCCAAGATTTTTGTGTGGGATTTGGAAAAAAACGAGAAGAGGGAAATAAAAACCGATAGTGCCCTTTGGAATTCTTCCCCAACATTCTCCCCGGATGGCAAGTTTTTGGCCTTCCTATCGTCAAACCCGGAGGATTGGGAAAACAAAACATATATAAAACTCTACGATTTGGAAAGTGGAGAAATCTCGGATATTACACCCTTAGACGGGCCCAAAGGGGATTTAATATTTATTTCCGAAAATACCTTGGCTTTTCTTGGACACGATGATCCAAAGGATGGTTGGGGGACGAGAAATGTACATCTGTGGGTTTTTGAAATGGGTAAAGATGTTAGAAATCTTACAAAAACCCTTGATAACAGCATAGGTTATTACCTTTTAAGCGACACGGGAGAGTTTGGAGAGGGAGGGGGTTTGAGGTATAGAAATGGGCGGTTTTACTTCATACTTACCGAAATGGGTAACGCGACGATATATACGGTGGATTTTAACGGGAATTGGGAAAGGGTTTTCGAGTTCAAGGGTGGAATAACATCCTTTGATACAAACGGGGAATTCTTTGTTTTTTCGGCAAGTACCCCAACATTGCCCACCGAACTCTGGGTTTTTAACGGTGAGGTTAAAAGGGTTTCGGATTTTAACGATTGGATAAAACGGGTGGAATTATCCGAACCAGAAGAGGTATGGGTTGAATCGGAAGGGGTAAGGGTTCAAACTTGGATTTTAAAGCCACCCGATTTTAATCCGGATAAGGAGTACCCAGCAATCCTTTATATACACGGGGGGCCACATGCCGCTTATGGTAATGTATTCTTCCACGAATTCCAACTAACGGCCGCGAACGGTTATGTTCTGGTGTATTCAAATCCGAGGGGTAGTAAGGGATACGGGGAGGAATTCGCAAGGGCTATAAAGGGAGACTGGGGTAATCTTGATTTTAAGGATGTAATGGGCGTTGCAAATTTTGTGAAGAAACTCCCTTATGTTGATGAAAATAGAATGGGTATAACGGGTGGGAGCTATGGGGGATATATGACGAATTGGGTCATAGGTAATACGGATATATTTAAGGCGGCGATTACGGATAGGAGCGTTGTAAATCTCGTTTCAATGATGGGGACAGCCGATTTCCCCTTTTCACCCGACCAGTACTGGGAGGGTGATTTCTGGGATAGGATAGAAAAACTTTGGGAGAGATCCCCTTTAAGGTTGGTTAAAAATGTCAAAACCCCATTGCTTATAATACACAGTGAGGGAGATTATAGGTGCCCCATTTCCGAAGCGGAACAACTCTTTAAAGCTTTAAAGGTTCTCGGAAAAGAGGTGGTTTTTGTTAGATACCCGGCGGAAACGAGTCATGGGCTTTCAAGGAGCGGGCCACCGGATTTGAGGGTTGATAGGCTTAGGAGATACCTGGATTGGTGGGGAAAATATTTGAGTTAATAGCAACGGGCTTTTACACGGGTAAAATTCCATTTGTCCCGGCAACTTTTGGGAGTTTGCTGGCAATACCCTTTGCGATAGCGGCACACGGAAACCCATTTGTTTCCTCTATTGTTGGGGTAATGCTTTTTTCCCTTGCCGTTTTATCGTCGGATTATATGTGTGAATACTTGAAGCAAAAGGACCCAAAAGAAGTTGTAATAGACGAGGTTATAGGTTTTTACATCTCCTTGGTCTGGTTTAAGCCAAAGGTTTATATCATCGTTTTAGCCTTTGTGATTTATAGAATTTTGGATTTTTTAAAGCCTTTTCCCGCCAGAAATCTTGAAAGTTTAAAGGGGGGATGGGGTGTGGTTATGGATGATGTGGTTGCGGGGATATATACAGCCTTAATTGTGTTTGTGGCAAACAAATTTTTGCCCCTTTTTTAAACCTCGGGATTTCCCACAACCTCCCAGAAGGTTTTCCTAACCCTTTCTTCCTCAAAATCCCAAGCCCTTTTTCTATTTATTTCCGATAACTTTTTCCTCAAACCTTCATTACCCAAAAGTTCCCTTAAAGCCCTTTCTAAACCCTTTAAATCACCCGGTTCAATTATAAAATTTTCAGATGGTAAAAATTCAGGAATGGCCCCAACATTTGTTGATATTACGGGCAAAGCCGATGCCATTGCCTCCAAAACCGCCATGGGGAAGCCTTCGGAATACGAGGGCAAAACAAATATTGAAGCCTTTTTAAAAACCTCAAACTTTTCCCTGCCCGTTATGTTTTCGTAAAACTCAAACCTTTCATTAAAACCGTTTTTTACTATAAACTCATCAAAAATCGCATCAACATCCTCTCCCCCAACCCACTTTATATTCGTTTCATCCTTTATTTTACTCCCAACCGCTATAACCCTTGCATCCGGAAATTCTTTAAAAATTTCAGGTAAAACCCTTAAAAGATCGGTCCAACCCTTCGCCTTTGATAAATGCCCAACGAAAAGTATCACCCTACCGCCGATGTTAGGTTTTATCTCAAAGAATTCCCTCTTTGCGGGATTGGGAACCACATACAACCTCTTTTCGGGGATCAAGCCTTTAAACTGCTCCTTTAAACCCTCCGATTGAACTATAACCCTATCGCATTTAACCAAATACCACCTTATTAAAACCTTCAATATTGGGTTTGAACCTTTGTAAAACCTCCCAAAATGCCCACCCCTCATATGAACCACAACTATTCCCACGAAGGGTTTAATCAAACTTATAACGACAAAATCCTTTAAAGCCCCTAGGGTTGTGGCGCTTATATTGTAATAAAAGACATCCGGCCTAAACCTAATGGCGCTTATTAAGAGCTTTGCAATATTACCGGTCCAGCTTGTCAATGCCCTGGGTGTAATTTTCCCTTTATCCGAATTGCTCTTTTGAAAGGATGTGTTTATAATCAAGAGTTCATAAGGGCTTCCGCTTAAAAGTATAGAGTTTGAAACTTCGGGACCGGCATAGGGGGGACCCAATGGGACAAATGCCAAAACCCTCCTCATACCTTACCCTTATACCTCCTTATTCCCCATTCGGCAAGCATTAAAAGGGAAAACAATAGGAACAAAAAGGGGTAATCGTAAATGCTCCTCCTCTTTGTAAAGACCTTTATATCCCCTATCTGGGATGTATCCCATAAAACCTTCCCACCCGAAACCTCGGCTATGGTTTTTAAAAGGGCAGTATCAACCCCCAACCTCCTCTTCTCAACTGGATACCCTAAGGCGTAAAAGGAAACCCTCCTTTTAAACATCATCTCTTTGCCCTTATAAAACCCTATATCAACATCCACCCTTCCCGTATCCTTAATCTCAAAACTATAAGTGTATAGACCGTCAAAACCAACACTTTTGCCGTTTATTGAAAGTTTGTCAATCCCATAACCGGAAATAAAAACCTTGGCAACCTCACCGTAAAAATATACGGGTCTATCCGCCCAAACATCAACCAAAACCTTTAAATTTTCATCTATGTAGTTTGAAAAGCGGCTAAAAAAGGATCTATCCGCCAGCCAAACCTTCCAAAGGTCGGGCGAAAGGATTAAAAGGCTTTTTCCCTTGAAACCTATTAAAGGGTAATCCCCAACCATCTCATAAACCCTATCAAGTTTGAAAGAAGGGACATATATTTCGCTTAAAGGTGGCACATCACCCCTTATGAAAAACCTCCCCTTTACCTTTCTAAAACCCCTTGTATTATCCCCGACAACAACGATGGAGGGAAGGTTTGGATTAAAATCGGGTGGGGATACGAGTATCATAAGGTTGTAATCCCCTTCAATGCTATTATCCCTTTTCAGTATAACCTCCGCATCGGGGAATTTACCCCTTAAAAATCTAACAAAAGGTAAGGGTTTCCAAACCAAGAAGGCGGTTTTCCCGGATTTAATACCGAAGGTAAAAAACCTTAAACTGTCGTTATCCGTTTTTATAGTTATGCTATCCTTTTCGGAAAAGTCGCTTAAAGAAAACTCGGCGCTTTCGCATGCAAACCTTTTATAAACGCTACCCTTAAATCTCAAATAAACCGTATCATTTAAACAACCCGAGAATTCCACCCTTAAATTCTCAGAACCCCCAACCGTTGGGGGTGTCCTCATATAAACCCCGCTTATAAATGGTTTCAATTCCTTTGATGGCGGTATTATTACAAAAACACCCTTGTTTAACGAAGAGGCAACCGGGTCGTTTTGGGAGTTGTTTATACCATCGCTTATTAATATACAAGGACACTCCGCCCCTTTTATTGCCCCACCTATATCGCTTATGGTATCCGAACCAAATGTTATGACCTTAAATCCCTTCTCCTTAAAAAAACTCCCATACTTATCCAAATTATCGCCAAAGACAACCCTTGAACTGTACGATTTGTCTATTAAAACCGTAGGATTAACCCTTTTGTCGTATCCAAAACCCCCAAATACCAAAAGGATAAAGATAATCCATAAAACCCGTAAAAATCCCTCAATCATTCTCCTTCTCCGTTGTGAACAGGGCCAAGAATGCCTCTTGTGGAACTTCCACCCTGCCTATTTGTTTTAGTTTCTTCTTACCTTCCTTTTGCTTTTCCAATAATTTCCTCTTCCTCGTTACATCTCCACCATAACACTTGGCGGTTACATCCTTCCTTAAAGGTGGTATCCTCTCCTTTGCTATAACCCTCTTTGAAATTGCGGCCTGTACGTTCACCTCAAACAGTTGCCTTGGAATGAGTTTCTTGAGCTTTTCGACGAGTTTCCTGCCAACATAATAAGCCCTATCGCGGGGAACCACTATACCAAAGGCATCCACCTTTTCCCCGTTTAAAAGTATATCAAGCCTTACGAGATCGGATTCCCTCCAACCTATAAATTCGTAGTCCATTGATGCATAACCCCTACTAACGGACTTTAAATTGTCAAAGAAGTCGTAAAGGATTTCCGCAAGGGGGATTTCAAACTCCATTATTACGACTTTTGTACCCAAATACTGAAAACCTACCTGCTTACCCCTCCTTGAAATCGCCAACTGCATTATAGGTCCTATATAATCCGGAGGTGTCAAAATCTGCAATTTTACATAAGGTTCATAAGCCTTTTCGTAATAATCGGGAAAGTCTAAGGGATTGGTTATTATTTCTTCCCTCCCATCTTTGTGCTTAACCTTGTATTCAACGGTTGGCGTTGTAATGATAACCTCAACCCCGAACTCCCTCCTCAGCCTCTCCTTTACTATTTCCAAATGCAACAGCCCCAAGAAACCGCATTTAAACCCCGGGCCGAGGGCTGGGGAATACGCCGGGCTTATGCTTATGGCCGCGTCGTTTAATTTCAATCTCTCTATTGCCTTTGAAAGCAATGGGTATTCCCCATTCTCAACTGGATATATTCCGGCCCAAACCACAGGCTTTGGTTCCCTATAACCCGGAAGGGGTTTAACGCTACTGCCGGCAAGCCTTATGGTATCCCCTACCCTCGCACTCCTTATATCCCTAATGTTCGCAACTATATAACCCACCTCTCCGGAAACGAGTCTGTCTGTGGGGACAAACTTCTTGGGTGGAAGTATATAACCCACCTCCAAGACCTCAAAAACCTCTCCGGATGATACAAACTCAATTTTATCACCCCTCTTTATTTCCCCCCCGAAAACCCTTACAAAGGGTATTGCCCCCCTGTGATCGTTCCAAACCGCATCAAAAACCAGACAAAGGGGTTCATCGCTTAGGTGTCTTGGCGGTTGAATGTCCTTTACGATCCTTTGCAGGAGTTTATCAACCCCTTGGCCGGTCTTTGCGGATATTAAAACCGGGTCTATATCCCCTATTAAATCCCTCAACTCCTCAATCGTACCCTCTATATCCGCGTTCGGAAGGTCAATTTTGTTTATAACCGGTATTATTTCCAAATCCTGTTCCAAGGCCAAGTATAGGTTTGATACCGTTTGTGCTTCAACACCTTGGGATGCATCAACAAGCAATATCGCCCCTTCAACCGCCGCCAAACTCCTTGAAACCTCATAAGTAAAATCCACATGTCCGGGGGTATCTATTAGGTGAAATATATACCTTTCACCGGATATTTCCATTTCAAGCCTTATAGGATGCATCTTTATGGTTATACCCTTTTCCCTTTCAAGATCCATACTATCAAGGAGTTGTTCTACCCGCTCCTCGGGCCTTACAAGGCCAGAAAGCTCTATTAGTCTATCCGCAAGGGTTGATTTACCGTGATCTATATGGGCTATTATTGTGAAATTGCGGATGTTTTTCACTTTTTACTATTAACCCTACTCTGTATATATTCAACGGATGGGCTTACGGAATAACAATAATTTGCAACGGGGCATACCAAACACTTGGGCTTGCGCGCCATACATATAAGGTTGGCATGCTCCCTAAGGGCTAGGTATAACCTTTTGTGCGGAATATCTTTCAAGCTTTCAAAATATTTACTTATCTGCTCCTCCGCGGCGTTATTCCCGAGAATTCCTATTCTCCTAACAACCCTTTTTATATGTGGATCCGTTGGAAATGCCGGCATATCAAAACCAAAGGCTAAGATATACCTGATTTCCCTACTGGGTATTTTTTGAATTTGGGATAGGACATTTGCGGCCTCGTCAATCGACAGATTCTTTATCCAGGATAGGTCCCAATTGTGTTTGGCGACGAACTTCAAAAAATTCTTTATATAAATCGTTTTCCTATTGGAATAACCCACATCCCTTATGGCCATAGCCACCTTCCAATCCGGAGATTCAAAAACCTCTTTCCAACCGGAAAATTGTGTTTTCAAATTCTTCATGGCACTTTCAACCGATTTTTGATTGGGTGCCTGATCGGAGAGGATAACCTTTATGGTTAGTTCTATCGGGTCTTGGGGTTTTAATTCCTCCTCATTAACCGCAAAACTTTTTAACAAAATATTAACCAAATCCTTTACTTCAACTTTCACAAGAAGGTATTATAAAGTTGCTATTTGCAACAAAAACAAATTTCACCCTTTTAAAATTCTCAACCTATGAATGAGGTAATAAACTATGAAGTTGCTTGGGTGCCGGATGATGGGTGGATAGAAAACTCCAATGTTTATAAACAGATGGAGGAATACGGTTTTAAGGATTACGAGGAATTCCTTGAAAGGTCCTTTTACGATTACGAGTGGTTTTGGAGTGCAACATTTAAGGACTTGGGTTTCCTTTGGTTTGAAAGGTATTCAAAGGTTTTGGATTTAAGCGGGGGGAAGCCTTGGCCCAAATGGTTTGTAGGTGGAAAACTCAACTGGACTTATAACGCCCTCGATAAAAACCCAAATGATAAGGTGGCATTGGTATGGGAGGGTGAAGACGGAGAGGTTAGGAAATACACATACGGGGAACTTTTAACGGAGGTTAATAAACTCTGTAATGTTTTAAGGGATTTGGGTGTTAAGGAGGGGGATTCCGTTGGCATATATCTACCCTTTATTCCCGAGGTTGCCATATCCCTTTTGGCCATTTCGCGCATAGGAGCCACGGTTATACCCCTGTTTTCGGGCTTCGGACCCCAGCCCATAATAGTCCGTTTGAAGGATGCGGACGCAAAGGTCGTTATAACAACGGATATATCATTGCGCAAAGGCTCAAAGTTTCCAATGCTGCAAACACTAAGGGAAACATACAAAGAAATCCCAACATTGGAACATGTTTTGGTTTTAAGGAGGGATAAGAGCGAGCTTATGGGGTTTGAGAAGGATTATTCCGAATTGTTAGAAAGGGCATCTCCCCGGTTCAAAGCCCCCGCCTTTGATTCCGACCACAGGTTTATGATAATTTACACATCCGGAACAACCGGTAAGCCAAAGGGAGCGGTTCATGTCCATGGAGGCTTTATGATAAAGGCCGCGCAGGACATGTTTCATCTGTTTGATATAAAGCCAAACGACACCATAACATGGATCACCGACATAGGTTGGATGATGGGTCCTTGGTTAATAGGTGGGGGTCTGATAAACGGGGCAACCGTTTTTATGTTTGAGGGGATACCGTCTTATCCGACACCTGACAGGCTATGGAAAATGGTGGAAAGGCATAACATAACCATTCTCGGAATAACTCCAACCCTTATAAGGTCCTTGATGAAGGAGGGGGATGAGTGGGTTGATAAGTATAATATGGAAAACCTAAGGATGGTTGGTTCAACGGGTGAGCCTTGGGATCCCAAGTCTTGGTGGTGGACATACGAAAAGGTTTTGAAAGGGAAAAAGCCCATAATAAACTATTCGGGGGGTACGGAAATATCCGGGGGAATACTGGGATGCGTTGTTGTAAAGCCTATAAAACCCACATCGTTTAATACGCCCGCCCCGGGTGTTCATGCGGTAGCCCTTGACGAGGATGGAAAGGAAGTAATTGGGGAGGTTGCCCTATTGGGTGTTAAAAATGTAAATCCCGGGATGACTAGGGGGTTTTGGAGGGATGAGGAGAGGTATTTAAACACATATTGGAGCAAGTGGAAGGATATATGGTTTCATGGGGATTTGGTTTATGTTGATGGGGATGGTTTTTGGTATATCCTTGGAAGGGCGGATGATACATTGAAGATAGCGGGTAAGAGGGTTGGGCCTTCGGAACTCGAAGCGTTGGCAAACGAGCATCCGGCCGTTGTTGAAAGTGCGGCGATAGGTGTGCCCGATGATATTAAGGGACAGGTTGCGGTTATATTTGCGGTATTAAAGGAAGGGGTTTCCGATACGGAAAGGGTTAAGAAGGAGATAATGGAAAATATAGTTAATAAGATGGGTAAGGCCTTGGCGCCAAAGGATATCATATTTGTTAGCGGGTTGCCGAAAACGAGAAACGCAAAGGTTATGAGGAGACTCATAAGGGCCGCATACCTCGGCGAACCTTTGGGAGACACATCCGCGTTGGTAAATCCGGAGGTTTTGGATGAGATAAGGCAAAAGGGTAAATAATGGTTTTTGAAAGGGCCCTTGTGGGCAAAAGGATATTAAAGAATGTTTATATAGAGTTTGAGGGGATATACATAAAGTGGGTTGAGGTTGTTGATTTTAAACCCACGGTTTTGGGCATAGCAATACCCTCATTTGTGGATACGCACGCACATTATATTGCATACTCTTTGAGTTTGACGAGGCCCAGGCTTGACGGTATAGACAACATCTACGACGCCTTGGAGTTTATAAAGGAAAATGTCCCCAATGTAAAAAAAGATGTCGTTATTATGGAAGGTTTTGACGATAGCAAGTGGGAAAGGACTATAACGAGGGAGGACCTTGATAGGATAACGGATAGGCCTTTGATTTTGAGGAGGGTTTGCGGGCATAAGGCGGTTCTAAACTCATCGGCCATAAGGCTTTTAAAGGAAAGGTTTGGTAATATTCCAAACTTAAACGAGGAAACGGGTTTAGCCGTTGAAGATTTACCGTTATCTTTATCAAAGTATTTCCCGCCCACGGATGAAGAGGTTGAAAACGCCATATTAAAAGCGGAGGAGCTTTTGAGGGGTTTGGGTATAATATCCGTTGGGGAAAACACATCTGCGAGATACATAAAGAAACTCGTGGAAATGGACAAAAGGGGGGAATTGAAGGTTAAATGGAGGGTGGCCGCCTATTTCAGACAACTGGAAGAGATTAAGGATCTTTTATACTACGAAAGCGACAACTTCCGTATAGTGGGATTAAAGGAATTTCTGGACGGTTCGGTCGGTGCCAAAACCGCCGCCTTCTCAAAGGGTTATACGGATGGGAGCAATGGGAAACTCTTAAAATCTGATGAGGAGTTGGAATATATGTTAAAAACCGCAGAAAACCTAAGCCTTGGGGTTTGGTGGCATGCCATAGGGGATTTGGCCATAGATCAGGCTTTAAGGGTTTTACAAAAATCCAAAAATCCGGAAAACCACAGGATAGAACACTTTGAGTTTCCGAGGGATGAGCATTATAAAATTGCGGCGAATATGGGGGTAAAACTATCATTACAGCCAAACTTCGTTAAAAGGTGGGGGCACTTAAACGGATTATATCACAAATCCTTGGGTGATGTATTCTTTTGGGGCAATAGGTTCAAATACCTTGAAAACCTCGGGGCAAATTACGCCTTCGGTTCGGATACGATGCCGCCCGGCCCAATATATGGGCTTTTGGGCGCTTTATACCATCCCTTAAAGGAAGAGAGGTTATCCCTTGAAGAGGCTTTGTACAGGTACACGACGGCCGGCGCAAAGATGTTAAACGATAACGATTACGGTGAGATAAAAACGGGCAAAAAGGCTTATATAACGGTTATAACGGAAGAATGCCTAAAAGACCTTTCATTGTTATAAGGATTTTTGCGATAACAATATGCATTACGGCACTTTTGGGCCATTTGTTTCTTGTTATAACAAAACCCGAACCCTACAAAACCCTAGCCGAAAAACAACACTTTTTAAGGATAAATGTACCCGGAAAAAGGGGAAGTATATACGATAGGTTTGGGAGGCCCCTGGCATATACCGGTGAGGGTTTGGCCCTGGAAGTCGTTGATACATTATCCCTTGAAGACTCGCTAAAATTGGCAAAATTTGGGATAAATCTTAACAGGTATGAACTCCACCAGAGGGTTTTAGGATTATCACCGTTTCTATGGGATAAAATTGGAGTTAAGGGGGTTTTTAAGTCCATTCAATACAACAGGAGGTATATACCTTGCGGAACCCCTTGTAAAAGGCTCATAGGGGCGACCAACGGTATATATGGCATATCGGGTATTGAATACGGTTTTGACACAATATTAGCACCCGGTATTAAAAACTTGGTGTTTATAAAGCATGCCAACGGTAGGATATATCCGGCTCCCCAAGATGTATTCAAATTCGGTGATAAAAATCCGGACGGAAGGGACATAGTTCTATCCATAGATATGATCTTGCAGAGAAAGGCGTACAAGGTATTGCAAGAATGGGTTGATAGTTTAAACGCCAAGGGGGGAATGGTTATAGTTGCCAATACGAAGACGGGGGAAATATTGGCTTTAACATCCGTAGGCAGCATATACTCAGATAAAATGTTTTTATACGAACCGGGTTCAACATTTAAGGTAGTGATATACACCGAGGCCTTGGAAAGGGGGTTAAACATATACGATAAATGTGGGGAAAACAGGGGATACATTGTAATTGATGGGATAACCATAAACGATGTTATACCCCTCGGTGAAAATGATAGTTGGTTTTGGGCGGTTGTTAAGTCTTCTAACGCCTGCGCTTCAAAACTCGCCTTAAAAATGGATAGTATAGCAAAAGGGGGTTTGTATAGGAGGGCTTTACTTTACGGTTTTGGAGAGGCGGCGGATATAGGTTTATACGAGGATATACCCAAACTTGAAAAGCCTTCGACTTGGAAGAGGATTAAGCTTGCAAATGTTGCCATAGGTCAAGGGATACAGGTAAATCCCATACAAATGCTGAGGGCTTATATGGTTATAGCAAACGATGGAAAGTATATATACCCCACCCTTTTAAAAACGGATACCCCGAGAACAAACCCCGCAAGGGTTGTGGCGAAAACGGAAACATTTCATACATTAAAAAGGCTTTTGGTTGCGGTTGTTGATAGCGGAACGGGTAGAATGGCAAAGATTAACGGCGTTCCAATTGCGGGTAAAACCGGAACGGCCCAAAAGATAGACCCTTTAACCGGTAAATACAGCGCAACAAAAACATTGGCTTCGTTTATAGGCTTTTTTCCAGCTTACAGTGCAAAGTACATCATATATGTCCTAATTGACGAACCCGAAATATTTAGAACGGGTGGAATGGCAGCGGCTCCGGTTTTTAGGGAAGTGGCGTTGGAGGTTTTGAGATTATACGAGGGGTGGAAATAACCTAAAACACCCCCTTAAACTCCTCAACCTTATCGCCTATCCTAACTTTTAGGATATATGCGCCTCTTTTAACATCCAACTTAAACCTATGCTTTCCAGCGGGTAAATACCCAAAACTAAACCTCTTCACAAGCCTACCGCTTGTGGTATATACATTTATGCCAACATAGGAGGACTTTTGTAGGGTTATGAGTATTTCGTTTTTGCCTATGGTTATAATTTTTTGTGTATGTGCTATATCTTCTGTTATTGACAATGATGAACCTAACCTACTTACAAAGGCATCAGTATAACCACCGGTAGTACCGAAGACATTTCTACTAGGTGCAAAGTCTGAGGAATTATAAGTCCATCCAGCAACAAGAACATTGCCACTGTTATCTATCACTAAGGAATAGGCAGCATCAGGACTATTTGAAGTCAGTATAGCGGTAGCGATATGTGTGCTTAAATCATTACTCAACCTGCTTACAAAGGCATCAGGAGAACCGGTAGTACCTAAGATCACTCTACTAGGTGCAAAGTTTGAGGAATTACCAGTTGCCCCAGCAACAAAAACATTTCCACTTAAATCTATCGCTAAGGAACGGGCAGTATCACTACTACTTGAAGTCAGTATAGCCGTTAAAACTGGGTCTATAACAAGGGTTTCTTTTTTGTCATACCTTCCAACTTCAAAGGATAGGTATTTACCCTCAACCTTCGCCCTCACCTCAACCTCATCCGCACCCTGATATGCCTTTATCCCGCTTAACTTCACAAGTTCTTTTTCACCCTCAACCACATATATCCCATCTTCCTTAACCTTCAACCCCCCTTCAACTTTAACCCTTATGTCCTTAACATTGCCACCAGGCTTTACTATATACTGAAACTCTATTACCCCTTTTCCATCTGCCGTTAGTATAACAT
>JBDRWW010000015.1:0-22220 GCA_039802605.1 Caldifarciminota bacterium | reverse complement strand
ATTATACGCTTGAAAAGTCCTTTGGCTTAAAGTTCTTAGGGTTTAAAACCTTAACATCCTTGCCGTCTTTATGCTTTAAAACGATAAGCCCCCTTTTGTTGGCATACCTATCCGCAAATTGGTGGAACTTCATCCCGGCAACCGCACCGTACAACTTATAACCTTTGTACTCGGGGAAAAACTTTAAAAACCTCTTTTCCAGCTCTTCAACAAACTCATCAACATCATCAACCCTTAATGTGGTTTTCACCTCCAAAACTATAACATAATCGTCGCCTAAAACAAGCCCGTCTATTTCCATACTATCACCGTCCATTTTACTCTTTAAATTCTCCCTAACCCTAAAACCCTCAAACCCTAACTCTTTCAATGCATACTCCAAACCCTCCCTTATTGTATCTTCCGTGTAATCTTTCCAAATGCCGTTTAAATTTGCTACCGCTTTGGTTGTGTTTCTAACCTCTTCGGAAACTTTACTTATTTGAATACTTAACTTCTTTATCTGCTCTTCGGTTTCCGCATGTTTTTCTGCAAGTTCTTTTATCTTTTTATCCGTTTCTTTCAGCATTTTATCAGTTTCCTCCTGCCTTTTTGCAAGACTATCAACCAATTTCCTCGTTTCTTTTAACATCTTATCCGTTTCCTCTTGGCTCTTTGCCAACCTGTCAAGCCTTCTACCAACATCATCAAGTCTTTTTCCCACCTCTTTTAGTATTTCCCATATCTCCTGTATCTCGCTCATCAACGAGAATTATAAACTTGAAAAAGCCTAATAGTTTAGGAAATTAACAACCCAACAAACTCCTTAAAGGGCATATTTGTTTTTATACCCGTGTTCGAAAATGTTGTTAAACTTGCGGAATACCCCAGTTCTTTTATCTTTTTTATCAATTCCTTAGCCTTTGGCGTAAACCTCAATTTCATAGAGGACAGTTCGTAATATAAAGGAATATCCAGCTCTTCTAAAAGTCTTTTCAAAAATTTTTCGGCGTCATCCCATCCCAACTTTTCCGCAAAGTTTAGCATTTTTGATATGAATATGTTATCCTTAATCTTTCCCATCCATATGTTTCCGGAAATTAAATTCTCACCCCCGCACATCTCACATATTCCCCTGGGCAAACTATCAACACCAAAATATCCGCATACCTTACACATTTGTATAAATCCTATATTCTCCGCATTGGGTTTTTTCAAAACTTTTACCAGTAACCTATAGGCATATCCCTCATATAGATAAAATATCGGTTCAACACCCATATCAAAAGAAGATGCCACATTCCAAACCTTATAAATCAACGCCCTCAACCCAACCTCCGGATAAAATGGGAATCTCGGAATATATGTGCCGTAAAGCCTAAGGGATTCTTTCCCCCTTTTGCCCACCAAAGTGGGCATATCCGTTGAGGTTATATAAATCATAGAACCGGGTTTTGATAAAAGGAATACATACGGTAGAAACTTAGAAGGGGAACCAAATGGATCGACATCAACGAACTCAAAAGATAAACCATCCTTGGCCAATTCTAAGGAAAGGGTAAAAATATCCCTACGGAAGGTTTTAACATTTTTTATGTCGTTGATTAAAAGGTTTATCCTCAATTCGCAAAATGCCCCTCTATTCCCTTCATTTGCCCATATATCTTTTGCCCCACCGTATAACGAGTACATGACGGTTCTAACACCCCCACCCGCAAAACATTCAAATACCCTTTCGTATCCCGACGATAAAAATCCCAAAACCCCCAACCTCCTCGCTAGTTCACCCTTTGGGTTATAAAAGGAGACCTTTGTGTATATTTTCATCTGTCAAGCGGTAAATTCTAAGTTTGTTTTCCGCCTTAAAATATCCGCATGCAACTTGGGCCATTAGAGGAAAAAGTTATGGAAACTATATGGCAAGAAGGGGGTAAAACCACCGTAAGGGATGTTTGGGAAAAAAATTTTAGCAAGGATTACGCATACACCACCATATTAACCATTTTCCAAAAGCTTGAAAGAAAGGGGTTGATAAAGGGGGAATTGAGGGGTAAGGTAAAGTTTTATGTGCCCTTGATTTCAAGGGACGATTATTATAAGAAAAAGGTGGAGGAAGTCTTAACAGAGGTTTTGAATAAAAATCCAAACGCCGCATACCTCTTTTTCTTAGAAAACACGAATCTATCCGAGGAAGATGTTAAGGAGATTTTAAGGATTTTAAGGGGAAAGGAGGAATGAGTTTAGGGTTTTTCGCATTGCTTGTCCTTTTATCCATAAGGATATACTTCCGCAAAAAGACCTTTGGAACATTTGTTCAACAGTTTTTATTTGGAATTCTCTTGCCCTATATAGGGATACTGTCCCTTTGGTTAATACACATAATACACGCGGGTTTTGTGCCGGATAAAATTATGCACATGTTTCATTATTGGGATTTTCGCCTTTCCACCCTTTTAATCCTTGTAATAACTCCCGTATCAATTTACAAGGTTTATACAAAAATTTCCGAAATTGTTGGTCTCAGAAAGGCTCTCTTAAATCTTCCACACCGCAGGTTTAAAAATATAATAATTTTAAAGGTTGATAAGCCTTTGGCCTTTACACTTGGGGTCTTAAAGCCTTTGATGTTTATATCCGAAGGCGTCTTAAATTTGGAAAAGGATATTAGGAATTTGATCCTTTTACACGAAAAAAACCATATTAAATCCCTTGACAATTTAAAAATTTTGCTTTTTTCCTTTTTCCTACCGTCAAAGCGGGAGTTGACCCTTTTAAAGGCACAAATTGAGATCGCAAACGATTATAAGACCTTGAAATTCTATCCTAAGGAAACCCTTATAAAGGCTTTAAAGTATGCTATTTCCCCGCACAATATCGGCATAGGAATATCCGATGAAATACTGATGAGGTTGGAAACGCTTAAATACGGAAGGCGTAAAACGGACATTTGGAATTATGTTTTGTTCGTATTTTCAACGGCGGTTATGGTGTTTATAGCGATCGTAAATTGCCCCGGATGAAGGTCGCTTACATCCACGATTGGCTTATAACATTTGCCGGGGCGGAAAAGGTTTTAGAGGCTATGCTTGAAACGATAAAAGGGGAAAAAATTTATACCCTGTTTTACAAACCCGAAAACTTTAAAAATTCCAAAATATCCGAATACGAAATTGAAACATCACCCTTAAACCTTTTACCGGGGGTGTATAAATATTATAGGATGCTTTTACCTTTAATGCCCCTTGCCGTTGAATGGTTTAATTTGGGCGATTACGACCTCATAATTTCGTCAAACCATGCGGTTGCAAAGGGTGTTATAGTTTTCCCCCATCAAAAACACATCTGTTATACATATACACCCATAAGGTATGCTTGGGATTTAACATACGAATACTTAAACTCGGTTCCAAAACCTTTAAGGCCATTAGCCCACGCGTTATTACACAATATAAGGACATGGGATTATATAACCTCCGTCCGTGTGGATGTATTTATAGCAGACTCCAAAACGGTTGCCAAAAGGATTAAGAGGTATTACGGTAGGGATTCCGTGGTCATATATCCGCCCGTTGATGTGGAGAAGTTCCGGGTTAATGAAAATCATGGGGATTACTTTATAACGGTTTCAAGGCTTGTCCCTTATAAGAAGGTGGATTTGCTGGTTGAAGCCTTTAACGAGTTGGGTTTAAAGTTTTTGGTCGTTGGGGATGGTCCCGAGATGGGAAGGATTAAAAGGATTGCGGGTAAAAATGTTGAGGTTTTGGGTTGGGTTGAAGAAAAAACCTTAATAGAACTCCTATCAAACGCAAGGGCTTTTGTTTATGCCGCCTACGAAGATTTCGGCATTTCACCCGTTGAGGCTATGGCATCCGGCTTACCGGTTATAGCCTACGGTTATGGTGGAACATCCGAAACGGTCATAAACGGAGAAACGGGTTTATTTTTTTACGAGCAAACCCCCAATGCCGTAATTGATGCGATAAAAGAATTTTTAAAGGTTGAGGATAAATTTGACAGGAAAAGGATAAGAGAGCACTCTTTGAGGTTTGGAAGGGAAAGGTTTAAAAGGGAATTTGCGGAAGTTGTAAATAAGGCGGTTGAAAATTCGTCCTACGATAAAGTATAACGGGTTTAAACTTACCGCTTATGCTACAAAACCTCAAAAACATACTTTTGGACATCCTCAAAAAGAAAGGTTTTCCATATATGGTTTTGGTTGATGATGGAAAATCCTTCGGTGTTCAGTTCCCATTGCATGATACCGTATTCACCATCCACATTTTACCAACTCAAATAAGCGATCTACCTTATGCAATAGTTATAAACGCCCCCGTTGTGGTGGGTTTAAAACCCATACCAAATCTACTCCTGTACCTATTAAACTCAAACCTTCAAATCCCATTAGGAGGTTTTGGATTTTTTGGCGATACGGTAATATACAAACATTCAATCACGGATAACGATTTAACAGAGGAAGAATTGGAGAGAATCCTCAGCGTGTCGGCAAATATAGTGTTAAACTATGCCAACATAATCATAAACTCTTTTGGGGGTCGCATGGCTTTGGATTTTCCTCCGAATTTCAACTTACAGGCTTAAATTAAAAAATTTCGGGTTTAAAATCCCCGGTATGGTTATAGGGGTTCCCAAAGAGATAAAAACCGAGGAGTATAGGGTTTCCATGACCCCCGCGGGTGTAAAGGAGTTGGTAAAGAGGGGACATAAGGTTATAGTTCAGGAGGGGGCGGGCTTAGGTGCGGGAATAAAGGATGAAGATTATAAAGGGGTAGGGGCGGAAATCGTTAAAAACCTAGAAGATGTTTATGAGAGGGCGGAGATGATAGTAAAGGTTAAGGAACCGCGGCCCGAAGAGTACAAACTTCTAAATGAAGGACATGTATTGTTCACATACCTACACCTTGCGGCCGATGAGGGCCTTACAAAGGCTCTGATGGAAAGGAAAATAGTGGGAATAGCTTACGAGACGGTTGAAACCGATGATGGATACTTACCACTATTGGCCCCTATGAGTGAAATAGCGGGAAAGATGGCCCCACAGGAGGGTGCAAAATATTTGGAGAAACCCCAAGGGGGGTTAGGGGTTCTCTTAGGTGGGGTTCCCGGTGTTCCACCCGCCAAAGTTGTAATAATAGGAGCGGGTACCGTTGGAATGAGCGCAACGGTTGTTGCAGCGGGTATGGGTGCGGATGTCACATTGATGGATATAAATGTTGAGAAATTGAGGAAAGCGGAAGAGATCATACCCGCAAATGTAAAAACCCTCTTCTCAACGGAATATACAATAAGGGAAGCGGTTAAAAATGCGGATTTGGTAATAGGGGCCGTACTAATAACCGGGGCGAAAGCCCCGAAAATTTTAACAAGGGATGTTTTAAGGGAGATGAAGGAGGGAGCGGTTTTTGTGGATGTTTCCATTGATCAGGGTGGAATATCCGAGTTTTCACGGCCCACAACCCACAAGGATCCGGTCTTCGTCGCAGAGGGTGTGGTCCATTACTGCGTTGCCAATATGCCCGGTGCGGTTCCAAGAACATCAACGTTTGCCTTAACGAACTCCACCTTGAAGTATGTCATAAAACTTGCTGATATGGGTTGGAAGGAGGCGGTTAGGAGTGATAGGGCATTGGCGCGCGGCGTGAATTTGGTAAAAGGTTATATAACCCATAAAGCCGTAGCGGAGGCTTTTAACCTTGATTACCATCCGATTGAGGAGTTTATTTGATGTAGGATTAACCTTAACGAGTGGTCAAACGTTTTATTGGGGCAGTTTTCGAAATGGGGACTTTGCTTTCGGAAAACCCGATGAAAGCGGTTTTTGGTGGGGTGTATCCCACAATAGGGTTTGGGCGTTAAAGCAGGAAGGTAATAAGGTCTTTTTGAAAAAGGGGGATATAGACATTTTTTACGAACTTTTCGGCTTAAGGGATAACTTGGAGGAGTTGAGGGAAAAGGCAAAAAGGAACCGGGATATACCCCTATTGGAAGCATTAGAAAAGTTTAAGGGTTTAAGGCTTATGAAACAGGACCCCTGGGAAACGCTGTTGTGCTTTATACTATCAGCCCAGAACAGGGTAGAGAATATAGCAAAGGGGGTTTGGATTTTGAGTAAAGAATACGGGGAAATTGAAGACGGAATTCCAAAATTTCCGAAACCCGAAGTTTTAAAGGATGCCGATGATGAATTCTTACAAACATTGCCTTTGAAGTACAAGGCTCAGGCTTTGAGGATAAAAGAGGTTGCAAGGATATTATACGAAAATCCCGACTTTTGGAATAAATTACCGGATGATTACTATCAGAGGAGGAAATATTTAACCCAACTCCCCGGTGTTGGAAATAAAATAGCGGATTGCGTTTTGGCCTACGGTCTTGGGAATGGTAGGGCTGTACCATTGGACACCCATATGTTAAAGGTTTCCAAGAACTTTTACGGCTTGGAATACACATCCCTTACCGAAAAAACCTATAACGAGATAGGGGACTTTTACAGGCGAAGGTATGGAAACCTTTCCGCATTGGCGCAGCTATACCTTTACTCCTATTCCCGCACACCAAATGTTCTAAGAAATAAAACGGCTTTATAATCCCACCTTATGTTAAAAGTTAAAGGTGTCCTTATAAAGGCCTTAAACCGTATGGTGTTTGAAACCTATGGAAAAGAGGGTTATTATAAGGTTTTGAAAAACATTAAAAGGAGTACCAGGGGTATTTTTGAAAAGCCGGTAATAACCCAACTATATTTGGCGGATTTTTATGAGGGTTTTTTGGAGGGTGTTAGCAAGGAAACGGGTTTGAGTTTAAAGGATATTGGCAGAAAAAAGTTCGATGTTATATACGAAATGCTAAAACCCGTTTTTAACGAAAGCATGCATTCTTATGAGGATGCCATAATAAATGCATCAAAAATATCATCGCATTTTGTCGAGGGCTTGGAATGGAGGGGTGAAACGGTTGAAAAAAACAAAATATACCACCTATATGTTAAAAGCCCATACAGGATAAACACATATAAGAACTTCTGGGAATCCACCTTAGGTTTCATAGAGGGTATTTTGGAGCGCCTTGGTGCGGAAAAACCTAAGGTTGTTTTGGAATCTTTGGGGTTTAACGAGGCCGTTTTCACCATAAAAATAGGCGACTAAAAATTTTCCCATTTAGCCATTTCACCCTTATAATCATCGGTTATGCTGATAGCATTACTGATATCCGATAAAGCCGTGCCGCAGGAGATAACCGTGGCCAAGGTAAAGGGGGTCACGGTTACGGAAATGCAGGTGGAAAACCTGCGTAGAATGGGTCTGAACGATCAAGCGGCAGAACTAGCAAGGGGAAAGGGTAGGGTTATAGACAACGGGCAGATGCGCGTCTTAGGGGATTTGAAGGATAGGATTTACCTACAACGCAAAAACCCATTCTCCCCACCTTCTTCATATAAACCCCTTTGGGAGAGTTATGATCTGACACTTGCCGGTTCTTCTTTGGATGAAAAATACCACGATGTCGCAAAGGATCCGAATAGCGATACCCTTTTCGCCGCCGTTATAAAGGAGCCCGATAGCATAATAGTTTATAAAGGTACCATAGACTGGGCAACACCTACGATAAATTGGACTCAATGGGTTTCTTACGAATATCCCGGTGGTGGTCCCCTTATGGACCCTTCAATAACCGTTACGGGCAGATATATCTTTGTGGGATTTAGTAAATACTATAGTTCCACGGATATTGACCCGAGGATTTTAAAAATAGACCGATCTACCGCTTCAACATACCTGTATTATATATCCACTTCCTCCGACCTCGAAAGGGCAACGGTTATAACCTCGGATTACGAACAGTTCTCAACCGGTTATTGGATATACTTCGCGTATTGGAATGATAATAAGGATTCCGTTATGTTTGTTAGGATAACGAACCCGGATACAACGACTTTCACATCTTACGGAGGTATAGCCTACTCCGCGGGTACATCCCCTAATGTCCAAAGGTTAAGCATAGAATACTTTTATAGTGGTACTTCAAAGCTCTTTATAGCATACACCTCAAACGATACGGTATTCCTTGCCGATGGTTCTCCTTTTGGTTCATCTTGGACCGCACGCAGTGCCACATTCAGAAGGGGTTATTTCCCCCATATAAAGGGTAGGAGGGGAGGCCCTTACTTAGCGGTCGTATATACTTATCCATATTCTTCCACGGATTACGACTGCGATATGCAATACAGTACGAATGCCGGCACATCGTTTACACGATACAGTTGCGGTGCCTCTCTTGATGACGAATTATGGCCAACGGTTGCGTTTGCGGCGGATTCCGTATGGGTTGCAATGCTGAAACTCGATAAAGAAACACTCATTGACAGTTTAACGGACACCGCCTATGCCCTGGTTGCAAAGCATAATTTGTCCGGAAGTACCTGGGTAAGCAGGCGAACAATTAACGATTCCGCATACGCCCATGGAACCCTTATAACCTGGCATCCCGTTATTACAGGACCCGAGGATACCGTTTCAAGCAAACAGTTCTTACATGTATCTTGGGCCAGGAGGGTTGGCGATTTTGATATAAGGTACGACTATCACTTCTTCTCAACCCCAACGGCAATATCCGAGATTCCCGTAAAGAATATAGACCTGGGTATTTATCCTTCAAAGGGTGGCATAACCATAAATGGCAACGGTGAATACCGTATATACAGGGTTAATGGGAAACTCATAAGGTTCGGTATCTTACAGGGTTCAAAAACAATAGACCTACCAAGGGGTGCATACATAGTAAAGTTTAACGGTAAGGAGATTACGGTAATCGTAAGGTAAAAATAGGGGGCTTTGCCCCCCTATCCCTTTATGCAGTGGTATTTTTTGGGTATTTCTACGGTTTTAACGCCCGTTTCAATCCTATATTTTGACGAACCCGTACAAAAAGCCTTCCAAAACCACCAAAACCCCTATAACGACCATTTCTTTAAAACCGTTAATTACGCCGGAGATGGTTTGTTTGTTTCGTCCGCATTGGTTTTATTTGGAGCTTACGGTTATGTTAAACGGGATACGGCCATTATAAACCTATCAAAGGCGGGAATTTTGGGGTTTGCAACATCCGGGATTTCAACCGTTGCCTTAAAGGTTCTCTTTGGAAGGGCAAGGCCTTATTTAAATAAGGGCCCATACGAGTTTTCTCCCTTTAACCTTAAAGACGACTACAATTCCCTACCATCCGGCCATACCGCCGTAGCCTTTTCGGTTGCGGGTGTGGTTTGGAGGAGGGTGGATAATAAATTCATAAGGTTTTCATCCCTTACCTTGGCAACATCCGTTGGACTTGCGAGGATATACCTTAACAGGCATTGGCTTTCGGATGTTATCCTCGGCGCGGGTTTGGGTTTTACCACCGGATATATTTCCGCGGGCTTTGTAAAATGAATGGATTACAAGGATAAATTAAAACTTGCCCTTGGAGAGGATAAGGTTAGGGACGATTACGAACATTTGTTAATGTTTTCAAGGGACTCTTCCGACCATCCGGGGGTTATACCTTCATTGGTTATACATCCCACAAGTACGGAAGATGTTATAAAGGCCGTAGAAATCCTATATTCCGAAAGAATCCCTATAACACCTAGGGGAACGGGTACATCTCTGAGTGGGGGTTCAATACCGGTGAAAGGAGGGGTTGTTTTGGCATTTGATAGGATGAACCGGATAAAGGATGTTGATACGGAGAACTTAACAATAACCGTGGAACCGGGGGTTATAACGGGTGATATAATAAGGGAGGCAGAAAGGTTTAACCTATTTTATCCACCAGACCCCGCAAGCCTTGAAAGTTGCACGATAGGTGGAAATGTGGCGGAAAACGCCGGGGGTCCAAAAGCCTTTAAATACGGCACAACAAAGCATTACGTTTTGGAGTTGGAAGTTGTTATAAAAAACGGCGAGAGGATAAGGGTGGGCAAGAGGACGAAGAAATGGGTTGTTGGGTACGATTTACCTATGCTTTTTACGGGAAGTGAGGGAACACTAGGGATAATAACGGAAATAACATTAAGGCTAATACCAAAACCCCCAAAAGTATATACGCTTCTTGCGGCCTTTCCGGATGAGGTTAAGGCTGGGGAGGCCGTTTCCGAGATTATAAAAAGCTCCCTTTTCCCAACGGCTATTGAATTGGTTGATAACAAATGCATTAAAGCCGTTGGGGAAAAAATAGCGCCCTTTTTACCAAAGGATACCGGGGCCTTTTTGTTGGTGGAATTTGACGGGTTTGGCCCAGAGTTTGAAGGACAGGTGGAAAGGGCTTACGAAATCTTCGAGAAAAGGGGAGTAATAGATGTCTTTGTTGCAGAGGATAGCAGCACAAGGGCCAAATTATGGGATGCGAGGAGAAAGGTTTTACCCTCCCTTGAAAGTTTTGGAAAACTTATAAGGCATGAGGATGTCGTTGTCCCAAGGAGTAAAATTGCGGATTTGGTATCTTATACGGAAAGGGTTGAGAGGGAAACGGGTTTGATGATAACCAATTTCGGACACGCCGCTGATGGAAATATCCATGTTAATATCCTTTACGAAAACGGTCAGGAGGATTTAATGGAAAAGGCGGTTAATATGGTTATAGAAAAGGTTTGGGAGCTGGGGGGAACCGCGGCGGGGGAACACGGAATAGGTTTGTTGAAGAAAAAGCACCTTTTAAAAGAGCAAGGGGAACACCTTTTGGTTTTACAGAAAGCCATAAAGGGGGTTTTTGACCCGGAGAACCTGTTCAATCCGGATAAGATGTTCGTTTAATACTCCTTCCCCCTTACAATTTTCGGAATGAGGAGGTTAAAGAATATTATAAAATTTGAGGGAAAGGGATTACACACCGGGGAAAACTCCATTGTAGAAGTCCAGCCTTATGAAAGGGGGTACATATTCGTAAAAGATGGGTTGGAAATACCCGCAACTTATGAAAATGTCGTTGATACACATAGGAATGTTAGCATAGGGAAAAATGGGGTGGAGATCAAGACCGTAGAACACTTGCTTTCCGCACTGTACGGTTTGAGGGTTGAGGGGGCAAAAATTATCGTTTATGGTCCGGAAATACCCGCATTGGACGGTTCAAGTAAAATATTCTCAGAGGAAATAATTGAGAACTCGGAAGAAATTGGGGGTAAGGTTTATAATTTAAAATACCCTTTGGAATACGAAAACGACGGATGCAAGATTATGGCCTTACCCTATAACGGCTTTAAGGTTTCATACGGTATAAACTTTCCGGATTTTGGTTTTTCCCAGTTCTATGAATGTTCCCTTGAAAACTACATTACCGATATATCACCCGCTAGGACATTTGTTTTTAAGGAAGAGGTTCAAAGCGTTTTAAATCGGGGTCTTGGAAAGGGTGGAAATTTGGACAATGTCTTAGTTATAGGGGAAAGACAGCATTGGAGGTTTCCGGATGAACCCGTTAGGCATAAAATCCTTGACTTTATCGGCGATCTCTCTTTGAGCGGGATTTTTATAAACGCCCATTTTATAGTTTTTAAAGGTTCCCACAAACACCATGTTGAATTTTCAAAACTTCTTGCGGAAAGGGGAATATGGGGGGATGAGATGGATATAAAGGGGATAATGGAAAAACTGCCCCATAGGTACCCCTTCCTTTTGGTTGATAAAATAGTCCATATTGACGATAAAAGGGCCGTTGGGATAAAGAATATAACCATAAACGAAGAGTTCTTTAATGGACACTTCCCGGGGGAACCCGTAATGCCGGGGGTATTGCAGGTTGAATGCATGGCACAGGTTGCGGGGGCGGTTTTAATGGAAAGGATAAAGGGAGAGGGGTTAATACCGCTGTTCGTGGGTATAGAGGATGTAAAGTTTAAGAAAGTTGTAAAACCCGGAGATACCCTCTTTGTATATGTTTATTTGATAAGGTTTGGTGGAAGGTTCGCAAAGGCAAAGGGGGAAATATATGTTAATAAAGATTTGGTTGCGGAGGCCGTTATAACCGCCACTTTTGTAAAGGGATGATATAAACAACGTTCTCCTTGTACAACAACCTTATACCTTCAACGTCCAAGCTATCCCCTTCTTGAACGGGCCTTCCAAGTGAATACTGAAAGAGATCCGCAATATCCCAATCCATAGGCCCGATTTCCTTTCCCGTTAAAAGGAAAACCTCCATTAACGATATGTTTAATGGTAATCTGTTGTCGTCGTGGATTAACCAATTTTCAACGCTTTTTTTGCACGCAAAACCCCTTAATGTTCCGTATTCATCAACCAAACCGATAATACCCTCCTTTTCAATTTCGTCTAGAATTATTGGGAATCTAACCATTATCGGTACGAATTTGGGCTTTTTTAAAGGCAAATCCATAACCGGTATATCTTCCGGAAAGCTTAAAATGTCTTCAAACTTGACAAACCCCATAATCTCATCGCTTGTGAAAAAATAAATGGGTACAAACTCATAAGGATAACCTTCCAACTCTTCCCTAGCAACGGATACGGGGGTTTCGGCTTTTAACATGGTTATACCGCTTAGAGGTATCATAACCGCGTACCCCCTTGAATGTATTGCGTATATGGTTTTTGCGAGTAAAATCCTCTCATCCTTTGAAATCTCGGAATGGTACAATATATCGGCAAAACTATCTATTAGCACATGTTTTGTTATCCTAACGGTTGCCCTGTGAAACCTCAATTTTACCCAATAAAACGGCAGGGTTAGGATATCGTACATCCAATGGGTTAATGATATAAAGGGTTTTGGATATGTTAGGGCCAACCTTTTGGGTAATAATTCGCCGATTAATGTTATAACAACCGTCAAAATCAGAGAAATAACGACACCCGATATGGGTATAATTTCGGATGTTAAACCAGATATAAAGGAATTTGAGATGTTATTGAGTACCAAAATTGTTATTAAAAGTCCGAAGGTTCTCCTATATGCCAAATTTGAAGGGGAATGCCCCGAAAAATAAGCAACCTCACTTCCGGATATTATAAAAGACAAAGCGAGAAAAACTATAAGCAGCACAACCTTAACTAAAACCCATAACCCCTCTTGCATTTTCGTCCGTTATCTTCTCACACTCTTCAAAAGAAATGCCCCAAATTTTTGCAAGTTTTTCCACAACAAACTTAACAAACGCGGGTTCATTCCTCTTTCCCCTCATGGGAACGGGTGCCAAGTATGGGCTGTCGGTTTCAACCAGGGTTCTATCTTTTGGGGAAATCTTTGCCGCCTTCTCTACATCCTTAACGAAGGTTATCATACCGGAAAATGAGACATAAAGGTTTTCAAATGGTAGGATTTTCTTCATCTCTTCTTCTCCAAAAGAAAAGGAATGGAAAACAAAATTCACATCGAGGTGTTTTTTAACAATATAGAAAACATCTTCAAAGGCATCCCTAACATGTAAAACTACGGGTTTTTTGTAAATCTTTGCGATTTCTATTTGTTGTATAAAAAGCCCCTTCTGGGCGTTTTTATCATCGGGCCCCCTGAAATAGTCCAAACCTATTTCTCCAACGGCTACCACCTTTGGATGTTTTAAAAAACCTTCTATAAACTTTAAATCGCCCTCGCCATAATTAACCGCCTCGTAGGGGTGTAATCCAACGGTTGCGTACAATCCGTTAAACTCTTCGGATATTCTTACAGCTTTTTCCGATGATTTTATATCGTATCCAACAACCACAATCCTTTTAACACCCCACTCAAAAGCCCTTTTTATGGTTTCTTTTAAATCCCCGCTGAACCTTTCGTCGTTTAAATGGCAATGCGTATCCGTCATGCAACCCTTAAGCCGTTTATATAAAGGTGCAATTCGCTATTTAAAACCACAGCCGCCTTTCTGGCTATTGTCAACCTGTTTAAGAAAATCTCAAAGTACTCAAAGACCGGCGATATGTTTATATCTATTTCAATGTTGTAGGTTATTATCCGGCTGCTGGGATCCACCTCTATCCTTGAAAGCGTTGCGGCATAATTAACCCTATCGTGTATATCCACACTTAAAGCGTAGGGGGTTCTATTTTGGGGTCTAACCCTCGTTCTATGCACATCGGCCTTATCGGCCAATATTAAAGCGGCCGCGATATCCGAAACCGGATAACCGCTTTCCTCGTGATGGTTTCCAATAGCGGCCATTATCTCCAAAACCTCCTCAAAGGGCATACCCATTTCCAAAAGTATATCCTTAGCTAGTAAAGCGCCTATACTCTCATGCCCAACCCTATTAACCGCATTCCCTATGTCGTGTAGATAACCCGCTATTTCCGCCAATTGTGCCCTCCTCTCCGGATAGTTTAACTTTCTCATAATCCTGCCGGCGTTCTTTGCAACCCAAGAGACATGTCTCTCGCCGTGTTCGGTATAACCCAACATTTCAAGGTTTTTATCCGCCCGTTGGATTAAGATTTTGACCTTTGGATTTGCTTTAACATCTTCAAGGGTTATAACGGTTTCCTTTTCCGTCATATTTGGGAATTTTAAGGGCGTTAATATTTTGGCAATAAAACATCGTTAAAATATCAAACCCATGAGACACCCGGTTGAACCTTTTAGGATTAAAGTGGTTGAACCTATAAGCCTTCCAGATAAGGAGGAAAGGGAAAGGATATTGAAGGAGGCAAAATACAACCTTTTCAAAATCCCATCGGAGAAGGTTTTTATAGACCTTCTAACCGATTCGGGAACGGGGGCGCTTTCCCAAGAGCAGTGGGGTGCAATGATGGTGGCCGATGAATCCTATGCAGGACCTAGAAGTTGGTTTAAACTAAAAGAAGCAATATACGAATATTCCGGTTTTGAGGACCCAATACCCGTGCATCAGGGAAGGGCTGCCGAAAAGATAATAGCATCTCTATTCCTTTTTGAGGGTGCCAAGGTGGTTTCAAACACCCTATTTGATACGACGAGGGCAAACTTTGAAAGTTATGGTGCGGTTATATACGATATACCTATACCCGAGGCAAAAAGCCTTGAAGAAAACCATCCGTTTAAAGGGAACATAGACCTTAAAGAACTTGAAAGCCTTCTAAGCCGTGAAAACATATCCCTTGTGGTTATGGTTATGACCAACAATACGGGGGGAGGGCAACCCGTTGACCTTGATAATTTAATAGAGGCATATAACATTTGCAAGAGGTACGGTGTTCCGTTAATAATAGATGCTTGTAGGCTTTCGGAAAATTCCTACCTCGTTAAAAAGAGGAATCCGAAATATAAGGATTGGGAGGTGAAGGATATAATTAGGGAATCCTTTAAGTATTGTGATGGTGCCTTTATGAGCGCAAAGAAGGATGGGCTTTCAAACATGGGGGGATTTTTGGCGTTTAAAGACCCCGATAAAACCTTAAAGGCCAAGGAATTACTCGTTTTATGGGAGGGGTTTATACATTACGGCGGGCTTTCCGGTAGGGATTTGGAAAGTTTTGCGGTAGGTTTATTGGAATCAAGGGATGAAAGGTATCTTGAATACAGGACGGGACAGGTTGAATACTTGACCAGAAGGTTAAAGGAGGTCGGTTGGGATGTCATGCTGCCTCCCGGAGGTCATGCGGCATATATTGAGGTTTCGGAAAAGCTAAAACATATCCCAAAGGAGCAATTCCCAGCCCATTCCTTGGCGGTTGAGGTTTATAGAGAAGGGGGGGTTAGGGTTGTTGAAGTGGGTTCTTTAATGTTTAAGGATAGGGCGAAATTTGAGTTTGTCAGGTTTGCAATCCCAAGGAGGATGTACACCCAAAGTCATATGGACTATGTTGTTGATGTTTTGGCGAGGGTTTATGACCGAAAGGAAGCTTTGAGGGGTTATAGGATAACACACGAACCCCCATATTTAAGGCACTTTTTGGCGGATCTTGAACCTCTATGAACATCGTTAATCTTTTACTTCCGGAGATAAAGGAGCATATAAGGACAAAAGAGTTTGAGGCAATAAAATTACTGTTAAACGAATTGCATCCGGCGGAAATAGCGGACATTATAGAAAACCTTGAAACATCCGAGGCCATAATACTTTTAAGACTTTTGAATACCGAAAAGGCCGCCGAGGTTTTATCGTTATTTGAGGGGCCAAATTTGGAAAAGATTTTAAAGGGATTTACGGATGAGCAGTTGGCCAAAATAGTTGAGGAAATGGACCCGGATGACAGAACCGCATTGTTTGAAGAACTTCCGCCACAAATGGTTAGAACTATAATATCCCTATTACCCGGAGAGGAGAGGGATATAGCCCTTAGGGTTTTAAACTATCCAGAGAATTCAGCCGGTAGGTACATGAGTACCGATTTTGTATCTTGTTATGACGACGATACCGTTGGAGATGTAATAAATAAGCTTAGGGGCCTGGACATATCGGACGAATTGATGCTTAACATATATGTTTTGGGCAAAAATGATGTACTAAAAGGTTATGTCAAGCTTACGAAATTGATCAAACACGATAGCAATGAAAGGATAATAAACTTGGTTGAATCAACACCAACGGTTTCCGCTTATGACGATATAAAACTCGCCACAAAAATAATATCGGATTACGATTTGTTTGCTTTACCCGTTGTGGATAAAGGTAATAGGCTTTTAGGAATAATTACCGTTGATGATATTTTGGATGTTGTTGAGGAATCCGCAAGCGAAGAGATATACAGGGTTGTGGGTATGATTGACCCGGAAGCCCGATATTTTACACAATCTTTGAAGGAAAGGTTTTTAAAGAGATTTTTGCCTTTGGTGGTTATGATAATTTTGGGAAACGTATCCGGATGGGTTTTACACAGTTTTGAAAGTGTTATAGCACACATACCGATATTGGTCTTTTTCTTGCCAAACCTCGCGAATACTACGGGAATAATAGGTTCTCAGTCATCGGTTTTTACCATTAGGGCGATAGCAACGGGGGAAATTGAGAGGAGTTTTAGGGGATTTTTAAATGTCTTCTTTAAGGAATTTGCTACGGTAATCTTCCTAGCTTTTGCCGTGGGCTTTGGGATGTTCTTAATCTCGTTAATAAGGGGAAACTTTTGGTTGAAACTTGCCTTTGTCGTGGGAACCGCATCGGCCGTCTCCTGTATTACGGCCGCAACCGTAGGCATAATCTTACCTTTAATACTCCGCAGTTTAAGAATAGACCCGGCGGGCGCGGATGTACCTTTTATTACGACATTTGGTGATGCTATAACATATTCAACCTATTTTATCCTCGCAAAGGTTATTATTGGATAAGGGAACTACCCATAACCGGTTTTTTGAGCTTATAAACCTTTAACTTTCCGAAATCCCTTATAAGGATTCCATCCTTTTTAACAACCTCTAAAACTCTTTTGTTTCTTTCTTTATCCCGTAAAAAGACATACCCGAATTTCCTTTTTGAGGCAAACACCCTTACATCGTGAAGATGTGTAATTATGTAGTGCGAATAATATGCCGGAGTACCAAAGGCTGGAAGAAAAGATTCTTCCGTCCCGTACATCACATAGGCCCAAAGGGTATCCGCTTTGAATGTGGATACATAAGACCATATATTTGGATCTTTTTTATACCTTGCGTGAGCCTTATAAACAAAGGCTAAACCGACTAAGAATATGGGAATATACAAAACCTTAAACCTTTGAATTACCCACTTTAATCCGAAAAATGCCGGTATGATGATAGGTACAAACATCCTCCCCATATAAAAACTTTTTATGTGATGGGGCCTTAAATCAAAAATCGCCCAGAGGTAAGATAATACACCGAATACGATGGGTAAGAGGATTACCCAAGGGGGCAATTTTTCCTTTAATCCGTCAAATTTTTTATACCCAATAAACGCCAACAGCAGATACACAAAATTAAATATTAGCGGTTTTATAAATGTATCCTTTACAAAGATGTTTAATGTGTTATTTTCATAGGGCTCTAAGGACGAGTTTTGCCCCAAGATTGCAAAGTACTGCGGTGAAAGAATTGCGGCAAAGATTAATAGGCCAAACAAAAATGTTCTGTTTATATCCTTTCTCCGGGAAATGAGGTATGATAAAAAGGCAACGGATGCGGGAATAAAATGTGTTGAAAATGCAGCCATCCAAAAGGGTAAGGAAAGGGTTCCCGATAACGAAAAGGCGTATATGGAAAAGGAGACGGAGGCTAGGGTTGGAAATCCACCCCAAGCCATAAATGTTGATGGGCCAAGGGTTATAAATGCTATAACCAGTGAAATTTTCCAATCTTTAATGAAGGTATTTATGGCCAAGAAATATGTCCCCCAAAATATGTATCCGGCCAATATTACGGAATTCAAAGCGCTTAAACCCGTTATATAACTCAAAGTTGCCGAAATAAAGTGGAAACCCAGATTAAAACTCCCCATACCTCCAAATCCAAAGGGTTCAAAGTTTGGGAAAAATCCGCCATGCTTTACGATGGTGTATGTGGTATATGTATGCATTATTGTGTCGTTTCCGTAGGGGAATGTTAAAGGTAAAACCGCCAAAAATCTCAAAAATATGGCCGACAAAAACCCCAATAAGTTTTCCTTATCCTGGATTAAATCCTTAATACCGATAAACAATCCCAAAAAACCGATAAGGGTTAAAATCCAAGTTATATATTCCAAATACCCGAAGGAAAACCAACCTATAACCGACCAAATTGAAAGGGACAAAAAAACCGATGATGTGAAATCCCCCCTTTTTAACAAAAACTTTGATACCAAATAACCCAAACCAAAGAGGTATGCGGGAATAAATATAAACCTTAGGGCTTGAAGTAAAGAAATTCCATCCATTCCTCTGGTATCTCCCTCTTTGACAATATCATAAGTTCCACATATGACGGTTTTCTGGGTTTTGATAGGAGTTTCATTCCCGCTTCTTCCGGGGTTAAGTTCCCTTTTCTGTTATTACACTTTTTGCACGCGCATACCAAGTTGGTCCAAGTGTCATTACCACCCCTAACCTTTGGGATTATGTGGTCTATGGTTAAATCTTTATCCGAACCGCAATACTGACAGCGGTACCTATCCCTTATAAAAATGTTTCTCTTTGTTGGATGCGCGCTTTTATATAGAGGCCTTATGTAATACTTCAACCTTATAACACTCGGAACCGAAATACTCAATTTTGCACTCCTTATTTTTCTATCATAGACTACCAAACTTTCGGCTTTGTTTTTCAGCAAAAGGTTTATAGCCCTTCTAATGGATGTTAAACCTATGGCCTCATAAGCCACATTCAAAACCAATACATCAGTCGATCCTCTTCCATTTACGCCAGGCCTTTGTGCGTAAGGCCTGAACCCTTTGTATTTGCCTTGTTGCATAATCTTTCCACTTCTGATCGCCCAATAAATGGGCTTGCTGATAAGCCGCCAAAGCGCTATCAAATGTAGATACGGCATCCTCGTATTTTTTGGAATTGTAAAGGCTTATGGCCTCATTTTGTCTTATATCGCCTATTAATGCCCATGCGGATGCCCGTATATTATCTTCTATCTCCTTATCCATAGCCACCACTTTGGCCAACCTTTCAGCCTCGGCCTTATTGCCGAGGTCGTTGTACAAAAACGCCTGTTTTAACAAAAGCGCCTTCGCGTTTTGATTTAATTCATAAGCCTTATTATAATCCTCAATCGCTTTTTTAAGTTGCTTCAACGCCTCATATACATCCGCACGCTTTAAGTAATAGGAATAGTTGTCGGGTTCCAAAGAGACTAAAATGTTTGCATATTCCAAGGCCTTTTTCATATCTGTGGATTTATCTTTATACCAAGCCTTTCTGTACGCATCTACCAGCATCTCTAAGAGTTTTTTGTCATCCTTTTTCTCGGATAGATTATACGCCCTTTCAAGATACTTTATAGCCTCCTTATAATTACCCGCCTCAAACAAAAAATTCCCATAAGATTTGTTTAACGCAAAGTTTTGCGAATCCTTCTTTATGGCCTCTTCGTATATCTCTTTGGCTTTATCCTGCCTTCCGGAGAGTTCGTATACCTTTGCCAAGCCGAATAAAACATCCGGATCATCCGGAGAGAATGTTAAAGCCTTTTTGTAAAACTCCTCAGCCTTTCCATAATCTTTATTCACTATACCGTACAAAAATCCCAAACCCTGCCATCCCCTCGTATCCGTGGAATCGGCCTCTATAAGTTTTCTGTAATAGTATTCCGCTGAATCCAATTGTTTGTTCCTCAAAAATGCATATGCATAATCCACCAATAGGAGTTTAAAAAGCGTGTCCTTTTTGTCCTGTATCTGCGAGGCATAATAAAAAGCCTTCCTAAAATTTCTAATGGCATCATCGTATTGTGCCCTGTTATCTTCTGCCTTTACAAGGTAATCTTTGCCTATGGCATACCAAACCTTCAGGGAATCCCTCGCCTCTTCCGGGGTGATTTTTGGTTTTTTCTCACCCGCCGTGGTACAGGAGTAAAGCCCTACGATTAACAGAATTGCTATCCTCTTCATAGGTGGGTATTATATGGCGGTAATGCCTTATGCCAAGCAACCGTATAATCCCAAGCCCATTATAAAACCGAGAATTATGAGAAGGGTTTTATTGATACTCCTTATTTTGGGTTGTCAAAAGCCCAATACGGATTATCAATTTTGGCATGCCATGGGTGGCCCTCTGGGTGATGCGTTATCTTATATAGTTTCAAAGACCAACTTAAAGGAGGTAAATCTCGGGAATTATAATACGCTATCCCAAAGGCTTATATCTTTCGCCATATCAAAAAGATTACCCTTAATATCCCAAACATTCCCTTCATGGTCCGTTGAGTTTTACAATAAAGGGTTGGTTATACCCATAGATAGCCTTTTGCCGGATAGCATCATAAACAAGATACATCCAAAACTTTTGGAAGAGGTTAAATACAAGGGGGTTTTAATCTCAATCCCCTTTAACAAAAGTGTTCCGGTTATTTTTTACAATGCCAACCTTATGGACAGCCTTGGTTTGAATATTCCGAAGACATGGGATGAATTGAGGGAAGTTTGCATTAATGCCAAAAGGAAGGGTATATGGGGTTTTGCCTTTTCAATAGACCCTTGGATTTTCTATACAATTTTTAAACAAAAGGGTGGGAAGGAAACAAACTTTAACTCTCCGGAAGGTTTGGAAGCGCTAAATTATTTAAGGAATTTGGTTTTGGTTGATTCGTGTGCGTATTTGGGTTCGGGTTATAGTCATCAGGACGATTTTGCATCACAAAGGGTTTTAATGATTTGGGCCACATCGGTATCATATGCTTTTATGAAACCCAAGGTAAAATTTAAAATGGGGATTGCACCTATACCCGTTGATAAATACGATTCTGTTGTTATCTCGGGAACGAATTTAACGGTTTTTAAAGGGCATAGGCAAGAAGAGTACAAAGAGTTGGCTAATTTTGTAAGTCTGTTTTTAACGGATAGTATTCAGATGTTTTGGGCTTCGAAAACGGGTTATTCACCTATAACCAAAATCAACCTCGCTCCAGAAGAATTGATACCCGTGTTTAAACAGATTGAAAGGGCAACTTATGAACCAAAAACGGAGATTTGGTTAAGGGGTAGGAGGTATTTCGCCACCGAGGTTATGGAACCCGTTTTAAAGGGTATATTATCGCCCCAAGAGGCCTTAAAAAGATATGATAAAATTCTAAAAACCTTGGAATAATACCTCCAAATACCCGATTTTCTTACCCGGAAAATTTGTTATCTTTGTAAATTAGTTAATTGGCGATTTTATAGCGTTCCAACCGACTATGTATTTGCGTTTTAAAAAGTGTCATTTTATTTGCGTTTTAAACCATTTTTATGCCTTTACAATTGCTTTTATACGATGTTCGGCAACCCCCCTTTTTAAAAAGGCCGTTTCGTTTTATTCAAATCATTATTTTTGCGTTATAAATGGGTTTTCTTAATAATAAAGCCATACAGAAAATGTTCGGCAACCCCCGGGGGTTTTTGCACTATTGGAGGTTCCCGAACACTTGACTTTAAATTTTTCACCCTTATAATACCCGGAAACCGTAATAATGACAGGCGAGTCTGACGGAGTGCCACCCAAGGGTTATTAGCCTACCTATAAGGGGTTGAAACTGCTTTCCCAAACACTTGCAGGGATTTCTGATAGGTGTTATTAGCCTACCTATAAGGGGTTGAAACCGATAGCATTGTAATCTGTGCCTTTTCCAGTTGCAAAAGTTATTAGCCTACCTATAAGGGGTTGAAACGAAACTCTGCGATAGTG
>JBDRWW010000014.1:0-24532 GCA_039802605.1 Caldifarciminota bacterium | reverse complement strand
GCCGGATGCCTTACAGGATGAGCAAAGGGTACTTCTTGAAACCGCAAGGATCATTAAGTTGGCCTTCTTGCAACAGAACGCCTTCCACGAGATAGATGCCTCTTCCTCACCAAAGAAGACCTACTTAATAGCGAAAACTATAAGGGAAGCGTTTGAAATATTTATGTATTATACTAAGGAAAGAGGGTTTGATCCCAAAAATATCGCCTCACTTCCGGCAGTTGAAGCCATAATAAGGCTCAAAGAGTTAAAGGACGAAGATGTTGAAAAATCAATAACCCAAATCTTACAGGATTTGAGGGCTCAAGCAGAAAGGTATAGCAGAGAGGCAGCATAAAGGGGAGGGTAGTGTATAAGGGTAAAGGAAATAGAGTTTCACAACTTTAAAAACTTAGAGGGGAAGTATTCATTTTCCGATGGTATAAATTTAATACTTGGTCCAAACGGTTCGGGGAAAACATCCCTACTTGAAGGCATAGCGTACCTTTCCGTTCCGAGGTCTTTCAGGGGTGTAAGGGATTTTGCCCTTGTTAGGTGGGGAGAAGAATATTTTTATATAAACGCAAAGATTTACAGGTTTGAAACCCCAAAAAATATAACCGTATATGTGAAAATTGACAAGCAGGGTAGAACCGAGAAAAAGGTATATAAAAGCGATGGTAGAACGGTACGCACATACGAAGAAGTTTTCAAAACATTTGTTGCTTTATCTTTTAGTTCAAAAGAGCATGCCTTTATGGATGGCCCCCCATCGGAGAGGAGGAGGTTTTTTGATTGGGCTTTATCCTTAATAGATGAAAACTATTTCCAACACCTTATGGAGTTTAAAAAATTACTTGAAGAAAAGAGATTGGCCATTAAATCAGGAGAGATAATAAAACCTTTCAATAAGGCTTTAATCCCGCATATTGATTACATCATAAACGCGAGAAAAAATTTTGTGGATATGCTAAACTCCGGATTAACTTATGGATTTCTACCGAGAGATTGTTCCATAACATACAAGCCGAATATACAAAAAGCGGAGGAAATCTTCAACTTTGAAGAGGAGGAAAGAAAAAGGGGTTATCCACTTGTGGGACCCCAAAGGGACGAGTTTCTTATAACAATTGAAGATAAGCCCGTAAGGATATACGCATCGGAGGGTCAAAAGAGGAGAATACATTTGGCAATAGTTTTATTTTTGAGGAAGATTTTGGAGGAGAAACTTGGAGATAAGCCGGTTTTAGTTTTGGACGAACCCTTTGTATATTTGGATCCGGAGGGCACGGAAGAGGTTATAAAAACCCTTGACGGACAGGTGTTTATATCTTCCGCAAAACCAATAATGATTCCCACAAATAACATCTTGAAAATAAATTTACAACCTTATAATTAAGGCATGTTTTACTCACAAACAAGCCAATACGCCATAAGGGCGCTTATAAGGTTATACAAGGAAATGATAGAAAACGGTGTTGAAAGCGTAAGGTTGCAAGATATAGCGGAAAAGGAAGATTTACCCAGAGCATACCTTTCAAGAATATTCCACGCGCTAACCCGGGCAAAAATACTCGCTTCTCAAAAGGGTTTAGGTGGTGGTTTTGTTTTCAAAAAACCCCCTGAGGAAATAACATTATGGGATATCATCAAGGTATTTGACGATATTGAAGTTTATGACGAATGCGCCATAGGTTGGGAGAGGTGCGATGACGATCACCCCTGCCCATTACACGACACATATAAACCCATACGGGAAAAGATTAAGGAGTTTTTGAAAAAAACCACTTTAACCCAATTGGTTGAGGCGGCCGAAAGAAAAGAAGCTTATAAGAAACAAAAACATAAAACGGGGGTAGAATAACTCCCTTATGAAGGTTGCAATAATTACGGGTGCAACATCTGGCATAGGTTTAGCAACGGCAAGGGTTTTAAAAAGGGAAGGTTGGAACCTATCCTTAGTTGGAAGGAATACCGAGAGAATACAATCGGAATTTTCCGAGGATTTAATCATAAAGGCGGATATTTCGGATTATAAGAGCGCGGAAGAAACAGTTAGTAAAACCGTTGAAAGGTTTGGAAAGATAGACGCCTTAATAAACAACGCGGGACAAACCCTTGACAAACCTTTAATAAGGTTAAACACGGATGAGTTGGAAAACATTTTTAGGGTTAACCTGTTTTCCGCCTTTATGCTAACAAAATCCGCTTTAAAGTATTTAAAAGGTGGAGTAGTCGTTAATGTTTCTTCCGTTGTGGGAATTGTTGGAAATGCTTGGCAAACATCGTATGCGGCAACAAAGGCGGGTTTGATAGCATTTACAAAATCTTTGGCCAAGGAGATGGGTTCAAGGAATATAAGGGTTGTCGCCGTAGCGCCGGGATATATTGAAACCCCTATGACGGAAGGATTACCCGAGGAGGTTAAGAAAAAATACCTTGAAAGTATCGCTTTAAGGAGGTTTGGGAAACCCGAAGAAGTGGCGGAGGTTATTGCCTTTTTGGTTTCCGATAGGGCATCTTATATAAGCGGGCAGGTTATAGTGGTTGATGGGGGAATGATATAAAACACTACTATATAATATACACCTTATGAACAAAATGCTTTTTTTAGTACTAGCATTTGCGCTTTTACTTTCCTGCTCGTCTTCTTATGTAGGGGGCGGGTACACTGAAAGCCTCCTGCCCACGGTTGATCTCGTATCAAACCCCAGTGTGGATAATGTTGTGTTCAGGATATACTCGGACAAATCCCTGCAAACACTTATAAGGGAGTCAAGGGGTTCCGGCAGGGTTATAGTGGAAATTCCCGAGGGGAAGTATTACTTTGAGGCTTGGAAGGATGAGAACGGAAACGGTATTATTGATACAGGAGATATGTACGGAGCCGATACAACGGGAATAGACATAACATCTTATTGCAAGCCTTGTCAGGCAACTATACTCCTATCAACGGTAACCGGGAGGTGAGATATGATTTTAAGCATTTTGGCTTTGGGCGATACATTAGGGGATACGGCAAAGGTAGAGGTTAAAGTAGAAAAGGTAAAAATTACTCCGGAAGTGAAAAAGGTGAATGGATTGGGTAAAGACCTGATGGTTGAAACTTATGAAAGGCCCAAGTATTACAGGCCTTATAAACTCTTAATAGGACCTACGGGACAGGTTTTGGAAGGTGGAACATTTTGGTTTTACGGTGGTGCCTTTTTTGGGAACTGGACGGAATTCGGAATAGGGCAGGGGGTATTTACCGTCGGTTTGGCGGATTTAATGGAGGTTAAACTTTCCTTGGAAAGGCTTTTATCAAACCTTTCGGCAGGTGGGACCTCAAGCGGTGCAATGGCCATGAAGATAAAGTTCTTAGACTTAAAGAATTTTAAAGGTGCCCTTGAATTGAAAATAAACCCCGTATCATTCCAGAGTATGACGGATACCCTTATCCTTTACAATCCGAAACCGGTATATTACGAATTCACAAGGCAATACAACACAAGGGGCGTTAGCGCATTCTTGCCTTTAACATTCTATTGGGATAAATACTCGCTTGCAGTTGGTGCATCCTTAGCCCAATTTGGCATAAATATAAAGTCCTCACAATTACCCGATACATCTAACTGTTATGCGGGAATATATTGCGATAGCCTGAAAGCCGCTTTGAATTCCCCGGCCTTTTACGATTCCAGAAAGGAGGAAATACTAAACTTTTACGGGGGATATGCGGGGTTAATATATCTTTGGAGGGAGAACACCGAGTTGATATTTGAAGTCAATGCTTTGCCGAGAATACTTTACAGGACGAGGTATAAAAGCGATACAACCGAGCCCCATAAGTATACGATTTCAAATAGGTATGATAAAAACACATATGCCCTAACGGTTTTGTCCTTTTTGGGTTTAAGGTATTCCTTTAATAGGTTAATATCCGCAGATGCGGGAATAGTTATACCCTATGATATGTCCCTACCTCCCCAGAACAGGCTTTCCCTGTTAAACAGCATACTTTACGCTAACCTAAATGTTATATTCTCATTAAAAGACTTGGGGCTATGATATTCATCGTTTTCCAGATCGCCGAAAGCGATTACGGTTATATATTTGATGTGGATGACAAAAGGGTTTTCGTCTTTAAACCCTATTATAGCCGTAAAAACTTTATATCAACCGATACATCTTTGCCATTTACATCCGAACTTATAAACGGCTTTAGGAATAGGTTAAAGGATTTAAAACCTCATGCAATTCTGGTTTATCCCAAAACGGAATTCAAAATAGATGGGGTAAAATATAGCGCCGATATTGTTGAGGGTATTCCCGAAGGTATTCACACCGTTGAAATACTCGGCTATGTAAAAGCCAAAATAAACTTTAAGGATTACGATGTTTTTGTATTCATAACAAAAGTTCCACGGGAATACAAGGAGAAATCAATAAAGGAAGATACTCGAGAAAAACCTATAGAAAAGGGCGAGGAAGGACAATTACAACAAAGGCAAAGTGTGGGGTTGTATAGAAGCAGCGAGATTGAATTCTATGTTTCCGAAGGCGCGGGGGCGGTATGCGGTGCCGCAGGTGGATGCGCCGGTTGTATCTTAGGAGCGTTTATAAGCGGTAATACGGGTTTGCCCTTTATCCCTTACCTATTTGGCGCTTTGGGATTTTACTTTGGTTATACCGCTTGCAAGGGTTATGTTAAAAGATCGTGTTTTGGATATTATCCGTCAAAACATCCTTAGAATTGCCAATTATGCTAAACATAATATTTTCGGTTTTTATTGTTGAACCTTTTAAGTTGGCAAAGCCCGAGGATATATATGAAATAGCGCAGAAGGAGAAACCGTTTTATCTCATAACGGTATATCCGAGTTTGGATACGACCCCTTCCGACAGCGGCAAGGTGTGGATAGGATACACTCCTAAGGAACTCGTGATATACGCAAAGTTATACCAAAAGGAAATAAACGCACAATCCAAGCGTAGGGATGCACAAACCTTATCCGCAGGTCAGGAGGATTTCATAGGAGTTGTCATTTTACCGTCCGGATGGGGAAAGGTTTCCGAAATCTATCAGATAAAAGTTAATCCCCTTGGAAATATTGCGGATATGAGTCCGGAAGGTGAATGGGACAGCGATACAAGGGTTTTGTCAAAAATATACGACTGGGGGTACGAGGTTATGATACTTATACCGTTCAAATCCATACCATTTTCATCACCCGGCTGGGGTTTTAATATAGTTAGGGCCATAATATCAAACATGAACATACAAATGCTAACAAATAACCCGGATTTCACATACGACAAGCATGCAAAAATGGTTTTTGATTACGAATACATACAAAAACCAAGAGCATATGGTTTCACACTAATCCCATCTTTTAGGTTGGAATCGGAATTCGACACGGTTAGGAATAACAGACCTTTGATAGGGGCAACCCTTAGGTACAAAAGGGGTACATCCGACTTGATGGACATAACGGCAAAGCCTGACTTTTCAGATGTGGATGTAGATATTATAACCTTTAACCTAAACAGGTTACCCGCTGATTACCCCGAAAAGAGGCCGTTTTTTGTTGAGGGAAAACCCTATTCACCACCTTCAATACTTTTGAGGACGAGGAATTTGGAATATCCGTTATACGGCATGAAGTTCTACTCCGCATATGAAAACCAAAAATTTTATTTGGGTTATGTAAAGGATACAACATTTAACGATGTGTATTTCGGGAATTATCAGTATAACCTTTCCCCGAATACGGTTTTAAACGCTTCGTTTGTTAACGGTTTGTATGCATATACCACTACATTCGGTGGAGGTTTAAACTTTTACGATAATAGGACGGCTGCGGGAATGTCGTTAAAAGGCTATAAAAACTTTTCAACAGATGCCCAGTATAACTTCCTTTACCTTTATAGGTCAGGACAGTGGTTAAACATTTATCTTTCTTTAACCAGAGTTCAAAGCGGATTTTTAACGCCTTTAAACTACATTAGTCTATACTTTGACGGATATAAATCCATAAACGGAGGTTTCTATTACTCTTACACAAACGATAAAATTTTCAACGGCAAAAACCTATTTGTTGGAACGGGCTTTAATTACTCAAACATGAAAACGGACACGGGCAAACTATACGAATGGAAATTACCCGTAATATACGAATGGGGGAATACCTACATAAACTTTCTTATTCTTCCATCACCGATAATTCCGTTAAACCTCTTTGGCATATACACATCTTACAGTTATATGCCTTACCTCGCGGATTATTTACCCTTTGAAGATTTAACGCAAAAGAGCATAGGTATAACCTTTGGATATTTTATAAATCTCAACAAAGAGGCCATAATATCCTTTTCATCCGGTAAATATTTGGGTTATCCCCTTAGGGGTTTTGATGTATCAATTTCTTATCCCCTTGGGCCTTTCCAACCCGGAATATCTTACAACAAATACGAAACCATCCTTGATACCCTACAAATCTTTCAGGTTTATGGATATATATACCTCCCCTATCACATAACGGTGAAGCCATATGTTGGATATACCGCCGATGAGGTGTCAGACACATATCACCTAAACGGAAACCTCGTTATAGCCTTTGAACCAAAACAGTTTTGGGGAATATACTTTGCCGTTAATAAACAACTCTTTGGGGATGAACCCCAGCGTATTACCCATCTCTTTGAAAAGGAGGTTTTTAAAGTTCAAGTAGCCATCGGGTTTTAAAACACCTCTTTAATAGCCCTCTCCATTATCGGATAAAACTCCGAAGGGGGGATTTTTAATCCGGTTTCCCTTTCCAAAGAAGTCATAACTGAGGGGTTTAAACCGCAAGGGTTTATGAGGTTAAAGAACCTCAAATCAGTCGTTAAGTTTAACGCAAAACCGTGCATAGAAACCCCGCTTTTAACCGCCATTCCAATTGATGCTATCTTCTTCCCGTTTTTCAACCAAACCCCCCTATGAGGCCCTTCGGAAAACTCAAAGGGATAAACTTCCAACAATGCCCTTTTTATCGCCTCTTCAACCATATCAACCAACTTTTTTACGCTTTTAACCCTCACAATAAAATACCCCACCAATTGCCCGGGTCCGTGATATGTGGCATCCCCACCCCTTTCAACCTCATAAACCTCTATACCGTTGCTTAATAGATATTCCCTTGGGAAGAGGAGGTTTTGGGGTTTTGAAGATTTACCGAGAGTTATAACATGATCGTGTTCCAAAAGCAATACCCTCTCCTCACCCCCATTTACAACCTTTTGGTGCAACCTTTTCTGTAAATCCCAAGCCTCTTTATAGGGAACCAAACCCAAGTATTCAATGCGCGGCGCTTTCAAGTTTAACTTCATCATACCTCCTCAACTTACCGAAAACCAACTCCTTAAATTCCTCCAACCTCTCCTCGGTTTTCGCCTCAAACCTCAAAACCAAAACATTCTGGGTGTTTGATGCCCTAACCAATGCAAACCCATCCTCAAACTCTATCCTCGCACCGTCTATATCTATAACCGGATACCCCTCCTTTTTGAACTCCTCAACGAGTTCATCCACTATTTTGAACTTAACCTCGTCGTTTATAACCTCAACCCTTATTTCCGGTGTTGAAATGTAATTAGGAATTTCTTGTAAGAGTTCTTCCAAACTTTTATCCTCGTTTGATAACATCTCCAAAAACCTCAAAGATGCGTATATGGCATCGTCATGGCCGAAGAACCTGTAATTAAAGAAAATATGCCCAGACATCTCGCCGGCAATTGGTGCGTTTAACTCCTTCATTTTTGATTTTATTAGTGAATGTCCGGTTTTATACATATAAACCTTTCCACCAAGGGATTCTATGTATTCCTTCACGCCCTTTGAACATTTAACATCCATTATTATCGTTGAACCGGGGAGGTCTTTTAGCACCTGTTTGGCCAGGAGGGCTAAAATTTTGTCGGCAAAAACCATATTGCCCTTACTATCCACCAAACCCAACCTATCCGCATCCCCATCAAATCCAAACCCAAAATCCAAACCCTCAGAAACCACGAGTTTTGAAAGATCATTTATATATTCCGGAACCGTGGGGTCGGGTAGGTGGTTTGGAAAATCCCCATCGGGTTCCAAGTATATCCCCTTAAACTCCAAACCTTTAAACTTTCCGTAAATCTTTTCCACCACAGGGCCGGCCGTTCCGTTCCCAGTATCCACACCAAATTTAAATTCTTTTGTTATTTTCACATTCTTTGCCATCCAAGAGATATAATCGCTTAAAGCATCGGCCTTTGTTAATTTCCCATTGGGGTATGGGTATTTTGGGGATAGGTGTGGATTTGAAAAGAGTTCGTATAACTTTTGAATATCATCACCGTAAAAGGGATCTCCTCCCAAAACTATTTTGAAACCGTTATAATCTTTTGGATTGTGGCTTGCCGTTATCTGAACCCCGGCATGAACCCTCATATTCTTTGCGGCAAAGTACATAACGGGTGTAGGACATGTCCCTATATCCACAACCGTCTTATCCATATGCCTTAAACCCCTTATAAAAGCTTCTTTTAAAGGCGGTGTGTGTTTTCTGACATCCCCACCCACGACCACAATGCTCGCACCATAACCGTCCAACAGGTGCCCAAACGCCACGCCCAACTTATAAGCAAAATCCTCATTTATTTCATCCGGATATATCCCCCTAATGTCATACTTCCTAAAAACATGCCTCATAGTACACCCTCCAGTGTTTCTTTAAACTTATGCTTTGGATGGGCACCGATTATACGGGCCATCTCCTTACCATCCTTAAAATATATAACCGTGGGGATGCTTATAACCCCCAAATCCTGCAATATTTCCGGATAGTCATCCGCGTTGAGTTTTACAAACTTTACGGAAGGGTATTCCCTCTCCAACTCTTTTAGGTACGGCTCTATCGCCTTACAGGGTCTGCACCAATCCGCCCATATGTCAAGAACTACCACTCCTTCTTTAATTTCATCGTAGAAATTTTTTCCATCTATGTCCTTCATAGTGGGAATTTTAAGGCGGTAAAGGTTTTTTAAACTTCCCAGCCTTATAATACCCGCTTCAAGGGGCGGTAGCTCAGAGGGAGAGCACCTGGTTTGCAACCAGGGGGTCGGGGGTTCAAGTCCCCTCCGCTCCATTTTTATGTTATACCCCTTTTTTGAACTTTCATCCGTAGCGTTGGCCTATAAAGGAAACTTCTTAGCGAATCCCGCGGGTCTGGGGTACGGCGGAAGGGAATTTTCAATCCTATACCAAGACACCACAATTATAGGTAATTTTTCCCTTTTTAATACCGGCATATACTTTGGCAGAGTCGGGAACTCAAACTTTTACGGGATTTCAAGCGGCTATAACATAAGTGGGGTTTATATAGGTGCCGGGTATGACATAACCTCAAAATCCTATAACATAGGCCTCCTTTTGAGAAATTACCGTTTCTTATCCCTTGGCGGTGTTATGAACATAGTTAATGGAAAAACTTCCTTCTCGGCAGGGGTTGGAATAAGGCCCTACAAAGAATACATAACCCTTTACGCCGATGCCTTAAACATAAAAAGGGATACCTTTAACTGGAAAGTGGGGGCTTACATTCAACCCATTGCATACCTAGGAATAAGGGGGGAAATAAGGGATAACGGTGAAATATTCGGGGGCATTGAGCTCTCATATTCGAAGCTGAGGTTGGGTTTATCCTCACCCTTAAAGGATATAAAGAAACCCTCCTTTGGCCTTTTGGTTTCTGACAAACCCTTTACCGAAAAGGCCGCATTGAAAAGCTATTACTATAAGGCCGAGGTTGGATCTTATACGGAGGATGGGAGGGAGGGGTTTTTCGGTAAAGGGGAAACATTTTACGATTTCATAAAATCCGTAAAGGAAGCCGCGGATAACCCAAGGGTTAAAACCATATACCTTGACCTAACCGATTTCGGCCTTTCAAGCGCCCAAGCGGATGAATTGAGGAAAATCCTAGAATACGCCAAAGAAAGGGGTAAGGAAATAATTTCCTTTGCGGAAGGTTATGGCCTCGGCTCCTATTATGTTGCCTCCGTTGGTAAGGTTTATATGGCACCGGAAGGGGATTTTGAAATTTTAGGCCCCTATGCGGAGGTTGAGTTTTTAAAGGGAACACTTGACAAACTCGGTATAAAGGTTCAGGTTTTTAGGGTTGGGAAATACAAGTCCGCCGTTGAACCCTTAATACAGGATACCCTTTCCGAGGCAAACAGGGAGCAGATAAAAAGGCTTTTGGAAACCACATGGGATGTATGGCTTGACAGGGTTTCAAAGGGTAAGGGAATACCAAGGGATTCCTTGGAGAACATTATTAAGAATTACGGATATCTATCCGGAGAGGAGGCGGTAAAGTTTGGTTTAATAGACGGTTTGGTTTATTATGACCAGATAAAGGAGAAGGTTAAGGGTATAGGGTTTAAGGGTGAGGAAAGGGTTGATAGCAGGGCTTGGAAGAAAGATGTACCAAAAATAGCCATTGTTGTTGCGGAAGGTAGTATAGTTGATGGTGAGAGTTCTTTTAGTCCCATTCCCTTAATAGGCGGTAAGAGCGTGGGTAGTAAAACCATAAAGGAAATTTTTGAGGAAATAAGAAAGGACAAAAGTATAAAAGGGGTTGTTTTAAGAGTCAATTCGCCGGGTGGAAGTGGTTTGGCATCGGATATAATGGCCAGGGAGATAAAACTAACCGATGAGAAGAAACCCGTGGTGGTTTCAATGGGTGGTGTTGCGGCATCAGGAGGATATTACATATCCGCACCAGCAAGGAAGATATTCTTGGATGAACGCACCATTACGGGTTCCATTGGGGTTTTCGGATTAAAACCTGTTCTCGGTGGGTTTTTCTCAAAGATAGGTATGAACAGGGAGGTGGTTAAACTCTATCCCCATTCGGATGCCTATTCCACTTGGAGGGAGATGGACTCAACCGAACTGAGAAGGGCTCAGGAGTTGGTTGATTATTTCTATTGGAGGTTCGTAAGGCATGTTGCAAAGGGTAGAAACCTTCCCGAAGATTCCGTACATTCGTTGGCGCAGGGTAGGGTTTGGAGTGGGGTTGATGCGGTTAAAATAGGGCTTGCGGACGGATTCGGGGGGATACTCGATGCGATTGAGTATGTTAAAAGAGAGGCAAAAATAGGCGATGAATACGAGGTGGTAATATACCCCAAGCAAAAGGGTTTGTTTGATAGGTTCAAGGAAATGTTTAATGTTGGTGAGGTTGATTACAAGGGTTTAAAGGTTATGTACAGGATGGAATACGAATTAAACCCAAACTTCTAAGGGATAATGAGGGATTTGACATTTACATCCGAAAGGGTTGGAGGGGTTGAAATAATCGGGGGGCCTTACGCCTTCGTTTATCTTGTCGGGGGAAAGTTGCTAATAGATACGGGAACGGCATATTGGGGGAAGAGGATAACGGAATTTTTAAGGGAAAGGGGTATAGGTATAAGTTTGCTTTTCTTTACGCATTCCCATTACGACCACATAGGTGGCGCTCCCTATGTAATAACCGAGTTTTCCCCTCAGGTGTTCGCACATCCGTATTTTCATAGGGTTTTTTCAAGTGAAAGGGCGATAAAACTCATAAACGAACTCAACCTAAGGGAAGGGGAAATGGTAGGATTTAAGGACAAAAACTACGAATTTAAACCCTTTGAATTTTTGCCTTTGGATGACGGGCAAACCCTTGAACTAAAAGACCATAGAATAACCGCGTATTATACGCCCGGTCATACTAGGGATACCATTACCTTTGTCATAGAACCGGAGATGATTGCGGTTATGGGGGAGGCGGTGGGGGTTCCGAACCATAACAACACCTTTATATTACCCCAATTCTTAACGGGTTTAGGGGATTACATAAAGGGGATTCAGTTTATAACCTCGTTGGATATAGAGGTTCTCGGCTTACCCCACGAGATGGTGATAAGGGGAAAGGTGAATGTTAAAAATTACCTCAAAAACTCATACGAAACAACCCTGTGGTATGCGGAGTATTTGAAGGGTTTGATTAAAGAGTACGGGGATCATTGGGAGGGTATAAAAAACAGGGTTATTGAAGACATATACAAAAAGCATTCTTTAAGGCAACCCATGCACGCATTTTTGGCAAATTTACAGGCGCAAATAAATGTTATAAAGGGGGAGTTCAACCTTTGAAAAAGGTTTTAATAACGGGTGCAAGCGGTTTCATAGGCTCCCATACGGTTGAAGAGGCCTTAAATAGGGGTTATAGCGTTAGGGTTTTTTTGAGGTATAATTCCGCGGGTTATATTGGGAATTTAAGGTTTTTGGAGCGGGAAAAGTTAAAGAGCATTGAAATATTTTGGGGTGATATAAGGGATTATACATCGGTTTTAAGGGCTACAAAAGGTGTTGATTATGTTATACACTTGGCGGCCCAAATATCCGTCCCCTATTCCTTCCAAAACCCAATAGATTTTGCCATGAACAATGTTGTGGGGACTACGAATATCTTAAAGGCTTCCCTTGAAAGCGGCGTTTTAAAGTTCGTATATACATCAACGAGCGAGATATTCGGGGGAAGCGATGAACCCCTAAACGAGAACTCTCTAAGGGTTCCCAAATCCCCATATGCGGCTTCAAAGGTTGGTGCCGATGCAATGGTTAAAAGTTTTTATTACACCTACAACCTTAACACCTTAATAATCAGACCCTTTAACACATTTGGGCCTAGGCAATCAATAAGGGCGCTAATACCTTGGATAATATATCAGGCTTTGAATTCCGATAAGGTTTTATTGGGGAATTTAAATCCAAAAAGGGATTTCACATTTGTTAGGGATACCGTAAATGGGATACTCCTATCCCTTGAAAGGGAAACGGAGGGAGGGGATGAGATAAACCTCGGGACGGGTAAAAGCATCTCCGTTTTGGAAGTTGTGGGGGTTGTGGGAAAGGTATTGAATAAAAAGCTTAATGTGGTCCAAGATCCAACACTCATAAGACCCGAAAGGGTAGAGGTTCATAACCTTATATCCGATAACAGAAAGGCCAAGGAGGTTTTGGGGTGGGAACCCCAATGGGACTTTGAGGATGGTGTTAGGGAAACCGTTGAGTATGTAAGGGGTTTGAGCATAGGGGGTATTGGCAACTGGGTTTGATACTTGACAAAGGGGGGTAATTTTGGCATTATTGAGTGGTTCGGTTAACATAAGTTAAAAATCCCAAAAAGGAGGTAAAAATATGGCGGCGGTAGAGACCAAGGTAAAGATCAAGCCTTTGGCCGATAGGGTAGTTGTAAAGAGGTTTGAAGAGGAAGAAGCAAAAACACCTGGTGGCATAATAATCCCGGACACGGCCAAGGAAAAACCCCAAAAAGGGGTGGTGGTGGCCGTTGGGCCGGGAAGGCTTGATGAAAATGGCAAAAGGATACCTATGGAGGTAAAAGTTGGCGATAAGGTGCTCTTCGCCAAGTACGCGGGCAGCGAGGTAAAGGTTGACGGTGAAGAGTATTTGATAATGCGCGAGGACGACATACTCGCTATATTGGAGGAGTAAAAAAGGAGGTGAAATATGGCGGCAAAGGATATAAGGTTTACCGAGGAGGCGCGTAGGAGTGTTTTAAGCGGTGTTGAAAAGCTTGCAAAGGCGGTTAAAGTTACCCTTGGGCCTGCTGGTAGGAATGTGATTTTGGAAAAGAAGTTCGGTATCCCCGTAATAACGAAGGACGGGGTTACCGTTGCTAAGGAGATTGATTTAAAAGATCCTTACGAGAATGTGGGCGCCCAACTCGTGAGGGAGGTCGCCTCTAAAACTGCGGATGTGGCCGGTGATGGAACCACAACCGCTACGGTTCTCGCAGAAGCCATATTCCGTGAAGGTTTAAAGATGATAGCAACCGGGGCCAACGCCGTAGAGGTCAAGAGGGGTATAGATAAGGCGGTTGAGGTCGCGGTTGAAGAGCTAAAGAAGCTCTCTAAGAATGTTAGCACGACCAAGGAGATAGAGCAGGTTGCAACGATTTCCGCCAACAACGACCCCGAAATCGGTAGGAAGATAGCCGAGGCGATGGAAAAGGTTGGGAAAGATGGCGTTATAACGATTGAAGAGGGTAAATCCACGGAAACATATGTTGATGTCGTAAACGGTTATCAGTTTGATAGGGGATACCTCTCTCCATATTTCGTGACGAATCCCGATAAGATGGAGGCCGTCCTTGAAGAACCCTATATTCTCATAACCGATAAGAAACTTTCATCCGTAAGGGAACTCTTGCCCATCCTTGAAAGGGTTTTACAGACCGGCAAGCCGTTACTAGTAATCGCCGAAGATGTTGAGGGTGAGGCTTTGGCAACCTTCGTAGTGAACAAACTCAGGGGTGTCTTACAGGTCGTAGCCGTTAAGGCCCCCGGATACGGCGAGAGGAGGAAGGAGATGCTTAGGGACATCGCCATACTAACCGGTGGAGTTGTCATATCCGAAGAAACCGGAATGAAGATTGAAAACGCAAGGCTTGAAGACCTCGGAAGGGCAAAGAAGGTTATAGTTGATAAGGAGAACACCACCATCATTGAGGGTTACGGTAAGAAGGAGGAGATTGAGGGCAGGATCAAGCAAATCAAGGAACAGATAAAGGAAACCAAGAGCGATTACGATAGGGAAAAGCTTCAAGAGAGGCTTGCGAAGCTCTCCGGTGGCGTGGCGGTAATATATGTGGGTGCGGCCACGGAGGCCGAGATGAAGGAAAGGAAGGCCAGGATTGAGGACGCCGTCCACGCCACAAAAGCCGCCGTTGAAGAGGGTATTGTCCCCGGTGGAGGTGTGGCTTATCTTAGGGTGATCCCCAAACTTGAAGAACTTGAAAAGAACGAAACGAATCCCGACAGGAAGCTGGGTATCAGGATCGTTAAGAAGGCCTTACACGAACCCGCAAGACTCATAGCGGAAAACGCCGGTTATGAGGGCTCCTTGATAGTTGAGGAGATAAAGGAGAGGGGCGGGAACATAGGATTTAACGCCCTAACCGGAGAATTCGTTGATATGTTTGAGGCTGGAATAATTGACCCGACAAAGGTCGTAAGAACTGCCCTCCAAAACGCCGCTTCCGTGGCGAGCCTGTTGCTAACCACCGAAGCCGTTGTCGTTGAAGTAAAAGAACCCAAGAAGAACGGAGCGGGACACTCCCACGATCTTGACGAATTTTAAGGAAAGGGATAAAAACCTTTAAACTGGCCGCCCCTTAGGGGGCGGCTTTTTTATTTTTATGGTTATTGATAATGTTCGGGTTCTCAAAGGGGTTTTTATTAAAAGGTTAAACAGGTTTGTCTGCGAGGTTGATTTAAAAGGAAAGGTTGAAAGGGTTCATTTAAACAATACGGGAAAACTACTTGACCTTTTGGTTGAAGGTGTTGATGTTTTGATAATGCCGATAAAGGGTAAAAGGTTAAAATACAGGATCGTTGGGACACGGGTTGAGGGCGATGAATTTACACTTATTGATACAAACTTACAGGAAAGAATGTTTTTGAAAGCCCATTCAATGGGCCTACTTCCGTTTTTAAAGGATTATGTGTTTGTGAAAAGGAATGTAAGGATTGAAGGTGAGGTTTTTGACTTTCTATTTAAGGGCAATGGAAGGGGCTTGTTGGTTGAGTTGAAGAGTGCGGTTTATTACTTTCCCAACGACAAAAGTGCCAGATACCCGGATACCATTACCATTAGGGGGAGGAAACAGTTGGAAAAGTTAAATAAGTTAGAAGGGATTGTGGTTTTTGTGGCAGGTCATCCATATGCGGAGGTTTTTAAACCGTCGCATAAAGACCCCAAAATACCTGGGATATTAAAGGATTTAAAGGGGAAAACCTACGCTATTAAAATGGCATTAAAAAGAAACGGCGATGTCCTTTTCTTGGATGGAAGCTTAGAGGTTGAGGTTTAGGAGTTTTTCGTGGAAAAAGGTTTCACCCGCAAGTTCGGGATGAAAGGTTAAACCTATGACATTACCCTTCCTTACACCTACGATTTCCCCGTCGCGGAGCCTTGCTACAACATCAACATTACCAACATCCACTATCCTCGGAGCCCTTATAAATACCCCATTTATAACCCTTTCATCACCCTCCCAATTAACCAAAACCTCATCCTCAAAGCTCTCCCTTTGCCTCCCGTACGCGTTCCTTGAAATCGTTATATCAAGCTTTTCAAGGGAAAATCCGGGATACCCGCCTTCAATTTTCTTGGCCAATAGTATTATCCCCGCACATGTCCCGAGAATTGGTTTTTCAAACTCCTTTAAGGATTCCCCCAGGTCGTATCTTGTTAAAATCCTCGCAAAATGCGTACTTTCACCCCCAGGAAGTATTAAGGCGTCTATATGTTTTAGTTGATCGGGGTATTTAACATAAACGGGTTCCGCCCCGATTTGAAGGATTATATTCCCGTGTTCCTCAAAATCACCCTGAAACCCCAATATACCTATCCTCATTTAAAGCCCGCGGGCGGACTTGAACCGCCGACCTCGTCCTTACCAAGGACGCGCTCTAACCGCCTGAGCTACGCGGGCGAGGTGAATATTTTAAGGTTGAAAGGTTTTGGTAGGGGTTATAAACTTCCCCCCAACAAACTTTTCACCCTTATAATATCCACTTCACACCGCGGGGTGGAGCAGTCTGGTAGCTCGCCGGGCTCATAACCCGGAGGTCGTGGGTTCAAATCCCACCCCCGCAATTTTTTATTTTAACCCTCCTTTAAAAACTTTAAAACATTTCTTTTTAACCCCCTCAACTTTGCCCTCATTATCGGTGTCCCCTTAAACACTTGAAAAAACCTTTCCTCATCCATGCTTAATATTTCCTCTGCATCGATTTCCTCAAAAAACTCCAAGTTTTGCAATAAGGGATTCGCCCCTTCGGGGGATTTGTTGTTCCAGGGGCATACCTCCTGACATATATCGCATCCGAATACCCAACCATAGGTTTTTATAGGTATTTCATCCCCCTTAAACTCAATAGTCCAATAGGAAATACATTTGTTGGAATCAATTGTCCTGTTTGGTAATATGGCCTTTGTGGGGCATGCCTCTACACACCTATTACACTTACCGCAGAAGTCGTATTCAAAGGGTTTATCCGGAATTAATTCCAAATCCGTTAAAAAACCCCCCATTAAAAAGTAAGAACCGAACTTGGGAGATATTAACATTGAGTTTTTACCTATCCAACCTATACCCGCCAATCTTCCCAAGCTCCTCTCCAAAACCGGCAAAGAATCCGAAAAAACCCTGTAATTCCCACCAAACCTTTCCTTACATTCCTTAACAAACTTTCCCAAGACCTTTTTGAAAACCTTATGGTAATCCCTCCTCGTGGAATACCTCGCGAATTTTAGCCTCCCAATGCTTTTTGAACCGTAGTTTATAACGCATATTACGGCACTTTTTGCACCATCCAATAGCGATTTTGGATTTAACCTTATATCCTTTGTTTTATGCATATATTCCATACCGGCGTAATGGCGCCTTTCAATCCATTCTAAGAAAACCCTTTTATCCCCTTCGGGCGGAAAATCCTTTAAAGAGGCAACGCCGACTCCATCAAACCCCAAATCCAAAAGTTTATCCTTTATCCATTGGGTGATTTCGTAAGCCTTCATCTGTTTATAAGGGTAAAAACATAGCGATAATTTGCCTTATATTTTCTCGCAAGTTTTGAATAATTGTAAGATTCCTTATAATTCCCAAGGGAATCCTCAACCATTTCCAAAAAGGCCAAGGCCTCAACGCCTCCCGCCTTCAAGGCCTTCAAACCCATATCCCTGGCCGAAACGAAATCGCCCTTGCGGAAATAATACGCCCCCATTATCAAAAAAGTCCTATCATCAACCCTACACATCCCCTTAACCCTTTCGTAATATTCCGGAACGCTATCCGGAAAGTGGTATAGGAAATAGAGCAGTTTTTGATTGAAAAACCTGAAATCGCAAGGGTCTTGCGATAGATATTCGTTTAATTCCCTGAAGGCTTTCTCCCTATCAATCTGAAACATCCCAAGTAGCTCACTGTAAGGGTTGTCCTTTCTCAATACAAAGTTTACCTTTATATCCCTTTGTAGATATGTATATGCCAACGGTATCAACATCAAAAAGAATAGTGCCCAAAGGGGTAATTCGTAAAACCTTTCCCTTGATGCCAAATAACCCGCAAACAATCCCAAAACCCAACACCAAATTTTAACATTTAAAGGTGCCCCCAGTATTATGGGTATTATAAAAAACACCCCACCTGTAAATATTCCCGATATTATCCTACCAACTTTCATACCGAAAACCGTATAATTGGTTTTAACCCCAAAAACCTTATCCCCCTTGTAATCCTCAACATCTTTAACCATAAAACCGAAGGCAACACCCAAGAATGTTGCCAATACGACATCTTTCGGATATAAGAGTATGGTTTTTTCCTTCATCCACAGGGATGCCCCGATAAACTGGCAAAAAACCGATATCGATGCGAGGGTTAATGTTGAAAGGAGGTATAACCTCTTTGTCCTCAAAGGTTCAACGGAGTATATCCATGCGAGTCCCAATGTGGCTAAACCCAATATAAATGTATCAAAGTTTAAAGAGAGATAAAACGCCAACGCTAAAACAAACATAACACCCGCCGAAACCCTCGCTTCGTTTAAAGTAAGCCCCCCACCGTTAACGGATGTTTTTTTACCGTTGATTTTATCTATCTCGTAATCGTTTATGTCGTTTATCAAAACCCCAAAGTGGTGGGATAGGGTTAAGGCTATAACCATTCCCAATAATGCCACATAATCAAAGGGGTTTTTAAAGGGATGCGGCCATAGGTGTCCCGAAATCTTATAACCCAAAACAAAGCCTACAATTCCCAAGGATATATAAAATGGTAATTTTTGTATCCTGAGGGTAAAAAGGGTTATTGCCTTTTTGGAATCGTATAACAGGGTTATAAAGCACAAAACAAGTGTTAAAACCATCAAGTTTAATATGGAATACCTCTGGGTATCCTCGTACAGTAGCGAATACGATTTAAAGGCAAAGGCGTGCGATATTTTGAAAAAACTTAGGAAAAAATAGGGGACGGAACCCAAGAACAACAAAACAAAAAATGTTAATATGCCAGCAATAAGAGAGTTTATTAAGTTTTTGGATGTTAGCAGAACATAAAGGAATACACCGATTATTGCCAATGTTATCTCAATCCTCATACCGTAGGTTATTCCGACGGGTGATAGGTCAAAGAAGGGATTAAAGAAATTGAAAACCGTTGCCCAAAACTCCTCCTCCGAAAATATATACTTTAAAACATATCCACCTCCCGAAAGGGAGTCTATTAACGGTGGAATGGTTATTATAAAGGAAAAGGTTGCAACAAAGTTATACGCTTTGAATACGCTTTTTTTGGATAATACGGCAACCACAAGGGTTATTATTAAAAAGGCGGCAAAATAAAAGGAAAATTGGTGAAGGAAAAAGAAGAGAAAGGCTTTATAAAGCGATACCTGAAAGTGTAAATTTCTGGCGTTCTCGAAGGTCCCCTCAAAAATTCCCCTCAAAACTATGGATAAAATTATAACAACCGTGGCCTTTAAGGGGTTTTGGTTGTCAATGTATTCAATTATCCTCCGCATAAATCTCTATCCTGTTGGCGTCTTCGTACAAGTCCTCCAAGGCGTAGAATTCCCTAGCTTGCGGTGTGAATAGATGTATTATTATATCCCCCAAATCCACCAAAACCCAAACCGATTCCTCATTCCCTTCAACCCTTCCACCAAAACTTTCAATTAACTTTTCACCCAATGAGATGAGGTGATCCGATGTATATCCCGTGGCAACTATCATATAGTCGCATAATACGGGATTAACCTCCCTTATATCAAGAACGACTATATCCTCGGCGGCGTTCTCTTCAAGGATTTTTATAATCCCCTTCAAAACATCCATTACAATATCCTCAACTCTTGGGAATACTCTACCGGTGGGTTCAAACCGACATTTATATCCTTATAACTTTCGGGAAGTGTTGAAAAATCATTAAAAAACCTCTCCCTGGCCTTCTCAATACTATCTTCATAAACGAATTCTCCGTTCTTAACAAGTGGCACCAAAAGGGGTTCCCCCTCATATTGAACGCTTTCATGGGTAATTATATCCTTGTATATCTTCCCCTGTTCATCATAAACCCTATAAACCTGCTTTGAACCCCCTATTACAACCTTTCCCTTTGAAAACTTGTGTTTAAACCCGCTTTTATCCTCAACCAACTTGTATATAGCCCCTATGCAAGGCCTATCGGAGGGTAGGGCTACTTCCGTTCCCACACCAAAGGCGTCCGCAAAACCCCTATTAACAACCTCCTCTATCTTCCACTCGTCTAAGTCCCCGGATAAAACTATTTTTACATCCCTTAACCCCGCCTCATCAAACCTTTTTTTAGCATACCTTGACATTTCAACTATATCCCCCGAATCTATCCTTATGCCCACAAGCTTTATCCTATCCTTTAAAAGGTTTATAACCTCTATTGCGGTTTCTATTCCCGAAACGGTATCGTATGTATCCACAAGAAATATGGCGTTATTCGGATATGCCTTTGCAAAGGATACAAAAGCCTCAAACTCCGACGGGTATGTTTGAACAAAGGCGTGGGCCATTGTGCCGTAAACGGGTATGTTATACATTTTACCCGCCAAAAGGTTGGATGTTCCGTCAAAACCCGCAATATATGTTGCCTTACTTACGAGAACGGCCGAATCTATACCGGCGGCCCTTCTCGCACCAAATTCCATTAATAGTTTTCCCTTTGCAACCGAATATATTCTGGCAGCCTTTGATGCCGAATTTATCTGAAATGCCAAATAATTCAAAACCATTGTTTCAAGGATTTGCCCATCAATTCTGTTGGTTTTAACTACGAAAACGGGTTCTCCGGCAAAAAATATTCTACCGTCTGGGATACCCCATATATCCCCCTTAAACCTAAAATTCCTCAAATATTCCAGGAAATCATCGGAGAACTTTCCGAGGGATCTTAGGTACTTTATATCGTCTTCCGAAAACCTCAATTCCGTTATCATTTTTGCCAATTCAACCACCCCCACGGAAACATAATAGTTCCTCTCCTTCCTATGCCTTATATTCATTTCAAAAACCGCAAAATCGTTATACCCATCCCTCAAATAAACCTCCCCCATGGTTAATTCGTACAAATCAGTTAGAAGGGCTTGGAGTTTGAACATGCATGTATTCTTCTATCCTCTCCAACAATCCGCGTTTTTTCAAGGTATCCGCAACCAAGATTGCGTTATGTATCGCCCTTGCGGTTGACCTACCATGGGATATTATCACCACACCGTTTACACCTATTAATGGTGCTCCACCGTATTCCTCAAAGTCCGCTTTCCTCTTTATGTTTTTGAAAACGGGTTTCATAAGGGCTGCCCCCAACAAGGCCCTTGGGCTTTTCTTGACCTCTTCCTTCATGAAATCCAAAATTACACCCAAAACGCTTTCACCAAACTTTAAAAGGATATTACCCACAAAACCATCCATAACGACGACATCCGCTTTTGTGCTCAAAATCTCGTGCCCTTCAATATAACCCACGAATTCAAAGTTCCCCTTTATTTCGCTGAGGGTCTTCCTCGCGTTTATAAGGTTTTCCCCACCTTTAATCTCCTCCTCACCCACGGATAATAGGGCAACCTTTGGTTTTTTGTTAAACATAGCGTTATAAAATGCGGAACCCATGAGGGCAAACTCAACGAGATGCCTTGAAGATACGAATATATTTGCACCCATGTCCAAAACGAGGTTTCTACCACCGGCCGTATTGGGAAATAGCGCGCCTATTGCGGGCCTACTAACTCCTTTTACCCTTCCCAATGTAAAGAGGGCGTAGGCCATAACGGCGCCCGTATTTCCTGCGGATACAAAGGCATCCGCCTCCCCCTCCCTTACAAGCCTAAGACCTACGGCCATACTCGAATTCCTTTTTGTCCTAACCACATCCGAGGGCTTATCGTCGTGATGTACGATTTCATCCGCATGAACTATTTCCAAACGGGGATGATATTCCGATATATACCTTTTTATCTCGTGCTCGTTCCCCACCAATAAAATCCTTATATCTTCCCTCTCCTCTAAAACGCTCAAAGCTCCCCTTATTTCCGGTATTGGTGCCCTATCGGTTCCAAAGCCATCTAAGGCTATACGCATTACTTAACCTGTACCGCCACCCTCCCCTTATAATACCCACAATGTGGGCATGCAAAGTGCGGAAGTTTTGGCTTGCCACATGAAGGGCATAGGGAGAGGGCTGGCGGTTTTACCTTCCAGTGTGTTCTCCTCTTTCTCCCCCTTGTTGCCGATTGCCTCCTCTTTGGTGCCGTCATTTTTTACCCTCCTTTTGTTAAAGCCGCTGCCTCCAAGATCTTTTCGGCAAAAAACGGTTCCGGGTATGCCCCTTCAAACTCAACAACATCGTTTATAACTATCTTTGGAACGGCATGGACAAAGTACTTATCCGCCCATTCGGGGAATTCCATAGCCTCAACCATATAACCCTTTATCTTTGGATTTGCAACCGCAAACTTGTGGGATGTTAAAACCGCCCTAGGGCAATAGGGACATGTAGGTGTTACAAACACCAAAATGGTTATGTCCTTGTCTATGCTTTCTATCTTCGCCCTTACATCTTTTGGTAAATGGGGATCTCCGGTTGAAACCAAAACTATGCTCTCTATAAGGGCGGAAAACTCATAACCCGCGGGAATCCCGTAATACCTAACCCCAAAATCCTTTAATGTCCCATTTTCCTTTTGTAATATCGCCAGAGCCGGGGCATCAATTATACCGTATTTCTCGGCCTCTGCCTTATCCAAGATTATGTTTTTAACCTCCACGCTTATCTTTTCGGATGTTTCCGCAAGCTCCTTTAAAAGCCTTTCTTCATCCTCACAGTACTCGCACCCGAGGTTTTTCTTAAAAAACATCAGAACAACATCCTTATCCAACTCGGATGCGAACTTTTGACGCAGATATTCCTTATCTTTATCCTTTAAAAAAGCCATAGCGGCGGATATTATAAGGGTGAAGGATTTTATCCCATATATCTCTTGATTTCCCCCCTTAACCTCTCAATTACAAACGATATTACGGCCGCATCGTCAATATGGCCGATAAAGGGTATGTAATCAAACATCGCATCCAAAGGCAGTAAAAAATATATCAACGCGAAGGTTATTGCAAACACGGTTCCCTTTGAAGGGGAATACCTACCGTAATGTATATCTTTCCTTACCATTTCAAAGTTTTTTAAAGCCTTTACCTTTCTTTTAGCCCTATCCCAAACCTTCATTTCATCAGGAATGAAAGAAAAACCACGAAGGCGTAAAGTAATCCCGAAAGCATTATATACCTATCCTGTAATAGGTCTTCGGAAGGTTCTCCCCTTTCAAGGTTGTGGGTTATGTGGTAATACCTAAAAATCCCAAAAACCACAATTGGAATCGTATAACGGAGTAATTTGTTTGGGCTTTGTGCGACATACAGGGTATATACCATAAGGGTCAGCGTTGCGGATATAACCATCAACTGGTCAAGATAATAAACGCTGTAATCCTTTAAAACTCTCTTAAATTCTTCCAACCTTTCGCCCAGCAAAATGATCTCGTACCTCCTTTTCCCAAACGCTAAAAACAGGGATAGGAAGAATATAACGAGGAATAGGTATCCTGATACCGGTACATTTATAGCATAGGCGCCCGCATATACCCTCAAAAGATATGCAAAGGATAAGGAAAAGGCATCAAACAATTGATAGTTTTTGAAGAATAAGCTGTAAAGAAAACCGTTAATGGTGTATGCCAGAAGCGTTGCGAGAAACCAATAGCCGAGCGGAACGCCAAATAAAAATGAAAGTATCACAAGGCTTATGGCTATTATTATGGCCGTTTTCTTACCTATCCTTCCGGATGCTATTGGCCTGTTTCTCTTGGTAGGGTGTAGTTTATCCCTCTCGGCATCCAACAAGTCGTTTATAACATACACAAAGGATGATGCTAATGAAAGCGAAAGGAAGGCCAAAAGGGTAGGGGGGAGGTTCTGGTATATTCCCGGTATATCTTTTTGCGAAAATATCAAAGGGACAAATACCAAAATATTCTTTACATAATGCTTAACCCTTAAAAGTTGAACTAAATCCTTTATGCGCAACTACCTGATTATAACCTTGTAAATTCTATCGGTTTTCACCATATATACGCCCTTTGGAAGTTCAGCTTTCCCGCTGCCTTCAAATATTAACCTCCCCTGCGGTGTGTATATCTTTGCATTGGTATTCAGGATAACGGTATTGCCCTTAATATTAAAGGGCTCTTTGGATATATGCCTTTCCGATACCTGCGTGAAAGTTATTATATCGGCCCTTGACCTCGGTAAGAGTTGGTATGTGGTTCCGTATTGCCCCACTATTCCTATAATTGAAACGCTGCCGGTTGGTATAGCCATACCGGGTATATCCGTATCCGCATCTAT
>JBDRWW010000013.1:0-31754 GCA_039802605.1 Caldifarciminota bacterium | reverse complement strand
CGATTTGTTTGTTATTAGCCTACCTATAAGGGGTTGAAACAAGATTAACCGGGACTTCCAGCCTTGATAGTTTGGTGTTATTAGCCTACCTATAAGGGGTTGAAACTTCCCATAACCATCAAAGACACCACTTAAAACATCCACGTTATTAGCCTACCTATAAGGGGTTGAAACCTGAGATACAATTTTTAGATTTTTTGAAAACCCCCAAGTTATTAGCCTACCTATAAGGGGTTGAAACTGAATTGTTGCGACAGGAGTGGAATGAAATTTGGGCGTTATTAGCCTACCTATAAGGGGTTGAAACCGAGTTCTCCGCCCAGGTGCAAGCCGGGAGAAGTATGTTATTAGCCTACCTATAAGGGGTTGAAACTGTTTGTGGGGTCCGTTGGGTCGGCATTGGGATTATCGGTTATTAGCCTACCTATAAGGGGTTGAAACCCTTCCAAAGAGGAGACTGCGAGAGTTCATACAATAGTTATTAGCCTACCTATAAGGGGTTGAAACAAATAACAAGGTTTTTGATTTTCTCGTAGTCCTGTTCGGTTATTAGCCTACCTATAAGGGGTTGAAATACGAAAAATGCAAATAAAGGCCGGGGGCGGGAAACCGGTTATTAGCCTACTTATCAATCCCGCAATAACGGATCCTAAGAATTAAACCACCACCCTTATAATACTCGGAAAGGAGGTATTAAAATGATGCATACGCAATTATTGGAAAACCTTAAATTTCAGGATGAGCACCCCTACGCGGAACCACTTATTGCGGCCGAGTGGGGTTTGGTCTTACGCTTTATGTTAAAACCCGAGCAGAGTATAAAGGAACATCGCGCCCCGCATTCACCCCTTTTTATTGTAGTAATGAAGGGAGAGGGAATTTTTGCCGGGGCCGATGGAAAAGAGGTAAAGGCTGGACCGGGAACGCTTATTATATTTGAACCCGGCGAGGAACATACCGTTCGGGCTTTAGATGAGGAGTTGGTGTTTGTGGGATTTCTACACGGATCCCCCGGAACCCAATCAGGGAAAATCACGGGTACATTGGTAGGGAAATAGTAGATGGCAAAGAATGGACAAGTTCGGGTTAAGCGGGTTTACAACCCCCTTTACATGAGGACGGAAAGCGTTTTCTAGAGGATCGCCTATGGCCGAGGGGTGTAAAAAGGATATAGATAACCATGACCCGGCGAATTGGGAAGAGTTTAAACGGCGATACTTTGCCGAGTTGGAAACCAAACCCGAATCTTGGCAACTCTTATTAGAAACCATAAGAAAAGGCACCATAACTCTCCCTTTCAGCACCAGGGATAAGGTCCATAATAGCGCCGTGGCACTTAAAGGATTTTTGAAAGCAAAATTTTAAACCGGAAAAGCATGATAAAGGCTTTATACCTACTTTCCGTTTGGTTGCATATACTTTCGGCCATTATATAGATAGGTGGAATGCTATTTTTAGCACTGGTATTAGTACCTGTTATAAGACGCCCGGAATACCGTTCTATATCTTCTGGAATTATACATTGGACGGGATACCGTTTCCGATTTATTGGGTGGATTTGTTTGGGTTTGTTAATCCTAAGCGGGATTTTTAACTTGTCCTATCGTGGTTTTGTATGGGAAGATTTTTTAAATGTCAGACTTTGGGAAGGTTCTTTTGGCCGCACCTTGGGGATTATAAGCGCATTACACGACTTCGTTATAGGACCCAAGGCCACAGGCCTATGGATGAAAAATCCCGAATCCGCAGATACCCTTCGTATGAGAAAATTGGCATCTTGGATAGGGCGTATCAACCTGTTGTTGGCCTTAATCGTTGTTATGCTTGGGGTGATTTTGGTGAGAGGAGGGTTATAAAATCAACTTCCAGTATATAATACCAACTTCATGAAGGAAACAAAAAACATAACCTTTAAGGTTCTCAGGTATTCCCCGAAAAGCCACAATGCGGAATTTAAGGAATATACCGTTCCCGTGTTTAAAGGGATGACGGTTTTAGAGGGTTTATATTACATAAAGGAAAACCTTGATGGTTCTCTGGTTTTTAGGGCGTCTTGTAGGATGGGAGTGTGCGGTTCCTGTGCTATGAAGATCAACGGAAAAATGATGCTTGCATGCCAAACCCAGATATTAAAACTGAATTCTGACACCATAACCGTTGAACCTATGAACAACTATATGGTTATAAAAGACCTCGTTCCGGACCTGAGAAGGTTTTTTGAAAATCATAAATCGGTAAAACCATACATAATTAGATATTCCGACCCAGAAGAGTTTGAAAACCCAACCGGCGAGTACCTCCAAACCCCTCAGGATGTTGAGGATTACTTGCAGTTTTCCTATTGTATAAAGTGCGGTGCATGTGTTGCCGCCTGTCCGGTAGTATCCGGAAACGAGGACTTTTGGGGGCCTCAGGCTTTAACCGCCGCTTATAGGTATATAGCAGACAGTAGGGATGAGGGTTATATTGTTGATAGGGCGGTTGTTTCTTCATTGGTTGAGGGTGCTTTTAGGTGCCATTTTGCGGGCGCCTGCTCCGACGCATGTCCTAAGGGTGTTGACCCCGCCTTGGCAATACAGTTGTTAAAGAGGGAACTGGCTTTATACTCCTTAGGGTTGGCTAAGAAGAAAAAGAAGGCGGGCTTTCATAAAATTGACTGGAATGCCACGCCACCACCCGATGCCCCCAAAGCCCCACCTATGAGCGTATGAAACCCAAGGCGGGCGTTGTAGTATTCCCGGGTAGTAATTGCGATAGGGATACATATTGGGCGCTTGAAAAGGCGGGTTTTGATGCCAAATATATTTGGTATAAGGAAACCGATATAAAAGACTACCAACTCATAGTATTACCCGGTGGTTTCTCTTATGGGGATTATTTAAGACCGGGGGCCTTGGCATCCTTTTCCCCCGTTGTTAAGGCTTTATGGGATTTTAAAGGCTATATACTCGGAATATGCAACGGCTTTCAAATTTTAACGGAAAGCAAACTTTTACCCGGAGCCCTAACCAAAAACACAAACGGGAAGTTTATATGCGAATGGCAAACCCTCATAGTTGAGGATAACGATACACCATTTACAAACATGTTTAGAAAAGGCCAAAGGATTAAAATTCCAATAGCACATTCCGACGGAAGATACATAAAGGGAAAAGGGAAAAATTTTAAGGTGGTGTTCAGGTATGAAGAAAATCCAAACGGTTCGGAGGATGATATAGCGGCTATAATATCCGAGGATGGCAGGATTTTCGGAACTATGCCCCATCCGGAGAGGGCAAGCGATGAGATTTTGGGAAGCGAAGACGGGCTTGGTGTATTTTTAAGCATTCTAAGAGCCTTAAAATGGTAATAATCTTCGCATACATTGACCTTTTCCCGCCATTAAACGATAAATATTCCGCCTATTTCAAAAGCAGGAGGTTCTCCGAACTCAAAAGCAAATATACAAACGATACCTATGAAGACAATTACCAACTGGGATGGGTTTATTACAGCACGGCAAAGTATGACTCGGCGGCAATTTACTTCTATAAAGCTTCCAAAAAGGCGGCCTATGGCGACACCCTTAGGCTAAAAGCCCTATTAAACGCCGCGTTATCCTATGGCAGGGCTTACGAATTTGATATGGCCATAAGCCTTTTAAAAACCTACCTCTCCGAAGGGGGATACAAATACCCCGAACATTTCCCCCTAAAATCCGATGTTTATAAAAAGATTGAGGATTTCCAAGTATTACGGGATATATACGCGCGAAGGTTTAAAAATGTTAAGGTTGAGCAGATAAAGGAACTCGTTAAACCCATAAAGTCGTATTATCTTCTAAGTGATGGAACGGGTGGGGATTATTCACCCGTAATAAGTGCCGATGGTAGGGTAATGGTTTTCGTATCAACCAGAAAGGGGGGAGAGGGTAGGGAGGATATATGGATAACCACAAAAACGGGCGATAAATGGTCTGAGCCTATAAATTTAAAAGGTTTAAACACCCCATCTTCCGAAGGTGTTAGCGGAATATCGGCTGATAATAAAACCCTAATATTGGCCTATAACTCAAAGTACAAACCTTTACCCAAGGAGAAGGAGGGGGGTATAAGGGACGGTCATGGGAGTATGGATATTTTCTTTTCCGAGAGGAGGAACGGTTGGGAATCTTGGGGAGAACCTAAAAACGCCGGTAGTCCACCAAACAGCAGGCACTGGGATGCCCAAGCCACAATGTCCCCAGATGGGAAATATCTATTCTTTTCTTCAAGCAGACCGGGGGGTTATGGGGGTTTAGACATTTGGATGTGTATTAGAAACGAGGATGGGAGTTGGAGCGAGCCGGTAAACTTGGGCCCTAATGTTAATACACCCGGTAATGAAATTTCACCGTTCATACATTCCGACGGGAAAACCCTTTACTTTGCATCAAACGGTTGGGCGAGTTTCGGAGGGTATGATATTTTTGTTAGTAAAATGGTCGGTGAAAACCGATGGACGAAAGCCGAAAACCTCGGTTATCCTTACAACACACACGAAGACGATATATTCTTTTCAATACCCGCAAGTGCTGATTGGATATATTTTTCACGAATCGATTCCGTTGATGAAAAAACGGGGGTAAAGATATACCATATTTACAGGGCGAGTATACCCAATAGGGATAGTTTAACCGATAAACAGAAGGAATTAATGCCAGAACCCGTGAACCTCGTTAGGGGCAAGGTTTTTGATGCGAAAACCAAACAAACCCTAAAAGCCAAAATAACAATTGAAGATTTGGGAACGGGTAAAATTTGGTTCTCATCCGAAACCGATGAAAACGGGCAATTCGTCGTGGTTCTGCCATCCGAAAGGTTTTACGGACTAACCGCAGAACCCTTGGATACATTGCACGCCTTCCAATCCTTTAACTTTGATTTAAAGGGTTTAAGAAACTATCAGGAGAAATACTTGGAAATACCCCTACAACCAATTGAAAAGGGGGCGAAGTTTGTTTTAAACAACATATTCTTTGACTTTAATTCGGCGGAATTAAAACCGGAATCAAAACTTGAACTGAACAGGCTTGTAAAGTTTTTAAAGGAACATGCCAATATAAGGATAACCGTTGCGGGTCATACGGATATTGTTGGTACGGAAGAGTATAACCAAAAACTTTCGGAAAGGAGGGCAAAGGCCGTTGCGGACTATCTGATAAGGAACGGTATAGACCCAAAAAGGATAAATGTTATTGGCTACGGTTCAAAGAAACCCATAGCTCCAAACGATACGGAGGAGGGTAGGGCTAAGAATAGAAGGGTTGAAATAGTATTTGAATGATGTATGTGCTTTTTCGCCCGTATACAATTGTCGTTTATGAAAACGGCATTCATTTTGATATCATTCTTAACAGCCCTTGCACAGCTTTTAAAGGTTCGGGAATTGGGTTATCAAAGTATCAGGGGTAGGCTTTACTTATCCATATTTGTTATTTTTATCTTTCAGGGATTGTATGGGATTTTCCAAAAGGATTGGCTATTATTAATTTCCCGCCTAATTGTGGCAATCGGGGTATTACAGTACGCCATCCCTTTTATAAGACCCTCATTAAGGGATTTTGGAATAAAATGGATAGCATGGTTTGCATTAAGCCTTATCGTGTTAGTTCCTGTGGTTGCAATTTGGTTTTATATAGGCGGTTTTGGTTCTTTTGCGATTGTTATTATAGCAGATTTAATTTCGGCATTAGGTGTGTACTTTAACTTGCTTGCGTTTTGGGGCAGTGAGGTGGGTAAGAGGTGGATTCCCGGTTCCATCATTATAACGCTTACATTTTTTGGAGATCTGCTACTTTCTTTTAATCAAAACTACGGATATACAACCCTTATCGTTATGTCCGCTCTTATGACGCTTGTTGCTTTAAGAAGGGGCTAATCAAACCTATTTGCAGAACCGCGTATTTGCCTTTGATAAAAACTTTAAGGACGGGGGTCTAAAAACGGGCTTAAAAATGTTTATACAACCATCCAAATCTTCCACCAAAACCACAAAGGAGTATTTTGCGGCATAAACCTTTAATGAAGGAAACTCAACAAAACCTTCCGCCTTTGTATTTAAATCTATGCAATATATACCTTCAACCGTTGATATGTATAAAAACCCATGGGATGCCGAAACCGATAAAGGCTTTTTATCCATACTTTTTTCAATAAGCAATTCCTTATTTCTGAAAACCTTAACCGTCTTCCCCTCAATGACGTAATAGGTTGAATCGTCTAAAAAACCGCCCTCGTATATTTCCCCCTTGTATGGGACGCATACGAATTCGCCATTTATTACATCGCAAATCTTGGCGTTAAAGTTAAAAGTTTTTGTTTTAACAAATTTAAGTTTATTATCCTTAAAATTATAAATGTTTAATTTTTTCCCCTTAGGTATCGCCACATATATCCCACCCGTATCGTATGCAAAAAATGTAAAACGGTTGCAACCCTCAAATTCACCTAACTTTATCGGTTTTTCGGACTTGTATGTTATCAGATAAAACCCACAACGGTTTTCCGTTGTTATTCCGAGAGTATCGCCTACGAAGATGAAGGATATAATTGGCTTTTCAAACCCTAAGAAAACCTTTTCTTCCAACTTATCATTCCGATTGGAGAGTATAGAAAAGTAATGGCCAATTTTGTAATTCCAATAAAAGCCGTATTCAATATCAGGCCTTGATATTACCTTTTGGCTTAAAATCGCAAGAAATACCATAGCGGGATAATGGGAAATGCCATTAAAAGGTTCGCGATTTCAAACTTCCAAAACCTCATAAGGTTAAACCCTATTGCCATAAGTATCATACCCCCCGCGGAGTTTAAAACGGAAAGATCGGGATTACCACCTCCTATAAACAGAGAGGCCAACCCTATACCACCTTGAACCGTTAGAACCACCAAGGAAGATAGGATTATTTTATAACCGTATATACTTGCAAATGTGATAGAGGCGAATCCGTCCAACAGTGCTTTTATAATCAATATTTCCGGATCGCCAAAAGCATCCTTTATTGAACCCAAAACCGTCATAGGACCCGTGCAAAACAAAACGGATGCGGCAATAACCCCTCCCATGTTCTCAAACCTTTCAAAGAAATCCGATAACCTTAAAGATTTCCCAATGATGTATCCCAAAAGAACCGTAGCCGCCCCCTTAACGATATCCCCCTCAATTACCATTTTAAAGGATATGGCCAAGGTTATAATACCGAGGATTTTCAGAATGCCCTCCTTCACCCCTTCACTTATAAAGCTTCCCAAAATACCGCCCAATAAACTCCCAATCGCCACACTTAAAGCATTTGTTAAAGTTCCTACGAAGGGCAACTTATCAGAAGAAGTTTATGGACCTGTATATCCAAAGCCTGACCACATAGGAATTTCCGGTAATTTTCAAGACTTGGTAGTCCGCCGGTACCAAACCCTCCTGAACAAGGTCCAACCTAGAAGGTCTTGACCAACCGGTATTTTGAAACCTCGTGCTCGGCACAAAATACCCGAAAGTTATACCCACATCCGCTATATCCGCGTATGAAAACTTTAAGGCCAAGTCAAACTCACTACCTAGGTAGGAATCAACCCCACTTGGTGATGCCGCTTCGGCAAACGCAAACCCATCCGCCCTTATAACCAACGATTGCTGTATTGGGAAGGCCTTGTATATGAAATTCAGGTTTGCCACGACGAAATTCGTCGGATTGAAGAAGTATATGCTCCTCCAATTGTCGGGCCTGTAATTCCAAATAAACACCTCACCCATACCCGTCCAGTGTGTCCAAGGACTGTAAGCGCTTATACCGGATTTTGGAAGAGGGGACAGCCAAGATTCGTACATACCCCTGGTGTTCGGGTTATCGCCGCTGAATGTGAAGAAGGACAGTCCGCCCGTTATCTGATCCGTAAAGTCATAAGATGCCCTTATTGCTATCGCGTACGCGTTTATTTGTTGTCTTTCCCCACCGGTTATGTTATAAATCTGGTCGCAAAAGTCATAACATACCTCTTGTTTTGAACCCCATGTTCCCGTCATATAACCCAATTCACCGTCCATAAAGAAATTCCCAATGGGTCCGATATTTATGTAGCCTCCCACCCAATAGGGGTTAAAACCTCCGCCCAAACCCCTGTCCTCCGTCATTGCGGCGCCATAAACGAAGAAATCATAAATACCCCTATCACCCCTTGATTTACCCAATATCAAAGCCCATGTTTCAAGGTCGTACTTTGTATATATCCATTTAAAGGCCTGTTCATTTGTTAATTCATTATAATACGCAAAGGGATACCAGAAGTACTCAACCTGCCTTGCACCACCTTCGTTTGATTTCGCGTACAATATATGCAAATACCAATCCCATGCCGGGCTAAACCTGTATGCAAACCTTATTGCATTGGTACCAAAACCGTGATAATCCCCAAATGCCAAGCCCATACCGTAGTTAATAATTTGCCTTCCCATTCTGAGTTCCCCCAATCCCCCTATTGGCAATACGAATGTATCCAGCTGAACATATGCTTCCGATAAACCAATTGGAAGCCTTGAAACTTCACTCGCCGCTTCCCCGACATATATGCCCGCTATGGCAAGGGTGAATTTGTTTGCAAAACTTACGTATACACCCGCCCGGGCCCTTAAAATGTTCAAAAGATCCCCCGTTGCTTGGGCTGAAAGTCCGCTCAAATCGTTTATAGGGGTGCCTATTAGGGTGGTGGCGCCGAACACTTCGGAACTAACCTGTACCCGTGTCGGTTGCTCCTCGCGGTATATCTCCTCGCTCTCTTGGGCGAATACCACCGTAGGCAGGAGTATTACCACAAATTTACGCATAGCGGTTATTATACGATAGAAAAAGTTTTCGTGTGGGAAAACCAGAGGCATCTATATAATTTCCACTTATGCAGCTTATTTTCTGCTATACTATTGCGCATAAAGGGGTGGATTTTTTAAGAGGTAGGGAGTATTACTATTACGGTAGCGATACGCTATTTTGGTCGGATAATAAGGTTAGGACTTGGAATTTGGGTTTGCATATGTATTGGTCAAACGGCATAAGGATTTTGGGTCAAGACTTGGATTTAAACGGTGACGGCCTTATGGATATAATACTTACGAACAACGAGTGGTGGTATGCTTATCCATATCAGCATGTTTTTATAAACTCGGGTGGCAGGAGGTTTTCACCGGTATATTGGAAGTATCGTGCGGATGGCGATAGCATGTGCCACGATGCTGTTTGGGTTGGGGATTTGAACGGAAACGGTATTATTGACTATGTTTTAAGCGTTATGGATCCGAGAAGCAAAACCGGGATAAGGGTTTATTACGATTATCCCTTTGATACGAGTAGAATGGTTTATTTGAAGGCTGGATCCGTTGAAACCCCATATGTCGCGGATGTAAATATGGACGGCTATCCCGATATACTCGTAGGTGTATGGAGGGATTCATCGCAGTTAACCCCTCAGGGTAGGGAGTGTTCAAAGATATTTTTCGGTTCGCCTTCCGGTTATAACCAATGGGATACAACACCCTGTTTGTACGGTGCGGGAACACATCCCGTATTCTTTGCGGATTTGGATTACGATGGCTTCCTTGATGCGTATATTGGTAGTCTTTATTATAGGGATTGGTTCCCACCCACAAACCCCCCAAAGGTATATTGGAATGTTTTCGGAAACTTTTACCAAAGTGTATATACCGATATATGGTTTAAACCAACCGGACTTGATTCGTCTGGTAGTTATGGCGCAACGGTTGCGGATTTAAACCGGGACGGGTACCTTGACATAATATCCTGCGCATACGGGTATGGCGTGGTTATGTGGGGAAGCGGTGTAGGATATTCACCTTACAACAAACACGAGTTTTTATCCTTGCAAGATTGTAGGAATGTTCAGGCTTATGACATAAATAGGGATGGATGGGTTGATGTTATATTTGGGGAAAAGGCACCTTTATCCGATTGGAACAACGGCAGGATAACGATATACTTTAACTATAACGGTAATTTTTCCGAAAGTAGAAAGCTTGTGATACCTTCAAGCAGCAATTACGGGGTATTTGTAATGGATTTTGATGGGGATGGGTGGCCTGATATACTATCTTCAAGGAAGGAGTTGGACAGTTCAAGCGTTTATTGGAATTTGGGACCCCCTTTTTATTTTGATACAACCCTTAAAACAAACCTTTACTCGGTAAAGGCGAGTAGAAACCTATCCGTTCAGATATTCGGCAATGTTTATGATAGGAGTAATGCCTTTTACTTCCTCCTACCCTCAAAGGGCTTAGGTACCAATTATGCCAATGCTAGGGTTGTTAAGGTTTTCGGGAATTTTTCCGATTGTTGCTCGTTAAAGGTTTATATAAGGGGTTATAAGGGTGGTTGGGGGGATTTCGTTGAGGTTATCCCAAATATCCCATTTTACGATACATCACTTTACGACATAGACAGCGCACAGGTATTAATTGTTGCCTTCACGAATTTTACCGGTACGAGGAGGTTTAGGCTTGACAGCATAAAGATTGGTTTTGAAATCTCGGAAGCGGAACTGAAAGTTGGGGATAAGGGCGCCGAATTAAAGGGGGATAAAAGGATAATTTACGATATTTTGGGTAGGCGTGTTAATATAAAGGGCAGGGGGGTTTATTTTATAAAAGAGGGCAAAAAGACAAAGAGGGTTATTTTAAGATAACTTTCCCCCTTACAATACCCGCTATGCTTAACAAAGAATTCCTTTTAAAGCTCTTATCACAGGTAGGCCCATCGGGTGATGAAGGTAGGGCATCAAGGGTTTGGCAGGAAGAGGCCAAGAAATTCGCAAAAAAGGTATATACGGACAATCACGGGAATACATACGCCGAATTCGGTGAGGGGAAGCCAACCCTTATGTTGGCAGGGCATATAGACGAAATAGGTTTGATGGTACAATACATAGACGATAACGGCTTTGTTTATATAAGCGGTGTTGGGGGATGGGATCCTCAGGTTTTGGTGGGTCAAAGGGTTAGATTTGTTAATAAGGATGGAAAGGTTATAAAGGGGGTTATAGGCAGAAAACCCATACACATATTGAAGCCTGAGGAGAGGGATAAGGCGGTTAAGATGGAGGAACTTTGGGTGGATTTCGGACTCGAAAGGGAAGAATTGGAAAAGGTTATATCCGTTGGTGATTACGGTGTTTTGGATTGGGATGGGGAATTCCTAAACGATCACAAATTGGTTTCAAGGGCTTTGGACGACCGCATAGGCGCTTTCACCGTATTGGAGGCTTTGAGGTTTTACAGCCAAAATCCTGGGGATACCCGTATGGTTTCCGTTGCAACCGTTCAAGAAGAGATAGGTTTAAGGGGTGCCAAGACGAGCGCATACGCCGTTAATCCGGATGTGGCCATTGCGGTTGATGTAACCCTTGCAACTGATTACCCATCGGTTGATAAGAGGATGATAGGGGATATAAGACTGGGCAAAGGGCCGGTTCTGTCAAAAGGTCCGAACATAAACCCCGTAGTATTTAACCTTTTGGTTGAAACGGCAAAGGAAGAGGGTATAGAAATACAAATAGAGGCCTCCCCTAGGGGTACGCCCACGGATGCGAATTATATACAACTTGAAAGGGGAGGAATACCCACCGCTTTAATTTCCATACCTTGCAGGTATTTGCATTCCCCTTCCGAAATGGTTGATATAAGGGATGTTGAAGGTGCTGTAAAACTCATATCCGCATTTGCAAGGAAGATTTCCGGGAAGGGCAAAGAAGATTTTAATCCATGGTAGAATATGAAAGCCCTTGCAAAAACAAAGGGGGGTCCCGGATTACAGATTATAGAAACCGATATACCAAGACCGGGGCCCGGTGAAGTTTTGATAAAGGTTAAATATGCTTCCATATGCGGAAGCGATGTTCATATTTATAAATGGGACGAGTTTGCCCAAAGTGAAATAGACCACTTACCAAGGATAATAGGGCACGAATCCGCCGGCGAGGTTGTGGAATTGGGTGAAGGGGTTGAGGGTTTAAAGATTGGGGATTATGTGGGCATTGAAACCCACATAGCGTGTGGTCACTGCTATCAGTGTAGAATCGGCAAAAAGCATGTGTGTAAAAACCTAAAAATTCTCGGGTTCCATAGGGATGGGGCCTTTGCGGAGTATGTTGTAATACCGGCGGAAAACGCCTGGAAAGTTCCGGACGGCATTCCAAGGCATTGGGTTCCCATTATGGAACCTATGGGAAACGCCGTCGATACGGTTTTGGCCGGGGATATAGCGGGTGCGGATGTACTCGTTGTGGGAACAGGCCCCATAGGGGCTATGGCCGTGGCAATAGCAAAGGCATACGGTGCTGCTAAGGTTATAGCCTCGGATATTAACGATTTTAGGTTAAACATAGCAAAGAAGATGGGCGCGGATTACACGATAAATCCGGAAATAGACAGCTTAAAAACCGCCGTTATGGATATAACAAACGGGAAGGGCGTGGATGTTGTTTTGGAAATGTCTGGCAATCCCCAAGCCCTTGAAAGCGCCCTAAGCGTTATAACCAATGGGGGGTGGGTAGGCCTTTTGGGTATTTACGGCAAAAACACCATAGATGTACCTTTAAACTCCGTAATTATGAAAAATATCACATTGTACGGTATAACGGGTAGGAGGATGTTTTCCACATGGGTTAAAACGACATCCCTTTTGGATACAAAAAGGGTGGATTTATCGCCTATAATAACACACATATCTTCCTTGGAAGAGTACAAACATGCCTTTGATACCATTATTCAAGGTGCCGCAATGAAGGTTATATTTGAAATCGGTTGAGGTTTTATACCTCCGAAGGCAAAGACTCGGGTGGTAGATGGTAAACTATTCACCTGTATAATATATCGTTAGTTATGAAGTGGGATAAATACAACCCGGAGAATGCGGGAAAGTGGGCGTTGGTGTATAAAACCATAGGGGAAGATATAAAATTCCCAAGTGGCAAGGATGTATTCGGGGCAACCTCATTTCAAGGGGTATTCACACCCACAGGTTTCCACAGAGGCTCCTATATGCTAACCGTTGATGATGGGGATGGTATAGATGCTTTTCCCGTTTTAAGGTCCTGTTCAGAAAGGGATGCATTCGATAAGGCCAAGGATGCCGCAAAAGAGATATCGGATAAAGTTGAAAAGCCTTCTGTAATCCTAATGCATGCTACACCCGGTTTTGAAGAAAGGGTATTGGATGGTATAAACGATGTTTTTGGAAACAAAGTTCCCGTATACGGCGGAAGTGCCGGAGATGATGATCTTACGGGCAAATGGGAGGTGTTTTACAACGGCCAAAGCACCAATTCCGGGTTTTTGCTCGTGGGATTTACGGGTAAGACCTTTGGATACTTTTTAAGCGGATATTTACCTACGAATAAAAAGGGCGTGATAACAAAGGCAAAGGGGAGAATCGTTTATGAAATAGACGGAAGGCCCGCGGCAATAGTATACAACGAATGGACCGGAGGCCTTATAGAAAGGTATTTGGATAAGGGAGGGGTGATTCTGGCGGATACCACCCTAAGGCCCGTTGGTAGGGTTATAGGAAGAACCTTTGGTGTTCCAAAATACCTTCTATCACATCCACATATGGTAATACCGGAGAGTAAGGCCTTAACTTTCTTTACGGAATTCAAAGAATGGGATGAAATAGTTTTAATGAGAGGCACAAAGGAAGCTTTACTAAAAAGGGCAAAACAGGTGGTTGATATGAGTTTAAAGGGCAAGGATTTTAAAGGCTTAAAGGGGGCAATATTGATATACTGCGCAGGTTGTGTGGGCGTGGTTATGGATGGGATTAATGAGGCAATAGAAAACTTCAAGGATGGGCTTGGAAGAGGCGTTCCCTTTGTGGGTTGTGCGACCTTTGGCGAGCAGGGGTGCTTCTTACCGGAAAGGGAAAACAGGCACGGGAACCTTATGGCAAACACCATAATATTCGCCGAATAATTCATCCTTATAATATCAAGCGTTATGAAAAGGTTATCCTTTATAATTTTTGGTCTTTTATTCATAACATCCTGTAAGGAGAAGGTCAGCATATCCCATACATCCGTATTCGGTGTTGGTGGGGCAACCGGTCCGGCTCTGAGGAGTTTCTATTCCATACTACCTTCAAATATAACACCCCCTTCATTCCCGGCCTTTTTGGATACAATTAAATACGAAACGGCAATATTTAAGGTTCTCGTGGATGGCCAGGAAGACCCATCGGCACATGTGCAGGTGGGGAGCACCCTATTAAAATATTATTCGGATAAGGGGCTGTTTATGTTAGCCGACTCAAACGGCATACCCCAAAACATAAACCTTTCCGGCGGAACAAACATAAGGATACATACCGCAAAGTATGGGGAAGACATACAATTCACATTACCAAGTGTAAATCCACCCGACAGCATATCCGTTGATACTATATTCCATTCCGTTGGGGATTCAATATTTGTTTCTTGGAATGCGGTAAGCGGTGCGGATTCTATACAGGTTTTCTTCAAACTAAACGACCAAAACCCTTATATAAAGAACCTACCCCCAAATGCCACATCCCATTACATACCTTCATCCGTTGTAAGCGATACGGGTACTGCCCTATTAATGATAAATGTCTTAAAATATATAAAAATAGAAAAGGCCTTAACACCTTCAACCATGCTGCTTATTAAGGGTACAGCCTTTCCAATGCCCATTAGAATACAATAATGCACGAGAGGTCAATTTACGGATTTTTGGCGAATATTGGCAAGTGGGGGATTTATAATCTCGGTGGAGAGAGGGATTACGAGGAATTACCGGCCCTTGACGATGAGAAATGGCATCCATTCCCCGATGATATTCCGGAAAGACCCATAATAGCGGTTGATGGTTCGTATAACTATACCATAAGGAATGTTGATATGATATTTGCGATTACAGGTCTGGCATATGTTAAAATCGGTGATGGTTTTAATGATGAGGGAATATCCTTTGTGGGTAAAATGGAAAAGAATATCCTGAGAAACAAGAATCTAGCGGAATTTCTATCAATGTGGATGAGGTTGGCGGAAATAAAAAACCTTTTAAAAATCCTCAAAGACTTGGACGACAAAGGTGAATATATGGTTCTAATGGATGGCTCCTTTATAAGCGATGTTATAAGCCCTCAACCAACATACGATTGGATTAAACATTTGGATGTTAAATACGATGATGTTAAAGGCTTAGAGGGGGAGTTAAAGGGTTTAATTGAGGATATAAAGGGTACGTTCTGGGATGAAGATTTTGCTTTTGTAAAGTTTGCAGAGGGGTTTAGGAATGAAGGATTACCAATATATGTGTATGCAAACGCCCTACTCTTGTATTACGAATACCTTTCCGCAATAGAGTTTTTGGTATCATTGCAAAACCCGATATTCTTTATAACAAAGGACTCTTTCCTGTCCGATTATGTTAAAAAATGGAATATAAAGGGGTTTATCACGGATCAGGTTATGTTTAACATTTGCACTTTGGGTAAAAATGGGTATGCGGAACCAATAGAGGCATCCTTAGAGGAGAAGAAGATGGAATTGCCGGTGGAATTTGTTAAAATACTTGACATATACATATACCAAACCTTTGTTAGGTTATCCCCATTTTCCACCTCAACATATAAGGTTGAGATATTGAATGTTGAACCCGAAAATATTGGGAAATTTTTGGGATATATAGCCCGGCTTTCGCCGGAAGGTTATCCCCTACCCTTAATATGGGTTCATAAGGATGTATCTATAACGCATAGGGATATGGAATCCATTGCGGATATAGTAATTCCCACCCAACTATCACCGAGGAATCCCCTTGGATGAAAACCCCTATATTCATAGCCGGCCCCTGCGTGATTGAAAGCGAGGGGATGGTTTTAAAGACGGCGGAAAGGTTAAAAGAAATTTCCGAAAGGTTGGAAATAGACATTGTATTCAAGTCCTCTTATGATAAGGCAAACAGGACATCCGTTAAAGGTTTTAGGGGTCCTGGGATTGAAAGGGGGTTGGAGATTTTGCGAAAGGTGAAAGATGAAACCGGCTTAAGGGTTTTAACGGATGTGCATGATTTACACGATATTAAAAGGGTGGCGGAGGTTGTTGATGTTATACAAATACCCGCCTTCCTTTCAAGGCAAACGGATATGTTAATAGAGGCGGGTAAAACCGGTAAAGTCGTAAATATAAAAAAGGGACAGTTTATGTCTCCGAACGAGATAATAAAGGCGGCGGAAAAGGTTTTTAGTACGGGAAATCAAAACGTTTGGATAACGGAAAGGGGAACATTTTTCGGTTATAACGATTTGGTGGTTGATTTCAGGAATTTGGTTTGGATAAAGAAGGCGGGTATAATGGTTATATACGATGCAACCCATTCACTACAAAGGCCGGGATTATCGGAAAATTCTGGGGGATACAGGGAACTAATTTCGCATTTGGCAAGGGGGGCGGTTGCGGTTGGGGTTGATGGGATATTTGCGGAAGTACATCCAAACCCAAGGGAAGCCTTATCGGATGCATCAACGCAGATACCCTTAAATATGTTTGAGGATTTCGTTAAAATGCTTTTGGATATATGGAACACATCTAAGAACTGGTATTACTTTGAATTTCCGACATAACATTTTTCCATATTTCCGTATATCCCACCTCTTCAGCCTTCCCCTTTACGGATAGCATTATTTCAACTGCTTCACCAACCCTACCCAATTTTGAAAGGGTTTTTGCGTAATAAATTTTTGCAATGCAGTACCTGTTTTCAAAGTTTTTAAAGCTCAAATCAAATGTTTTAAGGGCTTCCTCAAATGTTTCCCTTGCCCTTTCATACTCACCTTTTAACAGGAGGATATAACCTTTAAGGCCAAGGGTATCCGCATACTCGTTTGGGTTAATCCCCTTGTTATAAACCCTTAATATCTCCTCAACTTTGGATAAGGCTTCGTCGTATTTTCCAACATTGGACATTACAATCGCGTAATTATACCTCAACTGAAAAAGTCCATGGTTATCCCTAAAACCTTCTAAAATCCTTAAACCTTTTCTTTATATACCTGTTGTCCTTGGTTTGTTCGTAAATAATACCCAGGTCAGCCAAAATATTACCTAACGCCATTAAACATTTCGTACTCTTCAAAAATTTTTCCCATACGACCTTTAAGGAATGCGAGGTTTAACAAGGCCATATCCCTCATATAACCGTCGTCCCTTTTGATTATTTCCTCAAACAACACCTTTGCGTGGTTGTAATTTCCCGAATAATTGTCGCTAGTTGGAAAATCTATCCTATAATAAGCGAGATTTTTAAAGGCTTCTAAAAACCCATCCGTTCCCTTTGATAAGTTTATTGCCCAATTTAAGGTTAATTCAAAGGCCTTTCGCACTTCATCGTTTTTAATGTCAAGGTAATAAACCTTTTCGTGTATGAACTCTGCGAGTAGGTTAAAGGGCTCATAATTATCCGGGAGTCTTTTTATAACGCTTTGGAGCCTTTCAAAACTCCAATCCTCTTGGAAAATCGCGCACAGCTTATCAACCTTTGGAACTATGTACTCCCCCTCTATATCCAAAAAACCCTCCAAGCCTCTAATTTCTCCAAACCAACCCTTTTTAATCCTATACCTACCCTCATACACCCCAAAAACCACCAAATCAAACAAAAATCTTAACCTATCTTTTAAATCCACGCTTAGGGAGTTGTATTCCCTTTCTGCCCTAATTATTGCCATCTTTTCCCTGAAATCGCCCGTATCACCCTTAGGATTTAAAAATATTATCTCTTCAAAAACCTCATCAACCCTTAAACCCACTTTGTGCAATTCCCTTATTAAAAACCTATAATCCGCATTCTGTTCCATAACACCCACAATCACAACACCTTTTTCCCTTAAAACCCTTAAAAAATCCTCAATTTTGAAATTAAACCTGGTTATAAGGACATATGGGATTTTTTTCCCCCTTTCAAAGGCATCCAAAGGGGTTATTTCCCCATTAAGACCCTTTACTATACCCTCAACCAAAGAAGAATGGATTATATATGGCGGGTAAAGGTATAGGGTATCTTTACCGTTAACTATGGGCGATATGTCAATCAATACGGGAATTTTAAAGTTGTTTCAACCTTAGAATATATCCTATGGCTTTTAAAATCTATTTGGCGTCTCCAAGGGGGTTTTGCGCGGGGGTTGATAGGGCTATTGAAATAGTTGAAAGGGCTTTAAAGATTTTTGGTCCTCCTATATATGTAAGGCATGCAATAGTCCATAACCGGTATGTGGTTGAGGATTTAAAAAATAAGGGGGCTATATTTGTCGAGGATGTGAATGAGATTCCGGAGGGTTCAATTGTTATTTTCTCGGCGCATGGGGTCTCTCCAAAGGTTAGGGAAGATGCAAAGAGGAGAAATTTAAAGGTTATAGATGCGACATGCCCATTGGTTCATAAGGTTCATAGAGAGGTTAGGAAGTTTGCCTCCGAGGGTTATACAATAATCCTTGTGGGACATAGGGGTCATGTTGAAGTTGAAGGTACGATGGGAGAGGCTCCGGATAATATTATATTGGTTGAAGATACAAAGGACGCGGAAAGGGTTGAGGTCCCAGATCCGAATAAAGTGGCCTTAACAACACAAACCACATTATCCGTGGATGATACCAAAGAAATAATTGAGGTATTAAAGAGGAGATTTCCGAATATCGTTTTACCAAAAGCGGACGATATATGCTATGCAACACAAAACAGACAGGACGCCGTAAAGAGGTTGTCCGAGGTAGCGGATTTGATATTGGTTATAGGTTCCAAGGAAAGCTCAAATTCCAATAGGTTAAGGGAGGTTGCGGAGAAGAGGGGTAAAAGGGCTTACCTCATAGAGGATGAAACATATATAAATCCGAAATGGCTTGAAGGAATTTCAGCGGTTGGGATAACCTCGGGGGCATCCACACCGGAAAGCCTTGTAAGGCGTGTTGTTTGGAAACTTTTAAAAATGGGAGGGGAAAGCGTGGAGGAATTGGGTTTGATTAAGGAAAATGTTAAGTTTGCTTTGCCAAGAGAAGTATCGGTATGAGGTTCAGTTTTGTCGTTAATCCCGTTGCCAGATCCAGTTTAAAGATTTATAAAATATTCTCAAAGTTGGTGGAGGAACACGGATATACCTATGAAACATTTTACACCGAGAGGAGGGGGCACGCAAGGGAATTGGTAAAATCTGCAAAAGGGGATGTTATAATAGTGGCGGGTGGGGACGGAACATTAAACGAGGTTGTAAACGGGATAATCGATCACAAGGTTGAAATGCCGGTAGCCCCTATATTTGGAGGTACCGGTTGTGATGTTGCGAGGAGTTTGGATATTAAAAGAAAACCGGTTGAAAGGTTTGAGGAAATATTGAGGTTTAACATCAAAAGGGTTAATCCCGTTCTCCTCAAAACCTCCGAAGGTTATAGGTATTTTGTGGGGGTTTCGGATTTGGGTTTTGGGGCCAAGGTTGCTTATAGTTTTGACGGCCTTAGGAGGTTTGGAAGGTTTGGATATGCGATAGGTGTATTGAATACATTGTACGAATTGAAACCTTTAAGGGTTAATATGGAGATAGATGGTAAATATTACGAGGGGGATGTTATAATGGTTGTATTTGCAAATTCACCGTATTTTGGTGGGGGTATGAAAATCTCCCCAAACTCTTCAATCACGGGGCCGACAAAGGTTATAGTTATTGAATATGTTCCGGTTTATAAGTTTGTCTATTATTTTCCGAGGGTGTATAACGGGAGTCACCTGAGGATAAAAGAAATAATGGAGATTGATGCTAAGAGATTAAAGGTTTTTACGCCGAATATACCCGTTGAATGTGAGGGGGAGTTTGCGGGTTATACGCCCGCGGAATACGAGGTTACTGAGGATAAAACGGTTATTTTTGTTTAATCCGGAAATTCCCTTAAAACCTCATCCAATGTGGGCGCATATGCCCCGAGTTTTGAAACCGTTATGGCCGCCGCCTTTGAGGATAGTTTCCCAATGGTTTCCCAATCATATCCCTTTAACCTTCCCCAAACAACCCAAGCTAGAACCGTATCGCCTGCACCCGTAATATCGTATACCTCCCTTTTATATGCGTGAATATGCACTTTTTTATCCCTTGTGATAACCCACATCCCTTTATCCCCCATGGTCGATATTAGTGCCTCCGGCTTCAATTTGTTAAACACCTCCAAGGAACCTTCAAGAACATCTTCAACACTTTTTAAATCCCTATGCAATGCCCTTGAAAGTTCGCTGAGGTTGGGTTTTATTATATCAAAGCCCTTAGATTCCCATAAAAGGGACTTTGGGTCTATGGCCTTTAATTTGTCGCCAAATTTTTCCTTAACTAGACGCAAGGTTTCGGGAATTACGGTACCTTTATCGTAGTTTGATATTACAACCGCATCTACATCCACCTTTATTAAGTCCAAAAGGTCGTATGCATCATCTTCCAAGAACTTCTCCTCGTAATCTATTCTCAAAACATGGTGGTGTTTTGACAATAAACGGGTTTTTTTTAAGGTTCTAAACTTACCCTTATGGAATCGGAAGTTTATCCCAAGGCTTTCGCATATGTTTATCAACTTCTCACCATCCTCATCATCCCCCACTATACCGTATAAATAAACATTTACGCCCAATTTTACCAGGTTTAAGGCAACATTTGCCGCACCGCCCGGTAAAAACTTGCTGCTTTTGTACGAGAATACGGGTACAGGGGCCTCAGGGGAAATCCTCTCAACATCTCCAAAGGCATACTCGTCAAGCATAACATCCCCTATAATGGCAATGTTCATAAGGTGTGGATTATAAGAGGGTTAAGGTAGAGCATATAAACAAACATTTCAGCGGTATAATTCCCACTTATGGATGTAACATTAAACATCATTTTGAGGGAAGATATAGGAACAAAGGCGGCCAAAAGGTATAGGAAAAGGGGATTTATACCCGTTGAACTTTACGGAAAGGGGGAGGAAAATTTTCACGGCTTGGTAAAGAAATCGGAACTGATAAAACTTTTACACGAAACCCACGGTGAGAGTGTTATAATAAACGCAAACATAAACGGAAAAACCAAACCCGTAATCATAAAAGACATGCAATTACACCCCGTAAGGGGCGATATTCTACATGTGGATTTGCAGATATTGCACGCCGGCGAGGAAGTTGAGGTTGAGGTTCCGGTCGTTATCGTGGGAGAGGCGCCGGGAGTTAAGGCCGGTGGTGTTATGGAAGTTCTAACGAAATCCTTAGCCGTTAGGGCAAAACCCGCAAACATACCACCCCACATAGAGGTAGATGTTTCCAAATTAAACATTGGAGATGCAATACATGTTAAGGATATACCCACTAAGAACTTCACAATAGCGGAAGACCCGGATACGGTTGTTGTGGTTGTAGTCGGGGCAAAAGCCGAGGAGAAATCCGGAGAAGAAGGCGCAGAGGGTCAGTAATCGGGTTAGAAAATGGATTTAGTCGTTGTTGGTTTGGGCAATGTAGGGCTTAGGTATGTTTTAAACAGGCATAATGTGGGTTTTATGGTTGTTGATTATATCGCAAATAAAGAGGGTTTAGAGTTTGAAGACTATCCAAGCGTCCTTTTGGCAAAGGGTAGGGGGTTTTACTTGGTTAAACCAAAACTATTTATGAATAACTCGGGTAAGGCTTTGCTTTCCGCCCCAATACCAATAAAGAATATGCCAATACTCGTAATATACGATGACGCGGATTTACCCTTTGGGAAGGTTAGGTTTAAGGTAGGTATAAACTCAATCCCTTCACACAAGGGTTTAAGGGATATATACGAAAGTTTAAACAGGAGTGATATTATGAGGTTGAGGATAGGGATTTCAAAACCCCCCAAGGGGGTTGATTTGGCGGATTGGGTTTTGTCAAACTTTTCGGAAGATGAATTAAAGTTATTACCGGAAATATTTGAGAAGTCTTATGATGTTGTTAAACTCGTGGTGAAGGGTAAGTTGGAGTTAGTGGGGAAGGTTTTGTCATGAAAGTTTGGGAATACGGCTCGGAAGCATGGGATTACAAAACCCTAAGTTCTCCGGAATTTAGGCCTTTAAGTCCCGAGGAGGAAAGGGAACTAATATTAAAGGCAAAAAGGGGTGATAAAGCCGCGAGGGATAGGGTTATAAAGTCCAATGTCAGATTCGTTGTTGCAAAGGCAAAAATGCTTTCTAGAGATTCGGGTGTCCCCGTTGAGGATTTGATTTCGGAAGGGATTTTGGCTTTATACGACGCCTTTGAGAACTTTAACCCACAAAAAAATGTTAGATTTTTGTCATACGCAAAACCCTATATTGATAAGGCTATGTATAGGTATTTGAAATCCTATAAGGTTTTATCCCATATGCCCACGGTATCCCGCAAGGACATGGTAAAGATTGTTACCTTATATCAGAAGCTGGGTAGGGAACCTTCGGAGGAGGAAATCGCCAAGGAATTGGGATATGACAGGAAGAAAGTGAAAAGCATAATGGAGGCTTTGGATTGGAAGGTTTTGAGGGTTGAGAGTTTGGATAGCGATGACCCGGAAAGAGATGTTTATGATACCTTTTCATATGCCGCACTAACCCCGGAGGATTTTGTTGAAGAGAAGTATAACCAAATAAAAATAGAGGAATTGGTCAATGAAATATTTGAATCGGGGATTTTAAACGAAAAGGAAAAAACGGTTTTGTGGAAACACATGTTTGAGGATAAGAATTTGGCACAAATAGCCCGGGAGTTGGGTTATACCCGTGAATATATAAGGCAAATAAAGGAATCGGCAAAAAAGAAAATTTTAAAAAAATTCCCTCAAATGAAGGAATTTTTAGATTCTTATTAAAGGCCTCCACCAAGGTATTCCGACAATTAACAAAATATACGATAATATGGCCAAAACCTTCCAAGAATTACCTTCCGATTTTGCTTTAACAACGGACAAATGTGCGGATATTAGGGAAAGCAACATTATTACGGGGTGTTCCATAACAAAAAACCTAAAATAGAATTCCTTCATAGACCCTTGGGAAGAACCATAAGATAGGATGAGATTTATCCAGAGAATTATTCCCAGAAGTGCCTGAACATCAAAGGATATGGTGTAAAACCTCAAACCCTTGGGGTTGTTTTTAAATACACCAAAAACCGCCCATAAACCCGTTAAAAACACCACCCACCTTATAAAGTTATGCAATATCAGGAGCACTTCCATTTTATGTTTCTATAAGTTCAACATTTGCCCTCGGAACCACGACTTCCCTTCCGTCCAAAAGTCTAACCTTTAAAACCCTAACGGTTGATTCCGTTTCTATTTTCACCGCTTCGTTTGGAAGTTCCACAACCATACCAATTTCCCCAAAGTATGGGTCCCTTATTATTCTAACCGTTGTGCCTATATCTAAATGCCCGCTCTCCGTTTTATCAACAACCTCCTCCGTTGGATCTACATCTTTACGGAAAATTATTACCTCGGGTCTTTGAACACCCGCCCTTATCTGTGTGGCCCCGTTTGAAGAACACTTCAACCCCTCAAACTTCTTAAAAAGATTAAAAGCCCTTTCCGCCATAGGCAATTCACCGAAACCCTCGGTTATAATTAGGGTAAAAGGTACATCTTCGTTTCCGGTAATGGCAACGCCTATCTGACGACCAACATATTCTTCAAGGGTTGAATCGTCTATTGAACCGAGGACAAGGGTTTTTATCCCCACTTCAGCGCATTTCCTAAGGGTTTCTATATCCGCCGTTTTACCACCCACCACTATACAACCCCTCAAATCCTCATTTACCTTTTCCGGTGTTAAAACCTCATCCGGGGAATTTACGGCAACCCTTAATACCCCCATCTGCTCACCCCCTACCCCGAATATTCCCTGAACCATAGCGGCTACGGTTCTTACAACAACACCCTCATTTGGTATAACCTCCTCAACTATACCGTCAAGGTAAGCCTTAACCTCGATTGGTATGGGGTTTTCCCTTAAAATTATTTGTCCGGTTATTTCGGAATAGTCTTCAAGATAACCATCTATCGGTGATGTGGCTTCAACCTTAAACAAACCGAAAAACACCTTTGCCCTTGCTATTACCTGTCCCTTTTTTATACTTTCACCCTTTTCCACCAATAAAACCTTTGGAATATCGGCCGGTGATATTCCCATTTCTCCGGCCAAGTTTTTTGGATAAACCGGTCCTGGAAGCAATGCCTTGGCCACTACATCTTCCGCCTTTACAAATTCCCCTTTATTAACCAAAACATCACCCCAAAGGGGCAGCCTCCTTTCCTTTCTAACAATGGTTTTTTCCGATACCTTTAATCCGGGAGTATACGCGTGGGCCATGGATGGGTAGTATAAGGGTGTTAAAAATCCCAATTGACTGTATTTCTCACGGTTAAAATTTCGACATTATGAAAGATTTACCGGAAATGGATTTGTATGTTTATCCGAGTGTTTTGCGCCTCTTGGTGTTCGGGGTTATAAGCGTAATATTTTCATATGTCGGTTGGCTTATGGCATCGGAGGATGAACCCCTTGTAGGTTGGATCATTATCTTGTTTTTCGTCCCCATGTCGGTTTTTTTCTTTTTAATGGCATTTCGCGGTAAAAGGCCCATTTTAGCCGTAGGTCATCAGGGGATTTGGGTTAGTCCACTAACCATAATGAATCTTTTCAAAAAACCGGATGGGTATCTGATACCTTGGGACTTTGTTGAAGGGATTGAGATCGTGGAGCAGTCTTATCGCTTAATTACATTTACCTATATCAGGTTGTGGTTAAACGAAGATGCCCCTATACCCCAATCAATTTTTATGGGCTTTTATGGAGATTCCTTATGTCCCGCGGGCATTACAAAAAGCCGAGAAGGTTTTGGATGTAGCCAAAAAATACCTTAACTAAACGGGCTGTTTCTCCGAAAGGACTTCTTCAACATAGTTATATATAACATCCCTAACCTCTTCTATACCCATCCTCGATGTGGCCGGCTCAAAGAAGCCCATAACTATTAGTTTTTTGGCTTCTATTTCATCCAACCCCCTACTCATAAGGTAGAACATCTGTTCGGGGTCAATTGGACCAACGGTTGCGCCATGAGTTGCCCTAACCTGATTCGCCATTATTTCAAGACCCGGTATTGAATCGGCCCTTGCCCCGGAATTCAAGAGCAACGCGTGTTCTGAAAGGTATGCATCCGCAAACTGCGCTTCCCTTTCTATGTCTATTAAACCGTACATTACAGCCCTTGCCGTATCCTTCAAAACCGCCCTAATCATAGATTCACCTTTGGTATAAGGGGCAGAAAAATCCAGGTGTGTGGATATATCAAAGTGCTGGGAATCCTCACCGAGTAAAACCTGAACATCCTCTATTTGGGATTCCTCTCCCAAGGGTTTTATAAGGTGTTTTGACATAACGAATTTTCCGCCAAACCAAGCGCCAACCAACTGGGATTTGCTAAATTTTAGCGTTTTAACCGCCCTTGAAGAGAAAACAACGGAATCCTTATCCAAACTCTCGAGGGCCCCTATCTTTATATCGGCCTCCTGATCAACATATGTTTCTATAACCTCCGTGTATAAACCCTTACCGCTTGAAAAAATAACTATTTCGCCCTTACCGTTCCTTTTTCCCTCAACCAATACGTGCAAATGCCCCCTACCCTTAACGTTCACCTTTATATACACCGGTGTTTCCGCCCTGAAGTTTTCGGGGAACTCCACCCTTAAAACCCTGTCTATGTTAGCATAATGTAATGCCATGAACTTGTTCGCGTTTATAGGCACCAAGCCCCCAATATTTGCGGATTCTAAGAATTCCCACTTTACACCTTCGGGTCCGGATATATCAACATTTAATTCCCCCTCAATTAGGTAATCTTCGTCCTTCCACCATTTTAGGTTTGTGTACTTGCTTTCGGGAAGGGGCAGTTGTTCGTATAGCCTCTTTGCTTCCGCTCTTATTTCGTCAAGTTTCACCATAGGCGGGTATTTTAAGGTTGAAAATTGACCAAAAAAGTCAGGATAATTTTTACCCGTAAAACCTCTTAACCTTGTCCTCCAAATAGTTTATCAAATATTTCGGGTTTATATCTTCGCCGGTTGCGCGTTTAACCAGTTCGGAGGGTTTGTAAAGGGAACCCTTGGAGTGTATTTTTTCTTTCAGCCAGTTTATTATCGGTTGGAATTCTCCCCTCTCAACGAGTTCATAAACCGGCAAATCTTCCTTCATTTTGGCAAAGATCTGGGCGGATATGATATTTCCGAGGGTATAAGTTGGGAAATATCCAAACGAGCCTCCATACCAATGTATATCCTGCAAAACCCCTTCGGATATATTAGGTGGGTAGAAACCAAACATAGATTTAAACTTTTCGTTCCAAAGGTCGGGCAAGTCATCTACGGAAACTTTATCGTTTATAACCTCCCTTTCAATTTCAAACCTTAGGATTATATGAAGGTTATAGGTCAGTTCGTCGGCCTCGATCCTTATAGTTGATGGCTTAATTTCGTTTACGGCAAATAGGAAATCTTCAAGGGGAATATCTTTAAACTTCGGGAAGTGATCTGAGAGGTCTTTATAAAACCGCTTCCAAAAAGCCTCGCTTCTACCTATTATGTTTTCCCAAAACCTTGACTGCGATTCGTGTACCCCAAGTGATACCGCGCTACCCACGGGTTCCGCCCACATATCCTCTGGTAATCCCATGTCGTATAAACCGTGTCCCATTTCGTGAAGGGTTCCAAAAATTGAAGGTGATATAAAGTCCTCTTCGTATTTTGTGGTTATCCTTACATCGTTTGGTGTTATCATCGTTGCGAACGGATGTACCGTCTCGTCCAGCCTACCGGCATCAAAGTCATAACCTATGCTTTTTAACAAAAACAGGCAGAACTCCCTTTGTTTATCCTTTGGGAAATGCCCTTTTAGTATTTCCCCTTTGGGTTTTTTACCCGAGTTTATAACCACATTTAAAAGCCTTAGGGTTTCCCCTTTTAAGTTTGTGAATATCTCGCTTACATATTCCGCCCTTAATTCGGGCTCATAAGAATCCAAGAGGGCGTTATACCTTTCCCCCTCATAACCCATATGTTCCGCCATCTCCTTTTTAATGTTTATAAGCCTTTCAAGGTATGGCTTCACAAGGTTAAAGTCTCCCTTCTTCTTAGCCTCAACCCATACGCTCTCACTTTCGGAAGAAACCCTTGCCTCTTCAACATAAAGGCTTTTCGGTATTTTTGTTAATCTATCGTATCCCCTCCTCCACCAGTAAATGTTCATTTTACCCCTCAGGTCGTATTCCCCTTTTTCCGCAATTTCTATCAGTTTCCCAAACCTATCCGATGTCAGGATTTCGTAAATGTATTCCATAAGCGAGGCGTACTGTAATGCCCTGTAATTGGCCGCTTTCTTAGGCATATATGTCCTCTGATCCCACCCGAGAAGGGAACCAAAAGACGAAAATATCGCAACCCTTCTTGATATTTCAAGGAGTTCGCTATAAGCCTCTTTCGGTGTCATAACCGGATATTATACCCTTGCACTCAACGGTTCCAATATGTATCCGGGCATAAGGAAAAAGGGGTTGGATTTGGTTTTTGAACGACCGTTCAAATCACCCTTAGAATATCCGATTATGCGAAAACCGTTCGCGTTATTGCTTATACTTATAATATCCTGCGCGGGAAGAGGGAAAACGGAAAATGTTAAAAACGAAAACGGTAAGGATGTTGAAAAAACCGTAGTGGTAAAAATCGCCAGGCCCGAAAGTATATCAAAAACCATAACCGTTTCTGGTATAATTAAGGGTTATCCAGATATAAATGTTTTTGCGGATATGCCGGGAAAACTTTTAAGGGTAAATGTATCCGAAGGGCAATATGTAAGAAAGGGTCAAATATTGGCGCTGATTGATAGATCTGCGCCGGGTATAGATGTTCAACCTTTAACCGTTGAGGCGCCGACAAGCGGATATGTTCAGGTTTTGTTGAGGGATATAGGGGCACCGGTTTCACCTCAAACGCCGCTTTTTAGAATAGTCGGTAAGGATAAGATTTCGGTATTATTTGATGTTCCCGAGGTTTTCGCAAGTGATATAAGGGTTGGCGGGAAAATATGGGTTGAGGGTAAAAGGGGGAGGATTGTAAGGGTCTCCCCAGCCCTTGACACAAGAACAAGGACATTAAAGGTTGAAGGGGAAATAAACGGGAATTTCATCCCCGGACAATCGGTTCTGGTTGAAGTAGAGGTAAAGAGATCGGATTCAACGATAGTTTTACCCGTTAGCGCCTTCGTTGGGGATAATAAAGGGTATGTTTTTGTGGTTAGCGGGAATATTGCGAAAAGGGTTCCGGTGGAATTGGGAATAACCACATCGGAAGGATATGAGGTTATAAGGGGATTAAAGTTTGGGGATACCGTAGTGGTCTTCGGGGCAAATGTTGTAAAGGATGGGGATAAGGTTAAGATAGTGAGGTTTGAAAGATGACAAGGTTCTTTGTAAGAAGACCTACCTTTGCCCTTGTTGTGTATTTAATACTTATAATAGGGGGGATTTTTGGTCTTATAAATCTGCCGTTGGATTTCTTACCGAAATTCACATTGCCATCGGTTTCCGTTGTGGTACAATATCCCGGGGCGTCTCCGGAAGATGTGGAAAAGAATATAGTGGAAGTTTTAGAGGAAAACCTCTCCATCCTTGAAGATATTGATCGCATAAGTTCAACCAGCCAAAACGGGTTAGGCGTTGTTACGATAACATTTAAATACGGGACGGATATTGATAAGGCGGCTTTGGATGTTAAGGACAGATTGAGTTTCGCCTCATCCCTGCTTCCAGAAGACGCAAGCGATCCCTTGATTTTGAAGTTTGATATACAACAATTCCCCATAATAATAGCAACGGTAAATTCAACCGAGGAGGATTTCCCCATACGGGAATGGGCGGAGGATTACCTTAAAGATGAATTGCAGAGGGTTAAGGGTGTAGGTTTGGTTCAGATATGGGGAGGGGGAAAGAAGAGGCAGATAAACGTATATGTGCATAGGGATAAGTTGGAGAATTATGGTTTAACCTTTGATGGTATAGCAAGCATGCTAAAATCCCAAGGCTTAGAAATCCCGGCGGGTGAGGTTAAGTATTCCGATAAGGAGATGATACTAAAAATCCCATCAAGTATAAGATCTGTGGAAGATTTAAAGGAAACCGTTGTGGGATTTATAAACGGAAGGCCCATTAAACTTTACGAGGTTGCCGATGTTGTTGATGGATACGCCAAGAGGGTTAATTACATAAACCATAAGGGTAAAGATGCGGTTTTGTTTGCCGTCCAAAAGCAGGCGGATGCGAATGTTGTTGAAGTTGCCGATAATGTTAAAAAGAAGTTGGAAGAAATTGAGAGGAAATACCCCGTAAAGTTCTTTATACAGAACGACGGTTCAAGTTTTATAAGGAATGCAATTGCGAATTTAAGGAATTCTCTGTTCATAGCGGGTATAATAGTTATTCTCGTATCCTTCATCTTCCTCTTGGATGTTCGTTCAAGTATCCTCGTGGCCTTAACAATACCCTCTTCCTTAATCATTGCCTTCTTATACCTATTCCTGAGCGGGAGTTCAATAAACATAATATCCCTTTCGGCATTGGCGTTGGCCATAGGTTCTGTGGTTGATGCTTCAATAGTTGTAATAGAAAACATTTTCTTTCACAGGTTAAGGGGAGAACCCCCAAGGGAGGCTTCCGAGTTTGCAACTTTGGAAGTGCGGGGTGCTATAACCGCTTCCGTAATAACAAACTTCATAGTTTTGCTACCCCTGTTTTTTATACCGGGATTTATAGGAGTGATTTTTAAAGAATTGGCAACCATATCCGTTATAGTGTACCTTACGAGTTTGTTTTTGGCCTTAACGATTATACCATCATTGGCGGCAAACCAGATAATATTAAAACCAAAAGGGGAACCCGCATGGTTTAAACCCGTGGAAAGGGTATACAATCAATTGGTTAAGTTTGTCGTTAAGAGGAGACTTGTATTTTTGGGTGTGTTTGTTTTAATACTATTAATAACGGCATCTATTTGGAGGTTTATACCCACGGATTTCTTCCCACAAGCGGATGAAAAACAGATAAGGGGAACCTTGGAACTATCAAGGGGTACATCCCTTGATAAAACCTACGAGATGGTTTTACCGGTGGCCGAGAAGGTTTATAAAATGCCCGAGGTTATGGAAGCGGTGTTTAGGGTGGGTCCTACGGAATCGGGATTTGGGGCGGTTTTTGGAAGTGTAGAAGCGCCTTATACCGCGTTCTTTGTGGTCAGATTAAAGGATGATATAAAGAAAAGCACTTTTGAGGTTGCGGATGAGATAGAAAAACTTGTAAAGGAAATTCCCGGCGTTGAAAGGTATGAGGTATCCGCAACAAGTCAGGGTTCGCAAATACTTTTTGGAGGTTCAAGGGGTGCGGTTGTTAGGATTTATGGAGATGATATAAGGGTTCTGGATAGTTTGGCGACAATTTTGGCGGATTATATGAAAACCGTAAGGGGATTAAAGAATGTTCAAACATCCTTTGGAAATCCGAGACCGGAATTCGTTTTAAGCATTGATAGGGATAAGGCTTACTCCTACGGTATTACACCAACCCAAGTTGCCGGGTTTCTAAGGTATGTCTTAACCGGTCAAAACCTCTTTACCCTTAAATCCGGAGGAAAAAACATTGATGTTTTGATAACCTTGGATGAGGAGGATAAGGAAAACCTTGATAAGGTATTATCCCTAAGTATAAACACACCCTACGGTTTGGTTCCATTGTTGAATTTCGTAAAGGTTGATGAAGGGGCTTCACCCATTAGAATAGACAGGTGGAATGGAAAAAGGTATGTTGAGGTATCGGGTGAGGTTGTTGGTAGGCCCTTGGGTGAAATAACCGCCGATATAAATAAGTTTTTGAAGAACTTTAACCTTCCCGGTGGATATTCGTACGAGTTTGGAGGGGCAATACAAAGGCAGGCGGAAAGCTTTTCACAATTGGGGGTTCTACTAATAATCGGCTTGATACTCATATATTTAACCTTATCCGCCCAGTTTGAGAGCTTCAGGCAGGGGATAATAATATTTATAACGAGTATTCCCTTTGGTTTGGCGGGTGCTTCCCTCGGCTTCTTAATTTTCAGACAACCCCTTTCAATTACGGGGTTTATAGGGCTTATAGCCTTAACCGGTGTCGTGGTTAATAACGCCGTTGTAATGGTTGATTACGCGAACATACTCATAAGGAGGGGTAAAAACAAGTTTGAAGCGATAATAGAATCCGCCACAAGGAGGTTGAGACCTATACTTATGACAACCTTAACGACATCCCTTGCGGTTTTACCCCTTGCTGTTATAAAACAACAGGGTTCGGAATTCTGGTCGGGCTTGGGTGTTGCCATATTTGGAGGGTTAAACTTCTCTTTAATAACAACCCTTTTCGTGGTTCCCGTAATATACACATTCTTAACACCGGAAAGGAAGATAAAGGGGAGGTAGTAAGCCCACTTTACAAAAAAACTTTTCAACATTAAAATGCTTTTCTTATGGCAATAATCATTAATAACCTCATTGCCGCTGGAAGGCATAACCCCAAAGCCCGACAAAAGGGCTGGGGAGATATACGAGGAAGGTATAAGTATGCTCTTCACACAGAATGTAGGGCAAATAC
>JBDRWW010000012.1:0-42019 GCA_039802605.1 Caldifarciminota bacterium | reverse complement strand
TAAAGGAGTTGGGGTTTAAAGGGTTTTACTTGGAGGAGTATAGGAAAAGGAAGGATATGGAAGTTGATGCGTTGGCCGTTGGAAAAGATTATGTTATTGTCGTTGAGGTGAAAACCACATTAAAAAAAGGGGATGTTGATGAGTTTGAGGAAAGATTAAAGAATAAGTTTTTAAAGGTGTTTTATGAGTATAAAGGTTTTAGGTTGTATGGTGCCGTTGCCGGAATGAGGATACAGAAGGGTATTGATAGGTATGCTAGTAAGAAGGGTTTAATCGTTTTAAAGCATAAAGACGGCAAGGATGTTAAGGTTTTAAACCCTAAGAACTTTAAACCAAAAGATTTTTCAGGTTTATAATTCCCACTTGTAAAAGGAGGTGTAAGGTGAATTACGATATAAGCAAGGTCAGAAATATAGGTATTATTGCGCATATAGATGCGGGAAAAACCACTACGACTGAAAGGATACTTTATTACACCGGAAGAAAACACAAAATAGGTGAGGTTCATGAAGGCGAAGCCACGATGGACTGGATGGAGCAAGAGAGGGAGAGGGGTATAACTATAACATCCGCATCAACCACATGCTTTTGGAAAGGTTACCAAATAAACATTATTGATACCCCAGGGCATGTGGATTTCACAATTGAGGTTGAAAGGGCATTGAGGGTTTTGGATGGCGCAATATTCATACTTGACGCATCACAGGGGGTTGAACCGCAGAGTGAGACCGTTTGGAGACAGGCCGAAAAGTATAAAGTCCCGAGAATAACTTTTGTAAACAAAATGGATAAAGTAGGAGCGGATTACTTTAAGTCCATAGAATCAATTGAAAAGAAGCTTGGGGCAATACCCTTGCCCATGCAATACCCCATAGGTTCCGAATCCGAATTCTCGGGGGTAATAGACCTCGTTGAGATGAAGGAAATCGTTTGGCTTGAGGAAACGCTGGGGGCAAAGTACGAATATAGGGAAATAAGGGATGAGTTAAAGGATGAGGCGGAATTTTGGAGAGGCGTTTTGATTGAGAGGTTGGCGGAGGTTGATGAAAAGATATTGGAGAAATATTTAGAGGAAAAGCCCATATCAAATGAAGAATTGAAGCAAGCCATAAGGAGGGCCACTCTGGCATTTAAGGCCGTTCCGGTTTTCTGCGGTTCCGCTTATAAAAACAAGGGGATACAACCACTGTTGGATGCCGTTATTGATTATCTACCCTCTCCACTTGATAGGGGTGCTATAAAGGGTAAAACACCGGATGGTAAGGAGGTTTTAAGGGAGCCAAAGGATACCGAACCCTTGGCGGCTTTGGCATTTAAGGTTCAAATAGATAGGTACATAGGGAAACTCGTATATATTAGGGTCTATTCGGGAGTTTTACAATCCGGAACATATGTTTATAATGTAAATAAAGGCAAGAGGGAAAGGATTTCAAGGTTGGTTAGGATGCACGCAAACATGCAAGAGGATGTACAGGAGTTAAGGGCTGGGGACATAGGTGCGGTTGTTGGATTAAAAGATACAATAACCGGTGATACATTGGCAGATGAAAACAACCCAATAATCCTTGAAAGCCTTGAAGTACCCGAACCCGTAATATCTCAGGCGATTAAAGGCACATCAAAATCCGATGAAGAAAAACTATCTAATGTCTTAGTTAAACTGGCCGAGGAGGATCCGAGTTTCAAGTTCTGGGTTGATCACGAAACGAACGAAACTATCATAGCGGGTATGGGTGAATTGCATCTGGAAATAAAGGTTGATATAATGAGGAGAAACTTCGGGCTAAATGTGGAAGTGGGTCCCCCAAGGGTTGCTTATAGGGAAACTATTAAGAAACCCGTTCAGATGGTCGAAGGGAAGTTTATCAGGCAGACGGGAGGTAGAGGTCAATACGGGCATGTTATAATAAATGTTGAACCCCTTGAAAGGGGTAAAGGGTTTGAATTCGTTGATAAGATTGTAGGGGGAAAGATACCGAAGGAATTCATACCAGCCGTTCAAAAGGGTATAGAAGAGGCTATGCAAAAAGGGGTTTTGGCGGGTTATCCCGTTGTGGATGTAAGGGTTGAACTCGTTGATGGTTCTTACCACGAGGTGGACTCTTCCGAATTGGCATTTAAGATAGCATCCAAAACCGCTTTTTGGGAAGCGCTAAAAATGGCCAACCCGGTATTACTTGAACCCATTATGAGGCTTGAAGTGGTGACACCCGAGGAATACCTTGGAGATGTTATTGGGGATATAGGTGCCAGAAGGGGACATATAAAGGCCTTAGAGGATAGGGGAAATGCTAAGGTTATAACAGCCTTGGTTCCACTGGCGGAACTTATGGCCTACGCAAGCGATCTGAGGTCAATTACACAGGGTAGGGCATACTTTGTTATGTTTTTTGACCATTATGCCGAAGTTCCACAGAATATAGCGCAAAAGATAATTGAGGAAAAGAAAAAGGATCTTCAAAAGGCGAAATGAAGTTTAAATGGTTGAAAACGCGGGATAGGATAATCCGTATGGATAGGATACACGAGTTTTGGATAGATAGGGAGATAAACGGGAATTATTCCGTACTTGCCGGCGTATTCGGATCGCAACCCATACTTTTGGAAACATTTCCAACATATTCCGAGGCTGAGGAGTTTTTGGATAGGCTATCCTATGCCATAGCCAGTAAAAAAATCGTAGATATAGATTCTTTAAAGGATATGGACGACTTCTCTGAAAATGAGGATGATGACTTCCCTTTATAAAACCACTTTTCTCTTCCTTTTATCCGTTATTCTGGGCATAATAGACCTATTAACGAAGTTTTGGGTTTTACATAACATGCCTTATATGAAGCCGGTAAATATTATAGGAGATTTGTTAAGATTTACACTCGTATTAAACCCAAACACGGCATTTGGAATATCCCTTGGCGAAAGTTTTCCTTATGCCTATGTTGCCATCGCCTTGGCCATCCTTGTAGCATATCTTTTAATCAGAGAAAACGATAATTTTTCTAAACTGATGTACGCCCTTATACTGGGTGGGGCAATAGGGAATATTACGGATAGGATCATAAACGGAGCCGTTGTTGATTTTGTGGATATAGGAGTAGGAAACCTCAGGTGGTTTACCTTTAACCTTGCGGATGTTTATGTTTCCTTGGGTATAATGGGATTGATATTAAGGGGGTTATTTGCAAAGAATGAGGGTATTCGTTCTTACGGCGGAATACGGAAGCGGGCATGTAATAGCGGCGAGGGGAATTGAAGACGCCTTAAGGCATTTGGGGTACGAGTTTTCCTCTTTGGATGTTGTAAAATCCGGAGGTATAGTTGAAAAGGTTTCATCATGGGCCTTTGAGTTAATGATGAGGAAGGGACACTTGGCGTGGAAAATGTTTTATTACAACCCGATACCGTCGTCAAAACCCGTTAGAAAGATTTACGAGTTTGTGTTTAAGGACAAATTTATGGAGCCTTTACGCAATTTTGAACCCGATGTCATAATAAGCACGCACTTTCTGACATCCCTCATAGGCTTAATATACCAGACGAGGTTTAAAAACACACTTGTATTTACCGTTATTACGGATTTTGTAGCCCATCCCTTGTGGGTTTGGGAAGGGACTGATGGTTATTTTGTGGGTTTGGAAGATACCGCAAGGGATTTAATAAATTACGGTGTGGATGAGGAAAAAATTTATATAACCGGAATACCATTACGAAAGGCTTTTTGGGAAGAAAAGGATGGGGAGTTAATCCGCGGGGAATTGGGGTATCCAAAGGATAAAAGGGTTATACTTTTTTCCGCCGGTTCTTATGATTCCGTCCCCATTGAACCCATAATACGCGGGTTAAAGGACAGAAAAGATATTTTTGTGGTTATCTTGGCCGGAAAGAAAAGGGAGGCTTATGAGAAATACAGGGGATTGTTAAAGCATTTGAACATAGAAGGTGTCGTGTATCCCTTTGTGGATTTTGTGCCGGATATTATGAGGGCTTCGGATATATTCATAACCAAGGCGGGTGGGGTTTCAGTTGCGGAGAGTTTGGCGGTTGGTTTGCCTATGATATTTATAAGGAGTATGCCAGGTCAGGAGGAGGGTAATGCTAGGGCAATTGAAAGGTATGGGGCGGGTATAAACGCGAAAACATCAGAAAACGCTACAAATATTCTCCTTGAACTTTTGATGTCCCCCGAAAAGATTAAAAAAATGTCGGAAAACGCGAGAAGAATTGGAAAACCTAGGTCATCCCTTGGTATAATTGGGAAGATTGCCGAGGAATTTGGAAAAAGAAGGGGATAGGTGGGCGTTTTCAACCGGACCATCAAATTCTATAGTGCCGTTATCCAAGTACAAAACCCTTTTACCAAACCTCCTTATAAGTTCAATGTCATGGGTGATTATTATTGTTGTGCAGGATAATTCTTCGTTTAGTTCTTCCATAAGGTCGTATATCAACCTTGATGTTAGTGGATCTAAACCGCTCGTGGGTTCATCGTAAAACAAATAATCGGGATTCGTTATTATCGCCCTTGCTATTCCAACCCTTTTTCTCATGCCACCCGAAAGTTCATTGGGATACTTATTCTCAACGCCTTCAAGCCCCACCCTTTTCAATACTTCTAAGGCCTTATCCCTAGCCTCCGAGGGTTTAACCCCCATCTCTTTTAAAGGCAACATAACATTATCCAAAACATCCATCCAGTCAAACAATGCCGAATGTTGAAAAACATAACCAAACCTCTTACGCAGTTTGTTTAATTCCCTATCATTCAACACATCAACCCTTATACCGTCTATCCATACCTCCCCTTTATCCGGTTTTAAAAGCCCAACCACGCATTTTACGAGGACTGACTTACCTATACCGCTTTTCCCTACCACGAGAACGGTTTCCCCATCCTGAACCTCCAAATTCACCCCTCTTAACACATGGTTGCTTCCAAATGATTTTTCAATATTTACGAGTTTTATCACCTTTTAATTTCCGACAATTTGCCCTCCAATACCTGTTTTGCGGCCATATAGCCAGCCATTACGGTTTCATCAAACTTTGAAAAGTCCAAAATTGACGATACTCCCTTTAATTCCGGTTCTATAAGTATATCGGGTTTTTGGGATTCAAGGAGATAATTTACCAAGGCACCCTGCGAAGCCATAAACCAGGATATTAAACCGTTTAAAACATTCTCCCTTTTAAAGGCAAATGTTCTGCCTATGATTTGCAAAATCCCCTTTTTCCTGTGAAAGTAGGGTAGTGAAGATGATATTTGGTCCTTTGGAAACCTTTCTAAAACATTAACGGCTATTACAAAGTCCGCACCTAACCTACGGGCTATATTCACGGGAACGGGATTTACAACACCCCCATCCATAAGGGTTAGGTTTTCCTTGGGAAAATGTATAGACTCGTAAATTCCGGGTAGGCTCGCGGATGCCCTCAAAGCCGAAAACAAACTTCCCCTGTCAAGAATAACTTCCTTGTGGGATATAATATCGTATGCGTTTGCGGCAAACTTTATCGGGAGTTCCTCTATCTTTATCCTACCGACCAATCTCCTCAAAAGCCTTTCAAACTTTGAAGAATCGTATAGTTCCGTTAACGAGAAGCTCGGCGATAAAAACTCATTGCGGGGGTCCTTGGCTATTTCCCTTGCAACATCTTCTATGAGTTTTGGAGAGTAGCCGGCGGCATAAACCCCCCCTATTATAGCCCCCATACTGCAACCCACAACTATATCGGGCTTGAAATCCTTTTCGGTAAGGTACTTTATAACACCTATGTGCGCGAAACCCCTCGCCCCACCACCTCCAAGAACCAGTGCAACCTTCATTAAAAAAAGAGCGGGAGACGGGATTTGAACCCGCGACCCCCTGCATGGCAAGCAGGTGCTCTACCGCTGAGCTACTCCCGCCCGTGAAGTGGATATTATAAGGGTGAAAGGTTTGTTATGAGACGGTCTCCTTTAAATCAAGCTCAAAGCCTTCCAAAACCTTGCTTTTAACTTTCCCCTCTTTTTCTGCAAAGGAATAAAGTTCATACTTTCCTTTCTCACCCAAAACCCACACCTCTATTGCCTTTTCTTCGGGATAAACAATCCAATACTCCTTAACCCCAAACTCCTCATATATCCCCTTCTTGACAACCGTATCCCTCCTCGTTGTTGATGGCGAAACTATTTCTACAACCAAGTCCGGAGCGCCCATTATAGCCTTATCCCCTATTATGCCAAGTCTTTCCTTTGAAATATAAACTATATCCGGTTGTAATACAACATCCTCCCTGAATAAAACATCTATTGGTGCATCGTATATTTTCCCAAAACCTTTTTCAATAACAAATTTCCTCATTATAAATTCCAAATTTCCGGAAACATCCTGATGCCAAGGATTTGGCGCGGGCATTTCTATCAACCTCCCGTTAATAACCTCATAACGTTTATCGTCTTCCAGTTTCAGATAATCCTCGTAAGTCCAAACCTTTTCCTTAACATCCACTTTCATTTAAACACCTCCTCAACATTAACCTTTAAACCCTTTAAAAGGCAACTTTCAACCTCTCCTTTTTCAACGGCTATGGAGTGTAAGACATACTTGCCTTCCTTCAAACACCAAACCTCTATTACCTTTTCACCCGGTAAAACTATCCAATACTCTTTAACCCCAAGTTCTTCGTATATTCTAAACTTTTCATACCTATCCCTCTTATAACTTACCGGTGATACTATTTCCACAACCAAATCCGGAGCACCGAACAGACGGCCTTCTTTTATGTTTTTCAAGTTGTCTTTGGATATAAAAACAATATCCGGCTGAACAACAATATCCTCGGATAGTATAATATCAAAGGGTGCGTATAAAATTTCTCCCAAACCATTTTCTTTAACAAATTCCCAAAGTTTAAATTCTAAATTCCTTGAAATTCTCTGATGTTCAAAGTTTGGCGCGGGCATTTCTACCAACCTCCCGTTAATAACCTCATAACGCTTATCGTCTTCAAGTTTCAAATAATCCCGATATGTCCAGAGTTTTTCCTTCGTGGCCTTCATCTTTATCCCTTCCCATTATTTTAAGGCCGAAAGGAGGATTTTATAAACTTTCTCGGATATACCTTTATTGCGTAGGTAAAATTCAAAAACCCTTTCCGATAAATCTCTGTGAAAGTTCTCATCCGTGTATATCTTTACGATAAAATCCGCAATTTCATCGGAATTTTTAACAATACGCACAATCCCTTCCTTAACCATATCCCAAGCGTATGGCTGCTTATATAAATGTTCCCCGCATATAATTGGTAGTTTCCAATAAGCGGGTTCTATTAGGCTATGACCCCCGTAATTCCACAGGGTACCGCCTACAAAACAAGCCTTACAAAACCTATAAATACTCCAAAGTTCCCCAAGGGTATTTAATATTAAAACCATTGTATCCCCGTCATCCGTTCGCAAGGAGTGGGATACTCCGAATTCCCCCAACATAGAAGATATTTTCCCTATATTTTCAAGGTGCCTTGGGGCTATAATAAACCTCGTATCTGGCAGGTGTTTGGAAACCTTAACTATGCTTTCCACTACGGTTTTTATCTCCCTACCCCTTATGTTTGCAAAGAGAAAAGAACCTTCAACCTTAAAGTTTTTAAGTTTTATATCCTTAACCGGCCTCTCAACGCTATCAAACTTTAAATTACCCATAACTAGGGTATTTTTAGCCCCCAATTCCCTAAATCTATCGGCGTCCGCAGAACTCTGGCAAATTATCATATCTACCCTACTTACAGCTTTACGGAAAATTGGAAACATCTTGTACAACTTATAACTTCCTGGGCTTATGGTCCCATTGACTATAAAAACCGGGATATTTAAAGATTTGGATAGATTTATTAGGTTTGGCCATATTTCCGTCTCGGCTATTACTACAAGTTTAACATCCCGCAAAACTTTTTTTAAACATCTCGGATTATCAAATGGAAACCTGAAGGCGTTTAATCCCAATTCCTTGGCATAATCGTATCCCCATTTGGTAAATACCGAAACTTTATGCGATTTAAACCTTCTAATCAATGGATATATTGCGTTAATTTCCCCTATGGATGAAGCGTGAAATAAAACTTCCCCATTTTTATCCTCGCATTTTACGGGTATTAAAGATGTTATAAGTCTGTACAATCCTTCCAATTGAATCCCCAAGCCTCAGGAGTTATAAATTCCACACTATTCCCAAATGGATCCCTGATATAAACCGATTTACCGCCCGAAGGCCATAAAACCTCCGCCTCTATCTCTATGCCAAGGGATTTTATTTTTTCCTTCCACAGTTCAATTTCTCCGTCCGAAACCGCAAAGGCTATATGACCATGCCCGTAATATCCGTGGGGGGGAACATCTCCGCCAATTTTCGTATATTCGGGATTAAAGATCAAAAACATGCAGTTTTCCAGTTTATAAAAAACATGTCTGTTTTTGGCCTTGGCAAAGGGTTTTACCCCCAAGAGGTTTGTATAAAACTCTTCCGCCTTATCTATATCGGAAACATATAGACAGGCTTCAATTACTTTCATATTCCGAAAACATATCCGTTAAATCCTTCAATTGGTTGGATAGTTCTTCCTTTTCCTTACATTCTTCCAAACCATCAAGGTTTATTCTAACATTTTCAACCGCCCCCTTAAATGCCGCCACGGACTGGTATCTTGCCACATATACATCGCTTATGGCCGTTTTCGGCGCTATTGGTTCCAGATCTTTACATAGTTTTAATACATCAAGGGATAACCTTGCGGTTTCCAGAGGAACTTTTGCGGCATATATTAATGCCTCTTTTAGTTTTTCTCCCCTTTCCTCCTTTGGCAACTTATAAACCTCCATAACCCTTTTGAAGGCTTGGGTATCCTCGTATATCAACTCCTTCGCCCTTTTTAGTATCCTTTTCGCTTCGGATCTTATCCCATCAAAACTTTTCCAATTATCGGAATATTTTTTCCCCTTTAAACCTATTCCGCAAACCATAGAAACCAGCGCCGCCCCCTGAGCCAGTGATAAAGCCGAAACGCTGCCACCCCCCGGTACGGCTTCGGAACTTGCGAGTTCTGAAAGGTAAAGGTCAAGGGTCCAACTTTCGTATATCCTACTTTCAATTATTTGATCTTCTTTGAAATCGTTTAACCTTAAATAAAACTTTGCTACATCTACGAGGGCCTTTAAGGGTACCAAACCAACTATTTCCGATTCATAAACCGGTTGTCCATACCTTTCGGCCCACATTTTTACATTTTCATAAGCAACATAAATGGGGGTGCCTTCAAAATCCGTTAAATTCATCGAAACCTGAACCATGTTTTTTGTTGCCAACTCAAAACCCAACGCCTTTACAAACCTAAGCCCCCCATCCCTAAACCTTATATGTTTTGCTATACGCTTTGCCGCATTTAAATCTTGACTTTTAAGATTTACGTTGTACGCTATGAGTATTTTCCTTGCACCTATTACGGTTGCGCCGGCGGTGGGGTGGGGTTCATCCGGTCCGTAATCCGGTTTCCAATTGGGGTCCTTCATCTTTTCCCTTAAACCTTCAAACTCCCCCTTTCTTATATTAGCCAAATCCTCCCTTTCCGGTTTTGTGGCCGCATATCCGTATAAATAAACCGGTAAGTTAAAATCCTTTGAAACCCTTTCCGCCAAAGTCTTTGCCAACTCAACCGCCTCATCCATAGTGGCGTCAAATAAGGGTACAAAAGGTACAACATCGGCGGCGCCTATTCTCGGATGCTGCCCTTTATGCTTTCGCAAGTCTATAAGTTTAACCGCTACCTCTATCGATTTGTATGCGGCATCAAGAACCCCTTCGGCGGTTCCCACAAATGTAAAAACACTCCTATTATGATCCGGGTCGCTTTCAACATCCAAGAGCTTGACATCGGGCACGGATGTTATGGCTTCCTTTAATGCCTCTATAACATCTTGATTCCTTCCTTCCGAAAAATTTGGCACGCATTCGTATAGCTTCATAAGCGAGTATTTTATCCCCGTTCAAACCAAACTATCCTTATCAATCTCTATAACTATATTCCTAACCTTTACTTTTGCTTTATTTCCCTTTATTTCAATAAGCGTGCCCTTCACACCCAAATTTTTTATAAAATATTCCTTTCCCACCTCCAAAGTCTCACCCGTCCTTAGGATCTTTTCCGCTTCTTCCGGTTGCTTACCCTCCTTGGCGGACGCCAATGCCACTATTAACTTCCTCTTCAAATCCTCAATTTCCCTTTTTTCCCTTTCCAATTTTTTAACTTTATCCTCATACCTTTCCCGCAACTTTTGTATATAAGATGGTATTTGTACAAAGACATCTTCGGCGTATTTAATGATTTCTTCGGGTAATCCCACGACTTTTGCCGTGTATATACCCCTGCTTTCACCCAATTTACCAATTACGAGGCGGTAATTTTCAAGGGTGGATATATTAAAAAATTCCGAATGTTGGGCGAGGATTTTTAAGCTTGAAAAGTGCGTGCTCATAAAGATATAAACCCTTTTGTCGGATAAATATTTTCCAATTGCATAGGCCAACGCGGATGCCTCATCCGGATCCGTTGATGAAAATATCTCGTCAAAAATTACTATATCGTATTCTTTAACACCCTTCAAAATCCCATTTATCCTTTTAAGTTCCCCTACAAAGTGTGAAACCCCCTCCTCAACGCTTCCCAAAGGTGTAAATCCCAGGGGAAACACATCCGAACCGAAGGGTATTACGGCTTTTTTGGCGGGAACGGGAATACCCATAGATGCCATTAAAACACAATAGGCTACGGTTCTAAGGCTTACGGTTTTTCCCCCGGCGTTCGGTCCGGTGATGAGTAATGCAAATTTATCCATGTTTAAAGATATGGGAACGGTCTTTTCCTTCAACCTACTGTAAAGTATTGGTTCCCTACATTCCCTTAACTCAAATCTCCCATCCTTTGAGAATTCGGGGAAGCAGCATTTATACTCCAAATAGAACTTTGCCCTAGCATAAATGCTGTCTATAAAGCCCAAAGACTTATGTAAATTTATCAAGTTATCCTTTAAACGCAAGAAATCGTTAAGGAGCTTCCCTAGAATCCTCTTTTCCTCTTCCCTTATCCTGTCGTCGATTTGTATCAATTGGTTTTGTAGGGGTATAACCTCATATGGTTCAACGAAAACCGTTTCCGTGGTATATGAGTATCCGTGTACAACCCCATCAATTTTATAATTGGATATTACGGGAAGGGTTAACCTTCCGTTTTTCATCACGGGTTGCCTTTCCCTCAATTTATCCCAATATTTGTTAATTATTTCCGCATAAAGGTTTAAAAGTTCATCCCGTATTTTATTCCTTTTCTCGTACAAATCCCTCAAAATGGGGTTTTTCACCGTTTTAATGCTGCCATCCTTAGAAATGTTTGCCTTTATCCTTTCCGAAAAACCCAAAAGTTCTTTGGTTATATTAATGTAAGACGCCAAGTTTATTGAGTGCATCCCTTCCCTAAGCCTTACCGATCTTTCTATGAATTCCGCAATTGAGTATAACTTTTCACCCGTTAATACGCCAAACTTGTTAAAATAATCAAAAACCTCGTCCATATCTGGAAACACCGGAAGGGACAACGAACGACCCATTTCGTGTTCCCGCAACACCTCTCCTATTAACTTAAAATCCTTTACAGCACGGCTATAATCCGGATTAAGGGATAAAACAAACCTTTCGCCTACGGATGTTGAAGAATACCTTGCCACCAACCTTCTTATATCGTTTATGAAACTCTCCCTATCCCCCATACTTAAACTTTAATCCCTTTGCGTGCTCAATGAGGATTTCCTTATCCAAACCCTTATGTTTTGCGTATTTTAAAACATAACCCTCCATGTCCATATACCAATGCGCCAGGGAATTCCCAATGTGGGGGATTATATCGTCTTTTAGATCGCTTCTAACAACCCATACGGCAACGGTTATATAACCTTCCACAAGGTTATAAACATATTTATATTCCCCAAAATCCCCCCTTAGCGCCCTATCCCCGTATATTAAAAAGGCATCGGCATTAAATATATCTGGGAAAACCCTTATTTTAAAAGTTTTCCCCAAAAGCATCCTTTCAAGGATGGGCTCAACGCAGTGCAATATGGGTTCGTATCCCTGAACCAAACCAAGGGTAAAATCGTCAATGTTTTCAATGGGGAATTTTGATATTAGTATTAAGCTTCTTGCACCTTTGGTTAATGTTAATGATAGTTCGGAGGGTTCATAACCTTCAACCAAAAGGTTCAAGTATGTATATGGATAAGGCGCGGCGTCCAACTTTCCGGATTGCAAAACCGCCCCTATTTGCGAAAAGGATAAGTATAACTTTTTCCAATCCTTGGGGATTTTCAATGTGAAGGGATAAAAGTCAAATTCCCGTAATATCCCTATGGTCATTCAAAAACCGAAAGTGCTTGATACATACCCCGCCACTCTCCAATAAACCGTGGAATCTATAAGGGCACCTGCGGATAAGCCCATATACATGTTTTCCGTCCAATCAAACCTTATATGGGCATCGGCAAATGGGTAGTTGTGCTTTTCAATGCTTAGAGGTATGGTTTGATACATACCCAGATCAAAAGAGGGCTTAAATGTCCAATCCTCGTTTATGGGGTATAGGAAGGATAGCCTTATAAACTCCCCGGATCTACCCGATATATATGTCCAAGGTATTGAAGGGGATGTATATGTTAAGTGTGTGGAAAATCCCATAAAGGGGCTCCAATCCCTATCAAAAACCAAACCCTGCCCGACTATCCTTTGGTAGTTTTTCGTTGTGGAAAACCCGTTTATACCAAACCTAAACCTTCCAAAGTTGAATGTATTCGTTAAATATATACCAAAGGCGGTGTCCCTACTCGCTACGCCTTCAAGGCTTAAATACCAAAAGGGATAATCCATTTCAAAAACCAAACCACCGTATGGGGTTTTGCCCGTATCCGCTATTCCGTAGAATTCAAATCCAAATTGTTTTATGTCAAAGGCCACCCTCAAACCTCCAAAGGCCGTATATGGTGTATTGGCAATTAGAAAACCAAACCAAACGCTTTTACCGTATGAAACCTCAACAAAGGGATTACCCCCTAAGTAATCGCCGAGTAAAAGGCCGTTTCCCCAAAACAATGCTCCCAAACCCCCCTTTATATCCAGCGAATTATCAAAGGAGAGTTCCACAAAGGCCTCCTTTAAAGAGGGTAGCGCAAAACCGTAAAACCTATCAAAGGATATAAAGGATAAGCGCCCGTAAATACCCAAGTCGTACTGCATCTGTATTCCCAATTCTCCCCTGTAATACTGTTTATCCGAAGCCCATAAACCGATTTGCCCGTCTAAGGTGTAAAACTTTGTCCTCTTGGCTTTAACCTCTTCTTCCAGTTCTATCCCTTGCGATTGGGCTATTAAAAATATTACCATAAACCCGATATTATACCCTTGATAATTTACCTCATAATGGCATCGGCCAAATTTGATTTTCTTGGTATATATTCAAGGATGGAGGAGGTTTCCAAAAGCAGTTGCTTACACTTAGCGTTTAAATCCCTTAGGTTTTCCGCCCTCAGTTTAAACGAACCTTTAACCTGATTAACCACCAACATGGAATCCATATAGACCCTTGCCCCAAAAATTGAATTATCTTTTAGCCAACTCAAAGCATTAAAAAGGGCATAATATTCCGCCTCGTTGTTCGTTCCCTCTCCCAACTCTTCAATTTCTTCATAAACCTTTTTGCCATTAACGAGGACAACAAATGCCGCCCTCATTAAACCCGGATTTCCCAAAGAAGAACCGTCAACAAAAACTTCAACACTTTGAGGCTTTGAATATAAACCATGAACATGAATATATTCTATCACCCCTTCGGATGTTAAACCTTTAACGCTTTTACCACTGAAAAGCCTCTCCCTTATCTCGGACGAGGATATTTCAACCAAACGATGCCTTACAATAACGGGTTTAAACGTTTCCATAATATCTTCCGGAATTTGAAAGTTTCCCCTTGCCAAAACCAAAAACTTGGCCAAGGATGGCAATTCCCTATAATTCTTCCAGGTCTTTATATCCACCATCTGATCCGCACCCAAAACGAAGAATATTTCATCCTTTGGGTGTTTCTCCCCGTAAAGCTTTAAAACTTCATAAGTGTAAGATGGGGAAATGCCCATATCCCCTTCAAAGGTATCTACCTTTAATTTTTCCTCGTCCCTTAACAAAATTTCAACCATCCTAACCCTATGATAATACGAAGCGTAAGCCTTTTTATGCGGTGGGTGATAGTTTACCAAAAACCTGACCTCGTCCAAAAAACCCCCTTCCACCAAATCCCTGCACAATAAAAGGTGTCCAAAGTGCGGGGGGTCAAACCTGCCGCCAAATATTCCCACCTTCATTTTTCACCCAGCAAGGCCCTAACGGAATCAACCCTGGGGTCATCGGGATACAGCTTTAAAAACTCTTCAAGGTATAACTTCCAAGATCTCAAAATTTTTAGTTTGTAATAAACATCCGCCTCCAAAAGGAGTTTTGTGGCCTTTTTATAGTTGATCTCTTTTAGTATGCTGTCCGCCTTTTCAGTGAAAATACCCATTTCCTTAACCCTTTGGGCGTAATATATGCCATTGTCAATTTCCGAAACATCAAGGTATAGATTTTTGTGCTTTTTATTATACGCCTCCGCAAGCCCTAGAAAAGCCTTAGCCCTCAAACTATCGGATAATCCCGTATAACTTTCAACGAGTGTGCGGAATTCAAGTATGGCCTGGTCATAATCCCCCATTTTCAAATATGATTCCGCTATGTAATACTGGCTTTCGTTCGCCAAAGGTCCAAAACCCTTTACATAAAGAACCTCTTTAAACTTATTTATTGCATCTCTGTATTTCCCCTTCTCAAAGAGCTCCTTACCCGCCTTAAAGGATTCCTCGGGTATAACCACATTGACCTTTTCCCCTTTTTTAAATATTGTGGAACACCCAACGAACAAAATACCGACGATTAAGATATTCCTCACAGGCGGGAATTTTAAGGGAGATTTAACGGGGGTATAATTCCCGCCTATGAAGGTAAGGTTTCCAAGCATAGGGAAAATTTCTCCGGAGTTTTTTGATACTTACATATTTCCAAGGCTTGGTGCAAAGAGGGAGGAGGTCATCGTACCTCCTCAGCATGGCGTTGATACGGGTGTGGTTCGTATCGGAAACGGCAAGGTTATGATATTCACAACCGACCCTATATACATACTTCCCGCTTATGGATGGGAAAAGGCCGCTTGGTTTGCATGGCATATATTGGCCTCGGATGTTAGCACCTCCGGATACCCCCCGGCATACATAACGGCGGATTTTAACCTACCGATGGAAATAACGGAGGAAGAGTTTGAAATAGTTTGGAGGGTTTGGGACGAGGAGAGTAAAAGGTATGGGGCGGCGGTTGTAACCGGCCATACCGCAAGGTATCCGGGCTGTGAATACCCAATGGTTGGAGGGGCTACATTTATAGCAATTGGCGATGAGGACAAATTCCTAACCCCAAAAATGGCCTCCGTAGGTGATGTATTGATAATAACCAAAGGACCGGCTGTTGAGGCTACGGGAATATTTGCAAACCTTTTCCCCAACTATATAGCGGAAAACCTCGGGGATGAAATAGCGGAGAAGGGTAAATCCCTGTTTTACAAGATGAGTACCGTTGATGATGCCTTAACGGCCGTATCCGTGGGTTATAGGGAAGAGGGGGTTAAGGCCATGCACGATGCTACGGAATGCGGCGTATTGGGTGGGGTTTATGAAATGGCCGAAGCTTCCGGAGTTGGTGTAATACTCTATAAAGATAAAATTCCGGTTCAGGAAGGCGTTTTGGAGATATGCAAACTCTTCGGTATGGAACCATATTCTTCGATCAGCGAGGGGACCTTGGTAATAGCAGCCGTTCCGGATAAGGCGGACGAAATCGTAAGAAGACTAAAAAATAAGGGTATAGATGCGGAGATAGTGGGTGAGTTTATACCAAGGGAAAGGGGTATGTGGGTAGTGGAAAGCGGAGAACAAAAACCCCTTGAACACCCAAGGGTTGACCCATTCTGGTCGGCAATTGATGAGGCTTTAAAGAGGGGGTTGTCTTGAAGGAAATCGTTTTAGCATTTTTAACCGGTTTCATAACGGGTGCCATATTCAGCATGGCAAAACTCCCAATACCCGCTCCCCCAACATTGGCGGGGGTAATGGGAATAATCGGGATTTTCTTGGGGTATGTGGTTGTAAGGTATTTTGTAAAATAAAAAAAGGGGGGCCTAAGGCCCCCCATTATTTAGCCTTTTTCGGGTTTTACTTTACAACCACCTTTCTTATGAGTTTCCCTTTATCCGTGGACATTACCACGAAATAAACGCCTTTCCTGTTGGGTATAGCCTTTCCGGCAAACCTACCCGAAGCGGTATATACATATGTGGAATTTGTTATAACGGGTTGCGTATATTCTTTGGTAGATGTTGTATTTATAAACTTGTGGTATAGGTTGCGGAAAGTGGTATCAAGAACAAGGAAAGCCCCTATGTAATACCTAATCCTCTCACTGTCAAGGTGTTCCTCAATCTTACCAAAGTTTGCAACAAACTTATAACGGTAGTAATCCCATATAACAATAGAATCAACACCATAACCGGTATATAGAGAAGATATCCATACCACATATTTAAGCGGTGATATAACCGTCGTAAATGTATCCGCAGACACCCCAGAAACCCGGGTATTCGATGAGCGCACCCATAAGCTATCCACAACCATATCGCCATCAATATCCCCTATGGGAAGCTTGGTATTAAGGGATATGAGGCATGTATCCCAGGCCTCCCAACTGTTACCGAGGGAGGGCATATACTTCATAACCATCGCTCCGCCATCGCCGTAAAGGTTGTCGTATCCCTGACGGAAATATATGAATCCGGTATCAACGCCGGTACCGCTTGTGGAATCCGTGGTTCTATCCACTTGATAGTTTGCCCCCGGAAGGCCGCCGACGAATACGCATGTACCGAGAGTATCGGGGGTAGTTCCCACGAGGAATACGCTATCCCTCTCCGTGCCGCTTCCCCATAGTTCTCCGGTTATGGTGTAATCCCAGTAATTACCCGTCACTATACCTAGCCAGTCCAAGGTGAAGGGTGTATACGAGACCTTTACCTTAGGGGTGGCTATAGCACCCCTCCACATACCGTACATAGGCGCCGCGTATAAACCAATTATCCACATCATGATATAGGTATTATACGGTTGAACGCTTTCCACCATATAATACCCGCCAAATGGATAGGCAGGTTATATATGTCGTGTTATTCGTTGCCCTATCCCTTCCATTTATAATTCCCGGAATGGGTTTTAAAATGCCCGAGCCATCCCCCGAGGTTAGACAGGCATACGAGTATGTCGAAAACCTGCCGAATAATTGTAGGGTTTTGTTCTCAATTGATTACGGCCCTTCAGCAATGCCCGAAACACACCCAATGGTTATGGCCATGGCAAAACAACTTTTCAGAAAGGATTGTAAAATAGCGGTTATGACCCTTTGGAGCTTTCAGGGAATCCTTATGGGAAACGATGCCATGAATACCATATCCAAACAAATGGGTAGAGAATACGGTAAGGATTGGGTTATGTTGGGGTTTAGGCCGGGTGTAGCCGCCGTTTTAACCAACATAGGGGTTGATTTTAAATCCGTTTATAATTCCGATGTTAAGGGGACACCTCTGGATAGCATAGACTTCTTACAGGATGTTAAAACCGTTAAGGATTTTGACCTTGTAGTTGATTTCGCAGCCGGGGCCTCCGGTGATAATTGGGTACAGATAACGGGTGCGAGGTTTGGGATACCAATAATCATAGGTTCAACCGCGGTTATAGCCCCGAGTTTCTATACATATTGGCAGGCGGGTCAGATAAAAGGACTCATAGGTGGATTGAGGGGGGCGGCGGATTACGAGAGGTTGGTAAATATGAGGGGATTGGCAACCATAGGTATGCTTTCACAAACCTTTGGACATTGGGCTATACTCTTCTTCATTTTTGTAGGTAATGTTTTATACTTTTTTGGAAGGAGGTTTGGAAAATGATAAACCTGATAATTGCTTCCGGCTTTCGTTTGGCGTTCGGAACGGCCTCTTTTGGCATAGGGGGTGTTAATTACACCCTTGTGAATGACTGGTCGGCCGTGTTTTGGAACCCTTCGCTACTTTCGGATCAGCGCAATTCCTTCTCAATAGACCTGTTTAACTTTTACGGGTTATCCACATATCAGATGACCACGAACATTATGGGATATGACGGCGTATATCCGAGGTTAAAGGATAACAAGGCATACAATCAAAGGGGTTTGACTACCATACCTTCCATAGGTTTCACGAGGTATAGCGATGCATTTACTTGGGCATTTGGTGTATTCGTTCCTTTTGGAATGGGAACATCTTGGGACCTTTACGACCCTCCGATAAACTATTACAACTCATACGACACAACATGGCAAAAGCCGAAATATCCCGAAAGGGATTGGGAATCCGATGTTAAGACGTTTGCCTTTTGGTTCGGTTTAGGAAGGGAATTCGGAATGTTTAGGTGGGGTCTGGCGGGGGGTCCTGTAATAGGGAAGATATATATGAGGAAAGTAACCTTACAGGACCCGGCGGAGATAGATCCGGCTGCGGCGGATTTGCCAATAGAATACAGGCTTTGGCCGATTGATACGAGGATTTGGGGAACGGGGTATGCCTTTGGCGGCAGCGCCGGAATAACCGCTTTAATCGGTGAAATGTTTAGATTTGCCATAACCGGAAGGTTTTATACACCCATGCAAATTGATGGGAAGGCAACCCTTCAACTCTTCTCCCCGAGGAACGATTACATAGCGGAAAACGCCCCGGATGCGGCTATGCTCGTAAGCGGATATGTATTTAAAGGGGAGGGCATTGGTAAAACCTCATTACCTCTCCCTCCGGATATGGGAATAGGTTTTTCATTTAGACCCACAAGGGCCTTTGCCCTAAACTTTGGTTTTAACTACGTTTTCTGGAAAGTATTGGACAAAGTTGTCTTAAACTTTGATGACATGATCCTTTTGTACAACCAGATTAGCTCCGATACCTTGGAATTCCATTGGAAAAATACCTATGAATTTGGGATTGGTACCGAGGTATCCTTGGGCGATAGATTCACTTTTAGGTTGGGATTCGCCTATGACCAATCCCCAATACCCGATTCCACATTTAACCCCTTAATACCCGACTTGGGCAAAAGGTTGGGTTTCTCCGGGGGGTTCGGTCTGGCCCTTGGGGATTACTGGACTCTCAACTTGGCATACACATACACAATGGCTCCGGATAGGGAAATAAAGGCAAAGGATAATTATTCCTACAAATCGCCTTATATGCCCGGAAAATATACATTTAACGCCCACATAGTGAATATCGGTTTGATTTATAGGTGGTAGTTTTATTAGCAACAACGCCCGTTGTAATCTTTTCGCAGAATTTTAACGGACCTTTTCCCCCATACGGTTGGAGAATTTATAACGGTGGGGATACCGCGACCTGGAATGGTGTGAATAAAGGTTTTAAACCCTTTGAAAACCCCAACTTTTCGGGAAAGTACGCCATATGCGATTCCGATATAGGATACGATGCGATTTTTGACGACTCCCTGATTTCACCCCCAATTTTCATAGGATACGCATACGATTCCTTAAAGTTGTATTTGGATGCGGTTTTTAAAAAATTCCCCGGTGATCCGGATACCGGTAAGGTTTTGGTAAGCGTTTTTAACGGTTTTTGGTCACCTTGGGCGGAAGTTTTAACCCTTTCAAGGGATAGCATATATTCCGGTTTCATTGATATAACTTCCTTAACAACGGGTGCCGATAGTTTAAGGGTATCATTCTGGTATGGCACGAGGTTTTGGGATTACCACTTTGGTGTTGATAACTTTAAGGTTGTGTATTATACGGATTTCAACTACGACTTTTCGGCGGATAGCATAATATCGCCGGATTACGCCCTAAGGGATTCTTCATACACTTTGAGGTTTCACCTTTCAAATCTCGGCATTAACGGGGATACCGTAAAGGTTTATTACGGAATCCACCCTTCCTTGGATTCCACCAAAATATTCTTAAACCCAAATGCGGATACATTTCTCATTAAAAACTGGACGCCATCAACCATAGGAAGCTTTTATGTTGCCCTGATAATCTCCGATACCCTTGATCAATACCGCAATAACGATACCCTTATAGATGCAGTAAAGGTTTATATGCCCCCAAACATCTGGATTTATGTTCCATACGACACCATAGGTCCTACATTGGATGGGTTTATAAGGAATTCCTCTTTGAGCGATTTGGGTTGGGCTGGGGCGGTTGAGGTTGAGGGTTCGGATTACATCGGGTTGGGTGGGGGAATGGAACAGGTTATAGGCTCTTGTAAGGTTCTCTTCAAGCATGACGGTAATAACCTTTATATTGGGATACTAAACGCAAACGATAACGACATAACATCCCTTGATAGGGTAGTTATATCAATTGACGATAACAACAACAAAACATGGGCGACGGATTCCTCCGAAGGGGTGAATATAATATTTCCAATTCCCACGGGTTGGATGTCCTATTACATTACCCCATCCGATACGCAAGTTTTAACTTCAAGGCCGGATATGAATGCATATTTTTCCCTTTCGCTTCAAAGTTCTTATTACTATTCCTTTCAATTTGAGGTTGCAATACCCTTTGATACCCTAAAAGACCCGGCAAAAATAAAAACTTCTATAAACGACACGATAGGGCTGTTTGTGGGGGTATTTTCGGATAACCTTGGCGAATATGTTTGTTGGTGGCCGCAAAACTCGGGAAGCATTTCGGATATAATTAGGTTTGGGAATGTCATATTAACGGATGTCGTTGGTGTAAGGGAAGCATTGGCCGCAGAAGAAAGGGGGAATGTAAGAATATACGATGTTTTGGGAAGGAGGGTTGTAAAGATGGACAAAAAGGGGGTTTATTTTGTGGTTTATAAAGGTAAGGTGAATAAGGTTATGGTTAGGTGAAGGCATTTCCATTCACTCAACCAACTTATAAATTTTTCCGCTTGTATGCCCTATGACATATATTTCCCCGTAATTATCAACCGCAAAGGATGATATGTTTTCTTCCGTATCAACCAATAGTTGAGCCTTAAAACCCTTATATTCCCTTTTCAAACCCCATATCCTCCCGGAACAGTAATCCCCAAACACATAAACCCCATACAAATCCTTTAACCTCTTACCCCTATAAACGTATCCGCCTATAACGGCACAATTCCCATTGCTCCGTTTGTACTCCCAAACGGGGAAAATATAGTTTTCCCTTTCTTTACAACCCTTTAAATTGTAGGGGTGATTTCCCTCATAACACCTCCATCCGTAATTTCCACCCTTTATAATCGTATCTATTTCCTCCCATCCGTTCTGCCCCACATCTCCAACCCACAATGTATTGCCATCAAAGGAAAACCTCCAAGGATTCCTTAAACCCATAGCGTATATTTCAACATTACCGGTTTTAACATCTATCCTAATGATTTTTCCCAAAAGGCTTTTTGGATTTTGCGCGTTGTTTAGCGGATCTCCGGCCGCCCCTCCATCACCAAGGCCAAGATAAAGATAACCGTCAGGTCCAAACCCTATATGCCCCCCGTTATGGTTTGTAAAAGGTTGCCTGACCCTTAATAAAACCCTTGAATAATCCCTTTGATTGATTTTCCTCTCCTCCACAATTGAATACATGGCGTTATCCGTATAGGATATGTAATACTTCCCGTTTTTGGGAAATTCCGGATGTAATTCCATTCCCAATAAACCCATTTCACCGCCGTATTTAACCCTATGCCTTATATTCAAAAAGGTATCAACCTTATTTCCCTTAACCTTTAATATCACGCCAATTTGTTCAACAACATAAAAAGCACTACTATCCACCGGGTCGTTTATCATAAAAACCGGATTGTTAAATTTAAGCCCCGAAAAGGCATCCAAAAGTTTATAGGAGATCAAGAAAAGCATAGTTTTGTATTATCAGGCTGCTCAAATTATCCAAAGAGCGTTATCATTGCTGCCCCTAAGACCATCAATATAATCCCCAAAAAGTTGGCCCTCTCTTTAAAAACGATAATTCCCCACAACGAAGAAAAGAGAACGCTCAATCTTTTTATGCTTATTACATAAGGCACAAATGTTAAGGATACCGCAACCATCTGGGAAATTCCACCCAGGGAATCGGCAAGGGATACCAAAAGCATTTTTGGATTTATCTCAACACTTTCACCCCTGATTTTCAACAGGGCCAAACCCAAAAAACCTATACCACCGCTCATAAAAAGCGGCCATATAAGGGGAGAGGAGAGTTTTACGCCAATTTTATCAAGGTTTGCCGTTATACTCCAAATCAAGGCAACAACCAGCATATATCTACTACCCCTTTCCTTAAAGATGCCTTTAATCGGTTCAAAAAATCCGGCCCTTGTTTTTGAAATGTTTAAAAGATATGAACCCACAAAAACCATAACTACCCCAAGCATACCCGTAAAGGAAACCCTCTCACCCAGCATAATATAAGAGGTTATCAAAAGGAATACCGGTGAAAATGTTAGCATTGGCAAGGAAAGGGATAGGGGGGAGTATTTTATCGCGGTAAAGTAGAACAAAAGGCTTATAAGGTTTAAAAACACATTAAGCGAATATACCAGGGCGAAAGTTGTCGTATCGCTTATTGTGAAAGGTATTAAAATCGTAGGTAAGAGCAGGATGAAGGATAAAACTTTCACGCATACAACGAAAACAAAGGGGTTTAAGGTTTTCAGTAATTCTTTTGAAAGGACATCCTTGAAGGATTCCAAAAGGGCCACGACAAACGCTAAGAAAATCCCCAAAGGGGTTATTCTATGGGGGTTTAGGGTTTAATCCAAAAAACCTTCGGGTTTATAATACCACGATATGCACAGGTTAACGCTTTTGGGTTTCCTCATCTTGGCATGTGGTGGTAATACCGACCTAAGCGGCAAGTGGAAAACGGGCTTTGGAACCTTAGAACTAACACAGAAGGGCGATTCCCTGCTTGGGAATTTTGAGCAGGGGGGTAAGTTTTCCGCGGTCATAAAAAACGACACGGTTTATTTTAGAATAACCGAGGCATCTTTTACATCGGCAAACCTCGAAGGGTTTGCAATTATAAAGGATAAGAACAACTTAAAGGGTAAGGTTAAAGAGGAAAATAGTAAGTTGTATGATGGCACATTTTATATGATGAGGATGAGATGAACAGGGAACATTTGGGTTATTGTATTGGGGTATTAAAGCCGGATGAAGTGATCTTTACGAGCGTTGAACCCCCGAGTTTGGGGGAATTCGTTGTCGTGGAATCCAACGAGGGGGATAAAACCGTAAGGATACTGGGTATTGTCAAAGGCGTTGAGAGGTTTGACAGGTTTATAGGAAATGATAGTTATTCACCCGAGGTTGTGGAAAGCATAATAAATGTTCATAAAAGCCACGGGATCTTTAGGTCCTATGTTTCAATACTTGGAATGATAGATGGCAACGATTTGAAAAACCTGAGACACCCCCCAAAACCCGCATCACCCGTTTATAGGGCCGATAAAGAACTACTTGAAAGCATATTCTCAAAGGGTGGAAACTCCCATATACCTGTAGGAACCCTATTAACTTCCGGAGATGTAAAGGTTTATGTGGATTTGGATCAGATAGCGTCAAGGCATCTGGCGGTTTTGGCGATAACGGGTGGCGGCAAATCAAATGCCGTATCCGTCATACTTGAAGAAATAGCCAAGAAGAGGGGAACGGTAATAGTGGTCGATGTCCACGGGGAATACGAAAATGCGGAATATTTAGACGAAAGGGGGGAAAATGTCGTCCATCCGATAGATGTTAAGATAAACCTTTCCGAACTCAGCGCCGACGAAATCGCAACACTATGCGGTATAGACTTTGACAGGAGCGGAAGGCAATATTTTGTCTTACAAAAACTCGTTGAATGCGTTAGGAGGATGAGGGAAGCTAAAAAAATTATCAATATCCGCAATGATGTTGCAAAAAACGGATATGTGGGTGGATTTGATGAAAACAATGAAGATAAATCGGATAACCTTCCCCCCTTCATAGACGACTTAATAAAAACTCTGGAAGTACTTATAGAATATCGGTCAAATAAGGGTAAATCGGAGGAAGAGGAATACGATTTGGAGGGTGAATTGGGAGAAATATACGAAATCATAAAGCTTTGTTCATTTGTAAATTACTTAAAAAAGGATGAACTAATAGGGGTGCACATAAGGTTAAACAACCTGCGTACAAAACTAAGAAACAGAATAGACGACAACTACCAACCGTTAATAGAACAGATTAAACACGGATATATAAATGTTTTGAGGATGAAGGATTTGGATTACGATGCTATGGATGTTATATTATCGCACCTGTTGTATCAACTCCTGAACGAAAGAAAAAAGGCGATACACGGTTTTGAATCCAAAATAAAGGTTCCGGTTATAGTTGTAATTGAGGAGGCGCATATATTTGCACCTTGGGATAGTACGACGAGGACGAAGGAAGCCTTGTCAAAGGTTGCAAGGGAGGCCAGGAAGTTCGGTTTGGGGATTATACTAGTCAGCCAAAGACCCAAAGGGTTGGATAGTAATATATTATCCCAGATGAACAATTGGATCATTTTGAGGATCGTTGAACCCGAAGATCAAAGGCATATCCAAAGGGCCTCCGAGACTCTAAGCGGTGATCTGTTAAACTACCTATCCGCGTTAAACCCCGGTGAGGCAATCCTTCTTGGACCATTTGTCAAAATCCCCCTATTGGTTAAATTTAGAAAGTCCCAAGCGAAAAAGTCGGGTTCGGATATTTCGGCAACGGAAGAGTGGTCCAAGTGGAAGATGAATTATTATTTAAAGTAATTGGGTAGGGTTTTAGCGATAGATTACGGTAAAAGGAGGGTGGGGTTTGCCATAAGCGACCCGGAGGGTAGGGTTGCTTTTCCCTTAGAAACTTTGGACGCCAAAAGGGGGGATGTTTTTTTATATTTGCGGGAAATTTATATGGAAAAACCCTTTGAAACCGTTGTAATAGGCAAGCCCCCAAGAAAGGAACTTTTATACGATGTGAATTTCTTGGCGTGTTTTTTAAAAAGGAATTTCGGTGTAAATATCGTTTTTTGGGATGAGGAATACACATCAGCGGAGGCGGAGGAGATCCTCAAAGGTATGGGTATTAAAATCACCAAAAGAAACAAACACCTAATTGATACCCTTTCCGCATACATAATCCTATGCGAATACCTTGGGTATAAACCCGGTATAACAGCTCTATAATCCCCGTATGCTTTGGGTTATATCTCAGGTGTGCGAGTTTGTAATAAAAACCCAACCTGGGGCGTATATAAGGGGTGAGACCTTCTCAATTTATGCGGATAATAGCGGCTTTGCGAAGGTCAAGGTGAGGAAAGGGGAAAGGATAGTTGTAAAGGCCATAGGATACGAACCCTACGAGTTTAACGCAGAGTGCGAAGATGTTGAAATAACCCTAAAACCAAGACCCTATAAGCTCTCGGAGATAATTGTGGAAAGTGAGCCCATAAAACTAACCGAAAAAACTAAGACCGTTGAACATATAAAGGGTGAGGATTTGAACTTTCAGGGTTCTGCCATAATAAAACCCGAAGAGGTTTTAATGTTTGTTCCCGGTGTTGCCTATGAGGGTAAGGATGTTGTAGGTTCCGTTCCGGCGGTTAGGGGTATGGCGAGGTTTAGAACGGTAGTATTTCTTGAAAACATGAAGGTTTCAACGGAAAGGGAAATAGGCCCTTCCCTATTTTATGCATCTCCGGATGTTTTGGAGAGGGCGGAGGTTTTTAAAGGGGGTGCTACGGTTTTCGGTTCTGACGCTATAGGCGGTTCCGTTTTGTATTTCCTAAAAGGTGTCCATTCCCAAAACGAGGTTAAACTATCGTATAACTCAAACAACGGATTAATGGGAACATATATAGGATATAAACCCGTTGAAAAATTTTATATTGGATTTGGCGGTTATAACGCAAACAACTATTACTTTCCCGATACGGTTAAAGGAAACGGTTTTTATAGTCCATCCTTAATAGGCGCAAAGAACTCATCGTTTAGGAAATACACCTTTACATCCTCTTTAAGTTTTAGGGGAATAAACGCCTCCTTTGTGGCCTTTTTGGGTAGGGACATTTACAGGGCTTATAAATCGTCCTCCATCAACTATTACCCGGAAATAAACGAGCTTTACGGCTTTCTGAAAGCGAGGTTTTTTGAAGTGGGTTTCCATAGGTATTATACTTTAAGCAGGAAAGTAAAGGGAAGCGATACAACGGATAACCCGAGAAATGGGGACGATTTGTCCCTTAGGGTTTTTTATCCTTTGGGGGATTATGTAATGGGTGCGGATTACTTCGGTAGGTACAATGTTAATTCCCAAGTTTATGAAAACGGTCAACTTCGGTATAACGAACTGAAAAACGCGACATTACACGAATACGGTTTATTTGTCCTCGGGAGTAAGAGGTTTTCAAACCTTGAAGTTTCCGGGGGATTGAGGGGTGGGGTTTATTCGTCCTCAAACTTGAAGGGTGTTAAGTTTGCACCTTCCGGGCATTTTGGAGGGGTTTATAGTTTTGGGATGCTTTTTGTAAGGGGTAATATTATGGCCTCTTACAGGTTTCCACACTTCTTGGAAACGCATGCATATTCGCCGAGGCCAAGGGGGTTTTTAAAGGGTAATCCGGATTTACAACCCGAAAAGGCCTTAACCCTTGAAGGCGCCTTTGGTTCAAGGGTGTTTGAATTGGTCGCGTTTGGGACATTTGTGAGGGATTTCATTGAGATGTATAAGGAAGGGGTTAATGAGTACGGCGATACGGTATTCTCATATAAAAACCTTCCGGAAGTCGCCACGATTTTTGGGATTGAAGGAAAGGGGAATTTAAAATTCGGCAATGTTTATTTGAATCCGGGTATAACGCTTATGGAGGGTGAAGCGGGAAGCGTTAAACTCTCGGATGTTCCTCCTTTAAGGATGTTTTTGAGGATGGGGTACAATTCGAGGGTTTCTCCCTTTATAAACATTTTCTACCAAGCGGAAGCAAAGGAAGTTGCCGAAATAGAGGAAGAAAAACCCCCGTTTTTAACCGTAGACCTTGGTTTAAACATCTCGTTTGGAAATCTTACGGGCGTGATTGGACTTTATAACCTGAACAATGCCATTGCTTACAGGTCTTTGGACCCTTCATCCCTACCACAGGCCGGAAGATCCCTGTTTTTACATTTGAGATATAGTTTTTAGGGTTAAAACAAAACCCTTACGGGAACCGGTATAAAGCACAAGATAAACATTATTACGGATAAAGCTCCTATAATGTAATCAACGGGTTTTAACTTCCTCTCCATAAAGGCCGCAGGTGGGTGATATACCCCTACGAATATTCCGAAAAATGCCCATATAAACCAACCCGACCAATAAATTCCCCCAATTATTAAAAGGATAACCACAATCCAACCCACAATCCTGTGATATTTTGGGAATAAGGCGTAGAATATATGCCCCCCATCTAACTGACCCATAGGTATCAGGTTCAAAGCGGTTACAAAAATACCAACCCAACCTGCAAAGGCTAAGGGATGTATGTTTATAACCAAGTTATCCCCAACATTCCCGAAAATCATATATGAAAATAACTTGAAGATCAAGGGTTCTCCGAAAAATACACCCTCTTCAAAAACCGCCCTCTCCAACTTTGAAAGTTTTAACCCCATCCACAAAACCGGTAATGCGACTATGAAACCCGCTATGGGTCCGGCAAAGGCCATATGTAATAGCGCCCTCCTACTCGGTATAAAGCCCCTAAGCCTAATAACCGCCCCCATTGTCCCTATTATTGAAGGAAAGGGTATAAAATAAGGCCAAGATGTGGGTATTCCATACCTTCTGGCAACTATGAAGTGTCCAAACTCATGTGCCCCGAGTATTGATAAAAGGGGAATGGAAAATATCCAACCTTTCAAAATATCCGGGCCAAAGGGATTATAACCCAACTGTAAGGCTCCTACAAAGAATGTTGATAAAAGGGTTAGGAGAAACATTACAACATTCAAGGTTGGAAACCTTTCCCTCTTATCCTCTATGAGCATTACCGCAATCCTTCCCTCATCCTTATAAACATAGGTTTCCTTAAATATCCGGTTCCTTTTTAACAGTTCAACATCGTAATCGTCATAATCACCCGAAAGTATTACAAAATAACCCCTTTCAACCCCCGTATCAAAAAACCTATAATCTTCCATCAAAAACCTACCTAGTATATAATGCCCGTAAAATAGTTCAAAGTTATCCAATTATTTCCTCCAAAACTTCGGAAAATGCCAAAACCCCTTCATCCCCTGCAAACCTCCCGGCAACCTGAACGCCAACGAAATCACCCAAGGGAACATTCATAACGGGTAAGCCCGCCAAACTAAAAGGAACGGTTAAACTATCAAGTTTATAGTAGTCCAAAGGTGAAAATCCCGCACCTATTTTTGGCGGTAGGGAAGGGGAGGTTGGTATTACCAAAAAATCAACGCCTTCAAGGGCTTTATTTAACTCATCCCTTATAAGCCTCCTGGCCTGCAATGCCTTTAAATAATACTTATCGTAATAGCCATAAGAAAGGGCGAATGTCCCTATACCTATTCTCCTCTTAACCTCATTTCCAAAAAGTTCCCTGGTCCTCTCATAGGTATCCCATAGGTCATTGCCCATAATCCTGGCGCCGTACCTAACGCCGTCGTACCTAGCGAGGTTTGAGGAAGCCTCGGAAGATGCTATTATGTAATATGATGCCAGGGCGAATTCGGAAAAGTTTAAACTTATTCCTTTTATTTCAACTCCGAACTTTTGAATTTCCCTTAAAAAGACCTCAAATTTCTCGGATATTTTCCCATCAAGTACATCCAAAAGGTTTTCCAAAACACCTATTTCCCATTTTCCTTTACGCTTTAATTCATCAACCCTTTCCCTTTTAACACCATCAATCTTTAAACTCGTAGAATCAAATGGGTCGTATCCCGAGATGATTTCCATTACAAGGGTTATATCCCTTGGGGATAATGCCATAGGCCCTATTACATCAAGGGACGAGGCGAAGGCTATTAGGCCGAATCTTGAAACCCTGCCATAAGAGGGTTTAAAACCCCAAATATTACAATATGCCGCGGGCAACCTTATTGAACCACCCGTATCGCTTCCTAGGGCGACGGGAACCATTTTTGCGCCAACAGCGGCACCCGAACCGGACGAGGACCCTCCAGGAACCAATTCATTATTATAGGGATTTAGCGTTGGTCCAAATGCGGAATTTTCACCCGTTGAACCCATGGCAAATTCGTCAAGGTTTGTTTTACCCACTATGTAGAAGCCTTTATCAAGCAGCCTTTTAACAACAGTTGAATTGTAGGGTGGTATATAGTTTTCCAAAATCCTTGAACCTGCGGTTGTCCTTATGCCCTTTGTTATAATGTTATCCTTGACCGCTATGGGCAGTGCGTTTTCGGGTATATCCGACTCGTTGAGGGTGATAAACGCGTTGAGATGTTCGTTTTCTTTTATCCTCTTTCCAATCTCTTCAAAAACCTCTTTTGCCGAAAACCTTTTGTTTTTATAACCCTCTACTATTTCATAAATTTTCCACATAACCCTTTGGCAGTCTGGTTTTTATTTCCTTTTTTTCGATATCTACATCGGAAACGAATTCGGATACGAAGGGTATGAGTATTTCTCTATCCCCCAACACTTCCAATGTCCAATAGGGTGCCCATTCGTGCATATCCTTAACCACACCGAGGTATCCATAGTTTTCATCATAAACCCTGCAACCTATAATCTGATAAACATAAAACTCCCCTTCTTTCAAAGGTTCCAAATCACTCTCATCAACTTCCAAATACAAACCCCTCAACAACTCCGCTTGGTTTATATCCTCAACGCCGGATAGTTTTAAAACTATCAACTCCCCTTTATATTTTCTCGCATTCAAAACCCTATATTCCGAATTAAGAACATAAACCCGCTTGTTAACAAAAAAAGAGGGTGGGTAGGAGGTTTTAACCCTTACCTCCCCCCACCTCCCAAAAGGTTTGGTTATCAACCCCACCTTAACCCTCAAGCCAGAATCTCTACCCTTACAACCCTACCCTGCTTCCTACCTATTGCCTCTATTATACGGCGTATGGCGTTTGCGGTTCTACCCTGCTTGCCTATGATCTTTGCCTTATCCTCGTCCGCGACCTTTACCTCGTATATTACCGCCCTTTCACCCTTTACCTCGGTTATTGAAACCTCTCCCTGATTATCCACAAGCGCCTTTATTATGTATTCTAACAGTTCCTTCAGTTCCATATTTCACCTCCTTTTAGTTTGTCGCCTGTTGTTTTTCAAACCTTCTAACAATGGATAAAACGCGTTCCGTAGGTTGGGCACCCACACTTATCCAATACTTATACCTATCATAGTTTAAACTCCAATCGTTATCGTCCTTTGGGTTGAGGTGCCCCAAAATCTCTATAACCTTTCCATCACGCTTTGTTCTACTATCCGCAACAATTATCCTATACCTTGGGTCGTTTTTCTTTCCAACCCTCTGGAGCCTTATCTTTACCATACTGAGGCGGATATTTTAAGGGTGAAAGTTTTGTATGGTGGAGATATGACTCCCATAAAATACCCGCTTGAAAGTATGTATAGCCCAAATACGCCCTAAACTTTTAAATGTTGAAAATAACCTGGATTTGCATTTGAAATACATAAACAACGCAAGGGAAAAGGGGCTGGATATAATCGTATTTCCGGAATTGAGTTTGACAGGCTACCTTACGGGTTGGATGACGCCAATAGTTGCCCTTGATTTACATTCCTATGAAATCAAAAAGATTTTGGACTCTTCAAAGGGTATGGCCGTTGTTTTTGGCGCAATAATAGAGGAAAACGGGCAATTTTATAATTCCGCGGTATTCGTTGAAGATGGTGAGATAAGGGGGATTCATAAAAAGGTATATTTGCCAACATATGGGATGTTTGACGAGGGGAGGTTTTTTACGGCGGGGAGTTCGTTTAATCTTATCCATAGCAGGTTAGGAAAGTTTGGAATTCTTATATGCGAGGATGCTTGGCACTTGGATTCGTATCTTTCTTATGCCGATGCCGATTATATCCTCCTCATCGCAAACAACCCTTTAAGGGTTGTTATATCCGACAATTCGGTAAATGTTTGGCATAGAATAGCATCCATACCCCCTTTGTTCTTTGGAATTCCAACCATTTATGCAAACAGGGTTGGGGTTGAGGATGGTATAATATTTTTTGGAGGCTCAAGGGTTATTAACGGTGATGGGAGTGTTGAGGCAGAGGGGAAAATTTTTGAAGAGGATTTTATAACCGCGGAGATAAAACCCCACAAATCCCGCGCGGCAAAGTATAAATCGGCAACTTTGAGGGAGCATTTAAATGCCATCCGGAAAAACCCACGATAGGGTTAATATAGTTTCAACGGCAATATTGGGTTATTTTGCGTATTCAAGGGGTATGGGTTTGGATGAGGTTGTTGCCTTTTGTTTGGGGAGTTTGGTTGCGACCCTTTGGTTTTCCCCGGATTTGGATTTAAGCCACTCAAAACCCGTTAAAAGGTGGGGAATTTTATCCTTTATATGGAGGCCTTATTCCTTAATTGTTCCACATAGGGGAATATCGCATGTTCCGATTTTAGGGATTTTAACGAGGTTTGGATATATATTTGCCATTTTCCTTTTCTTTTGGTTTTCAATAACAGGAACGCTTTACAATCTAGGCTTATCACCTCCCCAATTAAAACCCCTTTCAATATTCAAAAACCCCTATTTTATCCCCTTTTTGTTGGGTATTCTGTTCGCGGATACGATGCACATAGTTTTGGATTGGGTTTGGAGTTCGTTAAAAAGGGGTGTTAAGGTAAGATAAAATAAAAAAGTGGAGCGGAGGGGACTCGAACCCCCGACCTCCTGAATGCCATTCAGGCGCTCTCCCAGCTGAGCTACCGCCCCGTTAAACGGGTATTATAAGGTTGTAATGTTTATCAAGGGGCTATCTCCCCAGTTTAAAGTATTCCCTTAACCTTTCCTTTAACCCCTCTTCATCCAAACCCCTAAGTGATCTTATAAGGTTTGCGTAGGGTTTTAAAGGTTCCATATCTTCAAACTCCATTCCCCCCCTTTGGATTTGGATATTACCCCTATCATCAATTAAAGCACTCTTGGTTTTTATGAAATACCTATAAATATAACCCTTATCCAAAAGCCTCGTAAGTTTTTCCTCAACTTCCCTTCTATTTTCCGAACCGAGTTCAACCCTTAAATACGGCGGTTTTAAACCGTAATCCTTTATTTTTTCCAATGCCATCTCCAAGGTTTTCCAATCATCGCAATCAAACCTCATAAAAGGGCGACATTTCCTTAAAGGTATAAAAGATTCGTTTTTTATGTATTCCTTCGGTATAATGCCTTCGTCGGTAATTCCGCTTTTCTCAACAAATAAATACCCGTTTTCTAAAATATATACCCCTTTCAAAACAAATCTCAAAAACTCGTCCCCATCGTACAACAAAATCTCCCTATAATCAACCGATTCGGAAATATTTTCGTATTCCGTAGAACCAACATTTATAAAAAGCCTCCTATCGGGCAAAACTTTTATTAGTGGTTTGTGTATGTGCCCGTTTATGATAACCCGAAAGTTTTGGGGTATGTCGGAGTATTTTATGGAGTAATACGGTATATCTTCCCCAACGCTTTGGTGGAGTATTAAGAATGCGGGTTTGTTTCCTATCCTTTTTGAAGATTCCTCCAACTTGGATTTTAAAATTGAGGGGTTATCCTCATAAAAGTATCCGAACGCCACTATTGGTACAAGGGGTGTTTGTATAATACCATAAGAGTTTGCACGAACTATAAAGAGTCTTTCCCCCACAAAGTCGTTTAATGCGGTTTCAATTATTGAAAACGCCCTGTTTTCCACACTGTGGGATCTTACAAAGTCGTGATTTCCCTCTATTAAAACCACATTTATGCCCGCTTTCAAAAGTTTGCTTAAACCTTCAATTGCCACCTTTATGCTTTCGTTATATATCTCCCCTTCGGCCCTCGCCTCTAACAGATCGCCGGCGTGGAACACATAATCCGGTTTTTCCCTTAAAAAGGTTTCAACGGCCTCTTCAAAGGTATCCCTATAATCGTCTTTTCTACCGTAATCCCTATCACCCTCTGGTATATTGTTGTTTTTATACATCGTATTGCCCAAATGGGTATCGGAAAATATCCCAACCTTCATTTCACGCCTATAACTATCGGTTTAACCTTTTTTAAAGTCCTTTCACCCGTCCTAACGCCAACATATAGGACATAAACCCCCGGAGGCATGACCCTACCGGAAATGTTCTTGCCATCCCATGTGAAAAAACCTCCGGAATAATTCCCCTCCGCCAAGGTTTTAACCAACCTACCCATATCGTCGTATATTTTTACCTCGTAAATTCCCTGCGGACCATTAACCTCTATAAGCGCGACCTCACCTTTCGATGGTATAAAAACATTTTTCTTTATAACAACGCCGAGGTTTTGAGAATACAGGTTTTCACCGAGAAATATTATATCGGGGGTATCCCTCGGAATTAGTTGGTATCCCGTGTTATAGGGGGGTGTTGTTGAATATTGCCCCACTATCCCTACTATTGAGATAAATTTTCCGGGTTCAATCCTTGAAAGGTCTATCCCGGTATTCGGATAAACATAAACGGTTATGGGTGCAGAACCGTTTTGAACGGTAAAGGACTTACCTATCCCCGCGTAGGATGGTAAAGATGAAACCACAACGGTATCAACCCTTACGAGGAAACCTTCCAAATCTTCGTTCAAAGGTTGCCCGGGTAAAAGTTTTAAGGGCTGGGGTAGGGTATCCTCGCCTATAATTCTTAAATCCGAGAAAACGACTTCCGTTAACCCCCTATACTCGGTAACCGTTCCCTTAACGAGGACAACGTTACCCCTCTTCAAGCCCAAAAACGACGATGAATAAATATTAACCCCACCCGTGCCGTCGTATATATATGTTGATGTGTTTGATGTTGAGAATTTTGAAGGCTCGGCCATAACAACACCAGCCGTTAAAACCGTTTGCCCTTCCAACCTTGAAGAATACTCGCCTGGATTTCTCGCCTGTATCTCGCTTATAGGTATCGTAAAGTATAACCTCGGGGTGTATATTGACCTCTTGAAATTCCTGAGGGTATCCGGGGCTGAGAATATATAAAGCATAACGGAATCCGTATTCTTGGGTTCCGTTGAAAACTTTAAGGTATCAAATGTTAAACTTATACCCCAAAACTGGGCACAAACCGTATCCGCAAGGGAGAATACGCTATCCGGTGTTTCATTTCCGAGCTTCATACCGGCAACTTCCGAGGCGCTTAAACCATCCGAACAAACCCTTAATTTTGCAGTAGTGTTAATTGAATAAAGCAAGAGCTTCCAATCCTGTGGCGTGTTCCTTTTACCAAATAATGGGATTAACCTATCAACATAAACGGACGAGTAAAAGATTAAATCCGATGTGGTTCTCGGTATAATCCTGTAAATGTTTCCGGAAGATGAACTATCCTCATCAACAACCCCTATTAGGTCAAATATTGTATCCGGCGGGAAAAAGCCGTCAATGTATGTATATCTGTCTATGTAAAGGTTTCCGCTATTCCCGTATTTATCGGTTATTGTGATATTTGTCGATATAGGAATGTATGTTAATGTATCCGGTATCCTTACGCTGTCAATCCTTATCAAAACACCCGACCGCAGCTCCCTCGCGTATGTTAGCCTATCAATTACATAAGGGGAAGGCACACCGACATACTCCCTACTCTTTAAAACCGGGTTTACTATCTCTTCAAGACCTCTATAAGGGGAGAATGTTCCCGAAACCTTTATGTATTCTCCGGGATAAGCCCCAATACCCCCATAAATAACGATTCCGCTCAGGGTATCCCTTATGGTATCCTGGATATATGTTTTTGAACCTATTACCGCGCTAACAATGCCCCTTACATTTACACTTTTACCCAAAAGGAAGGGCCTTTCCGCTAAGGATTTGTGGAAAAACAGGAGGGGAACGGTTGTATCCTCCCTTATAACCATAAATTTTACCCGTAATCTCGTCGTATCGGTTGAATTTGCCAGTATTAGAAGAAAGGAATCCAGTTTCTCTTGGTTGTTGGTTGAGAAATCCCGTATTGAAATCCCACCCTCACCCCCTGGATTCATGGTAAATCCCGAAATTTCAATGTTTGGAGGGGATACGGTGATACTTGAACCCAAAAAGGAACCATCAGGTGCAACCGTACTAAAATTATACCCGGATGGGAAAACGAGTTTTACATAATTCACGGGGGAGGATGAGGAATTAAGGGATATGTTAATCGTTAAAACCCAAGGTGTATTCTTCGGTATTAACTCCCCGAGTGTTATAACATTGGCGCTTATAATTGATACCAGGAAATGCATAGGCGGGATATTCTACTTCCGATAAACTTGTTATGATGGAGCGCCCATGTTTGCAATTGTATCGGGCAAGACATACCTTTTTTTACCTCCTTAAAACCTTGCTAACCCTGTTGCCCTCCTTAATAAACAATATACCCCTCTTCTTATTTGAAACCCTCCTACCATCAACGGAGTAGTAAACGGGTTTATCCAAACCCTTTTCAGAGATTTCATATGTTGATAGTTCATCATCGGCACCTAGGGCGCAATCCGAAACCGTCCAGTATGCGTCAAGGGATGTGGCCGAGTCGTTATAAACCCACAGGACGCCAAGCCACCAAGGTGTGGTGGATGAAGACGACCTCCTATAAACCGCGGGATATATATTCCTCCAATCCTGCCAATAACCCCCGTTTTCAAAGGCCGGAGGAGGTGGTATAATCGTGTAATCCGCATTACCATTGCAGTATTCCTGCTGCCAAATACCCGGGAAATTCCAAGGATTCCTTATTGCAACCGGTCTAAGAGTTGAATTATATGAAGATGCAGAGCATAACCAATTAACGACATCGCATTTATGATAAAAGACTATATGGAAATTCTCCGCGACATATGTTTTTATATTGGGACAGGCTAAGTTTTCCGCGTCGCTTATAACAATGGGAGTTCTACTGTCAAGGGAACTCTTCTCTATGTTGCCAACCGACCAAGAACCCGATAAAGAACCCCTATAAACAAAGTATATATCCGCATCCGAAGGGGAATACCTAATCTCAAATGTTATTAAATGCGGCATGTTTGATGTATCCGTGGTCCTCGCAACCGCTATGGTAGGCTGGCTTATGGGGTAAAACAACCCCGAGAATACCGTAGTACTTATCCATACACTTCCCCAACCGTTTGATGGGTCTGTATATAGATGTTCAATCCTGTGTTCCGTTGAGGAATTTTGCCAAGCATATACGATATGTACGGTGTTTTCTCCACCTCCGGATATAGGGCAAACGGATGATGATGTTAACGGATAATTCCCAACCGCAACAAAGGGTTGATTATCTCCCGTATAAGCCGAACCTTTCCTACTTGGACCTTCATAAAAGACATTTATATTGGATGCGCACACATCACCCCTATAAACCCTTATTCCGATTGCATCACCCGATGAATTTACTTTGCTAACCGCAATAAACAGTTTGTTATCGTTGGATGTGCAAGGGCAATCCCCTATCCATTGCCCTTCACATGAAGGCTCACCGAGATTTGTGGTAAATTTCGCGGAGGGGGATATGGTGTTTGTGGATGTCGTATCCACCCATACGGATTGATTTTTTGTAAAATCGCCCGCGTGGAACATATAAAGGCCTATATCGCTATTCGTAGGGGATTTTTCAAAGGAATACACAACCCCTATAACCCTTCTAAAATTGTCGGATGTTATACTCGGGCTTTTGACATTTCCCATAGGACTTTCTATGCAAAATGCCGGGTTCCAAGAGGTCCCCTGATCGTATGAATATTTTACAAGGATACAGGAATTGGAATGCGATACGGAGCAAACCGCGCTGCAATTCTCAACCTCCAATGCGGCGAATAGGGTATCCGCCTCGCCCACCTGTACAATCGTAGGTTTTCTTTCCATAACCGCCGAGTTTGATAATGGGGAAGATGTCCATTTATTCCCATCGTTTAAAGAGTAGTTTTCAATAACGGTTTTTAGAGGGGGGGATATTTTTACGACCGCATTGGGTGAAGGGGAAACCTTAACTTTCATCAGCCTTTGGACATCCTCCAAGAAAGATGCAATTAGTATTAAGTCCCATATATTACCCTTGACCAAGAACCTATCACGCATAAGGCTTATTTTCCTATCAAGAACCGGGTCGTAATATCCAGAAGATTTAAGGGATTCCCAAACGGAAAGTAGGGAGTCTAATATTGCACCCGCATCCCTTGAAGACCATTCCATTGCAACCTTTTCCCTTTCGGGGGACCACCCGTTAAAAGGGGCGGTTCTCCCAACTATATCCTTTGCCTGCGCCAGAATTATCGCTATTCCCATCATCGCCAGATATGTTAAAACCTTCTTTATTCCACTTCAAGGGGTTAAGGAAAATTGGGGGAAATTCCCCTTTATAATACCCACCAATGAAGGGTAAAGATGTATGGATGCTTTTTGTTGTTTTTATCGTTATTCTTGCGGTTTTGATATTCCTTTTCGTAAGGATAGTGGCCATAAACTTTTCCTTTGGTAATGTGTTATATGTAAAAATCCATACAAACATAGACGACGAAAAGATTCCAGAACTCGCCCAATGGGTTTATGAAACGGTTGAAAAGGATAAGGGAAACAGGATTAAGGCCGTATTTGTCGATATAAACAGCCCCGGAGGTAGTGCGGCTTCAAGCGAGGAGATGTATCAGGCATTGCAATATGCAAAGAAAAAGGGTAAAAAGGTGATAGCATACATACATTCCATAGGGGCATCCGGGGGTTATTATATAGCATCGGCGGCGGACAAGATAGTTGCAAACCCCACCGCTTTAACGGGTTCCATAGGGGCAATAATCATAGTGCCCGATATAGTAGATCTTTCCAACAAACTCGGAATAAAATGGGATATATACAAGTCCGGTGAGAACAAGGATTTAACACAACCTTTTAGGAAGAGGACGGAAAAGGATAGCATACTATTAACGGAGTTATCAAAGGATATATGGAAGGTTTTCCTTGAAAGGGTTGCCAAGAGTAGGGGAAAGAAACCCGAGGATTTATTACCAATAGCGGACGGAAGGGTTCTAACGGCTCCCGAGGCTTTAAAATGGGGTCTTGTTGATACCTTGGGCACAAGGTATGACGCCCTTGAAATCCTCAAAAAGGAGGCAAAGGTTAAAAAGATCAGGTTCATTGAGAAAAGGGAGAAAAAGAGGTTTTTACAAAGGCTTTTGGAAGGCGAAGAGGTGTTTAACATAAAGGAATACCTAATGCCGAGGGTTTATTTCTAATGTTGCAGAATCTGTTTTTCATAGGGCCGTTCTTAGCGGGCGTTAGGGAACCTATGGTTAATTTCCTGTATCCACCCTCAGAGGAATACTATTCCGTGTATTCCGGAGAACCTATAAAGTGGAAACCTTTAAGGGTTGAAGAAAACACCTTCACATTGGAGTATGATACGAACGAATTGAAAAATTTGGTGGAATATCAGGGAGTTGCGGCCTCTTTTACGGTTTATTATGTAAAGGGCAAAATAAGGGTTGATAGTGAAGGGGTTTATCTCCTTAGGTTTTCAAATGTATTTTGGGTGGAGATAAACGGAAACCGCTATATTATGGATATTTATGATGATGGGTACTTTGTACCGGTTCCCTTAAATAGGGAAAACGATGTCTTTATGGCAGTTACAGCACTTGGGGGTTCAAAAACGGTTAAGTTTGAAATAAAGAAGGCCCCCAATAAACCTTATATTCTTGAAGAGGATATAACAAAACCGGATTTCATAGTTGGTGAAAGTTATGTTGGTTATGTAGGGGTTCCGGTTGTGAATCCAACGCCAAAGGGGATATGGATAACATTGAATAACAGGAGGTATTACATAGAAGCCTTTCAGATTTTAAAGGTTCCGGTTATGATTTCTTTTAAAGTCCCCAAGAAAATTGGGAAGGTCTTTGTACCCATAAATTTTATGGATAAAACCTACAATATACCCTTTGATGTGAAAAACGAGAGCGATGTTATAAGGAGGACATTCCTGTCATCAACGGATTACTCCGTTCAATATTTTGCGGTAAGGTATCCGGTAAGGTACAACAGGTTCAGGAGTTATGCCCTTATATTATCCCTTCACGGGGCGGGTGTTGAGGCGGTAAATCATTGCAAATCTTATAAACCCAAGGATTGGGCATTTATTGTATGTCCTACAAATAGAAGGAGGTTTGGTTTTGACTGGGAAGATTGGGGAAGGGTTGATGCCTTGGAAGTTTTATCCGAAGCATTAAAGTCCTTTAACATAAACGGGAAGAAAATATACCTAACCGGGCATTCTATGGGTGGGCATGGGGTATGGCATTTATGTACATCTTACCCTTCAATTTGGAGTGGATGTTTGCCTATGGCCGGTTGGACATCCGTAAAGTTATACATATCCACGCATTTACAGCGGTCAAAACTATTTCCCGAAAGCGAGTTTACGCATTTAAGGGAAAGGATTTTCCAGCAGTCCGAACCCTATAAACTCATTGAAAACCTATTAAATCTTCCGATAGTAATACTTCAAGGGGGTGATGACGATAATGTTCCACCCTTTCAGAGTAGATTAATGGCGGATATACTCGGTAGGTTTGGGGTTGTGTTTAAATACATTGAGGTTCCGGGCAAAAAGCATTGGTGGGATGGGGTGTTGGATTACCCCGATGCTTGGAAGTCGCTGTTTTCCTTAAAGGTTAATAGAAAGGAAAGGGTTTTTTCCACATTTTCCCTTGATGTTAGCGATTCCGCGTATGGAATAAGGATTTTAGAAAGTGTAAAACCTTTTGAAAAGGCAAAATTTGTCGTAGAGTATGAAAAGAACGAGGCCATTATAAAAACCGAAAATATAAAGTCCTTAGTTTTTACCGAATTCAAAGGAACCGTAATCATAGATGGGGATGTTATTAGGGATTACAACGGAGAGGCCCTCGTTAAAACCGGCAGGGGCTGGAGGGTTTTCAAAAAATATGCTTATTCAAGGCCTTTACTTATAAGGCAGGTCTTTATGTCCCCCTTTGTTATAGTTTATTCATCATCCGAAGGTTGGACCAAAAACTTTTCGGTTTATATGGCAAACATGTGGTGGATGTATGCAAACGGCTTTGCCATGATATTGCCCGATACATTGGCAGGTGAGGAGGTATTCTCAAAATACAATGTGGTAATAGTGGGTTCGGAACCAAAACTCCCAGCGGCAATTAAAGTTTTGTTCTCAAAGATTGAGGACAATTCCTTGGATGTTTTAAAAGGGCCATTTGAAAAATTCGTGTTGTTCTATAAGATAAAGGATACCACCTTGGTGCGCCTTGGTATGTCCTTGGTGCCCTATATTACAAGGTCCGTAGCGGTTTTGCCCTCTTATGTTAAACTTTCAAAGGATGCATATATTGAAGGTTGGTCGGGTTTAAGCGGGGGGATAAGAACCGTATCATATACTTATGGCTTTTAAATTCTCCCCTTTTTCGTTGAAAATATAGAACCGTTTTATATTTACGCGGACTTTATTGCCCACCTCGGGAGGAGTATCCGAATGCTTCACGGCCATAATCATTTTCCCGGCAGATATATATACTATACTTTCATCCCCAAAAATCTCCCTGTGTTCAACCCTCCCGGTAATTTCACCCCTTTCGTTTATTTCCAAATTCTCGGGTCTAAAACCCAAATACCCCTTACCCTTATAACCAAAATCCCCTTTGATTTCCAACCCATCCGTTAAAAAACCGCCATCAAAAAACTCACCTTCAATTACATTCATAGGCGGGGAACCTAAAAACTTCGCCACGAAAACATTCTTAGGATTTTCGTATATTTCCAAAGGTGTTCCCACCTGAACTATTTCTCCCTTATTCATAATCACTATCCTATCTGCGAGGCTCATGGCCTCAACCTGGTCGTGTGTAACATATATACTCGTTGTCTTCAATTCCCTGTGAAGCCTTCCTATTTCCGCCCTCATCTCTGTCCTCAAATTTGCATCTAGGTTTGATAGGGGTTCATCAAAAAGGAAAACCTTGGGTTCTTTTATAATCGCCCTACCGAGGGCAACCCTCTGCCTCTGACCACCCGACAATTGCTTGGGTTTTTTATACAAATGCTCATGTATCCTTAATTTTTCCGCCACCCTTTCAACCCTGCGTTTTATCTCATCCTTATTAATACCTCTCATTTTTAAAGGAAAGGCCAGGTTATCAAAAACGGTCATATGGGGGTATAAGGCGTAGTTTTGAAAGACCATACCTATATCCCTCTTTGATGGAGGCAAATCGGTTATATCCTTACCGTCAAAGTATATCCTCCCCGATGTTGGCCTTTCAAGGCCCGCTATAATTCTTAACAATGTGGTTTTACCGCATCCCGAAGGTCCCAAAATTACAACGAATTCCCCGCTTTTTATTTCAAGGTTTATATTCCTCAAAGCGACAAAATCTCCAAACATCTTGCTTATGTTTTCAATTTGGATATTCATTAGGGCGAAATATTTTAAAGTTGGGAAATTTTTAATCGGTGGCAAGGGAATGTTCTAATACCCCTTGACAAAAACTTTTTAACCTTAAAATACTTTTTTTATGGTAATAATAGCAT
>JBDRWW010000011.1:0-44878 GCA_039802605.1 Caldifarciminota bacterium | reverse complement strand
GGCTATACTGGCTTCAAGTGGTTATGATGAGGCTCGTTCCTTAGCGATAGATGGAAGTGGCAATGTTTTTGTTGCGGGATATACTGGTAATTCCTCAAACTTTGCACCTAGTAGAAATGTCTTCGGTACTACCGGTTCTCCTGATGCCTTTGTGAGCAGACTTGATCCTTTATTTACGGTAATAACCGAGAATTTTGCACCTCCACATAGGGCGTTTATAACCCTTGATAAAAACGAAATACTCATAACCCTACAAGAGTCCTATTATGTTGGCATAAATGTATATACCACAAGTGGCAGGCTTGTAAAGAGGTTTAGTTTTGGGTATTTACCCGCTGGAAAGCATAGGTTTAAGTTGGATGTTAAAAGAGGCGCATATATCCTAAAAGTTAGGATAGGCGATAAAGTTGAGGAGTTTAAGGGGGTGTTTTGAGGGTTTGAAAGTCCGTAGTTTTTCGGTGTTATAATATACGACGCCTTTAATGTTAAGGCGTTTGGTTATAAACGATGTAAAGGGGAAAAGTATAAAGGTTATTGCGGATAACGAAACCCTTTCATACGAATTAAAGGAAAACATAAACCTGCCCAATTTTCCCTTTAAAAGCCTAAACCACTTGCAAAGCGTTTTTTATGAAACATATATTGCAAAGGGTTTGAAGGAAAACGCCTTAATCGTGGCGCCCACATCCTCCGGTAAAACCGGCGTTGCAATCCTATTTATGAATGGAAAGGGTACATACGCGGTTCCAACGAAGGCATTGGCGAACGAATTATATGAGAAATTTGTAAAGTTTTTCGGTGAGGATAAAGTTGGTTTGAGAACGGGAGATGTATTTGAGGAGTTTATAACGGATAGGGATATTTACATTTGTACTTATGAGAGCCTTGCAAACTCTTTGAGAACAAACAGGCATTGGATAACTTTGCCCATTGTCTTGGATGAAATCCACCACATATATAAAGACAGGGGTATTGTGATTGAGGAGATTTTGGCGTATATAAATTACAAAAGTATGTTTCCCTTCATGTCCCTATCCGCAACCGTACCCAAACCCCAGGAACTCGCAGATCTCATAGGTGCAAATTATGTTTTAATTTCAAATTACAGACCCGTACCCGTTGAAAGAACCTACAAGCGTTTGGATGTAGGCGATGAGGATGAACTGGTGGGGTTTATAGTTGAAAGGGTTTTAAAGTTATCCGGTAATGAGAAAACTTTGGTTTTTGTGCATAAAAAGGATATAGGGTATAGGGTTTTGGAGGAATTATCCTTTAAGGATCTTGGGATTCTAAATGAAACATTGCCATTTGTACCCCAAAGGGATGGGGAAGATGTGGCCTTTCATAACGCGGATATACCGAGCGAGGAAAGGGAAAGAATAGAAAACTCTTTTAGAAATGGGAATTTGAAAACCATAATAGCCACGCAAACATTGGCCTATGGGGTAAATCTCCCAGCGGATAGGGTTATAATTTTCGCCCGAAGGATTAAACGGGATAAGTATATCCCCGATGTTTTGGATATATTGCAGATGGAGGGCAGAGCCGGAAGGTACGGTATAAAAGAAAAAGGATATGTGGAATTGTATGTTTGGAGCAAATCAAATAGGGATATACGGGAGGAATTGGAAGATATATTTGAGGGTATCAAGCCCTATGTCTCTTCAATGAATGGGAGTTTAAACTTGAAGGAATATTGGGGAATATCATCCTTTGTGGCATTAATGGTTCTTGGGGCTGTGGAGGTCGCCGGAAACAATTGGAAAAAATTTGTATCCCTCGTCCCATCCCTTAAAAATGTTGAGGGTGAATTCCTTGAAGATGTATATGCATACCTTGAACATTACGGGTTTATAAGAAACGGAAAATTAACGGGTATAGGGGAAATATTATTGAGGCATTCAATTTCACCCCTCGGATATATAGAGATGAAGAGGAGGTGGGAAAGCGGTATAGACACGCTATTAACCATTAGGCCTTTAATCTATATGAAAAAAATCAAGGGCTCCCTACGAAGTTTTTTGAAAGATAAGTTTTTTGAGGAGAGGATGGCGTTTAAAACAAAATATCCCTTTTACGATTTCCCCGAAGACGGGACGGATGAATTGTGGGCATACCTAAACGGAAGACTTTTCCACTATCCCAATATATCAAACCCACCGGGGGAATTGGGTTTTTCTTTGGTTGATATATACCATTTGGCAAGGGCGGTAATTACCCTTAGAGAAGAAGGCTACATTTTTATCACCGACAAGGATATTTTAAGGGTTATGCACTCTTATAGGTACGGCTTGCCTATGGAATATGCCCCTTTGGGCGGTATAAAGGGAGTAGGTTTTATAAGGGCAAACGCATTACAAAAGGCCCTATACCTTATGGGTATAAAAAGGGTTGAATTTGGCGAATTTCAAATCTCAGAGGATTTATATATTTACCTCAAAGATGTCTTCTTTGAAAGGTATGGAAATGGTGAGAGGGCAAATAGGGAAACGGAAATCGTAAGGAAACTTTTAAAGGAAGATGGGGTTTTGGGGGATGAGAGGATTTTAAAGGCCTTTGTGCTTTTAAAGTTGGGTGATAAGGGGTTAAAGTATTTGAAGAATGAAAAATCCGAAATCCTAAGGCTTTTGAACCTCTGGAATCCTTAACTTCAAAATCTTAAAAATCCCCAATCCCTTAAACAGGATAAGCTCGGAAATTATTAGGGTTAATAAAAACACAAGGGTTTTTACAATTCCGTTTTGAAAGGGTATAGGCGATATCAAAGAAATGGCCAAAGGTAAAAGGGGTTTTAAGGCGTAATATCCCCTTACCCCGCTTAAAACAACCCCCACATACCAAAGGGCTAAGGAAGATAAGTATCCGAAGAAAAGCGACCACGCTATCCATACGGAATTACCTGGGTTTAAAAGGGAAAGGGGTAAAAATACCAGAGGTATTATTGCCAATCGGAAAACATCAAGATTTGGCTTACCTTTTCCCTGAGATAGCGGGCTTATGGTATTGGATATTATGGACATTATGGAGGCCAAGGAAAGTGGTTTTAATAAATCCGCGGCTTCAAGCCACTTATCTCCCAAAAGGATTTTTATAACTCCTTCGCTCCAATAGAACATAGGGGCAAAAAATAACCCCCCTATTAATATCCCAGCCCTTAGATAATAAGAGAAGGCCCTTTCGCTATCTTCCCCGCTCGAAACCACAAAAAACGGAAAAAGAACCCTTGAAATCATTGAGCTCAACTGCGGTGCGACCAAGAAAGCCAAGTTTTGGGCGTTTGAGTAATAACCCAATTGGGATTGCCCCGCAAACTTACCCACCAATGTCCTATCCGCATACCTCAAAAGGAAATTCAATACGAAGGTTAAATTCACCCAAATCCCAAAGGATAGCATCTCTTTAAACCACCGAAGGCTAAAAGAAAGTTTGGGAATATACGGCCTTAAAACATAAGAAATTATAAACTTTGAAAATACCCCGATTAAGAAAGCGTATATCATAGCCCTGAAATCCTTAAAGTAAAATGCAAGGATTACGGCCGAAATCGTGTTTATAAAGGCTTCCGAAAACTCCAAAATAAAGATCTTCTTAAAATCAAAAAACCTATTGGCCTCAACTATGAAAACGGGGTTTGTTAACGAGTTTGGTATAAAGGATAGCGCTATAACTTTTGCGGCAAAGGAAACATTTTTATCGTGAAAAAAATCCCCTATACTATCGGAAAACAAAAACAATATGGTGGCAAGAATTAGCCCCCTTATAAATGTTGACCACCAAAGGGTTGGATAACCCTCTTTAAAATTGCCCTTATGGGCGGTTAAAGCCGTTGTAAAACCTGTAAATGTTAGCATATCCAATAGTTGATATGCTATAAATGTGCTGGCGGAAATACCGAAATCGTAGGGGGTTAGTATTCTCGCGAGTATAACAACCCTTAAAAAGGAGAAAGCCTGTATTGAAACCCTTGAAGCTAAAGTCCAAAAGAGGGCACTATTCAAACCCTTAGTATTTCCTCTCCACGGGTTTCCAATATGTTATATTCACCGGGATATACTCTATTCTCGGAGTTCCATCCTCATTTCTATAAGCCAAGGTGTGCTTTAAAAACCTCTCGTCATCCCTGTTTGGGAAATCCCTACGGGCATGGGCCCCCCTACTTTCCTCCCTCATTAAGGCACCGAGGATAACTACTTCGGCTATTTCAAGCATGTTTTCGGTTTCAAGGGCGCTAACCAAATCGGTATTCCAAACGAGTTCCTTATCAACTATGCGTATATTGTTAAACCTCTTCTTCAATTCCCTAACTTTATTTAAAGCCTCTTGGAGTTTATCACCCGTTCTGAAAACCCCCACATGTGTATCCATAAGCCTCCTCAATTCGTTTCTGATCTCATAAGGGTTTTCGTTTCCGTCTTTATTAAGCATTTCCTCAATCCTTTTTGCCTCCTTCTCCGCCTCCGACAATACCTCATCCTCTTTGAAAATGTAATCCGAATTTAAGGCGTATTCCGCGGATAATTCACCCGTTATCCTACCCCAAACCAAACATTCCGCCGTTGAATTTGAACCCAACCTATTGGCACCATGAACGGATACGCAGGCGGCCTCTCCTGCGGCAAAAATGTTTTCAACGGGTGTTCTCCCGTCAATGTCCGTATGGATACCACCCATTGAGTAGTGCGCCACGGGCCTTACCGGTATTGGCTCGTATATGGGATCCACACCGGCAAACTTTATGGCCAACTCCCTTATAAGGGGCAACCTTTCAAGTATCTTTTCCTTTCCGAGGTGTGTTAGGTCAAGGTGCAAATAATCCAACCCATCCGGACCTTCAAATCCCCTTCCCTCCTCTATTTCTATCATCATAGACCTTGAAACTATGTCCCTTGGGGCCAACTCCATTTTACTTGGTGCGTACCTTTGCATAAACCTTTCCCCTTTATTATTCCTCAAATATCCTCCCTCTCCCCTCGCACCTTCGGTTACCAATATCCCCGATGGAACTATACCCGTGGGGTGGAACTGTATAAACTCCATATCCTTCAAGGGTAACCCCGCCCTGTAAGCCATAGCCAAACCGTCGCCCGTAACTGAATGCGAATATGTGGTGAATCTATAAAGCCTTCCGGCTCCACCCGTTGCTATTATCAGGGCCTTACCCATAAAGAGTACAAACTCCCCGTTTACCAAGTCAATTGCCGTTAAACCCGCAAATTTGTTATCTTTAATTATTATGGATGTAGCAAAGAACTCGTCATACCTTTGGAAGTTTGTGAATTTCAGGAGTGTATCGTAAAGGGTTTGCATTTCAAAGAATCCCGTTTTATCCTGCGCAAAGCATGTTCTCAAAAAGCTCTGGCCGCCAAAGGCCCTCGCCGCTATTTTTCCGTCATTCCTCCTCGCCCAAGGTATTCCCCAATGTTCCAAAAGGAGTATCTCGTAGGGCATCATCTTTACAAGCCTGAAAACCGCATCCTGATCCGCCAAAAAGTCCGAACCCTTTATCGTATCCCACGCGTGCAATTCAAAGGAGTCCCCCTCTTCGGGCCTTAGAACCGCTGCCGTTCCCCCCTCCGCGCATACCGAATGCGCCCTCATCAACTGAACCTTTGAAACTATTCCGACATTAACCCTATCCCCGTATTTCCTACCTATCTCAACCGCAGCCCTTAAACCCGCCAGTCCCGCCCCCAATATAATAACATCGTGTTTATATACCCCGGATATTTTCATAAAGCGGGTATTTTATAACCGTTTAATTTTTCAACCTTAAAATTTCCACTATGCTTTACATACTCATATCGATATCCGCCGATGAAATAGTCGCGAATTTGAGGGAAAACCTGACAAAAATAAAGGATTATACGGCCAAAATGGAGTCAAAGGTTCCAAAGGAAAACGGAAAAACGGAGTACAAACTGTATTCACAGAAGTATATGGACGGTTGGGTTTATATGGAGGTCTTGGAAGGGGAAAACAAAGGTGGAATAGCGGTTTATAATCCAAAAACGGGCAAGGTTAGGGCGAAGAAGGGATTTTTAAAGGTAACACTTTCGCCTGACGATAACAGGTTGAGATCACCAAAGGGTCATAGGATATACGAAAGCCATATACCGTATTTTATAAAGAGGGTTAAAAGTGCCGAGTTTCTATCCGAAGGCACCCTTTTCGGGAAAAAGGTTTATATAATCAAGGTCCCCCTTCAACCTTCCGAGAACTATGGAGCCTCATACTCAAAATACTGGATAGATTCCGAGACATTCCTCCCCGTTATGGTTGTTGATTACACATCCGATGGCAATGAGGTAAGAACGGTTAATTTTAGGGATATAAGGGTTAATGTTGGTTTAACACAAGAGGACTTCAAGATTTAGAATGTTTGAGTATTTTAAAAGGGTTCGTTGGATATTTTACTTTTCGCTTGTTGGTACCATCGGGGCATTATTGTTATCATCCTTTTTGGTTAAGCCCGTATATGAAAGGGGTGTTATATTAGTTCCATCTTTGGAGGAAATAACACAATTGCAACCCCAAACGCTTTTATTCTTTCAACTTACTAGGGGGGCTATGTCATCACCCGCCCAGATATTCGTTGATATAGCAACATCTTACAACTTTAAGAGGGAATTCATTGAAAGGTATAACCTATTGGAGATATTGGGCACAAAAAACATAGACGATGCCGTTCAAATTATGGATTCCAAGTTCCAGCTCGAACCCCTACCCAGCGGTTCCTTTATGTTAAGTGTCAGGGACACCGATAAGGATAGGGCAAGGGAACTTACCCAAAAATACATAGACTTTTTAAACGAAAAGGCAAATTTAACCCTGAACGCCAAGGGTAGGGAGTTAAGGAGATTTCTGGAAAAGAGGTTAAAGGAGGTAGAAGATTCCATAAAGTTATTACAGGATAGTATTACCGCCTTTGAGGAGAGGGAGAAGATTTTGGTACCCTCTGCCGAAGATATGGTGGCACCGGCCATAGGTGAGTTGATAACAAAAATAGTTCAAAAAGAGGTGGAACTCTCAACCCTTATGTCCGTTTTTTCCGAAAACATCCCCGATGTTAGAATTGTAAGGAGGGAAATAGACGCCCTTATGTCCAACCTTTCATCCAAGTTTGAACACCTCCCAAAGAATTTAAGAAAGGCTTATGAATATAGGGTAAGGCTAACCATACTTTCAACGGTTTATGGAACCCTTTATGAGGAGTATGAAAAGGCCAAACTTTTGGAAAAGAAGGATAACCCCTTTCTACAACCCGCATCCGAACCTTTGGGAAAGGAGAAAAGGGTTTGGCCCAAAAGGGTGATTCCAACACTTGCAAGTTTCATCGCTATGTCCATCGGCATGTTTTTTATGCTAACCTGCTTTATAATATTTGATAAACTTAGGGATACGGAGTTTGGTAGGTTGGTTTTACAAATCAGGCGGGATTTGGGGTTATGAAGGGCAGGGTTATATTCGTAAGCGATGTTTATTATCCATATCCGGGTGGGATTTCGGAGCACATACACCAACTTTCAAAAAACCTACGGGATTTGGGCTGGGAAACCTATATACTAACGACGAATTTTAAAGAGAAGGTGGGATTTGATGAACCTCCTTGGGTTTATAGGGTTGGATTTCCGATAAAGATACCCGTAAACGGTTCAATAGCCCCAGTGGCATTTTCACCGAGGATAAACCTGTATGTTAAGGAAATTTTGAGGAATAACGGATTTGATATAGTGCATATACACGGTCAAGTAGCACCAACATTACCAATTCTCGCTTTGAAATATTCAAATTCAATAAATGTAATTACATTCCACGCGGCCTATCGCAAAAACATCTTGGCAAAAACCTTTAAACCTTATATAAAGGGTTATTTTTCCCGTATTAACGGTTTTATAGCGGTTTCACCCGCCGCAATAGAACCCATTTTGAAACACTTTGGAAACATAGATTACAGGATTATCCCAAACGGTGTGGATGTTGAAAAGTTTAACCCCAACAAAAAACCCTTACAGCACCTTATGGGTTATAAGAATATTTTGTTTGTAGGGAGGCCGGAACCCAGAAAAGGGCTGAGGTTTTTAATAAACGCAATGACAATAATACTTTCAAAGGTTCCCAACGCACGATTAATAGTCGTGGGTTCGGGCCCACTTTTGGGATATTATAAATCTTTGGTACCCGAAGAAATAAAAGATAGGGTGCTCTTTGAAGGGGCTGTTGATAGCGATGTATTGCCGAGGTATTACCGTTCGGCCGATGTATTCGTATCCCCGGCAACAAGGTCCGAGAGTTTTGGCATGGTTCTTTTGGAGGCTATGGCGAGTGGGGTTCCGGTGGTGGCAACCAATAACGAGGGTTATAGGTATGTGGTAAAGGATGGGGAAAACGGTTTATTAAGCGAGCCGGAAAACGAGGTGGATTTGGCCAATAAGATAATAAGGGTTTTAACGGATGAGAACCTCAGGCAGAGGTTAATATCAAACGGCCTTGAAACCGCAAAAAGGTTTTCGTGGAAAAACATCGCAAAAGAGGTTGAAGGGTATTACTTGGAATTGATGGGTAAAAATGAAGGTTTTGGAGGCTAAGGAGTGCTATATAGGATATGCAAGGCCTTTATTGGGTAATATAAGTTTTCAATTGGATTTTGGGGAGGTTTTAAACGTTTACGGGGAAAACGGGGTTGGAAAAACCACACTGTTAAAGGCCTTTCTCGGGATATCAATATTAAGGGGTGAAATAAGGGTCTTGTCAAAGGATATTTTGGAATTATCACCGTTGGAAAGGGTAAAACTCGTGTCCGTGATGTTGGGCGAAACCATAAGGGCGGATATAACGGTTAGAAGGTATTTTGAATTACACTTTTCACCCGTATCTTCAGATTTAATTGAAGTTTTTGGATTGAAAGAGGTCCTTGATAAAACATTTAAAGAGATATCAACGGGTCAGAATAGGAAGGTTCAACTGGTTAGGGCCCTATCCTCCCCCGCTCCGGTTATAGCATTGGACGAGCCCTACGCCCACCTCGACGAAAAATCCAAAATCCATTTGGAGAGGATAATAGAAGATTTACGGAAAAAGGGTAAAGTCTTTATCATAACATCCCACAAGCCTTTGGGGTTTGGAAAACCCTTTAAACTACCCCCATCGTCTCAATAACTTTTTTTGCCTCAACCTCAATAGGTGTATCCGAAAATATAAGGGAATATCTTCCGCCACCTTGTAAAACTATATTCCTAACACCATTAGCCCACCTCCTTATCCTTTCCCTATAATAGCCCGCACTATTTGGGCTTATAGAAACCCTTTTCCCACTTTCAACATCAACCAAAACCTTCCCATCATATTTAAAATTCCATTCCTCACCGCTCAAAATGTGGAAAGCCACCACATCGTAGAATTTAAGGAGTATATTTAAACCTTTCTGTAAATCGCCTTCCTCAAACTCAAAATCCGAAATCACAACAACCATAACCCTCTTTTTAATTTCCGAAACAGCCATAAAGACACCCTTTAAAAAATCTCCCTTTCCCCCCTTATATGTCTCATAAAAACACCTTATAAGGTGTTGTGCCCCCTTGTTAAAGGGTATATATTTCCCCGAAAGGGTTAGCAATGAAAACCTGTAATTTAACCTGTTTGCCGCAAATAGAACCATTCCCGCAACGATGGAGGCCCTTTTATGTTTTTCCCACATATCCATAGACTTTGTGTCATCAAAAAGGATGAGGATTGGAACTTCGGATTCGTTTAAAAACAGCTTTAAGTATGGTTTTTGCCTTCTTGCGTAAACCTTCCAATCTATCCTTCTAATGTCATCCCCCTCAACATACGGCCTGTGCCCTGCAAACTCCGGAGAACTCCCCAAAACATGGCTCCTGTGCTTTCCGGAAAATAAACCCTCAACTACACCTTTTACACTTATCTCAAACTCCCTTATTATCTCCTTCGGTATTTTCACGGCAAAATTGAAACCGGGTCTATGGGTTTTCCGTTTTTCCAAACTTCGTAGTGTATATGCGGACCGCTCGTCTTCCCCGTACTACCCGAAAGCCCTATTATCTGACCGGTCTTTACCGTATCACCAACCTTTACAAAAACCTTTAACAGATGCCCATAAACCGTTTCATAACCCTTACTATGAGAAATTTTAACGAACAAACCCAAATTTTTATCCCTCCCAACATCCTTTATTACCCCTTTTGCTGTGGAGAATACAAATGTTGATTCCGGAACATCTATATCCAAACCCGTATGGAGATTACTATCAGCTCCCCTTACTATTGGACCAACCGCGGGCAAGGCGCAGGGTGTATCGCACTCTTCCACATATATCGGTAGGGCTCCCATGGGGTACTCCACCTCCGGGAGTTTTATATTTCCACCAAGTAATATTTGCAACTTTTCAACCCTGGATTGAAGTTTTTGGTATTTTTCATTCAGCTCTTTCAATTCCCTCTCCGCTTTCAACATATCCAAAAACCTCGTATATACCCTATCCTTAAAAAACAGGGTGGATATAAGCATTATAAAAACCCACAATCCGATAAAGCCAAAGAACACCCATAAACCCACCATGAGTTTAAAAACCAACAAACCCTTACCCGAGAAAACCCACCTCTTAACACCGTCTTTGCCGGTTTTTAGTATTTCTAACCTTTTTATCCCTTACACCTTCTGCAAAACTTTCAATATAGCCTCCTTTATTTCCACGGGTCTAAACATCCTACCCGTATATTTCGTAATGGAATGGAGCTTATCATGCTTTACGGTGAATTGCCTTATAAGGTGCAAGAGTTGCGCCCGGGCGTTCATCTCAACCACAAAAACTTTGTCGTATTTTTCAATGAATTCGTTAACTTCGTCGTCGTAAAAGGGCCATAATGTCCTTATCCTCATATATCTGACCTTTACGCCCTCCTCCTTTAACTGCTCCATGGCTTCAAGAATGGGTCCCATCGTTGCACCCATACCTATTATACCGATTTCCGCATCATCATCTCCGTAATAAACGGCCCTTGGGAGTTCGCCGGAGTTTTTTGCAACCTCGTATTTTCTCAACCTTTTATCAACCATGGCTTTCCTTACATCGGGGTCCTCCGTTGTGTATCCGCTTTCATCGTGCTCGTTTGAGTTTGCCGTGAAAATTGTACCCTCCATTCCGGGCAATGCCCTTGGGGATATACCGTCTTCCGTTATCTCATACCTTAAATACAGTCTCCCCTCTTTCTTTATCCTTTCAATGTCTTCTTTACTCAAAAGTTTTCCCCTATCTATTTCAACCTTAAACGGGTCTATTGAACCGGGTTCTGCGGTGTATTTATTCTGGGAAAAGGCCTGTTCTGTAAGGATCACCACAGGGGTTTGGTATTTTTCCGCAAGGTTAAATGCCAACGCCGTGAAGTAAAACCCCTCCTCTAAGGTGGCGGGTACTATAACTATCCTCATCTGATCCCCATGTCCTCCAAAGAGTATATGGTTTATATCCGACTGTTCCGTTTTTGTTGGAAGGCCCGTACTGGGTCCCGCCCTTTGGGCATCAACTATTACCAGAGGCGTTTCGTTTATATAAGCCAAGCCCAAACTTTCGGTTTTTAGGGATAAACCCGGACCTGACGATGTTGTCATAGCCCTTGCACCCGCAAAGGCCGCACCCAAGGCAAAGTTTATGGATGCTATTTCGTCTTCGGCTTGAATCGTAACCGCTCCGAATTCCCTACCATATTTTGCGAAGAATTCTAGTATTTCGGTTGCCGGCGTTATGGGGTATGCCACCTCAAACCTACAACCCGCGGTCAAGGCACCGAGGGCAATGGCATCGTTCCCCGTCATCATAATCCTACCCGGGTCCTTGAGCTTCTCCATTATGTATTCATCTTTCTTACCCAGTTCTTTTGCCTTTTCCCTTCCAAACTCATAAGCCTTTATGTTTGATTCAATTATCTTTTCTCCCTTCTCCCTAAACCATTCCTTTATAGCCTTATGGGCTATATCGTGGTCTAAGTTGAGCAGTTCCGCTATTATTCCCAGCGCCACAACATTCTTTATAACCTCCAATCCCAAATTTTCCCTTGAAAGGTTTGCAAGGGGTAAGATATAATAATGTACATCATCCCTTTTTAGGTGCTCCGGTATTTCGGGATGCGTACTGTTGTCGTAAATAATTACACCGCCTGGGGCAACCTCATCCGTGTGCAATGGCAAGTTTTGGAAATCAAGGGCTAAAAGGTAATCAACATAATCCTTGGGGCCATATATGGGTCTATCTTTGGCCCTAACCGTTAGATTTGTTGGTAATCCCCTAATGTTTGAAGGGAAATCCTTTATTAGGGAAACATAAAAACCCATCTTTTTGAGAACTTTGGACAAAAGTTCCCCGGTTGTTAAACTCCCATCGCCTGCAAGGCCCGCTATTTTTATTGCTACATCGTTTTTGCGCATAACGGGTTATTCTAAGGTTGTATATATTTTCCGTGTTTAACTATTTCCCCGCGGGTTATGAATATTACATCTTCCGCTATGTTTGTTGAAAGGTCCGCAATCCTCTCAAAATTTTGGGCTATACTTACCACCTTTAAGGCGGTTTCGGTTTCAAGGGTTTTTACCGCCTTGTTTAAAATCCTATCCCTAAACTTGTCTATCACCTCATCGGACTTTATTATATGTAAAGCCAATTCGGCATCCCTGTTTTTGAAAGAGGAATAAACCTCAACGAACGATTTCTTAGCGAATTCCTTTATGATTTTTAAATCCTCGTTAAAATCGCCGAGGTTTACCCCTTTTTCCTTTAAAACCTTCATATCCCTTGCCACATTTTCGGCATGATCCGCTATCCTCTCTATATCGTTGTTTATTTTTAGATCCATTAGGAGCTCTCTCAAATGTGTTGCCTCTGGCTGATATAAGGCCAATGTCTGGACTATGAGTTCGTCTATCTCTATTTCAAGTTCGTTGACCCTTTTCTCCCTTTGCATGGTTTCCTCATACGATTCCATACACAACTCTATCATCTCAACGGTTATGGAGTACATCTCATCAAGTTTTGATTGTATCCCGTATAAGGCCGTTTCTATCATATTTCAAAGCTCTCCCCTGGGTTTAATATAACCACATGGGCCTTATCGCCCACCAACTTCTTAAACTCCTCGGGATCAGCCTTTATTAGGTCAAATGTGTTGTAGTGCATAGGTATTACATACTTTGGCGATATAAACTCAACGGCCTTTGCGGCTTGGAAGACATCCATGGTAAATCTGCTCCCTATTGGGAGAAGTGCCAAATCGGGTTTGTAAAGTTCCCCTATAAGTTTCATATCGGAAAACAGCCCCGTATCACCCGCGTGGTATATGGTTTTGCCGTCAATTTTAACTATAACGCCCGTGGGATCTCCGAGTTGTGCGGTGTGCCAGGCGGGGGTGAAGGCGACCTCTACACCCAAGCCCCCTACATTCACAAATCCGCCTATGTTCATGGGTTCAACCTTTTGAAGACCGGATTTAACCACCAGTTCGTATTGGGATACAAAGTATGCTCCGGTTTTTTTGCATATCTTAACGGCATCCTCAAAACCGTGATCCCCGTGGTCGTGGGTAACAATGACCACATCCGCCTTATCAACCTTATTAACATCCCCTATTGGCGATTTCGGATTTCCCGTAATAAACGGGTCTATAAATATAACCTTGCTACCCTCTATTTTGAAAGCCGAATGCCCCAAGTATATTATCTTCACCATAGTTTGATATTTTACCCCCGTTAGGTTTTTGAGTGTTCCCTTTCCGAAGTTATAATTCCCGTTTATGGTTTGTAATGCATGCGGTGGGGATGTTGGTGGTTTCCCCTGTGAAAATTGCGGTTCCTATAATGTCCTTGATAAGGGTTTTGTTAGGCTTGTTGATTTCTTGGGGGGTGATTTGGCGGTGGTTCAGGCGGCGAGGGTTTCTTTGGGTCAGGGTATAAAAACGCCCGAGAGGGATAGAAAACTCATACATTACCTTATGGAGCACGAACACGGCACACCCTTTGAGCACAGCGTCTTTAAATTTCATGTGAAATGTCCCATATTCGTGGCGAGGGAATGGTTTAGGCATAGGATGGCCTCTTATAACGAAATAAGTCAAAGGTATGTTGAGGTTAAGGATGAATTTTATATCCCCGAAAGGTTGAGGAGACAATCAAGGGACAACAGACAGGCGAGCGAATTTGCCGAGTTTGAAAACGAATCACAACTCATAAGCCTTTTTTCCAAAGCTTACGAATACGCCTATTCAATTTACAGGCAACTATTGGAAAGTGGGGTGGCGAGGGAGCTGGCGAGGGCTGTTTTACCAATTGGTATATATACGCAATTCTATTGGACGGTTAACGCGAGGAGCTTGATGAACTTCCTCAGGTTAAGGATGGCCGAGGATGCCCAGTATGAAATACAACAATATGCAAATGTCATATTCATAATCTTTAAGGAAAAGATGCCTTGGACCGCCGAAAGCTGGGAAAAACTCGGGAGGAAAAAACCTTAGGATTTCATCTTCTCCTAACCAAAACCCCAACGGCCGAACCGAAGATCATTTTAGCCTCAACCTTAACCGGAATCCTCTCATTTTTTGAAATCCAAACCTTCATTCCACCTCCTCCACCGAATATATTTTTGCCGGATTTTAGCTCTGGCATAACTATCCAACAGTCAAATTCCCCTAAGGGTGTCTTAACCCTCTCCTCACCTACAACCTTTACCTTAACGGTTTCAGTAATCTCATCCACATGGTAAGGGAACTTGTAAACCTTTTGGGAATCGTAATTTAATGTCCTTGCAACATATACCAATGTTAGTGGGTCCAAACTCCCCTCGGGAATATCAAGGCTTTTACCGTAATGGTATAACGCCTTCCCGTTATGGTGATCGTATGCTATCCAGCCCCAATAGTGGTAATTTCCCTCGTGCTGAACCTTTTTGTACAAGAGGGGTTTTAGGTTTAAATCCGTTATGCTTATAATCGTATCGTTTATCTTAAAAAACGGGACTCCACCGTTTGCCAAAAGTTTGAACTCATATACCTCCTTCCCCTTCCATATGGTTTTACCAGAGCTAATCATTTGGAGTTTTCCCGCTTTAAAAGGGCCAAACTTAGCATCAAAAACCAAGGTTTCGGGTTCAAAAAAGGCGAATAAAAATATCATTTTGCCTCAACCCTCCCGCAATCCAAAATGCCCCCATATGTGCGCACTAGGTTGTCTATCTCCGCTCTGGCCTTTTCGGTTATCGGATAGTTTTGAACGAATATTCCAAATACATACTCCTCATTACATCCCCTATAAAAACCCAATAGTGCCGAAACACCGAATAGGGTTCCCGTTTTGGCATAAACCCTTTCCCCGAGTTCCACTAACCTCCTTTTGAGCGTTCCCTCGCCGGGGGAAGGGAATATGTCTAACGCGTATTCGCTTAAACCCTTTGAACCCGCACACATTATAAACGCCGCATCCCTAGCCCTTATGAGGTTATACCTTGAAAGTCCCGTACCGTCAAAAATATAAGCATCGCCATCCATTCCCAGTTTTTTCATAAACTCTTTAAACTTATCCCCGGCATTTGATAAACCCTTTGAATAATGGGCAACGAGCATATCCGCCATAAAGTTTATACTGTAATACAGCGTTGGCCTTAACATATCAACCAATGTCGGGCTGTATATGGTGTCCATATCAAAGCCGCTTAAATCCGGCATATCACCCTCCAAGGTCACAATTTTAACCTTTTTACCAAAATCCTTTGCAACCCTCTTAACGATATGTTCCACAAACTTTAATGGATCCCTATACCTATAATCGCTCCTCGGAATATAAATCGCACTATCCGTAAAGGTTTCTTCACGAACATTCCCAATGTATATTCTTAGGGCGCTATCTTCCGATACCTTACCGTAATTTATGGATATAGGGGTTATCGGCGTTATATAACCCTTATCTATGTCCTCCCATGCCCAACCGTATCCATACCTCTCTCCCCATTTGGGAAAGGATATAACGACTTTTACGCTTTGGAAGTCAAAGGTAGATATTTTTTCCTTTAAGACGGAATCAAGGGTTGAGAATCTAAGGGTTGGATCCCCGTTGAACCTTATAAACAGGGTATCCTTTTTTATGGCGAAAATCGTGGGTATTCTGTAATTTTCACCCAATTCCTTCAAAAGTACAATAGCCCATAGGGATTTCAAAGTTGAGGCTGGCATTACATACTCTTCCGAAAAGTATTCCCTATGAACCTCACAGCTCCTATTATCCAACCAGATTTCCGAGATATAGGAAACTATCCACATCAATAGGATATTATAAGGTTGCGATTTGCATTTTACAAGGAGGAATTTACATCCTTAAAATGTCCGCCTTGGACAACCTTGAAATAATTAAGCGGGCATTGGTGGAATTCATAAGGGAGGAGATTGGGAAGTTCGGCTTAAAAAAGGGTGTTCTGGGTTTATCCGGTGGTGTGGATTCCGCAACCGTGGCTTATTTAATGGTGGAGGCTTTGGGAAAAAATAATTGCGAGTTTCTTATATTACCGTATAAAACATCCTCAAAGGAATCCATAGACGATGCCCTTTTGGTTTGCAAAGAGCTTGGTGTTGAAGCGGAGGTGATAGATATAACCCCGTTCGCAGACCCGATAATTGATAGGCTAAATATAAACGATAAAAACCGCATAGGGAATGTTTTGGCCCGTTTAAGGATGATAGTCCTTTACGATAAGAGCGCGGAAGTGAGCGGAATGGTTGTTGGGACATCAAACAAAACGGAACTTTTGTTGGGTTATGGCACAATATACGGTGATTTGGCTCATGCGATAAATCCCTTGGGAGACCTTTATAAAACCGAAGTTTGGGAACTGGCAAAGTATTTGGGCGTTCCGGAAAAGATAGTTAAAAAGAAGCCCACCGCAGACCTGTGGCCGGGACAAACGGATGAGGGAGAACTCGGACTTTCTTATTACGAGGCCGATGCGATATTAAAGGAAATAATTGAAAACCTGAGGAAACCCGAGGAATTATACGAATTTTATGGAAAGGAAAAGGTTGATAGGGTTTGGGAACTTTTGAGGAAGAACCAGTTTAAGAGGAAACCGCCAATAATAGCAAAGGTTTCATCCGTTAGCATTAATTACGAGTTTATAGCTCCAAGGGATTGGGGAGTTTAAGAATTTTCCAATTTTTTCAATACATCCAGTAATTCCAAAGGGTCGCTTATTTCAAAATCCGCACCCGAATTAACCGTCCCAAATGTATCCCCGTATTTGGCAAAAACGGTTATCATACCTATGGATTTTGCCCCCACCACATCCCTTTCCGCCCAATCCCCAACCATAACGCTTTCCGAAGGGTTATCAACCCCAAGTATTTCAAGGGCCTTTTTAAATGGGGCGGCACTCGGTTTCCTCTCAAACGTATCCTCATATGTTATAACCACATCAAAGAAGGAATCCAATGATGATTCCACAAGCCTCGTCCATGCCTGCAATCTTGGGGCATCGGAAACTACGCCGAGTTTATATCCCCTCCTTAAAAGTTCTACAAGGGTTTGCTTTACATAAGGGTATGGCCTTAAATTTGCCTCCTTTGCCTTTCTATAAGCCACAACCCCCGCGGCCAATATATGCCAATCAACCCTACCCAGTAGCTTTTCCAAAAGTTTGTTAAAAACAAGCTGATCCTCTATCCCTTCCTTTTCGTAAATTTTGAAAATCTCTTTATACACTTCATCCGGCGACATCCTCAAACCCGCACCCACCATGGCCTCCGCCGCCGCCCTAACCGCCTCCCTCTTCATCCTCATAAAATCTACGAGCGTGTTGTCAAGGTCGAATATAATGGCCTTTATCTTCAACCTATCCCTCCTTTTCCGTGAGAACCTGATAATCAAGGGATGCCAAGAAGTCGTCGTTTGTGGGATACTTACCCAATCTGTTTAATACGAATTCCATGGCCTCAACGGGGTTCATATCCGATATAATCTTCCTCAACAACCAGATCCTTTCAAGGGTGTATTTTGAAAGGAGGAGTTCTTCTTTTCTCGTCCCAGACCTAAACAGATCAATGGCGGGGAAAACCCTCCTTTCCGCCAATTTCCTATCCAAAACCAACTCCATATTGCCCGTTCCCTTAAATTCCTCAAATATGACATCGTCCATACGGGAACCCGTTTCTATTAATGCCGTGGCGAGAATGGTTAAACTTCCACCTTCTTCTATTTTTCTCGCGGCACCGAAGAACTTTTTGGGTTTTATAAAGGCGGATGCCTCAATTCCACCGGAAAGGGTTTTACCGGTTGAAGGGGTTATCTGGTTATAAGCCCTTGTCAATCTCGTTAGGGAGTCCAAGAGTATTACCACATCTTTCCCGCTTTCAACTAACCTTTTGGCCCTTTCCAAAACCAGTTCGCTCAGTTGCGCGTGCCTATCCGGAGACATGTCAAATGTTGAATAGAATATTTCCGCTTGGGGTACAACCCTTTGAAAGTCCGTTACCTCCTCTGGCCTTTCATCTATTAGGAGTATTATCAAGTGTATTTCCGGGTGATTCCTGACAATGGCCTTTGCTATCTTTTGTAAGAGTATGGTTTTACCGGATCTGGGAGGTGCAACTATTAAACCCCTTTGTCCCTTACCAACCGGAACAAAAAGATCCACAACCCTCATTGATAAATCGTCATCTTCTGGGTTTTCAAGTTTTATCCTTTCCGTGGGGTAGAAGGGTGTTAGTTTTTCAAATAGGGGTCTTGCTTTGCTTTGGGAAGCGGGGAATCCCGAAACCCGAACCACATTAACCATTGGGTCGTTTTTCTCACCGCTCTGCTGTTTTGCGAAACCCTCAACATAATCCCCGGGTCTTAAACCCAAAGCCTTTATGATTTGCGCGGAAACATACGCATCTTCCTTTGAAGGTAATAGGTTATTTAAAGGGGATCTCAAAAATCCAAACCCCTCTGGGTGTATCTCCAAAACCCCCTCTTTCCATACAAAACCCTCTTTTCTAACCTTTACTTCAATAATTCTCTTTATTAGGGTATCTTTGTCCAGTTCGGCATAGTCCTCTATTCCGTATTCCTTTGCCAACTCGTATAATTCCGACAAACGCTTGGCTTTTAGATCTTCCAAACTCAGCATGGGAACCTCCTTTTAATAAGATTACATTAAGCCCTTTTCTTCCAATGTTTTAATCAATTTTGTAGGCATGCTAACAACCTTTCCATCAAAAATATCAACCCTACTACCCCAAACTTTACCCGTTTTATTGGGCAAAACCAAAATTGAGAAATCCTTTGGCATATCAACCGCTACTAAAACCGTATCCCCGGGTTTTATATCAAAGAAATTCCAATCCGACTTATAAAACCCGTCGTTTGTGGTGTATGCCACCTCCATTTGACCCGTACGCTTATGTATGAACCAAACCCTTGTAAATTTAGCCGGATCCCCATTCCTCTTAACATAACCCGCGGCGACAAATGTATTGGGTTTTTCACCCTTTCTCAAACCTTCTGTTGGATACCCCTTATCCCTCCAACCGAAAAACCCCCCGTTTAAAACGTACACCTCCCTTACCCCATAAAGTTCCGCTTTGCTAGCCGCTATTTCGGATAGGTGGTGGGGACAAGCGCAGTAAAAAACTATCGGCTTATCCAAGGGTATTATGCCCTTTTCAAAATAAGCCTCAATGGCATTTACTGGTGCGGATATAGCCCCCTTTATGTGCTCAACCCTATACTCATAACTGCTCCTAACATCCACTATGGTGTATTTATCCATAGCTTTATACACCTCATCAACCGATATAAAAGAATAGGCTATGATAAAAAGCATCACAATCGGATATTATAAGGTTGAAATGCCTTTGTGTGGCGGAATTATAATACCCGCCCTTATGAAAAAGATAACCGTTAAGGATATAGTGGAGATGAAGGGGAGGGAAAGGATATCGGCGATAACCTCCTATGATTATCCAACGGCCCTTTTGGCGGATGAAAGCGGATTTGAGATTATCCTGGTTGGAGATTCGGCCGCCATGGTTGTTCATGGTTTTGAAGATACATTAAAGATAGGTATGGAGGAAATGATTATGCATACAAGAGCGGTTTGTAGGGCGGTTAAGAGGGCTTTGGTTGTTGCGGATATGCCCTTTTTGAGTTATCAAACATCCGAAAGGGATGCGATTGAAAACGCCGGGAGGTTTTTAAGGGCGGGTGCAAACGCCGTAAAACTCGAAGGGGGAAGGGAAATAGCGCATTTGGTTAAAAAACTCGTGGATTACGGGATACCCGTAATGGGTCACATAGGTATGAACCCTCAAAAATACAATATTTATGGGGGTTTTAAATTGCAGGGTAGGGATAAAGAAAGGCTTTTGGAAGAGGCAAAGGCCTTGGAAGATGCGGGTGCTTTTTCAATAGTCCTTGAAAAGGTTCCGTATGGGAGTGCAAAATATATAACCGAAAACATTTCAATACCTACCATTGGAATTGGTGCTGGACCTTATACCGATGGCCAGATTCTCGTTTTCCACGATGTTGTGGGGTTATCCTTATACAGGTTTAAGTTTGCGAGGAGATATGTGGAGGGGTTTTCAATATTTAAGGAGGCTTTGGAGAGGTTTAAAAACGATATAAAAAACGGTAATTTTCCGTCCTTGGAGGAGAGTTATGAGTAAGATCCATCCAACGGCGATAATAGAAGGGGATATTAACATTGGTGAAGGTGTTGAAATAGGCCCTTACGTTTATATATCCGGAAAGGTTTCCATAGGGAAGGGGACGAAAATAGGACCCTTTTCCGTTATTGTGGGTAGGGTTTCCATAGGGGAAAATAACGCCATTCATCATTCCGTTTCCATTGGGCAGCCACCCCAGGATGTTAATTACAAGGGCGAGGATACCGCCGTAATAATAGGGAATAACAATGTAATAAGGGAGTTTTGCACGATACACAGGGCTACGGGTGAGGGGAATTCAACGGTTATAGGGAATAATAACTTTTTAATGGCTTATGTTCATATTGCTCATAATTGCAAGTTGGGGAACGGAATAACGATTGCAAACGCCGCCCAACTGGCCGGATATGTTGAGGTTGAAGACTACGCCTTTATCTCCGGTGTTTTGGGGATACATCAGTGGTGTAGGGTTGGGGCTTATGCTATGATCGGAGGTATGACGAGGCTAAACCTTGACGCCCCACCCTTTTTTATGACCGTTGGATATGAGCCGGAGGTTGTGGGTTTAAATTTGGTGGGCCTAAAGAGGAGGGGATTTTCAAGCGAAAAGATTGAGGTTTTAAAGGAATGCTATCGAACAATTTATAGGACAAATTTAACCCTTGAAGATTCATTAAAGGTTTTGGAGGAGAGGTTTTCGGGATACGAAGAGGTAAAGCATTTGATTGAATTTTACAGAAAGAGTAAAAGGGGTGTGGTTATGAGAAGCCCTTAAACAGCCCTATAATACGGGGTTTGTGGAAGATTTCGCGGTTGAGTTCCATGCGAAGAGGGTAAATAGAAGGGTTAAAAATTTGAAAAAGAATTTTGGGATATTTTTTACCCCTTCGGAAGTTGTGGATTTTATGGTTAATTTGATAGACGAGGAGAGTTTGGATAAAGACAACTTGAAAATCCTTGAACCGGCGTGTGGGATCTGCCAATTCTTGTATGGCATTAGAAAGAATAAAAATCATATTTTCACACTTGCCCGCAGAAAGGTGGGTGTTGAAATAAATGACGAGATTGTTGATTACATTTATAAAAACAATCTAAACAGGGGGATAGAGATTATACATCACGACTATCTTTTATGGGAAACCGATGAGCGTTTTGACTTAATAATCGGCAATCCTCCTTATGGTATTCCGAGCCTATCAGAACATTATGCGATAAAGGTGGATGACGGGACAAAAAGAATATACAAGCGTATTTATGAAACTTGGTATGGGAAGTATAACCTATATGGGGCTTTTGTGGAAAAATCCGTAAAATTGTTAAAGGAAGGTGGTCAGTTGATTTTTATTATACCTGCAACCTTTATGATACTTGACGAATTTAAAAAACTCCGCAAATTTTTGGCGAGGAATGGAAAAACGGAAATAATATACATGGGTTCGGGTATTTTTAAACCAGAAGCGGATATTACAACGGTTGTATTAAAATTCACAAAATCATCTGCGGATAGGAATAAATTGATATTATGCGATTATAAAGATGAGAAGATAAAACTTTTAAGTAAAAACGATTGTTGGGAAGGGGATGTTATACTATTTTCCACGGATTTCAGTAAAATGTTGGATGAAGTTTGTAGTTTTCGCATTGATGATATATATTCAATAAGGATTTCTCCAAGAACCCCTGAAATAAAAAACAACCCAAATGTTATAAAATGCGAAAAATCGCAAGAAATGGATAACCTTCTCCCCATATTAAATGGCAGGAATCTAAAAGTTGGAATGGTTATATATGAACCTCTAACAGGATATTGGATTGAAAAGGAAAAGAAAACACTGTTAAGGGAATTTTTTGACAAACCCCATATTGTTGTTGGTTTGGGTTTTAGGGGTGATGGTAGGCTTGCATCCGCTTATGATTACAAAGCATATCCTTGGATGGGGGATGTATATCATTTTATAAGGAAACGGGCATTAACGGGTGCAAAATTTGATTTAATGGATGTAGATGTGGTGAGTTTCCTTAATTCTGAAATTATAAAAAGGTATGTGAAGGATGTTTTTAGGGATATAACCTACCATTTTAACATTGCGCAATTGAAACTTCTTCCACTTCCTACAAAAGGAGAACTAACGGGTTTAAAGGGGGTATTACTATGACAAGGGATTGGAAAAAAGACCTTGAAAAATTTGAGAATTTTCTAAAAAATATAAATTTAGCACAATATTCACATTTAAAGGATATTAAAACGGTTGAACAGGATTTGCCTCGGGATCTTTTACCACTTGAAATATATTACAAATACTATTGGGATACAACCGACTTTAAGGACTACAATGAGATTTTTAAAATTTACTGGAAGGAAAAATTGGAACATATCTACGATTTTATGAAGAAGTATTTTTACGGATGCTCTTTGCAATTTGTGGAAGAGGGCTTTAAGGCGAGATTATACAGGATTTGGATGTCCATTTTAACCCAATTCCATTTTCAATATTTGTGGAATGCGTTATTCGTGGAAAAGTTAGTATCTACTCCTAAGTTAGATATGATGGGAATAGACGCGATTGTAGAATTAAACCAGGTGAAAATTGCAATTCAAGTTAAGAAAGTATCATACAGAAGGGAAGCGTCGGATAGAAGATTTACCAAAAGGCAGCAGAGATATGCAGATATTGTTGTAGAAGTTCCATACCTTGTTATTAATGTTGAGGAGTTTAAGAGCAAAATGGCTAACCCAAGGGTAAAAGAGACCACGAGGAAAAAGTTGAAAAGAGCCTTAAAAACTTTTACAGAATATTTTATAAGGTTTAATAATGGGTTTGTGATTTTTAAAAGGGAATACTTGGAACATGTGCGGAAGGTAATACTTGAAAATTTAAATACCACCGAAAAAGGCAAAAAGATAACATACGAGGAAATCTTGAAATGGTAGAAGGAAAAATAAATCATCCCCTAACAACCTTAGCCCTGCTTTATATGTTTCTCAACTATTTGGATTATCTTCTCAACCTTTTCAAAACCGCTGTCTATGGCTTTCTTATCCTGCAACTCCCTATAATAACCCCCAAGGTGGAGAATATCATAAACTGATGAAAAGAGTTTTATTAAAACATCCTTATCCTTACCTATTGGAAGCGTTTTTAATATCTTCCTATACGACCCCACTTCCTTTGTTTCCTCTTTTACCTTTTCAACATCCCAACCCTTCTTAAACATAAACAAAGCCTTTAAGGCTTCAAGTGCTGAAATATATGCCGTTCCAGATGCCTCGGAAACATACTTTATATCCTCATAAATACCCGCCTCTTTATCAACTGGCGATTTCTTTAAAACTTCCTTAGCATTCCTTAAATACCTTTTTGCTAACCTTAATCTCTCCTCAGGAGTTAAAGGTGTTTTTGTTTTCGGCATAAGCCCTTATTTTAAGGCTGTTTAACCCCTACCATTTATGTGCCTTTCAACTATTTGGATTATTTTCTCAACCTTCTCAAAAGCGCCGTCTATTGCCTTTTTACCCCATCGCTATAAACAAAGCCCTTAACGATTCAATCGCCATCAAGTAGGCCGTACCGGATGCGGCGGATCTCCCTGTTTATCCCGACCATCCTTAGCATATCCCTACCCGCCTTCTTAACCGTTTCCCGGTTATTTTTCAAATACCTTTTAGCAAGTTCAAGTACCTTATGCCCACAAGCAAATAAAACGGGAGTATTATTCCCCCTTATGAAAATAGCGATTATGTCAGATTCCCACGATAATCTTAAAGGTTTAAAGTGGGCGTTTGAAATAATAAATGAACTCGGCATAGAAAATGTTATACACTTAGGTGATGTGATAAGCCCATTTGTCCCTTTAAGGATAGGCGAGATGTATAAGGGAAACCTTTGGGTGGTGTTTGGCAACAACGATGGCGATTACCTCAAATTGGCGCAAAACTTCCGAAAATTCGGATGGTTTATTTCAAGCGAATCCCCCACATTTTTGGAAATTGAAGGTAAAGATTTTGTATTAATGCACGAACCCGTATTCGTTGATAAACTCGCGGAAACTGGGGATTTCAACTTCATCCTCTACGGGCATTTACACAAAATAGATATAAGGAGGGTAAGGAATACCCTTATTATCAACCCCGGTGAAATTTACGGGTATATATCCGGAAAGTGCTCTTTTGTGGTTTTGGATACGGAAAGTTTGGATGTAAAAGTTTATGAAAAGGAGGTAGGGGAGGTTGAAAGGATCGGATTATGACATAAGAGAAGAACTAAGGGCGTTAAACGAGCAACAGTTAAAGGCGGTTTTGGCACCAATTGATAGGCCTATACTCGTTGTTGCGGGTGCGGGTTCGGGTAAGACGCGGGTATTAACCCTAAGGGTGGCTTATCTTGTTAAAGAAATAGGGATACCCGAGGATAGGATTCTTGCCGTTACTTTCACAAACAAGGCTGCCGATGAAATGAAGGAAAGGCTTTCAAGGTATATAGATGTGAAAAAATTGAATGTGGGAACATTCCATTCCTTTGCGTTAAGAATTGTAAGGGAAAATCTCGGGAATTTAACCGTTTATGACGAGGATGATACAAAGGCAATATTGGAGCCAATATGCAAGGATTTGGGTTATAGCGTTAAGGAGATAAAAAATGCCATTTCAAGGTACAAAAACACCGGGAAGATACCCGAAAATTTGGATGAGGGGGTATTTTCATCAATTCTGGAAGTATATCAGGATAAACTAAAAAAGGCCAACGCCCTTGACTTTGATGATATTCTTATAAGGGCGAACGAGGTTTTAGAGGATGAAAACATAAGGAAGAAATACTCCCAAAAACTCTATTACATCCTCGTTGATGAGTATCAGGACACTAACCCCTTACAACATAAGATACTTGTAAAGATTGCGGGGAATCCGGAACACAGAAGGGTTTTTGTGGTTGGGGATGAAGACCAGGCGATATACTCTTTTAGGGGTGCGGATTATACGATATTTCTAAACTTCCAAAGGGATTTCCCCAACACCTTAATCCTTAAACTTGAAAGAAATTACCGCTCAACCCAGAAAATCTTAGACTTGGCGAATAACCTTATAAGATACAACCATAACCGTAGGGAAAAGTTTTTATTCACAGATAGGAAAACCGGCCCAGAACCCATATACAAGTGTTTTAATACACCGGAGGAGGAAGCGGATTGGGTGGCAAAGGAAATACTATCAAAGGGGTTTAAACCCGAAGATGTAATGGTTTTATACAGGGCAAATTATATATCCCGCGTGTTTGAGCAGGCTATGGTCAGGTATGGAATACCCTATAAAATTATAGGGGATGTGGGGTTTTTTCAAAGGAAGGAAATTAAGGACATCCTATCGTTTTTAAGGGTGGCATTGAACCCTAAGGATTTTGTATCTTTACGGAGGAGTATGCTTTTGGTTGAAGGGTTGGGCGAAAACACCGTAAATAGAGTTATAATGGAGATTGAGGCCGGAAAGAGTTGGGAGGATATAAAGAACATTTCAAGGTTTAGACTGGGAAAAATATCTGAATACTTTTCGTTATTGAAAGATTTAAAGAACGAACCACCAAGGGAAGCCGTGCAAAAGGTCATAGATTTCCTAAACTATTACGAATACCTACGAAGGTTTGACCCGGAAAAATATGAAGACAGGATTGAAAATGTTGAAGAATTGTTAAACATGGCATACACCTATCAGTCCGAGGGTAAAGGCTTGGAGGAGTTCCTTTACGCCGTATCACTTTTGAGTTCCGCGGATACAAAGGAGGGGAATGCGGTTTCTTTGATGACGGTTCATTCCGCAAAAGGTCTTGAAAGGGATGTGGTATTTGTTGTCGGTTTAGAGGATGGTACATTTCCACACTACAAATCATTGGAAGAAGGAAATGAGGATGAGGAAAGGAGGTTGTGTTATGTGGCCATAACGAGGGCGAAAACATACCTTTACCTGACCCATGCAAAAATTAGGGGATATAACAGGCATTCTCTAAAACCCAGTAGATTTTTGGAAGAGATGGGAATAATGGGATATACGGGTAATGACGATATTAAAAAGGGGGATAGCGTCTATCACGAAAAATACGGGTACGGTAAGGTTTTAAGCATTGATGGGAATATAGTGAAGGTTATGTTTAAAGATTTCGTAAAGAGTTTTGATAAGGATAAGGCCAAGTTGAAAAAGATATGAGGTTTAAGGGGGATTTTGAAACCGTTTATTGGGTATTTCCCCAGGATGCCAATGTCTTGGGGTATTTATTTGGTGGGAGGTTGATGAATTGGGTTATCAGGTCGTCTTCAATTTTCGCCTCAGATCTTGTTAAAAGGCCTGTCCTCCTCGGTTATATGGGCAGTTTTGACTTTTTAAACCCCATAAGGGTTGGGGATATGGTTAGCATAAATATATCTCCATTGTTTTCAACCAAACACACCATAACGGTGAAGGTGGCGGTATATTCAAGAAATCCCCAAAGCGATGAGGAGAATCTAACGACGGCGGCGGAATTGACATTTGTTTCCGTGGATGAAAACGCCTGTGTTGTTCCCCACGATTACAAGAACCCTTCCCCAACCCTTGAAAGGGAGATAAAGGGAAAGATAAATTCGCTAAGGGAAAGTTTTAAAAACCTTTACGAACCAGAAAGTTATGACTTACGCACGGTTTATGGTATAAGTATGGAAGATGTGTTTTTCTTTGACATGATGTCTGGGGCAAAGCTCTTGGAGTATGTGGATCAATTGGCGGCTATAACATCAATTGAATATTCAAAAAAACCTATGGTTACGGCATCAATTGACGAAACCATTTTCCTGCACCCCATAAGGTCCTCTCACATAATAGAGATATTTACAAGGTTAAACGCCGTTTGGAAAACATCCGCGGAGGTTGAGGTATGGGTTTTTGGCAAAGACCCTATAAGCGATAAGAGGTATATGGCTACCCATACATTTGTTAGCATGGTATTGGTTGATAGAAAAGAACACCTTGAAACATATGCGGCGGATGAGAGGATATTCAAAGAGGCGACTTTTAGAAAAAATTTGCGGATTGAGAGAAAGAAAAGACTAATACAAGGGTTAAGTCCCTCTTAACGGCTGACCACCAAGTACCCAACCACACCCCCGAATGCGGTATATACAAAATCTAAAACTTCCGAATCCCCTCTCTTTGATACCTTATCCCAAACCTCTTTTAATAAACCTACGCTTACACTAACACCTAAGGATGCCCTTTTGTCCTTTGTGGCGTTATACGAAACCGCAAAAACTATAAAACCAACCCCAATATGCTGGATTTTGTCTTCTGGTGGTGATATTAGAAGGGATATAAGTGTTATTTTTTAGCCGGGCAGGTTGATATACCAAACAGCGTGTATAGCGCGCAGAATCCGGTGGCCGCCGTGAATAGCATAACTATACCAACTATGCCGAGTAAAACCTTTAACCAGATGGTACTTACGAAAAATATGCCACCAAATGCCAAAAGCCCTACTATAACCCTTATAACCCTATCAACCGTTCCCACATTCCTTTTCATCTTTCACCTCCTTTTGGTTTCACAACCTTATAACCTTCTTGTTGCCAAGCGTTTATCCCACCTTTGAGGTTTAATACATACTTAAAACCCTTTGATTCAAGGATTCTTGCCGCTATTGTGGAGCGGTTTCCGGATCTGCAATAAACTATTATGGTATCCTTATTGGGATCCGCCTTTATTTCATTTATCCTTGCGGCTATCTGATTGTGGGGTATTAACATATGGGTTCCCGGGATAAACCCCATCTGATGTTCCGCGGGTGTCCTTACATCTATTATTATGGCCTTTCCCTTCCCGGATTTTATATAATCGTTAAGCCAATGCGGAGTTATCCAAGTAAAACTTATAAGCCAAAGCATAGCGCTAATATTCTAAGGCTGAAAAAGTTTTTGTGGGGACATAGAGACTTTGCGGGTTTATAATTCTCGTTGTATGGAGAACTCTAAGGAGATATGGGAAATATTAAAGGAAGTAGGCAAAAGGCTTGATGATGTTGACGAGAGGCTTGACAGGTTGGCAAAGAGCCAAGAGGAAACGGATAAGATGTTAAAGGAAACGAGGAAATTGGTTGAAAGCCTTGCAAAAAGACAGGAGGAGACGGATAAAAAACTAAAAGAACTTGCTGAGAGACAGGCTGAAACGGATGAACAAATAAAAAAGTTAAGTATTCAAATAAGTAAAGTTTCCGAAGAGGTAAGGAACACAACCAGAGCGGTAGCCGATTTTAACGGCATTTGGAAAGACTACACGGAAGATACAATAAGGGAGGGTTTGGAGTATGCATTTAAAGAGTTAGGGTTTGAGGGTTTTAGGGTTAGAGAAAATTTAAAGAGTAAAATGGATGGTGATAGTATGGAAATAGACGGGCTTGTTTTAGGTGATGATTATGTTATCGTTTTGGAGGTGAAAACCACATTAAGGGTTGATGATGTTGATGAGTTTGTTGAAGAGTTGGAGAAAAGGTTTTTAAAGTTTTTCCCCGAGTACAAAGGTTATAAGTTGTACGGTGCGGTTGCGGGGATGAAGTTCCACCAATTTGCGGATAGGTATGCCAACAAAAGGGGGCTTATCGTTTTAAAGCATAAGGACGGCAAAGATGTTAAGGTTTTAAACCCTAAGAACTTTAAGCCAAAGGACTTTTCAAATGTATAACTCACACGGTTAGGTATGGAATTAGATAATCTTTAAGCCAAAAATTTTTCAAAAGTATAATATCCACCTATGCTTACTAGGGAAGAGATGTTGAAAAGGTACGCCGAGATATTAAGGGAAAACAATACAATAACCATAACCACAAAAGATAAAAACGGAAAGGTTTGGTCTGCAAAGACCTATTTGGGGGATGAGGACGGATATATATATGTGATTTTGGAGGACAAGGGGCATACGCTTAACAACATAAAGGAAAACCCCGAGGTTTATTTCGTAATCGAAAAGGGCTCTCCGGATAGGTTTATACAGGGATATGGAAGGGCTGAAATAATAGGGCCTACAAGTAAATACGACAGAGAGAGGACAATTGTGGTTAGGAAGAACTTTCCAATAATACCCTTTTTAAAAGCCGTACCCGAAACAACGGTGGTAAGGATAGTCCCCACAAAGGTTTTCGTCAGCGATTTCTCCAAAGGTTGGATTCCTAGGTTTGAGATAGAATTTAACGAGGATGATTTCAAAAAGTTAAAGGAAATATATCCAAAAACCCCAAAGTGGAAGCTGTACATTCAGGCTACAAGGCCTTGGGTAATATACGCCACCGTGGCCGCCGTAATAGTGGGAACACTTTTATCCGGAAAGTTTGATCCGTTAAGGTTTATACTAACCTTGATAGGTGCGGTTTCCGTACACTTGGCGGTAAATGCGAGTGCCGATTACTTTGATTACAAGAAGGGTGCGGATAGGTGGGATACCCTCGGTTCAAGTAGGGTTATTGTTGATAACCTTTTAAAACCTTCCGAGGTTTTGGCGGTATCCTTGGTTCTGTACGCCGTAGCCCTATTATCCGGTTTGACATTGTGGTATCTTTTGGGTTTTGATAGGGTTTTACTATATCTAATATTGTTTGGCTTTGTCCTCGGTTTCTTTTACGCCTTTATCCCGGTAGGTTGGAAATACTTGGCATTAGGGGATGTTGCGGTATTCCTCGCATGGTCTTTGATATCCACCGGTGCTTATTACATTCAAACGCAAGCTTTGGATGCCAAAGCCTTCCTCGGTTATATGCCGGTATCCTTGTTAATAGTTGGAATCTTGCACGGGAATAACATGAGGGATATTTATGACGATCAGAGGGCGGGATACAAAACATTGGCCGGAATAATGGGTCCGAAAGTATCAAGGTATTATTACGCATTCCTAATACTGTCGGCCTACATACTAGTACCCATAATGATAGCCTTCGGTATATGGCCTTTATGGTCTTTGGCCGTTTATCTAACCCTCCCCCAAGCCCTTAGAAACATATCCTGGGCGTTTAAACCAAACTTCATACAGCATGGAATGTTGGACTTTTATACCGCCCAACTACAAACGGTTTTCAGCAATGTATTAATCCTTTCTTTAATACTGAGCATTTTGGATAAGGTCTTGTAAGATATACCTTTATGCCCGTATATAGGTTTGAGGGTTCCCCCTTTGTATTACACGCACCTTTTGAACCCGCTGGGGATCAACCAAAGGCCATTGAACAACTGGTTGAGAGGATTAAAAGCGGCGAAAGGTTTTCCGTTCTCTTAGGTGCAACGGGAACCGGAAAAACTTACACGATAGCCCATGTTATAGCGAGAACCGGAAAACCAACCCTAATACTTTCTCATAACAAAACATTGGCGGCTCAACTTTATGGGGAGTTAAAAGCCCTTTTCCCAGAAAACGCCGTTGAATACTTCATTTCTTATTACGACTACTATCAACCGGAGGCGTATATCCCCCAAACGGATACATACATACCAAAGGAGGCGACTATAAACGACGACATTGAAAGGCTAAGGCTTAGAACCGTTTCTTCACTTATGACCCGTGAGGATGTTATAGTCGTGGCTTCGGTTTCGGCGATATATTCCTTGGATGACCCAAATGTAATAAGGGAGAGTTTCCTACATATAAGGGTTGGGGATAGGTGGAATTTAAAGGATTTCGCATTGAAACTCGTAAATTTGAGGTATGAGAGGAACGATATAGACTTACAAAGGGGAAGGTTTAGGATAAAGGGTGATGTGGTTGATATAATCCCGGCCTACGAGGAGTTTATTTTAAGGGTTGAGTTTTGGGGTGATGAGATAGACAGGATTAGGATGTTGGAACCTACAACCTTAAAGGTTATAAGGGAATTAAAAGAGTACCTATTGTACCCAGCCGCGCACTTCTTAGGAGGTGAGGATAGGTTGGAGAGGGCCATAAAAAGCATAGAAATGGAATTGCAGAAGAGGTTAAGGGAATTGAGGGAACAGGGTAAATTCCTTGAGGCTCAGAGACTTGAACAGAGAACGAAATACGATATTGAACTTTTGCGGACAACCGGAACTTGCCCGGGAATAGAAAACTATTCAAGGCATATAACCGGTAGGAAACCCGGAGAAAGACCTTGGACGCTAATAGATTATTTCCCCGATGATTTCCTAACCGTTATTGACGAATCCCATGTAACCATCCCACAATTAAGGGCTATGTACGAGGCGGATAAAACGAGGAAGTTAAATTTAATAGAATACGGTTTTAGACTCCCATCGGCTTTGGATAACAGACCTTTAAAGTTTGAAGAACTTATGTCTTTATTAAAGCAAGTTATATTCATGTCCGCAACACCCGGACCCTTTGAACTTGAACTAACGGGTGGAGAGGTGGTTGAACAGATAGTTAGACCTACGGGAATACCCGACCCCATTGTTGAGGTTAGGCCATTGGAAAACATGATGGACAACCTTTTGGAAGAGATAAGGAAAACCATTGATAGGGGTGAGAGGGTACTTATAACCACCTTAACAAAGAGGTCTGCGGAAGAAGTTTCCGATTACCTTAGAGAGGTTGGCATAAGGGCGGGTTATCTGCATTCCGAATTGGACGCGATAGAGAGGGTTAAAATTTTAAGGGATTTGAGGCTTGGAAATATAGATGTTTTGGTGGGCGTTAATCTTTTGAGGGAGGGTTTGGATCTTCCAGAAGTTTCTTTGGTTGCGATAACGGATGCCGACAAGGCCGGATTCTTAAGGTCATACACCGCCTTAATACAGACCATTGGTAGAGCCGCAAGGAATGCGGCGGGTAAAGTAATACTATACGCCGACGAGATCACCGAAGCGATGAAAAAGGCAATTGAGGAAACGGAAAGGAGGAGGAAAATCCAGTTGGAATACAATAGGAAATATGGTATTATTCCAAGAACCATAAAGAAGAGTAGGGAAGAGATATTAAAAGCCACGGAAGTTGCGGATGAAAGGGTATTGACAAAAGGGGAAGAGGATTTTGAGGAGAAAATAAACGAAATTCTAAGGGAATACCCAAGACATAAGGCTTTGAAGGAATTGAAGAAAATGATGACATTTTACGCGGAAAATTTGGAATTTGAAAAGGCTATGGTTATTAGGGATAAATTAAGGGAAATGGGGGAGTTGGTTTAACTATCTATCCTTTCTACTCCAATCGTAAGGGATAACTCCATGTGCAGGTTTTCTAAGTTCATCCGGATTTTTTTGGTTGTAAGGTTTTGTGATGATGTTTATAACTATTGCCTCTTCAAGGCCGATGTTTTTAAACCCATGCCAAACGAGGGGGGGAATTTTTACGAGTATGGGGTTATGTATTCCTATGTAAAACTCGTTTATTTCCCCTTTTGTGGGGCTGTTTTCCCTATCATCGTATAAAACGAGTTTTATCATTCCATGAATACAGGTTATGAAATCCGTTTGAAATCTGTGCGCATGCCAAGCCTTTACAACACCCGGATAGGCGGTGGTATAATAAACCTGCCCGAAACCCTCAAATATATCATCATCAACCCTCAAAATCTCCGCAAGCCTTCCCCTATCGTCGGGGATCACCCTTAACGCCTTTACTTTAACCCCCTCAATCATTTTGGGTATGATAAGGTTGAAATCACCTTTAAAATATACGATTATGTTGGTTTTGTTTTCTTATACGATAAATTTCAGCATAACGGATGCTATAACGGGGTATGGGATAAGGGCAACCGTAAAGATAAACGATACAGTCCATAAAACCACGGAAAACGGGTTTTTGACCTTGGACCTCAAAGAGGGTAAATACAGCATAAGCGTTGAGGCAAAGGGATACAGGGAACTAAAAACCACGCTAAATGTGGATAAAACCACACCCAAAGATATAAACTTTATGCTTATGCCCTTGGAAATACCCCAACCCCCAAAACCGAAAAACGGGTATGCCATATGGTACGGTTGGGTTGTTGATGAAAAGACGCGCACCCCGCTGGAAGGTGTAAACGTGCAAGTGAATACCCCTTATGGATCCTATAACGCGAAAACCGATAACAAAGGTTATTACTATGTTGAATTTCCGGTAAAGGGCTCCAACGGTGAAAAACCCTTAGAAGGCAAGGTTATATTCAGTAAAAACGGATACACAACCTTTGAAAAAACCGGTATATTCATATTGGAAGGTGTTCAAAGATTGAACGCCCAACTGTCCCCCGGGAACGGTAGGGTAATAAAGAAAAAGGAACACGGCATAAATATTGAAAAGCAATCGGAAGATTTTAAAAAAAAATCCTTTACCCCTTCCGATGAAGATTACGAATTGCATGCTCCCCTACTTATCCCCCCTTCAACCATAAAGGTTGGAACAAATTGCAGTTGCAGGAGTTGCTCATCCGTAAGTATAGTATCCCTTGAAACATATGTACAATACGGTCTTGACGATGAATGGATAGCCAGTTGGAATGCTCATTCCCTGAGGGCTGGGGCTATCCCTTATAGGTCTTATGGTGCCTGGCATGTTTTAAACCCCATAAACTCCTCCTACGATATTTGCAATAGCGCTTGTTGCCAGGTTTGGGATCCGAGTGATAGTTATTCATCAACCGTAAACGCGGCGATATATACATCGGGCATAATGCTTGAAAACTCCGGAACTATAGCGAGATCCGAATATTCGGCCGAAAACAATGATTGCGGGTGTGGGGATGGGGTTTATTGGCCTTGTATATCCGATCCGGTTTGCACGGGTCATTCCTGTTATGGACACGGGAGGGGTATGTGCCAATGGGGTTCATCGAGGTGGGCGAATAACGGTTATACTTGGAAGTGGATAAACGAGCATTACTATTCGCCCGGAGGATATAGGTTATCCACGCCTATGTATATAACCTCCATAAGCGCGAGTCCCACAAATGTTTGCATAGGGGATACATTCACCATATATGTGAATATTCGGAATTACGCAGAAGATACGCATAACCAGATAATGATAGGGGCATCCCTTTATAACGGTAGTTATTACAGTGACCCACCCAACGATAGAAAAATAACCGTACCTTCTGGTTCTTCTACGGGGAGTAGAATATTTGTTGTACCATCGGGGACTCCGGCGGGAACATATGACCTTTTGGTCGCTTTGTGGTTTGATGTTGATGAAAATAACGCTATAAACTCGGGTGATTTCATGATGTATATGGTTTCGCAACCCTCTTTGATAAATGTTTGCTTAACATCCGTTGATGAGGAAATATCAAAATTAACGAAAAATGGGGGAAAGGTTTATAGGGTTGATGGTAAAATTGTAAAGGGAATTGAGAACAAAGGTGTTTATTTTATCGTAAAAGATGGTAAGGTCAAAAAGGTTATAAGGCGTTGATTATCCAAAAAGTTTAACCAAGCGCTCCGGATACTCCGATAGGATACTGGCCTTTTTCTCCTTCCATTTTTTCCCGGTAAACGCCGAAATCTCCTTTTCGTAAATGGAGAAAATGGACTTTAATGTATTAACGATATCATCGGGGTAGGGCTTGGGGGGTAGGTAATAATTTAAAACCTTATCGGCTGCACGCTTAAAAACGATTTCGCCGACGATTTTTCTGGATTCCGATACCAAGGATGAGAATATATTTGTAATTGTCCGGGCTTCCTTGAAGGTATATTCAAATATAGGTTTTGGCTCCGTAGCGGGATATGTGTTTATAAGGTTCCCCCTTTGAAATATAAGGGGAATAATATCCTCCCCGAAAGAAGGGGGAATGCTTAAACCGAAAATGGTAATTACATTGCTTCCATCGGATATAACGAGAATCCTATTTGTGCCCCTAGTGACTTCAACCGTGCCGTTTATCCTTTTTAACTTTTGGGCATTCCATTGACCCGCCGGAGAATCAACTATATCCTTTAAACCGTATATAAAACCCGAAATCTTATCAAGGTATTTGAATTCCAGTAGGTAAAAATCCGTGGAAAGTTCCCGTATATTTTGAAGGATTGTTGATGTTGAACCCAAAACACCCAAGTACCTTATTCCGCATAACCTCCCTCCGCATACGGTTCCTATATATCCCCTACCTTCCCTATCCGAAAAAGATATAATACCGTTAAAGCCTCTTTCCTCTAATTCCATAAGTATATCAACAAAATTTCCCTTAACCGTTGTAATGGGTAATCTAGAAAACATCGGGGAAAGTTCCTCATGGTACAATTCCAAAATGTCTATGTCGTGGATTTCCGGAACATAACCGTTAAAAATCTCAATTGAATACGCAAATCTGTCGTATTTCCTTAAAGCCTTTAAGGCCTCGTTTCCCTTTAAATCCCCAATTTTCAAATATATGAGTTTTCCACCCATAACATATCCCTCCCCTTCCCTATCTGGAAGTTCGATACTAACCTTCCAAATATACTGACTACCCATCCTCGCACTGGCTTCAACGGCTTCAAGAAAGTTCCTTATATCCCCCGTCCGTTTCATTCCCCTATGATTTTAATTATTGCCCTTTTTCTCCTTTGCCCATCAAACTCCACATAGAATATTTCCTGCCAGGGCCCGAGGTCTAACTTTCCGTTGGTTATGGGTAATATAACCTGTAAATGTACCAGTAGGTTTTTTAAATGTGCATCCCCATTTGTTTCACCTGTATGGTGGTGGTGATAGTCATACCTGAAAGGTGCCAATTTTTCAAGCCACTCCCATATATCCTTATGTAATCCGGGTTCGTTATCCTGAACTATCACGCTCGCCGTTAAGTGCATTGACGAAACCAAGCACAAACCCTCCTTTATACCGGATTCCTCAACGGCTTTTTCAACCTCATCCGTAATCCTTATTATCGCCCTCTTCTCCGGAGTGTTAAACCATAAATATTTCGTATATGCCTTCACAAGAGAATATTATAACTTAGATAAAATTTCCGATGCTTTCAAATAAATCGGGTGTGTGCCATAAGCCGGGTTCTGTATGCGGCGGTCATCTATCTTGGCCCGTGGGTTACCCCACGGACTCCTTAGCGGCCTACCCGCGCCGCATTTCGGCGGGCCACCTTATCCCATTACGGGGAGCGGCGCTGCTTGGCCTTGCTCCGGGCGGGCGGTTACCTGAGCCGGGACTCACCCGGCCGGGGGCATTTCACCCCCTCACCCCGCATTACTGCGGAGCCGGTGGGCCCTTACCCCACCCTTTCACCCTTGCCTGGCCCTTAAAGGGCCTTCGGCGGTCTTGTTTCTGAGGCCCTTACCGTGTGGGGTTTTGCCCCACCCCGGGTATTACCCGGCGCCCTGCCCTTTGGAGCCCGGACTTTCCTCCCCTATTAGGGGCGACCGCCGGCACACACCCGAGTTTATATTATAAAGTTGAAAAATCCGATAATGAACATCAATCGGGATTAGAATTTCCGCCAATGATTTGGCTTGTATTTCAGGTTGAAATATATCCCCAGCAGGTTTTTTCCTTTGCGGAGGAATTGTATTCGGAAGGGAAATATAGGGAAGCCGCCCTTGAATTTTTGAGGTTTATTACGCTTTTCCCAAACAGCGATTCCGTTGATTACGCGCACTTTATGGCCGGATATTCTTATAAACTAGCAAATCTATTGGACTTTGCGGAGGAGATTTTTAAAAGGCACATTGTGGAAAACAAAAGGGGAAAGGTTTGGGCTCATTACGAATTGGCGAAGATATACCTTTATAAGGGGGATACCTTTAAATTTTATGAGGAACTTTCAAAAATGCCGGATAATTCCGTTCAAAAGAAATCCTTAGTCGCTTGGATGAGGTTGCAGGAAGGGGATTGGAAGGAGGCGAAAAGGGTGGTTGCGGGGACGGTTTTGGAAAGATACATTTACGACCCCGACTTAAAATCTCCCAAAAAAGCGGCCTTTTTATCAATAATTCCCGGTTTTGGTAGGTACTGGCTTGGGGATAGGGGAACCGCCCTTATGGGTGCCTTTATGGTTGGAACATTTTATGTTTTGGGTTTTTATTATAAGTTTAGGGAGAAGAGGGATATTCCCGCTTATGCCTCGTTTGGCGTTGGGGTGGCCTTTCATGCCGGCCAGATTTACGGCTCTTATGCCTTTGCAAAGGTTATAAATAGGGAAAGGTGGAGGGAACTTTTGGAAAACTATTCCAGAGCGGTTGAAAAGTATATGGACCCAAAATATGATGATTTTTTCGGGAATAGATGAGGCCGGCCTCGGCCCAAAAATTGGTTCCCTGTTCGTAGTCGGGGTTGATGTGATCGGGGATTTAAGCGGTTTAAAGGAGAGTAAGGAGGTTTTCAGGAGGGACATAAAGGGTTATTCTTATGCGGAGAGTTTGGTTTTATCCTCCTTTGCACGCATGGGGTATAGATTTGACAACTCATACGATCTGTTCTTAAAAGTTTTCGGAAAAGCCGATGAAATTTTTAAAAATGTTGAGATTCCGGCTTTCGGTGGAAAAATATTACAACTCCCATTTGAGGTTATAAACCTGGTTCCGATGAGGTTGGAGGCCTTTAAATTGAGGAAGAACAGGTTTGTAGAGGATGCAAAGGCAATTTGCAAAATAGCGGATGGGTTAAAGGGGAATACCGTTATAGCGGGGTTGGCGGGGGGTTTTAGGGATTACGGGAGGTTTTTGAAGGGTTGGGAGGTTTTGGAAAAGGGTATTTATAAAAAGGGTGCAAAAATTTTAAGATTTGAAAGGGGGGCGGATAAAAGGTATAAAGAGGTGGCACTCGCTTCCCTGTTTGCCAAGTATTTCAGGGAGTTGGAAATGCTTTCTTTAAACCGTTTTTTGGGTTTTGGGGATAAAATACCCAAGTTTAGCGGTTATCCATCGGATAAAAACACACAAAACCTTATATCCCTTTTAAAGTCCAAAGGGTTGGAACACTTTATCAGGTGATCACAAAAGACCCTTTTGCCTTAACCAATCCTCGTTGAAAACCTTTGATAGGTATCTAAAACCGCTGTCGGGTATAATTACGACTATGAGTTTATTTCCATCGTTTTCCAAAAGGTATTTGTATGTGGCACAAAGGGCCGCACCCGCAGAGCTTCCCGATAATATACCATCAACCTTGGCCAACTTTCTCGCCCAATCGTAAGCCTCCTCATCCGTAATCCTGTAAATCCTGTCAATGTATTTAAAGTCTATGGTTGAGGGTATAAAATCCTCCCCAATACCTTCAATCAAATACTGATGGGCCTCCTCCCAATGACCCTTATAGAAGTAATCGTAATAAACGGAACCTTCGGGGTCGGCCGCAATGGATTCAACGGAAGGTTTCTTCTCCTTTAAAAACTTTGCCACACCCGTTAAAGTCCCGCCCGTTCCTATTCCCGCAACTACTACATCAACTTTACCATCGGTATCTTCCCATATTTCAGGACCGGTTGTTAAATAGTGGGCCTTTGGGTTTGAAGGGTTTTCGTATTGGTTTATGTACAAACCTCCCCTTTCCTCCGCTATCCTTTTGGCAACGGAGTAATAACTTTCGGGGGATTCAGGCGGTACATTTGTCGGGCATATTACAACCTCCGCACCCAAGGCCTTCAAGAGGTCAATCTTTTCTTTGGAAACCTTGTCCGGAACGGTTAAAACGCACTTATAACCCTTTAATAGGCAAACGAGGGCCAAACCCGCCCCGGTATTCCCCGATGTGGATTCAACTACCAACATTCCGGGTTTTAACTTCCCCTCCCTCTCCGCATCCTCAACCATTTGAATTGCTATCCTATCCTTTACACTACCCATGGGGTTAAAGGATTCCAATTTTAGCACCACCTCCGCTTTGAAACCCTTAAAAAGTCTCGTTTTAACAAGAGGGGTTTTACCTATCAAATCAAGTAAAGAGTTGTATATCCTCATCTCCTTCCCCCTGTAAAAACATCTTTAACCTTCCTATGACCCCAAACGGAATCCCCACTAAAAATCCCCCTATATGGGCCCACCACGCAACCCCAACCTCTACGCCGGATAAGGCATAAATGTAATTCATAACCACCCAAAACCCTATGAAGATTATCGCCGGTACTTTAACGAGATACCAAAAAACATATGTGTATATCCCCGCCGTCGGAAACATTATCATATAGGCCGAAAGGACTCCGGAAATCGCCCCCGAGGCCCCAACAAGGGGTATGTGGGAGTATGGGTAGAATATCCCGTGCAATAAAGCCCCTCCTATACCGGATAGTATGAACAATAGGGCAAAACCAAACCTTCCAAGTTTATCCTCAACGTTATCCCCAAAGATGTATAGGTAGTACATATTACCCAAAAGGTGGAACAGGTTTCCGTGTAGAAATATGTATGTTATTGTTTGTATCCATTCACCCCTAAACCAAAATTTAACGGGTATAAACCCAAACATTTGTGTTATCCCTTCGGTTTGTATGAGGAAAACCATAACGCAAATTATTATAAAAATCCACATTACAAAGGGTTTTCTCTTTGAAGGTATGTCGTCGCTAATGGGGAACATTTTCCAGCATCCTTACCCTTTCTAAATGCCTTCCACCTTCAAATTCGGTTGATATAAAGATTTTAACCCACCTTAATGCCGTTTCTCCATCCGTATATAAACTACCAAAGCATATAACATTTGCGTCGTTGTGTTTCCTTGAAAGTTCAACGAGTTCGTCGCTACAAACATGCGCGGCCCTAACACCTTTAACCTTATTCGCCGCTATGCTCATACCTATACCGGTTGCGCATATCAAAACACCGTAATCCGCCTCACCTTTCGAAACCGCCGACGCAACCTTATGCGCGTATATTGGGTAGTGGGTACTTTCCTCGGAAAATGTTCCAAAATCCAAAACCTCGTAATCCTTTGATAACTTTTCCTTTAAAAACTCCTTTAACCTAAAACCCCTATGGTCGCAGCCTATGGCTATCTTCATCCTTCAAAAAACGAAACCTTTAATTCTTTTGCGGCCTTAGCCTCGTCAAGTCTCCTAACCGGTGTATTGTATGGTGCGTTTTTAACCTTTTCGGGATCGTTGTACGCCTCTTCCTTTATTTTTTTCATAATTTTGGCGAAATCTTCAAGGGTCTCCTTTGTTTCCGTTTCCGTTGGTTCAATCATTAAGGCCTCCGGAACTATTAAGGGGAAATATACCGTTGGTGCGTGCATTCCATAATCCAAAATCCTCTTTGCTATATCCAAAGCCCTAACGCCCGTTTCGTCCTTTATTGGTTTGGCGGTTATTACGAATTCGTGCATGCAAACGGAAGGGTATGCAACCTTAAAGTCCTTTTCCAAAAGGTGTTTTAAATAGTTTGCGTTTAATACCGCATCCCCCGCCGCCTTTCTCAAACCCTCACTACCCATTGAGAGTATATAAGCATAAGCCCTTATGAATGCCAAGAAATGCCCGTAAAATGTATGAACCTTCCCTATGCTCTTTGGCAGATCCCAATTGAAATAATATCCGTTTTCGGATTTTTCAACAACGGGAACGGGTAAGTAATCCTTTAAATGCCCCTTAACCAAAAGGGCACCAGCCCCAGGACCGCCTCCACCGTGGGGAACGGAAAAAGTTTTATGAAGGTTTAGGTGTATGACATCAACACCCGTATCCCCCGGTTTTATCCAACCCATTAGGGCATTAAAGTTTGCACCATCCATATAAACCTGCCCCCCCGCCTTATGAACCAAATCGCATATCTCCCTTATCCTCCTCTCATAAAGCCCCAAGGTGTTTGGGTTTGTAATCATTAGGCCAACCGTCCTATCCGAAAGTTTCCCCTTTAAATCTTCAACGGATAAAAGACCGTCCTTATCGGATTTCACTTCAACTGCCTTAAAGCCGGCCATAGATGCGGTTGCCGGATTTGTTCCATGCGCAGAATCGGGTATTAAAACCTCATCCCTGTGCCCCTGTCCCTTATCCTTCAAATACGCCTTTATTATTAGTATTCCCGTCAATTCCCCCTGAGCCCCGGCACTCGGTTGAAGCGTTGCCGCATCCATACCCGTAAGTTCCTTTAAGATCTCTTGGAGTTCGTACATAACCTCCAAGGCCCCTTGGGCGAGTTTTTCGGGTGTATGGGGGTGTAGATGGGTAAAGCCGGGAAGTCTTGAAAGTTCTTCGTTTATTTTTGGATTGTATTTCATCGTGCAGGAACCCAATGGGTAAAAGCCTATATCAACCCCGTAATTTTTTTGCGAAAGTTTAATATAGTGCCTAACAACTTCGTTTTCCGGAACTTCAACGAGGTTAAGAGGGATTTTCCTTTTGTATTCTTCGGGTATCTCAACTTCGTATTCAAACTCCGGGAATGTGTAGTTTGACGATCCCTCCTTGTGTTTTTCAAAAATTGTTTTCATTTCCGGGAATTTTAAGGTTGTTGGTTTATCGGCGGTTGGATGGGTAAAAAACTTCCTTGACAGGGAAAAGGGTTCAGCCTTAAAATAGCATAATCAAATGTTTGTTATTAATACTAAGTTCCGACAGTTTAAGGTATAGTAATCCCGTTGGCATGGGTCGTTCTGGGGTTCAAGGTGAGAATGTTGTAAGCATATGTGGGGAGTATAAGTTATACGATATAAGTGGCAGGGAGGTAAAAGGGATAAAAGGCAAGGGGGTATATTTTACCGTGTTTAAGGATGGATAATAAAAAGGAGGTGAGGTATGGTATTGGTAATATCGTATATTGCCACTTGGAGGGTAAATTTGGTTGGGAGTGAAGTTTTAGAAGGGCAGGCTTATGGGAACAGCGTTTATGCGGTTGCTTTACAGGAATGGGTTATCACACCTAATGAAGTTTGCCCCAAGATTTTGCCTTATACGAAGATTTAACGGCAAGGGAAAATTTGGAGTTTTTTGCGTGAATATACGGAATTTTTTAAGGTTTGTAGAGTTGGAAAACAGGCGGATTACCCCGTATGGTCTTTCTCTGGGGGAATGAAAAGGAAGGTTTCCTTGCTCGTCTGAAATCCGAGGGAAAGACCATATTTGTGAGTTCGCATTTAATGGAAGAGGCCCAAATGTGTGATCGTTTGGCCATACTATACCGTGGGAAACTTTTGGCATACGATACTCCGAGAAATATATTAACTTTTGGTAAATTCAGGATTAAGATTAAAACTTCGGAAGGAGAGAAAACCTTTGAGACAACAAACAGTCCGGACAAAATTGCGGAAATGCTTAAAAATCTTAACTTCAAAAACGCGCAATATGTGGATTTTGATTACGATAACCTTGATAGTATTCTTTTGGAACTTTTGAAGGGATGAAATAGGATACCTTTTACCTTTCCATTATGTGGTTGATGCATTGTTAGAACTCATAAAGGGATATGTTAATATCTTAAATGTTTGGAAAGCAATTTCCATACTTATACTTTATGTGCTTTTTGCGACGGTTATTTCATCCTTCACTCTCAAAGATTTTGAATAGTTTAAGTTTTAACGGGGGTAAAATTCCCAGCCTATGCCAATATTACGGGATTTCTTCATAGGATTGTCGCACAACAAAACCCTTGAAAGGTTTTTAACCAACAACAGGTTTGGCAGGAAGATTTCCCGCAGGTTTGTGGCGGGTGAGACCCTACAAGACTTAAAGTTTTCGGTTGAAAGGCTTTTAAAGGAGGGGTTTTTATTAACCGTTGCATACCTCGGGGAACACTTTCATAGCGTTGAAATGGCAAAAAGACATATGGAGGAATACTTGAAATTGGCGGATGTGTTGAAAGGCTTTTCCGATAGGGCGGAAATTTCCCTAAAACCCTCACAGTTGGGTTTGGAGATAAGTAGGGACTTGTTTTACGAAAACTTGAAAACGATTTGCCAAAAGGCCAACTCCTTGAATATATACATAAATGTTGATATGGAAGAATACCGGACATTACGCTCTACCGTTGATGTGGTTTTAAAGTTGAATTCCGAGGGCTTTAAGGTGGGAACGGTTATACAGGCTTATCTGTTTGAAAGCGAAAAAATTTTAATGGAGTTGGCAAAATATCCTATGAACATACGCCTTGTAAAGGGGGCTTATAAGGAACCCCGAGAGGTGGCATATCAAAAGAAAAAGGATATAAACGAAAACTTTAAAAAACTCTCCGTTAAAATGCTTGAAATGGTTGATAAAATTTACCCGGAATTTGCAACTCATGACGACAAGATAATAAACTTCATAATTGAACGGGTGAAGGAAATGGGAATACCGGAGGATAAATTTGAATTTCAGATGTTATACGGTGTAAGGCCGAAATTACAAAGGGAAATATTGACCAAGGGTTATAGGATGAGGATATATTTACCCTATGGGGAGTATTGGTATCCATATTTTATGCGTAGATTGGCGGAGAAGCCTTCAAATGCAATACTCGTTTTAAGGGGAATGTTTGGCTGAGATACAGTGAAAACCCCCTTGTGGATAATAACCCTCTTTTATTTCCGTATTTTTTATGGGTTCTTTGTCTTGTGGTTCTTCAAAGAGCGTTGTATAAACCCTTTCAATTGAAAAGCCGGTAATTTTCAACATTTTCTTAATATCTTCAAAACAGTAAAACCTTGCGGATGAGTAAAATGGATTTCCCATTTTTCCCTTTTCCTCATAAAATCTACCCCAAGGGCTTTCCTTCAAAACCATCCCCAAAGCCAAAACACCGTTATCCTTTAAAACCCTTTTGGCCTCCTTTAATGCCCTTAAAGGGTCTTCAAAGAAACATATTGAAACAACGATGAGAACGCCATCAAAAATTCCATCTTTAAAGGGTAAATACTCCGCCTTCCCTATAACAACCCTTATCCCCCTATCCTTTGCGAACTTTATTAAATTCCTTGAAGGATCCAAACCAAAAGTTATATTCAACTCCCTTGCAAACCTACCACTGCCAACACCTATTTCCAATGTTTTCCCCTTGATATTAAACACCTTTCGCATACACTCCGCCTCCAATTTAAAAACGGACTTCCCAAAAGGCTTTTCATACCAATCGTCATATCTTTGGTAGTATATGTCAAAGACGGACATCATTCAACTATTCCCCTACTTTCAAGCATTTCCTTCTTTTTCTCAATGGATTCTTTGGTTTTTACAAGGCCATATTTTTCACATTTTCCCCTTATATTTTCAAGGATGTTTTCGTTATCCTTTACAAAGTCCTCCCTTATGCCCCTAATCCTCGGAACAATCTTTGAGTTTATATACTCGTCAAGGGCGTCTATTTCGTTATAACCTATCTTCCTTGATTTTTCTATA
>JBDRWW010000010.1:0-45571 GCA_039802605.1 Caldifarciminota bacterium | reverse complement strand
GGTGACTGGGGCGAAGTCGTAACAAGGTAGCCGTACGGGAACGTGCGGCTGGAACACCTCCTTTCAGAGTATTATACTTTTACCCCCTACCCCTACCACCTACCCAACCTAAACCATTCTTCTCTACGACAATTTCCCCTTTATAATACCCAGTTGCCAATATGGACAACGATAAGTGTTTAGTACTACTTTCGGGAGGAATTGATTCCGCCGTATCCCTCTGGTGGAGTAAAAAGTTGTTTAAAGAGGTTTATGCATTAACATTTCATTACGGCCAAAGGCATCAAATAGAGGTGAAATATGCAAGGGAGTTGGCAAAATTTGCGGGTGTAAAGGAGCACATAATACTTGAAACCGATATTTTTAAAAAAATAGGGAAATCCAGTTTAACCGATAGCAATTTGGAGATACCAAAGGGTCCTTACCCAGAAAGGGGAATTATATCAACTTATGTGCCAATGAGAAACTCCATATTGGGTATTATTGCGGCGGCATTTATGGAAACAAGGGGAATAACCAATTTGGTTTTTGGGGTACATTCCTCGGATGTGCCAAATTATCCGGATACTAGGCCGGAATGGGCATCCGCACTGGAAACACTTATAAACGCCGGCTCTTCCCTACCCTTTGAAAGATCAATAAGGATAAAGGTTTGGACGCCTTTGATAAACCTTACGAAGGTGGAGATAATAAAATTGGGCGCAGATTTTGGGGTACCCTTTGAATATACTTGGTCTTGTTATTCCCCAAACGATGGGGTGCCTTGTGGGGAATGCCCCGCATGTATTCAGAGGAGGGAGGCGTTTGAAAGGGCTGGAATTGAAGACCCTTTGATTAAAAGGTTCGAAAAAAAGGAGGTATGAGATGATAGAGAAATTGCTCCGTGAAGATAGGATTCTATTGAATTTAAAGGCAAAGGATAAGGAAGGGGTATTAAGGGAAATGGTTTCCGTTTTAAACCTTCCAAAGGATAAAGAGGATTTGCTCATATCATCCCTAATGCAGAGGGAAAAGCTCGGTTCAACGGGTATAGGAAAAGGTATAGCAATCCCCCACTGCCGCAGCGTTGCGGTTGATAATATAACGCTTATAGTGGGAATTTCCAAAGAAGGTGTGGATTTTGATTCCTTAGATGGGAAACCCGTTCATATAATATTTATGCTGGTGGCAACACCTATGGACCCATCAATGCAATACCTAACCGCATTGGGGAATATAGCAAAGATAGCACGGGGGCTTGCAAATGAAGAGAACATCAAAACGGATTTCTCATCACCCAAAGAGGTTATAGACTATCTTTTAAATTTCTACAATGAGTAGGGTGTCAATAAGGGAATTTTTGGAAGACCTTTACCTGTTGCAAGACTTAGACCTTTTAATAGACCAAGTTACGGATCCCCATTACCTTGAAACTTTTGGCTTTCAGGTATCCGAGGAAAAGGTTGAAATGCTCAAACATAGGAGAAACGAGTTAGCCGAGAAACTCAGGAAATCCAATCCTAGATGGTTTCAAACATACGAAAGACTTCGTAAAAGATACAAAAGGGGTATAGCAAGGGTTATAGACGGAATATGTACCAACTGCTTTGTACAGCTTCCCGCATCTATGACGGGAAAGGAATTGGATAACCTACAAACCTGCCCATCCTGTGGAATAATCTTAATCTGGATGGATTAAAGGGCCGAATGCTTTTAGTATTTGCGTTTTTATATAGTTTGGTGGGTATTTTGGTTATTTGGGTTGCATCAAACTTGAAATTCGGCGAAGTTTGTTCTTGGTATGTCGCAATACCTTTAATAGGTGTCGCTTTTGGAGATTGGGTTTTGGAGAGGGTAAATAAATACTTCGCCAAAACGATAAGGGAACCTTTATCCAAAAGGATAAATTTTGACCTTTACATGGGCATTTTAAACGCCTTTATGTATGCTTCGGTATATGTGGCGGGTGGGTTATGGGTTTATAGGTTAAACGGAAACTTTTTCCTTTTACCCTTTATACTTTTCATAGGTTTGCTTTCGGGTGCCTATACGATTAAAAAGGTTTATAGATGAAGGTTTTATGCATTTCGGATTCGCATTTATACCTAAACACTTACGAAAGGGAAGAAAAATTACTGAACCTTTTGCGCGATGAAGACTTCGATGAGCTGATACTGTTGGGGGATATATACGATTTTTGGTTTGAGTATAGGGGTTTTATTCCTTCATATTCCATAAGATTCACATCGGAGGTTGTTAATCTCTCCCGTAAAAAGGTGATACATTATGTTTCCGGAAATCATGATGCTTGGATTGGGGATTTTTGGAAAGGCCTGGGTGTAAATGTTTATAGATACGGTTTTTATAAGGAAATTGGCCGGAAAAGGGTTTTTTTCACGCATGGGGATTATTTGTTGGGAAACAGGAGTTCAAGGTTAATGCGCAAAATCTTTCATAACCCCTTGGCGGTATTTCTCTTTAAACTGATTCCCGTGGAGGTTGCATTGGCCCTAAGCGGTTTTTTATCATATGAAAGTAGGAAGAGAAATGAGGAACCAAACCTCAAAATAATAGAAGGCGTTTTGGCAAAGGAGGATGCGGACATAATTATAAGCGGGCATTTGCACATTCCTTTTATTAAAACCGTTAGTGGCAAGGCTTTTATATGCGTGGGGGATTGGATGGAAAACTTCACATACCTTTTAATAAAAGACGATGAGTTTATCCTGAAAAATAGCAGCGGTGAAATCCTACACATTCTTAAAATCTAAGAGGATAACTTCCAACCTTTTAAAAAATCCATCAAAATCCTCGTAATTCTCTATGCCTTCAATTTGCAGGGTTTTATACCCTATTACCGGTTTTCCGTATATCTTTGAATAAGCCAGCTCGCTCAATGTCCCCCATCTTCCGCCTATTGCAACCACAAAATCCCCGGAAAGCACAACTATGGGATTCCTGTTGTGCCCCATCCCCGTATTTATCTTTATTTTAACATAAGGATTTGCGTCCTCTCCCGTGGTTGTGGTCAAGATACCCACCGTTATCCCACCTTCCTCGTAGGCCCCCTTGCAAGCCGCCTCCATAACACCACCCCTTCCACCACATACAAGAACCCAACCGCTCTTTGCTATTAATCTACCAACCTCATATGCAACATCCCATTCTTCCTTTGAACATTCCGATGCCCCTATTACCGCCACCTGCCCCTTCATACCGGGTATTATACCAATGCTTATTAAAAGACACGCGGAGTATTTATCCCTTATTGGATGCCGTTTAGTGTAAAAAGTTTTTCAACCTTAGAATACATATACAATGTGTGGAATTGTGGGTTATGTGGGTTATAAAGATGCGGAATCGGTTTTAACGGTTGGATTACACAAATTGGAGTATAGGGGTTACGATTCGGCGGGTATAGCCGTTTTAAAGGATGGTGAATTCTATATAAGGAAAATGGCGGGGAAAATTCATGACCTTGAAAGGTTCCTAAACGAAAAGCCCTTACCCAAGTCGAACATAGGTATAGCCCATACCCGTTGGGCCACACATGGGGGTGTTAATGATATAAACGCCCATCCACATGTATCCTTTAAGAAGAGGTTCGCGGTTGTGCATAACGGAATAATTGATAACTACTCGTACTTAAAGAAGTTTTTGGAGGAAAGGGGTTATAAATTTTTATCCGAAACGGATACGGAGGTTGTGGCCAATCTCTTAGATTACAATTATGAAGAAACGAAAGACCTTTTAAAAGCCGTTTTAAAAACCGTAAAGCGGCTTGAAGGTTCTTTTGCATTGGCCATATTGTTTAGTGGAGACAACGACTTGATAATCGGCATAAGGAAGGATAGTCCCCTTATAGTCGGCTTGGGTTATGGGGAAAACTTTATAGCATCCGACCATGTGGCGTTTTTACAGCATACCAAAAAGGCGATTTTTATGGATAACGGTGAAATAGCCTTTGTTAGAAAAAATACAACGGAGTTCTACAACTTTAACGGGGAAAGTGTGGTTAAGGGGTTTGTAATATTGAACCATAGCGACGACGAATCCGAAAAGGGACCTTATCCGCATTTTATGTTAAAGGAAATATACGAGCAACCAAAGGTTGTTGTAAAAAATCTTGAAGCCTATATTAAAGACGGCAAGCCTGTACTTTTAAAAGACTTAAACCTACGAAAAATCCTATTAAACAAGAACAGGATAATAATTGAAGCAGCCGGGACATCTTATCACGCCGGCCTTGTGGGTAAATATTTGATTGAAACCTTTGCGGGAATACCCGTTGAAGTTGAATACTCTTCTGAATTCTCTTTAAGGAGGTTGGCCGCGGATTCAAAAACCTTGGTAATAGCTATAAGCCAGTCGGGTGAAACGGCGGATACCATAGAGGGTTTAAGGCACGCAAAAAACTACGGCCTTGAAGTCCTCGGTATTGTGAATAGACCCGAAAGTACCATAGCGAGGGAAAGCGATTATGTAATTCCCATAAATGCCGGCTTAGAAATAGGTGTCGCTTCAACAAAGGCATATTTGGGTCAGGTTCAGATATTAACCATCTTGGCGATGGAATTGGGGCATATAAAGGGATACCTATCCGAGGAAGAGGTTGTTGATATGGTTAGGGAAATGGAAGAATTACCCGAAAAGATAGAGAAGGTTTTGGCAATGGACGCGCATATAGAGCATTTAGCCGAAAAGATATATACTTCGGAAAACATAATGTTTCTCGGTAGGGGATTGAACTTTCCAACGGCCCTTGAAGGCGCCTTAAAACTCAAAGAGGTTAGTTATATACACGCCATTGGCTATGCGGCCGGGGAGATGAAACACGGGCCCTTAGCCTTGGTTGATGAAAACCTTTATGTAATCATAATAAACCCCAAAACGTCCGTTTATGAACTGACCATGAGTTCAACCCATGAGGTAAAGGCCAGGAAGGGGAGGGTTATAAGCGTTATTACCGAAGGGGATGATTTAATGAAGGAGCTGTCGGACTTCGTTGTATATATACCCTCGGTTAAAGAATTTTTAACACCTATGCTATCAATAGTACCCCTACAACTTCTGGCGTATCACGCGGCGGTTTTGAGGGGGTGCGACCCCGACAAGCCGAGAAACCTTGCAAAATCCGTTACGGTAAAATGAGGTATATACTCGTATTGTTTCCCCTTTTAATTTCCTGCTCGCTAATTCAAAGTAGGATTAACATTACCAGCTGTAAGTTCTCCCTGAAATCCGCCTCTTTAAAAAGTGTGGATTTGAGCGGTTTTAACCTAGTAATAACCCTTAACGCCCACAACCCAAACGGTATTGATGCCATTCTTGACAGGCTCGTGGGGCTTGTAAAGTTGGACGGTTATACCATAGCACAAGTATCAAACTCTTACAAAAGGGTTGTAAAAGCGGGGGGAAACGAGGACATACCAATAGATGTTAGGGTTGAATACTCCTCCCTCGGTGCCTCTATAAACGCCGTTAAGAACGCCATAAACAGGAGAACGGGTAATATATCCTTTGAGGGGAAGGCTTATGTGGATTACGAGATACCCGTATTAGGCAAAAAGGCATTTACATATCCCATAAACCTTTCCAAAACCCTTTCGTTTTGAAAAAAATCCTAAGCCAATTGTATTATGGGGCTCCCGAGATAAGGGCACTTATGTTTTTAGTGCCTCCCCTATATTGGTTTAGGAGGGAGATAGCGGAGGCCTTTATAAGGGAGGTTTCAAAAATTAACCCGGAAAATATTTTGGAAATTGGTTTTTCCGATGCTTTTTTAACGAAAAGGCTTTCTTTTGCATTCCCCAATAGCAAAATCGTAGCAATAGATACATCGTATAAAGGGGTTTTAAGGGCAAAGAGGCTGGGACTAAGAAATGTTGAGTTTAAATGCTTGGATTTTTTTGATGTTAATGATAAATACGATTTGGCCATAAGTATGCATGTTTTTGTATTGTTTGAGCACAAACAAGCGCTAGAAAAAATAGGCAAAGTTTCCAAAACAGCCCTTATAAGCCTTACGGGAAAATCCCTATTTACAAGACTACACAGACCCTTTCACAGGTTTTTTACGGGTATGGATGTTAATATAATAGAGCCCGAGGAATATGAGAATATTGCGAAGGGTATGGGTTTTAAGGTTTGGATAAAAAAGATTAATGCCATAGAAAGGAGTTATATAGTAAGGTTGGAGAGGGTATGAAAATTTTGCCCCTTGAAGAACCCATAATTTCGCCAATATTTGGTAAAAAATGTGTTTATTATCGCACAAAAATTCTGGCTTTATACCAAAATTCCGCAAAGGTTATCTACGAAGAGGAGAGGAGTATAGATTACCTGATATTTGAAAGGGTGAAGGAAAAGAAATATGTGAAGTTTTATCCGGCATGGATAAGTACCAAAGATCCTTTTAGTTTATTCACCGCAGAGGATATTTTAAAACTCATAAGGACGGATTTGATTGGTTTCTTGGCAGAAGAGGAGGTCTTGGAGGTGTAATTTAGAATACCATTATCTTTCGCATATTTTTATCACCTTTTACGAAATAAACTCCCCGTTTGAGAGTAATATTCTCCCCTTTGCCAAGATTGGCAATCAACCTACCCGATATGGAATAAACGGCCAGAGGTTCAAAGGCTTCAAGGGTTAAACCTTGGAGTTTATAAGGGAGTGGGGTATTGTTATTAACCGATTCGTTTACCGATACCGCTAAAACCGCGCATACGGCGCATACCACACCATACCCGTAATATATATCCCTACCCGGATCCCCAAAGTCTATGGCCGTGGATGTTAAAATGCTCCTAACAGCGGAGTTTGTTAGGGATGGGTTCCTGCTAAAAACGAGGGCTGCAACACCGGATACATGCGGCGCGGCCATGGATGTTCCAACCCAACTACAACCGGAACCTATATCCCCGTAACTGTTCATAGGTAGGGTTGAAAGGATACAATAGCCGGTATTATTATCCCCACCGGGCGCGGTGAGTTCTTGTTCGGGTCCATAGTTTGAATAAGGGGCAAGATAAAAGGAATAACCATCCGTACCTATGGACCCAACGGCTACAACCGATGGAAAGGCTGCGGGATAGGATATTCCATAACTTCCATTGTTGCCCGAAGCGGCTATCAAGAGTTTCCCCCTATTCCAAGCGGTATCGCAGGCGGCCTGAATAAGGCTACTTGGGGAAGACGAACCCAAACTCATGTTTATAACCCTAATACGGGAATATGTTGATGATCCCAAAATGGCGTTTGCTATCCATGTAGATGTACCGGAACCGCTTTCATCAAGTGCCCTTGCGGAATATATCAACACATTTCCCATACCCGCTATTCCCCTTGAATTGTTTAAGGTGGCCGCCACAGTTCCCGATACATGCGTTCCGTGGTGTTCGTTATAAGGGTCGTCCGGGGCCGGATTCGGATCGTTATCCACATAATCGTATCCATATCTTACATTACCCAAATCCTCATGGCTATAATCCACACCTTGGTCTATCACCGCAACGACTACCGCCGTATCACCGGTTTCATAGCACCAAGCGGAATCTGCCCATATAACATACGGCCCCCATTGATAATACCAATATGTATCGTTTGGTTCACAACTCATCGCATAATGGATTATTTCCGGTTCCGCAAAAACTATTTCCGGTATCTCCTTCGCATCCCTTATAAAGGATAGAGCCTTTTGGGGATTGCCACCGGGTAATTCAACAACATAAAAGTTTATCATGTCTGGAAACATGCTTTGTGCTACAACTTTTTCTACACCGTACTTTTCAAGAAGACTCTTTACCCCTTTTGCGTTCAGGTTTAAACCCTTTTTAAGGGATATAACTATACGATCGGGTCGTGCATTGCGCCAGTATTCGGGATCATTTGCGTATTGGAGGGCATACCATTGGGGTGATTCCTCTATCTTCACATCCACATTTACATATGTTCTCCCCGATTTTTCTAAGGGGAGCCTGCTAACCGGCGAGAATTGAGATATGATACAGATCATGATTTGGTATTATATGGGAGATTTTTTAAATTTTTTAAAAATAATAATAAACCCCTAGTCCGTAAATGTAGCTTTGCAATTTTCCGCTGAGGGGTGATATATATGTGGTAAAATAAGGTGTTTTTATTTTCCCGAAGTTCCTACCCGTAAAAATATAAAAGTTAAACCCCTCAAATTCCGCAAAAAAACCCAGGTTCCAATAACCAAACTCTTCCTTCAAAGGGTAAAACACAAAACCCTTAATTCCGTAATCCCAACCAAAGGAACCCGTAAATGCTAAACCCCTATTTGATAGCATAAGGGTCGCAAACTTTGTCCTATCAGGATTGTAAGACATATAAACCGAATAAAAAATGCCCGAACTTACCTTTAAATTACCGTTTCCTTTTATGCTTCCGGATTTTATATCTTGGAATTCGGACATAAACCCCACGACTCCCGAACCCTTTATAAGGGCCGTATCCCCCGAATATTCCGCGTAAAGACCGTCAAAATTGGAATATTTCCTAATCCATTTACCGTAAAGGCTATCAACGAACATATACCTTCCGGATATTTCGTATTTAAAGTCAAATTGGGGGAGGTACTCACCGGAAAGGCCAAATTTAAAATTTTCAAAAGAATAATGGGCACTCAAACCAAGGGAGTAAACGAAATGCCTATCCGCCGAAAAGTTGAACTCGTAATAACCTAGGGAATCCGAGTACAGCTGCTTGAATAAATCCGCCTCCATTTTAACCCCTTCAACCCAAAAGGTATCAAGGATAAATTCGCTTCCCACATACTTAGCCTTCCATTTACCCTTACCCCATAAAAACCCTATTCCCCCCGAAATACCAAGACCGAAACCTTCAAAATCCCTTAACAATGAAAACTGCAATGGGAAAAAAATTACATTGGAATTTGATTCAACTATGGGAGAAATGGCTGCGTAACCCTTCAAATGCCATACTATTGGGGTTTTTGCCCTTAAAGAATCGATCTCAACGGGTTCTAAGGTATCGTAAATCGTTAAGTCTATTGGTTTCCACCGTATTAAGGGTAGATCATAAGAGGGTAGGGAACTCGTTCCGAATATCGGTGAGGAGTTTAAATTTGGGAAGTTTAATATAACACCCCAATCCCCTATTTTGGCAAACATTTTTGCGGAAATGGTATTGTTTGAGGCCACTTTTAGGGCCATTGGAAACTTGAAATCCTCGGGTAGGCTGTCCGGCTTTATTTTTAAGAGAAAAAAATCGTTTTGGGAAAGCTTTGCGATAACCTCAAATTTGGGGGATTTTTCGTAATACGAAAAGAAAGGGTTTATAGGTAGAGGCATGTAAAAGAGGGAAAATTCAACCAAAAAGCGGCGGACGGGATTTGAACCCGCGACCCCCAGCTTGGGAAGCTGGTGCTCTACCCCTGAGCTACCGCCGCAGAGAAGGTATTTTAAGGTTGAACGTTTTATGTTTGGGGTAGTATAATCCCCCTAACAAATTTTGCAACGCTATCCGCAACAACGGAACTACCCATAAAATACCCCCTTATATACCCGTTTTTGTCAATTATGTGAATCCTATCCGTATGCGATAAAAAGTATGTATTCCCTTCCTCGTACTTGGACTTGTCTATGCCCACAATTTTTAGCAAACTGTCAATTGTTGCGGGATTCCCCGTTAAAAACTTCCAGTTTGTTGCTTTTATTTCATGAATTTCCTTATATTCCTTCAAAACTTTCGGTTGATCCCTTTCGGGGTCTATGGTAATTGACAAAAATACGGCATCGTTTCCCAAGAGTTTGTAAATTTCCTTCATATTTTGCGTTATCATAGGGCATATATCGGGGCAGTGGGTATAAATATACCCAACAACCAAAACCTTACCCTTGAAATCGCTTAGTTTAACCTCCTTACCATCTTCATCCATAAGGGTAAAACCAAAGGGGAACTCCCTCAACTTATCTCCGGATACATTTAAACGCCTGTATTCGTTTCCCACATGCATAAGAACCGTTAGCATTTCACCCTTTATTTTTCTTTCATTTTTTTGGGATTTTGTACAATATGTTGATAACAAAACCAGAAATACAAAAACCGCCCTTTTCATAATGGCGAATATTCTAAACCGGTCTATAATTTCGGGTTTATGGTAAAGATTAGAAAGGAGGAAGTGTTTAAGTACCATTCGGAGGGAAAACCCGGAAAAATTTCAATTGTGCCTTCAAAGAAAACCGAGACGCAAAGGGATTTGTCCTTGGCTTATACCCCAGGGGTTGCGGAGGTATCCCTGGCCGTTTATGAAAACCCAGAAAACGCATATCTTTACACGGCCAAGGCCAACCTTGTAGCGGTTGTTAGCGACGGTTCTGCCGTTCTCGGGTTGGGTGATATAGGCCCTTTGGCGGCAAAACCCGTTATGGAGGGAAAGGCGGTTTTGTTTAAAAAACTTGCGGATATAGACGCCATAGATATTGAGGTTGATGCCGAGGATCCGGATGAGTTTGTAAAGGTTGTTAAGGCAATTTCCCCAACATTCGGCGGTATAAATTTAGAGGATATAAAAGCGCCAAAATGCTTTATTGTGGAAGAGAAATTAATTGAACTGCTTGACATACCCGTATTCCACGACGACCAGCACGGTACGGCAATAATAGTGTTGGCCGGCCTGATAAACGCTTTATACCTTCAAAACAAAGATATAAGCGATGTGAAAATCGTTATACTTGGTGCGGGTGCGGCTGGTATAGCAATAGCAAAACTCTTGGTTAAATACGGCGCAAAGAAGGAGAACATTAGGCTTTTGGATTCAAAGGGGGTGATATATAGGGGTAGGGTTGAGGGTATGAACCCTTATAAGGAGGAGTTTGCGGTTGAAACGAAAGAAAGAACCCTACAAGATGCGTTAAAAGGTGCCGATGTTTTTATAGGGGTATCCGGGCCGAATTTGGTGAGCGGTGAGGATTTAAAACTTATGGCCGATAAACCCATAATATTCGCCTTGGCCAATCCCATACCCGAGGTTCCGTATGAGGTTGCAATTAGCGTTAGGCCCGATGCAATCATTGCCACGGGTAGGTCGGATTATCCAAATCAGTTAAACAATGTCCTCGGATTCCCTTATATATTCAGGGGTGCCCTTGATGTTAAGGCCTTCAAGATTACGGATAATATGAAAATAGCCGCCGCCTTAGCATTGGCCAATCTCGCAAAGGAAGAAATCCCACAAAGCGTTTTAAGGGCTTACGGTTTGAGGAGTTTGGGATTCGGAAGGGATTACATAATACCCAAGCCCCTGGATCCGAGGTTAATATACAGGATTTCCCCCGAGGTTGCAAGGGCCGCCATTAAGGACGGTGTCGCAAGGGTTAAGGATTTTGATATATACGCATATACCGAAAAACTCAGGGCGCATTCCGAAAAAGCCATAAGTACCGTTAGGGCTATAATAGGTAGGGGTAGCAATGTGTATATACCCAAAATCGTATTCCCGGAGGGTGAAAACGAAACCATATTAAGGGTTGCAAACATTTTAAGCGATGAAGGGGTCGCAAAACCCGTGTTGATAGGCTCTTTGGAAAACATAAAATCCCTGATGTCGGATTTGAAATTGGACTTTGATGCGGAAATCATAGACCCCAGTGAAAGCGAGAAGTTGGATTATTACGCCCAACTCCTTTGGAGGTTGAGGTGGAAGAAGGGTTTGGGTTATGAAGATGCAAAAGAAAAGGTTAAAAATCCCGGATATTTGGGAACCCTTATGTTGTATGACGGTTATGTTGATGCTATGCTTTACGGCGTGGTTCATAACTACAATGAGGCTATTAGGCCGGTTTTGGAAATAATAAAGACGAGGGAGGGGATAAGAAAGGTTGCGGGTTTGTATATAGCATTAACGGAAAAGGGCCCCCTGTTTATGGCGGATACAACGGTTAATCCCGACCCCGAGGCGGAGGACTTGGTTGATATAGCCCTTATGTCCGCAGAGGTCGCTAAGGAATTCGGTTATGAACCGAGAATAGCCTTCGTTTCCTTCTCAAACTTTGGAACATCTTCCCACCATTCCGTCCTCAGGATGAGAAAAGCCCTTGAAATTCTCAATTCCCGGTATCCCGACCTTTTGGTTGATGGGGAAATGCATGTTGATGTGGCCCTTTCCGAAGACCTCTTAAAGCGTTTCTATCCATTTTCAAAACTCGCACAAAGGGGTAAGGCGGCAAACATTCTTATATTTCCGGGCTTAAACTCCTCTAATACCGCTTATAAAATCCTTTCAGCCGTGGCGGGGGTGAAGTTGATAGGTCCAATTTTGATGGGTTTGAAGAAACCCGCACATATAATTCAGAAGGGAGACGACGAGGAAAGGATCTTGGCATTGGCATATTACGCAATCAATCAGGTACTATCAAAACTCAGGGGATAACCTCCTACCGTCAATCCCATAGGACCCTAAGAGTATCTTTCCCCCTTTTATTAACTTTTTGGAGTGTTTATCCGCAATCCGCCTTTTGCTTTCTTCAACATTTACCGGTGTTAAGGATTTTGTGTAATAAATCTTTGGTACAACCGGTACCGTATAATCAACAAAGGCCAGATGGATATAATTATAATTATCCAAAAACAGGCAAGGCCTGCTTTGATTACCCGGAATGTTTATCCGAAAACTATCCTTGACATTACCCAAGGAGTCCAAGATGACCCCAAATATGTCCCTGTCCCCTCCGAAGTCCTCACTCCACGCAACTATCCATCCCCCATTCCCATCGGATATAACCGTTGGTTCTTGTTGCGAATTCCCGGAATACCTTATAGGAAAATCAACCCCAAAGGTACCGTCATACAATTTACCAAATACCTGAGGGGGTGAAAGCGATGAATTAACATAAACTAAGAGTGTTTTATCCCCGGATGTCGCAATGTCGGGGTAGTAAGATGTGTTGGTGGTTATCCTGTTATCACCAAAGCCCCAGTTCCCATATATATTATAATTCGTATTTCTACTGTCCGCCCAAACCGCAAATAATGTATCCCCCCGGAAATCAAAGGACGGATACCAAGCGTTTGCCGGTGAATTTGATATTCTAACATCCGGTCCCCAAGTGCTGTCCCTAACCTTTAAATAAATCTGGGCGTTCATTGAATATGGGTCATCCCTATAATCGTACCAAACGACATAAATTTTTCCCCTCATTTGTTTGATTGTGGGTAAATACCCGTTATCCCCCGGACCTCCGGAATTGGTGTATGTCAGTCTCGTTTCGTTATCCCAGGATGTTCCGCTTATCGGTTTTGAGTTGAAAAATATTTCAATGTTGCTTATTCCCCCAACCCTATAATCGTGCCAAACCAGGAATACGCTATCGGAATAAACGAGGATTGAGGGATATTTTGCATCGGCCGTGGTGTTCGTAACCCTTTCTTCGTTTTGCCAATGAGACGATTTCATCCTATAAAAAACCTGCCAATGTCCCCCCACCTTCTTGTGGTAGGATATATGGACATTTTGATAAATATCAACGAATACATACCTATGGTTTAGACCGTTTTCACAACTATCGCAAACAATTTGGGGTGTTGTAAAAAGCATAAGGTTGGTATTATAATACGAGGGCGGTTAATCCGTTAAAAACATTTCAGCGGTATAATACAAATAATGACTCAACGGGAATTGAAGAGGGAGGAGATAATCTTAAAGGCTATGGAAATATTCGCAAAGAGGGGAATAGACGGGACGAGCATAAAGGATTTGGCGGAATATTTGGGGACAACAAAAAGTTATTTTTACTTTTATTTTTCTTCAAAGGACGAGATAATTTTCAGCATACAGAAGTATATTATGGACTCCGCAATATCCCACCTAAAAAGGCTTAAAGAGATGAATATAACAGCCGCTAAAAAGGTTGAGGGTTGGATAAACTGGCATTTTGATGCTTTGAAGGAAAACAAAACGGAGGTGGATTTTATGTATCAAGCAATGTTTTCAAAGTATGTTCTGAAAACTAAGGAAAAGTTTAAGCAGGAGTTTAGAAATATGCACGGGTTATACGCATCCCTCATAGCGGATATTGTTAAAGAGGGTCAAAAAAGGGGTGAGTTTAGAAATTCTTCCGATTCTACCCTTTTGGCCTCGTTGATGGTGGGGTCCTTGTTTTCCGGTGTAAAGCTGGCGTATCTGGGTTTTATGGATGTGGAACGCATAAGGGAGGATGTTAAAAAATCCATTTTGATGATGTTGGGCTATGAAAAGGTTTAAAAAGCTTTTTAAATTAAACCTGATTTCTTCCTTTTTATGGTTTTTCGTGTTTTATGCTTTGGGAGTTTTTGCCCTTTACGGAAAACCTATAATCTTGACCTTGTACACCATATTTGGCGTCATACTTTTAGCACTATCAAGGGTTTTTAACGAGAAATCCTTTGCTTGGCACCTAGAAAGGGTTAATCCAAACCTCAAAGAGAGACTTATTTCCCTTGTAGAGTTAAAGGGGGTTAAACATCCGGCGGTTTTTAGGTTGGAAGAGGAGGTGAATAGGGAGAGGTTGGTATTTGTACCCTTTATAACGCTACCTATGTATATCTTTTCAATCCTATCCGTCCTCGTATTCCTTTCATCGTTTGTAAAACTTCCGGAGAAACCCCTTTTAAAGTTTTATGCCGATAGGAGTTTAATATTTGAGGGGGAAACCCTGCATGTTAAAACACAACCAAGGGTTGATGAAATCCATATCAAGGGATATGGAGAAATAAAGGGGAATGGAGAGTTTAAAATTTATGGTTTAAAACCCGGGAATTATAGGATTTATGCCAAAGGGTATAAGGGGGAATTTTCATTTACGGTAATTTCAAGACCCGTGCTTTACGGCGTAAAGGGTTTCATAGTCCCCCCAAAATATACGGGACTTCCGGAAAGGCCAATAGGTATAACGAATGTTGCGTATGAGGGTTCAAGGTTTAGAGGTTTAAAAATAGAGCACAACGGGGATAGCGCCGAGTTTGAAGGCTTACCGGAGGTTATCACAAAAGATACAACGGTATATGTTAGGGTTTTTAAAGGGGGTAAGGGTTTTATTTATAAGGCCTTTTCCGTTGAAGTTGTAAGGGATAATCCCCCAAGCGTATCCATAAATCCTTCGGGAACACAAAGGGTTGAAGGGGGAAAGGCAAATGTTGTAATATCCGCTTATGACGATATAGCCCTTAGGGATGTGGGTTTGATAATAAACGGTAAAAGGGATAGATTAGAACTACAAGGCAGAATCCCAAACGCCCTTTTCGAACTTGAATTTGATGTTTCGGATACTTTGAAAATCGTTGCATACGCCGAGGATGTTGCGGGCAAGGTTTCCCTTTCCGATACCTTAATACTTTTACCCAAGGATGCATTTGAAGACTTTAAGGAAAAACTTTTGTCCTTAGATAAAATCGGATCGCTGGAAAGTAGGTTAAAGGAAATTGAGGAAAGGTTAAAGGCGGACGATCGCCTTTCATATTCAACAAAACAGGAGATAGCGGCGGCTACAAAATCCTTAGGGGAAACTTACAAGGAGATGCAGGAGGCCTTGGAGAGGTTTGCAAAGGAGTTAAACGATCCGGAGATTTCAAACCTTATAAACGAAATAAGAAAAACATTTAAGGAGGTTATGGATGAGGAGTTAAGGAAGAGTTTGGAGGAATTGAATAGGGCTTTGGAAAAGGCGGACCCGAAAGAGGTGGCACAGGCTCTAAAAAACCTAAGGTTATCGCAAAGGGAATTAAAGGAGCAGTTGGAGAGGTTTGCAAAACTTTTAAATAGGTATAAGCAGGAAAAGGATTTAAAGGAGTTGTCCGAGAGGTTAAGCAGGTTATCTCAAATGCAACAGGATATAACCGGCAAAAGGGATAGTTTGACCCAAAGGGAGATAACATCCGAGATTGATAGCATAAGGCAAAGGTTGGAGGATTATAAAAATGTTGAGGGCGTTGACAACAAGAAGTTGGAAGAATTGCTTAGGAAATTGGACGAATCCTCAAAACTCTCGCAAGAGGCTTTAAACAAGATGCAAAGGGGTGGAGATTTTAAGAGGGAGCAGGCAAAAACATCCCTAAAACTCTCCGAAGCTTCGAATTTAGCGGATGATTTGTACAACTCTCTGGTGCAGAACCGAACAAACGAAATAGTCTCACAGTTAAACGATATTTCCGATATATCCGCGTTTATGAACCAAAGGCTTTCCGAGAATCCGGATGAGAAAACCCTTGAAAATGCCAAGTTTGTCATGAAGGATGTGGAGGATAAACTTAGGGAACTTTCGGAAAAGAGTGTTTTTGTATCACCAAAGTTAAAGGATTTGGCCAAACAAATTTACGAAGATATAAACAAGGCGCACAATGAAATGGCTAGGGGAAATACAAAGGGGGTTCAGGAGGGCCTTGAAAGCGCAAGGGAAGGTTTGATACAATTGAGTATAATGACATCCGCAAGTGCCCAGGCTTGCCAAAACTCCGGAGGTTCAACGGGCATGTCCCAGTATCTAAGGCAACTTTCAAGGATGGCCGGTGAGCAGGGTTCTATATCCCAAAACATAATGCCTTCGTTGAGTCCGGAGGAACTGGCGGAATTGGCGGCAAGGCAAATGGCCTTAAATCAGGCTTTGAGGGGACTAATTGACAACATGAGGAGGGAGGGTATGCCCGGAGATGTTTTAAGACAACTTGAAGAGACATTGAGGCAAATGGAAGAGTTGGAAAGGGATTTAAAAGATGCGGAATCTTTAAATAGGTTGTATGAATTGAGGAAAAAGGCGGAGAGGATAGAAATCCGTTTGTTGGAGGCCAAAGAGGCTTTGAGAAAGCAGAGGACAGAACCCGTATATGAAGCGGAGAGGCCAAAACCTTACAAAATCAAAACCGCAGAGTACAAGAGAGTTATTGATAAAAGGGTCATAGCGGAGATTTATAAAAAAGTTTTAACGAACCGGAGATTAAGCCCACAAGAAAGTGAAATCTATGAGAAATACATAAAAAACTTTCTTGAATGAAAAGGGTTTTTGTATTTCTCCCTTTGATCTTTTTGTTCTCTTGTAGGGAAAGGGGGGAACCGGTTATACCCAAAAATCCCCCTCCGGATACCCTAAAAGGCGGCTTGGAATTTGGTGATGCCTTTTGGACTTACAACTTGGGAGGTGAATTCGTATCATCCCCCGCCGTTTATAACGGTAGAATAATAGTTTCTTTACTTTACGGAAGGTTGGCCTCATTGGATACCTTAGGAAACATCCTTTGGGAGATAAATCTCGGTTCTCCAATATACTCCTCACCAAGCGTTTCAGAAAGTGGGAAAATTTTTATAACAACTTATGACGGTAGGGTTTATTGTTTTAATAAAGATGGGGATAGCCTGTGGAGGTTTTCTGTATTGTCAAACATAACATCCTCGGTTGCGATAAAGAATAACCTTTTAATATTCGGAACCCATAGCGGACGTGTTTATGCCCTTGATACCCTTGGAAATCTGCTTTGGTTTTACCTAACCGCCGGTCCGGTTCTCGCAACCCCCTCAATATCCCCAAGTGGAAACATATATGTTGTTTCCTCGGATAATTACCTTTACGGTTTTGATACCCTTGGTAATTTGATATTATGGGTAAATGTGGGCTCTTATTCCGTCTCCCCCGCAATATACGATAGCCTTGGTAATATTTATGTTTCACTTGCGGATGGAAGGATTTTAAAGGTTTCTCCGGGTGGTTCAATACTATGGAATTTTTCGGTGGGAGGTTCGATGTCGTATCCGCCTATTATGGATAAAGATGGTTTGATAATAACATCAAGCAGCGGTAGGGTTGTTAAGTTGGGTTTTAACGGCAATCTTATTTGGGAATTTTGGACGGGAAGTATAAACATGTCTCCGGTTCTATCCGATAGCGGTTTTATATCATTTGTGGGGGGTGATACCCTTTATGTTATCAATTCCGATGGGAGTATAAGGCTAAGAAGAAAAACGTATTCAACATCAAAGTCTCCTCCTACGATTTATAGGGGTTATATGTACATGGGTTTTGATAACGGGTATTTTGTATCCTTTGTTGTAAATGCGGATTTGGGGAAAAGCCTTTGGCCGAAGTTCGGTAAGAATTTAAGGAATACCTTTTAACCCATTTATAAGCTTCCTTCCACCTTATTATATCGCCCTGTGAAGAAAATATATATTTACGATTTCGGTTCCCAATACACGCAGTTAATAGCCAGGAGGTTTAGGGAATTGGGGTTTTACGCGGAAATATTACCTTTTAACGCTTACCCGCCTAAGGATGCCGGTGCGTTTGTATTTTCCGGAAGTCCTTACAGCGTTTACGATGAGAATGCTCCCTTACCCCCTAAGGATGTTTTCCAATTGGGAAAACCTATACTGGGTATATGTTATGGCTTACAGGTTATAACCCATCTCCTTGGAGGTGAGGTAGCGCCTTCTCAGAGGAAAGAATACGGTCCTTCACGGTTGGAGGTTTTGGATGAAAACCATTTACTTAAAGGTCTTCCCAAAGAATTTAGGGTTTGGATGAGCCACGGGGATAGGGTTGAAAAGTTGCCCAAGGGTTTTAAGGTTCTCGCAAAAACCGAGGGTTCCCCATATGCAGCCGTTTTTAATGAGGGTTTAAGGGTTTTCGGCGTTCAGTTCCATCCGGAAGTTGCCCATACGGAATACGGTTATGAAATCCTAAAAAACTTTGCGGAATATTCGGGACTAAGCCGGAATTGGACGGTTGAAAACATTTACGAACAAATAGTAAAGGATATAAAGGAAAGGGTGGGGAAGGACCGCGTTTTGTTGGCATTATCGGGAGGTGTAGATTCAACAATTCTGGGTAAATTACTTGAAAGGGCTATATCCGGGCAAGCGGTTTTCGTATTCGTCGATACGGGCCTTTTGAGATATGGAGAAAGGGAAAGGGTAAAAAGGCTATTTCCGGATGTTAATATCATAGATGCAAAGGACAGATTTTTAAACGCCTTGAAGGGTATAACGGACCCAGAGGAAAAGAGAAAAATCATTGGTAATCTTTTCATTGAAGTTTTTGAGGAATTTGCAAAATCTTTAAATCCAAGGCCGAGGTTTTTAGCCCAAGGGACGCTGTATCCCGATGTTATAGAATCCGTTTCGGTTGTTGGACCTTCCGCAAAGATAAAAACCCATCACAATGTGGGAGGATTACCGGAAAATTTGGGTTTTGAACTCCTTGAACCTTTCAGGTTTCTTTTTAAGGATGAGGTTAGAAAACTCGGCAGATATATGGGTTTGGACGACGAGATCATTGAAAGGCATCCCTTTCCGGGTCCAGGTCTTGCGGTTAGAATAATAGGGGAAATTACGGAGGAGAGGCTTGAAAGGGTAAGGTTGGCGGATAGGATTGTAGAAGAAGAGATGAAAAAATGGGGTTTGTACAACAAGGTTTGGCAGGCCTTTGCGGTTCTAATACCCGTTAAAACCGTCGGGGTTCAAGGGGATTACAGGACGGAGGGAGAAGTTATAGCAATAAGGATCGTTGAGAGTTTGGACGGGATGACCGCACACTGGGTAAAAGTTCCTTACGAATTACTTGAAAGGATGAGCGAAAGGATAACCGGAGAGGTCAAGGGCATAAACAGGGTTGTTTATGACATTACATCAAAACCCCCTGCGACCATAGAGTGGGAATAGTTTTAAACCTTTTTGCATCCGTTTTTGTAGGTGTAATCTCTTATTATCTTAAATGGCTAACATTTGGAGGTTCGGTTATAACCTCTTTAATGGCTTCTGCTATACTGTTCAAACTCGGTTGGTTTTGGGCCTTCCCCCCTTTGTTATTCCTAACTATGGGTTCTATACTTTCAATCCTTAGCGGCAAAAGGGAAAGGAGGGATTACAAACAGGTATTGGCAAACGGATTAATTGCCGTAATATGCGCGTTTTTGGAATTTGAAGGGGGATACATAACGGCCATCTCTGTGGCCTTTTCGGATACAACCGCAACGGAAATGGGTATAAAGTTTGCTAAGAGGACATATCTCATAACGAACTTTAAGGAGGTTCCAAAGGGAACATCGGGCGGTATAAGTTTTATCGGGACGATTTCGGGATTATCCGTAATAATCCTTTTAAGTATTTACGCTTGGATTGGTGGTATAAATCCCTTTAATGTTTTTATAGCGGCAACCGTTGGGTTTTTCTCGGATAGCATAATAGGTGCAACCTTAGAAAGCAAAGGATATTTTGGCAACAATACTACGAACCTTTTGTCAAACATCATAGGGGTTTTGGTATATTCCATCTCAACTTTAAAATAAAAAGTTATGTCGTTTACTAAAATTTTGGAAAAGTACAAGATACCCAAGAAGGAATTGGAAAAGGTTGATTTGGAGAAAAACTTAAAGTTATTGGGAAACGACCTGACATTTTTGGATGTTCCCGAACACCAAAGAACAAAGCATGTCCATAGATTACATCCATATTTGGGGAAATTTATCCCCCAACTCGTGGAGGTTTTTTTAAAAAGATTTTTTAAACCCGGCGATACTATACTAGACCCGTTTTCCGGTTCCGGGACGACCCTTGTGGAAGCCAATGTTTTAAATATAAATTCCGTTGGCATTGAGTTGTCCCCTTTCAATGTATTAATCCAAAGGGTTAAAACCCAAAAGTACGATTTTAAAGTTTTGGAAAGGGAACTCAAGGATGCGCTGAGGAGATTGGAGAGATTTATTAGCGGAAAACCCGATATTTTTGATGGTTCAAGGATTGATAAGGTTAGTGTTGGTAATTACCTTAAAGATTGGTATCACCCACAGGCTTTGAAAGAAATCCTCTTTTACAGGGAAATTTTAAAGGATTATAGGTATTCGGAGGTTATGATGGTTATACTTTCAAGGAGTGCGAGATCCGCAAGGTCTATACCGCACTATGAATTGGCAAGACCCAAGAAGGCCGTTTTTGAGCCGTATTATTGCAAAAAACATAAAAGAATATGCGAACCCGTAAAAGAGGCTTATAAATTCATAAGGAGATACACCTACGATACCCTACGGAGGTTAAAGGAGTTTGATAAGTTGAGGACAGACGCATTTATAGAGGTTATCCAAGGCGATACAAGGGAAGTTGAATTACCCTCGGGAATCCAATTTGACGGTATACTCACATCCCCACCATATATTGGTATAATAGATTACCACGAACAACACAGGTATGCTTACGAGTTATTCGGTTTTGAAAGGCTTGACAATAAAGAAATAGGGCCCGCATTTAAGGGACAGGGCAAAAAGGCGAGGGAGGAGTATATTGAAGATATGGTTATGGCTTTAAGGAATGTCTTGAGATATGTTAAAAAAGGTGGTAAGGTTTTTATTGTTGCTAATGATAGGTATAACCTTTATCCCATTATAGGCGAGAGGGCAAACCTAAAACTCGTTGAAAAATTTGACAGACCGGTTTTAATGAGAACGGAAAGAACGGGCAAAATGTTTTACGAAAGTATATTCTTTTTCGTGTATGAATAGAAAGACAAAAGATAGGATAAAATCGCTCTTGATAGATGTTTTATACCCCAGAAACCGAAAATATGCCCTTTCATTTTAGGCTTATAGGGAAAGATAAATATGTCTTGTTTTCATTTATACAATCTATCAACACTGCTTTTGGAATGTCTATTTGGGAACAGGTGGCTGAGATATTGGCAAGGGATAAAGGTTATAAGGTCAGGAGGCAAGTGGATGTTGTTAACGGTGAATTAAGGGGGTGTAAGGAACAAGGTGAAGGCAAAAGGTTTATTTATAAGAAAATGAGGGATTTTATTGATGATTACTTAACTAAATTGGAAAAGAAAGAAATAGAAGCCGATAAAGATTATGAGATTAGCATGTTGAAGAAGCGGGCAAGCGGTGAAAAGATAGAAGTTCCAAAAGATTGTGCTGATTTATACCTTGAAATAGATGGTAAAGAGCTTTTTATAGACATAACGACATCTAAACCAAACTTAAAGGAGTTTAAAGCCCTAAAAAGAAAAATCCTTACTTGGCAAGCTATAAGGTTAACGGGTGATATTGAAAGAACACCGCTTGGTATAGTTGCAATACCTTATAATCCTTATCATCCCGAGCCATACAATAGATGGACATTAAAGGGTTTATACGACATAGAAAATGGTGAGATCCTCATAGCGGAAGAGTTTTGGGATTTTGTGGCCGGTGAAAAAGATACCGATTTTAAAAACCCTACCACCTTAAAATACCAGTATGAACTATAAGGAAAAATTTTATAATTTATTAGGGGAAATGTTTATTGGAGATACTAAGATAGAAGGGCAAGGGGGATATATAAATTTATTGAAATTCAAGAAAAATTATTATGATAAAGTTTTTAAACCAAAACTTGAAGAAAAAGTAAATGAAGTTTTAAATAAATATCCTAATTTTGAGACAGAGCTTTTTGAAAAACTTTATACTTTCTTTTCTCGTTATTTTTCTGAATCAGGCTCAATTTATTTTGTTAATACTCCTTCTTATCATCAAATTTATGAAAGAATTTACACTGATAGAGAAGATGTAATTTTATTTTGGAAAACAAGAGACCTTTATTACATAAAAACAGATAGAGTTTTCAAAAGTTTAGAAATTGAAATAGAAAATTATAAATTTTATTTTGATGTTTCAAAGCTTGAATACAAAAAAGCAAACGAAAAAAGAGAAATAATTTATGAACTTGATATTGAAAAAACAACAAAAGATAAAATTTACTTTTATGTTTATTATTCAGAAAGAGGAAGAACAACGAAAATTGAAGAGATATTAAAAGCATTAAAAAAGAAAGATATTAAACTTAGTGAAGAAATTTTAGAAAAAGCATTTAGAAGATTTGAGCGACAATCAGAAGTAGATTATTTTATTCATAAAAATGCAAAAGCTTTCTTAACGGAGCAATTAAAACTTTATATTTATAACTACCTTTTTAAAGAAACTCAAAACTGGACAATTGAAAGAATTGATCAGATAAATAAACTTAAAGAAACCGCTGAACTTATAATTGATTTTGTTTCCAAATTTGAAGATGAATTAGTTAAGATCTGGAACAAACCAAGATTTGTTTTAAATTCAAATTATGTAATAACTTTTGATAGAATAATAAAACAGAACAAAGAAAAGGGAATTGAAATTATAAAGAAAATAATAAATCATAAAAATTTTGACGAGCAAGTTAAAGAATGGAAAGAACTTGAAATTATTGATGAAAACTTTGATAAAGATGAAATAATTGAAAAAGATTTAACAGGAGAAAATTTAAATTCAAAATATCAATTTTTGCCAATTGATACAAAATACTTCAAAGATTTAGAAATTGAAATTTTAGAACTTTTTGATGATTTAGATAATCAATTAGATGGTTGGCTAATAAAAAGTGAAAATTATCAGGCTTTAAATACAATACTTCCAAAATTTAAAGAGAAAGTTCAGACAATTTATATCGATCCTCCATTTAATAAAGAACAAAATGCTGATTATCTTTATAATGTTAAATACAAAGATGCCACTTGGATTACATTACTTGAAAATAGATTAAGATTGGCAAAAGATATTCTCAAAGATACAGGAAGCATTTTTGTAAGATGCGATTATAATGGCAATATGTTTGTTCGGCTTTTGATGAATGAGATTTTTGGAGAGGAGAATTTTAGGAATGAGATAGTAGTAGGAAGAACTAAAACAGCACCGTATATAGGAACATCACCTGAAAAGGCAGGTGTAGGCTTCAAGAGTTTAATGGTTGTGTATGATAATATCTATATGTATTCAAAAAGCGATAAATTTTTCAATAAATTTTCAGAAGGAATTATAGAAGAACAAAGAGAGGCATACTGGAAAGATTTCAAAACATTTTTTGACAGGGAATATAATAGGTATGAACTGCTCGGAATTATCCCAGAGAAGGGCTGTAGCTGGATGTGGCGTAAAGAAGTAGCGGAAGAAGCAGTTAGAAATTACCAAAAATACTTAGAGGAATATGAAAAAACTGGTATAAGCTTAGAGGAATATTGGGAAAAGACAGATAGAAAGCTTAACTTTATAAGGAAGGAAGGAAATACACTAAAATACTGGGTCCCTCCATTTAAAAGAGTTTCTCACAATAACTGGGCAGATTTAGAAGGTTATGGTAGAAATTGGAATTTTCCAACCGAAAACTCCGAAATCCTCCTAAAGCGTGTTATAGAATCCACTTCCAACGAAGGCGATTTAGTTATGGATTTCTTTTTAGGAAGTGGCACAACAACAGCAGTAGCACATAAACTTAAAAGAAAATGGATTGGAGTAGAAATGGGCGAACATTTTTATACAGTAGTTTTACCGAGAATGAAGAAAGTTTTGGCTTATGATAAATCAGGAATTTCAAAAGAAAAAGATGTTAAGGAAAAATATAATGAAAATAATGCGGGAGGCTTTTTTAAATACTACGAACTTGAACAATATGAAGAAATCTTAAGAAAAGCTAAATATCAAGATATAAATGAACCAAAAACATTATTTGATAAAGATTTCAATTACATTTTTATGCCTGATGAAAAAATGCTATCAGCATTAGAAATTGATTATGAAAACAATAAAGTTAAAGTTGATTTAAATAAAATATATTCACAAGAAAGGAAAACAATTGATATTGCCGAAACATTATCAAATTTACTTGGAAAATTTATAAAGAGAATTACAAGAAACGAGGTTGAATTTGAAGATGGACAAAAGATAAATTTAAATGATTTAGACTATAAACTTATAAAACCTTTAATATGGTGGTGGGAAAAAAATGAAACCTAAGTTAATTTTAAGAGAAATTATTGAAAATATAGAGCTTAAAAATTTACCCTATAATTGGCAGAATTTTGATTTTGAGAGCTTTTCAAAAGATAAGAAGCTTTATGATTTTCAAATTGAGGCATTAGAGAATTTTTTAAAAGTTTTGTGGTTTTATTATGAAAAGGACTTTGATTATCAAGGAGGAGAAAATTTAGAAATAAATGATAAAAGAAAGGAAAAACTGTTTAAAGAATATTCAGATTATGGTTTAAATTCAAAATATGTTTCTCTTAAATATAAGGAAGAAAAGAAACATAAATTCATTTTTGAGTATTATCCATTAGAAAATAATGAAATAAGTTTTAAGCATCTGGTGAATAGAGCTGGATTTTGGATGGCGACAGGAAGCGGAAAAACATTAGTAATTGTTAAAATTATTGAATTTTTAAGGGAACTTATGAAAAGAAAAGAAATTCCTAGTTTTGATATTTTATTTTTAACTCACAGAGAAGACCTAATAAATCAATTTAAAAAGCATATTGAAGAATTTAATGAAATAAGAAGAGAAAAAATTTTAGTTTATAACCTTAAAGAATACGATAAATTAAAAAGGGGACTATTTAATCAAAATTTTGTTTTTTATTATAGGGCTGATTTGTTTTCTGATGAAGAAAAAGAAAAGATTGTAGATTTTAGAAATTATTATAATAATGGAAAATGGTTTGTGATTTTGGATGAAGCTCATAAAGGTGATACCGAAGAATCAAAAAGACAAAATATATTTTCAATACTTTCTAAAAATGGATTTCTATTTAATTTTTCAGCAACTTTTAGTGCTCCTATTGATTTAATTACTACTTGTTTTGAATATAATCTTTCAACATTTATTGAAAATGGTTATGGAAAGAAAATTTATATTTCAGATTATGAGGCGAGAGCTTTTAAGGATGAGTTTAGACAAAAAGAAAAGCAAAAAATTATTTTAAAAGGGTTAATTCTTTTAACTTATATTAAAAAGCAGCTAAATAAAATTAGAGAAAAAATTCCCAATGCTTATCATAATCCATTGCTTCTTGTTTTAGTGAATTCTGTAAATCAAGAGGATGCTGATTTAAAGTTATTCTTTGAAGAAATTAAAAACATAGCAGAAGGAAGTTTTGATAAAAGTTTAATTGAAGAGGTAAAAGAGGAAATAAGAAAAGGGTTTGAGGAAAAAAGAAATTTTGATATTCCAAAGAATGATGAATTAAGAATAGATCTTAGCTTGCTCTCACAAATAAGTTATGACGATATTTTAAAAGAGGTTTTTAATACTACCAACGAAGGAAAAATAGAAATTTCTTATAGTCCCCGAGAAAAAGGAGAGGTTGCTTTTAAATTAAAAACATCTGATTCACATTTTGCTTTAATGAAAACGGGAAATATGCCAGATTGGCTTGAAAAATCTTTAAAGCAGTTTGAGATTAACTATGAATTTCAAAACGAGAAGTTTTTTGAAGAAATAAATAGTGAAAATTCATCGATAAATATATTATTAGGTTCAAGAGTTTTTTATGAAGGATGGGATTCAAATAGACCGAACATTATTATGTTTATAAATATAGGCACTCAAAAAGATGCTAAAAAATTCGTTTTACAATCAATTGGAAGAGGTGTAAGAATTGAACCAATAAAAAATGAAAGAAAAAGATTATTGTATATTAAAGAAAAAATAGGTAAGGCTTTTGATGAAATTAAAGATTATGTTTCGTCAATAGAAAGTTTATTTATTTTTGGAACTAATAAAAATGCTATTGAAACTATAATTGACGAGGTTAATACATTCAAAAAAGAAACATTTAGGGGTGTTAAAATCTCTCTCTTCAAAAATGTTGAAGCAATCAAGGAAAATATTTTGTTAATACCGAAATATAAAGATGGAGAAAAAAGAATTTTCGAAGAAGAGATTAGATATGGAATTTCTGAAAATGATTTTGAAAAATTAAAAGAATTTAATGAATTTATTAAAGATGACAGAGTTTTGTTAATGCTTTTTAATACTGAGCCAAAATTAATTAAATATTTTAGAGAATCTTTGACTAAACAAATGAAATTGGATAACGGAAATCATTATAAAAAATCAGACTTAGAAAGAGGTGATGTCATAATAATTTTAAATGATATTTTCAATTTTTGGGGAGCCAGATTTAAAGATTTTGAGCAGTTTAAGGAATTAGAAAATGAAATAAGACATTTTGAGGAGGTTTCAGTATATTTAGAAGATATAAGTAGATTAAAAATGAAGATAAAGGATGTTTCGAGTTATCCTGAAAAGAAAAAAGAGTTACAAGCTTCTTATAGTAAAATTCCATATGAAGAATTTGTAAAGAAATCACAAAGTCTTAAAAGAGAAGAAGAATTTGAATATGAAAATAAGAAAATAAAAATTAAATACATCGCAGAGCATTATTATTTCCCTTTAATTTTAAGCAAAGATGAAAAAATTGATTATATTAAACATATCATTAAAACAAGAAGTGAAGTTGAATTTATTGAAAAACTTGAAAATTACTTAAATTCAGAAAATAATAAATTTAAAGAATTTGATTGGTGGATGTTTAGCAAAATTGATGAAAGCTTAGATGAAGTTTATATTCCTTATTACGATATTGAAAAAGGTTCTATAAGAAAATTTAAACCAGATTTTATATTTTGGCTTAAAAAAGCCAATAATTATTTTATTGTTTTTGTTGATCCAAAATCCACAAAATTCACCGATTATGAAAATAAAATTTATTGGTATAAAAAGTTATTTGAAGAGAATAACAAACCAAAAGCTTTTAAATACAAAAATTTAAATTGTTATGTCTATTGCTTTTTATATACTAATGATAAAGATAAAGTTAGAGGAACTCCTTATGAAAATTATTGGTTTGAAAGCATTGATAAAGTTCTTGATAAAATTTTAAATTCTACTACTACCTTTTGACATAAAAGAAGGTAGCTGAGAGCAAAAGTTATAGCTAAGGCTGGATATGACACTTATGAGATTTTTGATTATGTTGTATGGAGGAAATGGAAGGAGCTAGTTAAACAATAAGCTATTGGGAAACGATAGATTACGTCCATATTTGGGGAAATTTATCCCCCAGCTTGTGGAGGTTTTTTTAAAAAGATTTTTAAACCCGGCGATACAATAATAGCGGAAGAGTTTTGGGATTTTGTAGCCGGTGAAAAAGATACCGATTTTAAAAACCCTACCACCTTAAAATACCGGCAATGGCAAACTTGAAGGAAAAAATAGAATTTGTTAAAAAACTATTCCCAAAAGGCGATACCGCATTGATCGCGGCCCTGCATGAGGTTCAAAACGAATACGGTTATTTGCATCCCGAAGGTATAAAAACGATAGAAGAGGTACTCGGTTATTCCGAAGACCAAATAATGAGCGTTGCATCCTTTTACCACATGTTCCATAAGGAAAAGCCCGGAAAATACCATATACACCTATGTACGAATTTGAGCTGTATGGAGGCGGGGGCTTATAGGATTTTGAAAATTCTGAGGGAGAAACTGGGTGAAGGGAATGAAAACTTTACATATGAGGAGGTTGAATGCATAGGTTTATGCGATTACGCCCCGGCCGCACTGATAAACGGGACACCAATTAAAAACCTCTCAACGGAAAAGGTTGAAGAAATCCTGAAAGAACCCGAAAAGTTCGTTGAAAAGTATGAGGAGACATACTACGATTTAAAGGATATTTATGGGAATTAAAAAAGTTCTCATAGCAAACAGGGGTGAGATAGCAATAAGGGTTGCGAGAACATTGAAGGAATTGGATATAAAAACCGTTGGGATTTTTACAAAGGCCGACGAAGATTGGCCTTTTGTGTATGTGATGGATGAAGCCTATCCGGTTGATAGTTATTTAAACATAGATGAAATCGTAAAAGTAGCGGTTAAATCCGGTTGCGATGCCGTACACCCCGGCTACGGCTTTTTGGCCGAAAATCCAAGGTTTGCACAAGCGGTTCTTGATGCGGGTTTGGAATTCATAGGGCCTAGGCCTTTATCAATGGAATTGGTTGGGGATAAGGCAAAATCAAAGGAGATAGCCCAAAAGGTTGGTGTGCCAACGGTTCCCGGCTTACCCCCATCGGAAGATCCGGATGAGATATACGAAGGTATATTAAATATGGGTTTCCCGGTTTTGTTAAAGGCGGTGGGTGGTGGGGGTGGTAAGGGTATGAAGTTGATTCAAAGCGAGGAAAACTTAAAGGAGTTAATATTATCCGCACAAAGGGAGGCATTTTCCGCCTTTGGGGATAAGAGGCTAATTGCGGAAAAGTATGTTTTCCCCGCAAGGCATGTTGAAGTTCAAATAATCGGTGATAAATACGGCAATGTTTTTGTCTTGGGTGAAAGGGAATGCTCTTTACAGAGGAGACACCAAAAGATAGTTGAGGAAAGCCCATCTATCGGCATAGACGAAAACATAAGGCAAATACTCTACGATTATGCGATAAGAATAGGGAAAGGGGTTAATTACGAAAACGCGGGGACATGCGAGTTTATAGTTTCCGAAAACGGAGATGTTTATTTTTTGGAAGTTAATGCCCGCCTACAAGTGGAACACCCGGTTACGGAAATGGTTACGGGTTTAGATTTGGTAAGGTTGCAGGTTGAGGTTGCACGGGGTAATATGTTAAAACTTGAAAATATCGTTAAGAGGGGGCATGCAATTGAGGTTAGGCTTTACGCCGAAGACCCCGAAAACAACTTTTTACCATCTTCCGGAAGGGTTTTAGCCCTTGAATTCCCGCATATACCAGGCATTAGGGTTGATACCGGTATAAATGAAGGGACGGAAATAACACCGTTATACGACCCCATGATAGCAAAAATAATATCATATGCTCCGGATAGAGAGCAGGCTAGGAAAAAATTGATAAACGCATTGGAAGAAACCCTTTTCATAGGTCCAAAAACAAACCAACACTTTTTAATATACCTCCTTGAAAGCGATGAGTTTAAAACGGGAAAAACATACACGCATACGGTTGGTGAGATTTTGGAAAGGTACAAATCGGAAAAATACGAATTACCAGAGGAAATAAAAGGAGCTGTTGAAAGTTATAAAACGGATGACGCATTTCGTATTAGAAGGGAATTTGTGGAACTCTGGTCGTTGGTAAAGGGTAAGGTGTATCCGTAATAAGACTCTCACCCTTATAATACATTCTTATGTTAACGATAACCTTAAATCGGATTCTTGGCCGTAGGTTTAAGGTTTCTGGGTCTCTCCTCAAATTCTCTCAAATTCTTGCTAGTCTTCTTGCTTATGGTTGGTAAGGGGTATCCGGATAGCGAGCCCATCCCCGTAAAAATCTTTGATCCATCGGGCAGGTTGGTGTTTATTTTATTTTTATTAACGGGAATATAAAAAAGGAGGTTTTAAAATGAAAAGGTTGGCTTTGGTTTCTCTGGTGATCTTGGCATGTGTCCCCAAGGTACCAAGGTTATCCTTTTGGGGAAGGCCATCAACCGATGGCACGAGGTTGGTGGTTAGTTATAGTGTAGAGAATTCCGACGAATCCGGGGAAATAATCCTAAGGGGAGATGGAACGGGAATATACTCCTCACCGGTTATGAGCGATACCACATACACCTTGGAAATCTCCGAGCCTTATGAAACCGTTGAGATACTTTATATGGATGCAAGGGGAAACAACGACGGGGGAACCGTATTAAGACCTATGGAGTTATACACCTTTAACCTTTGCCTTTACGATACCTGTAATAACGCGGTTGCGTTTAAAGACTTGGGATATGTCGTATTTTCAGGAAATTCTGTTCCAACGGGATATAAGGGTTTCAAGTTTATAAAAATGAACGACACGGTTATGGTGGTTTCTTTAAACGGGACATCCGGTTGGTGTAAAATTTCATCCGAAATTACTTCCTATATAGCCCCCGATGTATCGCAATATTACGATACATTAAAGGTTTTACCTTCCAAAGCCTATGCTCTATGGTTTGACGATAACGGAAGCATTGATATAAACGACTTTTTTGGGAAGATAAGAATAGCAAGCATAACACCAGACAGCATAACCTTCAATGTTGCAATACAAACCATGAAGGGTTTAAGGTGGATAAAAGGAGGTTTTTAAGATGCTTTGGTTAATATCCGACCTATCTTTTGCGGGATATTTCCCGGGTGTGGCAAAGGTTTATAACTTGGGGGGTATGGTATATGGATTTGATGTGGATAGTGTGGCGGTTGTTGATACATGGGATGGTTCGGGTTCAAGGTGTTATTTTTCTACACCCGTAAATAGGGCCGTTATATACAGTATGAACTATCACATCCCACCGGGAGATACCGTTATAGCATACTTTGACGGAACATATCTCGTAGAAAACCACGGGAGGGATATGTACAGTTTGATGATGAATTATATGGGTATAAGGGGCTTAAAATTCCCGCCCACCGTTGGAGAATACATGTAGTGTCCCCCTTATGCAATGGTTTTCCTATGGGGATTTTGACATTGATGGGTATTACGACAGCATTTATATTTACCCTTCAACAATGCGCACCATATACATAAACGGGGATACGGTTATAACTTATTCGGATTCCATATACAGGCGTGTAAAGTTGCCAAAATACGATACCGTATCCATAGATACCACCTTGGGAGATACCCTAATACTCTTACACCGCGAATACCTTATGGCGGATTATGTGAAATTCGTTTATGTTGCGGGTATTGGATATATCCTCTACTCGGTTGATTCCGTTGGTTATACCACATACGATTACATTTATCATACGAGGACTTCAACCGTTGATACCCTGGTATATCCCCGTGAGGTCATGCCCAGTATATACAGCCGAACCTATGCCGGCACCGGTATAAACGAACAACCCATTAAAAAACGGGTTAATGTGGAAGTTAGGGGGGAATGGGTATATATAGAAAACTATGGGAAACAAAGATTGCAAATGTTTTCATCCTCAGGGAGAAAGGTTTTAGAAGCTTATATAAAGGATAAAGGTTTTGTGAGGGTGCCGAGAAAGGGGGTATATTTTATCGTATTAAACGGGAAGGCTTATAAAATTTTAATAAGGTGAGCATTTTCCTGCTTAGCACACCCCCTACTTTTCCAAATCTTCTAGGAGTTTTCTTATGGTTTTCAGATAGTTTTCAAACCTTTTTTTACCCTCTTCCGTCAATTCGTAATATGTTGCGGGTTTTCTCCCTTTAAATGTCTTTATGTACCTGACTATGTTTTCCTTCTCAAGTATCCTAAGGTGAGAAGCCAAGTTCCCATCGGTTAAGCCTAAGCTGTCCCTTATCTCCTTAAATTCCATTCGCCCATATTTAAACAGAAGGGCCAATATCCCAACCCTAACCCTGTTGTGTATTATTGGGTCTAACTTTTCTATCACCGTTTAAGATAGTAGAATAATCCCGTTGATGATAAGACAAGGGCAGAAATCGTATAACCTGTTAAGTATGCAAAATCGCCCATTTTTAGGAGTATGGGAAAGGCGAAAAGGAGAATTACACCGAAAATCATAAGAACCCTCATTATAACACCGCTTATGAATATACACGCAGAAAACAGCTGAGCTATCCAGGCATTGAAGTACGCACCGAAATCCAAGTTTAAAACCGCTATGTTAAACCAAAAGGACCCAAAAATTAACCCCCAGAATATACCTATGTATGCGGTTAAAGACGGTTTGCGACTTTCCCATTTTGACAACTTACCATATATTATTGCGGATAGTATCGCTATTATAAACACCATAAACGAAACCGTTAATGTGGGGTTTTTAAAGTACGAGACCAAAACCGTTAATACATATCCGGGGAACCACAAGAGGGATGCTTTTAGACCCGCCACGGTTATTGTACTTAGGAAAAATGCCACAAAAACCGTATGGAACCAGAGCGTTCCCGGTATCTTCTCTTGGATGTTAAAGAGTGTAAATAGCAAGTTTATAAACCCATACATACCCCATATAAACATCTGCCAAGCGAAGAATTTCCTTTCCTTCCTACCCCTTTCGGCCAAAAGGAGTAAAACATCTATCTCCTCAATAACCCTTTTCAAATCATCCCTATTCACTTCCAATAGCCTCCTCCTATTATAAGGTTCATCCACATAGCGGGTTTTTTGTATTCCGGAGAATTACGAACCTCATTTTCGTTTATGTAATACCCCGCGTAAAAGACATAGCCTATACCCGCGTTTAACCCCAAAAGTACGGGTGTTCTATACATAAATCCCAAAGATAAGCCGCCATACCATCCCGCTGAGGAAATAAGTATGTATTTCGGTGGATTTTGTATAAAGTCGTTATAAGAACCCGATTTTATCTCCCTAATTTCCAAATTATAACCACCACCACCTATGCGTACGGATGGGAACAGTAGGATTTTTTCGCTTTTTAATATCGCGTATCCAAGAGAGAAGTATCCCGCCCATATACCGGATGATGATGCGAACCCACTGCCCTCGGATGAAAACCCGTTAATCCCATATCCACCCCCACCGAATATGAATTTATTCCATATGCCATAACCTTCCCCTCCCCACATTAACCCGTAATTTTTCGGTGAGGGATACCCGCTCACAGCGGGAACTTCGCCGTATCCCAAACCCGCCAACCAATACCCAAATCCGCCACCCGCAAAAAGCGGGCTTATGCCTAATACAATTAATAAGGTCGCCCTTTTCATGGTCGCACCTCCTTATGCAAAAAACACGCCCCAAAAAGCCTCAGTTTTCCAATATATACCTCCGAGAATCAAACCCCCAATTGATGCATATAAAAAGTATTGGAAGCTCGCGCCAATATGGTGGAGTCCGAAGGATATGGTGGAAATTATATATCCCAAAATACCCCCAAAAGCGTTAAATACATAAGCCCTAAAAATCACTTCCTCAAAGGCCCATATAAAAGATAAGAAGCCGATTGGAAAACTAAAATTCACAGGATTGGGGATTTCTAAATCTAATAGTCGGCGAATTATTCCCAATATGTGAAGTCCTAAAAACGCTACGAGAAATGCCACGAGTTCGTTGTATCCCTTCCATTGAAAGGGGTTAAAGGTTAAGTCTTCCTTAATCCTCCAAACGGATATTACCGTCCAGATAGCGATGTTTATACCTATAAGCACAATCGCCCAACTGGAAATAACCTCGTGTATCCTATCTTGGGGAATTCTCGCGGAGTACATAAATGTGTATGCCAATGTGAATATTAATATAATCCCTATGGGTGTACCCAAGGCTACAAGCCATGGCCAGAAGTTTTTCACAAGAAAGTATTATATAGTTGCAAAGTGCTTTGTATTACAAAGTCAAAATCTTTAAAAATTGACTTAAAAAATTATTTTTATTAGTTTAACTTTACGATACCGGATGTGAAGGGCTTTTTAAAACTGTATTTATTCTTCACCCTTACAATAACCCCTTATGCTACGGGTTGTCAATTTGAGTAAAACTTATCCCGGAGGAGTTAAGGCTTTAAAGGAGGTTTCGTTTGCGATAAGTTCCGGAATGTTTGGGCTTTTGGGTCCTAACGGTGCGGGAAAAACCACTTTAATGAGGATTATAGCCACACTCCTTGATCCAGATGAAGGCGAGGTCTATTGGAAGGATATAAATGTGTTTAAGGAACCTTTAAAGTTTAAAAGGGTTTTGGGTTATTTACCGCAAGAATTTGGGGTTTATTCAAATATTTCCGCTTATGATATGCTTTCTCATTTTGCGGCTTTAAAGGGTTATAGTGGTAATGATAGGAAAAAAGTTGTTGATTATGTTTTGCATGTTGTGAATTTGTGGAATGATAGGAAGAGGAAACTCGGTGAATATTCTGGTGGAATGAAAAAGAGATTTGGTATAGCGGTTGCTTTACTCGGGAATCCGGAAATACTTATAGTGGATGAGCCAACGGCGGGTTTAGACCCGTCCGAAAGGAGGAGATTTTTAAACCTTTTATCCGATATAGCGGAAGATAGGGTTGTAATACTTTCCACGCATATAGTTGGGGATGTTGAAGACTTATGCGATGAAGTTGCTATAATAAATAATGGTGAAATAGTGGTTAAAGGAAATCCGGAAGGTTTAATAAAATCCATAGATGGGAAGGTATTTCAAAAACAAATTGATAAAAAAGAAGCCGAAGAAATGTTTCAAAAATGTAGGGTTTTAAACTTTTTCCTTAGGGGTGGTAAAGCTTACATAACCATATATTCCGACGAAAATCTCGGCGCGGATTGGCAAAGCGTTAAACCCACATTAGAGGAGGTTTATTTCTATCATGTTGGATATCATACTATTTGAAATCAGGTTTTGGCTTAGGACTAGGGCGTTTTATTTCAACTCTTTTATTCTAATTCTCTTCGGTTTCTTACTAATAACATCAGATTTCATAAAACTTGGAAGTACGGAAACCCCTATTTTTAAGAACTCCCCATATATGATATCTTATGCATATGTTATAACCCTATTTTTCGGCGCTTTTATCTCCGCATATTTAAATTCCAATTCCGCTTATAGGGATTTCCGAGATAATGTTTATGAACTGTTTTTCACATCACCTATAAAAAAGAGTTCCTATTTCTGGGGAAGGTTTATAGGTAGCACGCTAATACTTTTTGTAATTTTCATTATGGTTCTTCTGGGTATGTTTCTGGGAAACCTTGCCCCTTGGGTTCCCAAGGAAAAAATAGGCCCAATAAACCTATGGTCTTACATTAATCCCCTATTACAGTTTGGAATTATAGACACTTTCTTTATGGCTACCGTTTTCTATTCCCTTACATCATTAACCCGCTCCGCAATTATCGGGTATCTTGGAGGTGTTGCCTTTATAGTGTTTTACATCATTTCCGGAACCCTATCCGCAACCCTAAAATGGGAGCTTTTGGCAATAATCCTTGACCCATTGGGAATAGCCCCTTTAATTGATTCAACGGAATACTGGACAACTTCACAGTTAAACACTTTGCAAATCCCTTGGACAAGGGAAATAGTTTTAAACCGCTTAATATGGTCTTTTGTAGGGTTTATGGTAATTCTATGGGCTTATTATAGGTTTTCATTTAAGGTAGGTATTGTAAAATCAAAAAAGGAAAAGGTAAAAGGTGAGGTTGTTAGAATAGAAAAGCCCACATTTAAACCAATATTTTCCGTATTTTCGTTTATGCTACACACATTAAGGTTTGAAATCTCAATATTTTATAAATCGTATGTTGTTTTGGCCATTGTCCTATTTTCCATAATAACCTTGGTAATAAGTTTTACAGGTATGAATATGATTTTTGATACCCCGGTTTTGCCAGCAACCTACATTTTAACGGATTTCACTTTTGGTAATGCTTTACTTTTTATAGCAATTTTATCAACTTTTCTTGTTGGAGAGATTATCCATAGGGATGCAGAGAATAAAACCTTTGAATTGGTTTATTCATCACCCATGGCCTTACACCTTTTCATCGGTAGGTTTCTAGCGGTTATTCTGTTCTTTGCCTTTCTTATGTTAATATACATTGCGGTTGGTGTTGGTTTTCAGATTTATAAGGGGTATTATAACTTTGAGTTAGGTGTGTATTTTAAGAGGCTTTTCCTTGAAGTTTGGACATATGCCTTTATGTTCTCCGCTTTAGCGTTTTTCATACATTCGCTTATAAACTATAAGTTTTTGGCGCATATGGTTTTTATGGCATACTTTTTGGCGGTTTTATTCCTTTCAAACCTTGAAACAAAAGTCTTTCAAATGGGTATCTTCCATTATCCCTTTGTTCCCCGTATTACTTACAGTGATTTTTACGGATACGGGCACTTTTTAAAACCCCTACTACTCTATAAGGCCTATTGGTCTTCCCTTACGGTTATATTTATAACCTTGGGTTTGCTATCGCAAAGGTTAAAAATAGGTATTCCTTTGATAAAAGCCATAAAGATGAATTTCAGCCGCATTTATGCATTTATCCTGCTTTCATCTGGGATTATCTTCATCGGTTTGTTCTCCTATCTATATTACAACCATTATGTATTGAACGAGTTCAAGAGCAGAGAGGAGGAAAGGCTTTTGAGCGTTGAATATGAAAGAAAATATTCAAAATACGAGAGGATGCACATACCAAAAATAACCGAAGTTTTCTTTAAAGTGGATATATATCCGTACAAGAGGTCTATTTACACATACGGGAAGTTTAAGTTGAAAAACAAGTTTGATATTCCAATTGAAACCCTTTTCGTAAATGTTCCGAATAGTAGCTATAAGAGGTTGGAGTTTATGAAGTTCAGTATTCCCGTTAAAAGGATTGTTCATGATACCGTTTTAGGTGTGGATATATACACATTTGAAAAACCCTTAAACCCCAGCGATAGTTTTTATGTGGAATTTAAAATCTCTTGTGAGCCAAATGGTATAATTGATGGGCACGATACGAGATGTAGGGTTTTCTATAACGGAACATTTACAAACGGGGATTATCCAACCTTTGGATATGATAGGAGTATGGAATTGACAAACAGAACCCTTAGGAAAAAATACGAATTGCCCGAAAGGGAAAGGTTTCCAAATCCCGACGATGAATTTTATAAATACTATTCGTTCGTAAGGGATGCGGATTGGGTTAATTTTGAGGCAATTTTATGCACATCTCCGGATCAGGTGGCATTATCGCCGGGCGATTTGGTTAAAACTTGGAGGGAAAGCAACAGGAATTGCTTTAAATACAAATCCCAAAAACCCATACTCCACTATTACGCTTTTGTAAGTGGGAAATACAAGGTTGATAGCACAACATATAAGGGCATTAAATTAACCATATATTACATACACCCTTATAACATAGACAAAATGTTCAAAGCCATGAAAACCGCCTTGGATTACCTACAAACACTATATCCCTATCCCCACGGAAACCTGCGTATAGTTGAATTTCCACGGGTAAGTTCATTTGCACAATCCTTAGCAACTATAATACCCTTTTCGGAAGGCATTGGGTTTTTGGCGGATGTTAGAAAGGGGGATATAGATTATGTGTCTTTCGTAACGGGCCATGAGGTGGGTCATCAATGGTGGGGTCATATACTCTCACCCGCATACACCAAAGGTGTGCATTTCTTAGTAGAATCATTTGCGGAATATACGGGCATTAGGGTTATGGAAGAAATATACGGTGAGGGAAATGTGGGTAAGTTTTTAAAACACGAAATAGACAGATACTTAAAGGGTAGGAAAAGCGAAACATATAAGGAGACACCTTTGTATTTAAGCGAAGGGCAGATGTATGTGCATTACAACAAAGGTGGCCTTATAAACTATTCAACGGCGGACTATATTGGTTTTTCAAGGTTTGATAGCGTTTTAAAGGAATTTATAAAAAATTACGGATATAAATCCCTACCATATCCCACACCTTTGGACTTTTTAAATGCGTTATACCAAATAAAGGGATGGTATGAAAGGATAATCGTTTACGATTTTAATGTTGAAAACTTCAAGTATGAAAACGGTGTTGTTATTGTATCTTATAGTTTCAAAAAGTTTGAATACGATGAAAAGGGAAACGAAAGGGAGATTAAACCGGATGATGTGGTTGAAGTTGGTTTTTATAAAGGAAAGGATTTAAAGGGGGTTAAGCGGGTTAGGATAAAGGACACTAACGGGAAATTGAGGATTAATTTAGACTTTAAACCCGATAAGGTAGTCTTTGACCCATATCACAAACTCATCAACCGTAGAATACAATGATATTGGCTCGCAAAACCCAACCCTTAGTGCCAATCGGTGTATTCTTAATCCTTTAACCATTCGGTTGTTATGATATTCGGGTTTTTGGGGACATTAATAGCCCTTGAAAGGGCTGTGGCCATAAGAAAGGGGTGGATATACTTATCACCCGTTTTGTTCTCCTTAGGTTCTATACTATCCCTTTTCCAAAGGGATTTATTACTAATTGGGGTCTTAGCATCCTTCATATTGGCCTTTGCGTTTTTTTACCTAATCAAACTTTACGGTTTTAGGTTTCAATGGTTTATTATGGCCTTAGGAGCTATATTACTGGGAATAGGGGGGATTTTGTATGTCTTAGGTTTTAGTATAAACTTCGTATTGAGTTTTTGGTTATCTTTTTTGATTTTAACCATAGGAGCGGAGAGGTGGGAACTTTCTGTAATGTTTGTTAAAAGAGGGGGAAGAAATTTTACATTTTTTGTAGTCGTCCTTTTTATGTGTTTAACATCGGTAATCCCTTATGATGTTTTAAAGGGTATTTCATTCTTACTTACGGCACTATGGTTATAACATCAAGGGCAGGGGTCTTGTAAGGTTTGTTGCCATAAACCTATTGGCCGGATATATATGGCTGTTGATTGGGGGTTTGGGGTGGATGTTTGGCCTTTCCTACGATTTAAAGATACATTCAATAACCCTGGGTTTTGTTTTCGGAATGATCTTTGCCCATGCACCCATGATATTCCCCTCAATAATGGGTAAGAAATCCTCCTATAGCCCGATGTTGTACATACCTTTTGCACTTTTACACCTATCTCTAATTGTCAGATTTTTTGCGGATATGAAACTTGGAAGCCTTCTAAATGCAATTTCCATAATACTTTACCTTGCAATTTTGCAGTTTAATGTAATCGTATAGTTGATACTAACCCGTTTTCACACCTAATAAAATACACACCCCTTCGCAAATTTTTTGTAGAATTACCGACATATCTACCCAAAATATCATAAATTCTTATATCACCTTTGCAGGTCTTGGTTTTTTCCTTTGAAACCTCTACGGATGTTGGGTCGGATAGTTTTATAACAAGTATATCCCTGTTCGTAGGCGTAGAATAAGAATAACCACACGCATAGACATCCCCACCGTATGTATCAACGGACATAACCGCATCGTTATCGGAGTAGGGGGAGTTATACCTGTAAGTCCATATCGTATCGCCGGTTATTGAATTGAGTTTAACGAGGAAGAAATCCAAACCCGAACCCATCCCCGTTGAATACCCATAAACCAATATATTCCCATCGGACATAAGGGTTATGCCATCAAAGTAATCGTCAGAATTTGCGGGGCCGTTATATGTATATTGCCAAATCATATTGCCCATACTGTCAAGTTTTACAACATAACCATCGAGTCTTGATACCCCGTTATCCAAATATCCCACCGCATAAATGCTGTTGTTTCCATCAACCAAGACATCCATTGCGGCATCCGTTGAATTACCCCCGCCATTTTTAAAATACCTCCACCTTATACCCCCCGTTTCCCTCTGGAATTGTATAACCACAAAATCTTCGTTAGGCCTTCCATCACTTGAATAACCTATAACAATGGGATGTTTGTTTGAACCCGTATAAACACCGTAATAACGGCTATTTGAGGGATCGGTATAACTCCAAATCTGACTTCCACCCGTTGAAATTTTTTGAACCTCTCCCCTTGCACCAAAACCCACAAATATCAATGTTGTATCGGGATTCGTATAACCATCGGTATAGGTATAACCTCCGGGTTCATAAATCCAGAGCCTTTGCCCTGTGGATCTGTTAATCTTAACCGTAAACCTGCGGGTTGAACCAAACCAACTTGAACTGTAATTCTCATAATCCGTACCGTATGCATAATAGGAGCTTGTATATTCATCTACGGTTAAACCCGAAAACCCCGGTCTTCTTGAACAACCTCCAATGCTATCAATGTAATCCCAAACCTTAATACCGGAGTTCAGTTTAACAACATATCCGCATGCGGTATTATCACCGCTATAAGGATACGATGTCCCCGCACCCACGATATACCCATCAATTGGATCTATTCCCAAATCCTTCACATTACTCCTACCCGTGCCGGGAAATGCAAAGATATACTGCCATAAAAATGAACCATCCGCGGGATTTAGTTGTGCCACATAAACATTGTTTCCGTAGTTTCCGGATATAACCGGTTGTCCGTTATCAACCATTACCTTATAGCACATGTCGTTATCGCCACCGTCTATGCGCCTTTCCCAAACGAGAAAAGTTATTATAACGGGCATACTGGAATTTTAAAGTTGAGGTATAAATAAAAAAAAGAACCCGGACCACGACCTACTTTCGCCTCGCATCGCGGCGAGGCTATCATCGGCCCTGGGGGGCTTAACTTCCGGGTTCGGAATGGGACCGGGTGTTTCCCCCCCGGTATGGTGGTCCGAGCATTCAATTATGCCTAAACTCGGTTTGGATGTCAAGTAAATAGTAATACCCTTTATCTACTTTGATTATGCTTAAAAGCAGGTGTATTCTTATAAAACCTTATTGATTTTCCCATCATAATCCATTTCCCATATTTCCGGAGAATTTGAGATGTTACTCAAGGTTTGAATTTGTTTAATAACTTCGCTCGGTATGGAGTTGAATCTATGGGTAAGGCAGAAGAGTATAGGTTTTATATTAAACTTTTTTGCTCCAATAAGATGCCCGCCTATATCTTCTCTTGCCCAATTTATGTAATATTCAAGTTGCATAGGGGCAAAATTTACCCCTGTGCCGGATTTCGGATATTTTAACTCTACTATTCTAAAAAAATATTTTGTTTCGTCTGTTTTTTCTATTGTGAGAATGTCTATCTTTTGCATACCAGAACCGGCAAAAACTTCATTACCTATCCATACGATATTATTGCCGAAAATTTCAGGCAAGAATTTATTATTTCCTATACTCAGATTTTGTAATATATACGCTTGAAAGGCGGTTTCAGAGTTAATATCCTTTAATGAAATTTGAATGGGTTTTCCAATATTATGATTATAGGTTTGAGTTCCAGAGGTTATTTTATACTTGCTCCTATCAAATGTAAAGTTTTGCCCTAATAGACATAGGCCATTGTTTTCATCTCTTATCAAAGAAATCAATTTATCAACTTCCCAAGGGAACAACATTGTATTTCCGCGTTTCCCTCTCATTTTTCTATAAATTAAAGTCCAAAGAATTTCTTTTGCATAGGTCGGTAGTTTGTCCAAAGCAATCCACTCTAAAACACCCTTCGGATATACTTCATAAGGTTCTATTTTCTTTCTGTAAATCAACTTTTTTGGCAAACCAGGTTGTCGTGCATCGTTTCCCGTTAGGTGATAAACTTCGTTATCTACGGCTCTAAATATCCCGAAAAATCTGCCTTTCTTGGTTATACTACCTTCAATATAGAAAAACACAAAATCACCTTTTTTCACTCTAAGCATATCAGCCAAAAGGCTTATATTCTTATCCCTTTCATTAGAACTCGTACCAACGAACCGATGTTCCAAGTGTATTGGTAATGTGTTTTCATCCACAATAAAAACATGTCCCCTTAGCATTTTTTCTTCTCCTTTTTACAAAACAACAAAATATACTCGTGTTTAAACACATAAAAACCTCCTGCTAATGCCCTATATCTCCATAACTCCTTTTGATTCCTTTTTGCCCTTGTATCCTCAAAGTTCTTAATAATTATGCTTTTTAGCGTAAATTCTTTTCTTTTCAATACCTCATTCATAACATAAAACCCTAAGGGTATCCATTCTCTTTTTGAATATTTATCCCCGATAACAATTCCCAAGTATCTCCCACTTTCTAAAAACTGTGAAACATTATCCAATACTTTGCCGAACATTTCTAAAAACTTTTCCACACTCGGCGCGTTTGATAAATCCCTTGGATCATTGCTAAACTTTATAATGTCATGATAAGGGGGATGCATAATAATAAGTTGAACCTTGCTTATGTTCCACCGTTTTAACACTTTTCCAATATCAATTTGTCCGCTATCTCCAACAACAACCTCGGTTATAACATTAAACCTATTCGGCTCCTTTTCAATCAAACTTTTCGCCTTCTCTGCAACTTCGGGATTTATCTCAATCCCTATACCGTTTCTCCCCAATCTACGGCATTCTATCAATGTTGTTCCGCTTCCAACAAATGGGTCTAAAACCCAATCCCCCTTTTTTGTAAATCTTAACATTAGTTGTCTCGGGATTTGGGGAATGAAATTACCCCAATACCATCCAAGGTGTGCCCCGGAAGTATCCCTTTTTTCAAATATCCACAGGCTATCCGTAATTATCTCGTTGTATTCTTTCCACCTGTTAAGGTTTATATCGTTTATCTTTCCAGTCTTAATTTCCGTAAGTGATTTTTTTAACCTCTTTATGTAATATTTTGCCCTTTCCAATGTTAGGGATTTTTCAATTTGCGTTAGTTCATCCATTATGTAATCGTATTTCATTTCAACGGTATCACCGTTTTTAGAAATATTTAAAATGCCAATTTTGTCTTTAGCCGTGGATGTAAGGCTTGATTTTAAATCCCTTATTTTAACCCTTAATTCCCGAATATCTTCCACTTTCAAAAGTTTATCCAAAACTTCCACAAACTTATCTCTGTTAATTATTACAAGGCGATTTTCACCACTTCCAAAAAGCAAGTTAATATTATATGGGCGGATTTTCCCCTTTACTTTACCCTTTCACCGTGGAAGGTTTTTCTCAAAGCATTCTCTATATCCTGGATTAAATCATCGGCATCCTCTATGCCTATGGACATTCTTACAAGATTTTCCGGAAAATCCGTAATTGGTGCTAAGGCGTGGGTGGTTAAGGCGGGGGCGGTGACCAAACTGTCCGTATCTCCAAGGGATACGGCAAAATGGAACATACTTAGGTTTTTTATAAAATGTTGTAAGTGTTCTTTGGTTCCGTCAAGGACAAAACTAACCATTCCGGAAAATCCGTTTTGCATCTGTTTTTTGGCTATTTCATAATACTTAAAGGAAGGCAATCCGGGATAATATACCTCTAAAACTTCTTCCCTGCTTTCCAGATATTGGGCTATCTTTAATGCGTTTTCGGAATGCTTTCTCATCCTAACAGCCAAGGTCCTTATACCCCTTGCCGTTAGCCAAGCGTTAAATGGTTGCATAATCGTACCGAAAAGTTTCATCGTGTATAAAACCTTCTTTATGAATTCCTCCGAACCGACGATTACGCCTCCTATGGTATCACCGTGTCCGGAAAGGTACTTTGTAGTGCTGTGGATCACAACATCCGCCCCCAAGAGTATAGGTTTTTGATGATAGGGGGTTGCAAAGGTGTTATCAACCATTAGAATGGCATCCTTTTCCTTGCAGAGCCTTGATATGAGTTCAATGTCAAACACGTCCAGTGTTGGATTTGCCGGGGTTTCTATAAAGCAAACCTTGTAATCCAGTTTTTCCAAATCTTCGTATATCCTTTCGGCACCCGAAAAGATCACCTTTATACCAAACTCCATTAAGAATTCCATTAATTCGGCGGTTCCCCCGTATACGGGTTTTGATACTATAACCGTATCCCCCGGTCGTAATATAGTCATAAGGGCCGTAAGTGTTGCGGACATACCCGAATTCAGGGCTATTCCCGTCTCCGCACCTTCAAGTATGGCCACCTTAGCCCCCACATATAGGGCGTTTGGGTTGCTAACCCGTGCATATATGTGGTGGTGTTCTGTACCCGTAAAAGCGCAATAAGCCTCTTCAAGGGAGTTAAACAGATAAGTTGAAGTTTGGTATATAGGAAGTCTATGGGAGTTTAAGGATTTGTTTAGATATGCATCCATCTCATGAAAAGACTCCTCATCCAAGCCCCTAACAATTTTAGTATCCTCTTTCATAATTTTCCTCCAAATGAAAAACTTCCCCAGCGGGGATAATGTTTATAAATTCACCCCTCAATATCACCTCCAAGTTTTCCGTTAAATCTTCAAATATACCCTCATACATATCCGATGGGGTATATACCCTTACATACTTGCCTAGGGTATCAAGGAGATTACGGTATTCTTTGAAGACATCCGAGAAGTTTTTCCGATCAACTTCCATAAGTCCTTTCCCGATATTATAAGCCAGAGCGATTTTATCGTGCAAAACACCCGTAATAATGTATATGCTTGTGGAACCCTCAACCGGAGGCCTATTTTGATTTACATTTAAACCGATACCAACCGCCAAAAATCCTTCCCTCTCCTCAACCAAAATCCCGCAAATTTTTTTATCACCAACATATATATCGTTTGGGAATTTTATCCTTGCGTTTACGCCCAAGGTCTTTAATTCCTTATATACTACAACCGCCGAACCGAACATAAACTTAAATCCATCTTTGTTATTTCTCTTTTTAAAAAGCCCGGTCATCCACAAACCACCCTCGGGTGATTCCCATACTCGCCCGTACCTACCCCTACCCGATGTTTGAATATCCGCTACAACAAAAAAGGGTATTTTGTATTTATCCTTTAAACGGAAGACTTCTTCGTTTGTGGAATCGGTTTCTTTTATGTGGATGATTTTAACTTCATTTCCCGTTTCCATTCCCTGAGGACCTTAACCCTTTCCTTGGGATCAATGTAATCTATGAACAATATCCCGTTTAGATGATCGGTTTCATGCATTAAAACCCTTGCATATAATCCTGTTGCGGCTATTTCCACGGGTACGATTTTACCATCCTTTAACTCATAACCCTTTAAAATGCACATATATGGCCTTTTTATTTCGTAGTAAAGGTCGGGAAAGGACAGACAACCCTCTTCCCTAACCTCCTCCCCCTCATAATAAACTATCTCGGGGTTTATAATTACCTGAAATTCCCCTTCGTTTCCCGTAAATTCCCCTTTATTCACAACGAAAACCCTTTTAGTTATCCCTATCTGAGGTGCGGAAAGCCCTAAGCCGTCGTATGCAAACATGGTATCCACCAGGTCCTCTACCATCTT
>JBDRWW010000009.1:0-47434 GCA_039802605.1 Caldifarciminota bacterium | reverse complement strand
TTATAATACCCGGAAAGGGTAATAATGATAGGCGAGTCTGACGGAGTGGCACCCAAGGGTTATTAGCCTACCTATAAGGGGTTGAAACCATACGCACCTTTCTACATACTCTCGCTATGTTTGAAATGGTTATTAGCCTACCTATAAGGGGTTGAAACGAAAATCTCAATAAGGCACGCATAGACCTTGGTGAGGTTATTAGCCTACCTATAAGGGGTTGAAACACGATGAGGAGCGCCAAAAGGTAGGGGATAGGCTTTGTTATTAGCCTACCTATAAGGGGTTGAAACTGAATGAACTGGCCACAACCGAACAGGTATTCCAACCCCAGTTATTAGCCTACCTATAAGGGGTTGAAACACAAACAGAAGGGCTAATTGGAGTGTTGAAAGTCATTAGCCCACCTATAACGGGTCGAAACAAGATCCAACTAAACCTTTAACCAATTTATAATACTGACTTGTGGAAATATTTGAAGAAATAAAAGAAATGCTTAAAGCGTTAAAGGGGGAGGGTTTTGAGGTGGAGTACAGGTTTAACAGGGGTGCGGGTGATAAAAGTTTAAGATTTTTGTTGAAAGAAATACCTATAAGTGAAAAACACTACGAAATGCTTAAACATTATAACGGCCTAACGGTTAAGGTTAATGGAGACGAGTTTAAGCTCTTATCCACAAAGGAAATTACCGAAAACTATAAAAACGGTGTCCCCCTATTTTCCATAAACGGCAATGTTATAGCATATTCCGGAGATGAAGATGTTTTAAAGATTTTACGGGAAGGGTTTCAAGAGTTTGTTAATTCGGTTAAAAAGAAAAATAACCCATTCTACGCTTTAAAAGGGGTTAAGGAGGGGAAATATGAGGGTAGGGGGGATGTGGATATACCGGAGGATTTAGAGGGTATAAGTTCCTTGGCAATTATAACCGATGTTGCGAGGTTTAGGGGTTTTTCAAAACTCAAAGGTTTAAAGAACCTTGAGATAGTTGCAAATAGGGTTGAAGAGGGTTTCTTTTCGGAATTATGCTCTTTACAAAACCTTGAAAGTTTAACTTTAAATGTTGGTAATATTTCGGAATTGGACTTACGGAATTTGGAGAATTTGAAAGGGCTAAAATCTTTAAGGTTGATCCTACGAGATGGAGGATTGGAATTTGGGTTTTTAAACGGTTTAAAGGGTTTGGAAAGTTTAACGGTTGAGAATTTGGCAGATTTGGATGTTTTTGAAGGTATTGAAAGCGATTTAAAGTTTTTGAGGGTTATAAACCTTGAATATTTACGGGGTTTTCAATGGCTAAGGGGTTTTAAAAACCTCATTGAACTGCATTTGGAAAGCATAGGGGGCGTATATCTAAAAGGCGATATTTCCCTTGAAGGCTTAAATTGGAAGGTTTTGAGGATTAAAAAAGGGAATACGATTTCCGCACCGCAAACCCTGAAACTACCCAACACACTGAGGATTTTGGAAATGTCGTACCTTTCCCTTAAAAGTTTGCCGGAAATTTATGGTGGGAATCTATTGGAATTGGACCTTAGGGGGAACGAATTGGAAAGAATTAACGGGTTGGACGGATTAAAAAAACTAACCGACATTGACCTTTCGGATAACAAGATAAAAGATGTTAATAGCTGGCTTTGCGAATTTAAGAACCTTGAAACCTTAATTCTAAACAACAATCAAATAGAGGAATTTTCACCCAACTGCACCCTTGAAAACCTTTACAGACTTGAACTAAAAGGAAACCCGATAAAAAACATAAACAAAAAGGCCATTCCCAATATAAAAGTTCTTTTGGTTTAATGAGGATATGCATACCCCTTTTATCGCTGGGGAGTTATGGAGGCGTTAGAAAAATCCTTGAAATAGCAAATTACTTATCGGAAAAATATGAGGTTTGGATAATATACCCAAAAGGAAGGGGTAATACACCCTTTAAAATATCCCCAAAAATCAAGATGCTTGAAACCCCATTTAAAAACCGCCTTTTACACCTAATTTACACCGCAAACATTATAAACTTGGAGGGTTTTGACATTGTAATTTATAACTTTTTTCCTACGGTTTATTTGGCATTATTTTCACCTAAACCCTCCCTTTATTTCGTCCAAGACTTAGAACACAGGTTTTTCAAAAACCCATTTATGAAGCTTTTGGCGTATCTAACATATCTGTTTCCCGTAAAGCGGATAACATACAATGCCGCCATATGCAAACGCACAAACTGCCACTGTTTAATAAAGGCCGGAGTTGATAAAAGCGTGTTCTTACCGGGTAATGAAAAAAGGGACAAAACAAAAATAATGTATATTCCCCGCAAGGAAAAACGTAAGGGTTTTGACATTTTCCTTGATAGTTTAAAAATGCTAAAAAGCTGGGAAATTGAATTTTTGGTTTTGCTTGTCGGCGGAACGGATAAATACGATAAAACATTAAAGGATTTGGGTATAAACTTTGAGCATGTTTATCCAAAAGACGATTACGAACTCGTTGAATATTATAGAAAGGTGGGGGTTTTTGTATTGACTTCAAGGGTTGAGGGTTTGGGATTTCCGGTTTTAGAAGCGTTATCCTGTGGAACACCCGTCGTGGCCACAAGGGTTGATGGTGCGGAAGTTTGGGGTAAATTCGTGGTTTTGTGTGAGAAAAACCCAGAGGATATTGCAAGGGGCATAGGGGAAGTTTTGAACGATTTTGAAAAGTATAAAGCAAAGGCTTTGGAAGCGATCAAAGAAATACCCACCACTTTTGAAATGGCAATCGGATTTGAAAGGTGCATTTTTACGGTACTTGACAAAAAACCTTTTCAAGAGTAGAATATAAGCACTATGAAAAGGCTATTTCTAGTTTTAAGCATTATACCTGCGGTTGTTTTTGCGCAATCCTTCCCCCCTTATGATGCCGCTATATCCACTTGGATGATGCATCACGGGGCAACATCTTTGAGGGGTATCCAACTTTTAAAGGGTGCCGTTACAGGTCCGGATTTAAAGTGTTCGGGTTCCATTGGGGGCTTAGGTAGTGAGGGGGATCCAGCAGTTGCGGATATAAACAACGACGGCCTTAACGAGGTGGTCATATTAACATATTCATCCCCAACCGTTTATGCTTTTAGGGGAACGGATTGTTCTTTAGTATGGTCAAGGTCCTTGGGTGCTACTTCAACCGGGTGGGGTACCCCTGCCGTAGGGGAATTGGATCCCACCAGGGCAGGGCTAGAAATTGTCGTAGAACACGCTGGTGGTACGATTTACGCCCTTAGCGGGACGGATGGAAGCATAATTTGGTCCCAGAGCGTGGGGGTAGGATATTCCCCAGCAACCGTGGCGGATGTTGATGGTGATGGATATGGAGAGGTTTATATAACGGGTAATTCCACAATATACGCTTTAAGGGGAACCAATGGGAGCGTTATATGGACATATCCGGCTGGGAGTACTTACGGAAACATAGCCATAGGCGATATAAACAACGATGGCCAGCATGAGTTAATAACCGTGGCGGGTGGGAATCTCTTAGTCTTACGGGCTACCAATGGAACCCTTTTGTGGTCTTATTCCGTGGGTGGTCAAGGAAACCCGGTTCTTGCAGACCTTGATAATGACGGTTTCTTGGAAATCGTTGTGGCCACCGCAAGTGGAAATGTGTATGCTTTTAGATATGACGGAACGCTATATTGGAACTGGAATTCGGGATGTGGTTCTTACTGGGGAAACTTGAATTCACCAACCGCTGGGGATATAAACGGTGATGGGATGATAGAAATCCTATTCGGTTGCATACCTTCTAGTACTAGTGGCCGTGTATACGCTTTACGGGGAACCGATGGTTCTATAATTTGGAGTTATACAGGAACAGTAAGCGGTTATCAAGCCCTTTCAAGAAAAATAGGTGATATTGATAACGATGGGCAGGTTGAGGTAATCGTTTCCGGAGCGAGGTACGGTTCAAGCCCGCACCTGGTTATATTGAGGGGTACGGATGGAAGCGTTAAATGGACATACGACTTGGATTATTTTGAGGGTTTGTCCATTGCTGATGTTGATAACGATGGGTGTATGGAATTGGTATCAAATTGCGACTTTGCAAGTTCAACATTTTACATTTTTGATTCACCCGTACCGGTTTCCGATTGCGGTGTTTTGGGATATGACGACCCCATAAGTGTTGATGAAGGTAAATCAAAGGGTTTATACCTTTCCGTTATGGGTAGTAGAGGGGGTGTAATTGTGGAAACCGGTAAAAGTGCAGAGGTTGAGATTTACAACACCTCGGGTAGGAAGGTTAAAGTCGTAAGGGTTATTGGCAAAACCTTTGTGGATTTGAAAGCGGGTGTATATGTGCTTAAAGTAAAGGATAGGCCTATCTATAAGGCGTTTGTAGTTAAGGAGTGACAACCCACACATAAAAATAACGGGGGTAAAATATCCGCTTATGAATATCGTGGATATACTTACTTATGTATTCGCATTTGCGGCCATCCTTGGCGCGTTTACGGTTGTTATGCATCCAAACCCGCTATACAGCGCCCTCGGACTTCTGCTAAACTTCTTTTCATTGGCGGTAATCTATATGCTCTTGCAATCCCCATTGCTTTCATTGGTTCAGGTTATTGTGTATGCGGGTGGTATAGTGGTTTTCTTTCTGTTTGTCGTTATGCTTTTGAATTTAAGGGAACCCCAAAAGGATAGGGATTTTGGGATTAATGGGGTTTTTGCCCTTGTATTCTTTATCTTACTCGCAATATTTGTTATAGCCGGGATATTAACATACGATGTACAACCCTTGCAACCCGCATATATGTCCGCAAAGGTCATAGGTAAGTACCTCCTAACGGATGGGCTCTTTGCCTTTGAACTCTCCTCTTTCGTGCTTTTGGTTGCCATTGTTGCCGCCATTGCATTGGTTAAGAGGGAGGAGGAAAGATGAATACGATTTTTCTTTTATCCCTCGCCATTGTGCTTTTTGCAATTGGGGGTTTTGGTGCGATTTTTAGAAAAAACTTCTTGGTTGTTTTAATGAGCCTTGAACTCATGCTTAACGCCACAAACCTCGCCATAATATCCGCATCCCAAACATTTGGTGTTATGGGTGTAGAGGGGCAGTTTTGGGCCTTGTTGGTGTTGATAATAGCGGCTTCTGAGGTTTCCATAGGGTTGGCTTTGGCCGTAAATATGGCGAGATTGAAAGATAAGGTTGAAGTTGAAGAGTTTAAAGGGTTAAACCGCTGACAAATGCGACTATCCCCCGCGGCCACCCTGTTTTTGGGGTATATTATTATCTCCTTCATAGGTGGAATACTCCTATACCTGCCCTTTTCCCATAAAGGGGATTTAACCTTTGTTGATGCACTGTTTACGAGCACATCCGCCCTTTGCGTCACGGGTTTAATAGTGGTTGATACCGCTACAAAGTATAGCATATTTGGGAAAACGATAATAGCCATCCTTATACAAATAGGCGGGCTTGGGTATATGACCATTACCGCTTTACTGTTTGCGGCTTTGGGTTCAAAGGGTTCAATATATGCGAGAAAACTCATTTTGGCAACATTGGGTTCCGGGGATTTGGGTATTATAATACGGTTTGCGACCACGATTGTGTTTATATCGCTTTTAATAGAGTTATTAGCCGTCCCATTTCTCTTTATTCCCTTTCTCAAACACCACAGCCCCATTGAGGCATTGGGACACGCGGTGTTCCACAGCATAAGCGCCTTAAACAATGCGGGGTTTTCTACATTTTCAAACAACCTTATGGATTACGCAAATGACCCCTTGGTAAATATAACCATTATGACCTTGATAGTTTTGGGTGGCTTGGGGTTTAAGGTGTGGGGTGATATTTATAATTTTGTTTTCAAGGGGAAAATGATAACCTTGCACGACAAACTGGTTATTTCAACAACGGCCATTTTAATCCTCGTGCCGTTTTTGTTATTCTTCCTTTTGGAAGGGCAAACAAGGGGGAGTATATGGAAATCCCTATTTGCAAGTATTACACCTAGGACGGCGGGGTTTAATACCGTAGATTATTCCCAAATGTCCCCCTTCTCCCTTTTACTAACATCCACCTTGATGTTTATCGGAGGTTCGCCGGGTGGTACGGCCGGAGGTATAAAGACTGTAACCTTTGCAATAGTTGTGATATGGATATACCAAACTTTGCAGGGAAAGATCCACATTTCCGCCTTTAAAAGGGAAATACCGACCGAGGTGGTGGTTAAATCCTTTCAAACATTCGTTTTGGGAATTTCCACCCTTTGGTTATGGGCTATTATACTCTCCTTTACGGAGCGTGATGTAATAAGCGGTGTGGGATTTATAAGGTTTTTGTTTGAAATTTTCTCGGCCTTTGGGACGGTTGGATTATCAACGGGAAGTATGACGGTACCGAATGCGAGTTTGGTAGCGGATTTTTCAACCTTTGGGAAACTAATGATTATACTCGCTATGATAATAGGAAGGGCGGGTTATCTCATATTTGCCGCATCTCTTATACAACCGAAAAGGGTAAGGTTTAGATATGCCAAGGGGGAGGTAATAGTTTAATGCAGGTAGCCATAATAGGTTTGGGGAGGTTTGGTTCCGCCCTTGCAAACATATTAATAGAGAAGGGGCATGAAGTGATAGTCGTTGATAAAGATGAAAAACTCGTCCAAGCTTTTGAAAATTTGGCGGAGCAGCCCATAGTGGGAGACGCCACGGATGAAACCCTTTTGAGGTCTTTGGGCGTTCATAATCTTGATGCCGTTGTCGTGGCGATAGGAGACGATGTTGAGGCAAGCGTTTTGGTATGTATTTCCCTATTGGATATGGGTGCAAGGTACATTATAGCAAAGGCCGAAAACGACAAACACGCAAAGATTTTAAAGAAAATAGGTGTTCATAAGGTTATACAGCCGGAAAAAGATGCCGCAAAATCCATAGCAGACCACCTAATGTATCCAAAACTCTTTGAAAAGTTTAATGTTGGGGAAAACCATTCAATCGTAGAATTGAAAGCACCGAAGATGTTTTGGGATAAGAGTTTAAAGGAGCTTGAACTAACCAAAAGGTATAACATACTGGTAATGGCCATTAGGAGGAGGCAACCCGTTTTTGATAAAAGGGGTGAAATGGTGGGATATAAAGAGGAAATCATAGCCCCCCCATCCGCAAACACGGTCATATTGGAACACGATGTTTTGGTTGTCCTCGCCCCAAACGATAAATTAAAGGAGATGGAGGAGTGGAAATGAAGGTAGAGGAAATCCTTGAAGAGGTAAAGTTTTACATTTTAAACCACAAGTACGAGAAGGCCGAAGAATTGTTAAAGAAAGCCCTATCGGAATATCCAAACAACGAGGAACTCCTATACAACTTGGGGATGTTATATGAACTTATGCTTGAAGACCCAAAGGCGGAAGAGATTTACAACAAAATACTTGAACTATATCCGGAAGGTAAAAGGTTCAAAGATGTTAAAGAGAGACTTAAAAGGATTGAGGAAAGTCAATCTTAACAACTCCATTGATTGCATAATTGTACCTTACAAGGAGAAGGTGGCCTCGCTGGTGGTAGTTTATAATGTTGGTTCCGCGAACGAGGAAAGGGGCAAAACCGGCGTCGCACACCTTTTGGAACACCTAATGTTCAACGGCACAAAAAACTTTCAACCTTTCAGCGCATATATAGACTCCTTTGGTGGATACGACAACGCCTTCACGGATAAGGATATAACGGTTTATTATGAGGTAATACCGGCGGATAAATTGTACGAAACAATGGTTTTAGAAGCCGACAGGGTGGAGAACCTTTCCTTTAACGGTTTTGAAACGGAAAGAGAGGTTATACTCAACGAATACTACATGTCCGAGGATGAGGATGATGAGACCCTATGGACGGAAACATTTGCACACCTAATGCCGGAAAACCCGTATTCCCATCCCGTAATAGGTTGGGAATCCGATTTGAAAAGCCTTAAATTAGAAGATGTCAAGGGTTTTTATGAAAGATTTTACTCTTTGGATAACCTTTTTGTTGTGGTTGTAAGTCCCTTTGATTACTCGGAAGTTATAAACCTCCTTGAAAATACATTTGGAAGGGTTGAAAAGAGAGGTGAAAAGGCAAAATTTGTTGAAACCCAATTCCCACCGTATAAGGTATATAACGAAATTTTACTGAAAAAGCACAATTACCCAAACAGGTTTGCGGTATCTTGGAGGCTGCAAAAGGAAGATATAAAAACGAATTTGGCTTTTAACATTTTCACGAGGATTTTAGACCTTGACAGGACATCCCCAATTTGGACGCTTGTTGAAAGGGGTAGCCTTGACGAGTTTAGCGCTAGGTTGTACGAATACAGAATTGCAAATGTTTTATCCGTAATAGGTGAATGCCCCCCTGAAGAATCCCCCCCTTTGGACGAAATAATAAAGTTGGTGGAAAACTTTGAGCCGGATGGGAGAGTTTTCAACAGGGTTAAGAAGATGATAATTTCGGAGATTGTACAATCCTTTGATGAGGCTGAAAACATAGGAATAAACACCGCACTAAACTATGCCCTTTTTGGAATAACCGAAGACATGGAAGGCCTCATTGAACTGGTGGAAAGTATTAATTTGGAAGATATGCTTGAAATCCCGAAATTATTGCAAAATTCCCCGAAGGTTTCCGTAAGATACCGGTAAATCTTACAACTTTAAAATATATTCTTATGGAAAGGTTTGTTTTTAAGGAGCCTTTGAAGGGCTATGAAATAAAATTTGAATTGGTCAACGTTGATAGGGTTAGGATTCCGGAAATACAGAGGGAGATATCCGATAGGTTGATAAAGCAGTTGGCGGAATCCATACACAGGATAGGCTTTGTTGAACCCATAATAACCGTGGAGGGTAAAGACGGGTTTTTGGAAGTTATAAACGGGCAGCATAGGTTGGAGGCGGCAAAACTTGTGGGTTTGAGGGAAATACCCGTCCTCATCCTCCCCAGGGATGTTATGAAGCATATAATCAGTTTGAATATAGAAAAAGCTCCCGCACTCAGGGATAAAGCACATCAAGCCTATATGGTGTTTATGATGGGCCTGGAAGAGAATCCGGATATGCTCGAAAGCGAACTGATAAACCTTATAGATTTCGCGTACTACATAACCATAGGTTTCATAATAGACAGGTTTAACATAAATAGGTTTCCGGGTTATGCCTTTGAAAAGGTTTTAAACAAGGTTGATGACTTTACGAGTTTTGCATTAAAGGATGCCGAAAAGGAACGGGAAAGAAGGGCCAAACTTTTAATGGAGGTTAGGGATGTTTTGGAACAGAGGTATAAGGAGCTGGGTTTGAAGAACGCCTTAACAAAGGAACAAATAGTTTTAAAAGCCTTTCAGCAAAATTACGGTAAATGGGTTAGAAATGTTGAGGATGACTTTTATACGGTTTTTGAAAGGATAAAGAATACCATACCAACCGTATTTGTTGAGGAAAGCGAAGAGTTTTCACAATGGTAGTATATCTTAAAAGTTTTTCGGGGGTATAATCCCCGGCTATGACGGAAACCATTAAAGGGCCTTCTCCGGATCAGGTTGCGAGAAAACAGCTTGAAAAGGCTATGGATGTAATGGGCTTAGAGCCCTATCTCAGGGAAATACTGATAAAACCGATGCGGGTTATAGAGGTTAGCATTCCCGTGGTTATGGATTCCGGCGAAGTAAGGGTTTTCACCGGATGGAGGTGCCAACACAACAACGCTAGGGGACCTTTTAAGGGTGGCATTAGATATTCCCCTCTTGTGACAAAGGAAGAGGTTGTAGCCCTTGCCACATGGATGACATTTAAGTGCTCCCTGGTTGATATACCGTTTGGAGGCGCAAAGGGTGGTATAAAGGTTGACCCATCCCAACTTTCAGAAAGGGAACTTGAAAGGCTAACTAGGAGATACACCTATGAAATCATAAACTTTATAGGTCCGAATTTGGATATACCCGCCCCGGATGTGAATACGGATGCAAAGGTTATGGCTTGGATAATGGATACTTATAGCGTTTTTAAAGGGTATAACGAACCCGCCGTTGTTACCGGGAAACCTTTATATATCGGGGGTTCAAAAGGTAGGAAAGAGGCCACGGGAAGGGGGGTTAGCGTTGTTACAAATGGCATTTTGGAATACTTTGGAGAGGATATAAAGGGTAAAACCGTGGCCGTTCAGGGTTTTGGCAATGTGGGGAGTCACGCGGCTTTGTTCTTGGAAGGGTTGGGCGCAAAGGTGGTAGCGGTTAGCGATCACACAATGGGTATATATTCCCCGGAAGGCCTCCCAATAAAGGATATGTATAAAGTTCAAAACTCCGAAAAGAGGTATGTTCCTTTAAACGAAATGGTAAAAAGGTTAAACATAAAGGGTAAGGAAATAAAAAACGAGGAACTCTTAACCCTTGATGTTGATATACTCGTACCCGCGGCCTTGGAAAACCAGATAACCGGCGAGATAGCCCAAAATGTAAAGGCAAGGTATATAGTTGAAGGCGCCAACGGACCTACCACACCCGAAGCCGATGAAATACTTTACTCAAAGGGTGTAAAGGTTATACCGGATATACTGGCAAATGCCGGTGGGGTGGTAGTTAGTTATCTTGAATGGGTTCAGGATAGAATGGGGTATTATTGGGAAGAGGAAGAGGTTAATAATAGTATGGCAAAAATACTTTTAAGGGCCACAAAGGAGGTTTTGGAAACCGCAAAGAAATATAATACCGATTACAGGACGGCCGCTTACATTGTTGCCATTGATAGGGTTGCGGAGGTTTATAGGGGTAGGAGACTGTTCCCATAATGAGGGTTTTCAAAGGTAAGAGTATAACCATCTATCAGTTGAACTCCGGTAAGTTTGCCCTTGACGGCGGCGCAATGTTCGGTGTGGTCCCAAAGGTTCTCTGGGAAAAGCTCATAAAACCCGACGAAAGGAATAGGATTCCTATGGCAACCCATCCATTACTCGTAAAAACCGACAAGGGTTATGTTTTAATAGAAAGCGGTTTGGGTACCGGGTGGGATGAGAAATTTAAGGATATTTACGCGGTTGAGGAGGAAGACCCTTTTAAAAATGCCCCCATAGGCAGGCAAGAGGTTTCCTTAATAGTTCAAACGCATTTACACTTTGACCATGCCGGGGAATTGGTATCGGATGGGGAGTATAGATATAAATGCCCCGTGGTGATTCAACAATACGAGTGGATGGATGCTTTATTTCCACACGAAAGGAGTAAGGCGAGCTATCCGCAGGAAAGGATAAAACCCTTAGAAGGGCATTTAAAGATAGTTTCGGGTTCACAGGAGGTTTGGGAGAACATATTCGTTTATAGAACCGGGGGGCATACGAGGGGGCATCAAATAGTGGTTATTAAGGACGCGGAAAAAACTTTTGTTTTTGTTGGCGATGTTATACCGACAAGGCATCATGTACCTTTGCCGTATGTTATGGGATACGATTTATACCCAGAAGAAATGCTTTTTGTCAGAAAGAACCTATACCCTTTGTTCATAAAAGAAAGGGCCATTATATTCACCCCACACGATAGGGAACCCTTTGCGGGATACCTGGATATGGATGAGAAGGGGAGGTTCCTCTTAAAAGAGATAGAACCGGACGATGTTATAGATGGAAGTTGAGGCGAAATTTATTTTGAGCTCGGATAAAGATTTCGAGAGGGTTTTGGGGATTTTAAGACATATGGGACTAAAAGCAAAGGGTAAAAGGGAATTATCTTTTTGGGATGTGTATCTTAAAACCGATAAACCGGATGAAGCCATAAGGTATAGGGTTTTTGGGGATAGGATTGTTAGGACTTATAAAAAAGATGTGGAAAAATCGGGTGTATTGGTGAAAAGGGTGGAACGGGAAAAAGAGGTATCGGAAAAAGAATTTAATGAGGAAAAGACCACAAGGGGGGTTTTGCTTGAAACATACACAAAAAGGGTTGAATACGACTACGGGGATTTTAAATTGACATTTGATTCCGTTGTATTTGAAGGGCATACAAACATGCTATTTGCGGAAGTAGAAGGGGATGAGGAGGCTATAAAGATGGTTGTTGAAGTTTTGGTTTCCCAGGGATTCAAAACCGAAAGCAGGTCTAAGTTAAGAATAGGATTAGAAATCAAGGGGGACAAAGCATAATTTACCTTCAACCTTATAATACCTACATATGCCCCGTATTGTTGAACTTTATAAGGTATTAGAAAAGACGATGGGTCCCGAAAATGCCACGGCCATTGCCAAGTATTTGGAAACATTTGCGGAAGAGAATATACCCACAAGGAGGGAATTTGAAGATTTTCGTAGGGAGATAAGGTTGGAAATCCAGACTTTTAAGGAAGAGATAAAAGCGAAAATAGGGTCGTTGGAGGAAAAGTTTGAAGCGTTTAAAAGGGAAACAAATGCAAGATTTGAAGCCTTGAACGAGAAAATAGAGGCTTACCATAGGGAATTAAACTCAAAAATTGGGGCTTTAGATGAAAAGTTAGAAGCATATTACAAGGAATTGGGCACCAGAATGGATGCCTTAGACCAAAAACTCGTGGCCTATCAGAGAGAAACAAATGCAAGGTTCGAAGCTTTGAATGAGAAGTTAGAGTCTTTCAAGAGGGAAACGGATGCGAAAATAGATGTGCTTAGGAGTGATGTGAATTCAAAGTTTAACAAAATAACCCTAACCCTTTACTTTCTGATAATCCTTAATATTCTGGCTATGACCCTTTTTAACCCGAATTTTGTCCAGTTTATAAAGTTGCTTTTTAAAATGTGAAAGTATTATAATTCGGAGATCGTATGATGGGTTTATTTTTGAGGTTTGCGGTAAATGTCGCATCTCTATTTTTAACCGATTTTTTAATTCCCGGATTTGAAATAAATGACCCTTATTCGTTAATACTTTCCGCCTTTCTACTCGGTATAATGAATTCCTTGGTAAAACCGATAGTTGAGATTTTAACATTGCCTTTAACCATACTAAGCCTTGGATTGTGGTCGTTAATTTTAAACGCCCTTTTGTTCTTAGCCTTATCCCTTTTTGTTAAGGGGTTTCATTTTGAAAGTTTGGGATGGGGAATACTGTCTTGGATAATTTATTCCATTATCTCGGCTATTATAAGTAAATTGCTGAGTTAAATCACCTATAAACACCCCTTTCCAACTTCTCAACCCGTATGTGTTTTAAACTATCCCTTTCAACCTTAGCCCTTATTATACCCCCCTCAACCTCTATTGTCCCTCCACCTTCATTATATATAACCCTTGCGGAATCCCTTAAAACTAAATTTCTCAGTTCTCCCCCTTCAAAGACCATTTCGGCAATTTTTGAATAACCTTTGCCGTTTTTCCACGCGATGGATACATTACCAAAGAGGAAAACCTTCCTCAAAGTATCACCCCTAACATCGGCTACAAAAGTATCCCCCTTAGCCTCGGCGGATGCCGACTTTATTACAACATCCCCATATCCAAATGTTGTATCCCTATGCAGTAAAAACATGCTTGCAAAAATGTTTAAGGTGTCGGAAGAAGGAATAACGGCCATAGATTTACCCCTTACCCATCCGTAAGCGTTTTTACCATCATAAAAAGCGCTATCGCCGTAAACCCTTAAATTCCTATTCTTTGATAACACATCCACATTACCAAACACCCAAGCCGAATCCCCTTTACTCTTGATTATATCGCCCGAAATCCTCCTGTAATTGTCCTCAAAGTATGCGTTCCCCTTTAACTCCAAAAACTTGTTATACTTATTGTAAAACAAACTTTTGGCAAACAACGACAAATTGGAAGATTTAACGGAGGCATCGTTTAAAAAAACCTTACCCGAGTTTTCGTAATATTTCCCATACGAGCCTTTAATCTCATACTCGTCGGTTGTTATATAAACCCCATTTGACAGTATATAAATCGTTTCACCCGAGAAGAGTATTTTCATAGAGCCCGCATTAAAGGTAAACTTGGCAAACAGAAGAATCATCGTCGTGAATTGTAAAGGGGTATTACTCAAAGTTTGAAGGCTTCTATCACCTTCTTCATATTATCCCTAAAACTATCCGAGCAAACTTTATAAAATGTGATGCTCTTCCTCCTTATAGACTTATCCTTACATATTGGAACAAAAAGACCGTTTTCCTTTGAAAACTGGGACAGCTTCCTTTCAAAATTCAAAATTTTAAAATACCCTTTACTACCAATCAGCTCCATCAAAACCCTAACACCAACTTTTGATGATGAAAATACGAGTCTGTTTATAATCTTTCTCTCATAATTTTCCAAATCGCAATACAATCTGTGGCAATCGTTAAATTCCCAATCCCTCATAAGGTTTTCCTCCAACATTTTCTTCAATACCTTAACCTCTTCTTCGGAACATTTAAACCTAAAACTATCACCACTCAAAACATCCAAATACCCCATAAGTTTCAAATATTCCGCCGTTCTCCTCAAAGAGGATATAGGCTGACCGCTTTCTAGGGATACCTCCCTTAAATCAACCAAGGGATAATCCCTTAATGTAAACCACACATTCCATTTGTCCTCTAACTCCAACTGTAAAATACTTTCGTTTAACACCATTTGGTTATTTTAAGGCTGTAAGAGAAATTTTTCAACGGGAAAAGTCCACCCCCCTTATAATTTTTTGATTATGAAAAGGATTTTACCTTTGATGGTTTTGGTGATGGCTTGCTCTGGTACACAATCGGATGAAGCCTTAATAAAGAAGGTTCAAGCGGGTTTAACCGAGAACCAAAAGGAAGTTATAAGCGGTGGCAAAGCCTTTATAACATATATGGCCCAAATTCAGGGCAATATAAAAGACCCGAAGATGTTGGATAAACTTATAAGCGCGGCGGCTTCGGGGAATTTGGCGTATATGCCGGAACTCGCCAGGCCCGATACCACGGGTTGGAGGGTTGAGAGAGAAGGGGATTCCACTTATGTCGTTTTCTACGCGAGGGCCGTAAATGTGCCGACGAAAAAGGTTTATGAAGCAACCTGGAAGTGGAGCATAGATAAAACCGGAAGGTGGATTAGGTTTAAGGGTAGAATACCGGAAATAAGGGAAGTGGGCGAGTAATGTTGAAAGGCTTTAAAATATCCATATTATGCTGTTCGTTATAGGAACGGTTTATAATGTAGATTTCAATAAAGTTTCAGGCAGGGTGGAAATTCCAAATTTTCCGATTTTTAAAGTTGAGATCGTCAGGATCCCTCTAAATCCCGGGGAAAGTTTGAAGGTGGATATAATCTCTTATGAAAGACTTAAAACCACACCGAAATATGCCCAAAACCTTCAATTCATGTTTGACAATTTAAAATACTTTTCCGAACCGGAAGAGAACATACCCGACAAACCAATTAAAGTGGTATACGGGTTTTCAAGGGGGAAGAAGTTTGCGTTCGTATCGTTTATAAACCTTGTTAGAGAAAATGGAACTTTTTATGAATACAAGCGAATAAGGGCAAATATATTCAAAATTCCAAAGGGAAAACCCGAAAAGTTCTCAACAATACCCCTAAGGCCAACCCTTGATATGGTAATAATAACCGATTCTTTCTTGGTTCAACCCTTTGAGAGTTTGGCGGTATTTAGGACTTTGAGGGGTATAAGGACAAAGGTCTTTACTTTGAATTATATATACTCATCCTTTCCGGGCAGGAGTTATGAGGAAAAGATAAGGAACTTTATAAAGTACGCATACACCAATTGGGGAATAAGGTTCGTATTAATAGGGGGGAGTAGGGAAGTGGTTCCGGCTCCAAGGATTGAAATGGCCTCTTCGGACGAATACAATTACGGAACCGATATGCAATCCGATGCATATTATTCTGCATTAGATGGGGATTGGAACTACAACGGAAACTATTTACTCGGCGAGTTATCGGATACAATAGATATTATGCCAGATGTGGCCGTTGGTAGGATACCCATAACCGACCCACAAAAGGCATTTGAAATAGTAAGGAGAATTATATTCTACGAAACCCATTACCTTTACGGGTTTCAACCGAAAATCCTTCTCCACGCTTCAAAGTTTATCGTTAATAACGACGCCTGTGGATATGTTTCTATTATGAGGGGTTTTGTTCCCTCTTCCCTTAACCGTTCCGAATTGTGCGAACAGGACACACCCATAAGGGATATAAGTATGTCCGAATTCGTTGATAGTTTGCAAAGATCTACAATTTTTTGGGGATTTTCCCATTCAAATTACAGGGTGTTTCTCGTTAATATAGATTCAACCACCGTGGTTTTCACATATAACGATATTTTCAGAATTCGTAGCGATTCTACACCGGTTGTATGGTTGCATACGGGTTGTTTGGTGAATTCCCCCAACAATAACTCCATAGGGGCAATGCTTTTTAAGGAGGGTAAAAGTATAGTATCTTATGGTCCCCAGAAGGAAAGCGCCCCATCCGTGGGTATTAACCTCGTTGGCAATGGCCTTGAAGATGCGTATAACGATTCCTCTGGGTTTTACGCCGGCTTGATAGACTTTTATGCCAAAACCTATGCCGCGTCTTTGGGTTATATTGAAACGTATGTTTATGAAGCCGTAAGTTATGGTCTTATAGGGGATCCCGCCACACTTGTTTATAAAACCCAACCCTATACCATGTCCCCAACTGTTTTTATAAGCAACGATACATTGTATATCTCCGGTGCCCCATCAAATTCCTTAGTTGTTGCCGTTCAGGGTGGTGTTGAAATTCTAAGGGATAGTGTGAGTCCTTCCGGAGGTTTAACCGCCAAGTTAAACATAAGAAACGACAAACCCGTATTGGTGGGCATAAACGCCTTTGGATATTTGCCAAAAATAGAAACATTATACATATCCTCATTGCCACCCATTCTATCCCTTAAAGGTTTGGGTATATCATCCGAATATGCCGGAACCCCTGCTATTCTAAGCGGTTATTTAAAAAATCCCTCATCATTTACCGCCATTTCACCGTTTATAAAGTTTGTTGGAATACACAATTCCGATACCGACTCCACGGTTTTGCCGGATATAAATCCGGGCGATTCCGTACCGTTTAACCTAAACATAAATATAAGTAAATTCGCCGGCTACTCCTCCGTTACGGGTATTTTAATTTACGGTTGTTCCGGATGTGATACTTTAAGGGATACCTTTACGATTATGGGGAAAGGCCCGAAATTAAAGTTTGTTGGGGCATACATTGATACGAGCGGGGGTAGTATAACCTTGAAACTTTTGGTTTATAACGAGGGTGGGGGTCCTTCCGATAGCGTTTTCGCAGAATTATATTCTGGCCCATTCACAATGGTTTCCCCGGGAGTATATACGAATCTCCCCCCATTAAGGTATTCCGACACATCCTTTAAGGTTATACTTTCCGGTACATATAGCGGGGGAATACCTCTACGATTAAAGATTTATAACGATTACGGTGATACCATTTATCCGAGAATTGTACTCCCCAGTTCCACAATTTATCCCCCAATAATTTCATTAGAGCCGGGTGATAAGCATATAAAGGTTGTTTGGAGCGGTTCCGCAAACGGTTATATAATCCTTAGGGATACCTCTATTGTTGATATAGTTCCCGGAAACTGGTCTTTCATAAGGGATATGCTAAGCGATAACGGTGTCCATTGCTACCGTGTTGTACCGGTAAAGGATGGGGTCGTTGGGATACCAAGCCCCACCGTTTGCAACAGGCCAAATCCGGAAAGGAGGTTTGCCCCCAAGGATGTTTTATATACCCTCCACAGGACAATACCCCTGGCCGCCCAATTGGATAGGGTATCACCCGAGTACGAGGTTGTTTTCTCCTCCCTTTACAACACAATTTTTGCCTTTGACCATATGGGCAATTTATTATGGAAATACGATGTTGATACATTCCCCGATCTAACCGAAATATCCGCACCCCCGGCCGTGGGCGATATAAACGGGGATAGGTATATGGAAGTGGTTTTTGGAATATCGGGGACTAATCCCGGTATTATAGCATTAGACCATAACGGTAATTTTCTATGGAAATATAACCTCCCGAATGCTCCCACCGGCCCGGTGGTTTTGGGACTTTACAGGGGGGGTAGGGTACCGGCTATAGCATTTAGAGCCGGACCGAATATATACTTCCTCAACGGCAGCGGGGGCCTTATAAACTCATGCGGTTCGTATCAGTGGAGGGATGATTATATGTCCGCCGGTGATTTGGATAGGGATGGGACTTGGGAACTCGTTTTCTTATCAAACGATACCGTTTATGCCATTAACACCAATTGCAACAATAAGGCTGGATTTCCAAAAAAACTTTCACGGGTTTTATATCGCGGTACAAGGCTTTACGATGTCAATGGCGATGGTTATCTTGACATAATAGTTGATGGGGGAAATACAACGGTAATATTGGATAGGTTTGGAAATGTTATAGATACGGTTGTGTTTAACCACATTTCAAACTTTGATGTACCTATAACCTTGGACTGGGATGGGGATGGGGTTGTGGATATAGGGCTTTTGGGGAGCTACTTCTTTGAGGTTAGAAGGTTGGACGGAACATTGTTATACATGCAAACATCGGAACCCAATTCGGGTGGTAGGCTAATCGTTGCGGGGGATTTGAATGGCGACGGGAGAGATGAGGCCATTTTCAGCGATGCTAGGAGCAAACTCCACGCCCTCGGTGCGTTTTTAGATATTATGGGTTTCCCTATAAACTTGGGGCATGGCGATAGGTATAGGGAGGAGGTTGTCAATGGGGGTACGCTCGTTTACGATATTGATGAGGATGGAGATATGGAAATGTTTGCGGCCACCAATGGGAATAAGTTTTACGGTTGGAACTTGGGGATTACCGGAAGTATAAGGTGGCCTATGGTTAGGGGGAATAGATGGAATTCGGGTTTTCCCTCGATAGAAATGCCGGATACCAATGCCTCAACTTTAATCTCATCCCAACAAGGGGAAAACTTGGAAATAATCATCGGGAAAAACGGTTTAATAACCGTCATTTCAAATGGTGTTGATTTGGAAATCTACGATATAACCGGTAGGAGGCTTGTTGATATTAGACTTCCCAAAGGAAAACAAGTCTTTAAACCCGGATTGAAACGAGGGGTTTATTTCTTAAAGGTTAAGGGGAAGAATGTAAAAATCAAGAAGTTTATAATATGATGCCTATCCTTATCGTGGCTTTTGAAGACATATATATAAAGATACTTTTGATTTATCAAAATTCCCCCGACAGCGCGGCTAAACTTTACAAGGCTTACGAAGATTCCCTTCCCGATAGCCTTAAACTGGATATATACCGTCGTTTTGGTTGGGATGTTTATGCTTTTTTGGAAAATACCGTGAAGGTGGGAACAAGGGATGCAAAGGTTTGGGAAACATACCTTTATTATAAAATCGTATCTTCAAAAATGCCAAAGAAAAATTTGAAGGGATTTATAAAAAGGCATATCAAAAAATTTGAGACAATTCCAAGGGTTTTGAACTTTGTCGGGGAAATATACGAGAATTATGGGATGTTGAAGGAGGCAAAGGAGTTTTATCTCAAATCCGCAAAAATGGGATATAAGACCGCTTATAAAAACTTGGCAATAATATACGCTAAACTCGGAATGTGCGATTCCTCCTTAGAGGCGCTTAAAAACTTCTCCCTTGAAGAAATTGACGATAACTATGAAAGGAGGCGGGCATTTCTTGCAATGGGCATATGTTTTGAAAAGAATAGGAATTACCAACAAGCCCTTGAATATTACCAAAAGGCTTACGAGATCCAAAAGGATACTTTATTGGGGTTTAAAATAGCATATCTTTTGGCAAGAAGGGATGGGGATGAGGCCTTAACCTTCCTTGCCGGTATGTACGATGACATAGGATTTTCAAGGCCAAATGTGTATTGGGGATATGCGCTTATTATGAGCAAATCTTTGGACAAGGTTAAAGAGGGAATAAGGGAGCTCGGGGAACTCTTGGCGATTGGAGGTGATGATCCACAGGTTAGAAATATTTTAACCCATGCCTTTTTAAGGCTCGGGGATACAATAATGGCTTTAAAGCACGCCAGGAGGGCCTTTGAACTCAAAACAGATGATGACGATTACAGGTTGGCCTATTTATTGCTCCTTTCAGGTGTTGAAGAAAATCCCCGTAAGTTTGGCTATTATTTACGGGAGAAGGACAAAAAAGATCCCGTGGGGAAACTCGTATTCGCAAGGTATTACCGTAAATCCGGAAATAAACGGATGGCGGTTAAATACTATTCCGAACTTGTTGATATTGACCTTAAAAATATATCGTTGTTGTTAGAAGCGTATTATTACTTTAAAGGTTTAAAGGATTTGGAAAATGCCAAGAAAACTTTAAAAAACCTAACCCTTTATTATCCGGATAGTTTGGGTTATTGGTTTGAATTGGGGGATATCTATCTGCGCCTTAAACAGCCGGACAGCATATATGCTATGTATTACAATATCGTTCAAAGGATGGGTTTTAAATTGAGCGATTGCAATCTCGCGTCCGTTTTAAACAATTGGGCTTATACAATGGCCTTACTAAACTATAAACTTGATACGGCAAAAGTCCTTATAGACAGGGCTTACAAACTCTGCAAAAACGAATATATTTTGGATTCAAGGGGTTGGATATATTTTCTTTTGGGAAACGTTGAGGAGGGCAAAAATATGGTGAAAGAGGCCGCGGAAACATATATGAAAAGCAACCGTATAGATCCGGAAGTTTTGCTTCACCTGTCCATAATATCCTGTGTTTCCGGGGATGGCAATGCAAAGGAGATATTAAGGGATGTTTGGAAATACATTGATAAAGATTATCGCGATTTTTATAAAAATTTCACCAAGATGTGCAAATAATCATACAACCTTAGAATACCGGCGTGATGTTTTGGATTATCCTGGGAATACCAAACGACCTGTTTTTTAACCCTATAAAAACTTTGAGCTGGGGGATAATAAGGGTTTATCAGATATTCCTATCCGATATTCAGCCCGATGTTTGCAATTTCAGGCATGATATTTCTTGTTCAAGGTTTGGGAGGAAGGCCGTTGAAAAATACGGATTTTGGGGAATCCTTATGGCTTCCGATAGGCTACAGAGGTGTAATCCGGGTTCTTGGAACCTTGCGGGTAGTATATACGATGTTGATGGGGGTAAGTTGGTTGATACTTTGGAACAGTTTTCCCCATACTTTGAGGAAATACCAAAGATAATACTGAGATGATATATGTAATATTGGCTTATGCCGTTTTTTGGATATTTGTACTTGCATACATTTATTATATTCACAAATGATCGTCTTAGGGCTTTTTAAAAGGGTTGGAAGGTATTGGAAGGCCTTTTTACTCGCCATGCATTTGCTTATGATTTCTTCCATTGTTGAGGTTTCAATACCCCAAGTGGTAAGGCACACCATAGACAACTATATATTACCCAAGTATGCCAGAGATAAAAAAACGGGGGAATTTGTGGATATAACTAAGATACCAAAATGGGAGATAGGGGAAAGGGTTTATCCCGAGAGGTATTATAAAACTCCAAAGGGGTATATCCTCTCCGACAGTTTGTTTTCATTGCCTTACGATCAAATAGTTTCTTTGCGAGAAGAAGATCTAAACCGAATAAGGATTATGTTCCTTATACTAATTACACTCTTGTTGATAAGGTTTATGTCCTCTTATGGATGGACATATTTGGGAAACAAGGTAGCCCAGGAAATATCGCACGATATTAGGATGGAGACATTTGAACACGCCTTAAAGTTACCCATTTCTTATTTTAACAAAACCCCTTTGGGTGTTGTATTAACAAGGCTAACAAACGATGTATCATCCATAGCCCAGGCTTATTCCGAAGGATTTTTGGTAATGTTTAAGGATATATTGATGTTTTTTATAGCCTTGGGGTTTATGTTTAACATAAGCGCAAAATTAACCCTTATAGTTTTGTCTTTAATACCCTTGGTTTTGGTATTCTCCTATGCTTTTAGCGTAATAGTTTCGCGTGCTTGGGCAAATATAAGGAATCTGATAGCAAGGCTTAACGCATTCATTCAAGAAAGCGTTTGGGGACTTAAACTCATTCAAAATTTGGGCGTATTTTTTGAGATGGGTAAGAGGTTTCAAAGGATAAACGAAGATCTATATAAGGCTTACATGAGGGTGGTTTATATCTTTGGCGTATTTTTGCCTTTAATTTCCCTAATGAGTTATATAGCAATTGCCATAATAATATGGTATTCGGCGGGTGGGATATTAAAAAACGAAATAACATTTGGAAGCCTTGTGGCGTTTTTGAGTTATGTTGATATGTTGTTCCAACCCATTAGTGAATTCAGCCAAAGACTTCAAAATATTCAATCATCCGTTGCGGGATACGAAAAGGTTGTAGCTTTTCTATCGGAAAAAGAGGAAACCTTTTCTGGGGAGGGTTCCCATATGGATACGGATTCGGTTATAAAGTTTAACAATGTTTCGTTTTCATATGATGGCGAAAAATATGCCGTTTTGGGTATAAATTTGGATATAAAGGTTGGGGAAAAGATTGCCCTTGTGGGTAGAACGGGTTCGGGAAAGACTACGCTACTTAATTTAATGATGGGATTTTATGTTCCTACGGAGGGAAGTGTTGAGGTTTTCGGAATGGATACCAGAAAATGGGATAAAAGGCTTTTAAGGTCGTTGTTTGCCCCGGTTATGCAGGAATTGACGGTTTTTGCGGATACTTTGAAGAACAACATAACACTGGGATACGATATTGATTACGAAAATATTTTGAAAGAGTTAGGGATAACGCACCTATTGAATAAGGATTATACACAACTTTCAAGCGGTGAAAAGCAACTTGTTGCGATCGCAAGGGCCTTGGCGTTTAACAGACCCATTATTATTTTTGACGAGGCCACGAGCAACATAGATGCCTTAACCGAACTAAAAATTCAAAGGATACTAAAAGAAATGTTTGTCCAAAAAACTATGATAATTGTAGCCCACAGGTTAACAACGGCGGTTATAGCGGATAAAATAGTGGTTCTTCACAACGGAAGGGTGGTTGAAATGGGAACCCACAGCGAGTTGATGGCTAAAAAGGGCATATACTATAATCTATACAACCTCCAAGTGGGTGTTTAACTTGTTAGAATTTCAAAAAATTTATCCGCCCAAACCTCAGGGGATGCATACCTTAAAGCTTTTTCTTTGAGTTCATTTATAAGTTTATTTCTGAGTTTGGGATCTTTTAGGCCTGTAATCCTATTCCTCAACGCGATATAATCCCCGACTTTAAAAATAAGGAAATCGTTTAGCAAATCCTTTGAGCCCACACCATCGGAAGTTATTGGCAGAACACCCGAAGCCAAGGATTCTAAAACCACATACCCAAACACTTCATTTTCTGAGGGTAAAACCAAAATATCAAATTTCCTGAGAAACCTCGGAATATCATTGTAATCCTTCCAGTTTATAAACTCCACATTTATATTTAACCTCTTGGCCAAAGTTTCTAAGTTTTCCTTTTCTTCTCCATCCCCCACTATGTACAATTTTACCCAATTTAAGCCGTTAACCGCCTTTATTAAAGTATCAACCCCTTTCCTTTTTATCAACCTACCTAGGTATATTATGTTTAGACAACTTCCCGAGTGTTTTTTGTCGTATAAAAACGCGTTTAGGTTTGTAGTGGTGTAATTTATTATAGTTCTCTTTGCGCCCAATGTCCTAGCATGCTTTTCGGCCATATGTGAGCCACAAACCACACATTCCGCAAGGGAAAATATTGAGAATCTTATGGGTACCCTTAAAGCCCTCAAAAGGATATTACCCCCAAAAAGGTCAATGGCCTCCGACCAAACTATATATGGCACCCCGTTTGCAACGCATTTAAAAGCCAAAAACAACTCCAATGGCGTTAATCCCCCACTTATTACGACTTTTTTGAACCTTTTTATATCGGGTAATCTTTTTGGGAAAAACCAATAACCCTCATCACCAAAATTTACCCGAAAAACTATGCTTTCAAGTATTTCATAGGGAAAATTTGCATCCTTTAAAGAATCTTCCCAAACACTCCTCTTTTTCGTTGTTTTTGATAAGAAGTAAAAGATTATTTCCCCCTTTAATCTTTCGTTTAAAAGGTTAAAAAGATAAACCTTATGGGGGGTTGGTATGTTTGTGAAAAATCCAAATTTTGGCAAATTACCTTTGTGGTGTTTGTTGTGTGGGCTGTCCTACCCCTTGAACCTCTTGCAAAACCTTGTATATGGTACCTTTACCCGCCTCCCTTTCAACAACGGATGAAACCCTGGGAGTTCCCGACATAAGGGATAATATAAATGCCAGCAAACCGAAGGCTACGCCCAATCCTATGGTCAAGTTTGTGAAAAATGTGGGTGCAGACTTTACGCCCAAGACATTTTCAACGCCTCCCCCAAATGCTATTCCCAAACCCCCACTCGTTCTGGGTTCCTGAATGAGTATTACCGCTATCAAAACCAAAACCAAGATAAAATAAATAATTAACAATATCGCATACATAAGCCGATATTTTAAGGCCGATTTATCCGCCTTATAATACCTACTTAAAGGCGCCCGTAGCTCAACGGGATAGAGCGGCGGACTACGAATCCGCAGGTTGGGGGTTCAAGTCCCTCCGGGCGCGTTTGGATAAAAAAATTATAGACGAGATTTTTAGGGAGGAATACGATACCTTTTCAAAAATCTACAAGTCAATAGCCAAAAGGGAAATGCCCCTAATAACCTTAGACGATTTGGTTGAAGAATGTTTTTTGGCAAGCCATGAGGAAATAGTAAAGGGTACGGATAAAAGCATAATCAGGGCATTTGCTTTAAGCGTCGCCGCCAGGATAATCCAGAGGATTAAAAAGGAGGTTGAAAAATGACGGTAGAAAGGGACCTGCTAAAATCCGTAATATACGCTTCAAAAGAGGCCGGGAAAATACTCTTAAAGCACTTCGGTAAGAACTTGAAGGTGGAAGAAAAGGGTTTAAGGGATATAGTTACCGATGCGGATAAGGAATCGGAAGAATTTTTAAGGGGTTTTCTAACCAAAGAGTTTCCGGATATATCTTTTTTTGGTGAGGAAGGAGGTGGTAAAATAGGGGGTTTGAGTTGGATGGTTGATCCGCTTGATGGAACGAAGAATTTCGCAAAGGGTTTGGATGTATTTGCGGTATCGGTTGCCCTATTGGAAAACGGGAAACCCGTAATGGGTGTTATACACATTCCCACCAAGGATTTAACATTTTGGGCATCGGAGGGTTTTGGCGCGTATTGTAATGGTAAGAGATTAGTGCTTGATGACGGTGAAGGTTTGGAAAAATCTTTTATAGCAACGGGATTTCCCCACGGAAACCCCGAATTGGTGGATCCATACATAGAGGGTTTAAGGAAGGTGCTTAAAAGGGCCATGGCCGTTAGAAGGATGGGAAGCGCAGCCTATGACTTGGCTATGGTCGCTTATGGAATGTTTGACGGCTTTTGGGAGTTTGGTTTGAAACCTTGGGATACGGCGGCCGGTGCGGTAATAGTTAGAGAGGCCGGTGCAATATTGACGGACATACACGGAAACGATTGGAACATAAACTCCTTAACAATATTAACCGCAAAAAAGAATCTCCACGCGGAACTCGTAAGGCTGTTCAAATCAGAAGTTTGACCCTATATCCCTTCTTATCCTCTGGGGGTTATTTGGGCTTGGGTTTGAGTTATGGGCTTTTTCATATACAACCGGCATATTATTTCGGGGATTTCTCAAAGGATGTACCATATTTCTGGTCAAAATGGGTTAAGTTCGATTTCTACGGGCTGTATATTAATTGGAGTAATGAGCTTATAAACCTTCACCTCGGCAGGTTTATACCCCTTGATACGGGTAGTTTGCTTATAAACTCGTATTCGAAGGGCTTAGACGGCTTGAAATTGCATTATGCTTTGGATGATAAAGTTAAGTTGATTTACGGCTTGTTCTCGGGTAAAAACTGGATATCCGATAGCATGTATTATTTCAATCCGGCTAATAAAGAAATTCATCCGGGCGATGTTGTAAGCAGGTATATACTGTTAAAGGGTTTAGAGTATAAAAACATCGCCTTTTACGAGCTCGTTGTTTGGTCTTCTTTGGGTTCTTTCCCGGATATGGCGATATTAAACCCCTTATTCCCGGGATATCTATACCAGTGGTTGAAAGGTAGGGAGGTTAATGTAATTTGGCTTTTGGAAAGTAGGGTTAAAAACCTAAGGGTTCAACTTTTAATAGACGATATACAATACCTACCCTCTTGGTGGGATACGGTTCCGCATAAATTCGCTTTGAGGGTATCCTTTAATGGAAGGCTTTTTGGGGATTTTCTTTGGGTTCCAGCCTTTGTATATGCAAACAGAAAGGTTTGGGATGCCTTATACGAAAGTTTCATTTACGGTTCGGATTACGCCCATGCAAACCTCGGAATAAACTATGGGATATTCACATTTGGGGTAGGGGCTTTTGGTAGGGGTAGGTATAATGGGGTTTATAGGGAACCCAACATAGGGGAGTATCCCAAGTTTTCATTTTTACACGATACGGTAAAGGTTGGTTATTGGTTTGAGGGTGGTATAAGATTGGGTAGATTTACATTAACGGCGGGTTATGGCGATAAACCCAATTCAATAAGAATAAAGAGGTTTTTCGTATGGTTCTACCTTCCAACCTTATAATACTTTTGGAGTATGAGAACAAGGGGGCCGGGATCCAGGATTAAGTGGAAATATCCGCAGAAAGTTCCCGTTCCCAAGGAGTGGAGGGTATGGTTATGGGATGAGGGGCCGAAGGCCCCCCTTGAGAAGCTCATTTACAGGGTTCTAACTTATGGGAAATTCCAAGATATAAGGAAAATTTACGATATGTATCCGGAGGAGACTTATGAACTGGCCTTTCGCTATCCCGATATAAAAAGGGGTGTTAGGTTCTGGTTAAATGTTTGGCATGATAAAGTTAAAGATTGATGGGGAACTATTCGGTAAAATGAAGACCCTTGCGCGGGAAATAGGGGAAAGATTTGAACACTTTTATTTATCCGGGGGGACGGCCATAATGTTTAAATATAAACACAGAATGAGTATAGACTTGGATTTTTTTAGATACGGGGAATTTTCAAAAAGGAGATTGGCGGTGAAACTCGGAAGGATGTTTTCCGTGGAGGATATTGAGGAAGGGATAGATGATATTAATTTCATCATAAACGGCATAAGGGTTTCCTTCGTATATTTCCCCTTTAAGAATATCAAACATACGGAAAAGATAGATGGGATAAGGATAGCCCACGATTACGATTTACTTCTAAACAAAATTTATGTGGCGGGTAGGAGGATAGACCCAAAGGATCCTTACGATTTTGCATTTCTGTACTATAATGGAAAAGTGCCTAAGGATTGGAGTTTAATAAAATCGGATTTTGAAAAAAAGTTTCCCTCACAGAGCTTTGAACTCTACATGGGTGCTTTGCTTAACTTGGAGGATTACCCTCAACTAATGGAACCAATAAAAAGGCAGATTGAAAGTATAAGGAGGGATTTTATAAGTTGGGTTTCATCCCATTAAATTTCTTGCTTACCATCCCACAACATAAACAAAGTTTTTAAAATCGCAACCCAATTCCTTTTTAACCTTTAAAGCCCTTTCGGATGTAGTTATACCAAAATCCACAATATCATAACCTAAGGAAAAACCCCTTTCTACCGAAATGTGTAAAAGGAATGTCGCCAGAAAGTTGTAATCTTTCCAACCCATCTGCCAAAGTAGGTATCTGTCTTTAAGGGCTAAGTTTATTATAACACCAACCAAGTCCCCTATATACACGCTTATAACATCAACACCCTCCAAATTTAAAACCTTTTTAATGTTCTTTGGAATTCTCCTCCCGCGTTTCTTGGCTGTCAACTCACAAAGTCTTACCACTTTATCAACTTCATTTTTTGAAAACGAAATCCTTTCAACCCTTTCCTCCGCCCTCTTTATAAGCCGCCTCCTTTCACGATCGTACTTAACATAACCCCTTCGCAATACCGGAGATACGAATTCCATGTGCTCAACATCCGGTTTAAACCTCAATGCTATTTCCCCTTTTATATACCTCCGCCTTATGGCATAAAAAACCCCACCTTCCAATACCTGATCCGTAGGAATGGTATATGGCATGGAATAAAACCTCTTGAAAAGCAAGCCCCTTTCCACACCCCAAAAACCCTTAATATTCACCCTTTTACCACCTACAAGGATTTCCGAAAACCTCAGAATATCTAAGACTTTTCCCCCCAAATCTTTGGTTCCTCTCCCCTCAAAAGCCTTCTTATATTACCCCTATGTCTAAACCATATAAGGGCAACCACAAGGCCGGATATGACGACAAAGGGTAAGGAATGCTTGTTCGGATCAAAAAACATAATCCAAACAAAGGCCGTTAATGAGCCCAATAACGAACCTAGGGATACATATCCGGTTAATAATACGGCGGATACCCAAACCAAAAACCCCAAGAAAACCCCTATTGGAGAGAGTGCTAGGAATACACCCAGGGATGTTGCAACACCCTTTCCACCTTTGAACCCCAGAAAAGGGGTGAATACATGCCCCAATATTGGTGCCAAACCCGTTGCCAATGCCAACTCAATGTTATAAGGGACGAGGAGCCTAACCATAAAAACCGGTATAAAACCCTTTAATGCATCCAAAACAAAAACCAATGTCCCCCATTTTAATCCCAAGGTTCTCGCCACATTAGTTGCCCCAACATTGCCACTTCCCACCTTCCTTATATCAATGCCGGCAACGGCCTTTGAAACTATATAAGCGAATGGAATACTACCCAGTAGAAACCCAAAAACGAATAATGCCGCATAAATGTAAGGCCTAAACGCCGGTTCTATGGATTCAAACCATACATTAATGGACGGCATTTTTTATAACCTCCTTATACCATTCCAAGGTTTTCCTCAAACCCGTTTTAAAATCCACCTTTGGTTCCCAATTCAAAAGTTTTTTGGCCTTTGTAATGTCCGGCTTTCTCCTTTTCGGATCGTCTTGGGGTATGGGTAAATATTCGTAGTTCTTTTCAACACCGAGGATTTCGCATATCAAATCCGCCACCTCCTTAACTGTTCTTTCATCGGGATTACCCAAATTAACGACTTCACCGCTTAATCCGTCCTTTGTCAATAGCAGGAATAAACCCTCAACCATATCCAATACATAGCAAAAACTCCTCGTCTGGGAACCATCACCGTAAATTGTTATGGGTTTCCCCGTTAAGGCTTGATATGCAAAGTTGGGTATTATCCTGCCATCCGCGACATCCATAAAAGGCCCATAAGTATTAAAAATCCTGGCTATCCTGACATCCAAGTTCTCATAACGGTAATACGCCATTGTTATGGCCTCCGCAAACCTCTTCCCCTCATCGTAAACACTCCTTGGACCTATCGGATTCACATTCCCCCAATATGTTTCCGGTTGGGGATGGACCTCGGGGTCGCCGTATACCTCGGATGTTGAGGCTAATAAAAACCTAGCCCCCGTTTCCTTTGCCAAATTCAAAAGGTTCATAACCCCTACGGAATTTACAAGCATGGTTTCTATGGGCAATGAAAGGTATTTCTTGGGGCTTGCGGGAGATGCCAAATTTATAACATAATCAAACTTTCCCTTGGGGACATTCTCACATATGTCCATTTCCTCAAATGTATAATTGGGATCTCCAAGGAACCTTTTAACATTTTCCGGCTTTCCCGTGGAAAAGTTGTCAACGGAGAACACTTCCCAACCCTTATTCAATAGGTATTCCGTCATATGCGTTCCTATAAATCCCGCCCCACCCGCTATTAAAACCCTTGGCATTGTGCGGTAATTCTAAGGCGGAACTTTCAAGACAAAAAAGAACAACCTTAGAATATGTGGTTTTGAGGAAGGTTTTAATAGTTGGAAGGGTTAATGTGGGGAAATCCACGCTTTTTAATAGGCTTATAGGTAAGCCTTTAATGATAACATCCGATGTTCCGGGTACTACAAGGGATGTTGTGTATAAACCCGTTGAATGGAAGGGTAGGGTTTTCCTTTTGGCGGACAGCGGTGGTGCGGGTGCCGGCGATAAATTGGCAAATTATGTCTGGGAGAAGATACTAAAAGAAATAAAAGAAGCCGATTTGATACTTTTAATGGTTGATGTTAAGGCCGGAATTCAACCCTTGGATGAGGAATTGGCTAGGATAATAAAAAGAGCCGGAAAAAAGGCCATTGTCGTTATAAACAAAATAGACGCGGGGAGAAAGGGAGTTGGAACACCGGAGGAGTTTTATAAACTCGGTTTTCCGGATATAGTTCCCATATCCGCCGCGCACGGTTGGGGGGTTGGCGAGTTGTTGGACCTAATAGTTGAAAGTCTTCCGCCGGATGCGGATGAAATACCCAAGGGGAAAAGGGATAAGGTTAGGGTTGCCATACTCGGAAGGCCAAATGCGGGCAAATCTTCAATTTTAAACTATTTTGCGGGGAAGGAAATAGCCTTGGTTTCACCGACGGCCGGAACCACGAGGGATGCGGTTGATGTTGAGTTGGAGGACATGATAGTTGTTGATACCGCAGGAATCACGAGGAAATTTAAGGATGATTTGAGTTATTACGCCTTTGTTAGGTCAAGGAGGTCTTTGAGGTTTGCGGAGGTTGGGTTGGTGGTCTTGGATGCGGAAGTGGGTATCCATAAACTTGATAAGAAAATCATAAAATTGGTTGTTGATGAGGGGAGGGGGCTTGTAATCGCCATAAACAAGATAGACCTTTTAAGCGCAAAACAAAAGAAGGAATTGTTTGCGCAGGTTGTTAACGAGTTGGCGATGGTTGATTGGGCGCCTAAGGTTCCCGTTTCCGCATTAACGGGCGAGGGTATGGATTATTTGAGGAGTGTTTTAAAAGGTGCAAGGGGTGGATTGTTTAAGCGTATATCCAAAAAGGATGCCAAGGGACTCATTGAAGAGCTGATAACGGCAAACCTACCACCCGCAAGGATATACTCCTTTTACCAGTCAAAGAACCTACCCCCAACATTCGTTATAGAATCATCTGGACCGATACCGGATTTTTACTTGCGATACATAGAAAAAGCCTTACGGGAGAGATGGGGATTTTTTGCCTCCCCCATAAAGTTTGAGGTAAAAATAAGGTCTTTAAAATGAAATACTTGGGAGTTGCAACAAGCCCACACCAAATAGAGGGTAATACCTATAACGATTGGACATTATACGAAAAAAAGGGCCTGGTTCCGGAGGTGGGTGAGGCGTGCATGAGCTGGGAGGAGATGGAGAAAGATATAAAGCTTTTAAACCGTATAGGCGTTAATGCTTACAGGTTCGGGATAGAGTGGAGCAGGATAGAGCCCGAAGAGGGTATGTTTAACATAAAGGCTTTGGACAGGTATAGAAAATTTATAGACAAACTCTTGAAAGAGGGCATTGAACCCTTTATTACATTGCACCATTTCACAAACCCCGTATGGTTTCACAAGATGGGTGGATGGACAAACCCCGAAAGTATGGATTTTTTCGTAAGATATGTGGATTTTATAACCAGGTATATAAAGGTGAAGTTTTGGATAACCATAAACGAACCGAATGTATATGCCTATAACTCATATGTTGTGGGTATTTGGCCGCCTATGGAAAAAAGCGTTTTGAAGGCGATAATTGTTGTTAGGCATATGTTGAAGGCTTCGGCTGAAGCCTATGAGGTTATACACAAAAATGTTCCAAAATCTTTTGTCGGCATTGCCCACCATTTAAGGGTTTTTAAACCATTTGGAAAGCTCGGGAAAATCCCGGTTTTTTTGAGGGAATACCTGTTTAACTTTTTGCCAGTATATTCCGATGTTTTTGGGGTTATAACCCCACCTTCGGGCTTTATGGAACCCTTAAAGGATAAGGCGGATTTTGTGGGTATAAACTATTACACGCGGGATACCGTAAAGTTTTCGTTGAAAAACCTCTTTGGAGAGGATGTCGGTGTTGAGGGGGTTTGGAGGAACTCTTTGGGTTGGGAGGTTTACCCAAAAGGAATATACCATTTGCTGAAAAATTACAACTTCAAAAAGCCCGTAATAATAACGGAGAACGGTATAACAACGGAGAACGAGGCGGAAAGGGAAAGGTTTATAAGGGAACACCTCAAATGGGTTAAAAGGGCGTTGGATGAGGGTGTTAAGGTTGTGGGATATTTCTATTGGTCATTAATGGACAACTACGAGTGGGCGGAGGGGTATAATGCGCACTTTGGATTATTTACAAGGGATAAGAAGCCAAAATCCAAGATAAATTTAAAGAGGATTTGGGAGGAGGTAAATGAACAGGATAACCCTTAAAGGGAAACTTTCGGATTACGGTTATCACCCTTGGATCTTTAAGGATAGGATTAAAGGTGTTGAGAACAACAGGATATGCGCTCAGGTTTATGTTAAAGGGAAGTTTTTGGGGAGTGCTTTTTACAATCCGGAAGGAAATTTGGCTTTGAGATTTTACAGTAGGGAAAAGGAAGAGTTTAATGCGGGTTTGGTTTATAAGCGGATATTGGAGAGTATAAGCTTTCGTGAGGACATTCTGGGTTTTAAAAGCGCTTATAGGTTGTTTTTTGCGGAAAGCGATAATATGCCGGGAATAATAGCGGATGTTTATGGGAAAGGGGTGGTTATACAAATATCCTCTTATGGTGCCGAGAAATTAAAGGGGGAAATCGTAGAGGGCTTTAAAATGGCGGGATACGAATTCCTTTACGAGAAAAGCGATAACTATGCGAGGAGACAAGAGGGTTTGGAACCTTTTGAAGGCTTTCACTTTGGAGGGGCAAGGGATGTAATCGTTGAGATTAACGGCTTAAACATGATTGTTCCCATAGGGGGGCAAAAAACCGGTTTATACCTTGATCAAAGGCTTAATTGGGAAATAGTTGGTAGGATTATGAGGGGTAGGGATAGGGTTTTGGACGCTTTTAGTTATACGGGTGGCTTTACATTACACCTTTTGAAAAACGGTGTTAAAAGGGTTTTGGCCGTTGATGAAGATGATGAAGCCTTGGAAATACTAAAACAAAATTGCAAAATAAACAACCTGAAAGGTGCGGAAACCTTAACCGGAAATGTCTTTGATATGCTTGATACATTTATACTCTCCAACGATGAATTTGACGGAATAATACTTGACCCACCCGCATTTGCGAAGGGTAAAAACATAAGCGGGGCCTTAAAGGGATACACCCGATTAATTGATAGGGCTTTAAGGCTTGTAAAGAAGGGTGGAATATTGGCGGTTTTCTCCTGTTCGCATTACATAGATTACGCGCATTTGGAGGATGTTATAAGTCGGGTTTCAAAGAAACTTTTGAGGGAAGTTAAAATACTTTTTAGGTTATACCAATCACCCGACCATCCGGTTCCGATTTATTTTAAAGATTCCGAATACCTTAGGGGTTTGGTATGCTTGGTTTATTAGTGTCATCATGCCCCTTGTACGCCGTTTTTGATACCCTTTACGAAATTGACCTTTCGGGTAATAACCAGACCGTTGAGTTGGGAAAAGAGTTTAAACCTTTGAGGTTAAAAACACTTCCGGGTTGCGAAGTTGAATTCTTATACATCGGCGATACGGTTTTGGTTAAAAGGGTTTTGGCTGATGCAGAGGGTTATGTTATTTTTCAACCACCAAAGGCCAAAAGGGATGGAGATGTTAAAGTTTTAGCAAAAACCTCAGAGGCACATTACCAATTCAACTTAAAGGTTCTTCCGGAAAATTATTGGTTCTTTTGGATTTTGGAATTTTTTGCGGGCTTTGTATTTTTCGTTTTTGGTTTAAACAGGGGTTCAAGCGGGATAATGAGGGCTATTGGGGGTTGGACAAGGGCGGTTTTGACAAAGTTATCCGCAAATCGCCTCTTGGCTCTACTGGGTGGGATAATAGGCGCTCTGGGTTTTCAATCTTCAACGGCCGTTACGGTAATGGTGGTTTCATTAACGGACATTGGGATATTATCCCCCCCTTCCGCCTTGGTTATGAACGCGGGTGCGGGTATAGGGACGACCATAACGGTTGGAATATTGGCCTTGGGGCTAACATATGTCTCAATAATTTTGATGGTTTTGGGATATGTCTTTGAAAGGTTTTTTCCAAGTTATCAGCATTACGGTAGGGCAATATTTGGGTTTGGTATGGCATTTTTTGGCATATGGTTTATGGGAAATACATTCTCCAAGGTCTCGGATATACCCACTTTTATATCCTTCCTCAGAGACATTTCTGGTAATACGATCCTTATGTTTTTGTTTTCTACGATTTTCGCCGCTTTGGTTCATTCATCGGCTTTAACCATAGGTATAGGTCTTTCTATGGCATTCGCCGGGATTTTGGGTTTTGAGGGGGCCTTATCAATAGTTTTGGGTGCAAATGTTGGAACCGCCTTTACGGCCGTTTTGGCATCCTCATCCCTATCGGGTATAGCCCGCAAAGTAGCCCTAATAAACCTTTTTGGCAGATTTGTCTTGTCGCTTATACTATTGTATTTAATCCCCTTTGCGAAATCATTACCCGTATGGGTTGATGATACGGTTAAAGACATAGCATTATCCCACATATATTACAATCTAATGTTTGCCATTTTAATTTTTCCCGTATCCTTTGTTCGTAGGCTTTGGGTGTATAAGGCGGGGGATGAAATGGGTGTGTTTTCGGGTGTATTCCTTGAAGACCCAAACATAATAATCGCATACATGGAAAAGATAACAACCGATGCCCTAAACATAGCAATAAAAATGTTTCAAGAAGTACCATCAATCATAAGGAGTAAATCCCCCTCTTCTATAATTTCCTTTCAGAAACTCGACGATGAAATAGATGACCTGGAACAGAGGACAAACGCCCTGATTACAAAAGCCCTCTCCCATGACATACCCGGAGAGATGGCAAACAAGATCGTAACCCTGGCTTATGTTATGGAGGAGATAGAAAACGCGGGGGATATAATGTCAAAATCAATCGCAAGGTTGGTTGAAAAGATGTATAGGGAGGGTATTAACCTAACGGAAAGCGAATTGGAGGGGATACATCTTATGCACAGGGAGGTAATGAAAACATTTGCGGATGCTTTGGTAATACTAACCAACTGGGATAGGGAAGGGGGAAAGAACCTTTATAACCGAAGGGATGAGGTTAAAACCCTATTGGATGAACTTAGAAAAAAGTTTTATTCAAGTGGTGTAGGTGTGGCGAGTTTGGAATCTGGGGAGGTTTATTTGGATATACTTTCGGATATGGAAAGGGTTAATTTTCATATAGCATCCATAGGGGAAGCGATTTACGAATATTTTTCAGGATAATTTAAACTTTTCAAGGATTTCTTCGGCTTGTTTCTTATAGTGTTCAAGGTTGTTTTTTCCCGCTACGTTTATAACCCTTTTCATCAACGATTTTATTCTATCAAACATTCCCAGCCTTCCATAAACTTCCGACAATTCCAATGCCACACTACAAAAGTATGGTGGGCGCGTAAGGGTTTCATGTTTTTCAAGGATTTTTTCCAAATACTCCGCGGATTTATAGAGGTAATTCCTATCCCTACTGATTTCAAACATGGCATAATATACGCTTGCCAAGTTCTTATATTTTCTAAGGTGCATGAGGGGTGCATTTTCGGGAATTGGTAAATTTACAAGAATATTCTCCGCTTCATGTAAATATTTTATATCCTTTTTCACCTTTGCCAAACCCATTAATGCTAACGCCAGGTTATTATCAATTAAACTTATAATTGACCTTTCCCTGTTCTTTGCAAGATCCTTTGCCATACGATATGCGGATATGGCTTCGGCGTAGTATTTATCACTCCCTAAAAGTCTTCCCAAAACATCGTAAATAACCCCCAAATTTATCAATGCATTTAAAAGCCTATCTTTCAGGTTTAAACTCCTAAAAACTTTAATCGCATCCTTTAGATGGTATTCACCTTTTAAGGCATATGTAATATCCCCAATTATCTCCGCAAATCGTAAATATGTTATACCCAAATTCACAGATGCAATGGCCATTTCAAGGGGGTATTTATCCTTGGTAAAATCCAATATAAAAATAAAGGTTTTTTCGGCATTTATCAGATTATTAAGGGAATTTTCGGATTGTGAAGCGGTTAAATACCCAATACCTATTAAGTTTAACGCATCAATATAACCAATTTCGTCCCCCAATCTTTTCCTTATTTCCGCCGATTCCTTCGCATATGTTATTATTTTCTCAGGGTTGCCCCCGGTTAAAGAGAGGAGTTTGATGTGGAGTTTTGCCTGATAGTATTTAATGTTAGCATAAAGTTTGGGGTTATTTATTACATTGATTTTCATTAATGCGCTTTTCAAAATTTCCAAACCCAGGGAAACATCAAGGCCATAATCGTAAATATAATCCACAAGTTTAACCAAATCCTCAACTTCAATGTAATCGTAGATCCTCTTTATATAATCCTCGCGTAAACTTTCTGCTCCAAAAAGGTATTCCAAAACCTCCATATTACCCAATATTTTCTTACCTTCCAATTTAACAAACTCAAAAAATTCAAAAAGACTTATAGTCTCTTCAACAACTTTGCGATCAATATTGGTTATCCTTAAAAGCGTTTCAACATCGGGGGTTATACCCAAAACATTCAAGAAATATATGTTTTTCAGCATCAGTTTTTGATCAACCGATAAATAAGAATATTTTTCCTGAATATCCTGCGAAACAATTGTATTGTCACCCAATTTTAATTCCAAAATTCTATCAAAAATATCCCACTTTGAAAGGTTGTACTTTCCCAAAATCGTAGCCATTGTTTTCATCTGATTCCCCATCCTCAAAACGCATACAATTGGAATCTTTTTTCGTCGGTAATGCAATACCCAATTCACAAAATCATCCCTTAGGTCTTTAATTAAAACAACCCGCCTTATACCGAACAGATTTTCTAAGAATCTCCACCCCTTAAAGTTTCCGGGTGATATAACCTCAATTCCCCTACTTTTAAAGCATTCATCAACATCAACATTCACAAGAGGGGGAATAACCACTAATGCGTTTTCCCTTCTTTTAACGGTCTTTATCAATTCATTACAAATACTTCCATCAATTTTCATCCAAACTTCCCGGTGATGTAATCTTCCGTAAGCTTTTCTTTGGGTTTTACGAATATTTGCTTTGTTTCTCCAAATTCTATGAGCTTTCCGCTATGGAAGAAGGCGGTATAATCTGAAACCCTTGCCGCCTGATGCATGCTATGGGTGACGAGGACTATGGTTATGTTGTGAGACAGTTCTCTCATAAGAACCTCTATTTTTGCGGTACCTATGGGATCTATGGCACTCGTCGGTTCGTCAAACAATAATACTTCCGGATCAACGGCCAAGGCCCTTGCTATACACAGCCTTTGCTGTTGCCCCCCGGATAAGGAGTATGCGTGATCGTTTAACCTATCCTTAACCTCATCCCATAACGCCGCTTTCATAAGCGCATCCTTTACCTTTTCGTATATAAATGTTTTATCCCTAATCCCCCTTATCTTCAAACCATAGGCAACATTTTCGAAAATTGATTTGGGAAAGGGGTTTGGTTTTTGGAAAACCATACCAACCTTGGATCGCAATTCTATCAAATCGTAATCCTTTGATAAGATGTTTTTCCCGTCAAGGAGAACTTCCCCTTCCGCCCTTGTACCCTCAACATTCTCATACATCCTGTTTAAAACCCTTATAAATGTGGTTTTACCGCAACCCGAAGGCCCTATAATGGCCGTTATCTTTTTCTCATAAATGGGCATGGTTATTCCATACAAAACCTGCTTACTTCCGTAATAGAAGTTGAGATTTTTAACATCAATTTTTACATTCATAAAGGAAGGTATTCTACAAGTGTTTTGTTTATAAATTGCTACCTTATAGAGAACGCAAAAGGCTTTAACATTAAGTGGTAATGGATTTCCCCCTCATTAACTTCTTCACCCTTAGAATAAAAAGTTATGTTGGAGTTAATTCTATTGGCTTATGGACCCTCGTACTACACCCTTTCGGGGGTTCGCAGGACGATAAGCGCGCTTGGCCCCAACTATGTAGGCGGCCAATACGGGAGCTTCGGTCTCGTCCTCAACTTCTCGCAGGCGTACGGATGGATAAACAACGGGAACACATTCCGAGACTTAGCAACGGATCTGCAACCCAAGGACTATATCGACGGCTTTTACTCCGCAAGCGACCTGTTTGGACTCGGATACGGTACAAGGTTTTTTGAGTTGGCCGTAATGGGTTCGTATCACTTTGATGCTTGGGATAAAAACAATCCCGACGGCACGAGGAAATACCCCGATAATATACATTCACATGGACCCGGGGATATGCTCCTTGCGGGTAAGATAATGTATCCTATACACTTTGAAAACATATCCTTCTCCCTCGGCGTCGCCGGGTTCTATTCATTCCCAAACATATCAAACATCCAAATAGCGGATAAAAGAGATACAAGCGGCGACAAGTTTATATCCGATACCCGTGGATGGTTCCAGAGGGGTGGTGTTTTCAGGACATTCTCGCTCTACGATCAGGGTTATGGTGTAAGGGGAATACTGTCCTTCCTTCCGAGTAATAAATATATGCAAATACACCTAAACTACGGTTTTGATACGAAAAGCCTTTCGGATAAAAACGATGACATAATGTTTTATGGGGGCTCTGTAATCTTCACATTACCCGGTTTCCACCCGTTCTTTGAGGTTGCCCTTGAAGACTTTTACAAGGGAAGGGATGTTTATGGGGACTCCCCCTTCTATATGACCGGAGGTTTTAACCTTGATGCAAATGGTTTCATCATAACAATTGGTGTTGAAAAGATCTTCTGGTTTGATGGGAAAACAATAAACACAAATAGGACAAAATATCCCCCGGCATGGGATACATATTTGGCAATGGATACCTCCGGCAGACAGAACGAACTAACAAAACCAAAGTTTTGGTTTCCCACGGTATGGGATCCCACTGTTGGAGTTTGGCTCGGTTTGAGTTATACTTTTGTGCCAATAGAAAAGAAGCCCGAGAAAAAGGAAGAGAAGGTATTACCCACCTATATAGCGGGCGTTGTATTTGATAAGTCAAGCGGCAAAACCCTCGGAAATGTAACGGTTTTCTTGAAAGAAAAGAATGTAAGTGTTATCACGGGTGATGATGGCGCTTACAAGTTCGAGAATGTTGAACCCGGTTCATACACATTGATCTTTCAGGCGAAGGGTTATGCGACTTCTACAAGGGTTGTAGATGTAAAGCCCGGGCAACCATCAATAGCAAATGTTGAGTTGGTTCCAGCAAAGGCGGTTTATATAACGGGTGTAGTCTATGATAGGGAAACTAACAGGCCGATAGGTGGCGCAAGGGTTTTGGTAAAGGAATTGAATGTTGAGGTAACCACCGATGACGACGGTTCTTACAAGGTAGAAAATATTGTTCCCGGTGCCTATACCCTTATATTCACCGCTCCGGGTTATCAATCCTTCTCCGCGTCTGTTGCCGTTGAGGATAAACCCGTAGTAAAGGATGGATACTTAACAAAAGCGGAAGTTGGAGTTCAAAAGACTGAGGAGGTTAAACTCGGCTATATAACCGGTTTAGTTTATGACAAGGAAAAGAATACGCCAATTGCGGGTGTTCAAGTAGTGTTGAAGGAGAAGAACAAAACCCTTACCACAGATCAGACGGGTGCTTTCAGGTTTGATAGCCTTCCCTATGGGGCATATACGTTGTCATTCTCCGCGGAGGGATATCTGCCTTATTCCGAGATAATAACCCTATCCGGTGGGCAACCTTATACGATGAAGGTAATGCTTTCACCCGTTCCAAAGAAGAAAACCGCAACCCTTTTGGGTAAGGTCTCCGATGCGGAAAGCGGTAGGGGTATAGTCGGCGCCGTTGTTAGCGTTGAGGGTGTTGCTTCAACCACCACATTGGAAGGGGGAATTTATAGGATTGAAAACATAGCCGTCGGTACATATACAATAAAGGTTAGCTCTATGGATTATGAGACTTATACAGAAGTTGTAAAGTTGAACGAGGGTGAAAATGTTAAAAACTTTACCCTTAAACCATCAATTGTAAAGGGAGGACTTGTAATAAACGTTATAGACAAAGACGATAAGAAACCTTTGGCGGCCATTATAACCTTTGAAGGTGCAAACATAGGTCCTTATGAGACCGATCCAACTAGCGGTTCCGTTACGATAAGGGACATACCCGCGGGTACATATACGATAAGGGTTAGCGGTAAAGACCCCAAGTATGTGGCACAGGTTAGGACCGTGGTCGTAAGCAAGGATATTAAGGATATAACCTTTGAACTCGTGAAGAAGGGGACGGAGATAACATTTAGGAACATATACTTTGACCTTAACAAGGCAACCCTTAGGCCCGATGCCGAACCCGCTTTGAGACAAATTTGCGAATTCCTCAAAGAAAACCCCGATGCAATTGTAGAAGTTCAGGGTCATACGGATGAAAGGGGTTCCGATAGTTATAACCTAAGGCTTTCACAGGCTAGGGCTGAATCCGTTGTAGAATGGCTTGTGAATAATGGTTGCTCTACAAGCGATAGGCTTGTCGCCAGGGGATACGGTGAGAGTATGCCCGTTGTAAAGAACGCAAAAACCGAAGCAGAACACTCCCTAAACAGAAGGGTGGTTATAAAGGTTATAGGAATACGCAAGTAAAGGGAAGATAAAGGCAAAAAATTGGGGGGCTTAAAGCCCCCCTTTTTTTATTTTATCTCCAAATCCACCATATCGCCCAAAACATTTATATTTTCCCTAACCCTTTCAACTTCCCACAAATCAATTTCAACAACCCCAACCCCTTCCCTTTTCCCCAATTCCAATAAAACCTCACCCGAGGGGGAAACTATTGCTGAATTCCCACCATAAACAACCCCTTTTTCCTCACCAACCCTATTACATCCCACGACAAAAATGCCGTTTTCTGCCGCCCTTGAAACCAACATGGACTTCCAAACACCTACCCTAACCAGTGGCCACTGCGCGGGTATAAAGATTATCTTAACACCCTCCAATGCCAATTTTCTAAACACTTCGGGAAACCTCAAATCGTAGCATATCTGCAAGGAAAAAACGATTTTATTCCCCTTAAGTTCCGTTTGAAAAACCTTTAAAGACTTCCCAGCTTTAAAGTATTCACCCTCACCAAGGGGTTTAAACAGGTGCGCCTTGTCGTAATGAAATTCCCGTTCCCCGTATAAAAAGAAAGCCCTATTATAAACACCGTCATCCCCTTTAAATGCCATTGAAAATACCAATGCGGTACCGTAGTTCTTTGAAAACCCCTTTAAAACCTCCAAAGTCTCCCCACTATCCGCTTTTAAATGCGGTTCTTTGTATCCAGTGGTTAAAAGTTCTGGAAAGACAAAAACATCCGCCCCGTGATTTCTCAAATATTCCTCTACCTTTTTTAAAACCTCATCTCTTTCCGTTGTATCCAGCTGTCCCAATGCTATCCTTAACATTTTTTCCCTTTAAAAGTTCCATTTCGGTCTTCCAAACATCTATGTGAACCCTTTTAACCTCTATTTCCCTTTCCAAATCCTTTAAACGCTTCCAATTTATGTAAAGGTTCAACCCGCTGAGAATCAACCATATAAACGCAAAAATGTAAAGCCCCAAAATTAGGTATCTCATTTCTCAACCACTATAACATCCTCTTCTTCAACGGGGTCGGTTTCGGGAAACCTAACCTTTACCACCTGATTTTTGGTTGTCGTTATGCTTTTACCGACAAAGTTCGCGAATATAGGTAATTCCTTCCAACCCCTATCCACCAAAACGCATAATTTAACGCTTCTTGGCCTTCCAAATTCAAACACCTGTTCCAAAGCCGCCCTAACCGTTCTACCGGTGTATAAAACATCATCAACGAGTAAAACATCTTTACCTTCAATGGGGAAGGGCAAATCCGTCCCCTTGACCTTGGGGGCTTCCGCAACCAATGATAGGTCATCCCTATAAAATGTTATATCAACCTTGCCTAAAGGCACATCAACGCCCGCATATTCCTTAACATACCTCTTTATCCTTTCCGCAAGCGGAACGCCACGGGTTTTTATACCCACAAAAACCAAATCGTCTAAATCCTCATATTCTTCCCAGATCTGTAAAGCCAACCTCCTATAAACCCTATCCATCTGCTTAGAATTCATTAGTACATACATAGGCGGGGATTTTAAGGTTGTATTACCACCTTAAATGTTTTCCCCCGGGTTTTTATGAAATATATCCCAGCCTTGCCCTTGAAACCTTCAAACTTCCCCCTATATATCAACTCCCTTAACAAAAGTTCGTCTCCAAAGTTCAGAGGGGAAGGTAATGGATAATTTTGCGAAAACTCGGATGTGTTCATTTGGTTATCCCTGCTAAAACTTATAATTCCGGAAAATTCGTTTAAAACAACCCTTAAAGCCCCGAGGAATAAACCGCCTTCACCATGCCCATTGACTTCCCCCAAACAGTTAAACATATCCGGCGTTGAAACCAGATATATTTCCACGCTATCCGCACCCGTATAGGCCCTACCCCATACATAAAGGGATGTATCTTAGTTCGTTTGGATTCCCCACTTGCCTTAAATTATCGTTGCATGTCACACCATCACCTGCGGAACCAGAAAATCCCGTTGAATCCAAGTCTATCGCCAATCCCCCGTTGCTTAAAAATGAGTTTCTATACCTACACCAGGACCTGGTAATCTCCAACCGTTTCCAAATATCACATTCCCAACTATTAAATATCCCCTTTTGTAGCGTTATTGTAAATTGTATTTTCGTATATCTTTGCGGAATCGCCATCATATCTTACCTCTATTCCCGAGCCGAAAATAATAAGTGTATTAGGTTGTGCCTTATGGTTATGTTTCTCGTATATACATTTATGTTGTCCGCCTGATCCCAGTTCCATCCCGAACCGAAAATCTCACTAGAATCCAAAACCCAACCGTTTGTTGGACCACCAGATGAGCTGCCGAACTTTACCCCGTGTGTCCCAAGAAATCCCACATATACTTTGAATCGCTTGGAACACCGTTTGCCCTCAAACCGAGGATTGTGTTTTCAATTAATATATTCTGAGAACCCGGCCTTATCCTAATCACCTGACTACCGGAACTACCCCCACCGTTATACATTGCAATGTTTTTTATAACCACGTTCGACGCTTGGATACTGAATAAACCGGTTGATGAAAGTATGGAACCCCAGCCCTACTTACACCGGCGACCCTGGGATAAATTCGTATTACCCGTATATGTCGTTTGCGTTGAACCGTCTATTAATACCCCTTCGGTAATAGCAGGGGGGTTTGTAGTAAGCGTTATACTAAACCAGCAGTTTCCACCGATGAGTTAGAATATTAAAAACGATTGTATCGTATCCGGGATTTGCATTTAAACATTTCCACCGGAACCGTTGCTAACCACAAATACCGCAGAAAATATATACAACATAACGCCAGAATTATACGGGTGATGTATGATTATACGAAATCGTGTAACATGTGAAACCTACAAGCCAACCAAGGCCTTTAATCCCTTAACCTCATCTTCCCTTAAATACCTCCACTTTCCGGGTTCCAAGTCAAGTTTTACATTCCCATAAAAAACCCTTTTAAGCATAAGGATTTCTAAACCGCATTTTTCCGCCATTCTCCTTATTTCCCTGTACTTTCCCGTGGTCAATACCACAAACATCAAATTACCCCCAATTATCCTACATTCCTTGGCCTTTAATATTTCCCCATCATCCTCAATTCCCTCCAAAAACCTTTTTACAACCTCCCTTGTAGGCTTTGGCTTTGTCTTTACCGTATATCCCCTACTTATGCCGTACTTGGGGTGGGTTAGTCTGTGTATTAATTCGCCGTCGTTTGTTAGGATGAGTAAACCCTCGGAATCCTTATCAAGCCTTCCAACGGGGTTTAATTGAAAAAATTCTCCTGGCAGGATTTCGTATATGGTTTTGTTAAACCTGTCGGATTTTGAAACAACATAACCCCGTGGTTTATAAAAGGCAACATATACATTTTCCACAAATCTTATAGGATTATAACCCTCCACCTCAACCCTTTCATTTCCCTTTAAAACCGTCATGGGTTGTTTTACCACCTCTCCATTAACCTTTACCTTTCCGGACATTATCAAATTCCAAGATTTTCTCCTCGAAAGCCCGTAATACCTCTGAATATACCTCAAAAGCCTCATATCACCCTTATACCCAACCTGCCCCGAAATTCATCCCTTTCCGTGGGGAAATCCTTGCGGTAATGGACACCCCTGCTTTCTTCCCTCCAAAGGGCCGCCAAGGTTATTATCTTAGCCAAATTCCCAAGCCCACCCATACCCTTTAACCCCTCCAAGGCCTTTTCCAATCCCTCCCTATCCCTTGAAACGGATACAAACCCTTCCATTATATCCCGTATTTTATCGATGTCATAATCCGCCTCAATGTATTCAACCTCCAAGGTTTTCAAAAATTCAAATTTCGGCCAGGTTGATATATCGTTTTCAACATCAAGGGCAACCCTATACCCAAGAACTAAGCCTTCTATCAAAGAGTTTGACGCCAACCTATTCGCCCCATGAACGCCCGTATTGGAGCATTCCCCAACGGCCCACAAACCATTTATATTTGTCCTGCCCCATGTATCCGTCCTTAAACCTCCAATGCTGTAATGCGCGGCGGGTGATATGGGAATTTTATCCCCAAATATTTCCCTAACTTTCTTGGCAATCGGGAACCTTTCCAAAGGGACCTTTGAAATGTCAAGGAAAACATCCCCATGCCTTTTTCTGAAATCGTAAATAATCCTTGAAAGTTCATCCCTCGGCAATAGAGGGTTTGCTATTTCTTTTCCGCTTTCGTCAACAACCTTCGCACCCGCCCCCCTTAAAGCCTCCGTTAATAATATTGGTGGGTCGGTTAACGCAACGGTTGGATGAAACTGAACAAATTCCATATCGGATATGTATGCCCCGATTTTAGCCCCCATGAGTATCCCCTCGCCGGTTGTACCTTTTGGGTTTGTTGTTCTTTTCCAAAGGGCGGCATATCCCCCCGTTGCCAAAACAACCCTTTGGCATTCAACGAATTCGCCGTTTGAGAGTTGAACGCCAATTATTCGACCGTTTTCCGCCTTTATGGATAAGGCCTTTCCGTAAAATCTGTCCAGGTGTTTTGTCTTTTCCGTTAAAAACTCCAATAGCTTTTTACCGGTTTCATCTCCGACATTCCAAACCCTTGGAACGGTATGCCCGGCTTCGAGGTGTGGCGTAGGGTTAAACCTAAAACCCATATTTATAAGCATATTCATAACCACGGGTGCGTAATGGGTTAATACCGCAACCGCCCTTTTGTCGTTTAAACCCCTACCCACTTTTAATGTATCCTCGTAGTGTAGGGTGGGAGAATCCTGTACATCCAAGGCTGCCGCTATTCCCCCCTGTGCCCAATATGTATTTGCCAAATCTTCCCCCTTTGGGGCAACGACCAAAACCTTTAACCTTTTAATATTTAACGCCGTCCAAAGCCCCGCTATTCCCCCACCTATAACCACAACATCGTATGTCATCCCACAACCTCCAAAACAACCTCCGCATCATCAAAATGATGTTTAATTCCTTTTATTTCTTGATATGTTTCGTGTCCCTTCCCCAGAATTACCACCACATCACCTTTTTTGGCGTTGTTTATGGCAAATTTTATAGCCTCCCTTCTATCCGGTATTTTAAAGGGTTTTTTGTGTTTTATACCCTCCGCAATGTCCTCTATTATCTTTTCGGGCTCTTCAAACCTGGGGTTATCGGAGGTTAAAACGATTATATCCCCATACCTTTCCGCCACCTCACCCATTAAAGGCCTTTTTCCAACATCCCTATTCCCCCCCGCCCCGAAAACCACTATAAGTTTTTTTGCAAGGGGTCTTAACTCCTTTAAAACCTTTTCCATAGCATCGGGGGTATGGGCGTAATCAACGAAAACATGGAAGTCCTTGGAATAAACCCTTTCCAGTCTCCCCTTAACACCCCTGAAGTCCTTTAAAACATCAAATGTACAATTGTCGGAAGCACCCAGTATTTTGGCAACCGAATACGCCGCGGTTATATTGTACGCATTGTATTCCCCTATTAGGGGGGAGTAAAAGGTTTTGCCGTTTATTTTTATGGTTAATCCGTTTATGTTATGTTCCGTAATTTCAAAGGAGTATTCTCCGGTTTTGCCGTATGTTATAACCCTTGCTTTTGTTGAGTTTATGAAGTGTTGGGAATAGGGGTCGTCGGCGTTTATTACGGCAAAGGAGTTTTCGTCCAACATTTTAAAAAGTTTTAACTTTGCGTTTAAATAGTTTTCCATAGTGCCGTGATAGTCTAGGTGATCCCTTGTTAGGTTTGTGAATACGGCTACTTTAAACCTCAAACCATCAACCCTTCCCTGGTCCAAACCTATGGACGAAACTTCCATAACCGCATACCTTCCACCCGTCCTTTTAGCCCTTCCCAACAACCTATAAATGTAAAACCTTTCGGGTGTTGTTAGTTGCGAGGGCTTGATAGAAGTTAAATCGTCCCAAATAACCGTACCTATTAATGCCGTAGGCCCCAAGCACTTTGAAAGTATTTCCCTCAAAATAAAAGATGTCGTGGTTTTACCGTTTGTTCCCGTTATTCCAATAAGTTCCAAACCTTCAATATCATAAATCCTTCTCGCCCATTCCTCCGCCACAACCCGGGGGTTTTCGGTTATTACCTTTTCAACATTTACATCAACATCAACCGGCGTTATTATCAGTTTTGCACCCCTTTTAACGGCCTCCTTTACATAACCGCTATTATCAAAACTCCTACCCTTTAAAACCACAAAAATATCCCCCTCCTCAACCTCTTCAACGAAATGGGTTATATCCTTATACAAGTTGAAAATTCTAACGCCGAAGGGTTTCCCACAAAGACATCAATAACCACGGGGATAAATTGGAGGCGAAAAATTCGTTGTTTTTGCAAGTTGATTAATTAGCGGTTTTGTATTGTTTCAATTATGCCGTTGTTTGCGTTTTAAAAAGTATAATTTTATTTGCGTTTTAAATCCTTTTTATGGCTTTATAACTGCTTTTATACGGTGTTCGGCAACCCCCCTTTTTAAAAAGGCCGTTTCGTTTTATTCAAGTCATTATTTTTGCGTTATAAATGCGTTTTCTTAATAATGAAGCCACACAAAAACCGTTCGGCAACCCCCGGGGGTTTTTACACTATCGGAGATTCCCGAACACTTGACACCAAGTTTTTCACCCTTA
>JBDRWW010000008.1:0-70418 GCA_039802605.1 Caldifarciminota bacterium | reverse complement strand
CTTCACAACTTCTTTTTCACCCTCAACCACATATATCCCATCTTCCTTAACCTTCAACTCCCCTTCAACTTTAACCCTTATGTCCTTAACATTGCCACCAGGCTTTACTATATACTGAAACTCTATTACCCCTTTTCCATCTGCCGTTAGTATAACATCCACATTCGGATATACCTCTTTCAACACAACCCTCTTGTATGTGGCTATCCCGCTTATGCCCTTGTTATTCCCAAAGTATGATACCCTCGTTATCTGTTCCATATCTCCGGTTATAAACCTCGGTTCCTTACCAAAGTCTATTGTTATCCCGTTTATGTTTATTTTCCCGTTCCTTAGAACATACACAACGCTTGGGTGTATTGTGTAGAAGACTACCTCGTGGTTCGGTATTTGCCCTACATTCTGTGTGAAGAGCATCCTTATACCTTCCTCGTATATCTTCCCAGCCCTTTTATCGGGCTTTGGGGTTATACCTTCCAGCGGCAAGGATGTTATTAATGCTGTTATTGCCATAATAAAAGCATTTTAATGTTGAAAAAATTCCTAATTATGGTGGGTTTAGCGCACCCATAATTTATTCCGTTTCACCCTTCAACATAATCCAGGTCCTTCCCAAATGTCTCATCAAGGAAAAACCAAGAAATAAACGAAATTGCAAAGCACACCGCACCCACCATAATGGCTGCACCAACCATTCCAAAATGTGGCTTTAAGGCCAGAAAGGATGATGTTATGGGAACGACCGAGAACCGTATAAAGTTAGGGGTAATTGTGGCAACGGTGGCCCTTAAATTCGTCCCGAATTGCTCGGCAGCCGTGGTTATAAAAACAACCCAATAACCGGCGCCAATTCCGAGGATAAAACAAAGGAAGTAAAAGGCTGTATTTGATATTCCCCTTAAAGAAAAATAAAGCCATAAGAAGGCAATAAGCAAAAACAGGAATATTATTATAGCCTTCTTACGACTCCTTAAAACCTGGCTTAAACTTCCGCTTATGAAATCCCCAAGGGCTATACCCGCATAATTAACCGCAACGGCTATACTAGCATGAACATCCCCTTTGACATTTAAAACCCTGGCCATTTCCGGAGATAAAACCACCGGGATCGCCACGGAATACCATATGGGCAAGCCCACGAGCATAACCTTAAATAACCTAAAAACCCTTTCGGAAGATGAAAAGAGTAAAATCAAATCTCCCTTTTTAACATCTAACCTCTTAACCTTTTCAAACATAAGGGATTCATAAACCCTAAACCTGAAAAACAACAACACAAGACCCAAGATCCCACCGATTATATATATCACCCTCCAATGTAAAACCTCCGCAAAAAGTCCGGCAAAAATTGCCCCGGATATTCCAAAGGATGCGACGACGGTTGTACCCCAACCCCTATCCTCTTTACTAAGCGTTTCGCTAACCAATGTTATGGCTCCACCCAATTCACCCGCCAAACCCAAACCCGCAAAAAACCTAATAACCATATAAGACCAAGGGTCAAATACAAAGGCGTTAAGGATATTGGCAATTGAATATACTAATATTGAGCCGAACAAAGCCTGCTTTCTCCCTATTTTATCCCCAATAATCCCAAACAATATACCACCCACCATAAACCCAGCCATTTGGGCGTTTAAAATATAAACCCCTTTCGTTAAAATCTCCTCCGGACTTAACCCTATATCCTTTAAACTCGGAACCCTCAAAATGGAAAACAATACCAAGTCAAAAATATCAACAAAGTAGCCGAAGGCGGATACTATAACCGTTGGCGTTAAAATCCTCTTTACCCTTTCCATATGGGAAATTTTAAGGATGAAAGGGTTAAAAGTATTTCAAGGAAAACCACGAGGATAAGGGCTATTTTTATATGGTCGCTTAAAGGTTTGGGTGGTTCCGGTATCCTCAAACCCACCTTTTCATTCACAACGATTACACCTTTTAGGTCGTTTCCCTTATAAACCCTATATATCCCCGGAAGCTCGCCCCTAAAAACATCGGGGCAACATATAGATGTTTTACCCTTTATGGTGTAGTTATCCCCAAGTTTTACGCTATCGCCAACAAAGGCATAAACCTTCCAAATATCCTTTGAAAAAACGGATAAAAACCTGAGGAATTCCGGTGTAAATCCCCACCCGGTATATGTGGGAGAAAAGCCGAAAACCTTTAAACCCTTGTACTCAACACCCACCAAATTCCCCCTCTTATCGTATAATAACGGCTTTCCGCTTTTAAAAACGCATCCACTATCCGGGAATAGAAATTCAACCAAACCCCTTTCGTAATTTAAACCCAATCCATCAAGCGTTTTGCATTCCTTCGTAAAAACCACATCTAATCCATCAAAAACCGTATCAACACCGACCCTTAAATTTGCCTTTGTGGTTTTTAAAGCGTAATAAACTACCTCGCCGTCCATTCCCCTACCGTAAACCCTTCCCCTTTCGCCTTGTTCAAGGACATAATCGTAAAGGGTTAAATTCCCGATGTTTATGATAACTTCTCCCGTAAAGTTTCCGGAAGCGGAGTATATAAAAACCGTATCCTTTGGTAGTTCAATCTCATCCGACAAAGTCGTTTTTGGAGATTGGAGGTTTATATTCAATTTTGCGGGTAAATTACCCGTTTTTATAACGATTTTTATCCTATCCATATCCGCATCAACGCTTAGAATTTTCCAAGAACCTTCGGAAGACCAAACCTCGTACTCAACCGGAGGTATTTCGTTCCAAACACCCACCAATGCAACCTTACCCTTGGGGTTTTGCGAGGGCGAGAATCTGATTTCGGAAAATTCCCCCCATTTTTTATATATCTCTGCCACCTTATCAAATGGTATATCCTTTACCCAAATCTCCCTCGGCGGTTTTCCGTTATAGAGAAAAGGCTTTGCCAAAATTAAAAAGAGCAATAAAACCGTTAAGCATCTCAAAAGCAAAACCAGATAATCCCTTACCTTTAAGAGTAAGGATGCCCTAGTTACACCGGTATCAAAGAAACCCACCCATGAGAATTGTATTTTAGGTGCCAGCCTATTGGCAACGGTATGGATAAATATAACCGCTAAAACTCCCCCAAGCCCAACATAAAACCAAATGGGGTTTAGCGTCCAAAACATTACAAGGAGAGGAGTTTAACGAATAGGGGATGCGGATTTAGGGGTTTTGATGAATATTCCGGATGGAATTGAACCCCTATAAAAAACGGGTGTTCCGGCCATTCTATAATCTCAACCAGCCCATCAACTTCCCCGGAAATCACAAGCCCGCTCTTTTCAAACTCTTCCCTATAAGAGTTGTTAAACTCGTATCTATGCCTATGCCTTTCCCTTATAACATCCTTACCGTATAAGGAATGGACAAAAGTTCCCGGTTTTAATTTTATATCCTGCCCCCCAAGCCTCATTGTTCCACCCAAGGGTTTATCCTTCTGGTCGGGTAAGAGGTGTATCACGGGATAAGGTGTATCTTTATCAAACTCCTCGCTATGCGCCTCCTTCCAGTTCAAAACATTTCTCGCCCACTCAACCGTCATCAACTGCATCCCCAAGCATATACCCAATATGGGTTTTTTGTTCTTCCTAGCGTACTCTATGGCCTTTATTTTACCCTCTATTCCCCTTTTCCCAAAGCCACCCGCTATTATGATTACATCGTAATCCCTTAAAACACCATCCGCCCCCTTTTCCTCTATTTCGACGGCATCTATAAGTTTTATTTCCGGTTTTATCCCCGTATACGCCCCTGCGTGCGTTATAGCCTCTATAAGGCTTTTATAAGCATCCCTAACCTCAACATACTTCCCAACTATCGCAACCTTTTTAACCCTTTTGGCACTTTCAAGGTTATTAACAAACCTTTCCCAGTCGGACAAATCCCTTTTGAAATATGTCCTTATTCCGAGTTTTTCTAGGATCAAATCGTCCAAACCTTGCTCCGCTAAAATAAAGGGTATCCTATAAACATTTTCAACATCGTAGGCGCTTATAACCGCCCTTATAGGGACACTTGAAAACAATGCTATTTTTGACCTAGCATCCTCCGTTAAGGGGTATTCACCCCTGCAAACTATTGCATCCGGTTGTATCCCTATCTCCCTCAACTTTTGAACGGAATGTTGGGTTGGTTTTGTCTTCTGCTCCCCAACAGACCTTACAAAGGGTACATAAGAAACATGTATGTAGAAGCTATTCTCTTCTAGCCCCATCTGTCTTGCCGCTTCCAAAAAGGGCAAACTCTCTATATCCCCGACGGTTCCCCCTATTTCCGCCAAGCATAAATCGTAATCCTTTGCTATATCTTTCAGTTTTTCCTTTATAAGGTTCGTAAGGTGTGGTACAACTTGAACGGTTGCCCCTAGGAAATCCCCCCTCCTCTCCTTGTGTATTATCTCGTGATATACCTGACCGGCCGTAATGTTGTTTTTTCTCGATAGGTTTTCCCCTAGGAATCTCTCGTAATGCCCTATATCAAGATCCGTTTCCCCGCCATCGTCCGTAACAAATACCTCGCCGTGTTGGTAAGGGTTCATTGTTCCCGCATCGGAGTTGAGATAAGGGTCTATTTTTACAAGGGTTACCCTTAAACCCCTACTCTTCAACAGCAAACCCAACGAGGCCGTAGTTATACCCTTACCCAAAGAGGATAGAACGCCACCGGTTATGAATACAAACTTCATCAGTCCCTATAATCTTTATAGGGTGCGTCTATGGGGAAGCTCTTTAAAAGCGGATGACCTTCGTAATCGTCGGGTAAAAGGATTCTTTTAAGGTTGGGATGTCCGGAAAACCTAACCCCAAAAAGGTCATAACACTCCCTTTCATGCCAATCCGCACCCTCAAATAAGTCGTAAAGGGAGGGGACTTCGGCATCATATGGGACATTCTCCACAACTATCCAAACCTCGGAATTGTTTTCAAGGTTTGCCAACCTATAATAAAGGGTTAAATTTTTGCCGCTATCAACGGCCGTCATAAAGGAAAAGTATGTATAACCGCTCTCTTTAACCTCCTGCGCTTTTTTCCTTAAATCGCCCAAATCAATCCTCAATTCGTTCATAAGCGGGTATTATACCTCTGGACGGATTTCCTTATTGAAGGTTTATTCCGGGATGATTGAAAATATCTCGGGTAAAAATTTCCTACCCTCTTTAAACAGGTTCCTTATAATCCTCGCGGTTGCACCCCACACCGTCCCCAACCTCGTTTCCACAAAATCCGTATAAACCAAAGGCCTTAGATCTATAAGGGGTATGAAATCCCAAGCAACTATTTCATTAGAAGGCTTAATAATTATTTCATGGGAAATGGTTGCCACATACGGATATACCTTAATGTTTGTAACGGCGGTTTTAACGGGCTTTAACTCCCCAACGATGCTATAATCAACGGGCTTTAAACCCAATTCCTCCTCAATTTCCCTCAAAAGGGCGTTTAATGGGGATTCCCCGATTTTCACCATACCACCCGGAAATCCTATTTCCCCGGCATGTTGCGATAGGTTTTCCGACCTCTTAATCAGCAAAACGGATAAATCTTTAAACATTATGCATACGGCGGCCTTTTTAACCCTGGGCATACATTTCCTCCGCCGACGCGGTTTTTATCCTATCGGTAATTTGGGAGATCAATCCGCATAAAACCTTTTTAGGCCCTATTTCCCAAACCTCATCAACCCCCATATCCAAAGCCGTATTTATCATATCAATGAACCTGACGGATGATCTCAATTGAACCCTTAAAGCCTCGTAAATTTCCCTCGAGTTTCTCGCAACTTTACCCGTGGAGTTCATTATAACGGGTACCTTGGGTTCGGAAAAATGAGCGCTTCCTAAAACCTCTGCAAACTCCCTTGCGGCACCATCCATTAACGGTGAATGAAAGGCGGTGCTAACCTTTAAAGGTATAACCCTCAAGGTATTATACCTCTCCTTTAAAACGGAAATAACTTTATCCACCTCATTCTCTTCGCCGGATATGACAACTTGTAAAGGGGAATTGATATTTGCTATTACGGTTTTCTCCACCCCAACTTCCGATAAGACTTTTTCGGATATATCGTAAGCGTTTTGACCTATTACGGCAGCCATCTTTCCGCCTTTGGCCCTACCCATTAATTCACCCCGTTTAACTACCAACTTCAATGTTTCCTCAAATGTGAAAACCCCCGCCGCGTACAAGGCGGTAAATTCACCGAGACTATGCCCGAACACAACATCGTAGGATATACCATCCCTTTTAACGAGTTCAAGTAAGGCGGCAGAATATACAAATATCGCCGGTTGGGTGTTTTCGGTTTTTACGAGTTCCGTTTCGGGTCCGAAAAACGAGAGTTCTTTAATGGGTTTTCCGGAAATCCTGTCGGCATAGTCGTACAAGTCCCTTATGAAACCGTGTTTTTCGTATAAAACTTTTCCCATTCCCACATATTGGCTCCCCTGACCCGGAAACGCAAAACCCCTCATATCAACAATAGTTCGTTTATTAACCTCTTGGGGTCATCCTTTGCTTCCTTCAAAAGCTGCGAAATTTTTTGAGAAACGTTGCTGGGTTCCCTTTCAAGCTTGTCCAAAACGGTAAGAAGGGGTGCGTACAGGTTTTCCTTCTCACCCTCAAGCCCGTCCAAAGTGCTAAAAATCTTTGAATACGCCTCAACTACCACAGGGTTCCTTAGGACATGCCTGTAATCGTATATGGGTTTTGCCTCTTCAAGGTAGTATAATGTGCGGCTCTTTTTTATATAGACCTCAAAGGTTCCCAACATGTACAGCCCCTTACCAACTACCCTTATAAGCCCCAAATCCTCGGATGCGCATAGGTACATACGGGATTTCCCCTTATAAACCCTCTCATCAAGTACCAAAACCCTCGTTGTGGTTTCAAAGGTGTATTCCATATACCTTTACCTCCTTTTTATTTTCCTTTAAAACCATATAAACCGCGGGCATATAAGGGGTGTTATAATAAACACCCACATTTCCAAATTTATCAAGGCCTATTATGCCAACCGGATAATCCGTTAAACTTACGGCCGATTTTGCGGCATATTCCGGTTTCATTCCCATTAGGACAAAATCGCAAAACCTCTTAGTTAATAAAACCCTAATTATACCCTCCCCTATTCCGGTAGCGGATGCCCCAACCCCCCTTTCCGCCCAGGTTCCCGCCCCGGGTATGGGTGTATCCCCAACCCTGCCCGGAAGCTTTATAGATGTGCCCCCCGTTGATGTTCCGGCGCATACGGATATTCCATCCGTAGCAACCGCCCCAACCGTACCTATGAAGAGTTCCGGATATTTCCTTATAAGTTCCGCCGTCTTTTCCATAAACCCGTAAGAATCCAATTCACCCCTAAATATTTTTTCCTTTACCCTTTCCAACCTCTCTTTGGACCGTTCGGTTATTACATCCGCTTTTGGAAGTTGAAAAATATCGGCAAGCCTTTCCGCCCCCTTACCGTACATTATATGATGCGATGTCCTTTCCGCCACTATCCTGGCCAAGGATATGGGATTTTTTACATTTGAAACCCCTATTACGGAACCCATTAAAAGGGGATTATCATTAACAATACAGGCATCCATCTCAACGCTTCCGTCAATGCTTAAAACGCTACCCGTTCCGGCGTTAAATATGGGGCTATCTTCCAAGACCTTTATGGCTTCCTCAACCGCATCTATTGGTTTTCCACCATCTTTTAAAACTTCAATGCCTTTTTCCGCAGAATAAACCAAGATATCTTTTGCCTCATTTAACATATCCTCTTTCCATTCCCCGGCGCCGCCGTGAACAACTATTGAAAACACAGTACAATATTATAAGGGTGAAAAAGTATTTTCAATGGGAAAGGGGGGATACCAACTTTATAATATACGCCTTTACCTTTAAATAATATGGTTAAGGATTTGGATTTAACCTTTATAGTGAATGAGGGGGGCAAAACTTTAAGGGACAGGTTTGTGCAGTTGGTAAAAGATTGCAGATATTTTGATTGCATTGTCGCGTACTTTTATATAAGCGGTTTTCACGCGTTATATAAGGCTTTGGAGAATGCGGAAAGGATTAGAATACTCATAGGAATAGGAACGGATAGGAAAACATTTAATTTAATATCGGAGCACGAAACCAAACAAGAAGTAGAAAGGTTGATAGAAGATGAAATGACAAATTCCGAAGATGATTTACATGTTGAAGAGGGTATTCGCAAGTTTGTTGAGTGGATAAAAGAAGGGAAATTGCAAATAAGGGCCTATCCTTCAAGAAAAATCCATGCAAAAGTGTATATTATTACATTCAAAGAGGGTGATAGGGATGTTGGCAGAGTTATTACCGGTTCAAGCAATTTCACAAAATCGGGTCTTGAAGATAATCTTGAATTCAATGTTGAACTGAAAAACCGTGCGGATTACGAGTTTGCATTGCAAAAATTTGAGGAATTGTGGGAAAATGCCGTTGATGTTAATGAGGAATACCTGCGAACTATAAATGAGAGGACTTGGTTTAATAAAAATATCACACCTTATGAACTTTATCTCAAATTTTTATACGAGTACTTTAAAGATGATTTATCAGAAACCGACGATATATTCTTAGACTTCTTACCCGAGGGCTTTAAAAGGTTGAAATATCAAGAACAAGCGGTTTTAAACGCTAAAAAAATATTGGAGGAGTATGGAGGCGTTTTTATATCGGATGTGGTAGGTTTGGGGAAAACATATATTGCCGCCATGCTTGCCAAGCAGCTTGATGGTAGGACGCTCGTTATAGCGCCGCCTTCGCTACTTAACAGGAATAATCCGGGTTCTTGGCCAAATGTGTTTTCCGATTTCCGTATTCCAGCAGAATTTATATCTATTGGAAAACTTGATGAAGCAAAAAAATTGGTGCAAGAAAGGGAATATAAGAATATTATCATAGACGAATCCCACCGATTTAGAAATGAATCAACAATAAGCTACGAAAAACTTTTTGAAATCTGTCGTAATAAGAGGATAATACTAATTTCCGCCACACCTTACAATAACTCTCCAAAAGATATACTCGCCCAGATAAAACTCTTCCAAAGCCCCAAAAAAAGCACAATTCCCGGTGTTCCAGACCTTGAAAGTTTCTTCAATGGGCTTGAAAAAAGGTTAAAAGAGGCCTATCGTCATAAAGATTACAACAGGTTCTTAGAAATATCAAGAGAAAATGCGAGAGAGATACGCGATAAAGTCCTCAAATATATTATGGTAAGAAGAACTAGGTCTGAAATTCAGAAATACTTTAAAGAAGACCTTGAGAAAAACAATATAAAATTTCCGGAGGTTGAAGATCCAAAACCTTTTTATTATCAACTCAACGATGAAGAAGATAGAATCTTTATGAAAACCGTTGAGCTTATAACCCAAGATTTCAAATATGCCCGTTATATGCCATTGCTATACTTGAAAGAACGTATTCCATACGAAGAGCAGGCTCAACGAAATTTGGGTGGATTTATGAAGGTTCTCCTCGTAAAGCGTCTTGAAAGTAGTTTCTATGCATTCAGAAAAACTATTGAAAGGTTTATTCGTTCATACGAAATGTTCATCAGTGAATATCAAAAAGGAAATGTATATATAGGTAAAGATTACATAAACAAGGTTTTTGATCTCGTTGAAAAGGGAGACGATGAAGCGATTCAGAAACTCATTGATGAGGGAAAAGTTAGAAGATTTCCAAGCTCGGATTTCACACCACAATTGGAAGAGGACTTGCAAAACGACCTTGAAATTCTAAATCAAATAAAATCAATGTGGGAAGGAATAAAAAGGGACCCGAAAATTGAAAAACTTTTATACGAGTTAGAAAATAACCCCATTCTTAAAGATAAAAAAATTATAATCTTCACGGAATCAAAGGAAACCGCGGAGTATCTAACCGCGAAAATAAAGGAAAGGTTTGGGGAAGTAGTCCTTTTGTTTCACGGCGAATCACCGGAATATGTAAAGGATAAGGTTATTGAAAATTTTGATGCAAGGGCAAAAAACCAAAAAGACGATTACCGAATTCTAGTTTCAACCGAAACCCTTTCGGAAGGCGTTAATCTCCACCGCTCAAATATAGTTATAAATTACGACATACCTTGGAATCCGGTAAGGCTTATGCAAAGGGTTGGAAGGGTGAATCGCATAGATACAAAGTTTGATAGGATTTATACATTTAACTTTTTCCCAACAAAACAGGCGGAATCCGAAATTGAACTTACAAAAATAGCTCGGTCAAAAATAGAAGCGTTCCTGACCTTACTCGGAGGCGATTCCGCAATTTTGACGGAAGGGGAACCCATAGCTTCGCACGAACTTTTTGATAAACTCCTTTCCAGGAAAACCATTATTGAAGAAGATGAAGGGGTTGAAGAGAGCGAGCTGAAATACTTAAAAATTATTGAGGAGATACGGTATAAGAACCCCGAACTTTTTGAAAAAATAAAACGACTTCCTAAAAAAGCGCGCACATCCAAAGTGTTTTCGGAAAACCTCAAAGACATCGCTCAACCGGGTTCGCTTCTTACATTTTTCAGGAAGGGGAAACTTATGAAATTCTTATTATCGGATAAAGAAAAGACGGTTGAAGTTGATTTTCTGACCGCCGCAAAAATTCTTGAAAGCTCACCGGATGAAAAAAGGGTAAATCTACCGCTTCAAGACTATTATGAATTACTCAAAAAAAACAAAAAAGAAGCATTTTCGGAAGGAGTAATAATTGGAAACCATAAGCGTGGTAAGAACATTTTTGATGAACTTTTCAAAACACTGAAAGCAATTCAAAATTCCAAATCGTTTACCGAGGATCAGAAAGAATACATAAGGGATTTGATAACTAGCCTTGAGGTTAGATCTATACCTAAAAATACCGTTAGAAGAGCCCTTAAAGGGTTAGAAAATCTTGGAAGTGAGATGAAAGATCCCCAGAAAGTAATCGCCATTCTTCAAAAGGTGATTCCACCCGATTTTATCAGAAGATATGACAAAAAGGGAGAAAAGAGAAAAGAAAAGGAGGAAGTTATATTATCCTTATATTTGGGGGTAGAAAATGAGAAAATACAAAGTTAACGAAAAAAACAAAAATAAACAAGGAGGGGGTAAAAATGAACAGGGAACAGGCAAAAAGGTTAATAGTTGAAACCTTTGAAAATCCATTTGATAGGGAACGTTTTGAAAAATTTATACTCAATCTTCTGAAAACTTATAATAGGGAAAAGGCAATCCCTCCAAGAAGTGGAATTCAGGGTGTAAAGGAAAAGTATCTTGATTTCATAGAGTCATGGGAGCGTTTAGGACGCTATGAACCAAACAATGGTGAGCACATCATTGATATTTTGATCGTAAGATTGAAAAGGGAAACTTCATTGTATCGCGCCCGGACAGCTCAAAGAAACTTTGTAGCAGAATACCTACAAGGTAAATTGGGAACAGACTCTAAGAAGGATGCCGCACTTGTGGCTTTTGTCCCTCCCAATGGAGAAGATTGGAGATTTTCCCTTGTAAAAGTGGATTATAAATTAGTTGAAACTCCAACGGGAAAGCTTAGGGGTAAAGAGGAGCTTACGCCTGCAAAAAGGTTTTCCTTTTTGGTGGGTAAAAACGAAAAGAGCCACACGGCGCAGAGTAGATTTTTGCCTTTGCTGGAAAGCAATAAGTATCCAACGCTGGAAGATTTGGAAGAGGCCTTTAATGTTGAGGTTGTAACGGAGGAGTTCTTTGAAGCTTACAAACATGCTTTAAAGGAAGTTCTAATTAAATCCCTTTCTAAATATGATGTTCCTTATCAGAAAAAACACTCATTTGCTCAGCTGCTGCTTTCAAGAATTATGTTCCTTTATTTCCTACAAAGAAAGGGCTGGTTTAAATGGAAGGATTATGTGCAGGATAAAAATTATATGAAAAATCTTTGGCTCAAATACAAAGATTGGCGAGAAAAGAACGGAAAAAAGGATGTCTTTTATTCACAATGGCTTTCAAGTCTATTTTTTGGAGCATTCAATAAAAAATTGCAATACTTGCATCCAGATTTACCCGAGGACATCAGAGAATCTTTTAGCATTATGCCCTTTCTGAACGGCGGTCTATTCTCACGCACCGAATTGGATGAATTGGGGTTTGATGTTCCGGATAGTGTCTTTGAATGGTTGTTTGAGCCAGACCCTAATGATTTGAAAAAAGGTTTTCTTGAGACATTCAACTTTACGATTAATGAATCACTGCCTGTGGATGTTGAAGTTGCGGTTGATCCAGAAATGCTTGGCAAAGTTTATGAATCCTTAATTGCAGAAGAGGAGAGAGGCGAAGCGGGAATTTTTTACACTCCAAGAGTTGAAATTGACTTTATGTGCAGAATGTCTCTTGTTGAGTACCTTGCCAACGAGACAAAAATTTCAAAGGAAAAGATAATTGACTTTATCTTTGACCCTCATAACAAGGTTTCATCGCTTAGCGGAGATGAACTCATTAAAATTAAAGAAAAACTTGACAAAGTAAAAGTTGTTGACCCAGCCGTTGGGTCCGCCTCATTCCTTGTTGGAATGATGAATATTCTCGTTGAACTTCATCAGGAAATAACAAGATACCTTGAAAACAGGGAAGAAAACTTATTCGCTTTGAAACAAAAAATTATTCTTGAAAACCTTTACGGTGTGGATGTTAAGGATTGGGCTGTAATGGTGGGTGAGTTGAGATTGTGGCTTTCATTAATCATAGAAACAGACGAAAAATATATGGATATTTACACAAAACCTCTTTTGCCAAATCTTTCGTTTAAAATCCGTCAGGGGGATTCACTCATTCAGGAAATTGCAGGGGTTCATATAAACCTCAGAAGCGAGATGCGTTATATCCCCAAACCAATCAGAGATAAAATATTACAGCTTGTGGAAAGAAAAAGCAAATTCTTTTCCGGTTTAATAAGCGCCGATTTAAAAGAACTTAAAGAAATTGAAAATTTTGAACAGGAAATCTTTAAAGAGATTATTCAATCAAAGATTGATGAGGTGAAAAAGACAATACAGAGCTACGAAAATCAGCTCCGCTTCTTAACATCTCAGCGGGATTTGTATGGGTTCGAAAGAACCGATAAGGAACAAGTAAAAAAGATTGAAGCTCTTATAGAGAAGGAAAAAACGAAACTTAAAAATTACAGTTCATTGCTAAGTAAAATAGGGCAAAAAACTCAAAAAGATTACTTTCTCTGGGAGCTTGATTTTGTTGAGGCCTTTTCCCAAAATGGCGGTTTTGATATAGTTATTGGTAATCCTCCTTATGTAAGACAGGAGCTGATTGCTCCACCACTTGAAAACAAAAACCAATATTCCGAAGAAGAATGGAGAGAAATAAAGAGAGAATATAAAGAAAAACTAATTCAATCGGTTAAAATCGTGTGGAATAATATCACAAAAATTGACAGAAAAAGCGACCTTTATGTTTATTTTTACTATCAGGGACTGTCTTTACTTCGTCCCGGCGGTATATTTTGCTTTATAAACTCCAATTCCTGGCTTGATGTGGGATATGGCGCTGGACTTCAGGAGTTTCTCCTCAAAAATATGAGGCCAATCTATATTTTTGACAATCTTGCAAAAAGGTCATTCAAGCAAGCAGATGTTAATACGGTAATTGTTTTAATCCAAAGACCTGAAAATAAACTTGATGATTACACAATAAAATTTGTTGCCTTCAAAAAGCCCTTTGAAGATGTAAGTAATGCGCAGGTTATCAAAAAAATTGAGAGCGCAAATCAACCGGTTTTTGGTGATGAAGATTTCAGAATTTATCCGAAAACTAAAAAAGAACTTTTACAGGAAGGTGTTGAAGTGGTAAAATTTGACCCGCCCTACATTGGCAACAAATGGGGCGGAAAGTATCTGAGGGCTCCGGAGATTTACTTTAAGATTTTGGAAAAAGGGAAAGGAAAATTGGTTAGGTTGGGAGATATTGCAGAGGTTAAATCAGGAATTATTACAGGAAACAATAGAAAGTATTACAAAAGAATAACTGATACTTTTAATGCTGACGAATATTCACCTGTTTTTAAAACTCCCAAAGAAGTTAGTAAAATTTTACTAAAAAAAGAGGATGCTGTTTCAGTAGTAAAAGTAAAATCCGTTCCATATGAAATTAGAAGAGCCCCATTGTTATGGCCTGATTTGCGTGGAGATAAACATCTATGTCATTACAATTTAGATAATTTACCATTTGAGCATAATTTTTATGGTATAACAGGAAAAAAAATAGATAACAAATCATTATGTTTGTTGTTAAACTCTACGCTAACTGCCTTTTTTATTGAAGTTCTTGGAAGGAAAGGATTGGGGGGTGGTGCTATCCGTTTGGTGAAAATAGACCTTATTCGTTTTCCGTGTTTGTTTTTAAATATTAGCAATTTTCATATGGGGGATAATTTTTTAAATCGTCCAATTTACTCCATCTTCACCGAACTCGGCTTTGACCCATCAAAACCCATCCGTAAGCAGGAGCCAAATCCATTGCCCGATAGAAAAGCCCTTGATGACATTATCTTTGATGCCCTTGGATTAACCGAAGAAGAACGAAAAGAGGTTTACTGGGCAGTTGCCGAACTTGTAAAAACAAGGTTAGAAAAAGCGAGGAGTGTTTGAAGATGAAGGGGAAAGAGGATATGAAGGAAATTATCAAAAAGAAAGTAAAAGAAATTTTTGAAGGCAAAGGGATTGATGTCCTGAAAATCATTCTATTTGGTTCAAGAGCAAGAGGTGATTATAAAGAAAATAGCGATTGGGACATTTTAATTATTGTTAGGAGTGATTTGAACACACAGGAAAAAAGAGAAATTGCAAAAACCATAAGGAAAGTTTTAGCAGAGATGTTTATTCCATCCGATATAGTAATAAAGTCACAAAAAGAAACGGAATATTATAAAGACTTTCCGGGTTCGGTCACGAGAGAGGCTTTAAAAGAAGGAATTGAAATATGATAGATGAAAGAGTTAAAAAATGGCTGCTCAAAGCCCTTGAAGATTATAAGACAATTGAAAATGAGTTTAGATTGCCAGAAGAAGATATTGTAACAAGCAGTGTATGTTTCCACGCTCAACAATTTGTAGAAAAAGCATTAAAAGCATATCTTACTTTTAAAAATAAGGATTTTGGCAGGACTCATAATTTAGAATTTCTCTTGAAGCTATGCAGTGAAGAGGATAAAGAGTTTGAAGAATTAGATGTGGGAGACCTTACATTTTACGCAGTTGAGATAAGGTATCCTGATGAATTTTATACACCAACGCTTGATGAAGCGAAAAAGGCATTTGATATAGCAAAAAAAGTAAAAGATTTCATTTTTAAAAAACTCTCCGTAAAAGAAGAAGACTTAAAGTAAAATTCTACCAAGAAACTAAATTTATGATTGACCTGAATTATCTTGGTGACAAGTGGCTTGAACTCAAAAAGCAAAGGATGAAAAATCTTCTCAAAATTGCCCTTCCCGATGAAGCGATTTACAGAGAAATTATGCTTTCACTTGGTTATCCCAAAAACAAGGTGAATTTCCTTGAACTCGCTTTAATTACTCCATACGCAGAAATAAGAAAACTAAAAGAAAAATCCATTATAGAAAAAGCACTTTTGTATAGAGCGGGATTTATAGATGATAAAAATGGCTTGCCGGAGGACTTTGATTTCTCGTTGAGGATGGATAAATCCGTATGGATTTACAAAGGGATAAGACCTACAAATTTTCCGGAGAAAAGAATTAAGGGTATATCGGTTCTTCTATCAAAAACTACTGAATGCGGCCTTGTGAATTTCTTTTTGGAGAGAATAAAGTCAGGGATAGGGAGTAAAAACCTCAAAAATTCTCTTAAAAGCATAATGAATTTTGAAGGCATTGGGTTATCAAGGAAGGAAGAGATGTTTTTTAACATAATCATGCCTTTTATGATGGTTTACTCGCAGGATGATGAGGTGCGGAATTTTTTAAGGTTTATGTTTGAAAACTATCCGCCACTGTCCGAAAACAGCCTTATTAAATCTTTCAAGGTGGCTTATCCAGAGGTAAAAATAGAGAACTTAAAAACTTATATGGGCGCTATACTTTTTCAAAAAACAAACCCGAGTCAAAGCCCTTGAAAACTTGTAACCCCAAAATCAAACCCCCTACACTTTAAGAATTTCAGCCTTATAATATCCGCTCATTTTTGTTGCGGGGTGGTGTAATTGGCAACACGCCTGACTCTGGATCAGGAGATCGGGGTTCGAGTCCCTGCCCCGCAGTTTAAAGGAGGTAAGGAAAATGGCGAAGGAGAAATTTGTTAGGACAAAACCGCATAAAAATGTTGGCACCATAGGGCATATAGACCATGGTAAAACCACTCTAACGGCGGCAATAACACATGTTTTGGCCGCCAAGGGTAAGGCCCAACCCAAGAGCTACGACGAGGTTGCAAAGGCGGATGCAAAGATAGCGAGGAAAGACGAAACGAAAATCCTAACGATAAACATAGCGCATGTGGAATACGAATCGGATAAATACCACTACGCCCACATAGACTGCCCCGGGCACGCGGACTACATCAAAAACATGATAACCGGAGCCGCACAAATGGATGGTGCTATTCTCGTGGTTTCCGCAGTAGACTCCGTAATGCCCCAGACAAGGGAGCATGTCCTCTTGGCCCGTCAGGTAAATGTTCCGGCGATAGTGGTGTTTATAAACAAGGTTGACCTCGTTGATGACCCCGAACTTTTGGACCTTGTGGAGCTTGAGGTTAGGGATCTATTAAACCAATACGGATATCCGGGTGATGAGGTTCCGGTCATAAGGGGTTCTGCCCTTAGGGCCTTACAAAACCCTTCCAATTTTGATGATCCCATAGGGGCCGGGGCCATACTTAAACTCGTGGAGGCCTTGGACGAATATATACCCGAGCCCGTGAGGGAGATAGACAAACCGTTCCTAATGGCCGTAGAGGATGTATTCAGCATTACGGGTCGTGGAACCGTTGTTACGGGAAGGGTTGAAAGGGGTATATTAAAAGCCGGTGATGAGGTTGAAATAGTGGGCTTCCGCGATGAACCCCTGAAAACCGTGGTTACATCCATAGAAATGTTCCGCAAAGTTTTGGATGAGGCCATACCCGGTGATAACATAGGCGCCCTTTTGAGGGGTGTTAGCAAAGATGATGTTGAGAGGGGTATGGTTTTGGCAAAGCCCGGCTCAATAAAGGCTCACAGGAAGTTTAAGGCGGAGGTTTATATCCTGAAAAAGGAAGAGGGTGGAAGGAGTACCCCCTTCTTCAACGGTTATAGGCCCCAATTCTATTTCAGAACAACGGATGTTACCGGAACCATCAAACTCGCAGACGGTAGGGAGATGGCAATGCCCGGCGATAATGTACAGATGGAGGTAGAACTCATATATCCCGTTGCAATAGAAAGGGGTTTGAGGTTTGCAATACGCGAGGGTGGAAGAACGGTTGGAGCCGGGGTTATAACCGAAATCATTGAATAATGGATAAGATTAGGCTAAAACTGAAATCGTTTGATCCCGCGGTGTTGGATAGGGTTGCAAAACAAATCGTTGTGACAGCCAGATCCACGGGGGCAACGGTATCCGGGCCGATCCCCCTACCAACGCGCAAAACCCTATTTGCCGTAATTAGGGGTCCTCATATTGACAAGAGGGGACAAGAGCATTTCATTTTAAAGAGACATGCAAGGTTAATAGAAATCTCAAACGCAACACCTGAAACCATGGATAAGATCTCCCAGATAGACATACCTCCCGGCGTGGATGTTAAGGTTAAGTTATTGCAGGAGTAAATTCAATGAGGGTTTTGGCCAAAAAGTTGGGTATGACGCAAGTTTATGTTCAACCCGAGGGGGAACCCTTGGCAATACCCGTAGGCGTTACGGTTTTGCAAATACCCGAAAACATAGTTGTGGGGTATAGGACAAAGGAAAGGGATGGTTATAACGCCCTTATAGTGGGATACTTTTTTAAACCCCCTCAAAAGATAAAAAGGGCGGTTTTGGGTTTTGTTAAAAAACAATTGGGGGAAAGGGAACTATATCCCACCAAATTTTATGAGGTAAAGACCAACGACTTGGATAAATTCCCCATAGGTGAGGGTTTGGATGTAAAAGTTTTTGAGGGGATAGAAGTTGTGGATGTTCAGGGTAAAACAAAGGGAAGGGGTTTTGCCGGTGTGATAAAGAGGTGGGATTTCTCGGGTGGTCCCGCCGCTCACGGTTCAAAATTCCACAGGAGACCCGGATCAATAGGACAACACACATTCCCCGCAAGGGTTTGGAAGGGTAAAAAGATGGCGGGTCATTACGGAAACGAAACCGTCACCATATTAAACCTAAAACTCGTTAAGATAATCCCAGAACACAACTTATTGCTCGTAAAAGGTGGCGTTCCCGGGCACAAGGGCGGTTATGTGTTTGTAAGGCCGGCGGTTTATAAATACGGGAGGGTGATATGAAGGCACCGGTTTACAATATAATCGGTGAGAAAACCGGCGAAATGGAACTTCCCGAAGATATTTTTGGAATTGAACCGAATAGGCATGTCCTATGGGAAGTCGTAAGGGCTTATCTGATAAACCAAAGGCAGGGAACACACAAGGCCAAAACAAGGGGTGAGGTTGTGGGTTCCCGCAAGAAAATATGGCCACAGAAGCACACCGGTAGGGCGAGGCATGGGGATAGGTATGCCCCTATATTCGTAGGCGGCGGTAAGGCGCACGGGCCGAGGCCTAGGGATTATTACATTAAACTCCCACAAAAGGTTAAAAACCTCGCTTTAAGAATGGCTTTGAGCGATAGGGCTCAAAACAACAGGATATATGTCGTGGAAAGCTTCAATATGGAAACCCCTAAAACCAAGGTTGTCGCCAACCTGATTAAAAGTGTTGGGGTTGATGGGAATATCCTTTTCGTTCCGGAAAACGCCAACAGGACCTTTTACCTATCGGCGAGGAACATAGAGGATGTTGAAGTTTTACCAGCCGATACGGTGAACACCTATTATGTCCTTTGGTCCGAGCATGTTTTCATAGAAAGGGGTGCGATTGATGTTTTGAAGGGGAGGTTGTTGAAATGAAGCTTACTTATGAAGATATAATCATAGAGCCCGTAATTACGGAAAAGGCTTTAAATTTGAGGGATACTCAAAACAAGTATATATTCATAGTCCACAAGGATGCGAACAAGAGGCAGATAAAAGAGGCGGTCGAGAAGATCTTCAAGGTTAAGGTAAAGAAGGTGAATACCATGGTAGTTAAACCCAAACCGAAAAGGGGATTGAGGAATAGGCTAAAAGTCGGTTATACATCTTCGTACAAGAAGGCCGTAGTTACGCTTGAAGAGGGTTATAAAATAGACTTGGAGGTTTAATATGCCGGTTAAGAGGTATAAACCCACAACTCCCGGCAGGAGGTTTATGAGTGTTATAGATTACTCGGCATATATTACAAAGGAAGAACCCGAGAAATCTTTAACAAAACCCAAAAAGCAAAAGGCCGGGAGGAACAATCAGGGTAAGATAACGGTAAGGCATAGGGGAGGTGGGAATAAGAGGAAGTACCGTCTGGTGGATTTCTACCGTAGGGATAAAAACGGAATTCCAGGTGTTGTAAAATCCATAGAGTACGACCCCAATAGGACCGCGTTTATCGCCTTGGTTGCGTATAAAGATGGCGAAAAGAGGTACATATTGGCACCCGAAGGTATAAAGGTGGGAGATGAAGTTATATCCGGTCCGGATGCCCCTATAAGGCCGGGTAACGCATTACCGATGAGTAGAATACCGGAGGGAATACCTATCCACAATTTGGAGATTATCCCCGGGAAAGGCGGACAACTCGTTAGAGCGGCTGGAACTCAGGCCGTTATACTTTCAAAAGATGAAAACTGGGTTTATGTGCAACTTCCGTCCGGAGAGATCAGGAAATTCCACCCCGATTGTTATGCAACCATTGGCCAAGTTTCAAATGTGGATCATGAAAACGTTACTCTCGGAAAGGCTGGAAGGAGCAGGTGGCTCGGTAGGAGGCCTTCTGTAAGGGGTGTGGCTATGAACCCCGTAGATCACCCGCATGGAGGTGGAGAGGGTAGGACAAAGGGTAAAATACCCAAGACGCCTTGGGGTAAGCTGGCAAGGGGTGTAAAGACCAGAAATCCGAGGAAAATCTCTTCCGAGTTTATAGTCAAGAGGAGGAGAATAGGTTACGGTTCAAAGGAGTGAAATATGGGTAGGAGTTTAAAGAAGGGGCCTTATGTTGATCCAAAATTGATGAAAAAGGTTAAAAGGGCTTTGGAAACGGGGGACAAAACCCCTATAAAAACCTGGTCAAGGGCTTCTATGATAGTACCGGAGATGATAGGTTTGACATTTATGGTTCATAACGGTAGGAAGTTTATACCCGTGTATATCACCCAGGATATGGTTGGACACCGCCTCGGAGAATTCGCCCCCACGCGCACATTCGGAGGCCATAAGGATAAAGAAGGAAAGAAGGTGGATAAGAAATGAAAACCCAAATAACGGACTTTGGAAGGCTTCCCAGGTCGGAATTGAAAAAGTTGGGTGGCATCGCCATATTGAGGAGGGCGAGAATATCCCCAAAGAAGATGAAACTCATAGCGGACCTTATAAGGAACATGAATGTACAGGAAGCCGATTATATCCTACAATTCACACCGAAGAAAGGGGCAAGGATTATGAGGAAGGTTTTAAGGGCGGCCGTGGCCTCTTACAGGGATAAATTTGAACCAGATAAAAGGGTTGATGACCTCTACCCCACCCTCCGTATAGGTTTGGTTAAGGTTGATAAAGGCCCCATGTGGAAAATACCGAAGCCCGCGGTTAAACCCGCCCGTTTTGGGGGGAACGGGATTTTTAGGAGGAGGACTTCGCATATAACGGTATTTGTTGTAAAGGAGGGGAAATAAATGGGACAGAAGGCGCATCCAATTGGTTTAAGAACCGGCTATTTTAGGCCTTGGCAATCCACATGGTATGCGGAAACCAAAAAGGAATATGTCCAAAACCTCCTTGAAGATTACCATATAAGGAAGTTCATAGTTGATTATTACAAATCCTCACCAAACGACCCCCAAATTTCAAGGATAGTTATAGAGCGCACGGCAAACATCACAACCGCAATAATATACACGGCAAGGCCAGGGGTTATAATCGGTAGACAGGGGCAGAGCATAGAGGGTTTAAGGGAAGCCTTGAAGAAGAGATTCGGTAAAGAAATTATGGTGGAATACAGGGAAATCCAACAACCCGAATTGGATGCCCAGTTGGTGGCGTACAACATAGCGAGAAAGCTGGAACAGAGGGCGTATCACCGGAGGTTAATGAAGAGGGCCGTCTTTGCCGCTATGAGGTTGGGGGCAAAGGGGATACGGGTACAGGTAAAGGGTAGGATAGCAGGAGCGGAAATAGCACGAAAGGAATGGTATATCAAGGGGAGGGTACCCCTCCAAACCCTTAGGGCAAATATAGATTACGGCTACGACACCGCATTTACAAAGTGGGGAACCATAGGCGTTAAGGTTTGGATTTATAAAGGGGATATTTTAAGGGGAGGTGAGGAGGAACTGCCATGATGCAACCCAGAAAGGTTAAGTGGAGGAAACAGCATAGGCCAAAGTTAAGAGGTATAGCCACAAGTGGGAACAAGGTAGAGTTTGGCGATTACGGTTTAAAGAGCCTAGAATACGGCAGGATATTTTCAAATCAGATTGAAGCAATGAGGGTGGCGATAGTTAGGGGGATAGGCAAAAAGGCGAAATTCTGGATAAGGATATTCCCCCACAGACCTTATACCAAAAAACCCGCAGAGGTTAGGATGGGTGGCGGCAAAGGCGATGTTGAGGGGTGGTTTGCCTTCGTAAAACCGGGTACCGTCATAGTTGAAATAACCGGCGTGGGAGAGGAGGAAGCCATGGAAGTTCTACGCGTAGCCGCGTCCAAACTCCCCGTTAAAACGAAAATCGTAAAGGCAGGGGAGGTGTTCCGATGAAACCAACAAAGGCACGAGAGTTGAGGCAATTGGAGGTTGAAGAGCTAACCGCAAGGTTAAAGGTTTTGAAGGCCCAACTCAGGGATGCCCGGTTTAAGAGAAAACTGGGGCAACTTGAAGATAAAAACCTTATAAGGCATTACAGAAGGGAAATAGCCAGGGTATTGACGGTTTTAAGGGAAAAGGGGGTTAAACTATGAGCGAGGTTAAAAGGGGTAAAAGGAAGGTTTTAAGGGGTGTGGTTGTTAGCGATAAAATGAACAAAACCCGCGTGGTTGTAGTTTATAGAATCGTGGAGCATCCCAAATATCACAAATACATTAAAAAGCGCAAGAAAATTTATGTCCACGATGAGAATAACGAGAGTAAAGTGGGGGATTTTGTAGAGGTTATGGAAACTAGACCCCTTTCAAAGTTGAAGAGGTGGAGGCTTGTAAGGATTATAAGGAAGGCGCCCGTTTTGGAGGAAATTGCAAAGGAGGTTATGCAAAATGAAGAACCTTCCTGAACTCTCATATGTTAATGTTGCGGATAATACGGGGGCAAAGGAGGCTTTAATAATAAAGGTTTTAAAGGGTAGCGGTAGGAAGGGGGGAAGGGTTGCGGCTACGGTTGGAGATGTGGTGGTTGTTAGCATAAAAAAGGCCGCCCCCAACTCCCCTGTGAAGAAAGGAGAAGTACATAGAGCCGTGATAGTTAGGACTAAAAAGGAAATTAGAAGAAGGGATGGTTCTTATATCAGGTTTGGGGACAACGCCGTTGTTCTCATCAACCAAGCGGGGGAACCCAAGGGTACAAGGGTATTTGGACCCGTTGCGAGAGAACTCCGCGATAAAGGGTTTACCAAGATAGTATCCCTTGCCCCGGAGGTGTTGTAATGGCAAGAAAAATTAAGAGGGGGGACACGGTTTTGGTAATAAGCGGGAAGAGTAAAGGTATAACCGGTAAGGTTTTAAAGGTTTTCCCAAAAAAGGAAAGGGCTATTGTTGAAGGTGCAAACTTGGTTAAGAAGCATGAAAAAAGGGGTCCAGAGGGGCCCGGTAGAATAGTGGAAAAAGAAGCACCCATACACATCTCAAACCTAAAACTGATATGTCCAAAGTGTGGGCGGCCCACAAGGGTGGGTTTCACATTTGTAAATGGTGAGAAGAAAAGGGTGTGCAAGAAATGCGGAGAACCCATAGACTAATTCACCCTTAAAATACCCTTTATGTCATATACGGCAATAGTGGGATTGCAATGGGGAGATGAGGGGAAGGGAAAGGTTATAGATTTCCTTGCCAAGGATTACGATGCGGTTGTAAGGTTTCAAGGGGGTGCGAACGCAGGCCATACCGTATATGTAAATGGTAATAAATTTTCCTTTCACATACTACCTTCGGGGTTGCTGAGGGAAGATGTGATAGGTATTATAGGCCCCGGCGTTGTCATAGACCCCGAGGTGTTTAAATCCGAAGTTGAAAACCTTAAAAAACATGTGGGGGATTTAAGGGGTAGGTTGTTTATAGACCCCAGGGCACATATAGTTATGCCCTATCACAAATTAGAAGATGGGCTTTTTGAAAAACATTCGGAAAAACCCATAGGTACCACCAAACGCGGTATAGGTCCAACAAATAGGGATAGATATGCGAGGTTTGGCATAAAGGTAGGCGATACTTTAAGACCCTCTTACCTCAAAGAATATATGCTAAGGGCTTATGAATTTAACAAAAGGGTTGTTGAGTCTTACGGTGAGAAGTTTTTTGATTACGATTATTTATACGGATTTTTATCGGATTTTGCGGATTATGTAAAGGATTTTGTCCGCGATGTTGTTCTTTTACTTGAAGAACTTGAAAAAACGGGGGCGAGAATACTCTTAGAGGGGGCACAGGGGACATATTTGGACATAAACTTTGGGACATATCCATTTGTTACATCCTCGCATACCATAAGCGGAGGGGCAACGGTTGGAGCCGGAATAGCCCCTTGGAAAATAAAAAGGATAATAGGGGTTTTTAAGGCCTATACAACAAGGGTTGGTGAGGGGCCATTCCCAACGGAAGAGTTGTCCGAAACGGGTGAAATGTTAAAAGAAATAGGAGGGGAATACGGCACAACAACGGGTAGGGCTAGGAGGTGTGGTTGGTTGGATATACCTATGATAAGGTATGCTTGTATAATCAACGGTTGTACGGATTTATTCGTCACCAAGATAGATGTACTTGAAAAGGTGGGGATATTTAGGGCGGCAATATCTTACGATTTATCCGGAACTTTACTCAACTACCCACCACCTTTTTCCGAAGATTGGTATAGGGTTAAGCCCATTTATAAGGATTATCCTTCTTGGACGGATATGCTTGAAGAGGTGGAAAAGATTACCGGAGTGCCCATAACCTTTGTTTCCGTTGGAAAAGAAAGGGAAATGGTTATAGAAAGAAAAGGAGGATGATTATGGCAAGGATTAAACCAAACGATATTAGGAACGCCCATTTTAAGGGGGCGCTATTTGGGGGTTTTAATAAGAACCAGGTTTTGGAGTTCTTGGACCAGATTGCAAAGGAGATGGAAAGCCTCATAAAGGAGAAAAACGAATTGGAGGCCGAACTCGCCCAGCTGAAATTGGACCTATTGGATATAGAAGAAATCAAAGCTGAGGTTGAGAAAAAGGAGGATGAAATAGAGCTCTTAAAACAGGAAAACGAGTTGTTGAGGAAGAAATTGGAGGAGTTGGAAAAGAGAAGCGCTTCATCCGAAGAATTGCAAAGGTATAAAGAGGCTTTGGAGAAAATCACGCAGGAGTACAACAAACTTAAAAACGAATACACACTGTTAAATCAAAAGTTTGAAGAACTTTTAAAGGAGAACGAAGAGCTGAAGGGCAAGAAAGCCTCCGAAACCCCTTCGGAAGTTTTAAAAATAGCAAAGGCTACGGCCGATAGGATAATACAACAGGCTTATGGCGAAATAGAGAGGTTGATAAACGAGTTGGATGAGGTTAAAGAAAAGCTTTTAAATTTAAAGGGGGGAAAATGAAAAGATTGGTTTATGCAACGGATTTTTCGGAGAATAGCAGGTATGTTGAAAGTTTCATAAATGCGGTTTCAAAAAGAGAGGATACGGAAATTTTACTCCTGCATGTATTCCCGGACATAGGTGGTATGTACGGTCCGTTTGTCTCCCAATTTGCCGGCATGATAAACGCCTGGGAGAAGGCTAAGGAAAATGCGGAACAAAGCCTCGTAGAATGGGAACAAAAGTTAAAGGCAAAGGGCTTAAAGGTTTCCTCAAAACTTGCAATAGGGGATCCGATAAACGAAACGATAAAAGAAGCCGAATTGTTTAAGGCGGATTTCATATGTGTGGGTACCAAAGGATTATCCGGCGTAAAGGGGTTTCTCATAGGTTCATTTGCAAAAGCCCTTTTACACGAAAGTCCCATTCCGGTTATAACCCTTAGGTTTCCACATATAAAATTGGAAAAAATACTTGTGGCCGTTGATCTTTCATCCGCCACACAAACCATTATAAACTTTCTACCAAAAATTGCCAACTGGGGGAAAATAACCCTATACCACGCCATAGTTGTGGATTTTGTAATAGACCCTAAGGAAAAGGAGGCTTATATAAACCAGATAATGAAAGAAATGCCCGATTTTGAAGGTGCGGAAAAGGTTATTGAGGTTTCATTCTCCCCAACCTTGGATTATGCGGGTGCGATCGTGGATTACGCCGAGAGGAATCATTACGACCTTTTGGTTATAGGTAGCCATGGAAGGACGGGAATCCAAAGGGTTATTTTTGGCAGCGTCGCGGAAGGGGTGATTTCAAGGTCGCATATACCGGTTTTAACCTTAAATATTAGGCATTTAAAAGTTTAGCGTGCCCATACAGGAGGTAAAACTTCTAAAAAATCGTAATATTTTTTTATTTACATTTTCACAAGCCGTTTCACAGTTTGGGGATCGTATAAACAACATGGCCATTTTGAGTTTGTTGGGAACGCATGCAATGGGTTCTTCGGAGTATTCCTTTTTAGCCTTTTGGACGGTTATACCCGTTGTACTTTTTGGCCCAATTGCCGGGGCAATAACGGATAGGTTCAACAGAAAGATCGTAATGATAGTTTCCGATTTGGCAAGGGCCTTACTCGTAATCTCGCTAATATTTCTCTTTAAATCGTTTAAGGATTTTAGGGTGGCTTATTTAATCGTTTTTTGTACCTTTACCTTTACGGCTTTGTTCAATTCCGCAAAAAACGGAATAGTGGTTCATATAGCGGGTGATAAAAGCAATCTCGCGGTTTTAAACAGTATGTTAAGCTTTTGGGGTAGAATAGCCACGGGTTTGGGTATTCTATTCGGGGGAATCATATCCGATAGGTATTTATGGAAATCCTATGGTTTTGAGGGGTGGGAGGTGGGTTTATTCGTGGACGGATTAAGCTTTTTAATATCCGCAATCCTTTTGGTATTTATACAGGGCGATGGCGAATATATCAAACCACAATCGGAAATAAAGGCTAAGATAAGCTATATACATTCCATATCCGAAGGGTTAAAGTTTGTTAAAAAGAGAAAAATCCTACTCTACTCGTTAATAGCAACCGCACTAATATCGTATGTAGGGGCCATAACATATATCCTTGGTATAGTTAAGCTGCAAAAGATATGGCATACCGGTACCGCCCAGTTGGGTTTGATGGGGGGGATTTACGGTTTGGGTTTGTTTTTGGGTTCGTATTTGGCGGGGAGGATATTGAAGGGGAGGGAGTATAAGTTGTTGTGGAATTCGGTTTTTGTTTTGGGTTTAACCCTATTGGGAATTGCCCTAACATCAAACCTGCTTATACTATCCCCGTTATTCGCAATAGGGGGTATATTTACATCTCTCGGGTTTATAGCGGCGGAAACCGTCTTCCAAAAATATTCCACATCGGATTACATAGGTAGGGTTGTTATTTTAAAGGATATAGTTAATGCCCTAACATTTACATCCACAGTTATACTTATGGGATTGTGGAACGACATTTTGGCGAAGTTCGTGGGGTTTGAAAACGCCTTAAATATCAACCTCATAGCTTCATCGTTGCTTGTTGTAATGTTTTGGATTTTAAGGGGATTTTTTGTAAGGGGTAATGAATAAATTTTCCGGAGGTATAATTCCCACTCAATGACGGGGATCTTAGATATCGTAGCATTGGCCTTTATAGGGTTTTCCGCCTTTCAAGGGTTTAGGTCAAAGGCTGGTAGTCAGTTTTGGGCACTGGTGGCCCTTATAGTTGCCGTAATAGGCGCCTCCATATTAACCCCATCCTTTTCCAATAGTTTGGAGTTCTTTTCGGATCCCAAGATCAGGTCTATGGTTGCCTTTGTGATAATTTTTATAATAATTCATCAGGGAATACAATTTTTGGCCCAGATTTTGAAGTTGAACTTTTCGTTTGGAACCCTTGACCCCGTTGGAGGATTGATATTTGCATTAATTGAATCAAGCCTATTTGTTGGAATCATAGGATTGGCGCTGATGTCCATACCCCAGTTTAGGTTTCCGGTTGAAAACTCTTTAATCGTTTATAAACTGGCGCAAATAAGTAAAGGGATAATTCTATTATTTGGTGGGAGGGGTTTGTTCTAATGTTTAGAAAGAAAAGGGATTTCAGTAGTACGGAACTTTATGTGGGAAAAGGAACCGTGATAAAGGGGGATATTAGTGTTGAGGGTAGCGGTGTGGTTGAAGGTGTGATAGAGGGGAACTTGGATGTAAAGGGTGAATTGATATTGGGAAAAAATGGAAAGATTCGTTCGCAAGAGATAAAGGTCGGTAGTTTATTATGTATGGGGGAGATTATAACGAATATTATTATAGGTGAAAGGTTAGAATTTCAAAACACCGCTATATTTAAAGGGGATTTGAGGTGTAAAATACTCGTGGTTGAAGAGGGCGCCAAACTTGAGGGGAATATATCCCAATTGATAGATGTTCAAACACAAAATAAGGGTTAGATACGCCGAAACCGATCAGATGGGGATAGTCCACCATTCAAACTATGTCATATACTTTGAAGAGGCGAGGGTTGCGTTTATGGAATATATGGGGAAACCTTATCACAAGATGGAAAAGGATGGTATACTTGTACCCGTTATAGAGGTGTATGTTAAATATCTAAAACCCGCATACTTTGGGGACGAGATAGAGGTTAGGGTGGATTTCAAACAAGAGGGTATTAAATTCAGGTTTTATTATGAGGTTTGGAGGGGGGAAGATAAACTTGCGGAGGGTTATACTACCCATGTGTATGTGGATAAAAGTTTTAAAATCTTAAGGCCCAATAAGATTAAATGAGGATTTCCGTAATTATACCCACCCGTAATGCCGAAGAATACATAGAAAAACTGCTATTATCGTTAAGGGGACAAACCGTTAAACCCGAGATTATAGTTATAGATTCCTCATCGGCGGATAAAACCCCGGAAATAGCAAAAAACCTCGCCGATGTATTTGTATCAATTGATGAAAGGGATTTTAATCACGGATTAACCAGAAATTTGGGTGTTGGTTTATCAAAAGGGGATATTGTGGTTTTCTTCTCGCAGGATGCGCTACCGGAAAACGAAAAAACCCTTGAAGTTTTAATAAAACCAATAGTTGAAGGGAAAGTTGTATTGTCATACGCACGGCATATACCACCAGAAGGGACAAGACCCACGGAGGTTTTTTTCAGATCGTTTTCATATCCACCGCAATCGGAGGTAAGGGGTAAGGAAGATGTTAAAAAATGGGGACTTAGAACCTTCTCAAATTCAAATGTTTGCTGCGCATACTTAAAGGAAAAACTCTTAGAAGTTGGAGGGTTTCCAAGGGTTATACTATCCGAGGATTTAATAGTTGCAGCAAAGCTGGTTTTAAGGGGATACAAAATAATGTATAACGCCGAAGCCAGGGTTATACACGCCCACGAATATTCCCTTTTTAAGCTCTTTCAGAGATATTTTTCCATTGGGGTATTTTATGCGGAGAACAAATGGTTAAGGGGATACGGGGGAAGGGGGGATACTTTAAGGTTTATTATTTCGCAGATGGAATATTTAAGCGAGAATGCCCCCTTTTGGATACCATATGCCATTGCGGAAAACGCTTTTAGGGTTTTGGGGCTTTTAGCCGGTTTTAATTATAAGATCTTTCCCAAAAAATTATTGCCACTACTTTCGGGCTATAAGCACTATTTTCAGCCTTAGAATACGAATAATATGTTTGGGCTTGGACCTCAAGAACTAATAGTAATATTCCTGATTATCCTGCTTTTGTTTGGTTCAACAAAGTTGCCGGAACTCGCCCGGGGGATGGGTAAGGCCATGAGGGAGTTTAAGAAGGCCGCAGAGGGTAAATACGACGAAGAGGAGAAAAAAGAATTAAAGGAAAAGGGAAGGGAAAACAAGGAGGGATAGAATGTTTAACTTGGGGTTTCAAGAGGTTTTAATAATTTTTCTAATAGTTTTAATAATTTTTGGGCCTTCAAAACTACCCGAATTGGCAAAGGGTTTGGGAAGGGCCATCGGAGAGTTTAAAAAGGCTATGGAAGAAGGCGAAGATGGAAACAAATGAGGATATACTCTCCAATAGTTTTCCTTAAAGATGTATCCCAAGGAGATATGGTTAAAAAGTTTCTTTTAAGGGGACCCAATGGGGATTTTTACGAGTTTTTGGGGGGCAAGGGTAAAATATGGTGGATTGAGGGAATGCAGGGGGCGGGGAAGAAAAACCTCTTAGAAATAGCAAAATGGCCTTATGCCTATATTAAGGAGCTTTCAGTATCCGATGAAGATTTAAGGTATCCAATTATTGGAATTGATCAAAAGGAAGTGGAGGAGATGATAGAGAATATAAGGAAAAATTTACCAAAGGATGAAAAGGGGTTAATGGATTTACTTCCGGGTGGATTTAGGGAAATATTTGAAAGGGTTTTGACCAAAGGATATGAAGTTTTTAGCGGTGAGGGGAAAGTGGAAGTTATACTAAATCTCCTTGAAACCGGTTTATTGGATAAGGGGTTAAAGGTTGCAACGGTATTTTTGCCATTAAATTCTGCGGTTTTCTTTTCGGAAAATGGGGAAATTTTCGGTATTTCATTTCCGGGAGAATTTAGGTTGGGTAAAGGGTTTTTTGAAGGAGATGGGGAAAGTATTATAAAGTGTAAGGTCTTTTCCCTACCCTCTTTATAATTCCCGCCGTGAGTATCTTCATAATAAACAACGGTTGCCCGAATTGTGGTGGCCCAATTACGGATGATAGATTGGTAAAGGGTTTGCCGTGTTATAAATGCCTACCCAAATATACGGATAACATATGCAAAGATTTGATAAACTTTGGGAAAGTTCAAGGCTTAAAGGAAATGTGCGAAGTTGAAGATAAACTCGTATATTTTTCCGATGTGTTTAAAAGATGCATAGGTTTTGAACCGTGGTCTTTACAGAAAACTTGGGCTAAAAGGTATTTTATGGGTAATTCTTTTGCAATAGTTGCCCCTACGGGTGTTGGAAAAACCACATTCGGAATAGTAATATCCATATTGGCGAAGAGATCCCTTTTGATTTTCCCCACAAAACTATTGGCAGAACAGGCATACGATAGGATTGTTGAATTTTTAAACAAGTTGGGATACGATAAAAAAGTGGTGTTGTATAGGGGAAGGAAAAGGGAAAAGGAGGGTATAATTTCCGGCGATTTTGATATCCTTATAGGAACAAATATGTTTTTGCACAGGAACTTGGAAAACATAAAGAACCACGATTTTGATTTTATTTTTGTTGATGATACGGATTCGTTTTTAAAGGGCTCAAAAAACATAGACGGGATTTTCCATATATTGGGTTTCTCGGATGATGAAATCAAACTGGCGCTAAAAGATAACAAAACGGAAAAAGATTATGAGGCCTTGGAAAAGATAAGGAATAGGAAACACAAAGGTGTTCTAATAATATCATCCGCAACACTTAAACCGAAAACCAAACGTGTGATGCTTTTTAGGCAACTTTTGGGGTTTGATATACAAAGGGCTATTAGCACGGTTAGGAATGTTGTTGATAGCGTTAAAGAGGTTAAGGGTTTTGAGGATGCCTTGAATACAATTCCCGAAATTGTTGAGAAAATCGGGAAAGGCGGGCTATTGTTCGTATCCGCAAGGTATGGAAAAGATGTTATAGATGTGGTGGTCAAGTTTTTAAGGGAAAGGGGATTCAATGTTTTGAGTTATACGGAAAAGAAACCCAAGGATTTATACGATGAAATGGAGAGGGGAGAATTTGATTTGGCGGTTGGGTTGGCACATATAGGTAATCCACTCGTTAGGGGTATAGACTTGCCGGCTATAATAAGATATGCGATTTTCTTGGATGTTCCAAAGTTTGTATTCCCCGTAAAGGTTCAGCCTTCACCCGCAAATACATTAAACCTATTGGTGGGTATTTATTCCATTTTGGATGACGATGAAAAGATAAGGGTTTCGCCATATATTAGATATCTGCGTAAATACGGGGGAATCAAGGCGGAGGAACTGGATAAATATCCTAAGATAAAGGAAAAGGTTTTAGAAATTTACGATTTTATAACGAAAAAGTTTGAAGATAGAAACTTTATAAAGAAGTTAAACGAATCGGAGGATGTATCCTTGGAATACATAAACGGGGAGATGTATATTACTGTGGCGGATGTTTCAACATATATTCAGGCCAGCGGTAGAACATCAAGGTTGGTTGCCGGGGGTTTGACAAAGGGTTTGAGTTTGGTCTTGTATTGGGATAAGAAATCCATAAACAGCCTTAAAAAACGCCTAACCTACTATTTCCATGTTATGGATATTGACTTTCAGGAGTTTGATAAGCTAAATTTAAAAGGGATTTTAGAGGAAATAGATAGGGATAGGGAGATGGCCAAGAGGGTGATTAAAGGGGGCATTACCGGGAATTTGAGGGATGTTTTTAAAACCACATTGGTAATAGTGGAATCGCCAAATAAGGCAAGAACAATTGCTTCCTTCTTCGGGAAACCCCAGATGAGGACGGTTAAAAACTCAATATTTTACGAAATTCCGCTTGGGGACAGGATACTCTCCATTACCGCTTCCTTGGGGCATATATTGGATTTAAAAACGGAAGGGGGATTCTTTGGGGTTTTGGAGAATAATGGTGATTTTGTGGGGATTTATGATACCATAAAGAGGTGTAAGAAAACCGGCGAGCAGCACACGGAAAAGGAGTATTTGTTAAAATCGTGTGAAGGAGGAGAAATTGACGATAAGGCGGATATTGTTGAATCTTTAAGGAGGGTATCGTACGAAGTGGATGAAGTTTTTGTGGCAACGGACCCCGATGCGGAGGGCGAAAAAATCGCCTATGATATATACGCACTTTTATCACCTTACAACAAAAACATTTATAGGGCTGAATTCCACGAGATAACGCCAAAGGCTTTTAGGAAATCCTTGGAGGAACTGAGAGAGTTTAATATTAATAGGGTTAAGGCGCAGATAACCCGGAGGATAGCGGATAGATGGGTTGGCTTTACGCTTTCAAGGATTTTATGGGATAAATATAACAGGAAAAACCTATCGGCGGGAAGGGTACAGACACCCGTTTTGGGTTGGATAATAGAGAGGGCATACGAGTTTAAAAAGAAGATTGATAAAGTAATCGTTGAAACGGAAGTTGGAAGTTTTTCCTTTACGGTTGAAGACAAATCCCTTGTTTATGAGATGAAAAATCATCCGGAAAGGTTTAGGGCTTTTTGGGGTAAGGAATGGGAGGAGGAAAAATCGCCACCACCACCCTACACCACGGATACGATATTACAGGACGCGAGTTTAAAACTCAAACTATCGGCGCAAAAAACAATGCAAGTTTTGCAAGACCTGTTTGAAAACGGTGTGATTACATATCACAGAACGGATTCAACGAGGGTTTCGGATGTGGGTAAGTATTCCGTCGCAAAGGTGTATATTGAAAAGGTGTTCGGCGAAGACATGTTTTATCCGAGGAGTTGGGGGGAAGGGGGAGCCCATGAATGTATAAGGCCCACAAGACCCATAACGCCGGATGAATTAAGGTTAATGTTGAACATAGGCAGCATACAACTTGAAGATCCAAAGAACGCTTTAAGGGTTTATTCCCTTATATTTAACAGGTTCATAGCCTCCCAGATGAAACCCGCAAAGGTTAAAATGGCAGATTTAATAATAACATTTAACGGCTTTGCCCATGTGGAGGAAATAGTTAAGGAAATCGTTGAGGACGGCTATAACCTGGTTCTCAAAAACATAACCGCAATAAAGGGTGATATAACTATAAAGGGTGTTAAGTTCTCTAAGGTTTCAAAAGCCCTACCCTATACCCAGGGAACATTAATACAAGAAATGAAGAAGAGGGGATTGGGAAGGCCATCAACATACGCCCAGATAGTCCAGACATTACTTGAAAGGGGTTATGTGATTGAAAGGAGGGGGTATTTGTTCCCGACAAAGTTGGGTATAAGCGTTTATAGGTTTTTAAAGTCGCGGTTTGATGAATATGTTAGTGAGGATTTTACGAGGAAGTTGGAAAAGGAAATGGATGAGATTGAAGAGGGGAAGAAGGAGTATATGGACACGCTACGGGAATTGTATAAGGTATTTTCAAGTTTTTGATGCAAAGAGGCAAAAAAGTCTTTCGGGATTATAATATTCGGCTTATGGGGGATATAAATTACGCCATTCCCCACACAGGAGGAATAGAAGATGTCAAGTAGATTAGCAGAAATATTTGAAGATAAAGAACTTGTAAATAGAATAAAAAATAAGCTGCCATATTTATTTCAAATTGCAGAATTGGAAAGTTCAAGGGCGGGAAAAATTGGAATGGAAGTTGGGTCTCTCCGGGAAAGAATAATTATCGCCCTACTTATCTATAAGTTCGGAGAAGAAAATGTTGAAACCGAGATTCCAATTACAGAACCTGAGGTTGATGTAAAATTATTTGGCAAACCAATATCTATTAAAACAATAACTGGTAAGGGATTTAGTGGATACTCAGAAGGCAAGAGAATTCAGAGAGACCTATTATCCACGCTGTGATATTTTATTAGTTCAAATTAATTGGGGAGGTGTAGGAGGTTTTTACTACATCCCCGTAGAGGCACAACAGAAACTTTTTGATAGGATAGGTAGAAATAAATATATCAAACTCCCTAAGCCAGGTACAAATCCAAGAGGTGTAGAAATAAGTAGAAAAGCATTATCAGCTCTAGAATCAACTGGCGGAAAACAAAGATAGATTACAATCCTTACAAAAGATGGATAGATTATTGGAGGGAATATTAAAATGAAAACGAGCAAAAGAAAAAAAGGCACCAGAACGAGTTCTTTTGGTTCCCCAGGTAGGATAAGCCATGATTCTACCCAATTCTACTCAAGCAGGTTGTACGAAGGATTACCCAAAGAACAAAAAGTGGAATATGTAGAAAATCCCATTCCCCCAGATTTTCTTGACAGGATTTTCTGCAAATCCTCCGAAAAGATGGACGAGCTAGGTTGTAACCTCGCCCCCTTATAATGTGGGAAAAGAGTATGATAGGGATTTAACACTTGATGAGTATCTTGAATTCTTAAAGAGAGTATGGAAAGAGGTTTATAGAGTACTTGTTCCAGGAGGCAGGGTTTGTATTAATGTTGCAAATCTGGGCAGGAAACCATATATTCCCCTTCACGCGTATATCATTAAAGATATGCTAGACTTGGGATTTTTAATGAGGGGGGAAATTATATGGAATAAAGGCCCTTCTGCCAGCCCATCTACTGCATGGGGAAGTTGGTGCTCGGCTACAAATCCGACATTAAGAGACATTCACGAATATATCTTAGTTTTTTCAAAGGGAACTTTTTCTCGGAAAAATCCAAATAAAAGAAAAAGTGCGATTACACGAGATGAATTTCTTGAATTCACAAAAAGCGTTTGGACATTCCCTGCCGTATCGGCCAAAGAGGTAGGACACCCCGCTCCTTTTCCGGTAGAACTTCCCTATAGATTAATCCAACTTTACACTTTTGAAGGTGAGGTTGTTTTAGATCCCTTTATGGGAAGTGGCCAAACAGCTATTGCTGCCATAAAAACGAAAAGGCATTATGTGGGGTACGAGATAGAGGAAGAATATGTAAAATTGGCAGAAAGGAGAATAAAGAAAGCTGTTTGAATTTCCAGGTGAAAATGATAGGCGAAACGGCGTATAAGCCGGCATATACGGAATATGTTAATTTGGAATATGATGCAAAGAGGCAAAAAAGTCTTAAGGTACGGAGTTTTTCCGATCGGGGAAGAGAAAACCTCTCGGCTACTCTTAGGAAGTTGTGATGAAATTATTGGCGATGCTCGCCCATTATAAAAAAATTTCCCGCCGTAGAATAACCCGAATATGAAGGTTAAAAGCGTTGTATTCGCCGGACAGCCTTTATCCGGTAAAACGCATACCCTTGCGGGTATATTGTATATGGCAAAAAAAATACCAAAGCCTGAAACGAAATATTTAGACTTTGAGCCGGATGAACAGGATAGGGGTTCAACCACAACGGTTAAGGTGTTTTCCCATATAGAAAGCGAAGACCATTTTTACTTTATAGATACGCCGGGATTTATAGAGTTTATGCCCCAAACCCAAAGGGCTATAAGGATGGCCGATGTGGCAATGATTTTTATAAAGGCGGGGTCTGGTTTGGATGCCTCCGTTGAAGCCGCGTATTTAACGGCTCAAAAGTACAACATACCCTCGGGTTTTGTTATAACCCAGTATTCCTCCGGTGATTGGGAGGGCACCTTAAAAGTGCTACAAGAACTCGCCGGACCCGATACCAAACCCTTTGCCCCTCCGGGAAAACCCTTCAACCTTGAAAACCTTACGGAAGACTTTAAGGAAGAGATAATTTCGATGGATGACAAACTTTTAGAGGAATTCCTTGAAGGGCATGATATAAGTAGGGAGGAACTGTTTTCCGTTATGGAAAAGGCATTAACCACAACCCACATTCACCCCGTATTCTTTGTTGAAAATGAAGCCGACATTAGGCACTTGTTGTTCTTTATGGTTCATTTTATGCCACCGCATAAGGGAGAAGAGTCCCCCATTGCGGTGATTTTTAAGTCCACATTTGACCCATCCATGGGGGAACAGTTTTATGCCCGTGCCTTTGGAGAAATATCCAAGGGTATAGAGTTGGTTAATAAGAGAACGGGAAATAAAGAAAAAATCTCTCATCTATATGTACCCTTTGGAAGGGAAAGGATAGAGGTGGAAAGGGTTAAGGCGGGCGAGTTCATACTATTACCAAAATTGAAAGATGCCGAAATAGGCGATATTCTGACCTCAAACGGCAATGGTTTTAACTTTGAACCCTTTGAGGATGTATTTAAGCCCTATGTTGTGGCCATTAGACCCAAGGGTAAATCCGATGAAGAAAAGATTTCCGAGGCAATACACAGGCTTTTGAGAGAAGACCCAACCTTTTCGTACGAATACGATGTTGAATTGCACCAACACTTATTAAAATGTCAGGGGACAACCCACGCAAACAGCATAATTTCAAAACTGAAAGCCAAATTCGGGGTTGAGGTTGAACTGGCAAGGCCCAGGATTCCATATAGGGAAACAATAAGGAAACCCTCGCAGGGTATGGGTAAGTTTGTAAAACAAACGGGTGGAAGGGGTCAATACGGAATTGCAATGATAAAAATTGAACCCCTGCCGAGGGGACAAAACTACGAGTTTAAAAACTCCATATTCGGGGGAGCCATACCAAAAGAATACATTCCGGCAGTTGAAAACGGTATAAAGAAGGCTATGGCGGAAGGGGTGATAGCGGGTTATCCCGTAATAGATGTTAGGGTTGAGCTTTATGACGGCAAATATCACCCGGTGGATTCTTCAAACTTTGCCTTTGAAGTTGCCGGAACATTGGCCTTTAAAGAGGCGGCAGCAGGCGCGGACCCTTACATACTTGAACCCATATACACCGTAGAGATATACGCCCCCGAAAGCTTTTTGGGGGATATAATAGGGGAGGTAAATGCGAGGCGAGGCAGGATACTCGGCTTTGAGCCGTACGAAAGGGATTACCAAAGAATAAGCGCACAAATTCCCGCAGAAAATGTTTATGACCTCATAGTTCCCCTAAGATCCATAACAAAGGGTAGGTGTTGGATAAGGTATGAGTTTTCACATTACGAAGAGGCTCCAAAGGACTTACAGCAGAAGATAATAGCGGAATATCAGAAATCCAAAGAATCAGCTTGATGCGCTTGAATAATGCCTCCTTGCAAAATTCCAGAAAATCCTGCTAAAAACGAACAAAAATACCGCTACGCACATCGAAATAATAAGCGAAATCGTTTTTCCACCACCCTTTATAAAACTTGCCGGTACGGTTGTTAAAAATATAACCGGTACCACAAATGTGAATATAAACCTATAAACTTCTGGATAGGCGGTTATCGGATACCTCCCCGCTTCTATCAGCTGCCTCAAAACAAAAGTTATATTGTAAATCTTCACAAACCAAATACTCAAACTGCCCAAAACGAACCATATACTGTAAAGTATCAACAGTGAAATGAAAACGGCAAATATTCCCGTTATTATGTCCAACAAGCCGGCCTTCAATTTAAGGGCTCCGTAAATTATTAACCCCAAACCGAATAAGGCGTTGGGTATACCCCAAATTGAAAAGTTCCTAAAAGATAGATAGAATTGACTATCTACGGGTTTTAACAAAACAAAATCAAGCGTGCCCTTCCAAACATATTCCACAATATAATTTAAATTCGGGTTTAAAACGGACTGGGAAAAGCCCTCTATGAGGATGAAAATACCCATAACCACCAACGCCTCCTCAAACGTCCAACCTCCAAGGGTATTTGTGATTTTGTAAAATACGCTTAAACCAAAAACGCTACCCACAAAGTTTATAAAACTGCTAATTACGGCAAAATAAAAGTTTAACCTGTATTCCGTTTCAACCTTCAAAGAGGTCTTCCAAAACAATAGCAAAAGCCTTAAATACTTCAAGCGTGTATTATCGGGTTGATAAAACCTTTTCAACTTTATAATATCCACCTTCCAAGTGGTCCCGTAGCTCAGGTGGTTAGAGCGCGCGGCTGATAACCGCGAGGTCGGAGGTTCGAATCCTCCCGGGACCACCTTTAAAACCTCCGGGGCGTAGCGCAGCCTGGTAGCGCGCCCGGTTCGGGACCGGGAGGTCGGAGGTTCAAGTCCTCTCGCCCCGATTTATAAAGGGCGGGGCGTAGCGCAGTCTGGTTAGCGCGCCTGCCTTGGGAGCAGGAGGTCCCCGGTTCAAATCCGGGCGCCCCGACTTAAAAACATCGGGGTGTAGCGCAGCCTGGTAGCGCGCTTCCTTGGGGTGGAAGAGGTCCCGGGTTCAAATCCCGGCACCCCGATTTCTGGGCGCGTAGCTCAGTTGGTTAGAGCGCCGGTCTCACATACCGGAGGTCGGAGGTTCGAGTCCTCCCGCGCCCATTTGTCAAGAATTAAGGATATTTCCCTTGCGGATATTGGAAAGAAAAGGATAGAATGGGCTTCAAGCAGAATGCCCGTATTGAATAGCATAAGAGCCGATTACGAAAACCAAAAACCCTTGAAAGGTATAAGGATAGCGGCTTGCCTGCATGTAACAACCGAAACCGCCAATCTCGTAATAACCCTAAAATCCCTCGGTGCGGATGTTAGGTTATGCGCATCAAACCCCTTATCAACCCAGGACGATGTTGCCGCCGCTTTGGTAAAATACTACGGCATTGAAGTTTTTGCAACGAGGGGGGAAAGCGAAAGGGAATACTACTCGGATATTTATTCCTGCCTTGAATTTAAGCCGCATATAACCCTTGACGATGGTGCGGATTTAACCGTTGAAGCCCATAAATCCGGAGCGTGGAAGGATATATGGGGAGGAACGGAGGAAACCACAACGGGAGTTGTAAGGTTTAGAAAGATGGAAGAGGAAGGGGTTTTAAAATATCCGATAATAGCGGTTAACGATTCATATACGAAGTTCCTGTTTGATAACAGGTACGGTACCGGGCAGAGTACGGTTGATGGGATTTTAAGGGCTACGAATATATTACTCGCCGGGAAAACGGCGGTTGTTGCGGGTTATGGATGGGTTGGTAAGGGAATAGCCATGAGGTTAAAGGGTATGGGTTGTAAGGTTGTAATAACGGAAATAGACCCCATAAAGGCCCTTGAAGCTTATATGGACGGTTATTATGTTAAACCTATGGGGGAGGCAATAAAGGAGGCGGATTTGGTTATAACCGCCACGGGAGAACCCGATATTGTTAGAAAGGAACACTTAGAAGTTGCAAAGGATGGGGTTATTTTGGCGAATGCCGGGCATTTTGATGTGGAAATAAATAAAAGGGACTTGGAGGATTTATCCGTTGAAGTTAAGGAGATAAAACCCAATTTAAGGGAGTATGTTTTTAAGGATGGCAAAAAGGTTTATCTTTTGGCGGATGGTAGGCTTGTCAATTTGGGGGCCGCCGAGGGACACCCGGCCGAGGTTATGGATATGTCCTTCTCAAATCAGGCATTGGCAGTTTTGTATATAAAGGATAATTGGAAAAACTTGGAGAAAAGGGTTTATAAACTCCCTGATGAATTGGATTATGAGGTTGCCAGGAGGAAGTTGGAAAGTTTGGGTGTGGAGATTGACAAACCTTCGGAAGCACAACTTATGAGGACTTGGAAAGAGGGGACATAGCTACCAGATATGGTATCTTTGCGGACGCGAAGATTGGCTATTTCTACTGTCCTTTCCAAGTGCCTTATGGTGGCCAGATCAAAGTATTGGATTTATCAACGGGCTAAATTTAACCTCTTTTCCGCTGCCTCCAATATCATTCTTAGCATATCGGCATAGGATATTCCCGCTATATTTGCCATCTTTGCGAGGTGGCCATCCCAACACCAACCCGGGTTTGGGTTAACTTCAAGGAGTTTGGGATTACCTTCAGAATCAAGCCTCCAATCAAAACGGGCATAATCCTTGCAACCCAACCTTTCAAAGAGCTTCAAACAACATTCTACAATAAACTTTTCCGTATTTTCGGGTAGGTTGGCCGGGATGGATTTGATCTTCCAATAAGGCGAATCCGGGAGCCATTTGGCCTCATAGCCGCATATCTTTGGAAGATCCGGCGGAAGGGCCGAATAATCCTCTTCAATTATAGGTAAAATCGTATAGTCATCCGGTGGGTTTCCTATAATTCCCACGGTTAAATCCTTTCCCGTCAGGAACTCTTCAACCAAGATCGGCTTATCATAACCGAACTTTTCCCTAATGTCGGATATGGCATTTATCAATTCCTCTACATTATTGCAAACGCTCTTTTGCGTAATCCCAAAGCTCGAATCCCCAAAATTGGGTTTGACTATAACGGGAAAACCGAAGGGGAGCTCAAATGCGGTGTCTTCCGGATTTACAAAGTAAGCCTCGGGAACGGGAATACCCATTTCTTTTGCAATACCGCGAACCAGGGACTTATCATAGCAATACGCAAGGCATTGGGGAGGGGAACCTGTATACGGTATATCAAGGATTTCCAATAACGCCGGGACATGTAATTCCTTCCTAGGGTCGTTGTTATAACCTTCGTCGCAAAGGTTAAAAACGAGGTCTATTTTGTTTTTCATTTTTATAAGGTCGGAAATAAGGGTATCGTGGTTGTTAAGATATGTGAAATTGTAACCCTTTAATTCCCTAAGGGCGTCCTTTAGTTTATCTATGGTATAAAAGTCGTCATCGTCAAAGATACCTAAGGGTTTCAACGGGTCGGGTTTTGTAGGATCTCCAAGGATTACTACGACATTCTTTATCTCCTTTTTCTTTTTTGTTTTAATGGGTGTCCATTCCTTTCTGGCTACGGCGGTTACGATAATCCTCCTTTCCATCATTCCCAAATCCTGATTCCTTTGGGAGTTTGGGGATATTTCCCCGTGAAACTTTATATCGCTAAAACCCGCCTCTTTTAATAGTTCCGCAATACTCTCCTTTGTGTATAACCTTTCGGCATAAAACTGATCCGCTATAACCCCCTTCTCAACATGCGTGATTATTTCCCTTGATATTAAACGCTGTTTATCCATTGATAGGGAACGCTCCCTACAAACGAAAAGTTTTTTGTCTATCCATTCCCAAGACCTAGGTTGAAAGTTGTTTCTTAGATAATCACCATCGGCGACATCAATGAGTAACCTACCCCATGGTTTGAGAACCCTAAAAACCTCCCTCAAAACCCTTAAATCATCTTCAACGGTTTCAAAATATCCAAAACTATTCCCCAAAATTAGAACCACATCAAATGTATCCGGTGGATACGGTAGTTTTCTCGCATCCCCTTCCCTAAACCTAACATTTAAATTTTCCTTTTTTGCCTGAGATTTGGCCTTTTGGATTAGATAATGCGAGCGGTCTAAACCCTCAACATTGCGAAAACCCCTCCTAGCAAGTTCAAGGGAATGTCTCCCATGACCACAACACAGGTCTAAAATCCTATCTTCCGGCGAGAGGTTTAGGATCTCCGAAAACAGGTCTATCTCCCTTTTGGTTATCCTCTGGTCATCCACGACATCCGCGTCGGTTTTTAGATATATGGAGTTGAAAATCCTCCTCCACCAATCCGGTTTTACCTGTTCCTCCAAGTTGGAAATAGGCCCTAAACACCTCGGACCTTTTCTAAAATTTATCCTATTTGATTGCCTTTTCATGGGTTTTTCCGGGTAAATATTGTATAGTGGAATTAAAACCCTTGCGACTTTGCCCAGCGGCCTTAAAATACCCATCTTATGAAAAGGTTTTCTTTAATGCTTTTGGTTTCGTTCCCATTATACGGTGCGTATTTGTTGGACGAAGGGTTTGAGGTTTCCGTTCCACCCAGCGGATGGGATACAACGAGGACGGCAAGGGTTTTTTGGTCCAGAAATGCTTACTCAACATCGCCTGGTCCGGATTTTGGCTCTTACTATGCTAGGGTCTTGGTAAGCGATACATCATCGGCGGGTGCCGGGCAAATAACATTAACATCACCCCTTATAAATCTTTCAACATACGCGGGGCCCGAAACCCTATCCTTTTACTTCCGTTTTAGCCAATCTTCGAGCAATATGGGGCCTAACGATACGGTTTTTGTTGATGTTTTACCAAATGGGGATCCAAGCCTTGCCACCCCTGTATGGTTTATTAATGCCGGTGGGGACACGATAAACGTCATGAGGCGGGTATTAATAGGCCTTGATGCGTACGACGGGACCAGCATAAAAATAAGGTTCAGGTTTAAAAACGCAAACGATGGTGGTTCTCCGGGCACTAATAAATACTTCTGGCTTGATGTTGTTAGGGTATATAATTCGGCATCAAACAACCCGCCTTCAATTAGCCTTTTATCCTTTGACCCGTTAAACCCCGATAGCAACCAAAGCGTAAATGTGTATTTCAGCGCAACGGATTCCGACGGTAGCATAACTGGGGTTTATGTGTATTACTGGTATAACTCCTCAACTCCAACGGTAGTAAGCGCCACTTTGGATACCGCCGGTGTGTATGTTGCAACGATACCCGCGCCAAACTTTTACTCAAAGACGAAGTTTTACGGTGTGGCAAAGGATAATGCTGGGGATTCAACCATAACGCCTGTATATTATGTTGTTCAAGGGTTTAAAACGATTTATGAGGCCAGGATGTTATCCGATGGCGATACGGTTCAGGTTAAGGGTGTATTAACGGCAAACACTTTTAACAGGCCTGAATACATTCAGGATTATCCGACATTTTCTTCAAACTTTGGGGGCATAGCGGTATTTGATATAAACTTTCACAACGACTATCTTGGGGATACATCTTTGGGGAAGGCGGTAGCCGTTGCGGGCATTTTAACCACATATTTCAATTTAAGGGAACTAATTAACCTTAGGGCTTATAGTACGATTTCATTTGTTGGGGTACCTTCGCCGTTGGTTTTAACAATTGCGGATATAGGCGAAACATACGAGGGTATGCTTGTAAGGATTGACAATGTGCAATTTACTACAAGTGGAACATTTACGGGTAATACAAACTATCAGGTAACCGACGGTATAGACAACTTGGTGGTAAGGATAGATGCGGATACGGATATACCCGGTATGGCTATACCAACCGGCAGCGTTTCAATTATAGGAATAGTGGGGCAATACGGAACCACATACCAACTCTTACCGAGGTCAAGGGCCGATATAATAACTTCCATCGCGGTATCGGAAAGGCATATATCCAAAGAGCCTTTTAATATTAAGGGCAATACCGTTATCCTGAATACCAATGCAAAGATATACACACCTCAGGGTAGGTTAATATTTGAAGGCAGCGGGAAGGTTAAACTTCCAAAGGGCGTATATATGGTGAAAACCGATAGAATTTACAAGGTTATAATCAGGTGAATAGAACTAAAACCTCTTAGGCGTTTCCCACTCGCCCTTATAATATATGGTGTAATGAACCCTTCTGTGATTTTGTATTTTGCCTCAAAAAGGAAGGAAAGCGGTAAATTTCATATAATCCCCCCACCCGATAGGGGATACGGTGTTGTGATTTTGTATATGAAGGATGGCAATATAATAGGCTTGGAAAGTACTTGGGGTTCATCCTTGGATAATCTTGAAAAAATATTTGAATGGCCAAAGGGTATTGTTAGGAAATACGATTTAACCGATGCACCCGTTAAAGTGTTTATACCCAACGAGGAAATAATCCACAAGATAGTTTTTAGGGATTTATCAAAATTAGAAAATATTGGCAAAAGGATACCGACGGGGGAGGAAGTTGAAATGCTCCTAAAAATGCCCGTAGGAATTCCCAAAGTTTTGTCAGCGGATGATGTTAAAAAATTAAAATCCTCTTTGCCAAAAAACACATTCTTCTTACAAAGTGGCAATAAGGCCATTTCCGTAATATTGGGGAGGATTATATTGGGCTTTTCCTATGAGAATGGCATCAAAGAAATAAAATTGGAAGATTTTCCCGAGGAAGAGGCCAAAATGGTTCCGGTAGATCATATAGTGGCTTTAAGTGTTAATCTGCCCTTCTTCATAAAACCAAGGGAATTTACCGGGAAAGAGGGTGTTGAGGAGACCAAAAAACTTATAAATAAGGATACGAGTATATGGATGAGCGTGTTCTATACCAAAGGCGGTGTATATATTCCAGCCGTTGGATACAAGGGGGTATTTATAGGTGTTGTAATTAAGACTAAGGGGGAGATCAAATTGCTACCCGAGGCCTTCGTTGACAAGGTTTTGGAATTGGGAGAAGTTTATGCAAAAATTTACGAATATGACCCGTATATGTATAGCCCTTAACACAAACGATTGGAAGAATGCGATTAAAATTGTTGAAAGCTTAAGGGAAGAGGCCGATATGTTTAAGGTTGGTCTGCCTTTATATTTGGGGAAGGGGAAAAATGAGGTTGAGGCCCTCATAAGGGATGGTGTTAAAGTATTTCTGGATTTAAAACTAAGCGATATTCCCTCCGTTGTGTCCCTATCGCTTAAAGAAATTCCCGAAGTTGAACTTCTAACCCTAAACGGCTTAGGTGGATACGATATGATAAAAAGGGCAATAGATGAGCGTCCGGATTTAAACATAGCCGTAGTGACATTAATGACGAGTATTTCGGAGGATTGGGCGGGTAGGATCTTTAAAAAGGGTGCAAAGGGGGTTGTTATAAACCTGTGTAGGCTTGCGGCCGAAACCGGTGCTTGGGGTGCGGTCGTTCCGGGGAAAATGGCGAGGTATATAAGAAAGAACTTTAAAGGTTTAAACCTAGTGGTTGCGGGTGTTAGGATTAAAAGGGAAATGGATGACCATCATTTTGCCACAGGAATTGAAAGTTTAAAATGGATGAGGAAAGACGATGTTATAGTTTTGGGTAGGGAAATAACGGAGGATAAAGATCCTTTACAAACTTTAAAAAGGATAAAGAGGAAAATTGCGGGGTAGGTTCGTTTTTTTATCGGATTTCCATCCTTATGACAAGAGCGCTTTTATAACCGGTTCGCATTTGCAGGTGTATAACATAGCAAGGGTTGTTTCGAAAAAGGCAGAGACCCACCTTTTGGTATCAACAAGCGATAAAGGTAAGGTTTGGAAGGTTGTGGATGAGGATGGTTTAACGGTTCATTACCTCCCAAACCCTAGGTTTGAAATACAAAAGATACCCATATTCTTAAAAAGGGTTTTGGAATTAGAACCGGTGTGCGTATTCCAAAGGGGCAGGAGTTCTTTAACATTCGTTGGCTTTTTGTCAAAAATCCTTATATCTTCAAAGTTCGTTTGGAGTTCAAATGCCTTGGAGGGGGTAGATTTTTTAAAGTTTTCAAGGTTTCTTTACAACAGAAAAAAATACCTACTCCCCTTTGGTTTGCTACTTGATGTTATTATAAACATAGGGTTGGAAGGGTGTGATGTTGTTGTGGCTCAAAACGAGGAGCAAAGGGCAAAGGCGGAAAGGAGGTTTTGGTGGAAGGATGTTAGGATGTGCAAAAATATACAGGAATTACCCGAAAATGTTCCGGATAAATCCGAAAAACCGAAGGTTATATGGGTTGGGAGATTTGATGAGAACAAAAATCCGGGGGTATTTTTGAGATTGGCCGAAATATTTCCGGAATACGAGTTTTTAATGGTTGGATACGGAGACGAAAAATTGATAATGGATAAACCCGATAACCTGAAATTCTTGGGAAAGATGGAAAGGGAGGAGGTTTTAAAACTCTTGGGAGAATCGTGGATTTTGGTTCATACCGCTAATTACGAAAGCGAAGGTATACCGAATGTAATTATAGAGGCCTTTTTATGCGGAACACCGGTTTTAACCCTTTATGTTAATATGGAGGTTTTAGAAAGGTTTAACCTACACTGTGGAAACTTTGAAAGTTTAACTCAAAGGTTAAGGGATTTGCTGTCATCAAGGGAAAGGGTTGTTGAAATCGGTAAAGTTTTAAAGGATTGGGCGGTTAAAACCTTTGTTGAGGAGTCGGTTAAATGTTGGGAGAATGTCTTCCTTACAATTCCTACTTATGCACCGAACCCATACATGCGGAGAGATAAATGGGGAATTGGTTGGCAAAAGGGTTGTTGTGGCGGGATGGGTGGTATCTTTAAGGGAAATAGGTAAGTTAAACTTTGTGGTTTTGAGGGATAGGTACGGAGATGTTCAGGTAGTTTTTGAGGGGAAAAGGCCAAATGTTGCATTGGGCTATGTGTTGAAGGTTGAGGGTGAGGTTAGGAAAAGGCCTACGGAAGAAGTAAATCCAAAAATGAAAAGCGGTGATGTTGAAATATATGCATTGAACTGGGAGGTTTTAAATACCACAAAACCCCTACCCTTTTTACCCGAGGATAAAATTGATGTACATGAGGATACTAGGTTAAGGCATAGGGTTATAGACCTGAGAAGGCCTAAGATGCAAAGAAATATAATCCTGAGGCACGAGATCATCCTGTTTATAAGGAATTATATGGCAAACCTTGGATTTATAGAAATGGAAACACCGATACTTACAAAGAGCACACCGGAAGGGGCGAGGGATTTTTTGGTACCTTCAAGGCTGCATAAGGGTAAATTTTACGCATTGCCACAATCACCACAGCTATATAAACAGGTTTTAATGGCCGCCGGCTTTGACAAGTATTTCCAAATAGCGAGGTGTTTTAGGGATGAGGATTTAAGGGCGGATAGGCAATACGAATTTACTCAGTTGGATGTTGAAATGTCCTTTGTTTCGGAAATATACGATGTTATAAAAACCGTTGAGCCGCTGGTAGTAGAGGTTTTTAATAGGTTTGGCAATGCGGATTTAAAGTCCCCATTGCCGGTTATAACATATCTTGATAGTATGGAAAAATACGGGTCGGACAAGCCGGATTTGAGGTATGATGTTGAATACGAGGATTGGACGGAAAGGGTAAAGGGGAGGGGGATAAGGGTTTTTGAAAGCATTATAGAAAGCGGTGGAAAGGTGAAGGTTTTGAGGGTTCCCTCCAACATTCCGAGAAGCAGAATAGACAAACTATTGGAAGATTTTAGGTTTATGTATGCGAAAATTGAAAATGGTAAGGCTTCGGGAAACTTCTCCAAGTTTTTAAACGAGGAGGAAATCCGGGAAAACGATGGTAAAACCCTTTTTGTCTTTGCGGGCAAGGGATTGGAATTTTTGGAAGGTTTGGGAGATTTCAGGAATATAATTTGTAAGGAGTTTTTGGAGAAGAAACGGCATTGGGCTGGGCTTTGGGTTGTGGATTTCCCATTATTCTATTGGAACAAAGAGGAAAACGTGATAGAACCCGCACACCACATATTTACCTCCCCTTATGAGGAAGATTTGCAACTACTTGAAAGGGTTGAAAACGCGATTAAGACGGGAAGTACGGAAGAATTAGAGGAATTGACGCTAAAAATTCGGGGGAAGCAGTACGATTTGGTTATAAACGGCGTTGAATTGGGTTCCGGATCAATAAGGGTTCATAATGCGGATTTACAGAGGAGGCTTTTGAGGATTATAGGTTTGAAGGACGAGGATATAAACGAGAGGTTTGGGTTTTTAATGTATTCCCTTGAAATGGGTGCTCCACCCCACGGCGGCATAGCCCTCGGAATAGACAGGATGGTTGCTATGTGCGCAGGTGAGGAATCCATTAGGGAAGTTATACTTTTCCCAAAAAGCGCAAACGGTGTTGCTTTGTTTGAAAACGCACCATCCGAGGTAAGCGAGGAGCAGTTAAAGGAATTGGGTATATGCGTAAAAACATAGTATTACTCGGGGCTTCCGGTTCCATAGGTAGGCAAACCTTAGATGTTATAAGAAAGCTAAACCTAAACCTCTTAGCCGTATCCGTTCATGACAACACCCAAACCTTGGCGGAAATAGTTAAAGAATTCGGCGTGAAGAAGGTAGCCATTACGGGAAAGGCCGAACCCCCTTCGGGTGTGGAGGTTTATTACGGTAAAGATGGTTTAATTGAGATTTCAACGCTTCCGGATGCGGATGTTGTTGTAGTTGCCACAAACGGAACAATTGGGGTTTTCCCAACGATAGAGGCTTTAAAATCCGGGAAAAGGGTTGCCCTCGCAAACAAGGAGACATTGGTTTCTTTTGGCCCTTTTGTTAAGGAAGTGGTAAAATTTGGGGAACTTATACCCGTGGATTCGGAACATTCATCCGCATTTCAGTTGTTTCAAGGCGTAAAGAGGGATGAGGTTAAAAAACTGATATTAACCGCATCGGGTGGGCCTTTTAGGGATTGGAAAAGGGAAGAAATAGAAAGGGCAAAACCGGAAGATGCTCTAAAACACCCAACTTGGAAAATGGGTAAAAAGATAACCGTAGATTCCGCAACCCTTATGAACAAAGGCCTTGAATTGATAGAAGCCCACTTTTTATTTGACCTATCGCCCGAAGAAATAGATGTAAGAATACACCCCCAATCGGTGATACACGCCATACTTTTGTTGAGGGACAACTCCTTAAAAATCCACGCAAGCAAACCCGATATGAGAATACCAATACAGTACGCTATAACATATCCCGAAAGGGTTGAAACACAGATTGAACCTTTTGATTACGGGAACCTTGAACTATTACCCGTTGATAAGGAAAAGTTCCCAGCTTTGGATTTGGCCTACAAGGCCTTACGATTGGGGGGAACATATCCCGCCGTTTTGAACGCCGCAAACGAGGTTGCGGTGTATTCCTTTTTGGAAGGGAAGATAGGTTTTTACGGGATAACGGATGTGGTTGAAAGGGTAATGGAGGAAAACCCCTTTAAAAACGCAAAGAAATTTTCCGAGTATTTGGAGGCGGATGATTGGGCGAGGAAAAGGGCGGAAGAAATAATAAATGGTAAAATATGAAAATCGGGTTTTACGGTGCGGCCGGTTGCGTTACGGGCTCAATGCATATGGTTGAAATTGATAAAAAAAGGTTCTTAGTAGATGCGGGTTATTTTCAGGGTGATTACGAGGAAAAAAATACTGAGGTTCCCGAAGGTATTGAAGAAATAGGATACATATTTTTAACACACTCCCACCTTGACCATGTTGGGAGGTTGCCCGTTCTCGTAAAAAACGGTTTTAAGGGTGAAGTTATCACCCATAGGGCCACATGGTCGTTGGTTCGGCATATATTATCGGATGCTTATGAGGTTATGGACAAGGACAATCCCCTTTATTCCTTAGAGGATTTGGAAAAGACTTTGCAATTACCCGTAAAATTCGTTGAATATAACCGGGAATACGAGATAGACGGTTTAAGGTTTAGGGTTAAGGATGCCGGTCATATTCTCGGTTCGGCATTTTACGAGTTTGAGTATAAGGGTAAAAGATTTACCTTTTCCGGTGATTTGGGGAATAAAAACAAGCCCATAATAAGAGACCCTTCACCGCCCGACAAAACGGATATACTTATATGCGAATCAACATACGGTAATAGAAATCACAAGCCGATAAAGGAGTCCATAGAAGAATTGAAAAAGGCAATTTTTGAAACCTTACCTTATGGAAAGGTTCTAATACCCACATTTGCCCTTGAAAGGGCGCAGGAAATACTCTATATTTTCAAACTTTGGGAGGATAATCTTTTATGGCCATCTGAGTGGAAGGTCGTCCTTGATAGTCCGTTGGCCGAAAGGATTCTGGAAGAGTTCCTAAGGTTTCCGGAATGCTACGACGAAGAGATGGGGGAAATGGTAAAACGGGGAAATCCCTTTAAAATGAAAAACCTCCTCATCACAAAAACCGTCGAAGAATCAAAAAGGCTTAACGGTATAAGCACGGGTTTGGTAATATTGGCGGGTTCGGGAATGCTAACGGGGGGAAGGGCTATACACCATTTAAAGCATATGATAGAAGATCCAAACAACTCCTTGATTTTTGTGGGTTATCAGGCAAAGGGTACATTGGGAAGGGGAATATTGGATGGCGAGAAGAAAGTTTATATCTTGGGAAATTGGTACGATGTGAATATAAAAATCTATACCATTAACGGATTTTCATCGCATGCGGGTAAGGATGATTTGGTTGAATGGATAAAAGTGGCCAACCCGGATGTTTTGATATTGGTGCATGGTGAAGACGAGGCGAGGGAATCCTTACGGGAGAACTTTAAGGGAAAAACGGTTTTATTACCCAATTTGTACGATGAATACGAATTTTAAAGTTTTATTGGTTGCGGGTGCAAGGCCAAATTTTGTAAAACTCTTTCCCCTTTATTATACCTTAAAGGATAGGGGTATAAACCCCATTATATTGCATACGGGTCAGCATTACGATTACGAGCTATCGCAGGCTTTTTTTGAGGACTTTAACCTACCTAAACCGGATATATATTTGGGTGTGGGTTCCGATACGAATGTTCAGCAGATTTCAAAGATTATTTCCCTTTCGGAAAATGTTTTAAAGGATTTAAAACCGGATCTTGTTGTGGTTTTTGGGGATGTTAATTCAACCTTAGCCCTATCGGTTTCGGCAAAGCATTTGGGCTTAAGGTTGGCCCATGTTGAGGCGGGTTTGAGGAGTGGGGATTGGAGTATGCCCGAGGAGATTAATAGGATAACGACGGATGCACTTTCCGATTACCTATTTTCACCTTCTTATGATGCCACGGAAAACCTTTTAAAAGAGGGAAAGGATCCAAAAGGGATTTTCACGGTGGGCAATATAATGATAGACAGCCTCATACACGCTTTGCCTAGGGCGGAAAGTTTAAAGGTATGGGAAAGTTTTGGACTTGAAAGGGGTTATTATATAGTCTCAACATTACATAGGCCTTCAAATGTCGATAATCCCGATAGGTTGAAGGAAATTGTTCATACCTTTAACGAAATTTCAAAAAAATTCCCAATAATATTACCCGTACACCCGAGAACGCGGAAAAACCTTGAAGAATTGGGTTTAAAACCCAAATTTACAACCGTTCAGCCTTTAAGATATACTGAATTTTTATCCCTTATGCTGGGTGCCGGGCTAGTTATAACGGATTCCGGAGGGATTCAGGAGGAGACATCCTTTTTGGGGATACCTTGTATAACCCTTAGGCCAAACACCGAAAGGCCTATAACCATAAAACTCGGAACAAACGAACTCGTGGAAAATCTAAAAGATTTACCGGGTGCGGTTGAAAGAAAGTTCGGTAAGTTTAAAAATACGGAGATACCTTTATGGGATGGTAAAACCGCAAAGAGGATAGTTAAGGTTTTGGGGGAGATTTACGGTTTTTAAAAATTTCCCTTATTATCCCCCATACACCCACCAATATAAGCACGACGGGCCAATCCCTACCAACATCTATTATTTTAACACCCCAGTTATGCCCCCAAACCAACACCCCCAAAAGCGCTATTATCAAATACCCTATAATGTTTCCCATAAATGGATATTTTAAGGGTGAAACCAAAGGATAAAATCAAAACACTATAATAACCTCTTTACAGGCCTACCGTTTGAATAACAGATTTGTTTTCGTTCATTTTTGAAATATCAATATATCTTCTATATTTATTTTCCCCTTATCCGCCTTTGATAAGCCATGTTGGATTATCCCAACCAATTTAAAGCCTTCGGATAATCCCAAATCGGCCAAAACCTTTGATGTCTCTATTTTTCGTTCTTCTCCGTTTATAACCCAACTATGATATTTGCTAACCACCATTGCATAGAATTTTTTAGGTTTTAGAACCCTGTAACATTCTCTAAAAGACAATTTCATCATTTTGAGATAATTTTCCACTATTTCGGCTTTTGTAGATCTTTTGGATTTTTTAAGCAGGTTGATTAGGTCTTTGCTTGATTCTGGCATATTTAAATCGTATTTTTCAAATTTTGAGTAATAATCTTTGGTTGAACCAAAATTCAGGTCATCATCAAATCCCAGTATGATTATTGAGATAATGTTGTTTCCAATATAATCCAAGGCGTCAAAATAGGGAGGCGAAGTCAATATTCCATCTATGGAATTATCTTCTATAAAATCCATCCGAGTTGAATCGCCTCTTATTATATTCACCTTTCCATCGTTTATATTTACACCTAATTTCTCTGCCAATTTCAAAGTGGCGTATAAGGTAAGGTATCTATCTTCAACATAACTTTGAAAGGAGGCGACGAAATTATTGGAATACTTTTTCTCGGAAAATTCTACGATTTTTTGACTAAGCAAAACAAGGAGAAAATCCCTGATTTTTTTATTCTGTATCCGTTCTATTTCATTTTTCAAATATATTATCTTCTGTAAGTGTGGGAAGATATTTCTAAAATATGCCGTTTCTCCTGCGTGTTTTCTCAATTTTGTTCTAACTTTTTCTATATCCTCGTCAAGGTTAGATCCAAACAAATCTTGCCCGGTTCTATCAACCTTTGAAAAAAGATTTACTATTTCTTTTCTTAGTTCCGACATATTATAATTCAAATCGCATTTTACATACGAAATAATCTTCCCGATTTTCAGGATTTCAACACCAATAGCGTTTAAACCCATTGTTGGAGCATCCGCTATAAAAGCACCTGAACCCGCAAAAGGGTCCAAAATCGTATCACCTTTTTTTACTTTTAACAAATTTATCAAAGCCCTGGATATTCTTGGATCTCCCTTTCCCTTATACTTATGTAGGTAATGTAGGAAAGGTTTTCTTAAATCCGTAGATGCCCAATCTATAAAATCACCAATATGTCTTTTCCCCAATCCAAGATGCGGTGCACGGAAATGGTTATTCCTTAGATGCTCTAATAGTTCATCTAAACCCCTTTCTATACCCTCCTCTTTTTCAGCAAAATACTCATCCCAGTTTTTAGATTTTTTGGGAGTAATAGCCACAGCGGGCAACTTTTTTACATCTGTGACATACTCAAATATGGTTTGTATAGGCAGTAATCTTACTACAATAATCTTTTTACCATCTTCTAACCGAGATGTAAACAGCTGGTATAAATTTTCATTGGAAAGGGAAAGAATTTGTTTAATTTCTCCTTCATCCTTATCGGTTTCTATTAGGAGATATATTTCCTTAAAAAGGGCAGGCTGTAATATCAATTTGTTGGCATCAACGGTATTAACTTCCGCTATGTATCCCTGTATTTCACCGAGATATAGATGGCGGGTGATTATGTGAATTATATCGTCATTTAACTTGTTGAACGGATAATTTTTAAAGAGCGCCGGGATGGTTTTTACGGGAATCACTTCTGTATCTAAAATTGCGGATAACTCGTGTTGGGCAAGATATGCCTCATCGGGATCTCTTAAATCAAACTTGATTTTTCCCAAAACCGTTATTTTATTCATGGCTTTGTGCTCGTGCTCCCTTCTAATTTAAAGATGCTTTCGATCTCTGTGAAGAACAACAATATCTGATAATCCAGAATAAACTGCCTTTTCAACATCTATTAACATTACCATAGGAAGGCATTATAATGTTGAAAAGCTTTCCGCCCTCAATATCTCCACCCACAAACAAACAAATCGGGAGTAGAATTCCCAACTATGAGAGTAAAGACCGGAAAGTATAGACAAGAAAGGCATAAATTTTGGTTAAGTTTGGCCAAGGGTTATTGGGGTGTTAATTCACGGAGGTTTAAGAACGCAAAAGAAACGGTTTTAAAGGCTTTGAGGCATGCCTATGTTGATAGAAAGAGGAAAAAGAGGGAATTCCGTAGGTTGTGGATACAGAGGATAAACGCCGCTTGCAGGCAATACGGTTTAAACTATTCAAGGTTTATATACGGCTTGAAGAAGGCGGGTGTTGAACTTGATAGGAAGGTTTTGGCTTATATAGCATATTATGAACCAAAGGTTTTTGAGCAATTGGTGGAAAAGGCAAAAGAACACCTATGAACGACCTCTATAACGAGGTTATAGAAAGGTTAAAATCCGTAAAAACCCTCGCAGAACTTGATTCTTTAAAGGCGGAATATTTGGGGAGGAAAGGTAAGGTTAAAAAACTCCTTGAAGGTTTAAAGGATTTATCACCGGAGGAAAAGAGGATTAAAGGTAAGGAGTTAAACGAACTAAGGGAGAGGATTGAAAAGGCTTTTGAGGATAAAAGGGAAGAACTATTGGATGTAATAGAACCTTTTGACCCAACCGTTCCCGGAAAGCCTTATAGGGGTTTGGGGGCATTCCATCCCATATTTTTGGTGGCTAAGGAGATCCTCGGAGTCCTTGAAAGTATGGGGTTTGATATTCAAGACAGCCCAGAGGTTGAAGATGAGAAATTTAACTTTGAAATGCTAAACATCCCCAAATACCACCCGGCAAGGGATATGCAGCAGTCCTTATATTTAAATTATGGAAAAATGTTAAGAACACACACCTCCCCATTTCAAATAAGGTATATGCTTAAAAACAAACCGCCTTTAAAGGCCGCAACTTTTGGGAAGGTTTTCAGGGCGGATGATTTTGATTCAACGCATTCCCCCGTATTCCATCAAATAGAGGGTTTGGCGGTTGATAGGAATCTCGGCGTTGGGGATTTGAAATGGGTCATCGAGAGGGTTGTTGAAAAGTTATTCGGTGAGGGAACAAAGGTAAAGTTTGCACCTTCATATTTTCCATTTACGGAGCCCTCTATGGAGGTTCATGTTTTTTATAAGGGTAAGTGGTTAGAGATGTTGGGCTGTGGTATGGTTCATCCAAAGGTTTTAGAAAATGTTGGAATAAACCCGGATGAATGGACGGGGTATGCCTTTGGCATAGGCGTTGAAAGGTTTGCAATGGTAAAATACGGCATTGAAGACATAAGGATGTTTTACGAGAACGACAAAAGGTTTTTGGATATGTTTAAATCGGAGTTTTAGATGTTTTCCCCAAAATATTCGTTAATTTCATCCAAGGATATGCGCTTTATTATTACATTCCCTTCCGGGTCTTGATAAGGGTTTTTGCACATAAAGAGTTCAAAAATAAAGTTTTCCACATCCTTTATTTGTGCGTCTTCGGAAAGGGCCTTTGAGAGTTTCTTAATAAAATCGTCCTCCCCTTCTATTCCCGTACTCTCCCTTATAAAATTCTCAATGGCGTTTGCAGCAAAAGAAATGGGAAGTTCTGGAACGGATATGATGCTATTCCCGGAGAATTTAAAACCCAACCTTGACAACCTGATTTTTACGGTTTCCGGTATCTTATCCAGTTTTATTGGCATTAATAGGTTTTTTACCACCTGATAACCCCCCTTAAACCTTTCAAACACAACCCTAAAAACCGCCCGGGGAATATGCACCAAAAGTATGGAATCTCCCATAATCTTTATGTAATATTTTCCGAAAATTGTGCCGTTTTTTATTTCGGGCGATTTAAAGGTATATCCCGCTTTTTCAAAATATTCCCTCAAAACCCTTACCGCCCCTTCAAATGTAAAATCCCCCTCGAAAACCGCCAAAATATTCATCCTGCGTGGAAACTTTAACCTCTTTATCCCATCCTTAACCCTCAAAAACCTAATACTCGCCCTATTCGTCCTCTTATAAGCCAGAAAATATTTTCCGTTTAATGTTTGCATAGTTCTTATATTCCAACCCCTTAAATTTTCCTCCCACCTGCCCGGCAATCCACCAACGAATTCTTCAACCTTTATTCCCCTTTTTATATAAAAATCAACCTCATACCAAAGCAATGCGTAAATTTTAAAAACCCTAAGGCTTTCCTGAAACTTCAACAAAACTGCTGGATAATCGTATTCCTCTATCACCAGGTTCCCAAAATTTTTTACAAATTCACCTTTATATTCACCCTTTTCCCATTTAACCTGCAAATACCCCTTTTCCGGAAAGAGTATAAGCCTTTTTGGGGAAAACCTGAGGATTTTACCAAGCATCTATTTCAACAAAATCCACCTTTTCTTCTCTAACGATTGCCAAAAACATCCTCGCCCGTGCGGATATACCCCTTTCCTCCATAAAGCAACCCGCAACCTTTAACATTCGGTTTAATTTTTTGTGATCAATTTTATCCATAGGGTTAAAGGTTGGATTGTGAGTTTTTACCTCAACAAACCAAACTTCGCCATCCTTATAGGCTATTATATCTATCTCGCCAAAAACCTTTCTATAATTCCTCGCTAAAACCTCAAAACCCCTATTCTTTAAAAAACCTTCTACCCTGTCTTCCGAGAGCCTACCCTTGATTTTCCTCACGCAAAACCTTTAACTTTGCGGCTTTCCCTATCTTATCCCTTAGGTAGTATAGTTTTGCCCTTCTAACCTTTGCCCTTGATACTATTTCTAACTTTTCGAGGTATGGGGAATGCAGGGGGAAGAGCCTTTCAACGGGTATTCCATAACTAATTTTCCTAACGAGTATCTTTTTATTTATCCCTTTACCCTGCAATGCCAAGACCACACCCTCAAAAACCTGTGTCCTCATCTTAACATCCCTCGTTTTCTTTTTGGGATCTTCCTTTATTTCCAAAATCTTCCAATAAACCTTAACCGTATCGCCGGGTTTTATTTCGGGTAGATCCTTACGCTTGTATTCTTCTTCAACCTTGTGGATTATCTCTTCCATAATGCGGGTATTATACCGCTGAAAGGTTTTAGAGATGATATTACCCTCGTTATAATTCCCAACTTATGAAGGTTGCGGTTTGCTATGAACCGGGTAAGCCTTTGGTTATAGAAGAGTGGGAAATTCCCAAAATAAACGAAGATGAAGTTTTAATAAGGGTTGAGTGTTGTGGGGTTTGCCATAGTGATATACATATAGTTGATGGCGATTGGGCGGATAGAGTTAGGTACCCCGTTGTTCCCGGGCATGAGGTTGTGGGGGTTGTGGTTGATAAGGGGAAGAATGTAAGAAATGTTGAGATAGGGGAAAGGGTGGGGATGCCTTGGGTTTATTCATCTTGTGGCGTTTGCGATTATTGTGTTGAGGGGGAAGAGCAGTTATGCCCGGAGTATAAAATAACGGGTATATCCGTTCAAGGGGGTTATGCGGAATACATGAAGGCTCCGGCCAATTTCATAACAAAGGTTCCCGAGGGTTTAAAACCCGAGGAAGCGGCACCGTTATTTTGCGCAGGATTAACGGTATATTCGGCTCTAAGGAGGGTTGGTTTAAAAGCTGGGGAAAGGGTTGCGGTGCATTCCATAGGCGGCCTTGGGCATTTGGCGGTTCAGTTTGCAAAGGCGATGGGGGGATTTGTCGTAGCGATAAGTAGTAGTAAAGATAAGGAAGAATTGGTTAAAAAACTCGGTGCGGATGAGTTCGTTTATGATGACGAAAATGTTCCTAAAAGGTTAAAGGACTTGGGGGGTATGGATGTCATAATAACCACATCCTTTGTGTCCGGTTCAATAGAGAGGTTAATAAATGGGCTTGCGCCGAGGGGAAGGCTAACATTTGTGGGGAACGCTCAAGAACCGATAAAGATATATCCCCGGGAAATACTCGGTAAAAGGCTTGTAATAACGGGCTCAGCCGTGGGTAATAGGAAGCTTTTGAGGGAAACATTAAGGTTTGCAAAGGAGTGGAACATCAGGCCTATGGTTGAGGTTTTTGGGTTTGAAAGGGTTAATGAGGCCTTGGATGTTGTTAGAAAGGGGAAGGCGAGGTTTAGGGCGGTGTTAAAACCCTCACAACCGTAGAATAACGGCATAATGTCCTTTCTAATCGCATACATATCCTTAAACGGTGCAACGCTTGAAGAGTTAAGGAGGATATTTCCAGAGGGTTTGGCGGATAGCGTTTATAAATACAGGCAACTTAGAGGTGATTTTGAAAGCATTTATGAATTGAGAAATGTACCCGGAATAACGGATGAGATTTTCGCAAAGGTTAAGGATTCTTTGGTTTTATATTCCCCGGGAGAGCTGGATACCTCGGGTCTTGGAAGTAGGATTGGAGATGTTATATCGTACTCCACGAGGGAGGAAAGCCCATCCGATCTAAGCAGGGAGTATTGGATACTTATGGGTGGAAACCCCATAAACCCGAACAAGGCAAACATTTACGATTTAATGAACATATACGGTGTATCCTTTAAAGATGCCATATCGGTTATAAAATGGAGGGAGATAACAAAAATAAACTCCTTACGGGATTTGAGGTCTGCCCCCGGACTGTCCTATTACGGGTATAGAAATTTGAGGAACTTCGTAAGTTTTAAAGAGGAATACAAACCATTAAAGGGTTTTCTTTCAATTTATGCAATAACCAGCAATTACGCCTATGACCCCTCTTCATTTTTAGCATCATCAATAAACGACTTGATGGATACTAGTGGAAATTCAAGGAATATAAACCTTTTGAGGGAAGGGGGTTGGAGCGATGGGAGTATAAACGAATTTTTCAACAGGTTGCAGGAGGAGGCTAATGATATAAAAACATTACCAAAATTGGGGTATTCCATAAGGGGAATGTTTAAACTTTACGAAAAATACGACTTCGGATTTTACAGGTGGGAAAACTATACGGCCTATAACAAGGTTTTTCTGGGATTTAAAAACGATTATTTAAGGGTTTTGGTGGGTGATTATAGGTTTTCCTTTGGAAACGGTTTAATATTTGAATCATCGGAAAGCGTGGGGGATAGGGTTTATGAAAAGGTTTGGGGTTTGATACCCGATGTGGTTTATGGGGAAACCTTTAAACTCAGAGGTTTGGGGATATGGGGGAACTTTGCGGGGTTTTCGCCCTTTTTCATATTTTCAAAGGATAAAAAGGACGCAATTGTTGATACCGCAAACAGACCTCTTTTTTACTATTCAAGCGAATTCAGACCGGGTATATTTAAAGATGCCATTGATGAGAGGATTGTGGGGGGAGGGATAAACTATATAAGCACCTCCGGTTTTGGTATAGGTGGGATGTTTTTCCAGATTGATTACGACAAACCCTTCTCGGGGAATTGGGGTAGCTTAACAATACCCTATTATTCATATACCTTTAACAACGGTTGGAAGTACGACCCTTCCTTTGCAATAGACACTTCAAGAACACAGAGGTATGCGGGTATAACATACATGGCTTTGTTGAACGATTTGGAAATAAGGGGGGATATTGCGGGTAACATAAAAGATTTCAAACCGTCATATCTTTTAATCCTTAAATGGGCGAGGGGTAGCAAGACGGTTGATTTTGTTTATAGAAATTACGCGATAAACTATACAAACCCTTATGCAAGGCCTTTTAAAGAGGATAACAGATTTGAGAGGACGGATTTCAGATACTCTTATAGGGTTTTGGACCCCTTGGCCACAAATGTTGCGGATTTACCCCTACCAAAACCCGAGGAGGGTTTCTTCGTTCAGGTAAGGGATAGGTTGTTTTCAAACATCATATTACCCCGTATTTATCTGGACTATTGGAGGGATAAAACCGACGGATTGATAAATAAAAGGTTGCATATGGAAGTTGAGTGGAGGGTTCTATGGTCTTTTAGGGTTAGGGTATGGAGGAGGTACTTAGACAGGGAGGATATCCGGTACGGATATCCTTATAAGAGCAAATCAACGGAAAGTGCCATTAGGATGTTCTTTATAACGGATGCATCTTCAATAGCGGGTGTCGAGGTTAGGTATTCGGATTTTAAATCCCAAAACCTAAACCCCTCATCCGGTGGATTTTTAAGCGTTTTTTACGAATTCCCCTTCGCGGAAGGGACGAGAATTAATATGGGTTCCGGTGTATGGGCGAGTAATGGGTATTCTTTATGGGTTTTTGAAGACGACGGAATAGACTTTTTATACAACAGGGGTTCGAAATTTTATATAACCCTTTCAAAGTCCTTAATGGGAAACGCTTATATAAGGTTTAAACTAAGGTATAAGAAACAAATAAACGACGGGAATGCCCTTTTATCCTCAACGGGTGATCCGATAAATGTGGGGGTTGGGAGGTATGAATATTTCACGGCTTATTTTAGCCTCTACCTTAGTTTTTAGCGTAGCGGGATGTATAAAAGCGACGGAAATTAAAAGGGATGTTTTGATATACGAGATAGAGGTTAATACCGTTCTTGAAGAAATTAGAAAATTACCCAACCTCGTAGCATACGGAAAATACACGGTTAGGTTCTTTATAAACACAAAAGAGGGCGATTTCAAACTTTACAAGTTGTCCGACAGTATATTTGTAAAAATGGATAACGGTAGCGCATTTTTAATATCCCTAAGTAAATTCGTCTTTGAGGAATCTAACCCCCTAAAATTAAAACTATACGCCGATACGGTGGAAATTTCAAGGGGAGAGGGCTATTACTTAAAAATAGTTTCCGACAGGATTGAGGAGTTTAGGGGGGAGGGTATATCGGCTAAGGTTTCGGATTACGCTTACGAACCCGTAAAGTTTCCCCAAAAATGGGTTATTAGGTATATGGGTGCCCTTGTAATTTTAAAAATTGACAGTATAAAAATCCTCTATTGACAAAACAAATACCCCAACCTTAAAATGCAGGGTAATGATCGTACTAACTATTTCGGCGGTTTCTTTTATGGTTAGATATGGTGGAAATCAAAATGATGAGGCCTATGCGGGTGTAATAGCCCCGGATAGCGGATATGCCGCGGGTGGAATTTGGATGAGTTATGGGACAAATGGGGATTTTGCATTCGTAAGGTTATCTCCAACGGGCAATATGATGTTTGCAAAACTCATAGGGACATCCGCAGAGGATAGGGCTTACGGTTTAACCGTATCGCCTTGGGGCTATGTTTTGGCGGGAAGGACAACGAATGCCGGATACGACGCATTGGTTGTATCCCTTGACAATTCGGGAAACTTCCAATGGGCCAAGTATATAGGAACCTCCTTTGATGACTACCCATACTGGATAACCCAATCCTCGGATGGAAATGTGATTGCCTCGGGTTATTCCGTAGGTTTTGGATATGCCGTATGGTTTTTCAAGCTTGATGCATCAGGAAACCTCATATGGTCTAAAACATTGAACTACGCCGACCCATCAATGGTTAGAGAGGTTAGGGAGGATGCAAACGGTAGGCTGATGTTTGCGGGTAGGATTTCATCGGGGGGAAACATAGACGGCCTCACTATAAGAACGGATAATATGGGTAATCCCTTATGGTCTCTAAGGGTTGATATAGGGAATCAGGACTGGTTTTACTCCATATCCCAAACACCCTCCGGGGATTATTGTGTAGGGGGATATACGGATGTTTCCGGAAATACCGACATAGTGGTTTTAAGGGTTGATACCCTCGGTAATATCAAATGGGTAAAGTTAATAGGTGGGGGTTCAAACGATGAGGGTTTTGGGATCACATATTCTCCCGATGATGGGTGTGTTGTGGTTGGTTATACATTCTCGTATTCTCACGACGCCTTCGGTTTTGAGGACGCAATAATAGTGAAACTAGATAACAATGGTAATTTGGTGTGGGCGAGGATATTTTGGGGAACAAACTTTGGGGATGTGGGCAACGATGTGGATGTTGCACCGGATGGCGGTTATTTATCCGTTGGAAACAGTTATAAATTGGTTGGTTTTTCAACGAGGTCTGACTTTTTTGTGGTAAAAACCCTACCCGATGGCACGGTATGCGCCGGAAATTCTGCGGTAATAACCCCAAATATATGGACACCTTCTTATACGGTTGATAATACTCTGCCCACATTGAACGACAGAACCTCATCCACAACCATAACCGATGCCCCGGTTAATGTGCAAAACATAGGTCCGGCTACTACTGCGAGTTGCACTCCGTTGGGTGACGATGATGATCTTTCGGTGGGTGAATCGTTCGTAAAATCCTGCGGAAAGGTTTTAAGGGTTTATTCCGTTGATGGTAAGGTTTATAACTCATTAAATGAGGCTCCAAAGGGGATAATATTTTTAAAAACGGATAGGGGGATTATCAAGTTTTTCAAGCGTTTTTAGAATAACCATAACAACGGTATAATTCCCGCTTATGTTTTACACGAGCGTATATCTCAGCTTATCGCCTGATGATAGGGCAGATAGACCCCCAAGGTTTATAGTAAAGTTTAAGACCCTTGTGAAGAGGTTTAAAGAGTTTTTAAAAGAAAAGGGTTTGGATGAAGGTGAATTTAAGGGGGTTTATGAGGACTTTGATAAAATAGAGGATTTTCTGTCTAACCCCAAAAACTTGGAAAGCGAAGAGGGCATTCCGGTTAGAGGGATAGCAATATTCTCAAACGGCAGTGAAGGATACTGGGAAGTGGTCCAATTACCTTATGTTATACGCAACAGCTTGGTCGTGGATGTAGAGCCTTATAAGAGGGGTATTTTGGCCGTTGAAACCGAATTCGGTAAAAACCTCGTCGTTGATTTTGGTAAAAAACACTTTTACGTGTATATGGTAGAGCCATATAGTTTAAGAACCTTAGCCGAAACTCCCGACTTTACACAATGGGCGGAAAGACCCGCAACCTTTAAATACGCCGCCGGAAACATCCCCGCTTATAGGACAACAGGTACGAAAAACTTTGAAATGTTAAAAATGGAGGAGGAAAGCAGGGTTGCCAAGTTTGTCGCAAACGAAATATTTGAGATATACAAAAGGGAAAGGTTTGATAACCTCTTTTTATCCTCTTTGGATAGGAAATTAATCCCAATGGTGGTATCCTATCTCCACACATATGTTAAACATACTTATAGGGGAGAACTCAATCTTTCGCATCCCACAAACAAAAACGAGGTTTATAATGTCCTGTTGGATAAAATAGCGCAGATGGATAGGGAGGAGGAAAACCGGTTGGCAGCAAGGTTTGAGGAGATGTTAGCCATTGAAATGGCCGTTAAGGGACTACAACCGGCTATTGACATGGCCCTCTTGGGGAATGTTGAAACGCTAATCGTAGATGTTGATTTTTCAAAGGAAGGTTTTATATGCCATCCCAGTGGATATTATGGGGTATTTGGGGAATGTCCGAGTGCATCCGATAGGGTTGTTTTAACCCCCGACATAACAAACAAACTCATAGAGCATGTTTTAAGCCTTGGTGGAAGGGTTGAAATGGCAAATACGGATAGGTTGAGGAACGCGATTTCCGGAACCGTAGGAGCCATCCTGAGATGGAAAATTGAGGCAAAGGTTTAGTTTTGTTTTAATTTCGTTGTTAATATTGGGGTGTGGAAAAAAGGTGAATCCCCCGGGAAAGGGGGAGTTTAACCCGCCAAAAATCATACTATTTTCCCCAAACTTTGGCGATACGATAAAGGGGAAGTTTAACCTAACGCTTAACGCAACGGATTCATCGGGGATTTATAAAGTTGAAGTTTATAGGGGAGGGAATATATTGGGTGTTTTTAGCGTTAAGGGAAGGGATATAGGTTTTGATACAACGGTTAATATTCCGGATAATGGGGACGATTTTTATCCCGACACCTTAGAGGTTAAGGTTTATGACAGGTGGGATAATGTGAATTCCGTAAAGGTGGAGGTTTTTACGAAGAGAAAACCGCCAAAGAAACCCGAAAAAGGAGGTTATAAAGATGATAAAGGGACTGGAAATGAGGGTGGGGAGGATAATAGAGGCCAAACCCCACCCAAAAACCCGTAAGCCCGCCTATATTTTAAAAATTGATTTTGGAGAGTACGGGGTTAAAACATCTTCCGCCCAGATAACAGACCTGTACAAACCGGAGGATTTGGTGGGTAGGTTGGTAATATGCGCTACAAACCTTGAACCCAAAAACATTGCAGGGGTAATATCCGAGGTTTTGGTCCTTGGGGTACCGGATGAAATGGGGAGGGTTGTTTTAATAAAGCCCGATAGGGATGTACCCTTGGGTGGGGAGGTTTTTTAATGTTAAAGAGGGCGGTTTATCCTGGGACATTTGACCCCTTTACGCTCGGCCATTTGGATATAGTTGAAAGGGCAACGAGGATTTTTGATAGGGTGATAATAGGCGTGGCAAACCCAAGGCACAAAGAACCCCTACTGCCCTTAGGTGTTAGAAAAAAGTTAATTGAGGAAAGCGTTAAACATTTAAAAAATGTTGAGGTTTTGGAGTTTGAGGGTTTGTTGGTTGAATTTCTTAAAAAAATAGGGGTAAAAACCGTTATAAGGGGTTTAAGGGCGGTATCCGATTACGAATACGAATTAAAAATGGCCTGGATAAACAAAAAACTTTATGAGGATATGGAAACCATATTCCTTTTATCCTCCGAGCAGTTTGCATATTTATCTTCATCCTTTGTGAAAGAAATTTTCTCCCTTGGCGGGGATATAAGGCCCTTTGTTCCAAAAGTTGTGGCGGATTATTTGGAAAGTCTTAGAAAGGATTCGCAATAAGACCTTACTCCGCTATCTCCCGAGAATACCGGCATTTCTTCAAAAGTATTTCCGCAACGATATCGGCCAATTCGCTTATATAAATATCCGCCACTTCTTCCCTTTTATCGTTTTCCATCTCCTTTATCTCCCTACCTATATTCAAAATCTCCTCGCTTAACCTGTCGTGTTCCCTTAGATACTCGTAAATGAAAAGGTGTGCATCCTTTTTAACTATTACCTCTATGGCATCTAAAACCTGTCTATGGGGTGTTCCCTCCCAAATAGGCAAAATCATAGCCTCCCTTAACAGCCTTTCAACGGGATATTCCGCCAAAACCCCCATACCCCCATTAACCTCCATAGCCCATTTTGATGTTTGGACAGCCAATTCCGCCGTCCAAAACTTGGACAAATGGGCTAAGAGCCTGAACATATGGTAATCGTGTGAATAAGGTGGCTTTTCAAGGTAAACCTTATCCAGGAGTTTGGCTGCTTCAAAGGCCAAAGCAAAGGCTTTTTTAAGTTTTTCGTAGTTATCAACTATTTGCCTTTTCATTAAGGGGTGATCGATTACATATTTTCCGAAGGCAAACCTTTTACTCGCAAACTCGTAAGCCTCCCATATAGCCCTATGCATTAGGGCAACACTACCCACACTATTGGCAACCCTTGAAATGTTTAAAACTTCCAGAATTAAGTAAATCCCCACATCTTCGCTACCCAAAAGGTATGCCTCCGAATCCCTTAACTCCACCTCACCCGTGGGGACAGACCTAGTTCCAATCTTATCCTTTAACCTCCTAACAAAGTAGTTTATTTCGCCGTTTTCCCTATACTTTGGCAGTAAGAACAAGGCCAAACTCTTAACACCCTTCTGTTTTCCCTTTATTCTGGCGGCAACAACCGCCAATTCCGCACCTACATTACTCGCAAAGTATTTCTCACCGTTTAAAATCCACTTTCCGTTCCTCAACTCTGCTACTGTTTCTACGGTATTACCCAAATCCGAGCCTCCCTTTACCTCCGTCATCCAAGTTGCACCCTGCCAAACATCGATGTTTCTTTTAAGCATATGGGGTAAATATTTATCCCTTACTTCCTTTGGTGCATATTTACTTATCGGAACAGCCGTTGATAAGGAAACCGTGTAAGGGCAGTACAAACCCGGATCAAAGAAGGAGGTTATATATCCCATTATGAAAAAGGGCATAAGGCTGTTTTTTTCAAATACATCCGCAATTATTCCATACTCGTATCCCTTATAAAGCATATCCCAATACTCCTTAGGGTAAAGTATTTCATCAATCCTATTGCCAAACCTATCAAACATCCTCAAATGTGGGGTTCCAAGTCTATCAACCATATACGAAATTTTATAACCCTCTTCGAACCACCAACTTTCGTATTCCCTAACCTTTTCATCAACATCAAAGCCGAACTCCTCCAACAATTCGGAAGGCTTTCTTTTGATCATAAGTTTATATTCTAAGTCCGGTTTCTAAAACATTTATAATAACCCTTGCGTCGCCATTTGCAAATTCAATTATACCCAATGCACCTTCGGATAACGCTTTAAATAATATAAGTTATTCAACACAAAAACCAAAATCGCCTTTACCCATGTCATCCTTTAAGTTCTGCAACGGTATTATCACCGTCCCCCTTTCACCGGTCATCCTCTCTACCCTTTTGGGAATACCAAGCCTTCCGTATATATGCCCATAACCCACTATTACCACAACCTTTGTATTTTTGTTTTCCTTAATGAACTTTGAAATCGCATAGGCCATACCCTCATCCCAAGCCAGCATAACCTTTAACATCTCGTTGAACCTATCATTTGCACCCTCATGCCCCCCTATGGCTTTTTTAAAGTATTCAATATAACTACTATCGGGTTCTTCAAGGTCTGGCGGTAAATATTCGGTTTTCCTCATACGCTCGTAGGACATGGTTCTAACCTTTTTTCTAAAATCCGTTGGTATGTTTATGGCCAACATTTTTAATTTGTTTTCTCTCGCAAAATTCCAAATATCCCTGTAAAGGGAAATATCCATATTCCAATTCTTATGCCATTCTGTTAAGTAAAGCATTTCAACTTCGGATATTTTACCCCCAACGAATTCGTCAAGGAATTTTTGATAAGGCTGTTGAAACATTTCAAAAGCGACGGCCACTTTAAACCCCTTCTTTACAAGCGATTCTATAATGCTTAACTGCAAATCGTGTATTTTTTTATTGTTGTGGATTTCCCCAACATAAACAACTCCACTTTTGGAAACGCTTTCAATGAGGGAATCCCAAGAAACCTTTTCGCCCGAAACAAGATCAAAAAAACACAAATTCATTTTTCTTTCCTCAGTATAAACTTTACGGCTTCATCCAAATCGTCAAAGGATTTTAAAACCGCCCTAAAACCCATAATCTTATAAACCCTCTTAACCTGCCCACTCATATTACAAAGGACTAAATCCCCCATATGTTCCCTTGATTTTTTTAACGCATAGGATAACGCCCCCCAACCGGAAGAACTGACAAAGCTAACACCGGAAAGGTCTATTACAAAGTTTTTAACCCCTTCCTCAATCTTTTTGTTAAACTCCTCTAAAAACTCCGGGGATGAATATGTATCGAGTTCCCCTTTTAGATGTAATATTACCGCATCTTGACCGTTCTCCACCTTCTCCTCATCTATGATGATGGGCATAAGTGTGGTATTATAAGGTGGGGATATTTACCGCAGGTTGTTTAAAGCCTCGTAGGAATCTTTAAAGGTTTTAAAGACCTTATCAAAGGACATGACATGGAAAACCTTTGCGGGTTGTCCGTTTAAACCACAAATATAAACATCGCCACCGTTTTCCCGTGCGTGTTTTAATATTGTTATCAGTGCGCCCCATACGGCCGAAGGTATATAAACCGTTTCCGATAAATCCACTATAAAATGCTTTATACCCTCCCGCATCTTGTCGTCAAAATATACTATTAGAGGTTCCCTATCTTCGGTATCAAACTCCCCCAAAAGGCGAACAACCCCTATACTATTTTCTTTTCTAAACTTTACCTTTTCGCCTATATCCTTCATAATCCGGTATTATATACCCGATAAAGTTCAGCGCTATTGCAACGAGAAGCCCGCAAATGCTTTTCCCTCTTCCCTATTATAATATCCGCTTTATGGCTATAACCTTAGGGGTATTAAAAGAAAAGTTTGAGAACGAAAGGCGGGTTGCTTTGGTACCCTCTGACATAAAAAGGTTGGTTAAAGAGGGCTATGAGGTTTTGGTTGAAAGGGGTTGTGGTGATGGGGCCTATTTCTTGGATAGGGAATATGAGGAGGCGGGTGCTAAGGTGGTTGATAATCCGGAAGATATACTCAAAAAAGCGGACATACTATTAAAAATACAACCACTAACCCTCCAAGAAGCGGGGCTGTTAAAGGAGGATTCCGTTTATATAGGATTCACGAGATATTGGGAAAACTCGGATATGTTAAATTTACTATCCAAAAGGAAAATTACGGTATTCGCCTTAGAAAAAATACCTAGGACTACAAAAGCCCAATTCGTTGATGTCCTTTCCTCGCAGGCAACGGTGGCCGGATATAAAGCGGCGATCATAGCCGCACACCTATCACCCGGTATGTTCCCAATGCTAACAACGGCGGCGGGTACCTTAAAGCCCGCGCGGGTTTTGGTCATAGGAGTTGGCGTTGCCGGATTGCAAGCCCTTGCAACGGCAAAGAGGTTGGGGGCTCAAACCTTTGCGTATGATATAAGGCCTGCGGCAAAACACGACGCTCAAAGCGTTGGGGCAAAATTCTTGGAGTCTCCGGTTTGGGCCGAAGGTGAGGGTGGATATGCCCGGGAACTGACCGAGGAGGAGAAAAAGATCCAGCACGAGTTTTTGGCAAAGCATATAGGGAATTCCGATGTGGTTATAACCACGGCACAGGTTCCGGGTAAAAGGGCGCCGGTTATCGTAACCCGCGATATGGTTGAAAGGATGCGCGAGGGTTCGGTTATAGTTGATATAGCGGCGGATAACGGTGGGAATTGCGAGCTTACCAAGCCCGGTGAATTGGTGGAATACAAAGGAGTAAAGATTTTCGGGCCTTTGAATGTGCCTTCAAGTGTTCCAAGGCCCGCAAGCGAAATGTTTTCAAAAAACATGGTTAATTTCTTGGGTCTTATTGTTAAGGATGGGAACATAAACATAGACTTTGGAGAGGAAATTTTGGAAAAGTCGTGTTTAATTTTTAAAGGGGAGTTTAAAACGGAGGTGAAAAATGCCTGAGGTTTGGGTAGCACTTTATATTTTTATGCTCTCGGCCTTTACGGGTTTTGAGGTTATATCAAGGGTTCCGGTTATACTACACACACCATTAATGTCCGGCACAAACTTTATACACGGTATAGTTTTGGTCGGCGCCATGATCGTAATGATGCACGCCCAAACCCCCTTTGAGCTGGCCGTTGGTGCGTTTGGCGTATGGCTTGGAGCCTTAAATGTTGTGGGTGGTTTCGCCGTAACCGATAGGATGTTGGAGATGTTTAAGGGGGGCAAGAAATGATTGAACACGCAATAATAGGCACATACTTTTTGGCGCTTCTGATGTTTATATTTGGTTTAAAGATGATGTCTGCGCCTAGGACGGCGAGAAACGGCAACCTCCTTGCGGGTTTTGGAATGCTTTTAGCGATACTTATAACATTTGTTTATATTTTTTACGAATACGCAAATGACCCGCTATTTACCACGAAGTTGGTTTTAATGATCGCCTTAATCCTGTTGGGTTCCGTCATTGGTTGGATATCCGCAAAGAAGGTGCCATTAACGGATATGCCCCAAATGGTTGCCCTGTTTAACGGTATGGGTGGTGGGGCGGCAGGGGTTATAGGTTATTTAGACCTTTTACACCCCTCCGGAAATCCCGCTTTAAAGGTTTTGGCGGCCTTGGCGTTAATAATAGGAAGCGTATCTTTTAGCGGTAGCATAGGGGCGTTTTTGAAACTTCAAGGTTGGATAAACGATAGACCTATAACCTTTCCCGGGCAGCAGATTCTAAACGCATTGCTGCTAATAGGTTCTTTTGCCTTGGCTTATCTAACCCTGCAAAATACGGCATATATCAACCTCTTTGTGGTTTTACCCCTCTTGTTGGGTTTCCTTATGACATTGCCCATAGGTGGGGCGGATATGCCCGTTGTAATATCCCTGTTTAACGCTTTAACCGGTTTGGCAGTAGCCTTTGACGGTTTTGCACTGCAAAATTACACCCTTATAGTCAGCGGGACAATAGTGGGGGCATCCGGTACCCTTCTAACCTACCTTATGGCCAAGGCCATGAACAGGTCTCTTACAAACATCCTATTTGGTGCGGTTGGGAAGATCGTGGGAGGTGAGGAGACCCAAAAGGTTATGAAGGAAATTAGTATAGACGATGCGGCGGCAACACTCGCTTATGCGAACAAGGTTATTATAGTTCCGGGCTTCGGTTTGGCGGCGGCACAAGCCCAACATAAGGTTAAGGAACTTATGGACGAATTGGAAAATAGGGGGGTTGAAGTAAAGTTTGCAATACATCCGGTGGCGGGAAGAATGCCGGGACATATGAATGTGCTCCTTGCCGAGGCGGATATACCATACGAAAAGCTCTACGATTTGGAGGAAATAAACGAAGAATTTTCCAATGCGGATGTTGCCCTTATATTGGGTGCTAACGATGTCGTGAATCCGGCGGCGGAAAACGACCCCAACAGCCCGATATATGGAATGCCAATTTTAAAGGCCTATAACGCCAAAAATGTTTTTGTTATTAAGAGAGGTAGGGGAAGGGGATTTGCGGGTATAGATAACGAATTGTTTTATATGGACAAGACATTTATGCTTTTTGGCGACGCGAAAGATGTTTTGAGCAAACTTGTTCAGGCAATAAAGAGGATTTAGGAAATTTTTCCTTAACTTGACAAATGATATATTTTTAGGCATTATTGTATGGTATGGACAGGGTAAAGTTTATATTCCCTGTTGTTTGTTTGTTTCGGTATTAAGGGCTTCTGTGGTATATGTGGAAGTTCCTAAGGAGGCA
>JBDRWW010000007.1:0-78349 GCA_039802605.1 Caldifarciminota bacterium | reverse complement strand
TAACTGTGTTAGCGGAGAGCCCTCTTGTGGTTCATCTGGGACATCTACATCCTGTGGCGACTGTAGTGGTGGAAGCAGTTCAACGACTACAACTTGCGGAGAGCCCTCTTGTGGTTCATCTGGGACATCTACATCCTGTGGCGACTGTAGTGGTGGAAGCAGTTCAACGACTACAACTTGTATGACATCCCCAAAAATCCCCACACCCATACCTCGCTATGTAAAGGCTTACATTTTCAGGTACGATCTATGCGCGTACACCGGTAAGGGGTGTAAATAAATCCTGACCTTTTAAGTCAATTTTCAGCCTTATAATACCCGTATATGGCACTACTTGAAATAAGAAATTTGGCTGTATCCGTGGAAGGCAATAGGATATTGAAAGGGGTTAATTTAACCATAAACCCCGGGGAAATCCACGCGGTTATGGGTCCAAACGGCTCCGGTAAGAGTACATTAACCCTCGCGATAATGGGGCACCCCGCATACTCCGTTGAAGAAGGGGACATACTGTTTGAAGGCGAGAGCATCTTGGAACTTTCCACAGATGAAAGGGCAAAAAAGGGTATATTCTTAGCCTTTCAGCACCCTTTGGAAATCGAGGGCGTGAGGGTTTCGCAAATGCTCTGGAAAGCGGCGCAAGAAAGGGGCTTAAAAATATCCCCCTTTGAATTCAGAAAGATCTTAAAGGAGGCTTATGGAAAGTTAAAAATGGAGGATTTCATAGACAGGTATCTAAATGTGGGTTTTTCCGGCGGTGAGAAGAAGAGGTCCGAGGTGGCACAACTTCTAACATTAAAACCAAAGTTGGCAATACTTGACGAGATAGATTCCGGTTTGGACATAGATGCCGTAAAGTTGGTTGGCGATGTACTAACAAGGGCCAAAGAAGAAAACCCGAATATGTCAATGCTTATAATAACCCACTACCAGAGGATTTTGAACTTTATAAAGCCGGATTATGTGCATGTTATGGTTGATGGGAGGATAGTTAAGAGTGGGGGGTTTGAGTTATCGCTTGAATTGGAGGAAAAGGGTTATGAAAGTTTGTTAAGGGAGGTGGAGTATGCCAAAGGTTAAGCAAGAACAACCGGAGTTGGAGTTTGACTATTCGAAATACGCTTTCAGGGATGAGATTGAATACAAATACATAGGGAAACCCGGTTTATCAAGGGAGTTAATTGAGGAAATTTCCCACATAAAGGGCGAGCCCGATTGGATGAGGGAGATCAGGTTAAAGGCTTATGAACACTTTATAAGAAGGCCCATGCCCGCATGGGGTCCAGATCTTTCGGAAGTTGAGGCCATGTTTGATAAAATCGTATACTACGCTTCCCCCACGGATCCGAATAGAAAGGCGAGGAGTTGGGATGAGGTTCCGGAGTCTCTTAGGAGGACATTTGAAAGGCTTGGAATACCCGAAGCGGAGAGGAAATATTTGGCGGGTGTAACCGCACAATACGATTCCGAGGTAATATACCACAAGATAAGGGAAGACCTTGAAAGGAAAGGGGTAATATTCACGGATATGGACACGGCGGTTAGGGAATATCCGGATCTCGTTAAAGAGTACTTTGGCACGGTTGTCCCCTATTCCGACAATAAATTCGCCGCCTTAAATACGGCCGTATGGTCGGGTGGTTCCTTTGTATATGTCCCAAAGGGTGTGGAAGTTGATATTCCACTTCAAACGTACTTCCGTATAAACCTTGAAAATTTTGGCCAGTTTGAAAGGACGCTTATAATAGTCGAGGAAGGAGCCAAAGTGCATTATATTGAAGGTTGCACGGCCCCTATATATTCCTCCGGTTCCCTACACTCAGCCGTTGTTGAGATAATCGCTAAACCCGGCTCCCATGTAAGATATACCACAATCCAGAACTGGGCAAAACATATATATAACCTCGTCACAAAAAGGGCCATTGCGTATAGGGATGCATTTGTTGAATGGGTTAATGGGGAATTGGGAAGCAAGGTAACGATGAAATATCCTGGTGTTATCCTCAAAGAACCTGGGGCGAGAACCGAAATATTAACGGTTTCGTACGCGGGTAAGGGGCAGATTCAGGATAGCGGGGCAAAGGCATTACATTTGGCGCCTTATACGACATCAACCATAACATCAAAATCCGTCTCAAAGGATGGTGGCAGAACGACTTATAGGGGTATACTAAAAGTTGTAAAGGGTGCAAAGGGGGTTAAATCAAATGTTAGGTGCGACGCCCTAATCCTTGACCCCATTTCCAGATCTGACACATACCCGTACATAGAAATTGAAGAGGATAACGTCCATATAGGGCACGAGGCAACGGTTGGTAGAATTGGGGATGATGAGATATTCTACCTCATGAGTAGGGGCTTAACCGAAGCGGAAGCCTATTCCTTAATTGTTCTCGGTTTTATAGAACCCTTTACCAAAACCCTCCCTATGGAATATGCCGTTGAGTTAAACAGGCTCATAGAATTGGAAATGGAGGGGAGTGTAGGATAAAGGAACATCCCGGAATCTAATATATTGGATATGAAAAGGTTTATAGTTCTACTCATAGCCTCCGGTTTGGTGGCCGGATGTAAAAAAGCCACCACGGATGAGGACGAGATAAGGGCCATCTTGGAGACGGATGGTCTGTTTAACTTAGCCTTAGTATACGGGGGTAATCCCGATACCGCATCCACAAAAACCATGGGTCCTCAAAACTGGTATAGGCATATCTGGCCGGATTCAATCATAAAAACATACAACATAACCGTAGTTGGAGATTCTGCCTTTGTACATGCAATATGGACATTTAAGGGTCAATTTAGAATAATTACGGGTTATGACCCGTACGGCGACAGTCTAATATATGTTTCAAAACCCTTAGAGGACAAGGCGGAAAGGAACGCAATATTTAAGAAAATAGCCAGAAGGTGGAGACTCGTGAAGATTAGCGGTGTTAAGTTTTCACCCGTAAGCGCTAGCGTGCCTTTTACCATAGATTCCGTTGTCGTTATAAGTTCCTCATCCGGAAGGAAAGTTTTTAAGGATCCTTTGAACGAGTTTCTTGATACCTCGCAAATATTCTACAATGCCGGCGAGAATGTTGAAGTTAGGGTTTTTGCAAGGCCTCTAAATTCCGCTTATGGATATATACACCATTGGAACAATTCCCATCACAGGGATGCCATGATTGTTGATACCGCCGGGTATATGAACAGGACATATGCAATAACCACGAGGCCTGGCAGATACAACGCTATCGCGGACTTAATAACCATACCTTCCTTTGACACCTCATCATCGGAATACCTGTTTGAAGCCTGGGGCTTCCCGTATATAGTAAGATAACATCCAATTCGCAGTTGTATGTGGGGGGCTTTTGCCCCCTTTTTTTTGTTGGTATTCTTTTATTGATGTACGCATAATTTTTGTTTTTCAACCTTAGAATTCAAGGATACGAAGGGGATACTTTATATCCCGCTTTTTTTGATTTTGGCGGTTTATTGGTTTTCGGGTTGTAGGAAGGATGCGGGTTCTGGACCGGATACCGGTGGAGGAAGGGATACCCTCACCCTCGGCGGAAATCCCGAGATAGTTAGTAAGACGGCTATCAATAGCGGGGCCGATCTCCAAATAGTATGGAGGAGCGTCGAAAACGCTGAGGGCTATAAGGTGTATTGCGACGGCAACCAGATATGGAGCGGTACGAATACCACATATACCATAGTGGGTGCCGATAATGTATGTAGAATCGTAGAGGTTTCTGCTTTTAGGGGTTCGGATGAAAGGAAAACATATATCGACCTAACCCCCCTCTCTAATACCATTTGACGGTACGGGTAATTCTTGGGTAAAGATAGACTTTTCAACGGGTGATATATAAGTTCAACCCGGCTAAGTAGCGTAGATCCCAACGCTCCAAATACCGGTTGGTTTGTATTCTACAACAACGCCGGTAATCCGGAATTTAGGGATGCTTCTGCCACTTCTGTTGGTTCCGCAAAAATGGAAATGGCTTTCACGCCTTCAAGCAGCGGATACCTCGCTCCGGGGACGGGGAATTACAATACGGTTAGAGGTACTAACAACGGAGCCTATCACTTCTTCTGGGCGGATAACACGACCACAGGATATGGTAGTATGGATAACAACGATTACTTCGGTGTTATAATGGTGACAAGCCTTACCGGTATCGGTCCATACAGGGCAGACCTGGAAATATATGTGCAAAACAAGGTTCCAGGCCTAAGGTGGGTTAAGTTCTAATCTAAAACTTAACAAATCAATCGGACTTAAAATACCCGTATATGCAAAAGGTTTATTTTGATGTAAAACTGCAACCCGAAGAGGAGAAAATAATAAGGGCGCAGTTGGAGAGGGCTTTGCTTTTAACAACCCTTGAAAAGGCCTTTGCTTGGGCGGTTAATTGGGGTAGGAGTCATTCCATATGGCCTGCGGCTTTTGGCTTGGCGTGTTGCGCAATAGAAATGATGGCCGCCAACATGCCGAGGTACGATTTGGCGAGGTTTGGGTATGAGGTTTTTAGGGCCTCACCTAGGCAGGCGGATTTAATGATAGTTGCGGGAACGGTTACGGTTAAAATGGCCCCCGTTTTAAGGCAGATATACGACCAAATGCCGGAACCCAAGTGGGTTATATCAATGGGAACATGCGCCAACAGTGGGGGAAAGTATCACAACTATGCGGTTTTACAGGGTGTTGATCAAATAGTGCCCGTGGATGTTTATGTGCCGGGGTGCCCGCCAAGGCCCGAAAGCTTGATATACGGAATTTTACAACTCGCAAGGAAGGTGCAAAGGGAAACCGGAATGATATTTAAATAATGGAAATTTCCAAAAAGGCGAAGCTACCAACCATATATGGGAATTTTGAAATGATGGTTTTTAAAGAGGGTTCAAAAGAGCATGTGGTTGTAATCAAGGAACCTTTAAACGAACCCGTCCTCGTAAGGATACACTCAGAATGTTTCACAGGGGATGTTTTGGGTTCCCTTAGGTGCGATTGCGGTTTTCAGTTGGAAATGGCTCTGGAAAAAATAGCAAGCGAGGGTGGTATTTTAATATACCTCAGGCAAGAGGGGAGGGGTATAGGGCTTTTTAACAAGATAAATGCTTACTCTTTGCAGGATTTGGGATACGATACGGTTCAGGCAAACCACCAGTTGGGTTTTGAAGGTGATATTCGCAGGTATGAAACCGCGGCAAAGATATTGAAACTTCTCGGAATCAAAAGGGTGAAACTTATGACAAACAATCCCAATAAATTGAAGGATTTGGACGAGTTTGGAATAGAGGTTGTGGAGAGGATACCCATTGAAATCGAACCGAATCCATATAATGAAAGGTATTTACGCACAAAAAAATTAAAACTAGGCCATTTACTAACAAAGGTTTAGATGCCTTTTGGATTTCTACCTATATTTAGCATATACTTGCCAGACACTTTAAACCCTTTATCGTTGTATTTTGATAACGGCAATGCTTACATTGGAACCGCTGAGGGGGTGATAATGGTTAATAATAACGAATTTGTAAAAATAAACAATCCCGTAATGTCCCTGTGTAAATCAAAAGCCGGCGTATGGGCATTAACACCTTATAAAATCCGGATATTTGGCGATAACGGTGAAGAAATCACAAACCTAAAATTTCCCGAGAGTGTAAAAACATTAAGGTGTTATCAAAAAGGGGTTTATATCACAACCGAGAACCGTATAGTTTATATACCCCCATCCTCGGCCCCAAGGGCGGTTGTTAGTGGATGGTTTGCGGACGCCCTTTGGTCAGGCGATACCCTATACCTTCTAAGCGATTATGCAATAAAGTTTTTTTATAATGGGAAGGTCAGAACACTTTTAAATTTACGCATAAACACAAGCGCTATCAGATTTGAAAAGTTTGACAGATGGTTTTTCGTGTTGGATGGTGATAATTGGTTGTGGGTTGCCGATAAGATGGGAGCAACCAAAATCATAACCGCAGATAATTTTACAACCAAAGGGGATACCCTGATTTTGTTCAGAAGGGAAAGGTTTGGCAACTTTATATATGTGTTAAAAATTTTGAGATATGGAGAAAATTAAAAAGTTTTACATATCCTCAAAACCCGGTATAGTTTATTTCGTCGGAATAGTCGCCTGTGCATCGGCATACCTTGGAAGCCCCAATCCCTTTAAGGATATAATAAAAATCCTTCTAGTTTCCCTTGGAGTAATGTTATCCGCCGCGGGCTCCGCATTAATAAACAATATTCTGGATAGGGAAATAGATAGGATGATGAGTAGGACATCAAAAAGACCTACAGCCACGGGGGAAATAGATGTGGTTGAGGGTATGGGTGTCGCTGTTTTTATGATTTTCTTAGGTATAACCCTGGTTCTGATATTTGGGGGAATTGTTCCGGCGGTTTTGGATGCCTTGGCGGTTATATCTTATGATATACTATACACCCTTATATTAAAAAGGAAAGACCCTTTTGGCGTGATATTGGGGGGAATACCCGGAGCGTTGCCCACACTAATAGGATATTATTCCACGGCCGGCAGGTTTGACCTTTTATCCCTAATACTCTTTTCGTTTATGTTTCTTTGGCAACCCCCTCATTTTTGGGCATTAGCAATAAAGTACAAAGAAGATTACTCCAAGGGGAAATTACCCGTTATGCCTTTAATATACGGGGACAGATTTACAAAATTGCAATCCCTTTTGTATTCCATGTCAATCGTGCCTTTGGTCATCCTACCGGTTATTTTCGGTTATGTTAAACCGATTTTCCTTTTGATTACATTACCCGCAAGTATAGTCTTTGTGGCCTTACACATAATTTCCCTTAAAAGGGATGTATCCTTGGGTAGATTATTTGCCCTTTCAAACCTCCTATTGTTATTATTCTTTGTTGGGTTTATCCTTTCAAAGGGATAACAAAAACATTACACCAGTATAATACACGCTTATGGAACTTGCGACAAAGGAATATTTGGGAGCAAAGTATATTTCGGGTCCGCTTATAATAGTTGAAAAGGCAAAGGAACTCCCCTATGCAAGCCTTGTTGAAATAGAGCTACCCGACGGTTCTAAAAGGAGCGGGCAGGTCTTAGAGGTTTCCGAGGATATGGCGGTTATACAGGTTCTTGAAGGCACCTTGGGTTTGGATAAAACGAATATAAGGATCAGGTTGGTTGATAATGTCGTAAGGATAGGGGTTTCAAAGGACCTTATAGGTAGGGTGTTTAACGGTAGGGGTGAACCCATAGACGGTTTGCCCCCAATAGTTCCGGAAAAGAGGTTACCGATAGTGGGAGCGGCTATAAACCCCGTTTCAAGGGACAAACCCTCCGACTTCATACAAACGGGTATTTCTTCAATTGATGGCTTTAACACCCTTGTTAGGGGTCAGAAATTGCCCATATTTTCCGGCGCGGGGTTGCCCGCAAATGAAATAGCGGCCTTTATAATGAAAAACGCCCAGGTAAGGGGAGAGGGGGAGCAGTTCCTAATAGTTTTCGCCGCAATGGGTATAACCCAGAGGGAGTATGCATACTTCCAGCAACAGTTTGAGGAAATGGGGGCATCAAACCGGTTGATAGCGTTTATAAACCTCGCCGATGACCCAACAATAGAAAGGATTTTAACACCGAGGTTTGCATTAACCGTCGCCGAATACTTCGCCTTTGAATTGGATTACCATGTCCTGGTTATACTGACCGATATGACAAACTACGCCGAGGCTTTGAGGGAGATAGGTGCGGCAAGGGAAGAGGTTCCGGGTAGAAGGGGTTATCCGGGGTATATGTACACGGACTTGGCAACCATATACGAGAGGGCCGGAAGGATAAAGGGTAGGAAGGGTTCGGTTACGCAGATACCCATATTAACAATGCCGGATGACGATATAACACACCCAATACCCGACCTTACCGGGTACATAACGGAAGGACAAATAGTTCTGTCAAGGGAACTACACGCGGCGGGTATATTCCCACCCATAGATCCTTTGCCGAGTCTATCAAGGCTTATGAACTTGGGTATAGGGCCGGGTAAAACAAGGGAAGACCACAGGAACTGGGCAGACCAGTTGTTTGCGGCCTATGCTAGGGGCAAGGAGATTAGGAGGTTGGTTTCGATAGTGGGTGAGGACGCGGTTAGCGAAATAGATAGGATTTATCTGAGGTTTGCAGAGAGGTTTGAAAAAGAGATGCTTAATCAGGGTGATAAGGCGAGAAGTATTGAAGAGACTCTTGAAATAGGTTGGAAGCTCTTGGCCATGTTTCCAACAAGCGAATTGACGAGGATAAAGAGGGAGTTTATTGAAAAATACCTCCCGAAATCGTAGTTTTAAAAAACCTGAGTAAATTTTACGGTAAAAACTTGGCGTTATATGTTGAAAGTTTGGTTTTTGATGAAGGAGTTTATATAGTAAGGGGGCCTAATGGGTCTGGTAAATCAACCCTTTTGGGCATAATAGCGGGTATAATAAAACCATCCAAAGGTGAGGTTAGGGTTTTGGGTAAGGATCCCTTTAAAGACGATGGGGTTAAAAAGTTTATAGGATTTGTGGGTCATAAAACATTTCTCCTGGAAGACCTAACGGGATATGAAAATTGGCGATTTTTCGGCGAGTTTGATAAAGACTTAGCTGATTTGATGAATATAGATAAAGTTTTAAACAGACCGGTTAGAACATATTCAAGGGGGGAGAGGGTCAAACTATCGGTTTGTATAGAACTTTCAAGGAAACCCAAGGTTTTACTGTTGGATGAACCCTTTTCCCCACTTGATGAAGCCTCAAAAGAGTCTTTAACCGCAATTTTAAACGGGTTTGAAGGTACGGTTGTAATAACGGCGCATGGAACAATACCCTTAAAGGCAAAGATGGAATATAAACTTGAAAAACATGAGAACCTTGGCAATTGAAACATCCTGCGATGAAACATCCGCATCCGTAGTGGAATACAGAGATGGAAAGTTTAAAGTTTTATCTTTGGTTGTAAGGTCTCAGGTTGAACACGAAAGGTTTGGGGGTGTCGTTCCGGAAATAGCCGCAAGGGCACATATTGAGTATATATACCGGGTTGTTAAAAAATCCCTTATAGATTCCGGTTTGTCGCTAAAAGATATGGATGTATTTTCCGCAACTAAGGGGCCGGGTTTGGCGGCATCGTTAATAGTGGGCTTGGAATTCTCAAAAACATTGGCCTTGGTTGAAAAAAAACCATTCATTGGCGTAAACCACATGATAGGTCATATTTATTCCGCCTACCTATCATCGGATATAAAACCGCCCTTTATGTGCTTAATAGTTTCCGGAGGACATACGGATTTGGTGATAGTAAAGGGTTGGTACGAATTTGAGCATATAGGTTGGACATTGGACGATGCAGCGGGTGAGGCTTTTGATAAAGGGGCGAGAATGTTGGGCCTTGGGTATCCGGGAGGGGCAAAGATTGATAGGTTGGCAAGGGAAGGGAATAAAGATTTTTATAAATTCCCAAAGGTTAAAGTCAAACAAAGGGGATATTTTTTCAGTTTTAGCGGATTAAAAACCGCATTGTTGAACCTAATAAATGAAGAAGGGGAAAAATGGGTTAAGGAAAATCTGCCCCATATAGCGGCTTCCTATCAAGAGGCCATAATAAACACTATAGTACCCACGACATTAAAGGCGTTAAAGGATTTTAACATAAACAAATTGGCCGTTGTGGGTGGGGTTGCCTTAAACAGTAGGCTGAGAGAGGTTTTAAGGGAAAAACTTGGGGATAATGTTATATTCTCCTTACCACAATATTGTACGGATAACGCCGCCATGATAGGTGCGGCGGGTATAATGAAATTTTTAATTTTTGGTGAAGATTCGCAGGATATAAGCGTATATCCGTCCTTAGGGGTTATTGAAAAATAAAAAAACCCCGCCCCCAAAGGGAGCGGGGAGGGAGGTTAGTTTTTTATTACCTTATTACAACCTTGTAAACGCGACCGTTTACCCTGATGAAATATGCACCCTTGTTGAGTCTGATGAACTGGGAACCTTCAACATTCCTTACAAGAGAACCCTTCACATCGTATATGGCAGCCGAACCGTTAATAAATACACCATTCCTAAATACGGCGAGTTTGGTAACCTCATTTGTCCTCTCGTTAACACTAACTATTATGGTAGTATCACCCGGGTAGTTGGAGGTGTAGGATATGGTATCCGTTACCACATGTAAATATGACCCGATTACACCGTTTGCTACGGCATTACAGTATATATCGGTTGTGGCATCCCTAGGTGTTAGATACACACCGGTTATTAAGCCACCGGAGAAGGTGTAGTCGGCACCGGCATCCCTTGCGGGGAAGAAGAAGTCGGCCAAGTCCGTGGGGTTTGTAACAATGTTTATACCCCAAGTGGTACCACCGTCGGATGTTGCCGCGTAGAAAATGGACTTTGCAAATGGATGCGTACCGGTGGCACAACCGTAGTTCAAGGTATCAAGATACTGTATCCAAAACACGGCTAACTTGTTGGAATCCGTTTCATCAACGGCAAGCCTCGGCCAATATACGGGGTTGCGGGTTTCAACATTTCCACCGTTCCATGGGGCAAATATCACCAACCTGGAATCATCCCACCTGTGCATAACTATAATATGACCGGGACCAGAACCGGGATCAACGCTTGTATCCTTCATGGCATAAACCGACCAACCCCTCCCATACCTGTCAATGGTGAAACTATAAGCGACATCACCCAGGTTGTCGAATGTGTTTGAACCGATTGTAATAACCCAGCAGCAGAAGATATGGCTTTCAACCACATTTGATCCACCCTGTGAAGGGGGCAAGGGATCGGTTGCCAAACCGGTACCATCGTAGAAAATCTTCACGACACCATCGCCCTCGCCTAAACCTGCATTTGTTCCCATAACATATAGTGTATCACCTTTCAGGGAAATATCATAAATACTTACATCCTCGAGAATAGCGGGGTCCCTCAACTTAACCTCACTACCGGGAATTATGCTATTTGTTGCAACATCAAAGAGGAATCCTACTATACCATCTCCCGTAGTAAAACCAACAACGGCGAATGTATCGGGAGCAACCATCCATGCGAAGTTGTGATAAACCGAATCGCCACTTGGCGTGCGGTCGGAGCAAACTCCACGAGGAGTTCCACTACCATCAATGAAGGCTATACAGGATTTACCCCAAGCGGGACCGGGTAAGAGTTCTGGCCAAGCAACGACCGGAAAACCGGAAGTTGTGAAACCGACAAAGTTGGGATACCTACCACCCATATCGGCCAAACCCGCATCGTAGTTTATATTACCGCGAACACTCCAGGTCATTCCTCCATCAAAGGACCAAGCGGCACCTATACGACCAGAACCCCCCAGGGCCTCTACCCTCCTGAAAGCCACACCTATCGTATCACCGTTCCTGTATAGGGACCTATGCGAGTTCCCCCAAAGTGTATATTGGTTCGGAGCGGTGTCCAAATACACCTCCGTGAAGAGGAAGGGGACTATACCGTTTCCGCGAGATGGGGTGTATGTACCCACATCTATCCTCTTGTTCATCTGGGATATCGCCCCTTTGGGCGATACCCTACCCACTATTGCATAGTTTTGCACCCTAACTACGGGTGCCGCTACTAAAATAAGCCCAATCATACTCATACCTCCTTTTTATTCTTTATAGAAAACCTCATGTATTTTCCTCTCTATAACCCTTACATAATTGTAATTCCTCATATAAGCGGCGACCGTATCAACCTCGGTTTTAGTCCTAATCCGATACGACCAAACGCTTGGGAAATTTATGTTTCCGTATGTCCTTATCATTGATATGACTTGTGCAAACATTCCTTGCTTAAAGTTTGCCTGAGCATTAACGGCCGCCAAACCCTTCTTCTCCTTACCATCGCTTAAACCGGGTAGATTTTTGAGCCTTTCAGGGAATGGTGGTATAATATCCCTCGTCCAGAAGGCTATTAGGGATAGGGCCGCGGCATTTTTCATATCAATGCCCTCTATGTAATATGTATATGCATCGGCGGCGATGGCCAACCAAACAATGGCATTGGGAAATCCACCCCTCGGTATCCTATAAACCCTAGCCTTGATTCTTATTGAATCTCCCGTGTTATTCCCCAACCAACTGTAAAGGTATATACTATCCCTATAATAAATGGAGCCCGTGTTCCTGCTCGTCAGGAACAGTACCGGACCTACGGTATCCACTAATTGTAAACGGCCTCCCGAAACCCTTATGAATGTATCAACATAAGTTAGACCGTCGGTATAGCCGTATATATCATCACCCAAAATATACCTCGTGTATGTCCCCGGTGGGGATATTGCTATTTCGCTTATATCCGTGATAAGGTATAGATATTCCGCTGTATCCGAAGGAAATACATTGTTTTCCCTAAGTATTTTCCCAAGCCTCCATTGACCAAAGCTGGTTATTCCCGGTGGGTTTGTACTAAATACACGGAGTCTTCCGACCAACTCCGCGTTTGCCTTTGCATTATATGTATTCCCAATGGTGTCTTCGTATGCCGTATCAACATAAAGGTTTATATCCCATATGAACGAGGGTAAGTCTTTGGAGTAAATGAGTGAAAACTCGTTATGGGCCAAAGAGTAATAACCCAACCCCGCATACGATAAACCGAGACCCAAATGCGCCTCCATATCGGAGGGATCTATCTCGTTTATTATGCTGTCAAAAATCGCGGCAGCGGAATCGTACTTGCCATCTTTATAGTACGACCAGCCCCTTCCAAGCATATCGTCTTTGTTGAAGGCTTTCGGAGCGTTTTCCTTAACCTTACAGGACATTATAAGGGCCAATATCGGTATTGTTAGAATTATAATCCTTTTCATCTCCCACCTCCGTTTATAACCTTCACAACGGCCTTATTGTTGCCCGCAAAAACTTTAACCATGTAAACACCTTTTGGTAAATCTTTTAAACTAAACTCGTATCCACCTGCTGGTAGGTCTTTAAGGGTTATTTCCTTAACCTTTCTTCCGGACAACCCGTATATTATAATGTTGAGATTTGACTTGTAAGGTATTAAAACCCTAACTCTTCCAACTTCGGAAAAGGCTTTAAATGTTGATGGTGAGCTGTAAGGTTTGTCCTTGCCCACATAAACCCTATAAGCGCCGGATACATAAGCAACGGCTTCACCCTTATTAATATCGTAGAAAGTCTCCGATTCTTTCCAATCAATTCCGTCATATACAAAAATTCTGTCGCCCATTTGAGACTTTACCCTTACTTCGGCATCAACGGGCTCGGAAAACGTGAATTCACCCTTTTGATTATGGAATACGAGTATGTCCCTTTCGGAGGACAGGGATCTCATATACAACAAATTAGGATAAGCCTCAACAATTTCTTTTCCGATTTTAACGCTTTGTATTACACCGCTATCGGAAACGCTGTCGGGCTTCCTATAATCAAATCCGGCAAAGCTCTGCAGGCGGTATATCTTGTAGTATATAGGCCCGTAATAGGAGTTATTCGCTATATCCTTAAACCAAAGGTATGTACTAGCACCGTATACGCGGTTTGCAACCCCTTTAAGTGTTATTATGGTATAACCGTACCTCGAAGTGTCGTTGGGATAGAATATAACTTCTAATCCATCGGCGCTGCGGTTATAACTCGCGTCAAAGTATGCAAATGTATCGGTTATGGCATAAACATCCACATATCTCTTAAATGCATAATTGGGTTGTACGAAGAAACCTAGCAAGGTCACAGGCCTAACCAAAGCGTCCGTTGTATCCTTATCCCCCGCTACATATACACCCTGATTTCCGTAGTTTATAATCAAGGCGAATGATGGGGCTCTGGTTATATAACCCCTATTTCTGCTATCAAGGTTTAACGTGTTAAATGTGTTTGAAACCGTGTCTATTACATAAACCTTATACCCGCTTAATGTGTCGTTTATAAAGTTATTATCATCCCCATCAAATGTTAGCCACACCGAACTCGAGCCAAAAGAGAATGCCGTGGCGGAATAAAGGGTTAACTGATTCGCCTTTAAACTTATGGATGGAGGATTAGAAGATAAAACGGTATTTCTAAGTAGCGGGTTTGAAAATGTTGGAAAGCCACTAATCCTTGAAATATAAGGCCTGCCCGCCGCAAAAACCTTTAAAGAAAATTCTTCATAGGCCTCTTGGAAGGTCTTACCCCTTGAATTTATTAGGTTCAAAGCGGAGTTGGGTATTACCGGTAAATATATAAACGGAATATCCCTTTCCCTTATGGCGTTTTTGACATCGTTTTCACTTGTGATCTCTTCCAGGTAAAGCATCCAAATTGCATTTTTCGCTATGTCGCGCCATCTTGCCATCTTGCCATCGTAAAGGGTTGCCGTAGAAAATAGATATGTTGCATCGGCTCCCGTTCCAAACGAATAAAGTATATCGTTAAATATACCCTTGGCATAAGAGTACAGACTATCGGGGTCAAAGGAGCTAACCATCGCTTTGTGGGCAATCCAAGCGGCTTTAAACGACAGGTTCATGTTTATAAAGGCCCTTGAATACCTTGATGTATCCGCTTCGGTCCTATCAACACTATAAGCAACATATTTTGCGTAATAAAACGCCAAAGCCTTTCTCAAATAATCAATCCTATTGGGATCTGAGGTTGGGAATTTGCTATAATAAAGGTTCCAAGCGGTATTTAAATATATAATCTCCGCATTGTTCTCGTCAAATACATCGTAGAATACCAAGGGTGGCCACAACGCGGCATCGGGAAAGTTGCTGACATCGGCAGGACTAACCGTATGATATGGGCCTACAAGTATTATGACTCTGCCGTTTCCATCCTTATCGACCAAATCGGACGGATTAACACCCATAAAGTTGTCTATTGCGCTTTTAACGCCGTTCCATGCATTTTTAATATCGGAAACTATGCTATCGGCTTTTGAAATGGAAAGGGTATCGGGTGCGACATCTCTTGGAGCTTTCCTGTAAGGCCTATATGTTCTACCACCAACATAGAAATCGTATATAGCAAAATACCTTGTGGTATCCAATGAAAGGTTTGAATTATCCACAAAAACTATCCTGGCAAAAACCGTATCGTTATCCGATAAACCACAAGGGCCACCTATGGGCACGGGGAATCTCCCTTGGGTTCTTGTTGGTGAAGGGGTGATAACACCTGCCGAAACCCAACAGGTGGTATCGGAAACCTTGGCAAACATAACCTTTATGGTATCGTTGGGGTTTAGGTATGTCAGTTTATATGTGAATACAACGGTATCCACCGTATTTGTGATGTATAGGTTTATTGGAGGGGTTTGCACATAGGTGGTACCCGTAAAGCCGTCAGAAGTGTATTTTATAAAGGGATAGTATATACTTGAACCCTCTATTTCTATCTTCTTGGACCATTGCGGACCTGCCTCCCAGGCTGCGGGCGGAAAGTCCCTAAAATTCGCAACCTCTATTATCCTGAAAGGGTACAAATTGTATCTAAAAACCGCTATATAAGCCCCGTATGCCGTGTCGGCTATATACGCCTTTGTTGGGAATTTATCCCAGGCGAATGAAGAGCGCAACTGGGGTAAATATACCTCTATGGTATCACCTATGTTCAAAGCCCATAGGGGCATAACCCCGAATAACGAAATAAACAACCACCTTTTCATTTTCAACCCCCTTTAAAATGTATAAACAAAACCAAACCTGCTAATATCCGGCATACGATAATTAACCGTGTAGGAGTAATCAAAGGATATGCCAAATAGGTTTAATCCAAAACCCGCGGCGAAGAGTTCGTCATGGGTTGGGGAAACCCACCACCCATCCCTAAACTTCTTACCAAAACTGAAATATACAAGATCACCCGCATATGAATACTTTAAACCCACATTTATGGACTCCGAATTATCGCTTGGGTGATTTATCTCAAACATGCCCATAAGTGAGTGGTAAGCACCCCTGAAAATGTCCAAGGATATGCCCGCCTTAAATGTTAAGGGTAGTTTGTAGGAAGAGAATTTTGATGTGTCTTCTATTAAATCCCCTCCGCTGTATATATACCTCGTGTAAGTTCCGCTGAGGGAAGGGTCAAACCCAAAGTTTAATACGCTCATACCTATGTTTATTCCCCTGAAACCGGTTTCGTATAAGGTTCCAACATCAAATGCTAAGGCCCACACATTTGTAAAATTCCCAAAACCTTCCCACATAAATTTTGGCGCTATTGCAACCGAGAACCTATCGGTTAGCCTTCCACCCGCGACGGTCCCGAGAACCATGCCGGTATAACTAAATGTCCCCAACTCCTTATAACCCTTTGGATCGCTTTCATCTATGATAGTATGCTTAAACCCCCCGGAATATACGCCGTGTATGTAAAAGCCTAAGGTATACCTACGCATTGGGTGAATGTATGCAACATCCGATATGTATGTTTGAACCCAATAAGGGACAAAACCGACTCCAACGGCCCTATTCGTTGCAAATATGACGGATGCGGGGTTGCTTAGCATTAGCAACGGGTCTGAACCCAAAAGTGTAACGGCGGCCTCACCCAGAGCCGCCACCTTTGGGGATGTGGTTATAGTTAAAATCTTGGACCCCACTATCCCCACCTTTGCAAAGGGATTACCGGATGTATCCGCCTGGGCCAACAATATCCACATCATCTTCCACCTCCTACCTCAAGATTACAAACTTACCAACATAATCCTCGCCTTTCTCATCAACAACTCGGAAGTAATATATGCCGGGTGCTACAAGCCTTCCCTGGGGTGTTAAGAGGTTCCAAGATATGGAACCGGAAGCCGGAGACCTGTTTTCTAAGGTTTTAATATGGTCACCCGTGGCTGAATATATGTCTATTCTGGCACCCGCGGGTACATTGAAGAAGCGAATCTCGGGGGTTTGCTTTGTAGCAGACCATTTTGACCAACCTATTAAGGGGTTGGGTACAACAACTATTTTATCCTTCCAATCTTGCCCACCCGGAGAACCTCCGACATATATGGGCCTCGGCGCTCCGGAGGCGTATTTTAGATAATTGTTCTTTGAACTTTCAAGGCTGGCCCCTATGGATGGTTCCCAGTCAAAGGCCGTAACGGCATAGAACAAGGGGAAACCTTTGGGAGCACTTTTGTCAACATACCTATTCTCGGTGCCCGCAAAATTAACTTCCTCTATGGGTACATCGGGGTATATTGACATCCAATAGTTTTTAACGCTATCTTTGTAAGGCTTTGTGGCATCAACGAGGATTTTTATAGGAGCGTCGTTGAAGTTTGGACCATGCAATGCCCTATAAATCGCATATCCGGCAAAGTCTATAACATTCTTTATTGGATCTGGCGTGTATTCCGGCTTTTTATCCCATATCAACACAACCGAATCACCCGAAGGGCCGTAAGACAATGTTGGCGAAGATGGGGGAACGGGAATCCTCCAATGCTTCCCGTTGTAAGGACCACGAGGGGGACAAGGATGCGCGGGGTCGCAATAACCCTCCGAACCCGTATAGTATGTCCTCAAAGCCTGCTCCATTACTTGCCTCAACCCCATCTTCCATTGTCCGCTATACCAAAGCGTATTCTTTCCACCGTTTAATCCCTGACCCACGGCACCAATAACCACAAACCACAGGGTATCCCCATCGGCTATTTTGTGGGGACCGCTTGTTAGCAAGAACCTGTAATCAAACTCCCTTGCACCCACATCATAAGGATGTGGCGCGAACCTATAAGGCCTCGTAGCGGGATGGTCTCCTACCATATAGTCAAACCTTGCGGCATCGTCACCGGGGTCGTTTTCCCAGTTCCACCACTGATGTGCCCTCGGATATATTATCCTCATACTATCCCTTGGGTCTACACCGCGGGCCAATGTAATTCCACTACAAGAGGATGAAAGACCACCTCCCACACCCGTTATGTCGTTTGATGTTGGAGGGGCGTATAACAACATCATGCCTATGAAACCGGGACACAAACCGTTATCACCGGTATCATCACCCGGCTCAGTCGGGTTATCGCTATCATAAATGAAGGATGTATTCCTCGGTATCAGGTAGTAATAATACACCGTTGTATCGCCGCTCCCATCCCTCTTTGGCCTCGTCAATGGGAAACTATCGGGCCCGGTAAGGCCCTTTGCGGAATAATATGCTTGCGTAATCGCCTTTTCCCAAGGGTCATCACCCCAAACGATATAACCGTCGGGGATCCCATCCGGACGGCTTATAATCGTATCCGAAAGAACGGTTAAACTATCTTCCCAACCCATTTTGTAGGTTTTTGTAAAGTATATACCGCATTCCTCCGGCGCCCCGTCGTAATACACGAGGTCGTCTATATGAGGGCTCGTATTATCCGCACCGCAAACATCCGCATCGTACTGCCAACCAATGAAAAATTCCAATGTATCCGGCGCGGGTGAGACCGAAGCCTCACTCCTATTGTATATTACACCCAACTCATAAGCATAGAATTGAGAGAAGGGATATTGAGGCCATGCAAGGATCCTTTCAATGATTTTAACACCCAAGCCGTTTGCGCCGTTTCTGTAATTGGGATTACGCCTCCAATCGTCGTAATGGGCCTCAACATCAAGGGAAGACTTATCCGGGCCTATCCAAGCAAAACCCGAACCCATATTGGTTTCACTTGGGGCAAACTCCTTTTGGCCGTAGTCGTAATGCGTAACATATTTCGTTCCGTTTACATAAGCGGCCAACCAAACCCTACCATCCCAAAGATAATATACATTCTGACCCGGGGCATTGCCCGGCCAAGAATATCCCGGTAAAACCGTGTTCGCATCTCCGTGTTCTCCAAAGTTTGATAGGGTTGTCCATATTTCGTTTGTGGTTAAAACCCACCATGCATCGTTAACGGCCGCAAAAGCCCTAAAATCCCCCGCCCTTTTTGGAAACCTGTCCTTACCCCATAATGGCAGCGCCAGTGCTAAGGATAAAATTACAAGAACCTTTTTCATTTCACACCCCCTTTATTTTTGCCTCCAAGTTATTTGCAAACCGTACCTCGTTAGCCTACCCCTGTTCCAAACGGTAGGATCCTTAGAAGCGCCTTCGGGATCACCGAAATAGTAGTAATAATTCTGATCGCTGTAACCGGTTTCATACCTGAAATTCAGGAGGTTGTATATATCAACGAAGAACCTCAAATCTGCACCGAGAAGTGCAAAGCTCTTATAAGCCCTAAAATCGAGGTTTGGCCTTGCCGGAAACCTGAGAGTGTTGGTCTTCTCTATAACATCCCTAACATCCCTATAAGGTGGGGACCAAGGGGTACCGCTTCCGTACGTGTAAATGAAGGAGATACCATAACCCTCTAAGAGTTGGGATTTGATTATTGGGATATCGTAGGATATTAAGGCATTTATAACATTTCTCTCATCCCAATCAACATAATGTTCTTCCGAGTATTCCGGGGCCAAGCCCGCCCATGTTAATGCATAAGAACTGGTTTGGCTTGAAAAACTCGCCTTTGCAAACTGTAAAGTATAAGATATGCTTAAAGTCAAAGGTGCAAGCAATCCTGAGCCCCCTCCGGGTGTCTTTGAGAGGTTGAACTCCAACCCCCTAACGGAACCGAAGTCTTGGTTAACAAATGTAGTATATTGTTGGCCGGTATTTCCTATGTATATCCATTTACTCTGAACAAGGTCCGCTATATCTTTGTAGAAGGCCGTAATGTCAAATACCAACCAAGGTGTTATCGCCGTTTTAACCCCAACTTCATAAGATATGGTTTTTTCAGGCTTGAGTGTGGGGTTGCCTATAACGTTAAACGCACCCGTCATTATCCAGAACTGGTTGTTATACAACCACCTAAGGTTTGGGATTTGGAAGTAGTGCCCATAAGTGAAGTGTAGAACTTGATTTGCGGATATCGGGTGTGATATACCTATCCTAGGGCTTAAATACCAACTCGCAGGAGCCCTCTTGGGGTTTTTTAGGAAGAATGTATCCCTAATGTCCGGATTGTAGAAGACGCCGGAATCCCTTGTGAATATAAAGCTTTGCTTTGCAAAATTAACCGATTTTACCGGATCCTCTATGTTCTCGGGGAACCAAGAATTCGGATTAAAGTAATCAAACCTTATACCGACATTTGCTATAAACCCTTCGAATTCCATCTTATCCCTTATGTAGTAAGCAAACTTTACGGGTGACACATCAACATAGTTTATGTATATATTTCCGCCCGACGCGTAGTCAATACTCCTCCTGTTCAGGAAGTATTTATAATATTCAAATCCGGTCTTAAACTCATGCCCTTTGAGGCCGAATGGGTCTTGTGCCAAAAGATCTATCCTACCATTCCAAGTGATGTTATTATCCAAAAAGTCCAAAATGCGGGTGTACCAAGTGTAAGGGGTAGGTGTATAAATGTTGGAGAAAACATACTTTGTGGTGCAGGGCTTAACCTTGTTCTCATAGGGTATATAACAGTTCCTTACCGTATAAACGGTATCAACTTGAACGGGGTTATTGTTGGAATCGTAAAGGGTATCACCAACCACGAGTAAAACCGTATCGTTTGTCCCTTTAACGACACCTACAAAATAGTTTTGCCTTTTAGTTCCCTTTGCAAATGTTGGGTTATAGTTTTGCGGTACATCCTCCCACCAGAAATACTTCAACTCCACCCAACCGTTGGGGTCGGATTCATGTACATATGTTGGGTTTAAACTCCTACCTATGAGTCTTAACATACCGGTATCTATCTCGGGGAGAAAGTCCCCATCCCTATCCGCCATATCCGCTATACCGTTTTGATTAACATCTATAAATGTTACGGATTTCGTCTTGGTGGAGAAATAGCCAAGCCTGAATTCAAGATATGTTTTCGTTGAAGGGGCGTAGTTTATACCAAAAGAGTATTGCCTTGCATCCCTTACCGCATATGGTATTCTCGGCAATATAAGTCTAAATGTGGATGGGTATCCAAGCACACTAAATCCGCTTTTAGTCCCAACGGAACCGAAAAACACCTTTAGCTGTGGTGTTATAAACCAAGAAATCTTTGCCTGATATGACCCCTGAACCGAACCTTCGGTTGGGAACCTCCCCTGCGTATTGGTATAATCATAAGATACATAAAACCTTAGGGCGTCGTAAAATGGTAAAATTGGACCTCCAAAGCCTATAATAGGCCTGAAATAATTTTCCCTCCACGGAAATGCGTAGTAATCCCGAACCACTGGCGTGTATCCAAAATCTTTAAATAATGGGTCTTTTTGAGAAAATTCTGAGAGCTTATTCTTGTATGTTTCTGCCCTTTCTTTGTCAAATTTCATAAGGGTATCGTAATATGCACCCCCACTTATATAGTTGTTATTATATTTAACTTGGTATTTGTCACCCCCGTAGAAAAATTCCCTCCTAAAATATTTGAGATAAGGATCTCCAACTTCTGTATTGAAAAAGCCACCTGTGCCAACGCTTGAAAACATTTGCAGGGAAATCTCATATTTGTTTGAACCCTCTTTTGTCGATACGGCCACCACACCCGAGGAAGCCGAACCGTATTCCGCACCGAAGCCGCCCTTACTAACGCTGGCTTCCTGAATGGCGTTCAGAGGCAAACTTATGTTTTGAACACCGGTATACGGGTTCACCACCTCAACGCCATCAACCACATAGGAAACCTCACCGGGACGACCTCCCCTTACCTGTATAACCCCACCCGAAACCCTAACACCGGAGCTCAAAGAGATGGCCTGCTCCAACGAGGCAACGGGTATATTTTGGATATTTTCGCTCCTTATCGTAGCCTTACTTTCGGTTTCATCCTTCTTAACGGGTGGTTCCTTCGCCTCAACCACCACCTCCTTTACCTGTACCCCTTCCTCCACAAGCCTGAAATTTATCTCCGTTGTCCTATCGCTTTCAACCACAACATCCTTAATTCTCTGGGATCTATAACCTATATAACTGGCTTCAAGGGTGTATTTTCCGGGTGGAAGTCTTAGGATCACGAAATAACCCTTATCGTCCGCATAGGCACCTCCCTTTGAAGGGCCTTCAACTATCTTTACGGTTGCGGCGGGTAGGGGATTACCCTTATCATCCGTAACCCTACCCACTATTTTACCATACTGTGCAAAAAGGGGCGCAGCCCATAAAATTAAGAATAATGAAAAAAGCCTCTTCATTTTCCTACCCCCTTTCATTTTGTAAGTTTAAACACAAAAGGTATTAAAACCTTTACCTTAACGGCTATATCCTTTTGCCTCGCGGGTTTAAACTTCATCTTCTTTGCCGCCTCTAAGGCCGCCTCGTTAAAAATCGGATTTGTGCTACTATGGATTGTAGCCTGAATCACATTGCCGTTTTCATCCACTACGGCGGCAACTATAACCCTTCCCTCTAAACCCGCCTTTCTGGCCACTTCCGGATATTGGGGTTGAACTTGTAATATGGGTTGTGGGGGTTCATCAACCTCATAAACTTCAAAGACCGTTTGGGTTGGTGCGGGCGGTGGAGGTACATCCTCTTGAAAGTTTATGGTCTCTTGAACTTCTACGGTATCAGCCTGTTCCTCCGAGGTTTCAACTATTTCCTCCGGTAAGGAAACCTTTGGTTTTGGCGGTGGAGGTGGTGGTTGTTCTATTTCGGCTTGTATGTTAATTTCTTCCCCCATAATTTCCGAAGTTTTTTTCGGATTGTAGTTTTCAACGGAACAACCCTTACCGAAGAGAGAGACCAAAATCGTTAAAATTAAGGAAACCGTAAAGGCAATATTTAAATCCCTTGGATATTCAAGTTCAAGGATATTTTCACTCCGAATTTTTTCAATAAAATTAACCTTTTTCATCATCCCCCCTTACGGGTTGAGAATACTATCCTCAAAGCGTTGGCATCCCTCAAAGCCTCCATAACATCATAAACATACCTGTAAGGGACATCTTTATCCGCCTTAATTGATGTTATGAGTGCGGGGTTTTCCTGTATCTTTGTCCGGAATATTAAAGATACCCTTTTGGCTGAAACGAGGTTATCATCAACACTGATTTTACCATCCTTGGAAATCCATATATAGGACAAATCCCTCTGTTTAAGGATCCTTTCCGTGGTTTTGGCATAAGGGAGTTGAACGGGTAAACCCCTAGCCTTCCTGAAAATGGTAACGGTCATAAAGAATATTATAAGGAGGAATGCAATGTCGGACATGGAGGCCGTCGGTATTGATGCCTTGTACAGCCTTTTTCTGGGTAGCCTCACTGTTGAACCTCCCCTATTATACCCAAACCAACCCTTGTTCCCCCGGCGGCCTTTACCGCGTCAAAGGCTTTTATCATATACTCATAAGGGGCGTCTTTGTGGGTTCTTATAAATATTATCAACTTGGGATTTTTCTCCAAACGCCTTTTAACCTCCCTTTCAAGGTTGTTCCAATCCCCTTGCTCATCGTTTAAAAACACCTCTCCCCTGTCGTTTATAGAAATTTTTAGTAAGTTTTCGCTTTTTACTTTTAACTCCTGGGGTTGATCTTTCTTCTCGGGTAATACAAACTTTAACCCCTTTTCCCTTGCAAAATTTGTCGTGGTCATAAAGAATATTATAAGGAGGAAGGCGATATCCGCCATAGAGGCCGTTGGGATTTCGGCCTCCTCTTCTAGCTGAACCCTTTTGAAAATGGCCATGGCTAAATTTCCCTAACTATACCGCTTTCAACGAGGTATTCTATTAGATAGTTTGAAGCCTCCTCTATTTGCTTTTGATAGGAGTTTATCCTATCCATAAACACGCTGTAAAGCAATGAAAAGGGCGCCGCAACCAGGAGACCGAAAGCGGTTGTTAGCAATGCCTCGGATATACCGGCGGATACCACGCTCGGCTCAACCTCACCGGCCTTAGCTATTGCATCAAAGGCGCGTATCATACCCGTTACAGTCCCCAAGAATCCGAGTATTGGTGCCAAGGTTACGGCGGCGGCGATATAAATCATTCCCCTATCCAAGAAAGACAACTCTTTTAGTGCCCTGCGGGTCATCGCTTCTTCAACCACAACCTTGGATTTTCCGGCCTTTTCGAGGCCGGCGGCTAACACCTTTGCTATCGGGCTCTTTTTTGAGTTTAGATACTCTATTGCCTCATTCGCGCCCTTTTCCTCTATTATTGCTATCACCTCTTCAACGAGTTTGACGGGGTTTGTCCTTATCTTTATGAATAGAGAGTACAGCCTCTCTAGGGATATGGCCAAGGCTATCAAAGCCACGAATAGGATAAGCCACATTACTCCTCCGCCGCGCTGGAAATAATCTACCAAGGTTTCCACTTGCATACGCCTGATATTATAAGGGGGTAAAATTTTTTGTCAAGGCCTCTTGTATATTAGGGGTAATATTAAGAGTGAGTATATTAAGCCGAATATCATACCACCCAATAAAGCCACGGCTATTGGCTGTCTATACTCAAAACCTTCCGTTTTCACAAATATCAAAGGTAGGAGGCCGAAAATCGTGGTTAAATTGGTTATTAATATGGGCCTTAACCTTATTTCGGCGGCCTTTAATATACCCGTCTTCTTTGCCAGTTCCAGCATTACTATGCCGTTATTAACCACCACTCCGAAGGAAATTAAAACACCGAGTAGTGATACAATGGAAAAGGTTATACCAAAGGCATAGATAAACAATGTGGAACCCGCCAACGAAAATATGGTACTCAAAGATATGAAAAGGGGTTCTTTAAAGGATTCAAACTGCAATACTATTACGGCTAATATCAATACAACCGCTAAAATCCCGGCTAATGTGAGTTGTTTAAGCATATCAAAGAGTTCGTACATCTCACCGGATAAAACATATGTATAACCCCGTGGGAGTTTGTAAGACAATAGGATTTTTTGGATTTGTAGGGATACACTTAATAGGTTGGGTGTTGTCCTATCGGCGGATACGGTTATGGAAGGGAGCCCGTTAAGCCTAGTAATTATTGAAGGTGTTTTTAAGGTTTCAACTTCAACAAAATCAACAAAATATGCCCTTGTCCTTTGACCAACCAAAGGTAAAACGGATACATCCCCGTCATATTTGAGTTTGACCGTTGTATTTTCTATTTCAACTGCCTTCGGTGAAAGCTTTAAAAGTGCTAAATCCTTTTGGACTTCGGATATTGGAAGTCCCGTGATCTTTACCATTTCCTTAGGCCTAAAAAGCAAAATATCCATTTCGGGAGGAATTTCAACGACGACATTTGTTAATCCTTTAACCCTTTTTAAATCCTCTGCAAACCTGTTGGCCAACTTTTTAAGGGTTTCCCTATCTTGTCCTAAAAACGTTATGGATACGGACTTACCCTTCATCCCAAACAGGGTTATCCTTTCAACGGGTAAAAACCTAACCTTTAATCCCGGAAATTTTGGGAGATTATTCCTTATTGTTTCCTCTATCTCCCACTGCGCCCTTTTTCTCTTAGCCCTCTCCTTTAACCTTATAAAGGCCTGCCCTTTATAGGTCTCCGTTATACCGCCACCATATGCTATAATACCCTTTGGGACATCCTTGGGGGCGCTGACAAATACCGCGTAGTTTTCAATTTCGGGTATTTTTGAAAGCAATCTGCTCACATTTTTCATATACAAAGAGGTTTTTTCAAATGGGGTGTTTGAGGGAAGTTCAATGTCTAGGAATATAAAATCCGAGTCCAATATTGGCACAAACTCACCACCTACAAAGGGGATTAGAGCCAATGGTGAAAGTAATACAAAAGCTAAGGGGAATTGCAGTTTTCTTTTAATCATAAAGCTTAGAACCTTACGATAGATGTTTGCCAGTTTAAACTCTACCCTCTTTGATTTTGCAAGGATGTAATGGGCATAAGCGGGGGTTATTGCTGTTGATACCAAGAGGGTGGATAACAATGCGGAAACAAAAGATATACCCACATTTCTGGCTATTTCCCCTATTGCACCGTATAAATATATAACGGGGACAAAGACTATAATGTTTGTAATTGTGGATGAAAATATAGGCCTTAAAACCTCATAAGTTGCCTCCTTAGAGGCTTCCTTAGGATTATACCCTTCGGTTATATATCTGTAAATGTTCTCGCTTACAACAACGGAATTGTCAATTATCATACCTATTGCCAAGGCTATGCCCGCTAATGTCATGGCGTTGAGCTTGTACCCAAAGAGGTCTATGGATATAAAGGTTAATCCCAATGAAATCGGTATGGACAAGGATATAACCGCCGAAAGCCTAAAACTCCTCGTGAATAGAAGGATAATTATAACAGCCAGTATTCCCCCAAAAATAGCCGTATTTATAACCTCCTTTACAACCTTTTCTATTAAAAAACCTTGATCCATCGCCACCCAAAAATTTAACCTACCATCCCTTTTTATTTCCTCTAACACCTCTTTCAACTTTCTTGAAACCTCATAGGTATTCGCATCGGAAGATTTGAATACGGGGGATATTATCACAGGTATCCCTTTGTTTAACTGTAATACCTCGTAATTTTCACGGTAATTCTTTATATCCGCAACTTCGTATAGGAAAACGGGCCTATCCCCCCTTTTGCCGATTATAATGTCTTTAATGCCGCTTAAATCCAATTTCCCGCTTATAACAGAGGATTTTCCAAGGGGAAAGGAGTATGCCCTTTCGCCTATAAGCCCGAATATAGTTGAGGGCCTTATGCCGAAAATTGCCAATTTTTCGGGAAACACATTTACGGATATATACTCTTCATAGGTTCTAAGGGTTGGAACTAGGGATATACCCACAATTGACAAAACCCTATTCACCCATAGGGTTTTAACGAGTTCGTATTGATCTTCGGGAAAGGCTACGGTCATAACCGGGAAAACCGAAGGGTCAAAGGGTATAATACTCGGCTTTAATGCACCGTTTGGCAACTCCACGCCCCTAACCTTATCCACCACTTCAATATAGGCTTTTGAAATATCAACACCGGCATTGAAATATACGGTTATTTGGGAGTATTCCTCTATACTCCTTGAACTTATTTCCCTTATTCCCCTAACAGCCCTTAAAGCATTTTCAAGGGGTTTTGTGATATTTTCCTCAACATCAATTACCGAAGCACCCGGATATGCCGATATTATGGTGATTGTAGGAAGGGAAATATCCGGGAAGAGTTCCAACTTTAACCTACTTATGGAATATAAACTCGTAAAGACCAAGGCGAAAAAGATTATACCCACGCTTATGGGATGTTCAACGCTCCAATCAATAAGTCTTTTCAAGGTTTGCTATTCTACTGTTGTATATCTTCCTGCAATGCGGCCATCACTTTGTCCCCTTTAAAATCTTCGGATGAGGCTTTCGCATATAGCAATAGCGGTAAAACCGGAAGAGTATGAGGATGTAATCAAGAGATTTAAAGATGTTCTGCAAAGTGAATATTACGAAAAGGTTTTGGAGGATCAGAAGATAAAGGTGGCCATTTTAAAACTTGAAAACGCGACCTTGGAGATAATCACACCCACGGAAAGCGGTTCAACCATAGATAAATTCTTGGAAAAAAGGGGGAACGGTATCCATCACTTTGCATTGAAGGTTGAAAGCGTGAAGGATGAGGTTAATAGGTTAAAGGGTAATGGGTTTATGTTTGCGGTTGAGGATATGAAGGGGGCAAAAGGGGGAAACGTTGCCTTTATACACCCGAAATCAACGGGCGGTTTTTTAATAGAATTGGTGGAGGACGAGTATTGAAAAGGGCATTTTTAATTTTGTCTTTATTGGTTATTTCGTGTAAGTACAAATTGCCGGAAAGCAGGGTTGGGGATTATGTTTGGTTTGGGGAATTGTGGACGGATACCTTGGATACATCAATTGTTTATTTTGATACGGTTTATACCGGAACGGATAAGCTTGGGTATGGGATGACGGGAGGGGTTGTGTGGTTTGTGGTGGGGGATACATCGGATACGGCTTGTTCAAGGGATTTCATGGATAGGGATGTTTATCAGTTATATCAGAGCGACGAGTTTGATAAGAGGTATAGATACACATTTTACAATTGGGATGATACCTTAAAGGATAGGGTTTTTAAGGAGGGTGGGATATACACCTTTTGTGCCGCAAATATTGTAAATGGTGTTGCCAAAGAAACGCTAAAACTAAAAGGGGTTTTCCCAAGCAAACCGAAATACAACTTTTACGATACCCTGCTGGTTTTATCATCGGATACATTTTATTTAAACGATTTACCCGACACATTGTACACGGATAGGGAATACACCTTTATATGGCAAAGGGGATATAAGGCAAATTGGTATATGTTGAGATTTGTAGGGAGGGATACCACATTCGGATTTTACTATTGTTATAAGGAGGTTTTGGATACATTACCCTCAATAACCGTATATATACCAAAAAATTCCGATGAATGCTATTACTCCGAAGGGCCTATAAGGTTGGAATTGGTTAATGTTTATAGGGTTTTGTTTGATTACGGGTATGCCTTCGGGGAGTTTAGGTTTATGAGCAGGGTAATAAAAGAGATTGTGATACGATAAAACCTTTCAACTTTATAATACTTGGATGTTCCCCTTTGCAGGGTTTAATTTATACCCGAATTTAATCGTCGTTTCTCCATTTTTTTCCGGGCAAATTGGGGCTTTTTTCCAGTATAATACGAATTACACAAACACATTCCTTTACATAACGCCGAGAAAAAAGGTGTATTCTTTGAATTTCAAGTTTTACAATGGTTTTGGGGGGGTAGGAATAGAAGATTCCCTTTTGCTTCTAAGCGGAGGTGCATATTCTGAAAACTTTTGGATATTTTCCGCTTTGAGTTTCCAAGGGCTTTACATAAACGGTTTATTGCAATACAACCAATTTTTTGGAGGGCTTATTTTTAAATTATCCTCAAATGAAGGGGAACTATATCCAAACCTAGAATTCATAGGGGGATATACATTTAAGGGGTTTCAAGGGGGTTTAACCTTTGACACGGCTTTCGGTATATTCGGCGGATATAGATGGAAATTCCTTTACGCATTTACCCGCTTAAAACCCTCAAATAGTCCATCCCTTGATCTCGCAATATCTATACTCTTAGAACCCGAGTTTATGAAAAAGGATACTGTCAGGATTGAAGTGCCCGTATATATACAGGTTCCCGTAATCATGGTGGAAACCCTTTATGTTAGGAGGGAAAAGAGGGATATACAAAAAGGGAGCGAAGCCGATACAAGTGCGAAAAAAGATACGGTAAAGGCCGACCCGAGGGTTGTTGAAAACTTATACCTTAGAGGGCTTGACGCGTATTCAAAGGGTAAATACGCCGAAGCATTGTTCTTTTTTCAAGAGGTTTTAAGACTTGACCCCAAGAACAAAAAAGCCCTAGAAGCGGTTGAAAGGATTAGGAAAATACTTGAAGGACAGTGAAAATCCTATTAGACCCTGGGCACGGCGGGGATAGTCTTGGAACCCTTAGGGGAAAAATACCCGAAAAGGATATTAACTTAAAAGTTTCACTTATGTTATACGAGGCTTTGAAGGGTCTTACCTGGGTTAATCTCACGAGGTTTAAAGACGAGAACCTTTCTTTAAGGGAAAGGTTGAAGGTTGCAAACGATTTTAAGCCGGATATCCTTATAAGTATTCATCACAACGCCTCGGAGGAAGAAACAAAATTTTATTCCGAGGTATATACATCTTGGAGTTTGGTTTCGCCCTCTTATGATTTGGGCTATTTTTTGCAAAATGAAATTTGTAAAGTTTTTCCCGATAGGGATTTTAGGGTTTTACCCTCAAAATTCACCGTATTAAAGGCAAAGGCAAAAATAAAGGTTTTAACGGAGTTATTCTTCGCCGAAGAAATGGATGATAAACTTATGGAAACGGAGGTGGGAATTTTAAAAAATGCCATAATAAATGTTATAAATGTAGGCTTTGCGAGGGAAATGGATTTATATAGGTCCTTTGGAAGGTATTCCCAACCCAAGGGATATTTAACGACAAACTTTGGAAGGGGCATAAATAAATTAAAAAGCGGAAAATGGGCCGTTGTTCTGGGGGATGGAAGGCTTTTTTGGGATGCGGTGGAGTTGGTGAATAGGATAGGGGGAAAACTTTATCACTTTGGAATGTCGGTTCAGCCTTCACAATTTGCAACCGCAATGAAAATGGTTAAGGCCGGCTTTAAAAGGGTTATATTTTTGAGGTATGGGGAACAATATGTAAGGTTTTACCATACGAGTAAAGAAAGCGAGATTTTGGGGGAAATGGTATCAAAGGCTTTAAACTACCCGTTGGGATATTCCAGTTCTTATATAGTCATACATCCGGATGGCATAAGGTTGGAAATTATAACAAAGGATTTAAATGTTGAACTTTTGGCCGATGTCATAAACCATTCGGGGATATAATGCCAGTATGCTTCAAAACCCTCCGGATGAGGTAATTAGGGATTTGTTTTTTAAGTATAAAAACATTGCCGTTGTGGGCTTTTCAAAAGATCCGAGCAAGCCAGCCCATAAAGTGCCGAGGTTTTTCTTGGGAAAGAGATACAACATTATCCCCGTAAATCCAACGGCGGAAGAAATACTCGGTAGGAAATCATATAAATCGGTTGTCGAGATTCCCGAAACCGTTGAATGGGTTGATGTATTTAGGCCGAGTGATGAGATACCAAAGGTGGTTGAGGATGTATTAAGGAGAATAGAGGGACAGGGTGATGTAAAGGTTTTCTGGCTCCAAGAGGGGATAAGGAATGATGAAGCCGTTAAACCTCTTATTGAAAGGGGAATAATAGTGGTTCAGGATAGGTGTATGTATAAAGAATATATGAGGCTTATAGGAGAATGATATTTGAAAATCGGGAGGATGCGGCTTTAAAATTATGTGATGAATTAAAGGGTGAAGATTTAAGTAATACGGTCGTTGTAGGGGTTTTGAGAGGTGGGGGATATATGGCTAAAATATTAGGCAAATGTTTAAACATACCATTCGGGGTTTTGCCGGTGAAAAAGATAGCACCCCCAGAATCCCCGGAATCGGGATTTGGAGCGGTGGTTTATGACGGAACATATATATACGACCAAGAATACGCCAAAATTTTGGGAGTTGATGAGGATGATTTAAGGGAAATCGTAGAAATCAAACTCTTAGAGGCTAAAAAACAGTATGAATTATACAAGGAGTTTATTATTGAAGACTATGCCAATAAAAATGTGATTTTGGTTGATGATGGAATAGCAACGGGATACACAGTAATTGCGGCAGCCAAGTTTATAAGGAAGCACAATGTAAATAAATTAACCCTTGCTATTCCCGTTGCATCCGATTTGGCTTATGAATTGGTGAAGGAATACTTTGATAAGATTATATGTTTAGAAGTTGTCAGGAGTATTTATTTTTCAGTTGGTATGTTTTACAGGGATTTTAAACAGTTCTCGGACGAGGAACTTTTGGAATTTCTTGGGAAAAATTAGTTTTTGCAGAGGTTTCCGCAAAAGTTTAAAAATTTCTATTGAAAATGGGTTTATTGGTGATTTTATTATCCGTTGTTGCTTTAAGTTTTGGTAGCTGCATGGCCACGATTTCACAAGCCCCAGCTAATACGGATATAAGACTCGCCGAGGAAGGAGAATATCTCCCTAATGTTCAAAAGAAAAAGGTATGGTTTGCGCTCTGGGACTTGTGCCACTTACCAATAATACACCCGCGGATATGATGTCTCCGTGCAAAGAAACCGTAAAAGTAAAAACTTATTTCGGTGTTGATGACCATCTAATAAGTATTTGCACGGCAAACTGCACCATAATACCTATGACTATGGAAGTTCAGTGTAAATAATTTTAAGTTTTGGATAGGACATTGTTGAATTTCTTGAAAAAATTTAGTTTTTGTATGGTAGTTTGTAAAGTTAAAAAAACATAATTTATCCTACATTATAATACCCGCACCATGAAAAGGTTATCGCTTTTCGCATTGCTGGTCCTGGTATTTGCAAATTGCATGACGGTTGTGGTAACGGGAGACGCAAGGTTGGCATCACGAGGGGACTTCTGCTATACGAAGGTTTCCGAGAAAAGGTATATTTACTTCTTGTACGGTTTAGTCCCACTCGGTGATAACTCAACGGAAACCATAGTACCAAGGGGTAAAAAGATTAGAATAGAAACAAAATCAACGGTTACTGACTACCTTTTAACACTTTTGGCAAATATTATAATCCCTACAACCATAACTTTTTACACAGCGGAAGTATATTCCTGTGAAGAAAGGTAATAATCATTTTAAAGATTTTCTACAAAGGTTTTTTAACGAATCTTGGGGTAAAGAATCCTGTGGATTTAAAGCCCTTTCTGACAAAACCCTCAACCCATCCCTATCAACATCCCAATTTATATCCGTAAATATATTCTTTAAGCCCTTCAACCTCCCAACATAAAAATACCCAAACCTTTCCCATAAGGTATCCCTTTTAAGGATTTCATCCAAAACCCTTATAAATTCTTTTGCTTTCTTTGTATTTCCCCCTTTAAATACAACGAAATCCGGGCCTGAAAGGAAATATACATTTTCACCCCTATCGTTTATTATGGGTACAAACTTTAAATTTATCCCTTCCCGTTCAATATAGGGTTTGTACGCACTTGTTCCAACGATAACAACGATCTTAAGAGAAACCATATCCGCTTCCGCATATCTCGGATTGGGATAAATTCTAACATAGGGTTTATGGGCGAGGCCTTTGAGGAACTCATAAGATTTTATACAAGATTCCAGTGTATCATACCCCTCGGATAAAAACTTAAACATCAAACCCGTGTAAAAGGTGGCAGAGGGATAAACGCCCAAAACTATATAGTTGCTATTTAAGTTTAGCAAATCTGATAATTTGAAATTCAAGGGAAAACCCACTTCTTTCGCCAAATCCGCATTCACATAAAAACCCAAAACGCTTTTAAACATAGGCCAGCAGTAATTACCACAATAATTAGGAAGTATTTCACCATCCGATAAAGGTTCCAATTCTCCGGATTTTATGAGGTTTTTCAGGGTTTGCGGATATACGAGTGCTAAATCCGGTTGCCTAACCTTTAAAGATTCCTCCATTTCCTGAATGGAAGAAAAGTTTTTCCTTATCAGGCTAACATTTACCTTTCGCCAAGTTCTATTTAAAAGTTGTCTAAAATGATAGTCGTGAATCTCACCAAACCAATACCATATTTCCAATTCATTCCTACCACAACTCAGAATTAAGGGGATAAGAAGTAATATAAACCTTCTCATCTCTTGTTATTTTAAGGTTGAAAAAATGCCTTATTAAAGCGGAGGCTATGGGTGCCGCGGCGGAACTCCCGTGTCCGGCGTTTTCAACAACCACAGCTATTGCAACCTCTGGGTCATCATAGGGGGCAAAGGCTATGAAAAGGGAATGGTCTTCCCCATGAGGGTTTTGGGCGGTACCGGTTTTTCCACCAAATTGAAAACCCTGAATTCGTGAATAATATGCCGTACCCTCTTCAACAACCTTTAACATCCCCCTTTTAACAATATCATAAGCCCATTCCGGAGCCATGACTTTTAGGGTTTCCTGTCTTTCAAAGTTGGAGAACCTCGGCAAAACCACCCACCCACCGTTCCCTATCAAACCCGCCTCAACCGCCATAAAAACCGGAGTAACCAAAACCTCCCCCTGCCCTATGGCTATGTTTAAGGCCGTTCCCAAATATATGGCCTTTACGGGTATCCGGGATGGAACCTCTTCCAATAAATTTGTAAATCTCCTGTTAAATAATCCCGTTTCCTTTAAGGCATTTAAAATCCTCCCCGCCCCGAACCTACCACCCACATTATAAAAAAACACATTGCAAGAATGGGAGATGGCTCTCTCAATTTTAACATATCCGTGAACACTCCAACACTTAAAAACCCTATTACCCACGGATATGGCTCCCTTACACGACACACCGAAACCGGTATCAATTACCCCGTATTTTAAAGACAATAGGGCTATTAGAGGTTTGAATGTTGAACCCGGAGGATACAAGCCGGATAGTGCCCTGTTTAATAGTGGTGCATAAGAGGGGTCAGTTGTGTCAATGGGTGAGGGTTTTGAGTATGAAAGATACACATAACCGTTTTTGGGGTTAAACATGAATACAGCCCCCCTATCGTAATTTTTGAAAAGGCTATCTGCCAGTAGAAACAAATCATACCTAAGGGTTAATTTCACATCCCGGGGTAATAGGTTTATATCCATATATGGGGTTGAAACGACATTCCCCAACGCATCGCTCTCGATGATTATATTTCCGAATTTTCCCCTAAGGGATTTATCGTAAAGTCTTTCAAGCCCTCCAAGCCCAATACCATCCGAAGATACACTACCTATTATGTGGAAACACTCCTTGCAAACCAGTTTCCTTTTAACACTTGGAACAAAAATAACGGTTTTTAACCTATACTTATTCCTCATAAGTTTATAAACATCTTCTTGTGAAATCCCTCTAATTTCCGAATACCCCAAGAACTTATACTCCTTAAATTCGAGTTTTTTACCCAAAATTTTCTCCATCAACACTCTTTCCTTTAAGTGTTCTCCCGTGCGGGAATTTAGTTGTATAACATTGTAATTCACCTCTAAGTCTGTTAAAAATTTCCCATCGGCATCCAAAAACCTACCCCTTATATTACCCATTCCTATAACCTTCCTATAATTTTCAACATCCTTGCCCTTTAAGGACTCGTCGGAAATCCTATTGATATACACAAACAATGTAAATAAAAAACTCAACAAACATAACCCAAAAACGAATATAACCCTCCTATAAGTCATCTATCTAAAAGTACCACCTTTAAAGGTTTTCTCCTTCCGTTGTATTCCACGATAACCACATACAAACCCAGTGGTAAATCGTTTTTAAAAGAACAACCCTTTACATTCTTAACCCTCTTTCCGAAATGCGTGAATATATAAAGGTTTGCACCATTTGGACAGTTTTTTATCCTTACGGTTTTACCCTTACCCGCAGGATTTGGATATATCACCAAATTATCCCACCAACCCGATACGATTGAGGTATCCTCAAAGAAAGCCACCCCTTTTTCCGTTAAGATTATCAACCTACCTCTTTCAACATCACCGAAAAGGGTAAATCTCAAAGGGTACAATGCGCTTGGGGAAACCGATATACCGGGTAAAGGGGAATTTGTAGGAGAGAAAATACGGAGGTTCTTTTCGTCATATTCCGATAATCCCATACTCCCCGATGCCCAGATCCTACCATCCATTCCTACCCATAAGCCCGTTATGGTATAATTATCAAGAATTTTGCCGATATATCCGAGTGTTTTAAGGGAATACATCTCCACACCTTTATTGGTTCCAAAAAGTAAAGTATCTCCAAAGGAATAAACCACATTGGCCTGGACGCTTATGGAACCATAAGGGGTTAAATCATCATAATATATCTTGCAAACGCTTTGCCCACACAATATTAACCTATCACCGGTTGAAAACAGGATAGATGTGGCATAATCCACTATTCCGGTTTCATAAGGTATCGTATCCACGAGCTTAAAAACCTTTGAATTTCCAAATGGTTCCCAAGACACAAAGTAAACGGTATCCTTCAAAACCGCCATATCAAAAACATATCCAAATCCACCTAGTTGCGAAGCGGTTATTATAACGGTATCCGTAAATAGACTATCCGTAATCACCAATCCACCGCCGTTTAAACCGAAAAATATTTTATCCTTGTGTTTCCTTACAAAATTCGTTAAACCGAATCCAAAAGTGTTTCCGGACGGCCAAACCGCACAGGCATTTGCCCCTCCCCTCCCGCATACGATCACACTATCCCCAAGGGTTATAACCCCTGTCAGAGTTGTGTACGGTAATCCCCGGCTTTCCAACTTTTGCAAAGATGGGATTTCATATATTCCGTACCCAAACATATAATAAGGGGCGTTTATTCTACCAATGCCGAAAAACCAGGGGGATAGGAAACCCGCATAACCGTCTTTAATCCTGTTTGGGGTATATGAATGGGGGGATAGGTTATAAACCGCCGAATCCGTAGCAAGATATATAGTATCACCCCTTAAAGCCATAAACCTTATAATCTTTCCGGGAAGGAAAAGGGTGTTTCCAAGGGTATCAAGTATACCGCTATCCGTACCCATTATCCACCCAAAATTCGGGTGTTTTACGGCGGATAAAACCGGCCTACCCATAAAAACCGTATCCCACGCGCTTAGGTAAAACTCATCATACTTAACCTTATAAAACCCCAATGTATCGCCTATCAGTAGGGAATCGTTGAAAATTTCCAAAAACTTTGGTTTGGTAAATCTTATATTTATGGGGACCTCTGCGGAATCGGTAAAGCGATAAACCATAACCTTAGTCTTCCCAAGGATAAACATATACTCGCCCCTTATCCTTATTTTGCTTCCACTTAATATTTCTTCGGGGTTTTCAAATGCTATTAAATCCAAGGTTTTAAACTTACCGTTGTCAAAATATTGTAATCCCGCCCCCGTTAAAATCCACAATCCGTTTTCACAAGAAACGGATAAAACTTCCGCCGTGTTTATCCCATCAACCTTTGAGTATATCTTTACTATACTATCACCTAAGGTTTTTATCAAACCCCCAGGTGTTGCCAAATAAAAAGTATCATTCTTTTTACAAACATCCAACAAATTCTCGGTATTAGTCCAGAGATACCAACCCAACAAGTTAGGGATTTTAAGGTTGAAATTAAATACCCAACTCCTCGGGGTTTATGCCGAAGTGTATTTTGAGCATAGGCTTTATAAAGTATTCAAGTTTTTCATAAAATTCGTCCAAACCCTCCGCAAAGAAATATGTATGTCCAACGGAATTTCCCGTAAGTTGATTTACCCTTTCGAAAACCCCCAAAGCCATTTCAATATCCCCCTCATTCCAACCCCTTTCAACCAAAAACATCTTTAAATATTCCCTTGAAGGTTCAAACCTAACTATGGGGAATCTCCTGAGTATAGCCTGATCCAGTTTTACTATGTTTGTATCCCTTTCGTTCAGGGTGGCTATTATGAAAAGGTTTTTGGGTATAACCAGGGGCTTTGAGGAATACGGTCTTATTACCGGGCTTTCCCTGTATTCAACGGCGTAAAGGATTTCCCCCAACAGTGCGGCGGCATTTCCCCTGTTTATTTCATCAATTATAACGACAAATTTCTTATTCCTCTCGTTTAATGCCCTATTAACCATTTTTAAAAATGGACCTTCAACAACCTTAAAGTTTATTATACCATTTGATTCAACGGGCTTTAACCCCTCTACAAAGTTTTCGTATTCAAAGGAAGGGGATGCTTGAACCAATATCCACCCCTCACCCCCCAAACCCGCCAAATATTCTGCAACCCTTCTCGCCGTATATGTTTTACCCGTCCCCGGTGGTCCTACGAGCAAAACGCTGCCATACTTGTTTAATAGGTTGATGACTTCTTCCTCCTTTTCCGTTAATCCCTCAAAATATATTGTGGTCTTTTCTTCCGAAATTTCTTCCAATTTTTCCAAAACCGAATTAATATCCGTATCGTATCCCAAAAACACATAGTCGCCCAACGTATCGGGTATGGCACCGCATGTGAACGGGGCGTTTCCAAAATCCTTAGAAATCTTAAACAAATTTTTCCCAAAGTTTAATGGTTTGTTTAAAAATATTCCGTAGGAATTCCCACCAACTTCGCGGGAAATAATCAACTTGCCGAATTTACCATCCGCCTCTATCCATTCAACACCAACGGCCTTATAAACCCTCAAATCCAAAGCCCTAACTATTTTCTCCATCCTTTCCCTTCTCGGCGGTAGGAAATCCGTATAAGTTTTCCTGAGGAATCTAAGGATTTTTAAAAATGCCTCTGGTAATCTTCCGCCTTCATACCGGATTTCTAAAAAGGAATAAAGCGAAGGTTCAATTGCCGGGACTTTTAACTTTCTTAGAAGTTCATCAACGCTATAAACCTGCAAATTCTCCTTAACGAAGGTTATGGTAAAGCCCCCTTGAAAAAACGGTAAAAATAAATCTTTTAACCCGTTGTCCTCAATTTCTCTTAAAAGTGGTTTTTGCGGAACCGAGGATAGATTGGTTGAAAAAAACCTTAAACGCCATCCATTATTCGTAAAGGCGATATGGGGTAAGACCTCGGGAAAGGGTACGCTTTGTATAACGATACCTCTATCCCTTATCTCAACCCTAACATCGCCAACCTCAAATATATTTTCCGAAATTGTTAAAACCTTATTCCCGGTTTCAATTTCCAAAAATCTTAAAATATCGTCTATCCGCATCCACCGAAAATTTTAAAGTTGAAACAACCTTAGAATACCTAAGTATGAAAGAGGAGCTGCGAAAAAAGTTTAACGAACAAATAGTGAATGAGTTCTATTCGGCATACCTGTACCTCTCTATGAGTGCATACTTTGAGAATTTAAACCTTACGGGATTTTCAAAGTGGTTAAGGATACAGGCAAGAGAAGAGATTGAGCATGCTATGAAGTTTTTTGACCACTTGCTTGACAGAAACGAAAAGGTTGAATTGGGAGAAATCCCTGCGCCTCCTAATGAATGGGAAAGCCCTTTGAAAGCCTTCAAAGATGCCTACGAACACGAGAGGAAGATAACTTCCCTAATATACGAAATCATACAATTGGCAAGGGAATATAACGATCACGCGGCCTTTGAAATGCTTCAATGGTTTGCAAAAGAACAGGTTGAAGAGGAGAAAATAACATCCGAAGTCGTGGGTAGGTTGGAATTGGCGGGAAATAGCCCATCGGCGATACTCTTGCTTGATGTGGAAATGGGCAAAAGGGGAGATTAATGTGAAATGTTCGGTATATCCCAATTAGTAGGGAAATTCTTCTCGGTTTTTGGTGGTTGGGGTGTGGCTTATTTTATGTCATTGGGTGGAAGTACGGTTAATGTTAATGATCTCAACAAACACCTTCAAAACTCTGGTTATCCAAGCGTTTCGCCGTTTAACATATTCACATCCGGAGAGTTGGGGATTTTTGCAAAAAGGTATTTTGTATCCAAGCGGAATTTAAACCTATGGCATAGGAACTATTACAATTCCTCAAACCTTGTGGGTTTTGGAGGCAGTTGCTGGTACCTTTCATTTGGAAAATACTTTGACTTTAAGGATATAAAATTTCTACCACAAATAGGTATAGGCAAGTCGCAAGTGGATTTAATCGTGGGTAAAAATGTTGTGGATTTTGATTCGCTTTTGAGTAATCCGGGAAGTATTATGGATCTAAACAGGGAATCCCTTGTTTTGGCACCTTACTTACGGGTATTTACAAAGAAAAAATGGGTTTTATTTTTATCCGGAGGGGTTGGATATATTCTACCAATTTACAAATTCCCTTGGGAAATAAAGGGGGTTGGAAGGGTAAGAGGGCCATCAACCGCCCTTGGAGGAATAATATTTGACCTGGGTTTGGGTTTGGGAATACTCATAGATTAGGGGGGTATATTACCGGTATGCGGATACCTTTGATGTGTAGGTAAAACCTTAAAACGGTAAGGATAAAAAATGACAAAAGTATAAAGGTTATAAACGGCATCCTCATTTTCTCGCTAATAAATGGAAAAGCGGCGATAAACAGGAGTATAAAGGGGACCAAGGGGTTATAGTTAAAGGATGAAAGGATGTCAAGGACCGCAAGGCTTTTTAAAGACCTCAATGTTCCACAACCACCATCCGGAATATTCGTTAATTCTCTGTAAAAACAAACAACGGATTGCTCCGGTACAAACCTTACAACGAGAAGGATTATAAAAACCAAAAACAGGCCCCAAAATTTGTTTACCAATTTATGTCCCTTCTATAATGCATACCTTCAAAGTGTATTTTTGAAACCCCTTCATACGCCCTAGACCTGGCCTCTTCCTTACTCTCACCCAAACCCACCACCGATAGAACCCTACCACCGGATGTGTATAACCTACCATCTTTTTCCTCAACACCCGCAAAGAATACAAGGGAAATCCTTTCCGCGTCGGAAACCCCTTTAATTTCTTTCCCCTTCTCCGGATTTTCCGGATAACCCCTGGATGCCAAAACAACACAACAGGAATATAGGTTTTCCTTAACCCTTAATGTGGATTTCTTGTAGTTCCCATCGGCAACTAGTAGCAAGGCCTCAAGGAGATCTCCCTCTATCAGGGGTAATATGGCCTGCGTTTCCGGATCCCCAAACCTTACATTGTACTCCAAAACAAATGGGCCGTTATCGGTTATCATAAGTCCAAAATACAATATTCCCCTATACCTCAAACCCTCTTTGTTCAAACCCTCAAAGGTTCTTTGTATGATGTTTTCCCTTATTAAACTTTCCGTTTCATTATCCAATTTAACGGGCGCTATGGATCCCATTCCCCCGGTGTTTGGACCCTCATCGTTATCGTACAACCTCTTAAAATCCCTCGCATAGGCAAAAACATCCCATTCTTTCCCGTCCGATATTACAAACACGGAAACCTCTTCCCCCCTTAAAAACCTTTCTATGACTATACTTTCGGATGCCCTACCGAATTTTGATTTAACCAGTAAATCTTCAACTATTTTCAAAGCCTCCTTAAAGTTTTTGGCTATAAATGTACCCTTACCTCCGGCAAGCCCATCGGCCTTTATAACCACAGGATATTCGACATTCTCACAAAACCTAAACGCTTCCTCAACCTCATCCTTATGGAAATACTCAAAATCGGCCGTGGGAATACCGTATCTTCTCATAAAATCCTTTGCCCAAACCTTACTACTTTCAAGTTTTGCGACATGTTTCTTGGGTGCCACAACCTTTATGCCGTTCTTCTCGCATTCGTCCGCTATACCCAAGGCTATACCGGTTTCCCCTCCCGGAAAAACGATGTCTATTTTTTCATCCTTTGCAAACTTGACCAGAGATTCAACATTTTCTTCTTCAATTTTCACATTCTTTCCAAACCTCAAAGTGAAGGGATTTCCGGGGGCCGTGTAAATCTCCTTTTTGATAGGGGATTGAAACAACTTCCAAACTATGGCACTCTCCCTTCCCCCCTTACCCACAACCAAAACCCTCATCTACCAATACCCACCTTTATACCCAACGAAAACCTAAAACCGCTTAGGTTTTCTTCACCGGGTATTTCACCCTTTGACGGGTCATAAGGCCTGTCCTTTACGGACAAGGTGTTGTTATCGGTATCAAAAACTAAGTAAGCCAATTTTTTGGTTCTTGTACCATCGGATAACCTTTCCTCATATTCACCCTCATAACCCTTAAAGTTTATAACATCATAACCGAACCTGACATATAGGGCTAATGACCTTGAAAAACCGAAATCCCCGCCGAAATCAAAACCCAAGCCGAAAGAAGACTTACCCAAAGAGGCATCCCGGACACCGTAGGAGGAAAGACCCAGCAAATACACATAAGCGGAATCATACCAGGACAAATTGGAAAAACCCATTATCGGTTTAACACCAAAATATACGGAAAACTGCTCGGTTAATGGGTAGTTGAGGCCGATGGGAAGGTATATAAGAAAGCTTAAAAGGCTATGCCTTAATGTGTAATCCGTATATGCGTTTGAACTTCCTTCCCTCCAATTCGATGTTGCGGATGTGTAGAGCGTGGAAAAACCTATGCCCAATTCAAGGTATTGAACCCTATAACCAAGCCCTATACCCATCCCGAAGGCGGAATTCTGGTTTTTTATTGGAGAGCCATCGGCCCGCGCCCTATCCGCCCAAAGGTTATAATGGTTTAGTGCAACAGAACCAAAGGTCATAAAGGGATATATGTACAGCATAGTCCGGGAATTATACGGATGTATAATATCCATATTATGGTGGAGTTTGTGTTGCCCCTTGATGAGGAGGTGGAAGCCCCAATTGGTTCAATTTTTAGAAAAATCTTGGCCAATAGGGGGGTAAAGTTTGAAGATTTAACACTGGTAAAAACATATGACCCGTTTTTAATGGATGGGATGTACGAGGCGGTTGATAGGATTTCGTTTGCGATAAAAAGGGATGAGAGGATTTTAATACATGGGGATTACGATGCGGATGGTATAACATCTTTGGCTTTACTTTTTAGGGTTTTAAGGGATCTCGGCGTTAAGGTTATACCGTATATACCAAATAGGTTTTCGGAAGGTTATGGATTTTCATTAAATGCTATAAAAAAGGCCAAGGAGGAAGGTGTAAGTTTAATTATTACGGTGGATTGTGGTATTTCTTCTTATAACGAGGTTGAGGAGGCAAAATCAAAGGGAATAGATGTAATAATTACGGATCACCATTTAAAACCACCCAAAGTGCCGAGAACGATAATAGTCCATCCGGAAGGGTATCCAAATGGGGGTTTAACGGGCGTGGGGGTAGCCTTCAAGTTGGCGCACGCCTTGTACCAACATATGGACTTGCAAAACTGGAAAGCCAAACTTTACAACCTTATGGATTTGGTGGCGGTGGGCACCATAGCGGACTTGGGGGTTTTGTTGGGTGAAAACAGACTTTTGGTTAAACACGGATTAAATGTTTTATCCAACGGAACGGCAAAGGCGGGTTTTAAGGCTATATATAAAGGGGCGGGAATATCACCCCCTATAAAGACTTGGCATATATCCTTTGTAATAGCCCCGAGGCTTAACGCCGCCGGTAGGTTAAAAACCGCTATGAAATCCTTCGAATTGCTGACGAAAACTAGGGGGAAAGATGTTAAGGTTTTCGCGGAGGAGATAGAGAGCTTGAACAGGGAAAGGCAAAAACTCCAAAATCGCATATATGAAATCTTAGTTAGAGAAATAAACCCGGATGAACCCGTTGTATTTGCGTATGCCGAAGGATTACACGAAGGTGTAATAGGGATAGTGGCTTCGAAGCTATCGGAAACCTTTAACAAGCCAGCCTTTGTTATCAGCATTAAGGGGGAAACTTCAAAGGGGTCTGCTAGGGGAATAGAACCCTTTAATGTCTTTGAAAGTTTAAACACAATCGGTGAAATATTTGAGAATTACGGGGGTCATGCCTTGGCGGGGGGTTTTACGATAAAAACACACTTACTTGAAAAATTGAGAAAGCATTTAAACGATTATGCCTTAAAGGTTGCACCTGGGGGTTTTAAGAAAATTATAAAAATAGATGCGGAGGTGTTTTACGAAGATTTAATTGGCGACGATTTTTGGAGGGATAAGTACGAACTCGAACCTTATGGACCCGGCTTTCCAGAACCCATTCTTCTACTAAAAAGTACAAAGAAAACCCTTATAAGTTCGGATAATAGCAGGGTTTTGGTATTGGGGGACAAGGGGATATGCGAATTTAATGTTAAGGGAAAGGTTAGGGGCAAGGGGGATTTGGTTATTACCAATCTGAGGAGGGGGAGGGATGGGACCATATACGGTGATGTTTTGGGTGAAATTTGAAAATGAACTTCGGACTTTTTTTAACCGCCGGTTGGTATCAGGTGGATTTTAATCCGGTTATAAACGCTTTTACATCCCGGGGTTATGAGGTTGGGGAATTTAACAGGGTTATATTGGGATTAAGTGGGTATATTTTATGGGATAATTTTTTATTCGTCGGTAATTGGTTTAGATTTCTTAGCGTTGAGGGGGTTTCGGAAAACAAAAGGGTATATTTTAACAATATGGCTTTTTCGGGCGATGTGGGGTATGTATTATATCACAACAATCTTAGGGAGAGGAGGTTTATAGTTTATCCTTCCCTCGGTGTTGGTTATTCGAGGTTTGAGGTAAAGGGGGGAGTTATTGAAAATGCCAACTTCAACGATTTACTTGAAAACCCCCAAAAATCAATATATATCAATCACTCCCAATATATAGGGATCGTTGCCCTTAGAGGGCATTTTGATTTCGGGTTTAACTTGGGTTTGGGATTCGGTTATACCTTCCCAATTTTTAAAGGTAATTGGAACACGGATTTTGGGGAGGTTTATGGCGCACCCAATGTGGATTCTAAGGGTTTATTCGGCCAGATTATGGTGGGCTTTGCAACGGATAAATGGTAAAATGCGAAAATAATAAACAAAACCGGTATATAATTTCAGCATTGTGAAGGGTGTTAAGGAAAGGGATAAGTGGGGGAATGTAGTTAAAAGTAATTGGTTTGATTTAACCGAACCCTTAAAGGAGGCCACAAAGGTTTTATTAAACAAATTGGAAAGGACCGGGGAACCACAGGCGGATATATTTTTATCGGGTTATGAGGTGTATTTTGTGGTTGTTGCCAAGGATTGGGCGGGACTTTTGGATGCGGTTTCTGGGGTTGTACACGACAAGGGATACAATATCAACAAAATATTTGCAACCGTATTAAACCCCACACCCTATGCCCTTATAGTGTTGTCAATAGCAAACATTAAAGGGGATTCGGAAATTTTGAAGGATAGGCAAGATATGATAGAATTGTTGAGAACGGCCGCCAAGGGTGGAATAGGGTTAAAATCCCTTATATCCATAAGCGGTGTGAAGATTAGAAAATACAAGGAGATAATTGACGAAATCCTAAAAATGGCTCCGACGGAAGAACAGAGATTTTTCTTAGGCGATGATGGTGAGGTCATAAAATTTGTTAAGTCAAGAACCGAGGCGTATTTGGAGGAAAGGGATTCCAAAACATTGGCGGAAATAGTTTTTTGGCAGAATAGGTTCTATAGGGAGGTAAAGGATAACCCTTCCATTGTTAGGGTTTTCTTCCACAACTTTACCACAAAAAAGGGCATAAATATGTCCGGCATTACGGTTGTGGGCCTTGATAAATATGTATCTTTGGATAGCGTTTTAAGTATTCTCGGAGAAGAAGGCTTAGAAAAGGTTTATGAGAAGGAATTCATTTATCCAGAGGGTATATCCGTGGTTAGGGTTGAAACCTTAGAGGTACCTCAGGGAAAATTGGCCCAAATTGCCAAAACCATAGAAGAGACTTTAAAGAAACCGAAAACCAAAAGGTATGTGGATATAAAATTCGGATTGGAAATCATAGGCAGGGTGATGGTTCCAAGGCTTATAGAGGAGTATATAAACACGGGTATAACGCAGTTATTAATATTTCCCGAAGAAACGGATCCGGAAAGGCCGATATTTAGGGTTATCGTTGCGGGAGAATTTGAAAATTTTGTAGAGGATTTGGCAAAGGAGTTTTCCAAGAGGGGGTTTTCCTTTCAATCCCCCAAGTTTAACACCAAAAGGGAAAAGGATAAAGACATAAAAATTCTGGTATTTCAAACTTCAACCGGGATTCTTAGGTTTGAAAGTCAAGAGGAAGTATATCAGGAAATTAAAAGCATTTTATCGCAATTCATTCCAAAGTTTAGGGATTTTGATGAGGGGTTGAGGAAAATAACCGTTTCAAAGTTAAACAGGTTATACGATATTTTGGAAGGTGTTCCCAGAAAAATTATAAGGAGGGTGTACTATTCGCTTGAAGACACTTTCAGGGTCGCAACCGATGAAAAAAGGCTCTCAAAAATCATATCCTTCGCATACTCCTCCGTTGAAAGGTTTTTAGAAATGGAAGATAAAGAGAATTTAAAGGTTTTTAGGGATGACAACGAGGGTATATGCGTATTACTTGCGGAAAACGAGAGCAAGATTACGCCCTTCATCATAGGAAACGGCGGATATGAAGGATACCGGGTAATAGGTACGGTGGAGATTCACGGGGTCTTTACGGCCATTTGCGTAAAGGGTTAGAGAACTTTTTATTTGCCTTCCTTATTCTGCTATTACCGGTATCTTTTAGGGTTTTTTCCTATGGTATTTTTCTTGACGGTTTAACTTATGCGAGTATATCAAGAAACATGGCGGAAGGTGTGGGAACACCTTTCAAACCGGCATACACCCTATCTTTTGGAAACCCGTCTTATGGGCATTTACCTTTGGCGTTTTGGATAGAGGCGTTGTTTTTTAAGATTTTCGGGGATATACCCCTCTTGGAAAGGTATATAAGCATATCGTTCGGCATTATGTCTTTGGTATTATTAGCGGTTTGGGTGTATTTGTTAAACGGTAAAGTTAAATGGTCGTGGATCATTTTATTGGTTGCAATGCCTATATTCCCTTGGGCAATCTCAAACAATATTTTGGAAGTTTTTATCCAGTTTTGGACATCCCTTGCCCTAATATTCTTAACCCTGTCATTTAAAGGGAGGAGCGTATGGGCAATCTTTGGCGGATTTTTTATATTCTGTTCCTTTATGACGAAAGGTCCTGTGGGGCTATTTGTTTTGGTTTATCCATTCCTATACGGTTTCATTTATGATAAAAGGTTTGAAAGGGTGTTTAAGGTTTATACCCTTTTAATCCTTGGTTTTTTAATTCCGTTTCTAGGCCTGTTGATGTTTAAAGATTTTAGGGTTTTGCTTGAATACTACTTTAAAGAGCAGATAATTGCAGGGGTTGTGGGTAATAGGGAAAGGGCACCGGAAAGGTGGTATATTATCCTTAGATTAACACGAGAACTTATCCCCATACTCGCCCTTTTAATTTTACGGCTATACAAGTTAAATAATGTGGTTTTAAGCCGCAATTTTTGGTTATATACCGTTTTGGCTTTATCCTCCTCACTTCCCTTTTTGGTTAGTATAAAACAGATGCCCTTTTATATAGTCCCCTCTTTGCCCTTTTTTGCCTTGGCTTTCTCCGAATTATTGGCTCTTGACGGACTTGAAAAATCATTCGATAAAATAAAATCCCGTTATAAATTCGCCTTAATACTAACTTTAACGCTAATCAACCTACTCTTGGCATACAATTCCATGGGAAAGGTCAGATCCAAAAACCCATTTTATACCGATCTCGTTATAAACCCCCCAGTAGAAAAGATACACCTTAAAGTCGGCATTTGCCCCGACAAACTCTTTTCAGATTGGGAGACGGTGGCAATAGCCCAGAGGTATTTAAAATGGACATTTGTTTTTGGTTGGCAAAAATACAACCTTGTGGATATTGAAGGGTGCAAGTACATCCCCCCAAACTGTAAAAAAATACATCCCAAAAGCCCTAAAAAGTTTTCCTTGTACGAGTGCGATAAACTACCTTAAACCGAGTTCTTTGAGTTTTTTCTCCAACTCCTCAACACTCATAAGGATTCTGCGGGGTTTGGGACCCTCGGGTGGGGATAAAAATCCCAATTTTTCAAGTTGATCTACTATTTTAGCCGCCCTCGGAAAACCAACCCCTAACCTCCTCTGAATCATACTCGCCGAACCATAACCCACTTCCTCGCAAATCTTTGCCGCATCTAAAATTTTCCTATCCACCTTCCTAATACCACCGGTATAAGCCTGCCCCTCTTCCTCGTCGGGTATGAACCTATAAGGGTAATAATTTTCAAGGGTTTCGTTTATCAAATTCTTAAAACTTTCATCCGGTATTCTTAGTATTTCCTCTGCCAAATGGCATAACCTCTCCACCCTTTCAGCATAAGCGGGCTCGTCATCGCGGAAAATGGCGGAAAACACACCCTCTTCCCTTGCAATTTTCAAGAATTTCTTTAAATGTTCGGTATCAACGCTCCACATTTGCGATAGTTTTCGCGAAGCATAATCCAATATGATACCTTCTGCATACGAATGGGATGTATAAAACCCATGAACCCTTACAGGCTCGGCCCTATCGCTCAACAATACCAACATATCACCCTTTCCCAGGAGCCTCTCGGCCCCTTCTGTATCCAAAATCGTTCTTGAATCAAACCTTGAAGCCACCTTTAGGGCTATCCTTGTTGGGAAATTGGCCTTTATAACACCCGTAATAACATCAACCGAGGGCCTTTGGGTTGCCACTATCATATGAATACCCACCGCCCTGGCCAGTTGGGCTATTCTCTGAATGCTTTCGGCGGTTTCCTTTGGGGACAACATCATCAAATCCGCCAATTCGTCTATAACTATTACGAGATAGGGCATCTTTTCCATATCAAACCTATCAACCTTTGAGTTGAAGGATTCTATGTCCCGGGCCCCTATGGCCGACATCATGGCATACCTTTCATCCATAATATTAACCGCCGTTTTAAGGGCAAATGAGGCTTCTTTAACCGTCTTGGCAACCGGCAAAACCAAGTGGGGTAGCCCTTCAAATATTGATAGTTCCACCCTTTTTGGATCTATAAGGATAAGGTTTAAATCCTCGGGGGAGTTTTTCTTAATAAGGGCGGATATTATGGTGGTTAAGAGGATACTTTTTCCGGAACCCGTAGCGCCTCCTATAAGGGTATGCGGTGCCAATGATATGTTGAATCTAAAAGGATTTCCTAAAACATCTACACCTATGGGAACCTCTAATGGATAACCCTTAAAAATCTCCCCCTCAAAATCCTTTAAGTTGTAAAAAATCCTTTCATCATTTGGTATTTCAAAACCTATATTCCCATTGGGTAATGGTGCCACTATCCTTACGGGCTTTTTTAACCTAACATACAAATCATCTTCCAATTTGCTTATGGATTGCACCCTAACCCCAGGCGCGGGTTCAAACTCATATACGGTTAAAACCGGCCCCTTTGAAATATTAACTATCCTACCCCTTATACCGAATTCCAGCAATTTCTGTACGAGAGAAACAAACCCTTCCTCGGTTTCCATAACGGCTTCTTTCTCATCCACCACATCTACTTTATCTTCCTTTTTTGTTTCAATTTTGGCTTCCAATTTGTTTTCCGAATTTAATTTTTCCTCCTCTTTCTTTTCCCCGCGCATCAAAGGGGCCAAAAAACCCATAAGTGGTATGGGAGAGAGGAAAATCAATACACTACCCCATACGATACTTTTACCCATAAGGAGTAAATAAGCACCCCAGACGAATAAAAATGAAGAAACTATAACCAGTTGATGGGTGGCATAAAACGGGTCCAGAACCATCCATATAAAGGGTATTACGGGGGCCGGGCCAACCATATCCCTTAAAGCGACTATATAAGGGTTTTTTGAAAATGTGTAAATTAAAGACAACAATATCCCCACAAATGGGGATACCTTCCTTACAAACCCATCCTTTCTTGTAAAACCGTATAAAATCCAAATTATCACGAATAATATGAGAATTACCCAACCCTTCAAGAGACGGTATTTTAAAGTGGTGAAAATAGTTATTTTATCCAGGACTTTTCTATACCAAACATTATTCTAAGCGCAAATGCAACCTGACCAAAACTCAAACCCAAAATCATACCCCTCTTTGCCGCATTTTGTGGGACACTTAGAATCCAATCCGTAACGGCTGCTATATTGCTCCCTACAAATTTAAATATAGGGGGAACCAGTATTATCAAGGCCCCACCCATAAGAAGACCTCCTAAGAATCTCCTAAAAAGCAACTCCGAGCCGTATAACCTCCCGGTATTTGTAAATATCCAAAATCCCGCCAAAAACAAAAAGATACTAAGAGCCAATGGGAAGACAATATCCGAATACAATACCCTACCTATCATTATTGTGGAAGCGGTTAGTAATAAGATTAGAGCATTTGCGTTTCTGGCCCTAAAAGCCCTATAAGCAGCAGAAGCTATATAAAACGCCAGGATTGAAAACATTGTAGCATCTAAGGGTAAATACACATTGGTAAACAACCACATAAATGTTGAGTCTTGGGCAAAGGGGGAACCGTACTTCCACCAGGCAAATAACCCCCAAAACACCGTTATCCAGAAACTTATCAGCAATACCCCACTGAAAAGGGTATTATTACCCCTTTGAATGTTCCTGGTATGGTATAAAATCAGGCTATCCACACCCAAGAGCAATGCAAACCCAGAGATCACTATTGCTACAAGTATTCCGTAAGTTTGTATTTCGTCCGCCCCTTTTAGGAAAAATGTTATGGTTGAAAAGAGTGCGCTTAAAACTACAACCGCAATTGGTCCTTGCCTTTGCATATTTCACCTCCCCATTCCGAATACTGTACCCGTTAAGAAATCAAGATAAACTTTAAGTTGCGGATTGAAAAGTGTCAATGTGGCCAAAAGGGAACCTAAGAGTACGAAAAACACACTCAAAGCCTTAAACCAGTCTCCCGTTTTTATACTGGCAACTTCAAGGGGATTACGGGATATATACGCAGAGGCCGCATATAACTCGTCCCCTATTATGGTATAGTCGCATGCGGCTACGAAAAACGGCAATTGGTCTATCGCCGTTGTCCCGGCGGTTGAAATCGCCCCACTAATGTTTGCATTCTCGGCAAGAATGAGGGATTCCGCGTAGAAATAACCCATCATAAATACGGCACCCGGTTTCATCCTATGCATCATACCGCTGATACCCGAAGCAAAACCGAATTGTTCCGTTGTCAGGAAAAATATATCGTTTTCATTATACAAATCGGGTCTTCCGCTTTCCATATACGCTTCCTTTACAACCTCACGGGCGGTGGCCAAAACCAAAGGGTCGTTGTTAGGCATTATTACGGGAACCTCGTACAAAGCCGACTTTTTCGTTACATGCTTTAAAACCGTAAGACCGGCCAATATTGACAAAGAATCTATACTCCCTATGCCGGTGGTGTATATTATCGGTTTCCCCAACTCGGCCGTTCTACCCACGGCCTCATCTATTGCATCCAAACCCGCAATCCTCCTTATGTATAAGTTGGGGTTTACTCTTGCCATAAACAACATATAGGAAAACAAAAAGGCAAAAAGCAAGATTGAAATGAGAATATTTGTCTTTGTTGAATCAAAGGCAATTATCGAGGGTGCTTTCTCGTTATTCTTCCGATTTTCTTGGACTATGGATGTTTGGGGATCCGAATTAATCGCTATCCAACCCGTATCAAACTTTTCTCCACCATAATAAACCCTTAACAAATATTTTCCATCTTCACCCGTGGTATCAACTAACGCGCTATCGGGATAGGATAGGGTTCCAATTGTAAGGGGATTATCCGTAGGGTGGGTTTTTGTGGTTTTAAACAACTTTACGGAATCCACCCTTAAAGTCGTGTCATATTTTATAACTATTTTCAAACCTTTGCCCAAACCCTCAAATTTGATACTTTCCAAACCTATGAAGGATAGGAACATTATCATAAAAGAGGGGTATTATACGCCGGTTAATGATTTCGTGTATAATTTTTTAACCCTCCACCAAATAATCAAGCAAACAAGCGACAAAATGGAGGCGAATAAAAACGGGAGTTTAATGCTAAGGGAATACAAATAGCCCCCAAGGATCGGACCAACTATCCTTCCCAAAGAACTGGCCGATTGATAAGCACCCATAACCTCACCCCTATTTTCGGCTCCCTTTGAAAGCAAACTCAACATTGAAGGTTGGGAAATCCCAGAAAAAGATACAATTAAAACGACAAGTAAAGACAAAACTTTAAAACTAGGTGCCAATGGTATTAAAGGGGATATAGCCGCAGAAGCCATAAACCCCAAGAATATTGCCCCCCATTCTCCCGTGATTTTTGTTATTCTCCCAGCATTACCTTGAACGATTGCCCCCACTAATCCGGAAAAACCCAACAAATAACCAACTTCACGGGAACCCAAGGAAAACTTATCCTTTATTAGCAAGGCGAGTATGACCTCAAAATTAACCATTATAACCATTATTACGAAGGCAAATAATACGAGGATTTTCTTATCGGTCTTTAATCCCTTTGCTTTTACACCAAAAGATATGTTCCCTTTGACATTTTTAAGCGCCAATATTGATACAAGAAATGCCAAAAAACCAAAAATTCCCGATATTATAAACGGTATCGTGGTACCATAATTTGACGCAAAGCCCCCTATGAAAGGTCCGACGACTATTCCGAGGCCAATGGCCGCCCCATAAATCCCAAAATTCCTTGTAGAAACCCTTTCGGACGATATGGCCCCTATATACGCGCTCGTTGATGGTAAAGCGGCGGATGATATTATGCCGCCCAAAAACCTAATGATTATCAGATAAATAACCGATGGATATATGGGTATAAGTAAGGATGTCAAACCAAACCCCAATGCCCCCACAGAAATACCGAATTTATACCCAAGCCTATCCGATATTTTTCCCCATATGGGTGCGAAGATAAACTGCGCCAACGGGTATGCGGAGAATACCAAACCCACTTCAAATGGTGTTGCCCCGAGATTCGTAGCCCAAAACGGGAGTATTGGGAATAAAATGCTAAAACCGCTCATTATTGTGAAAACCACAAAGGATATGGTGAAAATTTCCATAAGTGTTTATTCTATGGTAGTTATTTGAACGATCGTTCAATCCAATGATATACCTCTTCCATTCCCTCAGTGGCCGTTTTTCCGATTTTTAAATCCGCTATTGAACTTATTGGGGTTTCCTTTGGGTTTATTTCTATTACCCTTGCCCCCCTATATTTTGCAATAAAGGGTAAATTGGCCGCAGGATAAACAACGCCCGAAGTTCCCACAACTATCATTATATCACAATTTTCCGAAAGGTAGAAGGCTTCTTCTATCGCATCTTCGGGTAAAGGTTCCCCAAACCATACAACATCCGGTCTAAGTAATCCTCCACATTTTGGACACTTTGGGGGTATTTCTTTTAAAGGGACGGAATAATCGTAATCTTTATAGTTGCAATGTGTGCATTTAACCCTCCAAATGTTCCCGTGCAATTCTACAACACTTTTGCTTCCAGCCTTTTGGTGTAATCCATCAACATTTTGGGTAATCAATCTAACCCCGAATTTCTCCTCCATCTCGGCTATTATCAAATGCGCTTTATTGGGTTTGGCTTTGGAAATTATTCCCCTCCTCCAATTGTACCACTCCCATACGAGTTTTGGGTCCCTTTTAAAGGCTTGTGGTGTGGCCAAATCCTCCGCCCTAAAATTCTTCCATAATCCCCCCTTATCCCTAAAGGTGGGAACTCCACTTTCCGCGGATACCCCCGCACCCGTTAATATAACTATTTTCATTGCATTATAAAGTTAAGCGCCCCTAAAATCACCAAAACCAAACCTATTATAAGGTTTTCGTAATGCTCAAGCAAACTCATCCTCGCAACCTCAAAACCCTTCAAAGCCAACATAACATACGTTTCCATTAGTATCACCGTGGTTATAACATAAATTAGCGATATGGCGATTATTGCCTCCCATCCCATAACCCCTGCGGATAGGTAATATGCCTCTATTTCCACACAAGGTGAAAAAAACATAGCTACCAAAAGGCCAAAAAAGGAAAATACGCCAAATCCATGATGGTGGGGATTACCAAACCTAAAATGCCTCGAAATATAAAAAATTCCGAGAATCACAAGGACAAGGGAGGCTACAAGCTTTGAAAGGATTTCGTGATATTGGGAAATCGTATATCCTATAAAACCTATAATCAAACCTATTAAAACGGTGCTTAAAGTATGTGAGAGGGCGAGGAGGGCCGTGAAGAACACAACCCTACCCCTTCCCCAACCCTCACTTTTGGCTATAAGTACAATCGGAAGCCAATGGTTGGGCAACGAAGAGTGTATAACGCTTAAAACAAATGTTCCAATTGCTAAACCGAGCAAACTTTACCCTTCTTTCTTTTCCTTGTTCTTTTTATCCTTTATTGAGTACCTTTGTATCCACTCTTCCAAAAGCTGCTTTGCCTTCCAATCGGGTACCTGCTTTGGTGGGGTTTTCATAAAGTACATAGAAGGTTCAAGTATTGCACCCTTTAAGCCGTTATCCTTTGCAAGTTTCGCGCACCTAATGGCATCTATCATAACACCCGCCGAATTGGGACTATCCCAAACTTCAAGTTTTGCCTCTATATTTAGCGGGACATCTCCAAATGTCTTTCCTTCCATCCTAATATAGCACCATTTCCTGTCTTTAAGCCAAGGGATGTAATCCGAAGGGCCTATATGTATGTTTTCGTCGCCTATATCGTAAGGCAATAACGATTTTACGGCGTTTGTTTTTGATATTTTCTTTGAGTTCAATCTTTCCCTTTCAAGCATATTGAGGAAGTCCGTATTACCGCCGAAGTTTATCTGGTATGTCCTTTCAAGTTTAACACCCCTGTCTATAAATAGTTGAACCAATGTTCTGTGAAGGATTGTTGCCCCAACTTGGGATTTTATGTCATCGCCTATTACGGGAAGACCCGCATCCTCAAACCTTTTACTCCAATACTCCGATGATGCTATAAATACCGGTATTCCGTTTACAAAGGCGGCACCAGCCGCTATAACCTGTTCAACATACCATTTTGTAGCCTCTTCGCTCCCCACGGGTAGGAAATTCACAACCACATCAACACCCAAATCCTTAAAAATCTTTGCTATATCGTCAGTGGGTCCGGGTGCCTTTACTATAACATCCGCAAGGTACTTACCTATGCCGTCATGTGTCATGCCCCTATAAACCTTGGCGTTCAACTTGGGTACATCCGTAAATTTATATGTATTGTTAGGAGGGGCAAATATGGCTTCGGATAGGTCCTTACCAACCTTTCTCGCATCAATATCCACACCAGCCACAAATTCTATATCGCTTATGTGATATCCCCCCAATTCAACATGCATTATGCCGGGTATAAACTCACCGGGCTTTGCATTCCTATAATAATAAACCCCCTGAACCAATGAAGATGCGCAATTCCCCACACCTATTATAGCAACACGGATTTTGTCCTTTGCCATAGCCGGGTATTATATGCTTGATTATTTAAGGGCAAGTTTTACCCTTACACACAAACCCTTTTGTTGGGAAAGAAGCCCTGAAACTGGTGCTATCAACCGCGGGATTTTCGGTACCCATACCCCTTCCATTTAAATTTACCTTCATATTTCCATCCATATCCCAAAAAACACCCACACCTTGCGCGTTTCCACTCCCTAGGCATAGATTTCCACAAGTATATGTATCCCTTCCCTCGCCGTCAAATAGTATCCCATATGAAAAGTCATGTCCCACACCTTGGGATGTCGATATTGAAGAGAAATAAACATCATCCCCCTTTAAATCGTAAAGGGCACCTATCCCAAAATGGGCGGATGCACCTTGTGAATACCATACTCCCGAATACGCATCGTTTCCACCGCCATCGTAAAGGACACCTATACCCAACCAATACCCCGAACCCTGTGAAAACACATGCGAATAATATCTATCGTCTCCATTTATATCCACGAGCATTCCCAAACCTCCACCCAAAGATTTGCCGTTATAAAAATCCCTCCTCTCACCAAATCCCATACCTTGCCCCAAACTCGTGTTATGCTTTGGGCTTTGCGGTGATGGAAAAACAATGGCGCTGTCTTCCAATTTATAGACATCATCCCCTTCGGCATCCACGAGTATCCCAACACCCCCCACCCATCCAAAACCCTGAGCCTTTGATATGGCGTAATACTCGTCTTTCCCCTCTAAATCAACCAACATACCGCCACCCTTATAACCCGCACCCAAACAAAAAACCTTACACCTATATATATCGTTCCCTTCGGAATCCCAAAGCAAGCCGTACCCAAAGAACCCACTTCCCAAATAATCCCCCTTATATGTATCGTTTCCGAATAAATCAATAAAAGCGGATATATCAAAAATCCCAAAACCCACATTCCCGAGATATACATCGTTTCCATCGATGTCTAAACCTATTTTAACATCGTTATAAACATCGTCCCCACCGGCATCAACGACGATTAAAGAATTTGGAAAACTGTCTGGGTTTTCCGATCCAAAGGATATATACCCGTATGGGGTTGGTAAATAAAAACTCTTTATGTTTTTGCCCCTCTTATTAACCTCCACTTTTAAGGAATCTAATAGAACACACATAACCTGAAAGGCAAAGGATGTTTTTTCAATGTCAAAGGATGAAAACCTATCTTCAAAGGCTACTTTATTTTCTATGGATAAACTATCCCAAACATATGCCCTCCAATCCCTTGGAGGTTCCATCCTTATGGACAGATAAACCTTTAAAATGGCCGTTATTATTCTGTTTATGCCCTTTGGTACAAATGATGGAATCATTTGCAAGGAATCCCTAATACTTTGCGAAAGTTTTGGGTTGTTATCAAATATGAATTTTCCCAAGGGATTATCACCCGTTATATCTCTTACGGTTTCTTCATAAACATCGGATATTAAACCGGCCCTGATGTTGCTTCCAGATAGCTTGGATAAAAGGGCACAGGTGGTGAAAACATCCGTAGTTTCCTTAGAATACTTCAAGGCTATGGAATGGGCGAGGTTATACAAATGGTTTGGATTAGAGAATGCCATATTGAATATGGGTAAAGGGGGTTTTGTACCACCCCAAAAATCTATTGCGTACAAGGGTATTACAAATACTCCCGAACCCAATAACATCTAAGAATTTTAAGCGGGTTTAATGTGATACCCAAAGGACATCCGAAATGATGCATATACCACCCACTTTTTTCAGTAGGGGTTTTATGGCTTCGGCTATTTTTATAGCCTTTTCTACATTGCAAACCGTAAATATATAGCTGTTTTTAAAAACATCCGTTAGCTCATCCCCAGCCATAATACCCCTTTCCCCCTTCCCCTGAGCATCCTTTATTATAGTGTAGCCGGAAACGCCGTTGCTTTCAAGGATTTCAACAACTCTATGTATATGGAGACTATCAATAACTATTTCTACTTTCTTCATCTCTTTCATTTCTCACCCCCATAAGATGTTAATTATATGGTAGTAAAGAGGTATTCCCACGATTATGTTAAAGGGGAATGTTATTGCCAAGGACATAGTTACATATATACTCGGATTTGCCTCGGGAACGGATAGCCTCATTGCGGCGGGTACGGCTATATACGATGCGCTCGCGCAGAGAACGGAATATAACAGGGCATCACCCTTTGAAAAACCAAACAGTTTTGCTAAACCTATGGAAATAAAGGCATTTGTCAGGGGGATCAGTATGGCAAACGCTATTAAGAAAAATCCCATATTTTTTATATCCCAAAACCTTCTACCGGCAACAATACCCATATCTAACAGGAAAAGGGCCAAAAAACCCCTAAACAAATCGCCGAATAGGGGTTTTACCGATTCCCAACCCTTTTCCCCAACAACAAATCCGATTATTAATGTACCCAAAAGTATAAAGACCGAGGGGTTTAAAAACGCTTCCTTTAAAACTTCACCCCAATTGATGCCATTGTCATTGTTCCTATCCCTAAATATCCTGAGTAGTATCAGACCTACGACTATAGCCGGCGATTCCATAAGGGTCATGGCGGCAACCATATAACCCCCAAAACCCTCTTTAATTGTTTCCAAAAATGATACAGCCGTGACAAAAGTTACCGCACTTATGGAACCGTATGTTGCGGCTATTGCCACGGCGTTATATATATCCATTTTTCTCCTAAGTATGAAAAAGGTGTATAATGGAACCAAAGTGGCCATAAATACCGCCAAACTTAAAACCTTAACGGCATTTATATCCAGTCCGCTATGCGATAGTTTGTACCCACCTTGAAGGCCTATTGAAATGAGGAGGTAAAGGGAAAAGAGTTTTGGAAGTGGTTGGGGAAATTCCAAGTCGGTTTTCAGCAACGATGCGATTAAACCCATAAAAAACATCAAAATGGGTGGGTTTAGGATGTTTTGTAGCAAGGTATCCATAATCCGGAAATTCTAAACCCGTTTGCCTATATGTTCCACACCCTTCAATGTTAAAACCCTTCCCCTCGGCGTTTTTTCTATTAATCCCATCCTCAAAAGGTAGGGTTCTATAACTTCTTCCAGTGTCCCTTCGTCTTCGGATAAGGCTGCCGAAAGGGTTTTTAACCCAACAGGCCCCCCCCTAAACTTTTCAAACAACGCCCTTAAATACCTTAAATCTTCTTCGTTTAATCCGAGTTCATCTATACCCATCTTTTCTAATGCCTCTATTGCCATTTCTCTCGTAATAACATCTCCACCCCTTACATGCAAAAAGTCCCTAACCCTTTTTAGAAGGTTGTTTGCTATCCTTGGGGTTCCCCTTGACCTCTTGGCTATCTCAATAAGTGCCCCTTCCTCAGCCTTAACATCCAAAATATCCGCACTCCTTTTGAGTATTTGAACTATTTCTTCGGGAGAGTAATAATCAAGTCTCAAAACTATTCCAAACCTGCTTAGCAAGGGTTTTGATAACAATCCCATACGGGTTGTCGCCCCTATTAGGGTAAATTTTGGTAAATGAAGCCGCAATGTTTTTGCACCCGGACCCTTATCAACTATGACATCTATGTAAAAATCCTCCATGGCCGTGTAAAGGTATTCCTCAACGGGCTTGGGGATCCTGTGGATCTCGTCTATGAAAAGGATTCCTTTGGGAGGTAAAGAGGTTAATATACCCGCTAAATCCGCCGGTCTTTCCAAGGAAGGGCCTGTTGTGGCTTTCATCTGCACACCCATTTCGTTTGCTATTATTGTGGCCAAGGTGGTTTTCCCAAGTCCGGGGGGTCCTATCAAAAGGATGTGTTCGACGGCATCCCCGCGTTTTTTTGCCGCCTCTATAAAAACCTTTAAATTTTCAACCACTTGCCTTTGACCTACAAAATCCCTTAGCCTTTTGGGTCTTATATCCAGTTCGTTCAACTCTTGGCCAATTCCTCCCTCGTTTCCCTTATAGATTCTGCGAGTACATCAACCGCAATATCCACATGCTCCTTGGTAATTATTAAGGGAGGGACTATTCTCATAGTGGAGGGACCACACCCCAAGAACAACACACCCTTATGGAAGGCCTTTAAAACCACCCTATCCCTAAACTCCGGGTAATACTCCTTGGTTTCCCTGTTCTTAACAAATTCTATACCTATCATCAAACCCTTACCCCTAACATCGCCCATCTCTTCAAATTCCTTTTGTAATTCTTTTAGTTTCATGAGGTAATACTCGCCAACCTTACGGGCGTTTTCCATAAGTTCGTTTTCTATGAGTTCCAATGTGGCCAAAGCCGCAGCCGCCGCAACGGGATTCCCGCCAAATGTGTTGGCGTGGGCACCCATAGGCCACTTGTCCATTAACCCTTCCTTAGATATAAACACCCCCATGGGTATTCCCGATGCTATACCCTTTGCTATCGTAATAATGTCGGGTATAGTGTTGTAATGCTCAATGGCAAACCATTTACCAGTTCTCCCCAATCCGGCCTGAACCTCGTCGTCTATGAGTAGAAAGCCGTATTTATCGGCCAATTTTCTAAGTTTTGGGAAGAAGTCTTCAAGGGGGAACACATAACCACCCTCACCCTGTATGGGTTCAAATATGAAGGCCGCAACCTCTTCCGGCGGTACTATCCTTTGAAACACAACATTTTCAATATAGTCTATGAGTTGATCAGAAGCCCTTTCGGGTGGTGCGTTAAAAGGCGGTCTGTAAGCGTTTGGGAAGGGTACAAAGAACACGCCGGGCATAAGCGGGCCGAAGTATCTTTTGTGCAAGGTTTTTGATGCGCTTACGGACATTGATGCGTAGGTTCTGCCGTGAAATGCCCCTTCAAAGGCCAAGATGTATATCCTTTTTGTGGTGAATTTTGCAAGTTTTAATGCCCCTTCGTTTGATTCCGTTCCCGAATTTGTGAAAAATACCATATTATTACCCTTTGCGGGAAATATTGATGAAAGTTTTTCCGCCAATAGGGCCTCCTTTTCGTGATAGAAGTCCGTGCTTATATGTATGAGTTTTTCAAGCATTTCCTTTGCCGCCTCTACCACTTTGGGATGGGAATGCCCGGTTGAATTAACGGCCACACCCGCCACCATATCCAAGAACTTATTCCCATCCACATCCCAAACCCATACGCCGCTAGCCCTCTCCGCCACCAAATCATAAGCCCTCGGATAAGAGGGCGAAATGTACTTTCTATGCTTTTTCAGAATCTCCCTTGCCCTCGGTCCTGGCAACTCCGTCTTTATTTCCGGCCTTTCAACCGCAGTCATAGTTGATATTCTACGGCTGAACGGGTGTAGAATAAACGCCTATGGTTAAAACGAGGTTTGCCCCAAGTCCCACGGGGTTTTTGCATGTGGGAGGTGCGAGGACTTGTATTTATAACTACCTTTATGCGAGGGCAAAAAAGGGGAAATTTCTCTTGCGAATAGAGGATACCGACAGGAGCAGGTTTAAAGAGGAGTGGGTTCTGGGGATTATAGAGGGTTTAAGGTGGTTGGGTGTGGAGTGGGATGAACCGGAAGTTTATCAAAGCCAAAGGCTTGATATTTATAAAGAACACGCCCAAAGGTTAATAGATATGGGGCATGCTTATAGGTGTTTTTGCACGGAGGAGGAGTTGGAAGAGGAGAGGAAGTTGGCGGAGATGATGAAAAAGCCTTACAGGTATTCGCGGAAATGTTTGAGGTTGAGCCCGGAAGAAATAGAAAAAAACTTAAAGGAAGGAAAGCCATTTTCTATAAGGTTTAAGATGCCCGACTATATGGATATAACCTTTGAAGACTTGGTTCGCGGAAAGGTAACTTATAATACCAAGGATTTGGGAGGGGATTTTATAATAGTCCGTTCGGACGGCTTTCCAACATACAACTTTGCGGTTGTAATAGATGATCACCTTATGGGTATAACGCATGTTATAAGGGGGGATGACCATTTGGCCAATACCCCAAAGCAGATATTGATTTACCAGGCATTTGGTTGGGAAATACCAAAATTCGCGCATCTGTCGATGATTTTGGGTCCGGATAGGCAAAAACTCTCAAAGAGGCACGGCGCAACATCCCTTGAAGAGTTTAGGAATCAGGGTATATTACCCGATGCCCTTTTCAACTATTTGGTTTTGTTGGGATGGTCTCCGGGTGACAATAGAGAAATCATAAGCAAGGATGAGATGATCAAACTGTTTGAGATCACAAATGTTAATAAAAGTCCCGCGGTCTTCGACCATCAAAAACTTTTATGGATGAACTCGGAGTATATAAGGATGAGGGATGACGAAACCCTCGTGAGGGAGATAAAAGATTACAACGAATATTTAAAGGCCCAGGGTGAGGGGTACGATGTAGATGAGGATTACATACCCATACTGGTAAAACTCTTTAAGGAAAGGGTAAAGACATTAAGGGATTTCTTTGAGTATGGGGTTTTTGTATATAGGGATGATTTTCCTTACGATCCGGATGCCATAAGGAAAAGGTTGTCGCATGAGAACATATTCCAATACTTACGGGAGTTGGCAAATAGATTTGAGGAAATTGATGATTGGAAATTTGAAAGGATAGAAGGGGTTTTAAGGGGATATGCCGACGAAATAGGTGCAAAGCACGCGCTATTAATTCATGCCGTAAGGGTAGCGGTATCGGGGGTTTCCGTTGGCCCGAGTTTGTTCCATATGTTGGAATACCTCGGCAAAAACAGGGTTGTTAAAAGGTTGAGGGAAGTGGAAGATAAAGTAAAACCCTACCTATCCCAACCAAAACCCCATTGACCTTTAACCCAAAAACCCTTTTTAACATTACAGTTGTAAGAGTCTTTCCCTTCTCCATCCAAAAATATACCAATTCCACCCATTTCCCTCTCAACATTTGCCCCACCAAAGGAATAATCGCACCCTATAACGGAATATGTATCATCACCCATAAGGTCTATAAAAATGCCTACGGAATTCGTCCAACCCAAACCAATACCGGAGTGCGTCCTATAAAAATCGTTTCCCGTAGAATCGTAAAAAATACCAACGGATAAATCGTGTCCGGCGCCAACGGAAGGACCTCCGAAGGAAAAATACATGTCATTCCCCCCTACATCCTTAAAAAGCGCCGTAGATAAATGTATCCCGGAACCTTGGCAGTATTGCGTACAAATATATCTATCATCCCCATCCCCATCGTAAAGGAAACCAAAAGCATACCAATAAGATGCCCCTTGTGCGAAAGTTCCCGAGTTATAAACATCGTTTCCGGAAAAGTCAAGCAGAATACCAAACCCTCCACCCAAATCCTCCCTTATACCAAAACCAAAACCCTGTCCAAACCCTTCCCTTTGGGATTTATACAAGGGTTCGTGTATAGGGCCGTACCCAATGGTATAAAGATCGTTCCCCCCTTTGTCGTATAAAAGCCCCACGCCCAAAGGCCCACCAAAACCCTGCCCATAAATTACCCCTTTATAAATATCATCCCCTTGCATATCCACGAGAAAACCACCACCAAAAGTACCCGCACCCATAACATGTATTCCTCCGGCATATATGTCGTTTCCAGACTTATCAAAAATCATACCAAAACCCAATAATCCGCTCCCGCAGGAGTAATTCGTACAGTTATAAAAATCATCGCCTTCAAAGTCATAAACAACCGATGAACCCATAAAACCCCCGCCTATGTTTCCGTAATACGAATCGTTTCCCGAAAAATCTACCACCAAAACCGTACTATCAAGATAATACCTATCATCCCCGCCGAAGTCTATTATAGCCTTATAGTTTCCTTCAAAAATGTTATTTCCATTACCACCAATGGCTACATCGCCAAAAGCGGTTTTATATATGTAAATACCCGTATCGGGTATAGGTTTCAACTTTGTGGTATCCAATTTCAAAAGGCAGTTAAAGGAATTCAACAAAAAGTTCCAATTAACCCCTTCTTCCAATACTCTGTAATCATCCTTTGAAAGGGTGTCCGATGTTTCAACCGTATCCCAAATGTGTGTAATTGAGCTCCTAACCCTTTGAATAAAGTCGCTCTTGAGTTTTGAAAAAGCCCTTTTTTCAAAGTATTCTTGACAGTATAGAATATCCATTATGTGCACAACAAACGAATCCCTGTAAGTAATCCTGCTGGAAACATTGGTTTCCGAAAATCTTACCCACCAAGGTAGATTTAACAATTTTTTGAAATCAAAATCACCCAATTGTGCGACCAAAGTATCCCCAAATTCGTACATTTTTAAGGGTTTTTCAAAGAATTGAAGTACCGGAGGCGGTTTTAAAAGGGTTTCATCCGAAATGTCTTTATAGAATCCCAAATCCCGTGAAGATATACCGGCAATTAAAAACAGGGAATCCAAAAGGTTCAAGTGTATATTTTAACGCGGTTTTTATAGGTTTTAATCACCTTTGCGGGTTTATAATTCTCGTTGTATGGAGAATGCAAAAGAAATATGGGAGATACTAAAAGAGGTGGGAAAAAGGCTTGATGATGTTGGTAGAAGGCTTGATGATGTTGGCGAAAGGCTTGACAGGTTGGCAAAGAGCCAAGAGGAAACGGATAAGATGTTAAAAGAAACGAGGAAATTGGTTGATAGCCTTGCAAAAAGACAGGAGGAAACTGATAAAATGCTGAAAGAAACGGATAAAAAGATAAAAGAACTTGCTGAGAGACAGGCTGAAACGGATGAACAAATAAAAAAGTTAAGTATTCAAATAAGTAAAGTTTCCGAAGAGGTAAGGAACACAACCAAAGCGGTAGCAAATTTAAACGGCATTTGGCAAGACTATACGGAAGATACAATAAGGGAGGGTTTAAAGTATGCGTTAAGCAAGTTGGGATTTAAAGGTTTTAAGGTTATGTCAAATGTGAAGGTTGAAAAGGGTGATGACAATATGGAAGTGGATGGCATTGTTTTAGGCGACGATTATGTTATAGTTTTGGAGGTGAAGACAACATTAAGGGTTGATGATGTTGATGAGTTTGTTGAAGAGTTGGAAAAGAGGTTTTTAAAGTTTTTCCCCGAGTACAAAGGTTATAAGTTGTACGGTGCGGTTGCGGGGATGAAGTTCCATCAGTTTGCGGATAGGTATGCCAACAAAAGGGGGCTTATCGTTTTAAAGCACAAGGACGGCAAGGATGTTAAGGTTTTAAATCCAAAAAACTTTAAGCCAAAGGACTTTTCAAGCGTATAATTCCCATTATGGAAAAGTACGATGCCGTAGTAGTGGGTGCGGGTCCTGCCGGTTCAATGGCGGCCAAGAAGTTAGCAGAAGGGGGCGCAAAGGTCCTGCTACTTGAAAGGAAACCCGAGGTAGGGATGGTGGTTCAGTGTGCCGAGGGTATATCTCACCAATCCTTAACCCTGTTCTTTGAACCCGATCCGAGGTTCATAGCATCAAGGATAAACAAGGCCAGGTTTTACGCTCCAAACGGGGATTACATGGAAATAAAAAAGGAGGGTGTAGGTTATGTGTTGGAAAGGAGGATTTTTGATAGGTTTGTTGCCCAAAAGGCCGCGGAGGCCGGTGCGGAAATACTGACAAACGCCACATTTAACAAACTTGAAAGGAAAGGGGACAAATGGCTTGTGCATTTTTCACATAGGGGTAAGACGGAAATAGTTGAGTGTAGGCTTGTAATAGGTGCGGATGGGCCGGGTTCAAATGTGGGGAAACAGGCGGGTTTAAAGTTGGATATGGATCCAGAGGATTATCACTATGTTATGGAATACTTTATGGTTCATCCCGCAATTGAAGATGGGAGGATAGACTTCTTTACGGGCGACGAGTATTGTTATAAGGGATACGGTTGGAGTTTTCCAAAGGGTGGGCATTACGGCAATGTCGGGGTTGGTGTTGCTTTGGTTCCCCCGGAAATAGGCGCCAAACCCTACCTCGAAAGGTTCGTTAATACCTACTTTAAAGGCGGTAAAATATTGGGTGTTATAAGTAGCGTTGTCCCCGTTGGTGGGCATAAAATGGAAATATACGGGGATGGCGTTATGGTTGTTGGAGATGCGGCGAGGTTAGCCGAGCCAATTTCGGGTGGGGGAATACCGGCGGCTTTACTTTCGGGTTCAATAGCGGGTGAAGTTGGTGCAAAAGCCTTAAAAGAGGGAGACCTCTCAAAGAAAAGGTTAAAGGAATATCACGATAGGTTTTGGAAGGCGATAAACAGAAGGGAATACGAATTGGCCTATGAGGTTAGGAAGGTTTTCCTAAAAATGAATGACGAAGATATTCAATATCTATTTGAGCAGTTAAAACCCCTATTCCACGGAAAGGATATAGACACGATAAACGCAACGGAGATAGCGAAATTCATCTTGAAGGCCGCACCCGCATTGCTAACATTCGCCGCACAAAAAGGCGGACCGCAGTTTGTGGATTACCTGAAAAGGGCCATATTTGGCTAGTTGAACTACATAATCGTTGTAATCGGGGGAATATTAACGCTTTTAAGCACCACGGTGAAAATATATTTTGATCCTACTTTTGCGGTTTTGCCCCTTTCCCCAACCCTTAAAAGGACATTCTCCTTGGCAATATTCGTTGTTATGGGGATAATCAGGGATGGCCTTTTTACAACATTGCCTTGGTATTCCCCATTTTTACTAACCCTTGCCGTTATAACCCTTAGTAGGCTATCTTTTAGTTGGGTATTGGTTGCCTTGGCGTCATCCGGATACTACATTTTGGATGTGATTTTAAGGACACTTTTGTGGAAGTCAAACTTTTCAGCCACCGTATTATTAATAACCTTATGCATTATTTGGTTAATAACCTATGCTCAATATAGGATCTCTTCATAGATTTTTGGGAAGGTTTGAAGGGGATTTTGGAATAATAGAGGGTGGGGAATATCACCACTTAAAGAGGGTTTTGAGGATGAAATTGGGGGACAAACTTAGGGTTTTTGATGGGAAAAGGGAATACTTGGCAGAAATAGTTTCCTTTGAAAGGGATGTTGCTAAGGTTAAGATTTTGCAAGAATTGCCAAAACTCCTGCCTCCAATAGAATTAACAGTGGCGGTATCCCCTCCAAAGGGTACGAGGTTTGACGATTTAATAGAAAAACTCGTGGAAATAGGGGTTTCAAGGATTATACCGACTATATGCGAAAGGACGGTTAAAAGGCCAAAGGAAAAAAAGGACAGGTGGGAGAGGATTATAATATCGGCCGTTAAACAATGCGGAAGGTCGGATATACCGGAAATAACGGAACCCAAACCTTTGGAAGAGGTTTTGAGTATATCCGGAGATTTTGATAAAAAACTCGCCGGTTTGATAGGCTCGGAAAAATACATATATGATGCGGATTACGGGAGAAAGACCATTATCCTCATAGGTCCGGAAGGGGATTTCACGGATGAAGAAAAGGAAAATATAATAAAATCGGGTTTTGAGGGTTTTAGCCTTGGGGGTATAATCCTCCGCGTGGAAACCGCCGCCTTGGTTTCATCTTCCTTTATTCTTCAAAAGGCTTGGAAGTATGAGGGTTCAAATAATAGGCAAGGGTAGGGTTGGGTATTCTTTCTATCTGTTTTTAAAGGGTAAGGGTTTTGATGTTAAAATATTTTCCCGCCGCAAAGGTGGTGAATTGTTTGAAAGGGGGGATATACTTTTTATAGCCTCCAAGGATGCGGAAATTGAGGAGGTTTCAAGGCAATACTTTCATTTGGACTTTCCGGTTTTTTGCCATTTTTCCGGTGCATTAACCTCTGAAATACTTCCTAAGGATAAAGAAAGGGCATCCTTTCATCCCTTACAGGCCTTTTCCGAACCCGACCCGGATTTGTGGAATGGTATAACCGTTGTGGTGGAGGGAACCGATAGGGCTATTAATGTTTTAAGGGGTTTATCCGAAAATCTGGGTTTGAGGTTTAAGACTATTGAAAGGGATAAAAAGGTTTTATACCACGCCGCCGCCGTCTTGCTTTCAAACTTAATATATGTGCCCCTTCTAACCTCAGAGAGGATATTTAAAGGGTTGGGTTTGCAAAGGGAGGATTACGAAAAACTTTTATTGACATCCGTAAAAAACTTTTTAAAGTTTGGGAAGGAAGGCTTAACGGGGCCCGTTCGCAGGGGTGATTTCGAAACCGTTGAAATGCACAAAAAGGCTTTAAGTGGTTTGAACAAGGAGATATACGAAAAACTCACAGACTTCCTTATTGAGTTGTTATCCTAAAATTTTTCCAATCTTATAATGCTTACCTATGAAGAAGTTGAGAGGGGGTTTATTAATAGTTACTTTGTTTTTTGCCCGTTGTTATAAAAATCCCTTGGAACCCTTAACACTCGATGATGTTAATGACTTTGTATATCAGTTGCAAAATATAGACCTGACAGCAATAGGGGAAACAAAATACGATTTAGTTATAATTGATTACTCCTCCAATGGAAGTGAAAGTGGTAAATTCAATGCTGAGCAAATTGCTGCCCTTAAAAATAGTCCCGGCGGACCCAAGCTCGTGTTGGCGTATATGAGCATTGGTGAGGCTGAAAACTATAGGTGGTATTGGAACGACAGTTGGGATGCGGACGCGAATGGCATCCCTGACCCCGAAGCACCATCCTGGCTTGGGCCTGAAAACCCTGATTGGCCTGGAAATTATAAAGTGAAATATTGGGAAAAGGAGTGGCAATCTATAATTTTTCAGTATCTTGACAAGGTCATTGAAGCAAATTTTGATGGTGTATATCTTGATGTAATTGATGCTTACGAATATTGGGGACCAGGAGGTGAGAGTGGCTTGAACAGAGAAACAGCAGAGCAGGAAATGGTGGATTTTGTGAAAGCCATTGCCAACTACGCCCGGGTAACCAAAGGCAGAAAGAATTTCTTAATCATTCCACAAAATGGCGAGGCCCTTTCTTCTCACCCGGATTATCTTCAGGTAGTCGATGGTATTGGTAGGGAAGATACTTGGTATATTGATAACACACCCCGTTCACCCGAAGAGACTGATAGTATTATAGCCCATCTTGATGTTTTTAGACGGGCTGGCAAACTTGTTTTGGTTATAGACTATGTTACCCAAAAGGATCTAATTGATGATTTTTATTCAAAAGCAAAAAAGAAAGGTTATGTGCCATATGCAACGGTAAGGGGATTAGATATCCTTACAATAAATCCGGGTCATGAGCCCGATTGAAATTCACCCAACACAAGGGACAACCTTAAAATTCCCAAACCCCTTGAAAAGGCTTATTATAGTTTTTTTCCTAATTTCGTGTAAAAACATAGGATACCTTACCTACGATTATATCAATTTTGGGGAGGATTATGAGGTTGATATGCTGGGGGATGGGAAATACTATACGAAGTTTAAGGCTTATCATTCCGAGGGGAATTATTATTGGGAGATTGCGGGGGAGAGGATGGTTATGGAAAGGGATGGGGAATGGATAAAGGCCGATGGAATACCCCTATTTATATACCCCCTTTCGGAAACCTCTTGGCAATTGGAGGGGTATAATACCACATCTTCGGGGAGAGAAATTAGGGAAGGGGATTGTTTTATAGTAGAAAGCAGGATTACAAGGGATAGCAATAACATTTACAGCATAAGGCACTATACCTTTAAGTTTTGCAAATACGGGATAAGCTCCATTGCCCTTGGGGGTGATAGCTTATTCATAAAGGACAGTCTAGTTTCGTTTATAGATAAACGCACATTTGTCAGGATTGATGACCGTTGAGGAGCATTTCTATCTTATTTTTTATTTGCGAAAGGGTCTTTTTGTAGAGGCTCATCTTTGCCTCCAAAACCATCTTATCAAAATTTGAAACTATATCGTTTATGCTATGATTTTCCAAAAGGGCGGATGCCAATTTTAACTTTTTTAGGCTTTCGTATGAGTAATATCTCCTACGGTTTTGGATTTTTGCCGGGGTTATAAACTTCTTATCCTCAAAAGCCTTTATTTGTTGGTAATTTAAACCCGTGATCTGCATTACCTCGGATTTTGTGTAATAGAGTTTTTTAACATCTTTTTTCCTTTTCCCCCTCATTTTGGAAATTCAACGGGTATTTCAACGAATTCCCCACTCCTCCTGACCACTATTACGGTTCTATCCCCCGGATTATACCTTGACATAACATCCATATAATCGTAAAGGTTTTTTATCGTTTTACCGCCAATGGAAACAATAATATCCCCAGCCTTAATACCGCTTGTTTCCGCAACGCCACCCGGGACAACGCCATCAACTTGTACCCCCTCAACCGGAGCCCCATAAGCGGGTATAATTCCCAATTTAACCTTTAACCTAGCCGTCCTTCTACCCTCGTACTCTTCCTTAACCCTAACATACTTCATATAACCCCTATTACCCAAACTGTCCGCAATTTCAAGGGCTATTTTTAGGATTTCTCTTATCCCCTCGTAATTTATTTTATCGGGTGTATCCGAAGGCTTGTGGTAATCCTCATGGGTTCCCGTGAAGAAAAAGGCGACAGGTATACCCGCGAGGTAGAAGGATGTGTGATCACTCGGACCAACGGCCCCCTCACCCAAGGCAATCTTAAAACCGTTTTTTTGGGCTACCCTTTCCACCAACTCGTCAAAACCCTCTCCACTTTTTGCTCCCAAAACAGAAAACGCGGAATCCCTTAACCTTCCAACCATATCAAAGTTCAGATAAACTATAACGCTTTCCTTGGGAACGGGAAGGTGTTTTACGAACTCCTTTGAACCCAACAAACCCAATTCCTCCCCACTGAAAAACACAAAGATATACCCAACATTTGGTTTGTTCTTTGACATAACCCTTGCGGCCTCCAAAACCAGGGAAACGCCCGAGGCGTTATCGTCCGCACCGGGGTGTATTGCATTGGTATCGGGTTTTAGAGAACCGCTCCCAATTCCCCCCCATCCTAGGTGGTCATAATGTGCCCCAAAAATTATCCACTTTCCCCTCTTACCGTTCAAAACGGCATAAACATTTGCGGATTTTTTATATAGCTTCTTGAACTTTACACCCATTTCAACGGTTTTACCCGTGTTGAAAGACATATATTTTAATTTCAGGCTATCGTATAGGGTTTTAATATCCCTGCCTAGTATCCTCTCCGCAACCTCCCTTTTTACCATTACAGCCAATATTCCCGAATTCTGGAATTCATTAACCCTTATAGGCCTCAGTTCATCCTCATAATCCGGTGGATTTACGAGTATTACACCCTTAGCACCCTTTTCCCTTGCTATCCTTAGTTTTGTGGGTATATCCGCGAAACTTTCAAAACGGTTGGCGCTATCCTCCTTTGAATATCTGAACAATAAAACTATCTTATCCTTTACATCCAAGTTTTGGTAATCGCTATATGTGGAATCGTCTATTCCCCATCCCGCAAAAACCACCTCCCCCTTAACCTTTCCCTCGGATGAAAACGAAAGGGGCAAAAAGTCCTTATTCAATTGAAATTCGCTTTTCCCGATTTTGAAAAAAGTTCCCTTTCCTGCCTCCAACTTTACCAAAACCTTAAACCCTTGTTCCCCAACTTTATAACCGTAAGATCTCAACTTTTTCTTTATGTATTCCCTTGCTATTTTTTCGCCCTTTGAGCCCGTAAATCTACCCTCGCATTTTTCCGAGGCTAGGAAATACACATTTGCCTTAATGCTATCAACCGAGGGTAATGTCAAAAGTAAAAGGTTTATCATTTCTTACACCCCTCTATTTTTAACTCCAATGGTAGTTTTTTGTTTATGTCCAACCTTATGGCCGCGAAAGGGGATGTTATCACCTGTATAACCATTTCATCCGGTTTTGGGCAGGTTTCATATGCGGTTATATAAATCTTCTTCCCATCGGTTTTGACTTCCTTTACCTTTATCCCAAAACCCCCGCTAGGCCTCCTACCCAAGAAAACCAAGACCACATTATCCGATGCGGTATCAAGCAATTCCTTGTATGTGGTATCGTACCAAACAGCCTTACTCTCAAATACCCCAGACATATACCCACTTGCAACCTCCTCCCAAGATATGGGATTAGGCTTTGCCATCGTAAAAAGCGCTAAAACAATCATATTCCCATTTCCCATTCTATTTCTATTAACCTGTTATATTTTGCCACCCTCTCAGATCTGGCAACGGAGCCCGTCTTAATCCACCCGGCATTTGTTCCAACGGATAAATCCGCTATTGTTGTATCCTCCGTTTCTCCTGAACGGTGGGAAATTATCGCCCTCCACCCGGCGCTCTTTGTCATTTCAATCGCTTCAAGGGTTTCGGTTAGGGTGCCTATTTGATTTAGTTTTATCAAAACGGCGTTTGAATATTTGTTTTCTATGCCGTTTTTTATGAGCTTTGGATTTGTGGTGTAAAGGTCATCACCCACTATGAATATTTTTTCCCCAAACTTTTGTGTGAAAGCCTTCCAGGAGTCGTAATCCTCTTCTGCAAAGGGATCTTCTATGGATATTATCGGATAGTTGTTTATGTAATCCGCATATATACCCATAAGATCTTTTCCGTTCAGCTCCTCGCCTTCAAAGGAATATATGCCCTTTTCCCCATCGTAAAAAGAGGATGCGGCGCAATCAAGGGCTAAAAACACATTTTCACCGGGTTTGTATCCCGCCTTTTCAATTGCCAACATCAAAAGGTCAAGTGCCTCTTTATGCGAGGATAGGTTTGGAGCAAACCCCCCCTCATCCCCCAATCCCGTATTTAAACCCTTATCCTTTAAAATGCCTCTTAGCGTATGAAATATTTCGCTCCCACACCTAACCCTATCCCTAAACCTTTCAAATCCCTTTGGCACCACCATAAACTCCTGAATGTCAAGGTTGTTATCCGCATGCACCCCTCCGTTTATGAAGTTCATCAGTGGAACTGGTAAAACCTTAGCGGATACACCACCTATGTACCTGTAAAGTGGTATTCCCAAATAATTTGCCGCCGCGTGGGCAACCGCCAGGGATGTACCAAGTATTGCATTTGCTCCCAACCTGCTTTTATCGGGAGTTCCATCAAGGTTTAAAAGGATTTTATCAATGCCCTGTTGATCCAATACATTCCTACCGACTAAGGCTTTGGCTATTTCATCTTCAACATTTCTAACGGCCTTTAAAACACCCTTACCCTTAAACCTACTGTTCCCATCCCTCAATTCTAGCGCTTCGTTTTTCCCCTTTGAAGCCCCGGATGGAACCTTTGCAACTCCAACCGTTCCGTCCTCGGTTATACACTTAACCATTAAAGTTGGATTACCACGGGAATCGAGGATTTCATACGCCCTTAGGGATGCTATCCTCATATCCCGGTATTTTACTTCCGTTTTGTTTTATGGTAGGAAGTTTTTTAATATTGAATTGAAAACCTCGGGCTTTTCCACCATTGGCATATGTGCGGCCTCAACGCCCACTTTTTTAGCCCTATCCCTTAGAAGGTAAAAGCTTTCATCAACCGCCCAAAAAGGCAACATCTTATCAAAATATCCGTACACGAACAAAACCGGCACTTGGATTTTATCGGCAAATCCCCTTAAATCGCAGTTTTCTGCCGCCTTTAAATCCGCCTTCAAAACCTCAAAATCCAGGTTAAACAATCCTATATTACCTTTCTTGCACTGAGCCCTTAACCTCCAATCGTAAAAAAGGGAATCGCATATCGCATACCTATCGGGGGGTTCGTTAAAGGCCTTCGCCCCCCATAGTTTCAAAGCGGATGAAACCAGAACCAAAGATTTGGTATCCAAACCTTTAAAATAACACCATAAGGCTATACACCCACCCAGGGAATGCCCGACGATAGAAACGATATTTTTAAGCCCCTTCTTCTCAACAAATTCTATTACATCTTCCGCATAACCTTCCGCCGAATCCTTTGGGCTTCCCTCTGTCTTACCATGTCCCGGTAAATCAAGGGATACAAAACGGTACCCTTCCAAAGGATTCCTTATCTGCAATATCCAGTTTTGATGGGAACCCCCAGCCCCGTGTATAAATAAAACCTCTTTATCCCCCTCACCACCTTCAACATAAAAGAACCTATCAACCTTCGGCATTATCCCAAAACCTCCTTTAACAACTTTGGCACCTCCTCGGGTAGATCGGCAACCTTCACCCCAACCTCTTCAAACTTTTTCCTCTTTTCTTCATAAGTTCCCTCTGAACCCATTATTATCGCACCCGCATGCCCCATCCTCTTTTCCCTTGGTGCCGTTCTACCCGCTATAAACGCCACAACCGGTTTGTTGAATTCGTTTTTTATATATTCGGCGGCATCCTGTTCATCCGTTCCACCTATTTCACCTATTAGTACAACGGCCTCCGTATCCGGATCCTCTTTAAACAACTTTAAAACATCAACGAACTTTGTGCCTATTATTGGGTCTCCACCTATCCCAATGGCCGTACTCTGACCGAAACCATTCGCCGTAAGATGTGAAACTATTTCGTATGTTAGTGTTCCGCTCCTTGAAACAACCCCTATTTTTCCGGGTTTAAATATGTGTGCGGGTAATATCCCAACCTTTGATTGCCCAGGAGTTATAAGCCCAGGACAGTTTGGGCCTATTATCCTGGCCCCCTTACTTTCGGCAAAAGCTTTGGCTTCCAACATATCCTTAACCGGTATCCCCTCCGTAATCACAACTATTAACTTTATTCCGGCATCGGCCGCCTCCATTATGGCATCGGCGGCAAACCTTGCGGGAACGAATATAATACTCGTATCCGCACCCGTTTCCCTTACGGCCTTCTTTACGGTATTAAAAACGGGAACCCCGTGAACCTCTTGCCCTTCCTTTCCGGGTGTTATCCCCCCAACAACCTTTGTCCCGTATTCAAGCATCAACTTTGTATGGAAAGAACCATCCCTTCCCGTTATCCCCTGAACTATAACCTTATTCTCGGATGTTAGGAGCACGGCCATAACCGGGTATTTTAAAGGGGTTTGACAAAAGAAACCGTTCAGCCTTAGAATATTATTTCTATGATGTGGATACTCATTACATCGGTGCCGCAGTTGAAGGATTTTAAAGGGGTTCCCCAAGCTATAAAAGGGGATAACCCCGTTATAACATCAAAAACCGAAGAGGGTATAACCGCCCCATTTCCCGGGTGGTCTCCCGAAAGGCAGAAGAGGGTTGATGAGTTTAATTTACAGTACGCTTTAAAGAAATTCCAATCTCTTACGCAAAATTGGGAATCCATAAGGCCGATATTGAACGAATATTACGAGAAGACTGCAAAAAGGGCCACATGTGAAAGGTACGAGGTTAAGGGACTGCCATGCCCCCAAGAACACCCGTTAAACGAGAGGATATTGGAATACAAGGCCAAATTCCTATCAACATATAACCCTTGGGATTTTGTATTTTTGGAGGATTATATAGACGATGCCATAAGACTTGCAAATGCCATAAGGGATGAGGAACAGGCGAAAAAGTTAAAGGCAAACCTTGAACCCGCCCAAATCGCACCACCAAGACAGGATGTTATGAAAAAACCCTTTAAATGGGATGACGGAATAATCACACCCCTTGACGGTACAAACTGGTCAAATATTGCCGTTGCTACGAGTACGGCTTATGAGTATAATCCCACAATCGTTGAGGTTGGAAGTGCGGACACATTGGTTGCGGCCTTTAATGTTAGCAATTGCAGTGTATGGTGTTCTGTTAGTCATACAAATGAGTGCGCCGTAGTTGCCAGATCCATCGATCAGGGTAATACATGGAACCTATGGTTCTGTGTCCAAAGTCCTTCTTACAATGTCGGAGAGGTTGCCATAGGGGAGGAGGATTATAGGAAAATCCTCGTTTTGGCATATACAAGCGATTATTATTTCCCCGATTACGATGTGGGGGCATTCGTTTTCCATGCATCCAACCCCTTTTCTTATAGCTTTAGCGTTTGGGTTGATAATACTACCGTATCCACAATAACACCTTATGTAAATGCGGAATTCAATTGGGGAACGAGCGGATGTTATGGACAATGGACGAGCAGTTGTGGATGCACAGGACTTGACAATTGGTGGTTTATAGGGATGAATAAATTGAATTTCTCTTCTGATGCCGACCGTGATGGTATTGCGGATGGGGTGGGTGTTAGGATAGCAAGGAGTACGAATTGTGGGGCTTCATGGAGTACCTCCTATGATGGACCGAACAGAAACGGTTCCGCATACGATAACAATCAAATAATGCTTGAAACCTCAAATGACCCTAGGGGTAGTTCTCCGGTTTGCCCTTCGTCTAACGGTGGCGATAACACTATACAAGCGGTTTATAACTGGAAAAACCCCAACAGTTGTCCGGATCCATGTAACAATACTAACAGTAACCGTATAGAACACTTGTTTACGGATGCCTCCAGGGGTTGGGGAGGTTCTTGGACATCAACAACGGTTTATATGACATCAAGACCCGTAAACCAGCCTTGGCTTTCGGTTTCAAGGAGTTTGAGTGCTAGCAGCACAAGGAGTTTAATCCTTTACGAGAGGCAATGGTCTTCAACGGATGGTGATATTCACGGCCTTCACGCCACCGGTATTCCGCCTTCCGGATGGTCATGGTTTGCCCTGGACAATTCAACCGTTGAAAGCAGAACACCCACGGTTCATACCGAGGCGAGGTGGCAATGGTGTCCGGGTATTACATCGGTAACGGCGGACGAATTCCATGCCGCTTTTTATCACAAATGCCCCAACACTTGGGATGGTCCTTTTTGCTCCGAACCTTATACGGTATATAACAACACTTTTAGGGTTGCGGTTATGAAGGCACTTTGGACAAGCCCAACCTCTTGGGGTCCCGAATATTGTGGAACTACACGGGCGGATACCATATCAACCCCTAGGCCTCCATCTTTCTCGGGTGGTGGTTTTTGGCAAAACTGGTGGCAGATAAATGGAACCACATACAAAATAACCCCAAGTGCCTATGGACAATGGTGGTTTGGGGCGTTATGGGTGTATAGGTATTCCGCTACCGATTTGGATATGTACTGGACGGTGTTGACATGCGCCCTGGGTGGTGATGATGAACTTGCCGTTGAAGAAAAGGGGAAAACAAGAGAAGACATAAGGTTGGAAGGCAAAATGCTTTATCTGCCATATAGGGCCGGGGTTTATTCAATTTCGGGTAAAGAGGTTTTTGAGGGCGAAGGTTGGGTTTACTTAACCTCCGGTACCTACTTCGTAAAGACAGGAGGGGGTATAAAGAAGATAGTGGTTAAATAAACACCCTTTTCCGTGGATTATTTAAATTCAAATTTTAACTCCCCAAAAGATAGGGTATCCAGTTTGTTGTCTTGCCAGTATGTTATAACCCACCTCCCATCCCCCTGCCTAAAAAGGTATATATCCGCTTGTGACCTTGCAAACTTTTCCCCGATGTTTTTGAAGATAAACCTGAACTCAAAAGAAACATTCATATACGCGCTATCGGAGGAAATTGAAGAGTGATTAACCGTATATGATACCCTTGCGGGATTTGACACACTGAAATCAAGGGAGTATAAAAGGTTAGAAATAATTTTGTCCTCCTCACCCTTTTCCCAAGGTTGGTTTAAAGGGTAGGGTAATCCCTTATCGGGTTGAAATGTAAAGTTTGAGGAGAAGCAGTTTAAATAAACGGTTTTGTCGTAAAAGAGTTCCAAGGAGTTTTTAAAATTGGTTAAAACCTTGGAGGGTTCATCCGGGAATATTTCGTTGCCTTCGCTTGAAGGGTTTGGCGGGGAAGGTAAGGAAAAATAGTTGCACGATAGTATGATAATCAAGGGGGGCAGGGTTTTGGTTAGGTTAATTTTACTTCTTACCCGCAACCAGGGCTTTTAGGGAAGCACTAGCCTTGAACGCGGGCACCTTGGTTGCGGGTATGGTTATGGGTTGCCCGGTCCTCGGGTTCCTGCTCTTGCGGGCTTTCCTCTGACGCACGGCAAATGTGCCAAACCCTATTATACGCACACCCTTACCCTTGCCAAGGTTATCCTTTACGGTTTCTATAAAGGCATTTACAGCCTTTTCGGCATCGGCCTTCTTTAAGCCTGCCTTTTTTGCAACTTGCGCAACGAGTTCAGCCTTTGTTACAAATTCCTTTGCCATCTCCTACCTCCTTTTTTGGTTTTACCTATATTTCCCTTATATAACTTTTCCATACTCCCTGCCCCCCTTTGTTTCATGCGGATATTCTAAGGTTGTTCTGTTTCTTTTGCAAGGGAAACCGCAAGGCGCGCCCCCTCAGACATGGTTTTTGCCGTTTTTATGGGCAACCCACTCCTCTCAAGCATTTCCCTCCCAATATCCTCGTTTGTTCCCGTAAGCCTGACAACCACGGGAACTTTTATTTTCATAGTGCTGAAAGCCTCTATTAAACCCTTTGCTATGTCGTCGCACCTCGTTATTCCACCGAAAATGTTGATGAATACCGACTTTACATTCTTATCCCTTAAAATAATCTCCATAGCCTTTTTAACCTTTTCCGGATTTGATGAGCCACCAACATCAAGGAAATTGGCCGGTTCTCCACCCCAATACTTTATAACATCCATCGTAGCCATTGCTAAACCCGCCCCATTCACCATACACCCTATATATCCATCAAGTTTTACATAGGATAATCCCGCCTCTTTTGCCTCTTCCTCTTCGGGGTTTTCGTATTCCCTATCCCTTAACCTCATGGCATCTTCTTGCCTGTAAAGGGCGTTATCATCAACTATAATTTTTGCATCCAAGGCCTTTAACTTTCCATCCCCGGTTAATGCCAGAGGGTTTATTTCCGCAAGTTGGCAATCAACATCAAAATAAACCTTTGAGAGTTTTAAAAATATATCCGCCGCCTGCATCGCTAAATCGGGTTCATCAAAAACCTCAAAGGCCAATTCCCGGGCTTCAAATCCCCTTAAAGGCCTATCAATGTACTTTTTTATCAAGGCTTGGGGTTTTTTCCTCGCTATTTCTTCAATATCAACTCCCCCCTCTTTTGATGTTATGAATACTGGTTTTGAAAACCTCCTATCAAGGGTTATACCCACATAGTATTCCCTTTTAATGTCTTCCGCATTTGCAACCAAAACCTTTTTTACCGGTATCCCCTTTATTTCCAAGGAGAATATGGCCTTTGCCTTTTCAATGGCTTCCTCTTTTGTGTTAGCCAACTTAACACCACCAGCCTTACCCCTACCCCCAACGGGCACCTGAGCCTTTATAACAACGGGAAATTCCAACTGTTCTAACGCCCCTTCAACCTCCGATAAATCCCTTGCCAATATACCCTTTTGCACGGGGATCCCGTAGGAGCTGAATATTTCCTTTGAGGCATACTCCAAGAGTTTCATAAGGTGGGTATTATATAGGGGAAGTTTGCGGTTTAATGGGTTTTTTTATTAAAGGATTCCGAGTTTGGGGGTAAAATAAAATGCCTTACAAGGGTTTTATCTCCACTTTTTCAATAACCACGGTGATAAATTGGGGGCAAAAAATTCGTTGTTTTTGTAAGTTGATTAATTAGCGGTTTTGTATTGTTTCAATTATATCGTTGTTTGCGTTTTAAAATGTGTCATTTTATTTGCGTTTTAAACCATTTTTATGGCTTTACAACTGCTTTTATACGGTGTTCGGCAACCCCCCTTTCCTAAAAGGCCGTTTCGTTTTATTTAAGTCATTATTTTTGCGTTATAAATGCGTTTTCTTAATAATGAAGCCACACAAAAACCGTTCGGCAACCCCCGGGGGTTTTTACACTATCGGAGATTCC
>JBDRWW010000006.1:0-110261 GCA_039802605.1 Caldifarciminota bacterium | reverse complement strand
TAGGTTCATCATTGTCAATAACAGAAGATATAGCACATACACAAAAAATTATAACCATAGGCAAAAACGAAATACTCATAACCCTACAAAAGTCCTCCTATGTTGGCATAAATGTATATACCACAAGTGGTAGGCTTGTAAAGAGGTTTAGTTTTGGGTATTTACCCGCTGGAAAGCATAGGTTTAAGTTGGATGTTAAAAGAGGCGCATATATCCTAAAAGTTAGGATAGGCGATAAAGTTGAGGAGGTTAAGGGGGTGTTTTAACAAATAACAACCTTAAAATCCCCGTATGCCCTCCGTTGCCATAATGGATGATATTGACGATGCGGGTGTTGAACTTTTAAAAAGGAATGGTTTTGATGTTTTGAGAAAAGAGGGGTTTGAGAATGCAGATGCCATAATAGTAAGGAGTGCGACAAGGGTTAATAGCGAATTCATTGATAGGTGTAAAAGCCTTAAACTAATAGTTAGGGCGGGTGTTGGGCTTGATAACATAGATGTTGAATACGCCAAATCCAAGGGCATAGAGGTAAGGAACACACCGAGGGCAACTTCAATTTCCGTTGCGGAATTAACCTTAGGTTTAATGCTTTCCGCCCTCCGGATGATACCTTATGCCCATTTATCAACAAAGGCGGGCAAATGGGAAAAAAAGTCCCTTAAAGGTAGGGAGATATATGGGAAGGTTGTGGGTCTTGTAGGGCTTGGAAACATAGGTTTGGAGGTTGCAAAAAGGTGCGAGGCTTTCGGCGCGGAAATAGTTTATTACGATGTAGTTGATAGGGGGGTTTATAAAAGATTGGAACTCGGCGAACTCTTTGAAACCGCCAACATAGTGTCCTTACACCTGCCTTTAACGGATGAAACCCGCGGGATTATAAATTACCCTTTACTTATGAAGTTAAAAGAGCAAGCGGTTATTGTTAATACGGCAAGGGGTGAGCTAATACCAACCCATGATTTGGTAAAGTTTTTAAAGGAAAGGAGGGATGTAATAGCCGCCCTCGATGTGTTTGAAAGCGAACCACCACCAAAGGAGATTTTAGAATTGGAAAATGTCATAATAACCCCGCACATAGGTGCGCAAACAAAAGAGGCGCAACTTAGGGCATCAATAGAGGCGGCGAAGGTAATTATAGATTTCTTCAAGTGAAACCTTTAAAGGTTTTCGTTCCCAAAAATCCAGACCCCATACCCTATGAAAACCTATGGAATGTTTTACGGGAAGAAACCGAAAGGATTTTAAAAGAAGACTTGGTTTTTGTGGATGAAGGTTTTATCCTTATAAAACAGGAATTTAATATTTACGGGGAAAAACATATTAGGAAGGCTTTGGTGGGGTTCCTCAACAAAGGTGAATACAAATTCTATCCCCACGAAGATGTGTTCCCCGAAGGTGTTGAATTTTATAAAGGGATTTTTAAAAATTATGGGTACCAGTTTGCCCCGGTTATGTGCATATTTAAAGATGACGGAAAAGTCGTATCGTCCCTAAAAGAAGGGGAAAAAATAGGGGATTTTGAGTATGGAGGTGTCAAAACCGAGGTTTTCCTAACCGATTTCAAGGGGGAAATACCAAAGGATGTTTATATTGCGGATGGGCATCATAGGTTTGAAGCATTAGATGGGGATGTTTTGGTAGCGCTTATGGATGTCAATGACCCAAACCTGTTTATATTGCCAACGCATAGAATTATAAGGGCTAAACTTTCGGAATTGAAAAGGTTTATAGAGGGGAAAGAAATTGATATTCTTACTTTGAGTTCGGAAGAGGTTTTGGAAAGTGTAATTAGAGAGGGTTTAATCCCACTAATCGTTTTGCCACACAACGGCAAACCCTTAGGATTTATACCGAGGAAAAGGGATAACATCCTTATGAATGTTCCCGCTTATATATCGGACTTTTACATTTTTGAGGGTAATTACGATTTAATAGTGGGATACGAAAGGGATTTGAAAAGGGTTTTAAAAGAGGGTAAAGGAAAGGGATTTTTAAGCGTTATCCTTTCCCCAACAAAACCGATGGATGTTTTAAGGGTTGCGAATGAGGGCAAAAGGATGCCGAGAAAATCAACGGACTTTTATCCAAAGTTGGTTGCCGGAATGTTTTACGCCAAACCTTGAAAAACACACCCCTTATATCACCCTTATAATACTTGACTATGAGAAACAACGGAGGAGAAATTGTATCCTTCTTTGCGGGAATGGTTATAGGTTTAACGGTTGGTTCCCTTATAACGCTTCTAACCACACCTTACACGGGTAAAGAAGTTAGGGGGAAGATCGCAAAAAGGGGTAAAGATACATTAAAAAGGCTTAGGGAGATCAAAGACCAATTGGAAAGGGAAATAGAGGAAAAGGGCAGGGGTCTCAAAGGGGAAGCGGCGGAAAAGGTATCCGAACTTAGGAAAAAGGTTGATGAATTGTTTGCCAATCTGGAAAAATGACGCTTATAATATCCTTTGCCGTTGCTTATGACATATTCTTAAACGATTTTTCGGTTTTTTCTTTAAAGGCCGAATATTATAAGCCCTCGTATGCGTATTCTTCGGGTTATAACTGGGTTGCGGGTATGTTTGGGGGTGAGGTAGGGGGTGAATACAAGGGTTTTTGGGGGAATCTTAGGTTTTTTTCATCCGGCAATATGGATTTAACAAACGATCAAGGTGAAGTGATAGGTAAATTCTCTTCGAACTTTGTAAGGTTTTCCGCGGGTAAAATTTTTGACTTTAAACAATACCGCATAGTTTCGGGTGTGGGTTTGGGTTATATAGGTTTGGCCCCAAATGAAACGGGTTTGGGAATAAACATTTACATCTTGGCTTCAAGGTATTGGGAGTTAAAAGCGTTTAAAAACGAAGTTTATGCTATTGTCGATAATTTGGGATATGAGGTTTTTCCAATAGGAGTTTTAAGGGATGTTTTGCCTTTTAGATTATCCTTAGGGGATAGGATATACAACGATAGGTTTTACGGTTTTCTGGAAATAAACGGATATTCCTCCTCGGGCTTTTCCTTTAAACTCGGGGGGCAGTTGGGTATAAACATACTCAATTTGGGTTTTGCGTATGATAGTAGGTATAGGTGGTTGAACGGCGGTTATGGTTTGGATTTTCTAAGCGGGCTATCCCTTTTTGGGGGTTTGGAGTATAAAAGTATAACCTTTGACTACTCATACACTTTCTTAGGACTTTTTGGAAGTAAGAACACCCTTCAAATCGGTTATCTTTTTAAATAAACCTTTCATCCTGTTTGCAAACCCATCTTTTTCCCTCTCTTCCAAAGCCTTAACGGCTTGCTCGTATCCCATTTCTATTAACAATTTCGTTTTTGTAAAATCAAAAATCGATACATCAACGGGGGGTTCAAGGGGTATATACAAAACCTTAGCCCTTTTCTTTTTTGCTATCTCTACCTGCTCCTTTAACCTCGCTTCAAGTAAAATTCCCACCGATTTTGCCAAAATTCCATATATATTGTATATTTCGTCGTCAAATGACCTGCCACCCGTAATATGTAAGGCCACTATTTCCTTAGCCCCTTCGTTTATGGCAATATCATACGGAAGGTTACTGTAAAACCCCCCGTCTATTAGCATCATTCCCTTATACTTCCAAGGGGGGAAATAGGGGGGTAAAGCGGAGGAGGCCATTAAGGCATCGGGAACCGAATCGTAAGGGTCCTTCCCAAAAACATACACATCCTTCGTTTTTATATCAACCGCGGGTATAAGGGTTCGCACCTTCAACTCCGCAAATGTCATAACGGGTGTGTTCTTTAAAACGAATTTGTAAAGGGCGTCGTTTGAAAACAAACTCTTCTTATTACTTATAACCCTTATCAAGGCCTTCACCCTACCTTCGGGAAATATATCTTTCTTTTTTACGGATAGCCATATATTTTCAAGTTTTTTAACCGTTTCCATACCGGGATTATGCGCGAAGAAAACGCCGTTTAAGGAGCCTATTGAAACCCCAATTATTAGGTCGAATTCAAAACCCCTTTCAACCAACGCCCTTAACGCCCCAACCTGCAAGGCACCCCTCGTAGATCCTCCACTTAATACCAAAGCCCTCATATCAACCCCTCCCTTTCCTTCAAAGCGCTTATCAACATCCTAAGCATTTCACTTAAAACCCCCTCGCCTACGCTTTCCAAAACCCTTAGGGCTTCCTTGAACCTCCCCGCCCCAACCAACGCATACCCGAAAAACCTCTTTAAATTGGGGTCGTTTTCCCTTTCCAAAAGTTGCGATAATACCCTAACAACTTCCTCATACCTTTCAATTTTATACAAACTTTCCGCTTTTATCAGTATCAAATCCCTATCCTCGGGCATGACGGATATTAACCTATCTATTTTTTGAATAACCTCGGAATATCTGCCGCTCCTGTAAAGGTCCAATACCTCCTTTTTTAGGGATTCTTTGTCCGGAATGTTTATAGGCTCTTTTAAAGTTATAATCCCTTTGTCCAACAGACCCCTTATACCCAAAACCGTTTTTGAGAAACTTAAAGAAGACAATTCCGAAATTTCAAGGACATTCCTTTCCCCATTTATCCAACATAATACCTTCCATTCTTCGGATGATAGCTTTTCTTCCACCCTACCCTTGGGCTCTATTACGGGTATTGCAAATGGGGAAATATCAATAACCTCGGCGGTTTCGTCCAATGAGCTAACAACGGAAATAATTAGGGATGATATGGGATAAATTTCGGGAAGGTCAACGGTTTCATCAACGAACTCGTATTCCCCATCCTTCCATGTTGCCACAATTAAAAGCCTATCCCTTATAATATCTTCAACTATATCCGAAATTCTTTCATCGTATATCATTTTTAAAACTTGCTCCTCTTCCTTTACATTCAAATCCGCACCCAACCTTTGTTTTGCAGCATCTATGAGGGTTTTTGCCCCTTCAATGGATATAAAGCACACCTTCCCGTTTTTTATGTATATCCTTGCCCCCTCATTTACGCTTAAAATATCTTCCTTTCTCCTAATATGCAAAACTCCTTCCCGGCCGCTCAGGGACAACATCTGTAAAACTTCAAGGATTGAGGTTGCACTTATACTTCCCCTCATTTTTTCAGGTTTAGGAAGAAGTTTTTCAAACCTTGTAGGTTTCTACTCGCGCGCGATGATATGCTTTTATCGTAATTTAATTTAACGGCCTTTTCCCAATGTTTTATCGCCTCCTCGTTGTTTCCCATCAAAGCATAGATATTACCCACCAAGAAATGGGCTTTCTGCTCGGCATAACCTCCCTTTACCTTAATCAAGTTTTCCAACGCCCCATGATAATCCTCCTTTTTAAACAAAGATTCCCCTAAAAGAAGATATCCCCTTTCATCTCCCATTTTTATCAATTCTTTGCCTATTCTTTCCGCCTCGGAGAGGTTTCCCAACCCCAACATAACCTCACCAAGCCAAAACATTATTTCCGGATGTTCGGGAAATTTGTTTTTATTGTAAAAGTTATAAGCCATTTCGTATAGGTTCATCTTTACCAATATCCGTAAGATATGCATAGCCGCTTCTTTCTTGCCCTTTTTTAATAGTTCTCCGAATATTGATAAAGCCACCCTACCGTTGCCCTTCCATTCCTCAATTATACCGAGGATCTCCAAGGATTCAAGGTCTATAATGCCCTTACCCTTTAAATTTCCCAAAAGGTATTCCGCAAGCGATATTTTACCGATAAGGAAGGATACAATGGATAAATACTTAATGTGCTCGGGCGTTTTTCCAAACCTCATACTGAGGTCAATAACCTTTAAAACCGCTTTAATATTACCATAAGAAAACGCCTTTTTTATCCCGTACAAAGATGACCCGTAAAACCTCTCGTATGGGAATTCCACGAGTATGGGTAGGGGATAACTCAGATTTGGGATATTCACTAGGAAGGTTTCCGACTTTAACTCCTTAGATGTGGGTTTTAAGGTGTTGGATAAGTTCATAACCTCATCGTATCGTTGTAGTTTAAACAGTACAAAGGCCCTTATTATATCGGCATCAAAGTTTTGTACCCCTTCTATTTCCTTTAAACCCCTTTCGTATTCACCCTTCCCCACATATGCCCTAGCCCTCAAAATCTTGGAATAAGGGCGATTATCGTTCAAAACCCGTAAAACCTCATCAAATCTCCCCTCGTTTAACATAAAAACGGCGGAGTTGTATATATGGGCAAAATTTTTATCGGGTTCGGGAATCTCAACGGCTTTCCTCTTTAATTGATATATTAGCCACATAAACTCATCAACCTTTCCGTTATTCGCTTCCCGCAATAAATCAACCGCTTCGCTTATATTTCCCAGTTGAAAATTTGCTACGGCACCCAATTTTAACATATCGGGCTCTCTCCTTATAGAAGCCTTATAGGACTCGCAGATCTGTAAAGCCTCTTCGTACTCCCCCTTTATTATTGCCAAAACGCTCTTGATAAAATCGTAATCCTTGCGGGCTTTTAATGTTAAGGTGCCGATCTTTACCCTTCGCAATTCCCTTGAAGCCTCCTCTATTAAACCCTTATTCAAATAAGCCTTTGCCAACACTATCCCGCTTTCCGTACCCTGTTTTACCTGTTTTGGAGCCTTAGGGGTATTGGTGTATAGGCTTAGTATGTTCTCCCCTCCGGATAGAGATGGGTTTATCTCCTGGGCCTTAAGCATGGCAAGTTCGGCATTTTCGTAATCCCCCATTTCACCATATACGAAAGACATCAAGAAATAGGCTTCCGCATCCTCGTGCTCTTTAACAATATTCTTCAATATACTCAAAGACTCTTCAAGTTTTCCAAGGTTGTACAGGGCTTCCGCTAAAAGCTTTTTCGCATCAACATCGTCCGGGCGTATGGATAATATTTTTTTCGTGTATTCAACCGTATCCTCGTATTTCCCAAGGTTCTTTGATAAAGCCGCGGCCATGCGCAAAGCATCCAACATGTTGGGGTTGCTTTCAATGTACTCCTTTAACAGTATTTCCGCCTTTTCCTCTTGACCCATGAATATCAGTGTTTCTATGGTCTTCAAGTCATTTACATCTTTTTTCTCGTCTATGGTAATATCCGCCGGGTTTATATTCAAACGCCTTGCCAGAGTTTCCAGATTATTCTTTGCAATATTGAGTTTATAACCGCTGTAATACCAAGCCATTTTAAACAATTTTAATGCTTCTTTATACAATCCGTGGTGGTAATATACCACACCCAAATTGTTTAAAGTTTCCGGATCTTTGGGCAAAATCTCTTTAAGTTTCAACAATTCCTTCATCCCAGCAAACCCCTTAATTTATCCAAGAGTAGTGAAACGGATTCCCTCGTGGGTATTATGAGGATTTTGGCCTTAATCTTCCCATTTACCTCGGGTAAAAGTAAAACCTCTCCGAGGATGATTACGGAATCGGATATATTTCCCAACTCCTCCAAAACCTTCACTTTTTTCGGGGGTGAAAATGTTATGTTTAACCCTATGAAATTGGAAAGCCCCCCAACAAAGGCTCCGAAAACTATGTTTGATACCTCTTCAAGGATGTTTTCCTCATCCACGGAAATGCCATACCTATTTATCACAATGCTTACGAGTTTTTCCTTTTGATTCTCCTCGTATGCCACCACTATATTCCCGCTAAAATTCTTCTCAAAGTTGCTGAAAAACGATAAAAAGCTTTTCGTTTCCTCCGACAAAACTTCGCCGAGTTTGTTAATTTCCACAAACCTTATCTCCGGAACTTCCATATTAACCCTACATCCCAATAATTCGGACAAGGCCGTCGCGCTCTGCCCCGCCGATATGTTAATGGTTTCCCTTATTGCATCCAATTGATCATCCGATATAATCATGACTGTGCAACCCTTTTTATGACCTCTACAAGCGTATGGGGTTGGAAAGGTTTTACGACATAATCCTTTGCCCCCAAATTCAAAGCCTCGGTTATCATATCCGTTTGCCCCATAGCCGAAACTATTATAACCTTCACATCCGGTTTTATTTTGAGAATTTCTTTTAAAACCTCTATTCCGCTCTTATCCGGCATAACCACATCAAGGGTAACTATATCCGGATTGACTTCTTTAAAAACCTCTATTGCCTTTTCCCCGTTATCCGCCTCCCCCACAACCTCAAAACCCGCATCCTCCAAGGCCTTTTTTATAAGCGTCCTCATAAACTTTGCATCATCAATTATCATCACCCTTGTCATAGTTCTCCTCCAATTCCAAAATTATGGTTTTCATCCTCTCCGCTATTTCCCTAATATCACCCGCAAGAACCCTCATAGGTTCGTAATCCTGCATTTCCGCGTTGATAGAAAGTATTATAAGGTCATCCAATAAATCCTTTAAAAGTTCAAACTTTTTACCTTTCATTCCGCAACCCTCAGAATACTAAGCTCTTCTTTCATTTCTTCCTTTCCGGAAGGTACAAGTTCGCGTAGGTTTTCGGAAATTATTTGCAAGTTATCGTTTATTTCTAAGGTAGTATAGCTTATCTTTTGTGCGATTTTGTCAAGTTCGCTTAATACCGCTGCTATTTCATTAATGGAGGACGAAGATTCGTATATGGCTTGCGAAATGTCATCTATTAGTCTATCGGAGGATTCTATTCCAAACTTTATGTCTTCAAAAATTCTCTTTATTTTTTGGGCATTTTCCGACGATTTTCTTAAAATCTCCATCCATTCTACGCTTTCTTTTACTATATTTTCTATGTTTTTTCGTAAGATTTCCATACCATCACCCAAGGATCTCATTATGATGCCGCTTTTTTCCGAAAGTGCTCTAATCTCGCGGGATATAACCTCAAATGATGTTTCCTCCCTAAGCCTAAAAGTCTCCACCGTGGCGTTTATTGAGAGTATCTTTATTTTTTCAATTATTTTCAACATCTCCGATGATATGGTGTTTAGGTCTCGGGCAAAACCCGTAATACCCTTTAAACTTTCCATCAAAGAGCTTATAGATTGCAGTGTTTTTTCAAAATCCACTATGTTATTACTTACGAATTCAAAACCCTTTAAGGCGTTGGCATATGAAATTTTTGAAGAGCTTTTTAAATCTTCAATACTTGGTAATAAAACCTCGTTAAAGGCACCCGATATTTCGGAAGTTGATGCGGATATTTGGGATATTTGCGCGATAATTTGTCTCAAAGAAACGGATATTTCCCCCAACTTTCCGCGCAAAGACACCAAAGCCAAGGATACCGATTCGGCAATTTCCCTTGGCTTATTAATAAATTCTTCTCTGGCAAACTCAACAACCTTATTAAAGGGTACATACAGATTTATGATATTGGTTAAAGTTCCATTTCCTCGGATGGATTTAACTATAAAGTCGGCGGCGGATAGCCTTATTAAGATTAAAGCGAATAGATCCATAAGACCCCCAGCACCCAAAATAAAAGATGCCGCAATGTTTCCAAGGTTCCAGAAATAAAAGGCTCCCAGTAATAATATCAAAGGATATGAAGTTCTCAAAACCGCATAAGATAAGATCCTAATCCTTTCAACCTTGGGACTCCTTTTTTGTTCCGAATAAATTAACAGTATTTCTTTAATCTCCTTTTCAAGGTCGGCAAATGTTTTTTGGAAGTAGTTCATATCCGAGTATAATTCCTGAACCGCGGTATTCATTTCATATAAGGCCACACTTATCTCGGTGATGGATGCGGAGGCTTCTTCTATCGTTCTTATTATCGTCTCCGACTTATCAACGAGTATCCTTACCGAATCGCGAATATTAAGGAAGTTTTCGTTAATACCCTTGACCCTATTGGATATACCCTTTAAACTTTCCCTAATGCTTTCGGATTCTTTAATGTTATAATCTATCGTAATGCCCATTCTGTCCAAAATTTCATGCGTTTTCCGAATATCCTCCCTGGAACTTATGGAAAGGTTTCTTATCTCTTGGGAAAGTTTTCCTATACCCGGCAAATCTTTATACTTGGCAGCTCCCAAGGAAACCTCGTATGCCAAAACGGTTATCATTTTCCCTATATCTTCTAGATTTTGAGAATTTTCGGAAAGTTTTGTGAGGCTTCTTTTAATATTTTCAAGGCTTTTTGTGAAATCCTCAAAAGATTGATCAACGGTATAAAAAACCTTTAAGTTATCCTCCAAGTCCTTTAAACCCGTTTCCACATTTTTTTGATTATAATCCGCCGATTCCGAAAGTTGTGTTAAGTTTTTGGAGACTATCTCTTCAAATACCCTCGAAATTTCGTCCACGGATGAAGATATTTGGTTTATCTGGATGTTTATGTTTTGCAAAATATCCGTTGTCTCGTTTATGGTTTTGGAAAGTGTAATATAAATCTCATCAATTTTTTTGGCAACTTGAAAGGGTGTTATCACAAACTCTTCCCTCAATTTTTCCACAACCCGATTTACATCGTAATAATATGTTATTACCGAAGGCGGCAATGGGATTCCATTCTTTGCGAATTTCATTACATCTATTATATGTTTTGGTGTTGCAAGGCGGATGTGTATATATATGGCTATATATCCTAAAAGTAGCGAAAACCAAAATATCCCAAGGGGTATATTACCAGAAAAAATGGAAAATAAACCCGCGGCAAAAAGGGAAACAAAAGGGAGCCCCACAGTTAATATAAATGGGAAAATCCATAACCTTTTTACGCCCTCCAATGTTCAAAGTATTATAAAGTTGTTGGGTTCTTGTGTAAAAATCATTCAGCCTTAAAATATTTGCTTATGAAAAAGGCTTTGGGATTGGTAAGTATAGGTATAATTGGTATTCTCGTGGGATTGATAGTAAGCGCAAGGGCCAATATTACGGAGAACCTTAAAGCCGTTGAATCTTCCGAAAAAGGAAAACAAACCGTAAGAACCCCAAATAACGCACCGACTATAACAATACCATCTTTTGCGGATATAGCGGAAAGCGTTTTGCCTTCGGTTGTAAATATTGAGGGCACGGGTAAGGTTAGGGTGGAAATACCCTTGGATCCCTTTTTTGAGTATTTCTTCGGTCCCCAATGGAGGGAGTATAGGAGGAACAGTCTGGGTTCGGGTTTTATTTTCAAAAAGAATGGGAATACCTATTATGTTATGACCAACAACCATGTTGTAAGCGGTATGGATAAGATAACAATAAAACTTTACGACGGGACCGTAATAGAAAAGGTTGAAATCGTTGGAACGGATTCTGCAACGGATATAGCGGTTTTAAAGTTTGAGAGTAAGGACGAATTTCAGGTTGCAAAGCTGGGGGATTCCGATGAATTAAGGGTTGGGGATTGGGTAATGGCCATAGGTAGCCCCTTTGGTCTATCTTCAACGGTTACGGTGGGGGTAATAAGCGCAAAGCATAGGGAAATAGGTGTTATGCGTGATGCCCCATCAATTCAGGACTTCTTGCAAACGGATGCGGCCATAAACCCCGGCAACTCCGGAGGCCCCCTCGTAAATGTTAAGGGGGAGGTTGTGGGTGTGAATACCGCTATAATCAGCAGTACGGGGCAATATGCGGGTGTAGGTTTTGCAATACCCATAAACATAGCAAGGAATGTTGCGGAGCAGTTGATAGAAAAGGGAAGGGTTGAGAGGGGATACTTGGGTATATACATGCAGGATGTTGATATGGATATAGCAAAACACTTTAAACTCAAAAAGCCTTATGGAGTAATAATTACGGATGTGGTTAAGGGTTCCCCGGCCGAAAAGTCGGGTTTAAAAGAGGGTGATATAATCGTGGAAATTGATGGAAAGGAGATCAAAAACTCCTTACAGCTCAGGTCTTATGTTCAGAGTAAAAAACCCGGGGAAAGTGTAAAGGTAAAGGTTCTTAGGAATGGGAAGGAAAATGTTATAACGGTTAAATTGGGTTCTGCGGAAAAGTTTATGACAAAGGCTGAGAAGACGGAGGAAAAGGCAAGTTCAAGGGAAATAGGTATTACGGTTAAGGAAAGCGGTGGAAAAGTTATAGTTGATAGCGTTAAACCGGGAAGCGTTGCGGAAAGCGTGGGTATAGAACCCGGGGATGTTATTTTAAAGGTTAACGACTACGAGATAAAGGGTATACAGGATTACGAGAAGGCCATATCCGAAGCCAAAAAGAAGGGTTCGGTTTTGATGCTCTTGCAGAGTGGCGAAATAAAGAAGTGGGTGGCGTTTTCCTTATAAATAATGGACATAAACGATTTAAGGGGTAAAAGGGTTGTAATACTTGCGGGTGGGGAATCGTCGGAAAGGGATGTTAGTTTTAGGTCTGCGAAAAATGTGCAAAAGGCTTTGGAAAATCTGGGTATAAATGCCCCCATTGTGGATTTTTGTGGGGATAATATAAGGGATTTTGTTCAAAACCCCCCGGATTTGGCGGTAATAATGATGCATGGAAGACCGGGGGAGGACGGTACGGTTCAGGGGTTTTTGGAAATGCTGAAAATACCTTACACCGGTTCCGGCGTCGTCGCCAGTGCGGTGGGCATAGACAAGTATATTTTTAAACTGGTTTGTAGGGGTTTGGGCGTAAGGGTTCCGGATTTTGTCTTAATAAGGGATTACGATGGAATTGATAAAGCTTTTGGGTTCGCGGAAAGGGTTGGTTATCCGGTAATAATAAAACCCCGCCGTGAGGGTTCATCCGTGGGCACAAAGATTTGTAAAAATCCGGACGATTTAAGGGATGCTTTGAAAGAAAACCTAAAAACCTTCGGGGATACACTCGTTGAAAAGTATATCAAGGGTAAGGAAATAACGGTTGGGGTTTTGGGAACGGGAAGGAACGCTTTTGCCCTACCCATCCTTGAATTGAGGGTAAAAAAAAGGGAGTTTTACGATTATGTTGCAAAATACACAAAGGGGGAAACCGAGTTTATAATACCCGCCGAGTTGCCAGAGGAACTTTACAAAAAGGCGCAGGACACCGCTCTATTATTGCATAGGGAAATCGATTGTAAAGGATTTTCAAGGGTTGATTTCATAGCAACGGATGGGGATGTTTTCGCCCTTGAAATAAACACAATACCTGGGATGACGGAACTCTCAGACCTGCCCGCGGAGGCCAAGCATATGGGTTTGTCTTATGAGGATGTTGTGGTTTATATTTTGAAGTCCGCATACGAGTAATGTTTGCCTTGGAATTCGTAAATTTTCAGTATAATGTTGTTGAATTCACATCAAAAACGGCAATTTTTGGGGAAAGCCCATACGGGCTTAAACAAAAAGATGGATTTAACTTGGGTATATCCTCGGGCATAATTCCCGGAGACTTTTACGGTGGAGGAATATTATCTTATAAAAGCTCCGCATTGGAGGGTGTAATTTATAGGTCTGGGGATGTTTTAATAACCCGCCTTCCCGATACCACGAAGCCACCATCGTCCGATAATCAACCCGAAGTCATAGGTAGGGGTAATTTTTGGGCGGGAAAGGTTTCTTTTAGAACTCAAAGAACCAAGGGGGATTTTGTTTACGGGTTTAAGGGGAAATTTATATATGCAAAGTTTTTGAGCGATTGGGGAAGCGGTGGGGGTTTTGATGTTTTCGGTGGATATTTGGGAAAAAACATTTTAACATTTTTTTCCATAAACAATGTTTTAACATCACCCGTTATATGGGGCACCGGAAAAAAGGAGTTTGCACTCCCCGAGGGGGATTTAAGGGTATCATTAAGGAATGGTATAGCAATGCTATGTTTCGGCGGAGCCTTTTCCCCCGACGGTAGGGGGTTTAAACTCAAAAGGGACGGATTTGTATCCTTATCCTTTGATACCCCTTATTTTGCAATACTTGGCGGATTCTTGGACGGTTTTCCTAGGCTAGGTGTAAAGGTTAAGAGGAAAAACTACTCCTTTTCCTTAGGTTCATCCTACCAGCCGGATTTTGGTTTTTCTTTTAGGGGGGATTTTGAGATTGAACTTTGAGGACATCTTTCAAGAGGTGGTAAAAAATTTACAAAACTCCTATGCCCCCTACTCGCGGTTCTTAGTATCGAGTTGTGCAATTATGGAGAATGGGGAGGGGGATGTTAAAAGGTTTTTTGGTGTGAATGTTGAGAATTCATCGTATGGTTTAACGGTTTGTGCGGAAAGGGTGGCGATTTTTAAGGGGGTTTCCGAGGGTTATAGAAAACTTTTGGCGGTAGTTTTGGTGGCATCTTTTAAGGGTGAATTGGTTGAGGTTTATCCATGTGGTGCTTGCAGGCAGGTTATGTGGGAGTTTGGGGAAGGCGATACGGAGGTATACAACGGGTTTAAAAGGGTTAAGCTCGGGGAATTATTACCCTTCGGTTTCAGATTGAGGCGGAAAGGTTGAGGAAAAACAGCCTTCCGGGTTGGGGTATTCGTCTTGGGTATGTGGGTTCTATATAGTTCTCGTTTAAGAGGTTATTAACACCCGTTGATATTTGGAATTTCCCAAGGTTTTTTAAGACGGATATGTTTATTATGCTAAAACCCGCATAGTTCCACCTGTAAAAGGGTTTAAATGTTAATCCGAAAAGGTTTATTTCACCGCCTAAGGATATTTCGGGCCTTGGGGAGTACGGAACACTATCGCCGTTGTATAACCGGTTGTTGGGTATTGTAATGCTTGATGTTAAAATGCCCCTTCCGATTACAACCTTTGATTCAAACTCTAAACCCCTAAAATCCACATATTCCGCATTTTCCCACTTAAATGTATCCGCCTTGATATTCTTGGGATAGATATACCCATAAACCCTGTTGTAGTATCCGTTTGTGGATAGGATTATGTTTTTTATGTTAATGGTTATACCAATTTGTCCTTCGTATGAGTTTTCGGGCTTTAAATCGGGGTTTCCTATATCATACCTACCTAGGGCGTGATGGTATCCCACAAAAAACCTTTCATAAAGGTCTGGAACACGGGAGGATTTGCTTATCGTTCCGGAAATGAATAGGTTGTTTATATCATAGTTTCCGCCTATGAGGAAACCGAATATAAAGGGGTGGTTCCCAAACTGAAAGTTTAAGCCTCCAATAATTTCATAAATTTCCCTTTGTATTAAAACATACCTAAGGGAGGAGAAAATATACCTAAGGCTGTCCCCCGTATGAAACCTGCCGTAAAACCCCCTTAGATATAAGCCCAATCTGTCCCATACGGTTGAATATATACCCTGAAAGTTTTCTTGTTTGATAACGGTTTCTTCCTCTTCCTCAAATTCCCTTTGGTCAAGGTTCTGATACGAAAATCCGAGACCTTTAAACTTTGCGTAAAGCATTGTGAATTTGTTATGGGAGTAAGATTCTTCAAGGGGTATTCCGAAAACCTGATCTTTATAATACCCGTATGCGGAAAATCCACCGTAATAAAGCCCACCTTTAATGTTTATAGTAGTATCCCAAGAGTTTTCAATGTAATCACCCAATCCCCTAAAAGCACCGGAAATGAGGGCCCCATATCTCTCCCCTCCGTATGAGAGTTCCCCGGATAAAGAAAATCCAAGATTGCTTATGTTTATTTTTGGTTTAAAGGTTAAACCATTGTCGGGTTTTTGATTTTCAAGTATTAACGCACCACCCAAGGAATTCCCTCCGAATATACTCCCAGCAGAACCCTTAATTACACCCAATACTTCGTTGGTGGGGAAAATACCCAAAGGGTGGTCCTCCGATGACGATTCATCCGATATGACAAAACCATCAAGTAAAACCTCATACCTTTTCCTGTCAAATCCCCTTATATTAACCTTAGTTAAAGATGGGGGCCCGTATGCGCTAACCCCCGCCTCGTATATGTTAAAGTAATCCTCCGGTGTTGATATGTGAAAGGGTATTTTTGAGAGTTGGGAAAACCCCTCAACGGAAACCTCAACGGGATGTAATATTATTGGGGAGGATTGTAAAAGTATTTCCTCCTTAAAAACACCCTTATATGTCTTATACCCCACCCTACTAACAAAAAGGCTGTCATCCCTTTTTATATTTACACACCCATCCTCTCCGGTCAATTCCCAATCCCTTTTTGTCCTAACATAAGCCCCATAAACGGGCCTTCCGCTTTCATCCTTAACGCAAACCTTTGCAAAAGCATCGCTTATTATTATCCATATCATTTTTCACCTCCTTTTTGCCTTAAACCTTTAAGTTTTTTAAATTTTTCTTAAAGATTGAAAGAGGTTAAACCTTATGGGGTGGAGAGCGCACATTTAATACGGACGGAACATTTAAATGCCAAAATGTGTAATTTTCTTTAAAGTTTTTTACCTCAAAAAATTCCCCCAAGCTTTCAAAAACGGGTTGTGGGGGTTCAAATGTTTGGGGTATGTAGTTATTTAAGACATAGGCCGGGCAGTTTTGGGGTTCGTAAACCGTTTTGTGTATATGAAAATTTGATAGGAAAAGGTTGACCACAAGAATTAGTAGGGTAAGTATCAAACGGAGCATTGAAGGAGGATATTATAATGGGGAAGATTATCCCACCTTTAACTTGCCCTTAACCATTTCAACCCCTTCAACCATCCTACAAAGTTTCTCATAGGCCACTTCCCATGTCCTCGTCCTCAAACCGCAATCCGGGGCAACAAAGATTCTATTAGTGTCTTGGATTATTTCCAATGCGAAAAGAACCCTATCCCTTATCAATTCCGCAGGCTCTATAAAGTCCGTATGCACATCCAAAACACCAAGTCCAACAACAAAATTGTAATCCTTTAATGTTTTTAGTATCTCATAACCCCTCCTCTTACCCTCGGAAACCCCCAACTCCTTTGTATCCCTGTTTGCATACTCAAAATGCAACTCGTTAATATAACCCTCTAACCTCTTTATCTCCGGAAACAATAGGGAATAGTCGGAAAAGCATATATGCATACCAAAAAACGCTTTACCCTTATTTTCTCCTACGGATGCAATTACGGAATCCACGAATATATCTATCTCGTTCCTCTTTGTGGTTGCCGCGGGTTCGTCTATCTGTATAAACTTCGCCCCCTCATCTATTAAAGCCTTTATGTTAGGCTTTATAACATTCTCGGAAATATCCTTTAAAAACTCCCACCTCGCCCTCTTACGCCTCTCAACCACACCTTTAACCCCTATTTCAACCCCTTTAAGGTAATACTCGTCAAAGGACCAATCAACCAAAGTGTATGCACCCGTTAAGGGAATTTTAACATCTTTCTTGGCAAAGGAGGATATGGTTTTGTATTCATCTAAATGGTAAAACTTTTTGAGTTTAGGTTTCTCCGTAATGGCCGCCTTTCTGTAATACTTGTTATCAAAACTCCTAACATGGCCGTAAAACCTAAACCCTTCTATGTTTTTAACGGGATGTTCGTACATCTCAACCCTGTGTTGCTCACCGTCAAAAACCACATCCAAACCCGCCTTTTCCAAAAGCCTTGTTGCAAAAAGGGAAGAATAATAAATTATCTTCTCCTTTTCCTCCTGAGTAAAACCCCCCCTCCTTCTCAAAATATCCAGGAGCTCCCCGTAATCCTCCTTTAAAAAATCCCCCCATTTCTTTGCATACTCTATATCATCATCGTTTAACCTTATCCCCCTTATGGCCTTAACCCTCCAATTTGGCTTTGCAAGGGAACCTATTTCATGCGTTAAAAGGGGCTTAATCATTTCAGCACCTCCTTTAACCTTTTCAAAAAATCAAACTTTTTATCCGCAATTTCCCTTGGCAAGAATTCAAAATCCGAAGAACCCGTAAATATAACAAAGGGTAAATCCAAAGAAAGGATCTCATCAACAACCTCCCTAACATCCCCCGGGGTTTCTATTAAAGAGTTTGTGGTATCAACTATACCCGCAACCATACCCTTATCCAATTTCCAAACCCTTTTTATATCCTCAATGTCATTGAATGTAAAGTCTAAGCCTATTCCATCCACATCTAAGGATAACAGAAAACCCAAAACCTTATTTATAGGCGAAAAGTATGTATTAACTATCACTTTTGCCCCGTAGGAGTTCTCCCTTATGGTTTTAATGGCCCTTTCAAAAGGCTTGAAGTGTTCCCTATCACCGTAAAAGGGTAAGGCAGGCTCTTGAAGGTAAATATACCCATAATTTGCTTTCACGAGTTTGCTAACCAATTTCCCAAGGATTTCCCCCAAATCTTCTATTCCCAACCCCTCCGAGAAAACCCAAAGGGTATAAGGTCCGGGAAGTATGGCCAAGTTTCCAAAACGGAAATAGTGTAAGAACTTATCGGGTTCAAATACGAAATCCTTGCCCTTGAATGTTATCTTCCTTACAAAGGTGTTGGTTTCAAAATACCTTATAAGGCCTCCAACTTCCGCGCCCTCAACGAATTGGGAAATGGGTCTTATTATGTCATCCCATATTAACAAACCATCTGATACCATATCAAGACCTTCTTGGAGTTTTAAGAGATCCTCGTAATCCCTTCTATACCCCTCCATAAGGGTGTCGTAATCCACCCTTCCCCTATCGTAATCCCTTGTTATTTTAACCAAACCCTCGCTTCTGGGATATTTGCCGTTTAAAGATATCTTTATTTCCATCCGCATACCTCCTTTATTCTGTGTAATGTATAACCGGCAACCTGCAAGTTGTTATACATAACATGTTCAACATTTATACCCAATTCGCCCTCCGTTGTAGAAACATCAAGGGCCAATCTTTCAACGATTTCAATGCTCCTTTTTTCAATTAACCCTTCGTCTTCAAGCAAATACCTTTTTATGTCCTCTGGGATGTAAACGCCAAGCCATTCCATAAATTCTATATCCTTTTTCTTAGAGGCCGGTGCCAAACTTATATATATCGTTGCGGGTTTTATGCCCTCGGAATTGCAAAGTTTGTAATATTCTTTTAAGACTTTCCTCATATTTTCGGTTTCGAAGACTATTTGGGATATAAAGGCATTAAATCCCGCTTTGGTTTTTGCCAAAAGCCTTTCGGCCTCGTTTTTCCGGGTGAATATCGTTATCCCATAAACCTTTGAGAACAAACCCCTTGCAAATCCCACCGCTTCCAAAGGGGAAAAACCCGGATAAACCTTCTTTGAAGATTCCCCACCCACCAAGGTTATGCCTTTGAATTCTTTGGATATGCTTAACAGGGTATCCTCCAACAAATCCTTGGGAATTAGGGGAACAACCTTATCTATGATTATGTCCAAATTCCCATCGAAACCTTTTAGGATCTTCCCGAATTCCACATTATCAACCTTTGGTTTATAGGGTACCACCCTACCCTTTCCATCCTTTTCCTCTATGACCTCAGGTATGTTTATGGTTCTTATGTTCAGCATATTGGAAATTGAGACAATCTCAAAGGCTTTCCTCTTAACCTTTTCCCCCTCCCAATCAACGGGTGGGGGTATGACGGTGAAAATAATCCCTTTAAATTTGCAAACCCTCAACTTTTTAAACCCCTATAAATTTCCAGAATTTTATCCGCTATAATCTCGGGGGAAAACTTATCCTTTACCCTCCTTTGCCCCATAATAACCATTTTCTTGGCCTCCTCCCAGTTTAAAAGCAGGTATTCTATGGCCGATGCCAAACTTACGGGGTCCTTCTCATTCACCAAAAGGCCGGTTTCTTTGTCAATTATTATATCCGGAATACCCCCAACCCTACTGGCTATTACGGGTAATCCAAATGTTAAAGCCTCTATCAAAACAACCCCCAAACCCTCCGTGTCTCCCCTTGAATCAATTATGGAAGGCAAAACGAAGATGTTTGAGTTCTCGTATTCATTTATCAACTCCTGGCTCCCAATTTTCCCCTTAAATAAAACCACATCTTCCAAACCCAAACCTTTGCTCAATTCTTCAAGTTCTTTTCTCAAAGGCCCATCCCCCACTATATGAAGGGATGCATTAACACCCTTTCCCCTTAAAATTTTGGTGGCTTCTATTAGGTATCTAACCCCCTTCCTTTCAACAAGTCTGCCGACAAATAGTATAACGGGTTTTTCCGGTTTTTCCTTGGGTGGATGGAATTCCCTAATATCTAAGGCTGCCGCATAGGGTATAATTATAACATCTTCATAACCGAGCAAATCCTTTACATATGTTGAAATTGCGGTTTTTACATCGGCGGTATTTGAAAGCAACCTGAGAAACTTCCCTAAGGGACCGAGGTTTTCAATTAGCTTTATCTCAGCGGTGTAGTACGAATGAACAACGGGTATTCCCCTCATTTTAAAGGGCAGAGATGGAACGGCCAAGGGAAAAGGCCAATGCACATGCACAACATCGTAGTTTTCCGTACCGGAAAGTATAAAGGATTTCAAAAGGCCGGATAAGATATAGAAGGGTATTAAAGCGTAGGCCAATTTGTTGGTTTTTAGAATTTCTGGAATGGCGGTCTTATAACCCAAAATCTCCCATTTGGAAATACAATAACGATACCTATGGACATAAAAACCCCTAAAATATTCACCCCTTTTCCCTTTATAAGTTGGACAAAGCAAATCTACCTTTACACCCCTATTGCCTAACTCCTCTAAAACCCTCCAAAGCCAAGGGGTTAAAACATCCCCTTCCTCATCATCATAGGGGCATGCGGTAATTATGTGTAAAACCCTCAATTAGCGCTGATCTATGGGTATGTACGGCTTATCAAGTTCACCTTTATATACAACGGAGGGCCTAAATATCCGGTTATCCTCCAAGTATTCAAGGATATGGGCACACCAACCCGCAACCCTACTTATGGCAAATATGGGTGTAAAGAGATCGGAACTTATACCGAGGGCGTTATAAACGATACCCGAATAGAAATCAACATTCGGGAATATGCCCTTTTGTGCAACCTTTTGCATCATATATTCTTCAACCTTAACGGCTATCTTGTAGTATTTGCTGTTCATTGAAAGGCTCTCGGCTATTCTCTTTAAGATTTTTGCCCTAGGATCGTATGCCTTATAAACCCTATGCCCAAATCCCATTATCTTTTTCTTCTGGGATAAGGCGTTTTCTATGTAATTTTGAACATTGTCTTCCGAACCTATCTCTTCAAACATCTTTAAAACCTCCTCGTTTGCCCCACCGTGTAGGGGTCCCTTTAAGGCACCTACACCACCGGTAATGGCCGAATACATGTCTGATAGGGTTGATGCTATAACCATGGATGTAAACGTTGATGCGTTCATTTCATGATCCGCGTGGAGTATTAAGGCGATATCCATAACCCTTGTCTCGTATTCGGAAGGTTTTTCACCTCTTAGCATGTATAAAAAGTTTGCGGCATGGTTTAAGGAGGGATTAGGTCTCACGATTTCAAGCCCCTTCCTAATCCTATCAAAATACGCCACAATTGTGGGGAACTTTGCTATAAGTTTTATTGAAATTCTAAACTTCGATTCAAGGTCGCCTCCCTTTGCATCCTCATCATAGGATTCCAGCAAAGATACAACCGTTCTAAGGGCGGCCATTGGATGCGTTTCCGGGGGCAAATCGTATATGAAATCTATTACCTCTTCGGGTAAGTCCCTTGAATTCCTCAGGGCGGAATCAAAAAGCATTAACTCACCCTTTGTTGGCAACCTCCTCAGCAATAGGGATAATGCCACTTCTTCATATGTGGATTTTTCCGCCCATTCCTCAATGGGAATTCCAAGATAATACAGCTTACCCTCTTGCCCGTCTATGTATGTTAAAACCGTTTCCGCAGCGGGAATACCCTCTAAGCCTTTTGAAAACTTTACCTCGTTCATAACCGGATATTTTATAGAGGTTGATTGTTAAAATGAACAAATTGTTTGCAACTTTTTATCGTTGTTTCAACCTTACAATACCCACCTATGGCCAACAGATTCCAAAACGCAATTATTACGGTTATAAATGTGATCCTTGCGATAATCCTTATAATAATCTTGGCGCGCCCTGGACAAAAGCCAAAGGAAATAGAGGTAAGTATAGCAACAATTGAAGATATTTCAAGCCTTCCGTATTGGGTTGCTTATGATATGGGAATATTTGAAAGAAACGGGGTAAAGTTTAAGCCCAACGAGGTTAGCAGGCCCTTAGACGAATTGGAAAACACCCTTAAAGGTGCCCTGTATGCATCCTTTGGAATAGATTACACATATTCGGTTTTTAAGAATGCCGGTGATTTAAAAACTTTAAGGGTTTTGTACTATTCCAAGGATAACGGCGATGGTTTGGTTGTTAAGGATACAAGTATAAATTTGAAAAATTTGAGCGGCAAGAGGATAGGATATTATGATAACACGAGGTATAATGTACTCTTGGAGGAAAGGCTCAAAAGTTTGGGTGATACTGCGGTGGATTTTATAGGTTTGACCTTGGACGAGATGGAAAGCGCTTTGGATAACGGAAGGGTTGATGCGATCTACGCCAACGAACCCATATTATCCTATTTGGAAAAGAAAGGGTATAGGGTTATAGGGAGGAACTTGATCTTTTCGCCGGATATACCCGTCATTCAAGGTATGGGAATATCATCTGCGGTTAATGTATCCCTGAGGAAAGAGGCTATAAACAGGATTAAGAGGTCAATTAAGGAGGCGATAGAATATATAAACTCAAATCCGGAAGAGGCGAAAAAAATCCTCAATAAACACTTGGGTTTATCGTTAAACAGACTTCCAAAGTTTGTAGTGCCTGAGGATCTAGGGGATTTCCAAAAGTTTAACCAATATTTGATTTCAAACAAACTCATACCTTATCCAACGGTCAAAATTGAAGAAATCCTCTCCGAAAAGTGATATTTTAAGGGCGTTAGGGGTTTCGTTATTATTAATCTTTGGTAATTCACCGTTTTTTATACCCCTTCTACCCTTTCTCGGTTTTTCCCTGTGGTTTTATCTGTTAAAAAGCACAAAAAAGCCCTTTTTAATGTCCTTTGTCATCGGTTTGCCGTATTGGATTTACCACTCCTTTTGGATTTACAATTTAGATGTTCCAAGGGCTTTAAAGCCTTTGCTGTTTGCCGGCGTTGTTTCTATGGCTTTAATACTGTGTTTGATTTGGGCTTTTTGGGGTTGGATGACATCAAGGTTTAAGGGGATATATTCGGTGATATTTGGGGCTTTTGCGTTTTCATCTTTGGAGTTTATAAGGGGGGAATACCTAGGGGATTTATCCTATCCTTGGGCTTTAATCGGCGAAAGTTTCGTTAAATCGCCGTTTTTGAAGATGGCATCAATATTTGGTGTTTATTTCTTATCCTTTTATGGGGTTTTGGTGGGGGGATTTATAGGGATTAAGAGGTGGAGGTTGGCCTCGTTGATTTTACTGTTGGGTTTGATATGGAACTTCGCTTATAGGATTCCAAAACCCTACGATACCATAAAAGTGGCGATTTTACAGCCTAACATTTTACCAAGGTTGGATTACGACCCGAAAGAATGGGAACAAACCTTTAAGGCATACAGAGAAATAACGGAGGGTTTAAAGGGTATTGACCTTTTGGTCGCATCGGAATCCGCGTTTCCCGGTGTTTATAAGTTTTCCGAAAATTCCAAAAAAATAGTTTATGAAATTGTCAGTAGAACAAATTCCCCATTGTTGTTTGGAACCGCGGGTGTGGAAAAGGGGGAAAAGGAATATTCGTTCTTTAACAGGGCGCTTTTGGTAGATACCGATAATAAAATTATAGGATTTTACGATAAGGTTAGGCTTGTTCCTTTTGGGGAAAACTTACCCTTTTACGAGATATTGCCGGAATTTATAAGGAATGTTGAATTGGGGCAGGGAAACTATCAAAGGGGAAGGGGATTTTATCCTATACAATTTAAAGAGCATAAACTCGGCGTTATGATATGCTACGAATCAATATTCAGCGGTATAGGTAAAAAATTGGCCGATAACGGTGCGAATGTTTTGGTTATTATAACGAGTGATGGGTGGTTTGGCAAAAGTATTGGACCCGTTGAACACTTCCATTTGGGTATTCCAAGGGCCGTTGAAACCGGAAGGTATATAATAAGGGCGGCTAAAACGGGCATATCGGCGATAATAACACCCGAGGGTAAGGTTCTGGACTCTTTGCCCTTATATGTAAGGGGGAGGATTGTGGCGGATGTTGGTTTGTACAACCACCGCACTCCGTTCGTATCCTTTGGTTATATTTTTCCTTATTTGTCGGTTTTGATAAGTGTTGCTTTATGGTTAGTGAGGAAAAGGTTGAATGGGTATTCTTAAAGTTGTTGTGCAAATTCGGAAGGCAAAAGTGGTGGCCTAGGATCTGGAAAGATGGGGACTTTTTGGATGAAATAATAATAGGCGCTATATTAACGCAAAACGTAAGCTGGAAAAATGTTGAAAAGGCATTAATGAACTTGGAGAGAAGGGGCATAAAATCAATTGAAAAATTGGTTAAACTTAAAGACGAGGAGGCTTACAGAGTCTTAAAACCTGCGGCGTTTGTTAAGAGAAAAATAAGGACCCTTAGGGAAGTTTATAAAGTCGTACAGAACAAAAAACCTAAAAGGGAAGATTTGCTAAATGTTTACGGTATAGGCGAGGAAACCGCGGATGTTATATTGCTTTATGCTTATAACGAGCCCGTTTTTATCGTTGATGAATACACAAAAAGGTGGTTTGAGAGGTTTTTCGGTTTAAGGGTTGATAACAAAACATTAAAAAGGCATCTGCACATATCCGATGATTTGTTTTACTTAAGGGAAATGCATGCCCTTCTGGATGAGTTGGGTAAAAGGTATTGCAAGAAAAGGCCATTGTGTGAGGCTTGTCCTTTGAGGGGCAAGTGTGGGTATATTCAATCACAACCTTATAATACTTAACTTATGCAAAGGGTTAGTCCCACGAGGATGAACCTATTGGCGAGGAAAAGGCAGTTGGTTATAGCAAAACAGGGTGCGGAACTTTTGAGGAAAAAAAGGGATGCCTTGATGAGGGAATTCCAAAAGTTGCTTGTTCCAATCGTTGAAACCCATAGGGAGATAGATAAACAGGCCAGAAAGGCGGTAGCAATTTTATCCGTAGCCTTGGGATACGATGGACCGGAAGCCCTTAGGTCGGCGTCTTTATCCCTAAGCAAGAAATTAACGGTAAAAAAATCCGAGATAAAGGTTTGGGGTGTTAAAATACCGGATTTAAAACCCGAAAACCTTATAAAAAAACCACAAGAGAGGGGATATTCAACCATAAGCATAACCGCGAGGATAGATTTAACCGCATCCGTTTATGAAAGGTTGATTGAAAAGATTTTTGAACTCGTACCTTTGGAAGCAAAATTGAAAAAATTGGGAAACGAGATCAGGAAAACCTCCCGTAGGGTTAATACGCTTGAACAGAGGGTTATACCCCAATTGCAGGCAGAAATGAAGTTTATAAGGCAGGTTCTGGAAGATAGGGAGAGGGAGGATAAATTCCGTTTAAAGAGGTTAAAGTCGAAGAAAAGGGGATAAAGTGGTACTGTTTTTACTTTCGCAGTGGTCTTTTGGTCAAAACAAGGTGGATTATAAGGATTTAAAGTGGAAGGTTTTGGATAGCGAGCATTTTAAGGTTTATCATTATCAGGGTGGGGAAAAACTTGCGGAATTTTCTGTATATGTTTTGGAGGAAGCCTACAAAGAATTTAAGGATTACCTTCCGGGGGCATTAAAAGAGGGGGAAAAGATCCCGGTAATAATATATATTTCCCCCAAGGATTTTCAACAGACAAATGTATCACCTTATATAGTTCCCGAAGGCGTAGGGGGATTTACAGAGGGATTTAAGAGGAGGGTGGTGGTTCCCTTTGCAGGGGATTATTACGAGTTTAGACATGTTTTAAGGCACGAGTTGGTACATGCATTACAATTTGGATATTCAAGGGGATTAACCGGTTTAATCCCCTATTCCCAACCGCCTCAGTGGTTCATAGAAGGTATGGCGGAATACATAGCGCAGAAATGGGATTTAAGAACGGAAGTTTATATGAGGGACCTGGTTGTAAACCTGAGGCTTCCGAGCTTAGAGGAAATGGGCTATTATTATGGGTATATATCTTACAGATACGGACAGGCCTTTTTTAAGTTCTTGGAGGATGTATATGGTGAGAGGGCTGTTAGGGATTTCATAAGGATGGGTATGTCGGGAAATATAGAAAGGGCCTTGAAAAGTATTACGGGTAAAGACCCCGATGAAATATCCGAAGAGTTCTCAATGTATATAAAATCGAAGGTTATGAGGGTTTTGGGGGAGTATGACTTTCCCCGTGATATAAAAAGGTTAAGCCGTAGAAAGGACAACTCTTATATGAATGTTGGGGCTTCAATTTCTCCGGATGGCTCATTGGTGGCCTTCATATCGGATAGAAGGGGTAGAATGGGGATATGGGTTTTAAATTTGGCTACTAGGGAGCTTAAATTACTCCAAGAAGGCGAAAGGACACCCGATTTCGAAAACCTTCATGTTTTAAAACCATCTTTAAGCATATCTTCCGATAAAAAGTTGGCGGTAATATCGCAGGGGACTTTTAGCGATATTTTGAGCATTTACGACTTAAAGAGGTTTAAAAGAATAGCAAAATACGAATTAAGGGGGCTGGATGGCGCGCATGGAGGTGAGATTTCCCCGGATGGAAAGAGGTTCGTTTTTGTGGGTTATAAGGATGGGGTACCGGATATTTATTTGTTAGATTTGGAAAACAAAACCCTAAGGAACCTAACAAACGATGAATTCTCGGATAACGACCCCTCTTGGTATGATGATAGCACTATTGTATTCGTTAGCGATAGGAACGAAAAGGGTGAAATCGGAAGTTATGCCATATTCAAAATGACCTTAACGGGTAAAAGGGAAAGGGTTTTTGGATATATGAGGTTTCTGAAAAAGCCCAAGAGGATAGGGGATGGCATAGTGTTTATATCCGAATACAAGGGTTCGGCGAATCTATTCAAACTTAAAGGGGATAGCGCTTATATTTTAACGAATTACTTTTCGGAAATACAGGATTACGATGTTGCCGAAAATGGAAGGTGGGTTATGAGTATGCTTTGGGAGGGGGGTTGGGATGTATTCCTATCAACGGAATTCCCGAAGGAAAAGTTGGTTGTTGAACTTAAAGGGGAAGAAGGTATAATTGTAAGGAAAGACGAAGATGTACAAATGGTGAAGGAACCCTTGGGATTCACCCTAGGGTTGGATTTCGCTTATGGCGGGTTTTCCTATTCAAGTTTTTATGGAACCGTGGGTTCCCTTATTATGATGTTTTCGGATATTCCTGGGGATAACTGGATAATATTGCAGCTACTCGGCCAGTCGCAATACATTGAAAACTCGGAGTTTATGATAAACTATTACAACTTTAAGGGGAGGCTTGACAAGGGTTTAAACTTTTATCAGTTGTACTTTTATAGGTATTACCAGCCTTATTTTGTGATAGAAAAGAGGTTTGGTTTGGATGTTTTTGGCGCTTATCCCTTCAATAGGTTTTTCAGGTTGGAATCCGGAATATCATCTTATTACAACACTTGGATAAAGTTCCACCAAGACAGTTTTGAATATTATTGCGGGATAACGACGAGTTTATTCTGTATATATCCAAAGTTTGAATATCCCAAAGGATATGAGGGATTTTTATCCTTTGTGTATGACGATGTACTTTTAAGCCAATACGGTTCAACGGATGGTATAAGGTGGCTATTTACAGCCTCTTCATCCCTACCCTTATCACAGGTGGAAAACAGGTGGATACAATTTGTGGGAATGTTTTTTAGAAGTATAGGAACAAGAACCACATGGGCAAACCTCTTTATAGGGGCTAAAAGCTTTGGAAAGAACGGGAATGTATATACGGCGGGAGGGCCTTACGGTTTGAGGGGATATGACCTATACTACTTCTTTTACGATAAGGATAAACTGGTAAGGGCATTGATAGGTAATAATTATGTGCAATATACATCCGAGATAAGATTTCCGTTTATAGATAGGCTTAAATTTGGATTTTTACCCTTAGAAATCCGGAATTTGAGAGCCTTAGCCTTTTTGGATGTTGGGAATGCCTGGTTCAGTAACGATGAGGTTTTAAAGGAAAATTACGAGAGACTATACCCTATGGTTTTACATCTTTTTGGAAAGGATTATAATGTTTTTGCGGATGTGGGTTTTGGAATTAGGTTCAACGTGTTTTACATTCCGATAAGGCTTGATTGGGCATTTCCATTTAATAACGAGGGTATTTATAGCCCAGTATTGAACATATCATTTGGTTGGGACTTCTGATATGGTGGTTTTTAGGAGAACCTTAGGACAAATTGTTGCAAAGGAAATGCTTAAAAAGATATTAAACCACGACATACACACCCTTATGTTTGTTGGACCTCCTGGGGTGGGAAAAGCCACATTGGCATTGGAGTTTTCGCAGGTTTTGGTGTGCAAAGGTGAAGAAAAACCCTGTGGTGAATGTTATGGGTGTAAGAGGTTTGGGGGATTAAGATCCCCTGACCTGTTTATCCTTTCGGGTAAAGAAGGGGAACCCTTTAAACCCAGACCCGACGACTTCTACGAATCGGAGAGCACAATAAAGATTTCACAGGTTAGAAGCTTACAAAGCGAGTTGCAAAAACCCCCTTTTGAATTCGAAAAGAGGGTTGTAATAATCATGAACATAGAAAATGCCAATTTGGAAAGCCAAAACGCCCTTTTAAAGGTTTTGGAAGAGGGTAGCAAAAGCACGATCTTCATCCTGATATCTTCAAAGCCAACATATGTTTTACCAACGGTTAAATCAAGGGCATTGCATATAAGGTTTTCACCACTAAGTTATGGGGATTTTATAAAGGTTGTAGGGGAAGAAAGCGAATTCCTTTATAGAGTTTCAGAGGGTAGTCCGGGGATAGCCAAGGGATTTTTGAGGATGGGGGAGGATTTTCATAAAGCCGTTGAGGTTTGGGAAAGGGTAATAAACTTTAAGGATAATTCCGTCATTGAACTGGGGCTTAACCTCTTTGAAAAATGGAAGGGTTATTTTTTGAGGATAGGTTATGCAAAGGCCAAGGAATACTATTATGATTTCGGTGATTGGGAAAACTTTAAGAGAATACTGTTTTCGTTAAGGGATGTTGAAGTGGGTTTCAAGAGATATACGTATGAAAGGATTTTGTATTTATCGGCATTATGGAATTATTCTTTCGGTGTAATTTAAAACTTTACCGAGCAGGATATACCACACCAAAATCCCCATATACCTCGTAAAAAATACCGGTGGGTGTAGAAAACTTATAAAAATGGAAAGTATAAAAACCACCAAACCTTCCGAATCTTTAATACTCAACAACTTTACAAATATAAAACCGAGTAGCGATAATATTGATAAAAATCCAAGCATTCCCGTTTCCGCCAAAAACCCGATAAACATATTATGGGCATCCTTTTGGGGTAAGGATGCATAACACTGAGCCTTATTTAATTCCCCCTTATCGCACATATCTTTGGCCCAAAGGTTGAAATTGCCAGAACCCACACCGAAAATGGGACTTTTTAAAAACATTTTTAAGGCCGATTCCCATATCCTTATCCTATCAAAGTCATAAATCCTAACAAGCCTTATATCCACGGGCACTGAACTTTCGATTTTTTGTAAAATTATGGTGCTTTGCACAAGACGGCATAATTGGGATTCCTTATAAAGGGAAATCAATTGGGACATAATCACCATAAAAAACAGAGGAATAGCGGAAAAAATCAAAAATCTCTTTTCCCTTTTAAAAACCGCAAATATTAAAGTTGCCAAAAACAGGGACAACATCGATGCCCTTGAGAATGTTAGGGAGGTTAGAAAGGCAAAGGTTGTATAGAGTAAAGGGTTTTCAACATTCAAAACCGATAAAAGGGCAAAAATATATCCCAAGGCGTTGGGATGTATATCGGAGAGTGTTAGTCTAACGGGCTTTGGTGTGCAAAAGAACAATAAGGAATACATTAGCACAAATGGGGAAAGGATTAAGAATGTTATCCTCAAATGTTTTTTGAGATCAAACCCCGAAGTTAAGGCAATAGGTGTCAAAAATAGGTAAGCCGAAAATTGTATAAAATTCTTAAAAACCTCCCATTTATTTAAGGCATAAATCCCCGATAATATCACGGATAAAATAACCGCTCCCGAAAGTAAAAAATATACCCTATTTTTTCCCAGAATATCCCTTACAACCTGGGGCTTTCGCGCAATTGTTATTAAGGAAATTATAACAAGGGTTAAATCGAGGACATTAACCACTCCCCTACCGAGCGTGAAAAAACCCAGAGAAATGACTATGAAGGCTAAAATATATACAAAGGTTCTAAAAGTGAAAACTTTGTCCATACCTCATACCTCCACAAGGGTTCCACCTCAACCGTGATAAAAGGGGGGGATGAAAAAACATATTTCACGGTTCCCACATACACACCGGGATGCTCTTGCAGATACAGGGTATCACCCACCTTTATATCCGAACCATAAGGTAAGAATTCTATTTTTGGGGGATTACCACCTTTTAATATACCCATAACCGATGACCTATTAACGACTACTTTTGCATAGAAATCTTGGGAATAAATGGTTTGAACCTCTGCATAATTATTATTGTTTTTCACAACAAAACCCACAAGCCCCAATGCCCATATAATATCCCCTTCCTTCGGTTTGTCTTCACATTTAACCTTTATAAAGGGGGGATAATGGCCATTACTCCAAGCGATAAATTGGCAATAACCTTTGAACCTAACCGGATAAACCTTTAATGTATCCGTAAGGAATTTTATCTCCACTTTTGATTTTAAGGCCAAGAGTTCATCCCTTTGCATCCGCAAATAGAAAATTTCGGACATTTTATCCTCCAAAGCGAACGCCGGGTAAAACACTATGCTCAGAAATTCGCTTAAAAATTCCCGGCTAAGGGGAAACAAAAATAAAAGGGAAGATACCAAAGCGAGAATTTCCGAATTGGATAAATTTATGTTCATTAAGGCTTTCGCGTGTAATACAAAAGTTTGTGATATTGCGTATTTTTATTGTATAATTCTTCCAAGACTTTACCCGCCCCCATAACAACACTTTCATACGGATTGCTCGCCCTAATCATTTTTATACCCGTTTCTTCCTCCAACCTTTTATCCAGACCCCTTATAGTTGAACCACCACCCGTTAAATATACTCCCTCTTCCAAAACATCCTGAACCAGAGCGGGGGGGGCGTTATCCAAAACCTTTTTTATGGCGTTAACCAACTCCATAACCACACCGTTTAGAGCCTCCCTTATGTGGTCGGAGGTTATAGTTATTTCCGCGGGTTTTCTCGCGTATATATCCCATCCCACGATTTTCATTTCCATCTTGTTTTCACCATATACATCGCCTATTTCTATCTTTATCCTTTCGGCAACGGTTTCGTCTATTGCTATGTTAAAATTTCTCCTAATATAGTCTGCTATTGCCTCATCCATCTCGTCACCGGCCGTTCTTATCGGGTGCTTATAAACAACCCCACCTAAGGAAACCAATGCTATTTCGGATGTTCCACCCCCTATATCAACTATTAGATGACCCTTAGGATCAAAAACATCCAACCCTATACCTAAGGCGGAAGCAACGGGCTCCTCTATTAGAAATACTTGACCCGCGCCTATACTCTTAGCCGCGTCTATGGCCGCTTTCCTCTCAACATCGTTTGCCCCGGAGGGAACGGCTACAAGAACTGTGGGGTTCGCAACGAAGTTTTTAATCGCCTTTTTTTTGAATTCCGATAACATATACTGAACATATTCGAGATTGTGTATTACGCCGTCCCTTATAGGTCTTTTGGCTATTATCCCCTCGTGGGTTTTCCCAAGCATTTTTTTTGCCTCCCAACCAACGGCCAAAACTTTTTGGGTTTTTGAATCTATTGCTATAACCGAAGGCTCCCTTAAAACCAAACCCTTGCCCCTTACATAAATTAAAGTTGTTGAGGTACCCAAGTCTATGGCCATTGCGGGCCTGAAAAAATTTACAATGGATTTTAGAAAATTCATAAGTTTAATAAGAGCAATTCGGGGTTTTCCACCAATGATTTCAAGTCGTTTAAGAACCTTGCGGCATGGGCGCCATCAACAGCCCTATGGTCAAAGGTTATAACTATGGTAGCCATATATCTCGGTTTTATTTCTTCACCGACAAATACCGGAACCTTTCTCGGCTTGGGTAATGCCACTATGGCTATTTCCGGATAATTGATAACGGGATATGCAAAAACCCCACCTATTGCCCCTATATTCGTAACGGAGAATGTACCATCTTGAACATCTTCCAAGGTTAGTTTGTTATTCCTCGCCTTTTCGGCCAATTCTTTAACTTCCCTCGCGATTTCTATTAAAGATTTTCTCTCGGCATTTTTAATAACGGGAACCTTTAATCCATCGGGGGTATCAACGGCTATGGAAAGGTTTATACTATTGTAAAGCAAAATTTCCCCCCTCTCATCATCAACCCTACCGTTAAACTCGGGGTGTTTCTTTAAGGTGGCTATTACGGCCTTTAAGAACAAGTGGAAGATCGTGACTTTTAAACCCTCCTTTTCCGCCAAAGGTTTAATCCTATCCAAAAGATTTAGCATTTCTGTGAAATCCATCTCCTCGGCGTGGAAAGCGTGAACGGCGTTATCCTTAGACTTTCTGAGATGTTCGGCGATCGTCCTCCTAACCCCTCTAAACGGTATTCTCCTTATACCAAACTCCGGTTTCTCTGGCTTTGGAACGATTTCAACTATCTTTTCTTCGACGGGTTTTTGAACCTTTATCTCTTCCGCAAACCTCAAAACATCCACTTTCCTAATCCTACCTTTTGGACCCGTACCTTTTACTTGGGAAAGTTCTATACCGAGTTCCTTTGCCAACCTCCTAACGGCAGGGGCGGCTAAGGGCCTTTGGGATAAAGGTTTTCCTTCAACCCCCTTTTCAGGTTTGACACTTTCTTTTTCATTTACCCCTACCGATACTTCTTCCAATTCAACATCTTTCTCACCGCTTTCCGAATATATCAGTATGGGTTGATGGACCTTTACAACATCCCCCTCTTTGGCCAAGAGTTTAACGATTTTCCCTTCAAAGGGGGAGGGTATTTCAACGGTAACCTTATCGGTTATAACCTCAACCAGCGGTTGTTCCTTTTTTACCTCATCCCCTTCTTTTACCAGCCATTTTGATATTTCGCCTTCAACCACGCTTTCAGCAATTTCGGGCATTAAGAATTCCTTAGGCATCCATTTCCTCCACTTCCACTAATCCCCTTACTTTGTTGATCTGCCCCCGTATGGAAGGGGTATCTTTATGTATAACCGTTTGACCCCTTTTCCTTAAACCCAAAGACCTGATAATCTTCTTCGTTTTTTTCTTCTTATCTATTAGGCTCCTTTTCAGTGTTATCTTCAACACTTTCATTTGTCTTTACCTCCTCCTTCCATTTACCCCTTGCCCTTAAAATCTCTTCGGGAGATCTCATCATTTGTAAAGCCTTTATGGTAGCGTATAAGGCGTTTATCGGGTTGGTTGAACCTATTATTTTGGTTAATACATTGCGGTATCCGGCCGCTTCAAGCACAGCACGTACGGGACGGGAGGCTATTATACCCGTACCCGGAGATGCGGGCTTAATTATAAGCTTTGTAGCCTTGAATTTAACCTTTATATCGTGTGGTACGGTATCCCTAACTATAACGACATCTATCATATTCTTTTTGGCCCTTCTTAGGGCCTTTTGTACCGCGTCGGGTGTTTCTTGGGCCTTTCCATGACCTATCCCAACCCTACCCTTACCGTTTCCCACTACAACCCAAGCATCGATGTGGAATTTACGGCCACCGGCCGTCATCTTGGCCGTTCTTCTTATAACCACCGTGTGTTCAATTAGTTCCTCCATAATATCCCTCCTTAAAATTCAAGACCACCCTCGCGCGCCCCTTCCGCCAAGGCCTTTACCTTACCGTGATACTTATAACCCGCTCTATCGAAAACGACTTTGGTTATCCCGAGTTTTTTAGCCCTTTCCGCTATAAGTTTCCCCACCTCCCTCGCCCTTTCAACACCTTTTAAATTTGCAATTTTATCCCTTATTTCTGGGGAAAGCGTGGATGCACCCGTTAAAATCTTACAGGGGCCAAAGGGGTAATCTATAACCAGTTGAGCGTATACGTGTTTGTTGGACTTAAAAACCACGAGTCTCGGCCTTTCCGGTGTCCCCATCACTTTCTTTCTAACCCTCAAATGCCTCCTCTTTCTCCTCTTTAACCTATATTCGGTTTTATCCCTTTCGGATACGTAGTTCATATTCTTATCCTCACGCCTTTGTCTTCTTGGTAGGTTTCAAAATTACCACTTCATCCGCGTACCTAATTCCCTTACCGGTATATACATTCGGTTCCCTAATGGATCTGATCTGTGCGGCCACGAGTCCCACGAGCTCTTTACTTGTTCCTGAAACGATAACGGTATCTTGGCCTTGAACTTCAACTTTTACATACTTTCTATACTCTTCCGGGATCTCGTATTCCACGGGATGGGAATAACCAACGGTGAATATCAATTTTTCTCCTTCCTTTCTAACCCTATAACCCGTACCGACAACCTTTAATTCTTTTCTGTACCCATCGACAACGCCTATTATTGCGTTTTTGAGGATTCTGTATATGGTGCCGGGCAAAGCCTCACCCAATTTTCTATCGGGTTTGGGTAATTTCTTAACATCTATTGGATGAACCTTTATTGTACCGTTTTCCAATTCGGCATTTACCAATGGTGGAACATAAACCTCAACTTCGCCCTTTGGACCCTTAAAGTGAAAAACCTTGCCCTTAACCATCCTGCCTTTAAACTTGCCCTCGCCCTCTTTAACTTCAACCTTTACGGATGGCGGGATTTCCAACGGTTTCTTTATAAGCCTTGACATAATTCACCCCCTTAGAACAATTTACAAACCAATTCGCCACCCACTCGGAGTTTCTTAGCCTCCCTATCGGAAAGAACACCCTTTGGTGTGGATAATACCGCTATTCCGAGTCCGTTGAAAACCTTAGGAATTTCATCAACGCCAACATAAACCCTCCTGCCGGGTTTGGAAACCCTTTCTATGTATTGTATAACGGGCTTTCCTTTGTAATACCTGAGTTGTACCAGTATTCTTTTCTTCACACCTTCGCCTTCAACCCTATACCCGTCTATGTACCCCTCTCTCTTTAATACATCGAGGATTGCCATTTTAAACTTTGAGGCGGGTTCTATTATAACTTCCTTTTTACCGGCCATTACGGCATTTCTGATACGGGTTAGCATATCGCCAATGGGATCGCTTAGCATATTTACCTCCTACCAGGATGCCTTTATAACCCCGGGTAATTTACCTTCAAGCGCGAGCTCCCTGAAACATATCCTGCATATCCCAAACTGCCTGAAATATCCGTGATCCCTACCGCATATCAAACACCTGTTCCTTTTCCGGGTTTTAAACTTTGGTTTTTTCTTCATCTTTTCCAATTGCGCCTTCGTAGCCATAGGTAGGTATTCTAAGGCCGAAAAGAAAGTTTTTTATCCTTGTGCAACTTCCTTTTTCCCTTCCTCTTCCTCCACTTTTAGCGCAATCCTATCCATCCTCCAATCGTAGTACCCCGTAGTAGTACCCCGTACCGGCGGGTATCAGGTCTCCAATTATCACCCTTTCTTTTAATCCCCTTAAATCGTCTTCCTGTTTCCTAACGGCCGCTTCGGCCAGTATCCTAGGCGCTTCCTCAAACGAGGCGGCGGCTAAAAAGCTGTCAGTAGTCGATGCAACCTTACTTATACCTATGAGTATCGGCTCCCACCTCGCAGGTTTACCACCCTTCCTTATAACCTCCGCATTCTCCCTCTCCAACTTTACCCTATCAACTATTTGCTCGGGTAAAAACCTAGTGGTGCCACCATCTACAACCTTAACCCTCCTCAGCATCTGCCTTAGGATTATTTCTATGTGCTTGTCGTCTATTACTACCCCAGAAACGCTATAAACCTTTTGTATCTGCTCCAACAGGTATTCGGCCGCAACATTAGGCCCCTTTACCTTCAATATATCCCTGGGGGATATGTCACCTTCTACAAGTTTATCCATCGCCTGCACCCTATCACCCTTCGAAACCAATAAATATTCCCCATACTTTATGTCGTAGTCTTTAACCGTACCGTCGTCGTGTTCTACGGTTATTACTATCATCCCCCTCTTGTTATCCAACTTTATGTCCTTAACAACCCCGTTCTTCTCAACTATAACCGCCGCATCCTTTGGAACCCTAGCCTCAAAAAGCTCCTCAACCTTCGGCAATCCCCCCGTTATATCCCTAGTCTTATATATAGTTCTAGGCAGTTTTGCTATTATCTCCCCGGGTTTTACAAGGGCATCCGAACCACCTTTAAATATTTCGTAAGCCCTCTTGGTTAGCCTTGAACCGTTTGCAAGGGGTATTACTTCTAGAATTTTACCCGTTTTGGGATCCTTTACAAAGGCCTTGGGATATAGCCTCCTGTGCCTTACAACCTCAACAACATACTCCAAAACATTCCACTGAACATCCTCCTTTAAAGATACCCCTTCAACTAGGTCTTCAAACTCCAAAATGCCCTCTTTGGTTGCCAATATTGGCAAATCGTAGGCATCCCATTCCGCAATTTTGTCGTCCTTTTTAACCTTATCCCCATCCGAAACATAAATGATATAACCGTATTCAAGGTTATACCTCTTGCTCCTTCCATCCTTCCCACGAAGAATTATAGCCCCCTTCCTAGATATAACGGTCCAATAACCCTCCGAGTTTTTAACCGCATTTACATCCTCCCATTCAACTATACCATCAAAGGCGGCTTTGTGTATCGGTTCCTCTACTATCCTTTCGGCAGCACCCCCGGTATGTTTGGTCCTAAGGGTTAATTGTGTTCCGGGCTCTCCAATGGATTGCGCCGCTATTATCCCAACGGCCTCACCTATATCAACGGGTTTGCCCGTAGCCAAATTCCTCCCATAACACTTCCGGCATACACCATAAGGCGCCTCACAATACAGCACAGACCTAATCTCAACCTCTTCTATCCCCTTCTCCTCTATTATCTTGGCCTTCTCTTCCGTTATCTCTTCCCCAGCCTCAACTATAACATCCCCACTTTCCGGATCGTATATATCGTCAAGGGCATACCTCCCAACTATCCTTTCGCTCAACCTCCTTATGACCGTCTCCCCCTCCTTTAACGCCCTAACAGCCCTACCCTTTATAGCCCCACAATCATCCATAGTAACAACAACCTCTTGGGCGGCATCCACAAGCCTCCTGGTTAGATAACCGGCATCGGCGGTTTTCATGGCCACATCCGACAACCCCTTCCTCGCCCCGTGGGAAGATATGAAGAACTCTATGGATGAAAGCCCCTCCTTCAAAGCCGAAAGAACCGGCGTATCAACTATTTCCCCGGCTTGACCCTTCTTTGAGGGTTTCGTCATAAGCCCCCTCATCGCCCCCAACTGCCTCGTCTGATCTATATTACCCCTAGCCCCGGAGAAGACCATAAGGTATATCGGGTTAAAACCGTCTTTATCCTTTTCCATCGCCTCTATCATCTTTTTTGTCACCTCTTCCGTCACCTTAGTCCATATATCAAATATCCTCTGCCTCCTTTCGGCACCCGTTATCCTACCATGCGTAAACTGCCTTTCAACTTTGTCTATCTCTTTAAAGGCATCTTCTATTATCTTTTGCTTTTCTTTGGGGATTATTATGTCATCTATGCCGAAGGTTAAGCCCGACCATGTAGCCCACTTGAAACCGAGTTCCTTCATATTGTCAAGAAATTCCGCCGTCTTCCATGTCCCAAGCTTCCTGTGGATCTCCTTTACAAGATTTGATATATCCTTCTTCTTAAATTCCTTATTCACCGAAAGAAATGTAAATCCATCCCCCCACATCTCAGAGGGTATTATTGATGCAAAGATTATCCTACCAACCGTCGTTTGTACGGGCTTTACCTTGGAGTTATTTGGATCAAAGGGGTTTCCTTCAACGGGCAACAATACCTCCACAGGATCGTTTATCTTTACAAGCCCATTCTCAAAGGCATGTATGGCTTCATAGTACCCAGAATATGATCCCTTAACCTCCCCAGACCTCATCTTTGTTATATAGTTTATACCTATCACCATATCCTGAGAGGCCGTAGCCAAGGGATTCCCATGCGCCGGCGATAGAATATTGTGGGGGGCCAACATTAAAGCGTATGCTTCTGCTATGGCCTCGGGACTTATGGGTACAAAAACGCCCATCTGATCCCCATCAAAGTCGGCATTGTATGCTGCACAAACCAAAGGGTGTATTTGAATGGCGTATGTTTCGTTTATAACGGGTTCAAAGGCCTGAATTGAAACCCTGTGCAATGTGGGAGCCCTGTTTAACAAAACAGGATGGCGCCTTGTAATATCAAGGAGTATTTCTATGGTCTCGTGTTTTTGCCGTTTTATGAACAACCGCTTTTCGGATGTGGTATATGCAATGCCGGATTCTTCAAGTTTCTTCTCAATCATGGGTCTAAACAGTTCAAGGGCCATATCCTTCGGTATTCCAACCTGGTGGAGTTTTAAATGGGGACCTACAACTATTACCGACCTACCGGAATAATCAACCCTCTTGCCGAGTAGATTCCTCCTCAACAACCCCTTCTTACCCCTCAAATAATCCGTAAGAGATTTCCTCCTCTGACCGCTCCTGTTCATAGAAGGCCTTCTCAAACGGGAGTTGTCTATCAGGGCTTCAACGGCATGCTTTATCTGCCTCTTTTCGTTTATAACCATCAGTTCAAACGCACCCTTTTCGTATATCTGCTTTAACCTGTTATTCCTCCTTATTACATCCCTATAAAGATCCGTTAAATCCGTGTTTGCAAACTTACCACCACCTAAGGTCAAAATCGGCCTTAGATCAGGGGGTAAGACGGGTATAACCTCCAACACCATCCAAGCGGGGTTTTGTCCGGATAGGATAAAGGCCTCTATAATCTTCAATCTATTTAAGAGCTTTGTCCTTTCCGACGGATTTGTAGTGGTTTGAAGTTTTAACTTGGTCTCTTTATATAAGGCTTCCAATCTCGTAATCCTCTCCCTCGTTTGTGGATCCTCTACCTCCTCGTTTAAATCTTCCAGTAGCTTCTTTATGGCCTCAGCACCCCATCCGAATTTAACCGCCATGGCCTCAGCACCCCATTCGAATTCAACCTCCTCAGGGCCCAAAGCGGCAATTATCTTTTTCCTCTCCTCTATGGATACAACTTCACCCTTGCGGAGGTATATCTTTTTCTTTCCGTCTCGGGAATCTATCTCAACAAATTCCAGGTCGGTTTTCACATCAAGGATAACATAAGCCTCATAGTTGATTACGGGCTCAAACTTCGTTTTTGGTATCCCTAAGAGTGTGGGAATGATATAAGGGGGCATCTTGTAAAACCAGGGGTGTACAACCGGTGTGTTGAGGGATATATATCCCATCCTTTCCCTTCTAACATCGGATCTCGTAACCTCAACACCACAAACATCGCAAATTATACCCTCATACCTCTTATCCGAAAACTTCCCACAAGCACAGGTGTAATCCTTAACAGGCCCGAAAATCCTTTGACAATATAGACCACCAGGTTCGGGTTTTAAGGTTTTGTAGTTAATGGTTTCGGGGCTTTTAACCTCACCCAAACCGTGTTCTCCCCTCTCCCTACCCCTCCTTTCGGCCTCAGACCAGAGTTTCATCTCCTCCGGCGAGGCCAAAGATGCTATAACCCTTTTAATCGTCCTCCAATTCATTTTTTACCCCCTTTTTCCGTCTCCCCTTTTAATTTCTAAGTTAATACCCAAAGCCCTTAAAAACTTGGTTAAAACCTGAAAAGTAGCGGGTGTTGATGGTAAGGGTGGCTCGGTTCCCTCTCGTAAGGCTTTGTATGTCTTTATCCTTCCCCTAACATCGTCGGATTTTATGGTTAGCATCTCCCACAGGGAGTATGCCGCCCCATGCGCCTCTAAGGCCCATACCTCCATTTCCCCAAACCTCTGACCTCCCATATGAGACCTACCACCTACGGGTTGCTGGGTGATCAATGAATAAGGACCAACGGAACGGGCGTGTATCTTGTCCTCAACCATATGGATTAACTTCATAATATACATATTTCCAACCGTTACGGGATAATCAAAGTATTCACCCGTCCTACCATCCCTAAGCCTCATTTTACCGTCTTCCGGCAACCCTGCGAGCTTCAATTGTTCCTTAACCTCTTCAACCTTTAAGCTTTGGAAAGCGGGACAAGCATACTTTATGCCCTTCTCGGCGAGTTCTTGGGCGAAGTAAAGTATATCGTCATAAGAGGCATCCTTTAACCATTCCTTAAGGCTCTCATCTTTGTGGGGTTTATAAAGTTCTAACAGGAATTCCCTTATTTTTGCGGGTGATTCTTTCCTTTTCAGCATATCCCTTAGTTTTTCGGTATTTTTAACGGCGGCATACCCCAAAAGTGTTTCCAATATCTGACCTATGTTCATACGGGAAGGTACGCCTAAGGGGTTTAGCACGACATCCACAGGAGTACCGTCTTCCATAAAGGGCATATCGGCTTCGGGTGCTATTATGGAAACCACACCCTTATTACCATGCCTACCTGCAAGTTTATCCCCAACCCTAATTTTCCTCTTTTGCGCCACATAAACCTTTATAACCTGTCTGATACCCGCCGGGAGCTCATCCCCCCTCCTTATGGCCTCCAAACCCTCTTCGTACTCCTGAATAAGGCTTTCATAACTTTCCATTCCATCCCTTAGGATCCTCTCAACCTCGTTTTCCAAGTTTTTATCACCAAATGTTCCATCCTCTATTACGAGCTTCAATGGGTCTATCTCTTTAATCGTTTCCGTGGTTATAACCTCACCCTTTTCAAGGACTTTTTGTCGTTTATCGCCCTTTCTAACATACAGGGGTTTTTTAACCGTCTTTCCGGCTAACATGTTTTGCAATGTTTCCCTTAAAGTATCGCGGAGGTTTTGTATTTTTAGGTTTATCTCGTTTAAGAGTTTTTTCTGCCTTCTACCTATGGGTCTTGAAGGATCCGGCGGCGAATCGGGTCTGACTTCGGGATCCACATACAGTTCTCCTGGGATAAATTCGTTTCCAGGGCCGGGCATACCGTAAGCTAAGGGATCATCGGAAATATACCTGGTTAACACTTCAACACCTATCACTATCCCGTGTACCGCCGGAGGTACCCTTAAAGATGTATTCTTCCAGGGCTTGGATTTCTCACCGAATATAGATATTAACAGCTTTTCCTCGGGAGACAACTCGCTGAACTTTCTATCCTCACGGGGAGTATTCTTACCAACCAATATATCACCTGGACCCACCTTAACACCTATTCTGGCTATTCCGTATTGATCCAAATGGCGGAGGTTTCCCTCATGCTCTTTGTACGGTTCCCTTGTAACGACTTCTGGACCCAACTTCGTATCCATAACCTCGCAGGTGAATTCCAATATATGCAACGATGTAAGCTTATCCTCTTTAACAAGCCTGTCGGAAATAACAATGGCATCCTCAAAGTTATAACCGTACCAAGGAACAAAAGCAACCGTTAAATTTCTCCCTAGGGAAATTTCTCCCCCTACGGATGCCAAGTTTTCCGCCAATATATCACCTTTCTTAACCTTTTGACCTTTCTTAACCTTAGGCACATAGTGTATTATGGTATTCTGCCCAGATCTCTCAAACACACGCAAGTTATAAGTTTTAAGGTTAAATATACTCCCTTCGGGACGGATTATTATCTTTGAATAATCCACATATACAACTTCGCCGTCCTCCTCGGCGAATATAACAGAACCGGTATCCGCTGCTATCTTTTCCTCCATACCAGTTCCCACATTGGGGGATTCGGGATCCAAGAGGGGTACCGCCTGCCTTTGCATGTTTGAACCCATTAGCGCCCTGTTGGCATCGTCGTATTCCAAGAAGGGTATTAGAGATGTTGAAGGTGATATTATCTGTCTCGGCGATAAATCTATGTAGTCAATTTCTTCCCTATTGGCAAACATATAGCTCCTCTTGTGCCTAACAATTATATTTGTTGCCTTTTTTATACTCTTGGTTTTTGGATCTATTTCTATATCGGCGGGTGCAATTTTTAAGTTGTAATCCTCATGCGGGGCAAAGTATCTAACTTTATCCGTGATTTTACCCTTTTCAACCTTTACAAGTGGGGTTTCTATAAAACCCAGTTCGTTTACCCGTGCGTATACCGTTGGGGATAATATCAAACCTATGTTTTGTCCTTCGGGTGTTTCAATAGGACATATCCTACCATAATGGGATGGATGAACATCCCTAACCTCCAAAGTTGCCGTCTCCTTCGTCAATCCACCTTTACCCATCGCGGAAATCCTTCTCTTATTGGTTAATTCGGATAAAGGATTCGTCTGGTCAAGCAACTGGGAAAGGCTGTTTTGTGTAAAGAAATTTATAACCGAACGGGAAACTATTTTCGGGTGTACAATATTTCTCAAAGGCTCCTTTTCGGTTATTAGTTTTTCCCTGATCCCCTTGGCGGTTCTTATAAATTCGTTTCTACACCACTCAAACAACTGTTCACCAACCCTCTTTATCCTACGGTGTGAGAGGTCATCTATGTCGTCCTCTTCACCCTCACCCCTATATAGATCCAAGAGTATCCTAAGGGCGACTATGAAATCCAACTCGGTTAAACTTTCAACATCCGGTTTTGGAACCGAAAACCCTTCCAAATCCTTCAAATACTTTACTACATTCTCATACAATCTCGTATTTATCTTATACCTTCCAACTTTACCCAAGTATGTGCGGTCGGGTGAGAAGAAGTAAAGCCTCAGGAACTCTTCGGCGTTTTCAATTGTTGCGGAAGCAAACCTTATAGCCCTATATATGAACCTTATGGCTTCATCCCTACTCCTCATCTTATCATCCTTCAGGGTTTTTAAGATTATGTTAACGGCCGGGTCCCTAGGATCCAAAACCTTAACCTTTGTTCTCTTTGATTTCTTCAATTTTTTAATGATCTTTTCGTCTATTTCCTTGGGTTCTCCCCTGTCGTTTATCATAGGTATGATAACTTCCCCATCTTCATCCATTATATCTTCCGCTAAGTAATACCCTTCGGCCTCACTTAGCGATTTTTCCTGTATAAGGTGTCCCAGGGCAACATTTACAATATCCCTAAAACCTTCAAACCCCAAGAACCGTAAAAACCTCGTAAGATAGAACTTTCTCTTCCTTAGGAAAAAGTAAATACCTTTCTCCCCCTCTATCCTTAACTCCATCCAAGGACCCCTGTAAGGGATTATCATAGCTTTAAAGATTTTGTTTAACCCCTCCTCCTCAATAACAAAATACACACCAGGAGCCCTATGTATTTGGTTTATTACAACCCTCTCAACCCCCTTGATTACAAATGTTCCCCTGGGGGTCATATAGGGCATATCGGTGAAATACACAACATCCAACCTTTCCTCTTCTAACCTACCCTCCTCATCAAACAACCTTTCAAACACCCTTATATGAACCGGCACGGAATATGTTAAGTCCCTTTTCTTGGCGTCCTCGGGTGTTGATGTGGGATCCCCCACCCTATAATCCAAATATTCTATCTCAACCCTTCCATCCGTACTTTGAAGGGGGAACATTTCCTTAAATATTTGATTCAAACTCATAGTGGATCGTGGTTCGGAATGGTCAAAGAAAGAATTCTCAACATTTACAACAAATCCCCTTTCGTTGGATAAACCGAGCATTTCATCCCTTGTTTTTGTGGATACACCTATAATTCCCAAAGATGCGTTATAATCGTTTGCAATTTCAAACAACCTTTTAATTACCGCCTGCGAATACTTCCCCTTCGGAATTATGATGTAATAGGAATTTGGTCTGGGGATTTCTTCCTTATTCGCGTTTGGATTAACCTCCTTCCTTAATAAACTTAAAATCTCTTCGGCATTTTTAGCCCTTTCCTGAACCGTTCCCCTAAAAACTTTTATACCGAGTGTATAATTCTCGGAAAGGGAACGCAAAAAGCCCTCTAAGAGATCAACCCTACCCACATACGACCAGAAAATGTTAAACCTTTTACCCAAAAAATCATCGTATGAGGCTATTTGCAATTCCAAAAGGTTTGGCAAAAACTTTTCTTCAACTTTTCCCACTCTAACCACTTTCATAACAAAACACCTCCTATTTAATGTTAAAAAGGAAGGGGGAATCCCCCTCCCCTACACTTTCCGCGACGGAATTATTTAATCTCAACCTTAGCACCCGCGGCTTCAAGTTTCTTTTTAATTTCTTCCGCCTCCTCCTTAGAAACCCCCTCTTTTATGGTCTTAGGAAGGGATTCAATTATATCCTTTGCCTCTTTAAGCCCCAAGCCTGTTATTTCACGAACGACCTTTAAGGCTTGTATTTTATTGGAGGCTTCAACCAACACCACATCAAAGGAAGTTTTTTCCTCGGCCTGTTCGACCGCGGGGGCAGCCCCTGCAACCGGTGCGGCAACAACCGGTGCAGCGGCGCTAACGCCAAACTTTTCCTCCAAGGCCTTTACCAACTGGGCCAACTCCAAAACCGTCAAATTTTCTATTGCAGAAACTATCTCTTCAACGGAAAGCCTCTTCTCCGTCATATTTATACCTCCTTTTCTTTCTTTTCTTTAATTGCATTTAAAGCGTAAACCAAACCTGCCATTAGACCGTTAAGGCCCCAAACCAAGCCATAAATTGGGGCCATCAATCCACCCACCACCTTAGCCCTTAACTCCGATGTTGAGGGCAATTTTGATAACCTTATAACCTCATCCTTACTTATAAACCTTCCGTAAAGTACCCCTCCTTTAACCTCACCCTTGCCAACTTCCTCGGAAAATTCCGCAAATATTTTTATGGGTTCAACCTCATCACCGAAGGAAAATATTATTGCCGTATTCCCAACGAGTACATCCTTTATCTCAGGTACCCTGTTTTCAAGGGCTATCCTTAAAAGATTGTTTTTTATAACCTTAACACCATAACCCTTTTCCTTCATCCGCTTTCTTAGGTCATTCATCTCGGGAACGGTTAAACCCTTGAAGTCAAAAAGGGTTATAACCTTTGCCTTTTCTGCTATTTCTTTTAATTCTTTTAGCATTTTTTCCTTTTCTTTCCTCGTTTTCATGCCATTACCCCCCTCTTTCTAAGTGTATCCATAATATCCGCGAGATTCAACTTTATAGAAGGCCCCATTGTAGTGGTTAGATATGAGGTTTTTATGAATTGCCCTTTAACACCTTTGGGACGATGTTTAACGATTTCCTCAAATACCGTTAAAGCGTTTTCGTAAAGTTGCTCCGGTGTAAAATCGGTCTTGCCGATGGGTACATGAACATTACCGGATTTGTCGTTTCTGACCTCAATCCTTCCCCTCTTGAGTTCGGAAACCACTTGTGCGATATCCGTGGTTACGGTTCCGGTTTTGGGATTGGGCATTAGGCCCCTGGGTCCTAATATTCTTCCGAGTTTCCCGACCTCACGCATGGCTTCGGGCGTTGCAACGACGGCATCAAACTCCAACCAACCGCTCTGAATCTTTTCTATATACTCCTTGAAACCTACATAATCTGCACCGGCTTCCTTTGCCTCTTTTTCTTTATCGGGATCGCTTGTTAAAACCAAAACCCTAACGGTTTTCCCGGTCCCATGCGGCAAAACTATTGGAATCCTTATGTTTTGCTCGGGTTTTGTGACATCTATGTTTAATTTCATGTGGAGTTCTACGGTTTCTATAAATTTTGCGCTTTGAAAATTCCTGACCATCTCGCACGCCTCCCTTAAAGTGTATTCCTTTGTCAAATCGTATAGTTCCAGCAGCTTCCTGTACCTTTTCCCAATTTTTGCCATTTTAACCCTCCACTATTTGTATTCCACAGCTTCTGGCCGTACCCTCTATCATCCTAATCGCGGCTTCAAGGTCGGTAGTATTCAGATCGGGCATTTTCATTTTGGCTATTTCTATAACCTTTGACCTTGGAACTTTTGCCACCACTTCCTTACCGGGATTGTGGGCGGCTGTTTCTATACCGGCGGCTTTTTTAAGGAGTACCGATGCGGGGGGAGTTTTAAATTCAAGATCAAATGTCTTGTCTTTGTAAATGGTTATGACAACGGGTATGATTAAACCCATTCTATCCCTTGTGGCGTCGTTAAATGCCTTAACAAACTGCATCAAATTTATCCCGTATGGACTCAAGGTGGGACCCACGGGTGGCGCAGGAGTTGCCTGCCCCGCGGGTAGTTGCAGTTTTACCCTTGCAACCACTTCCTTCTTAGGTTTTTTGGCCATATTTTCCCCCTTTTTTATACTTCTAATCTTTCAACCTGCGTAAATTTTACCGGAACCTCTTGTGGCCTTCCAAAAAGGCTTACCCTAACCGTCAAAACCCCCTTATCCAGATCCACATCAACCACTTCACCCTCTCTACCCTTCAAAGTGCCTTCGGTAATTTTCACCTTATCACCTTTCACAAACGGTGCCTCTCTACTCTTTTCCCTCTCCTGCCTGGCCATCAGCTCCTCTATCTTCTTTATATCTTCCTCACTGGCGTGTATATATACGGGCAAACCCGTGGCAGGATCTGTTGCCCTAATCGGCCTCGTGTTTGATATGATTTGGGTTATTTTGTCTATAACGGCTTGATCCTCTTCCATAAAGATGAAAATATAACCTTTGTACATGGGCTTTTCAACCACCATCGGCTGTGTTTCTATCTCATGAGCTTGGGGTTTTAACGCGCTTTTTACCCTTTCAACCGAGAAACCCATAGATGATAGTTTATTCATCAATTCTTCACTTTCCTTTTCCTTAACACCCAATATAGCGGGTTTTAATCCCCTTTCGGACAGGTTTTTAAATATATCCGATAACCTACTCCTGTCCAACTTCTTAAGTCTATAAGTGTTCTTCGAAATTTCTTCGTAGTCGTACCCAATGCCCCCAGCCAACTTACCCTTAAACCCTAAGGGATACGCCGATATTAGTTTAGGAAATTCTAAGGGTAAATCTTTTGGGAAATTGTTTATCACTATATCGTAAAGTTTGGGTTTTACCCTCTTTTTATTGTATTTTGTGGTTCTAGTGGTGGGTACGAACACCTTTTCAACTTTATCCTGCAATTTTAAATCTCTTACAAGTTTTTCTATTTTTTCCTTGGTTTTTAATTCCTCTCCACCCCTAGTCCAAAATATAAGCCAGGTTTTTTGCCCAGTCACGACTAACCCCCTATTATCATCATCAATATACGGGAAATTATGAAGTCCGAAATCCACACGAAAACGGTGGTAAATAGCGAAATGGCTATTACCCCTACCGTCCCGACGACTATGCTGTTCCAATCAGGCCATGTTAAACGGTTTATCTCATCTTTCATCCCTTCAAGAAAATCGGGCAAATTGATTATTATGTTGAAAAACTTTGCAAAGGTTTCTTTTATTTGCTTTACAATATTCATATCTTACCCTCCGTATGGATTGTATGTTTTTTGCACCACTTGCAGTACTTGCGCAACTCCAATTTTTTCCTGTTCGCCCTGTTTTTGCTTATAGCGTAATTAAAACGCCCGCATTCACCACACTTCAAACCTACCGTATGCCTACCCTGTGCCTTTTTAGCCATAAACAGGCCCGGAGGGACTTGAACCCCCAACCTGCGGATTTGGAATCCGCCGCTCTGCCAAGTTGAGCTACGGGCCTATACGACTGGGTATTATATAGTTGATTTTTATGTTTGTGGAAAAAGGGGGGATACCCCCCTTATGGTTATCTTACAACCTTTATAACCCGCGTTCCCGTCTTTAAGAAATATACACCATTTGGCAGGTGCATTTCTTTTAAGTTTTTGACATTTCTTGCAACAACCCTTCCATCAACGGTATATATATCAAATTCCCCGGCAATCCCATTATCCAAAGCCTCTTCTAAGGATGTATATGCGGTTCTAGTAAAATAAACAGCTCCCGCATCATCTCCGTAATAGTCGTTTGCCCATATGGCAAAGAGATTGCCCGCATCGTATAGGAAACCGTTGTAGTCATGGCCGGCCGGATTTTGGTTAAATGTATAGTTATGATCGGATACCCTACCCGGCGAGGAGAAGGTTGTTGCCCAGTTGCTTGAAGACGCCCACTTTGTGGCCCATTGACTCCCAACCTTTTCCTGCCACATAACATATAGATTTGAAGGGGAAGAACTCGCAATCATTGGGAGAACCTGATCGATTGATGCCTGTGCCACATATTTGTTGTTCCAAGTAGAACCCCCATTCGTTGAATATGCCACACCTACATTACAATAAGAACCGTTGGGTTTTATAAAGGCAACGGCTATATTGTTGCCTTGGGCGGTTATATGGTTGTGTATCTTTGCTGGTCTGTTAAAGTTTGGACAATATGTTGAAGAGCCCGGACTAAAACTGACCGCATCCCCTAAGGATGTCCAAGTAGCTCCGTTATCCGTTGATTTCCTAACCCTTATGGCTATATTAGGCCAAGAGTTAAAGTTGTTTTGGGATAGATAAACAGTTGAACCATCCCTGTAAAAGTATGCAACCGTTGATTGTACCCCAGATAGCCTTATTGTATTCCAAGTTGAACCGTCATTCGTACTCCGGGCTATATCTATTTCATAACTTCCGTACTTGTCGGTAGTGTAATTTACAAGGAGAACACCCCCACCCAGTGATATTATCCAAGGTTTATCCTTAAAGTATGCCCAGCCGTCGTTAGGGGGGAGTATGGAACAACTCCAACTGGTAATCGTATCAGGCCTTCCGGTGTTTTTACAGAAATAAACCTCACCTTTGGGATCTGAAGGGTTGCAATATATCATACCCACTGCGTAGAACTTGTCCGGATTTGTGGGATCGGAAGCGACGGATGGATCCCCTATCCAACAGTTTACGGTGTCAGGGGGTCTGATATACCATACGAACTTCCATGTAGAGCCACCATCGGAACTTATAGCAAAATCGTTGGCGGAAAACCATCCGGACCAATCCGTATCTATCCAATGAGCCGCTATCCAAGAAGAGCTCTTGGCAAGGGATACTTCAAGCTGATCCAATCCCGTGCTAATATCCCAGTTTGAAACCTTAACATTTGGGCCAAATGGCGCATCGGTTAATAGAAGTATTAACATTTCTTACCTCCTTATGTATGCACCACCAAAGTTGATAACGGCGTTGCCCTCGGAAGAAATTACGAGTTTATAAGGCATTATAACATCGGGACGGTTGGGCATACCGAGTCCAAACTCTAAGCCTTCCGAAAGGTTAAACACTATCTCCTGCCAACTTTCACTGGCGGTTATATCCCTTGATAACATCATATATTTACCGTCGTATGTGTAATACAGGTTAAACTTTACATTACCATTGCCCTTGATATATACGGTTATGTTTGAAAAACCTTTGAGGTCTTCACCCCTTCCGGTTAAAGTCGCGGATGCTGGATCTTCCCCTTTCCCAGAAAGGTTTATTATCACAGGACTACCCCACCTTATACCTTCTATTTTCGGCGATTCACTTGCGGGACTTATTGTAGAGTTATATGTCCTCCACTCACCCGGCTTTTTATCCGGAGCCGGGGTAACCGGAACGGTTATAGCGGCGCCTTTGCCAAACGCAATTAACCAAAACATGCTACCGTATATTATAAGGGCGAAAAAAAGAAGTATTGAATATGTCCATCCTTCGGGTCATAAACTTCGGCCTCCGCGGAACTTTACTCATCAACTCTACCCTATGAGGTTAAACTGAGTGGGGCTAACAAAAGAGGGAAGGCCCGGAGGAAATTAGAATTATTTCCCATGTACTAAAACTTCAACATCTTTCAGTTTTTCAATCTCACCGAGAATTATTAAAACATCTCCCCTGTTTAAAGGTTCGTGTGGGTTTGGTGGTATAATGGGTTTTCCATTTCTAAAAACTGCAAGGACATATGCACCGTACTTCGTTAAGTTTAATTCCCTCAAGCTCTTACCCACGAATGGTGATCCCTCATCAAGGGTAATTTCCTCAACCCGCATATGATAAAGGTCAAGGAACTCCGAAACCGCCGGGTGTATAAGGGCTCTTGCTATTCTTATCCCAGCCCAATCATAGGGTAGTATTACCCTATCAGTCCCCACATTTCTCATCAGCTTGGCTCCTTTTTCGGTTGTGGCCTTCGCAACGGTATAAATCTTAGGGTTTAGGTTTTTGGCGTTTATGATGACATACAGGTTATCCGGATCGTCCCGTAAAAGGGATGCCAACCCCCTTGCCCTATGAATACACGCCTTAATCAGCGTGCTTTCCTCGGTTGCATCCCCCTCAATTACCTTATAACCCATGGATATGGCCTGCTCAACCCTTTCGGGGTCGTTTTCCACGATGATAAAAGGGGAATGGGAGCTTTTCAGGAATTCCGCCACTATCCTACCCATCCTACCAAAGCCGCAAATTATGTAATGATCCGAAATCCCCTTGGGCATTCCATACCTCCTTTTAAAAACTTCAAGGCTTAAAAAATATGCCGCAACATTTGTTATTAAAATGCTCACCGTTCCCCAACCGAAAATTATTAGTATTATCGTCCATAACTTTCCAATATCGGATAAATCTTTAACTTCCCTAAAACCCACGGTGGAAACGGTAATAACCGTCATATATAAAGCATCTAAAAACCTCATATTTTCCAACCACATATATCCCAAACTCCCCGTTAATATTACAAATAATATCAAGGCCAAGGACATTAATATTCTGAATTTCGGTTTCATACCATAACAACCGTATTGTACAATCTTCCCCTATCCCCCCTGCGATGTGAAAAGAGGCTTTTGTTTTCGTATGTGCATGAAGGTGGGGGTATTATAACCTTAACGCCGAGGTTTTCCAATATGTGCTTATTGTAAAGGTAAAGATCTAAAAGGTATTTTCCATTATCTTTAAAAATCACGAAGCCGTTGAAAAGACTGGCAACATCGTAGCCAACCTCATAACATTTACCACATATGCCGGGTCCAAATATGGCCTTTACATCTTTTGGTTTTACCCCAAAATTTTCATAAATCTCCTTTAAGCCTTCAAGAACTATACCCTTTATACTACCCCTCCAACCCGCATGGAGAACCCCTACAACATTTTGTGAAACCAAAAAAATCGGATAACAATCGGCCGTTTTAACGCCTATAACTACCCCTTTTTTATCCGTTATTATCCCATCTCCCACATACCCATCCCGACCCCTATAAACCACAACCTTGGCCCCGTGTATTTGGTGCAAATTTATATCCATCTTAACGGGTTCAACGCTAACCTTTATCAAAAAATTCTCGCCTTTAAATAAAAACCCCCAACTTTCATTCACCCACATAGAAAATTCTACGGTAGTTAAATTTCACCCTTATAATACCCTCAACCATGAAACGCGTTTCTTTAATTCTTTTAGCCTTAGCGGTGGCTTTTGGGTGTAAAAGGAGCACGGCTCCCGAAGAAGGCGGTGGGGGTGGCGGAGGAGGCGGGGGAGGTGGCCCCACACCAAGTCCGGAAAGCACGGCTGTGTATTTCGGTATCACACCGGACAGTTCCTTCGTATATTGGGACAGTACCACATCTTCAAGTAGCGGAACCGCGCTGGATACCGTTCAAACTATTTTCTACAACTATATACCTTCCGGAGGGGAACTCTTGGTACCACATGTTGATACTTTCTTCATATCCGGTAGAACCTTAAAGGATACCTTTCATATAAAGGGGGACACGGTCTATCTATACACGAGTTTCGCTATTGAATCGGATACTGTAAGGCTTAGGTATAATTTTGGTATAAGGCCTTTAAATATAGGTAAATCTTGGATGCCGTTATTACCGCAAACCCAAAGGTTAAGAGATACGATAAAAAATCCTCTTACGGCAACCTGCACTTTGGGAGTCAGATTGGACAGTTTCAGGGTTGATTCCTCTCATGCTTATGTTATGGATTCCTTGTCAGTTTCCGTACCCGCCGGAATTTTTAGCGCTTATAGGATTAGGAGTAAAATGCATGCAAGATTGTTTTATGGATTATTCACCATTCCAACGGGATGCCTTCCGATTTCGGGCGATACATTTGCAACACTTGACACATACGATACAACCTACATAAAACCTTATTATGGTGTTGTTTTAACACAAGCGAAGGATAGCGTTGTGTTCAACTCATCTATGGGAAGCCAAATAGAAATAACCCGTAGGTATAGGGCTCTAACGGGTAGGAGATAGGGTAATATCCCAAATGCAGATAAAAGCCCTTAGGGGTTTTAGGGATTTGGTGGGTTTTGAGCTCTACAAGTTTGAGAGGATTGTTAACACCTTTAAGGTTTGGTTGGGAAGGTTCAATGTTATATGGATAGAAACGCCGATAGTTGAGCCTCTGGAACTGTTCGTAAGATCCGTGGGGGAATTTACGGACATAGTGCAAAAGCAGATGTTTGTCTTTAAGGATAGGGGGGGGAGGGATGTGGCTTTGAGGCCTGAGGGAACTGCCGGAGTTGTGAGGGCATTTTTGGAAAACGGCCTCTCCCCCCCCATTAAACTCGCTTATTTCGGCCCTATGTTTAGGGGTGAAAGGCCTCAAAAGGGAAGGTATAGGCAATTCTACCAATTGGGGGTGGAGTTCTTGGGTTATTCGGGTCCTTATTCGGATGCCGAGGGAATACTTGCGGCGTATCTACCGTTAAGGGAATTAAATTTGGATGTTAAAATTTATGTTAATACGCTTGGAGGCGAGGATACAAAATTGAGGTATTCGGAGGAGTTAAAAAAATACCTTAAAGATTTGGATTTCCTGTGCGATGATTGTAAATTTAGGAGGGAAAGAAACCCTTTAAGGGTTCTTGATTGTAAAACCTGCTCCCCAAAACTCAATCCGCCGGATATTGCGGATTTTACACCGGATGAAGAGAGGGATAATTTTGAAAAGACCTTTCAAATATTAAAAGATTTCGGGGTTCCGGTTGAGAGGGATCCTAAGCTCGTAAGGGGATTGGATTACTATACGGGATTGGTTTTTGAAGTTAAGGCCGAGGGTTTGGATGCCGCACAGAACACCATTTTGGCCGGTGGGAGATACGATAAACTCGTATCTTGGCTTGGGGGTAAAGATACACCGGCATTCGGATGGGCGGCGGGAATTGATAGGATTAGCCTTATATACAACCCGCAAGGGGAAAGGGAAGAAATTTACTTTGTAGTTAGGACATCGGACGAATATACGGATGTGGCCTTTAACGCGCTGATGAGATTAAGGGAAATGGGTAAAAAGGCGGATATGGTTTTTGAAAGGGGTAAGAGCTTAAAATCTCAGATGAGGAGGGCTAATAGAGTAGGTGCTAAGTGGGTGGTGTTTGTGGGTGAGGAAGAAGTAAAAACCGGGAAATTCAAGGTAAAGGATATGGAAACGGGCGAAGAGTTTATTTCAGCCTTATAATAAGCAGTTGAAATTATGAGGAGGTTTTATATTAAAACTTTTGGTTGTCAGATGAACGAGTTGGATAGCGAGATAATCAGGGATATTTTGGAGGAAAGCGGTTTTGTATATACAGAAAATCCACAAAATGCGGATATCGTTTTAATAAACACATGTACGGTTAGGGAAAAGGCGGCCAGAAAGGCAAAACACCTTTTGAGACATTATAAAAATAGGGGAAAGTTTGTAGGCGTTCTGGGTTGTTTGGCTCAACAGGAAGGCGATAAACTCTTGGAATTTGGGGCGGATATTGTGGTTGGAACGAGGGGATACAACGAACTCCCAAAACTTTTAGGTTCATTGGAAGAGAAAAAGGTCGTTTGTTATGATTTGGGTTTGCATTACAGGACAAAAAGGAAGGCTTTAAGTTATTCCGAGTATGTTAGCATACAATACGGATGTGATAACTTTTGCACATTTTGCGTTGTGCCTTATACGAGGGGTAGGGAAATATCAAGGCCTGCGGAGGAAATAGTTGAAGAGGTTAAAACCTTGGACGGGCAAGGGGTTGTTGAGATAACCCTACTTGGGCAGAATGTTAACAGTTATTTTGATGGGAAATACGATTTTGCCGACCTTTTAAGGATTATAGAGGATAATGTAAAGAATATAAGGAGGGTTAGATTTACGAGCCCAAACCCGAGGGACTTTTCTTATAAGGTTTTAAAGACCATTGCGGAAAGCGAGATTATAACGGATTGGATACACTTGCCTTTACAGGCGGGCTCGGATAGGATTTTGAGGAAGATGAATAGGGGTTATAACAAAGCGGAATACCTTGAACAGGCGTATATGATAAGGGAATTGATGCCTTATGGGACGATAACAACGGATATAATTGTGGGATTCCCGGGTGAAAGCGAGGAAGACTTTGAGGAAACCTTGGATGTCGTTAGGAAGGTTAAGTTTGACGGGGCTTTTATGTTCGTTTATTCACCAAGGCCAAACACACCGGCGGCCTTCTACAAGGATCAGGTGGATGAGGATACAAAGATTTTGAGACAAAGAAGGCTTATAGACGAGGTTAATAAAAATGCCCTTGAAAGGAGAAAGGTTTTCCTGGGAAGGGAAGAAGAGGTATTAATTGATGGGATAAGTAGGAAAAGCGTTAAAGAGTCTTCCGGAAAGATAAAAAACGGTTTAACGGTAGTTGTTGAAGGGTTGTTTAAACCCGGTGAATTCGTAAAGGTTAAGATCACCGATGTTAGCGGTTTAACCTTAAAAGCAAAACCCCTGGTTGATGTTGTGGTTTGATAATTGAGGTAAAAGTTAAACCCAATTCAAAGAGGGAATATGTTAAAAGGTTAGATGAAAACAGGTTTGAAGTTGGTATAAATTCCCCACCTATTGATGGGAGGGCAAACAAGAGGTTAATAGAACTTTTATCGGATTTCTTTGGTATTCCAAAGGATAATATAAAAATTTTGAGGGGGGAAAAATCCCGGAATAAAGTCGTGGAGGTAAGGGTTTAGGCTTTGCTATAAAAAGCAAAGGCACTATCACCACCTTTAATGAATTTAAACATTTTAAGGGTTTCGTTTTCTGGCGGTTTAACCCTGCTTGAAAGCTCTAAAACAAAGATCCCACCGTCTTTAAGGAGGTTTGATACACCGGAAACCAATTCGTCATACCTATCCCAACTGTACGGGGGGTCGGCGAATATAAGGTCAAATTCGCCATTTTTCCAATTCCTGCAAAACTTTAATGCGTCCTCCCTTAATACCAAACCCATGTCGGTTATACCCAATTTTTTTAGGTTCTCTTTAACCACCTTAACGCTTTCATTGGAAATATCAACGAAAACGCAAAACGATGCCCCCCTTGAAAGGGCCTCCAAACCCAAGGCCCCACTTCCGCAAAATAGGTCTAACACCTTAAAACCTTTAACATCCCTCAAAATGTCAAAAATCCTTTTCCTATTAAATGCACTCGTGGGCCTTATGTCCTTTGAAACCTTCACCTTAAAACCTTTAAACTTTCCGCCCGTTATCTGCATCTTTACCCTCCATAATTTCAAAGGCTAACCTCAAATTCCAACCCGTTTTTTCAAGGAGTTTTACAGCCTCATCGTATTCCAATGAAAATTCCTCAACCAATGTTTTTATAGCCCTTGCCCTCAACTTCCCGGATGTTGGAACCAAATCAACCATCCTACCCCTCTTAACCCTTCCCAAAATTACCGCACCCAAAAGCGAAATCGTGTTCAATATCACCTTTTGTACCGTTGCGGATTTCATCCTCGTTGAACCCGGTAGAATCTCGCTCCCAACATTTACACAAATATTTACATCCGCCTTTATTAAAACCCTTTCCTTTGGATTTGTTGATATTAAAGCGGTGGGACAGTTTAAAACCTTCGCCATATCAATAGCACCCTTTACATATGGGGTTCTCCCGGATGCGGATAAACCTATTAGGAGGTCTTTTTTTGATAGTTTAAGCCTTTTTACAAGCCTTTTACCGGCGGTAATATTATCCTCCGCACCCTCTTTTGATGCGAATACGGAGTTTTTACCCCCCGCTATGAAACCCAAAACCCTATCCCTGCCTATACCGAATGTTGGGAACATTTCCGCCGCTTCCATTATTGCAAGTCTTCCCGATGTCCCAGCACCAACCATAACAACCCTTCCCCCTCCCCCCAAAGCCTTAGCCCACATATTCGCAACTTTCACAACCTCCCCTATATGTTCCCTTACCTTTAAAAGGCCATAAATGTTGTCGTTTATTGAAAGGCTTACGATTTCTCCATAATCCAAATCGTCCAGTTGAAACCCCTTTTTTTCGGTTTCAAGGTTCTCAATTTCTTTGAGGATCTCTTTTAAGTCCATTTAACCGGTTATTTTACGGTTGCCTTCAAGTCTTAAATCTAACCATTTCCGGCAAAACAAACCACACCCTTAGAATTCCCCGCTTTGAGGGGCTTCATTGCCTTAATAATAGCCTCAATAATTTGGGGAACATCGCCACCGGCCACCGAATTCGCCTTAGCATCTTTTTCACCGCAGGTTATAATATTTTTCAGGTTCCTTCTGAGTAGCATTCTTTTGTTTTTAATACTCAGAAAAACCCCTTTAATCTCAAAGCCTACGATAATATTGGGAACTTTAAACGCATTGGCCCACGAGCTCCAATTTACGGGGCAGGTTTTTACAACAGCCTCAAAGGTTGCAATAATATCAAACACTTTTCCGATTTATGTGGGTATCTTGGCGCCGCTGGTTTTAAAGGAAAGGCTTATTAACAGGAGCATAATTTCCATAGTTTTGGGAACCCTTGGGGTTTTATTAATAGGGAATGTTTTTGAATTTAGGGGTATAAATTTGGGGGACTTTTTATCCTTCCTGGCATCAATAATTTACGCATTCTATGTAGTGGTTGCAAAAAAGTTTTCCCTACAAATAGAACCGATTTATTATACATTTTCCACAAACTTCGTTTCAACCTTTATAGCCTTGGCATTCTTACCTATGTTCTTTAAATTCCAACCGGATATTGTTCCATCGCTATCGGTAATATGGCTTGCCGTTTTCCCTTCAAGTTTGGGTTATATCCTCTACTTTTACGGATTAAAGTTTAAAGGTGCCGTTTCGTCTTCCGTAATAATACTTTCAACAATAATTTTTGGAACCGTTTTTTCAATTTTTATCCTCGGCGAATCCCTAAGTGCAACGGAATCCTTTGGTTTATTCTTGGTAGCCGTAAGCGTTGCTTTAACAAAGTAATTTTGTGAAACAAACCTTTTTATAATACCCTCTTATGTTTTGGATAGACACGGTAATGGCAATAAGCCCTTTTCATATGTATGCCGTTTCCGTATCAAGTGCCGACCCTATATACTCCCTAAATTCACTACCTTCGGTTTATCTTATAGAAAGGGGACCTTTTGGAATTCAGGCGGATATATCCCTTAGGGGTTTGAGTTTTAACCAAACGAGGATTTTATATAATGGAATACCCCTTTACGATCCACAAACGGGCCATCACAACTCAAACCTACCTTTCACCGAAATGGATATATCGGGTTTTGGATTGGTTTCATCCTTTTATTCCGGATTTGCAAACCTTCCGGGGATAAATATAACGCCTTCAAATATCTCGGGTGGGATTTTGAGGATTGGGGGAAGGGGGTATGTAAAGGGCATTGGTAAGTTTTACCATCAAAACAATACGCTTTCCTTTGAGGGTTTTAGGTGGGATGGTTATGTTTTTGAGTATGATAACGGAAAATACTTTAATCCGGCAAATTCCATAGCATTGTTCCTTTCAAGAAAAGAAACGGATTTTGATGTGTTTGCGGGTTATAGGTATAACTCCTTCTCGGCAAAGGGGTTTTATCTGCCTCCAACCTTTGAATCAAATGAAACCACACAGGTAGCCCTTTTGGGTGGGAGTTTTAAAGGGTTAAAGTTGTTTGCCAGATGGCACCAAGACCAGTTTAATTGGGGAACCGGTAGAAACTTACACAATACTTTAAATTCCGGTGGGGAGTTTTCCCATAAGATTGGGTTTCTTGAAATAAAAACCGGCGGGAATGCGGAGTATATAAAAAGTTCAATAGTTGAAAGGGCTACGGGTATTAGGGATACAATGAGGTATTACGCCTTTATATTACCTTCCCTTATATCAAACGGATACAACTGGGTTGTTAAGGGTGGTTTAAAGGTTTCGTACGATAACTTTTCCGGAAAATTGGGATATGAACCCTATATATTTGGGGTTTATGGGTGGTTTTCATTGAACGCTTATTATTCCCGCAGGTTGCCGGATTTCACGGAATTGTTTTATTCCGACCCAAAAAACTATGGGAATAAGAACTTAAAGCCCGAAAGGGTTTTGGGTTTTGACTTTGGAGTTGATGCGGATTTTGGGATCTTTAAGGTTTATGCCATAAGGTTTTACGATAGGATTGATTGGGTTAAAAGGGATGATAAATACTTCGCGGAAAACATACAAACACACAATATATACGGCTTTGAGGCCTTCTCACCGGTTTATTACTTAGGACCTATAACCCTAAACCTTTCATTCTCGGCCCTTTATCCGGATGTAAAAGGCGCGGGAAGATACACCCCATCCTTCCCGAGGTATAGGTTTTCATTCTTAACAAACATCCTCGGCCTTAGGGTTGAGAACGATACAACCCAATACGATTACTTCGGTTATAAAGCCAATGTGGGTGTATTCTTGGATTTAAACCTTAACATGGTGGGCTTTAAGGGGGATTATACTAGCCAGTTTAACTGCGGTATAAGGAACCTTTTAGGTGTAAGGCCTATGATAACATCGTATATGCAAGGCTTGGGAAGGTGGTACTATTGCGAATATAGGCATTTCTTTAAACCCTCAACTACCCTATAAACCCTCTCCTCACCCATATCCCCCCATAGGGGCAATGTTAATGTCCTTTCCGAATACTCTTCCGTTTTTTCAAGTTTTTGACCCTCATAATAAAAGGAAAACCTATGTACGGGGGGATAATGCACACTCGTCCCTATACCTATATCCGCCAATTTCTCCGCAATTTTATCCCTATTGACGCCCTTGGGTAAAAGTATCGGGAATATGTAATGGGAAGATCCTTCAACGGGTATGTTTTCAAAGGGTATGGTTATATCGGGTATTTCCTCCCTTATAAGCTTCCTATAAAGGGAGACGAGATTCCGCCTCTTTTCGTTTTCTCTTTTGAGTTTCCTCAAATTTGCCAAACCTATTGCGGATTGTATTTCGGAAGGTCTTAAATTTAATCCAATATCAACGACATCGTAAATCCTGTTTTTACCCTCTTTAAACCTCTCCCAAGAGGATGATGTTAATCCATGAGATCTAAAAAGTTTTGCCCTTCTGTATAGTTCCCCGTCGTCCGTTAAAAGGTACCCACCTTCACCCGTTGATAGGTTCTTATTTGCAAAGGTACTAAAAACGCCCACATTTCCCCATGTCCCCGCAAATCTATCTTTATAAACCGCCCCATGGGCATGCGAGGCGTCCTCTACGAGTATTAACCCCTTTCTATCGCATAAATCTTTAATCTCATCGATAAAAAGCGAATAACCGGCATAATTAACATATACGACGGCGCAAACATTTGGATTTAAAACCCTCTCAACCGTTTCCGCAGAGATTAAAGGGATTTCCAAGGAATGTATATCCGCAAAAATGGGCTTTATTCCGAGGAACCTTAAGGCGTTTGCCGTAGCGACGAATGTTAAGGAGGGTAAAACGACCTCTCCCTTTAAACCCAAGGAGTAATATGCGGATAAAAGGGCAGATGTTCCGTTGTTAAAAGCGAGGGCATATTTAACACCGTAAAACCTTGACAAATCCCGCTCATATTCCTCGGTTTTAGGACCCATTGAAACCCACTTACTCTTTAATACCTCTAAAACCTCCCTTTCCTCATCCCCATCCCAGTTTAGTTCAAAAATGGGTATTTTATCCATCACTTAAAGTGTTGCCAACCCAAGGGCTGAATCCTGTTTCCGGATGTATCAAAAACACCAACCTCACCGAGTTTCACCTCACCTATCTGTATAAACTTCAAGTCTTCCATAATTTTGCCGTATTCCTTTGGAACGGTTAGAACGAGTTCGTATTCCTCCCCGCTTGAAAGCGCCACCTCATAGGGGTCTTTTTTCAGATTTTCCGCAACATACCTAACGGAATCCTTAATGGGAATTGCGTTCAAATCAATAAATATACTAACTTCTGAGGATCTAGCCAACCTCCAAAGGTCAATGGCCAAACCGTCGGATATATCAATTGCGGAATGAACCTCTATCCCTTCGGATTTTATTCTCATAACCTCCTTCAACTTGGGTTCCGGGTTGGCAAATTTTAACCTGGTTTCCCTAAACCACCACTCATAACCCTTTGCGTTCAACTTTTCAAGCATTAGAAAGGATTTAACCCTACCCACATCACCCGTTATAAAAACCAAATCCCCATCCCGAGCCCCGTCCCTCCTCCAAGCCTTTCCCCTACTAACCTCACCCAAAACCGTAAATGTCAAGGCAAAATTTTCCCCTTTGGTAATATTACCCCCTAGGAGATCTACGCAATACTCCTTCAAAAGGTGGTTAAACCCCCTATAAATCTCTTTGAGCTTCTCAACACCGTCTTGCGGAACCTGGGCGTTTATCAGAACACCCAAAGGTTCCCCACCCATAGCGGCTATATCGGACAAAGCCGCCGTTAAACCCCTATGCCCTATTTCTTTCGGCCTCAAAAGGGAGAATGTGAAATGAACACCTTCAACCACACTATCAACGGTTATTAAAAGTTCTTTTGCCACATTCTCCCTTATTACGGCACAATCATCCCCAACACCCACTACAACCCTTGGACCATATTCCCTATAAGGTGATACGAGTTCCTCTATTATCCGATCCTCCGTCATTTTTCGCCTTTTTCTTCCCCTTCCGCTTTCTTAAACTTTTCCTCAAACACCAAAATGTTATACTTCTTCTTCAAATCTTCCAAAACGCTTTCGTATAACTTCTTTTCCTTCTCGTACCTCAACCTGTCTTTTATATAAGCCTCAACATCTTCAAAAGGCTTAACGCTTTCCTTTGTTTTCTCAAAAACCCTATATACCGCCCAATTCCCGTCGTTAAGCTTTCCTATATACCACATTTTTAGGGGTTTTTTCCAAGCCTCCTTGAAGAAATCGGGTTCCCTATCTTCGGTTATAAAAGCAAAACCACCCGCCGAGGCCTCACCGGTGTAAATAGATACCTTTTGAACGAATTCCCTAAGTTGTTTATCATTTTTAATACCTCTTACCCTTCTTAAAACCTTTAAAGCCGAATCTTTCGTCGGAACCACTATCCTTTGAACCCTTATCCTCGCCGGGTCTTTAAACTCCTTATCCCTGTTCTTCTCATAATACTCCTTAACCTCTTCATCGGAAACGGATACATTGTTTTTAACCAAAACATCGTATAGCTGCAACAACATGGCATCCCTATAAGATTCCCACAACCTCTTGAATATCGGGTAGTGCAGGTAATACCTTCTAAACTCAGCCTCGGATGTTTCAAGTATTTCTTGGATCATGACATCGTTTAAGAGTTGGTATGCCCCTTTATTTGTTAGATAATAAGACCTATACCTACGGGGCATTTTGTTGAGCCTATCGATAAAATCTTCCTTTGTTATTACCCTGTTGAGTTTTGTTATTATGGCCATGGTATCGGGAAGTTTTTCAAGGGCATTTTTCTCCTCCTCTGTTAAAACCCCCGCCTCTTCTTCATATCCCCTTTCCTCTTCAAACTTAGACTTTTCCGCGGTATCGGGTTTAATAAAAATATTTACCCCGTAAAATTCCCTTAACCTCTGCTTTTCCTTTTCAAATAAATCCTTTTCCTTCTGCCCTTCAACGGCACCTTTAACTATGGTTTTAACCTCGTCAAAGGACCTTATCCTATCCGCTTCCTTTTCATCAACCCTTATAACCATCCAAAGCGTATCCTTCTTATACACAAAAACGCTTCCCGTGTCCTTTTGGTAGGCCTCGTTAAACAGATCCTTGTAAGCCTCGTATGTGTCATAAATAGTTATTTTCCCTCCCCTTTGACCCTCATATTTATCAACTGACAATTCCTTGGCCAAAGAGTCTATTTTTTGGCCGGATTTTACCAAGTTATAAACCTCATAGGCCTTTGCACTATCTTTTAGTATAACCCTACTCAACTCAACCCTTGCCGGAACCCTGTATTCCGATTTGTGTTCGTTATAATAAGCCAAAAGTTCTTTCTCCGTAGCGGTTGCCTTAGCCTTTATGGCGTACTGGTAATAGGCCTGTCTTAAAGCGTTTATCCTATCAATTTCAATTTTTTCCTTAACCTTTTGTGCGGTATCAAGCTTCAACTTTTCCGCCTCTTTGAGGGCTACAACCTCTATCGCAAGCCTTTCCGCTATCTGCTTCCTACCTTCGGGTGTATCAAATTGGTTTCTGTTAAAAGGTGGTATCTGTTCTATTGCGTAATCCACCATCATGGAAGTTATATATCCCCCGTCAAATACCGCAACTGTATCCGGAAAATTCCTCCTAAACATCTCCTCAACCGCCTGTGAGGCGTCTTCAAAATACTTTCCGTTTGGAAAATTAACCGCCAAAAATTCGTATAACTTCCCCGCCTCGGCGTAATTACCCAAAAGTTCAAGAAGCAAAGCCTTTCTGTACAATACTTCCTGTGCTGCTGGGGACTTTTCCTTAACTTTAACTTTATCCACAAATTCCTTCGCCTTTGCGTAATCCCTAAACCTGTAAAGATAAACATCCGCCGTTAATAGGTTTCCCCAATATTTGTCACCCGAGGACCGGAAGGTGTTTATTGAACCGCTATAATCCCCTTTGAGTTCCTGAAACAGTCCCTTCACCAAACTTTCATTTTGCAAATACCCTTCCTCTACGAATTTTCCAGCGCAGGAAATAATACCTAAAACGCCTAAACTTACAAGGAGCCTTTTCATAAGCGGGGATTATATGCCCGTTTTGTTTTAAATTTTATAAAATCTTTCAGCCTTATAATTCCCGCAATGAAACGGGTTTTTCCTTTTATTTTATTGCCTTTTCTCGTATCCCCCACATACGCCCAAAAAAGTAAGGAGAGCACCACAACCAAAAAACTACCTTACTCGGTATGCTCTCCTCCGGAAGTGTATTTAAAGGCGAGAATAGCGGTAAACCCCGCAGGTAAGTATAGCCAAAACTTTCGCGGAAATTTAACCACATACTTACCCGTGATAATAAAAAAGGCGCAAGAGTATTTCACGGGTGTTGATGGTAATTCTATAAAAATAGTGGGTTCGGGTTGGACGGAAACCCCTTTTGGAACATTTTCAAAACTCATAAACGATTCGCTAACCGCGGCCTTACACAAAGACGATACGGCATATGGGAGCGTTCCCTATCTGGTTGATATACTTATAGGTGAAGATTCATATGGCTTGGTGGGTAAGATTTGGCTTATAAACCTTGAAAGCGAAACCGTGTATGAGACATTTTCTTACAGGATACCATCAACGGCCGTAAAGGATGTGTTGCAATCAATAGTTTTGATAACGAACAAATTAGCGGAAAAAATGGGATCAATCCTTACGAGGATAGCCACAAAGGAAACCATGATAATGTATTCGGTTCAAGTGGTTGATGAGGCCGACATTTCTCAAGATAGGTTTGTGGCCATAAGGTTTTCATCAATGAATAACTCCGAGGGAAAAAGTTTGTTTGATATACTCGATAAAAAGGCCGGGGTGGCCGTTCGTTTAAGCGGAAACTCAAAGGGGAGGATAACGAGTGGCGAAAATATTGGCGATGGTTGGTACATTATAAGGGGAGAAAACCCCGTTGTTCTATACCAACCCCCGGATTGCAATGTTTTCAACCAGCAAAACCCGATAGATGTATCCTTTGAGGTTGCGGCGGTATGTCCAAGGGATAACAAGATTTTACCGGGTGTAAAACCCACATTGTCATCGGGCAAAACGGCCTTTAAGGTTAAGGCACCTTATGCTTGGAACGTTTCCTCAACGGTAAGCGTATCATCGGAGCACAGCAATGTTAAGTACGAATTGAATTACATCTTGCATTCAAAGTTTGCTTGTAGGAATTTCATAGACTTTAATTCCAAATTTGCCCAAACATTCGGATTATCAGGAGAGGATGTTTTGTTCGTTTCGGATAACTTTCTAAAAAACAAGAAAATTGGGCAAACGGATAAGGGTAAGGTTGTATCAGCAAAATATAGCGACTGCGGGGTTTTGGATCCGTGGAACCTAAAGGACCCTTCAATTGATACCGTATTTATGGCCGCATACTCCGTGGGTAAAACCCAGGATGTAACGCTCAGATATTACATAAACGGAGGTGTAATGGTAAGTAGCGTGGGCAGTGAGAATACAATATTTGACCTATTGGGTATGAGGGTTGTCGGAGGAGATAGGGTTAGGTTTTCGGATGTACCGGTGTATATAAACGATCCGCTTGTTTTCAGGGGTGGAAATGAAACGATTTTGTCTTTTAAACCATTCTCCGCCACCATGACGGTTACGACAACATTTACGAACTCGGGTTGTGGTAGTGAAAACCTAACTATAACCGTTCAAAGCACATTTAAGCCTATAATAGAGTGCGATTGCGTTGCGCATAAGTTTGCGGAAGAAAATAAATAAAAAAAGGAGGTGCATTATGGCATATAAACCGATTTCACATACATCGGAAATAGGTTTTGAGGTTAGTTCAATGGATTTGGCAAAACTTTTTATTGAGTGCGCGAGGGCTATGTTTAGGGAAATGCTTGGAAGTCTATACGGTATAAAGATTTTGGAGGAGAAAAAGGTGCATCTTGAAGGGGAAGACCTTGAAGATTTATTACACAAATGGCTCTCGCATTTACTTTACGAGTTTGAGACCTCAAAGATGATATACAGGCAGTTCAAGGTTAATATAAACTTTGAGGATGACAAGTTTAAGCTTGACGCCACAATCGGGGGAGAGCCCTTTGATCCAAACAAACATACCATAAAGAAGGCACTTAAAGGGGTAACCCGGCACAAACTCCATGTTGAGAGGGAAAGGGGCATATGGAGGGCATCGGTGATAATAGATGTATAACATACGAGGATGCAGGGGTTTCAATTAAAGAGGCGGAAAGGTTAGTAGGGTGGTTAAAAGGAAAGAATAAACAAATAGGCTCCTTTTCCGTAAAGGTTAAAGTGGGTAATAGTACGGTTTTGCTTTCAGCGGATGGTGTTGGTACGAAAATCTTGCTCTATTTAAAGGCTGGGAGGTTTAAGGGTTTGGGGCAGGATCTGGTGGCTATGGTTTCAAACGATATTTTGGCCGATGGTGGAAGAATGGTTTATTTCTTGGACTACTACGCCACCTTTCCCTTAAAGGGAGAAGTTGCAAAAGAGGTTTTATCGGATGTTATTGAATCTTGCAAGAAAATTGGGGCAAAACTGGTTGGGGGTGAAACCGCGGAGCTTCCCGGTATAATAGTAAAGGATACATTTGACATTGCCGGATTTGGCGTAGGGGTTCCCTTAAAAAAGAGGTTCCAAAGGGTAAAGAGTGGTGATGCAATAATAGGTTTCCCATCATCCGGTTTCCATTCAAACGGTTATTCCCTTATAAGGAAGGTTTTAGAGGAAAAGGGGTTGGACCCTTTTAAGGTTTATCCGGAAATCCATCCCCAAAAACCCCTTATTGATATACTCTTAACGCCTACGAGGTTATACCACAAAGAGGGTAAGGAAATGTTTTTAAAGTTTGGGGCTAAAAGGGGGGCGCATATAACCGGCGGCGGGATACCCGAAAACCTTCCCAGGGCACTTGAAGGGAACAAGGCAAAAATATACTGGGAAAACATTCCTACACCGGAGTACATGAAGGCCTTTATAAGGATGGGTAATATTCCGGAAGATGAAGCAAAGAGGGTTTTCAATATGGGTGTGGGTTTTGCCTTCATAGTTCCGAGAAAACGGGTTGATGAAATCTTACACAGGTTTAAAGGGGCATTTATATTGGGGGAGGTTTTATGAGTTTTCCCATATATTGGCTCAGTGTAAATGCAAATTCCGTTAATTATGTGGAGGTTTTCGGGGGATACCAAAGGGTAAAATCCTACTGGACGGGATATAGATCCTTTTTCATTCCCGATAATGCCAAACTAAAAGGCTTTCCAAAGGGTAAGGTTTTAATGTTTAAACTCCACAAGGAAGAAAGGGTGAGGGAATATAAATATGGGGAATCGGAATTTCAGGTGAAAACCGTAAGGGCGGATACGCTCCACAAATTGGGATTAACAGGAAACGGCGTAAAGGTTGGAATATTTGATACGGGTTTTGATCTGAACCACAATTCCCTTAGGGGGGTAATAGTTGGCGGCCAGATGGACTTTAACAGTGGGGATAGGTTAAACTTTGACGGGAGTTCTTTGCCAACACCAACCGATAACGCCTTTTACATCCACTCATACGATTGTATATATAGGGGTGCGGAAGTATACTGTGTATTTTCGGGAATAGATGAGGGGGACATTGCGGGGACAAACATAAACAGGTGGGACCTATATCTGGCCAAGTATAATACCTCTTGGAGTTTGAAGAGGTTGTCCTTGGGATTTGAGATAAATCCGGATTTAACTTTGAGGAACGATACGGTTTATTTGGTTTGGTCGTCTTATGGCTTTTTAAAACTCGGGGCGATATATACGGACACATTTGAAAGGGTTATAAACCTTACACCGGGTTATACGGCGGTCATCGATACATTTGCGGGAAACTTTGTACTGGGCATTTATACGGGCGATAGCGTTAAACTTTGCGAATTCTCAACATCCTTAAACTGCGCGGCCTCAAAATATTCCCGGGGATTTGGCGGAATGTATTTGAATGGGGACAGTTTGGCCTTTTCCGATGGGGATAGCATCTTTGTTTTTAAGGGTTCATCTTTCAGGTTTGAAAACCTCGGATTTTATCCGGTTATTGATAACGGGAGGCTTGCATACATAAGGAACGATTCTTTATTCGTTAATGGGAATTTCATAACATCCGTAAAGTTTTTAGAAAACTTCGCTTTATCCGGGGATAGCATTGCGGTTCCAAGGGAGGATTACATATCAATAATGTCCGTTAGTAGCCGCTCGGAAATCCGGAGAACGGGTTGGACATTTTGCGATAAACCAAAGTTTATAAACGGCAAACTCGTTTTCAGGGAAAGGGGAGATACAATGGCAGAGGTTCCAAAGTACGGAACCGGTAGGTATCACGGCACGAGGGTTTTATCCGTAATGGCGGGGTATATTGAGGGGACATTAATAGGTATATCTCCGGGTGCAACATATTACCTTGCGAAAACCGAAAAGGTTAGCAGGAGTGATACCACCACAAATTGGGAGAACAGGTTGGAGGAAGATTTTTATGTTGCCGCTTTGGAATGGGCGGCAAGAAAGGGGGTTAAAATAATCAACGCAAGTTTGGGATACGGTTCTGATTTGGGATATACAAAGGATATGATGGATGGGAAAAGTGCAATATCTTCAAGGGCTACATCTGAGGCCTTAAAAAGGGGCATATTGCCGGTAATATCCATAGGTAATGTTTCTTCAAGAAGCGTAGACCCAAATGTCGGGGATACAACGCTAACCGCCCCCGCGGATGCTTTTGACATAATTTCCGTTGGAGGGGTTATATACGATAGCACATCTGGGAAGGTTGTACTTTCAAGCAATTCGGCCTGTGGTCCGTCTTCGGATGGGAGGGTTAAACCCGAAGTGGTTGCACCCTTTGAGGCCGTGGCGGCGGACGATTCTAATAGAACCGTAATCGCATCCGGAACATCCTATGCGGCACCCATAACAGCCGGGGTTTTGGCCTTAGCCCTTGAAGCCCATCCCTCATGGACACTTGAAAAACTCAGGAACAAACTCCTTGAAACCGCAAAACCCTTAGAGGATATCCCTTTTAAACCCAACTATTGTACCGGTTATGGCCTTGTGGATGCCGCCGCTTTGGTCTTTTCCGAACCCTTGGAGGTTAAAACGGATAAAAGGGAACTCTTTTTTGAGAGGATATATCCAAATCCGGTTTCAAAATCCAAAAATAGAAAGGTGGTTTTAAGGGTAAAGGCTATGTTCCCCACCGAACCGGTTTTAAGGATATATACATCCTTTGGTACGCTTGTAAGGGAAATACCAGTAAAGGGAACAAAAAACGCCGGTTTATGGGAATATTCCTTGAATGTTGGCGATTTGGAAGAGGGTGTGTATGTTGTAGTATTGATGACCGAAAGGGGAATAGCTACGGGCAAGTTTGTGGTGGTGAAATGAGTGTAAATCGCCAGACTTGAAAAGGAACAGCTTTATAATACCAATCCGGGTGGGTGGGATATATAAAAAAGGAGGTATAAATATGAGATTTTTCAGGGTCTTGCTTTTTGCAGGCATTTTGATGGGTGTCATCCTATCTTGTAGGAAGTCCGTGCCTACGGCATATATGAGGGCTCTCAGCGCCTATGTGAACGATCCATATTATGGTGATTATAGTTATCATGATTTCCAAATCAACGCCGTTAGTCCAAACTACAAACCACAAATATCCTTTAACGGTAGGAATATTCCTGATGAAAACACTTCATATTTCTTTGGGGAGTATTCGGGTTTTGATACACTGCCCAAAGTTTCACCCAATGCGGAGGTTGAAATGAGTGGAACCTACAAAGATCTAAACGAGGGTGAAAAGAAGATAAGTTCAAAGATAAAACTCCCAAACGAACTAAGCGGATTGGCGGTAAAAATAACCGGCGGGGAGCTGAATATATCTTGGGGAAAACCCGATGAAAAACAGGTATCGGCTATTTTGGTGGAGGCTTATGGATATTGCACCGATGGTTCGGTTTATGTAAACTTTTCTTGGGATACCGTAATAACGGATGTCGCAAACAAGACGAGTGTAAGCAAAACGCTCACAAGCCTTTGCAGAGGTATATCCACCATTGTATATGCCGAATTCTTTGCGGGTGCGGGTAATATATCGGGTCCTTGGAAAGGTGGAAAGGATAACATAAAAGGTATAAAGGGGCAATATTATGGTTTATCTATGAAATACGATACGACATCTTGGGTTCCCGTTTCTGCGACCAATGTAAAGTTTGAAAGGAAAATAGATAGGTTAGAGGTTATGAAGAAAACCGTAGAGGCTTTAAACAAGTATTTGGGTGTTGAAGAAGAGGGGAGTTGGATAAACGGCTTTTAAAGTTTTAAAATCCCACCCACCCTTAGAATTCTTTATCATGCTCGTTATAAGCAATCCAAAAGAGATGCAGTTGTTGGTAAATAACTTGCGTAAAGAGGGAAAGGTTATAGGTTTTGTGCCCACTATGGGGGCCTTGCACGAAGGCCATTTAAGGCTTATAAGAAAGGCGAGGAAGGAAAGCGATTTTCTCGTTGTTAGCATATTTGTAAACCCTTTACAGTTTGAACCCGGCTCGGATTATATCAGGTATCCGAGGAGGTTTGAAGAGGATAGGTATAAGTGTGAGATGGAAGGGGTTCAAGCCGTATTCTATCCTACGGTTGAGGATATGTATCCCGAAGATTTTTCTACATATGTTGAGGTTAAGAACCTCGACAGGTATATGGAGGGGGAGTTTAGGCCGGGGCATTTTAGGGGGGTTGCAACGGTAGTTTTGAAGCTCTTTAACATAGTCAAACCCCACTTTGCGGTTTTCGGTTTAAAGGATGCCCAGCAGTATTACATAATCAAGAGGATGGTTAGGGATTTGAATTTGGATATTGAGATTTTACCGCATGAGACCGTTAGGGAACCGGATGGTTTGGCCATGTCTTCAAGGAACGAATACCTATCCGAAGAGAGCCGTAAACAGGCAACCGCAATATACAAGGCTTTAAAACTCGGCAAGGAAATGATTTTCTCGGGTGAGAGGATATCTGAAAAAATAAAAGGGGAGATGAAAAAGTTTTTAAACGAAAACGCACCGAGTGCCAAAATAGATTATGTTGAAATAGCGAGCACCAAAACCCTTGAACCCGTAAATATAGTTTCGGATGAGGTATTGCTCGCAATAGCCGTTAGGTTTCCAGAAGCAAGGCTTATAGATAACTTCATAATAAACGCCGATGAGGGTTATGTTTTAAACGAGAAGATAGGATGAAAACCTTAAACATAAGGACGAATAAGCGGAACGAACTGGTTGATATAACATATGAGGTTAGGAGGGTTGTTAAAGAAAGTGGGGTTAAGGAGGGTATATGCGTGTTATACTGTCCGCATACAACGGCCGCCTTAACAATAAACGAGAACGCGGACCCCTCCGTTGGGGTTGATATATCCCAACATCTATCCGAATTGGTTCCGGAAAACAAGGTTTATAAACACCTTGAAGGGAACGCGGATTCACACATAAAAAGCGTTTTAGTCGGTCAGAGTTTAACATTGATAATAAACAACGGCGATATAGTTCTCGGGACATGGCAAGGGGTATTCTTTTGCGAATTTGATGGCCCAAGGAGTAGAAAGGTTTATATAGAAATCATCGGCAAGTGATGCCTCTTTATAATTCCCAACCTATGCATGTCTGGATTGAGGATTTAAAAAAACATAAAGATGAAGAGGTTGAGATAAGGGGTTGGCTTTTTAACAAAAGGTCATCGGGTAAAATACACTTCTTGATAATTAGGGACGGCACGGGCTTTGTTCAATGCGTTGTTGCAAAAAGCGATGTCCCGGAAGATGTGTTTAACCTTTACGATGAGTTGGATTACGAAGATGCGGTTATAGTAAGGGGAATAGCAAAGGAAGATAAAAGGGCAATAGGCGGATACGAAATACATGTTAAAGACTTAAAGATACACTCAAAATCCCTTGAAACATATCCCATTCCAAAGGTAAGGCCCGAAAACATACCCGATGTTGGGAAATTATTTCATTTTAGGCATTTGTGGATAAGGTCAAGAAAACAGTGGGCGATTTTAAGGATAAGGGACGAGGTTGAAAGGGCCATTGTGGATTTCTTTGAGAATAGGGGATTTGTAAGGTTTGACCCGCCAATATTTACCCCGGCATCCGTTGAGGGTACCACAACACTTTTTGAGGTTCCATATTTTGACGAAAACAAGGTTTATTTAACGCAATCCGGGCAGCTGTATATGGAGGCTGGGGCAATGGCCTTGGGTAAGGTTTATTCCTTTGGCCCTACTTTTAGGGCGGAGAAGTCAAAAACCAGGAGGCATTTAACCGAATTCTGGATGATAGAACCCGAGGTGGCATGGGCAACCCTTGAAGATATAATGGATTTGGCCGAAGATTTGGTGGTTTATATAGTTGAAAGGGTTTTGGAGAATAAGAGGTTTGAATTGGAGACTTTGGAAAGGGATATAACGAAACTTGAAAGGATAAAAAAGCCATTTCCAAGGATAACTTATGACGATGCGGCAAAAATTTTGCAAGAGGAGAGGGCAAAGGGTAGGGAAATAGATTTTAGATACGGTGATGATTTTGGAGGGGATGAGGAGACTATAATATCCGAAAGATTTGATAAACCGGTTATGATAACCCGTTATCCCAAGTCCATAAAACCCTTCTATATGAAATTGGACCCGGAGGATCCCAACAAGGTTTTATGCGTTGATGTTTTGGCTCCGGAAGGTTATGGGGAAATAATAGGTGGAAGTCAAAGGGAAGACGATTATAACACATTGGTTGAGAGGATAAAGGAAGCGGGTTTGCCCTTGGAAGTTTATGATTGGTATTTGGATTTGAGGAAATTCGGTTCCGTTCCCCATTCCGGTTTTGGATTGGGACTTGAAAGGACGGTGGCGTGGATATGCGGAATAAAGCATGTTAGGGAAGCCATACCATTTGCGAGGACAATAGAAAGATTTAGCCCGTAGATGCCAATATCGGACGATTTTTTAAAGGGGTTTATGCGCACATTGGAAACGGGTACTAAGGATGATTTGGCAGAGTTGGGTTTAAAAATAGCCCATTTTGGATGGTTTAAAAGGTTAAAAATGGTCATAAATGTTTATGAAAAGAGGTTTGGCGGGGATGAGCTTAGCGATCTAATGTCGGTTGTATATTATACCATATCCAAAATGGATTCCAAAAGGGCTTATAAACACACAAACGGAAAAGGTGAGTTTTATTACAGGTGTAAAAGGATTTTTTACGAATATCTCGGCTATAACCCCTTGGCTTTAAAATACGATAGATTGGCGAGGAAACAGTATCCCCAACAATCCACATTTTGGAGGGATGTAAGGGAAAAGTATTTCATCCTTTACAAGGGGGATTTTGATAAGTTTGTCGGTTTAGAACCTTCGGAGGATGATATAGAATATATAAGCCAATTGGCGATAAAAACTTATGCCGAGGGAATATACAACCTTTTACTGGGAAGGGGTGATGAAAGCTATTTGAAGAAGGCTTTGAGGGTTTTGAATTTAACGCTTTCGGAAAATTATGACCACGATTCTTTAAGAATAATGCAGGTTTTGATACCATATACGGTTTTTATGGGTAAAGGGCAAATTGCAAAAAGGCTTATCAAAAGCGCCATTGATACGGCAAAAACCGAAAGGAGTTTGTATATGTTTAAATGGTTTGAAATATATAAGGCCATCCTGAGCCGTGATGAAAACTACCTGAAATTCTGGGCTGATAAGTTTTATAATAGGAGGTTCCTCTATCACGAGGTCATGTGTAAAGGGGCATTATTGCTTATGGGGTATAAAGAATACGGTGAAAGGGTTGAAATTATAAAAAACAAGCATTGGCATAAACATACGCTTAAATTTGTGGAGGTACTTTATGGAAATGGATAAAAAGAAGTTAAAGTCGGAGTTTGAATATGCCTTACGGAATGGGGATAAAGGTATTTTAGAAGATGCCATGATAACGGCGATTTTAAGGGGATGGTATCATTTGGGGGGGAGTTTGCGGTGAAGGTGAAAAGGGAAGGTATAGAAACGCCAATATCGGATTTCGCTTTAAGCGTGTACTATTCCATAAGGTTAAACTTTGAAAAGGCTTTAAAGTATGCCAAAGATGACCCCTACACCTTGCGATTTTTATATGAAATAAAGGGGGAAAACGAAAAGGCTTATGGAAGGGCATATAAACCAAATGCTGAAATAAAAAAGGGGGCCTTTCGGCCCCCCCATTGTTTGTTCCTACCTTACGCGTTAGAACTTAACCCACCTTAGGCCGGCAACCTTGTTTTGCACATATATTTCCAGGTTTGCCGTGTATGGACCGGCACCCGTAAGGCTTGTTACCTTTATAACACCGAAGTAATCGTTGTTATCCATACTACCATATCCTGTGGCCGTGTTATCCGCCCAGAAGAAGTGATAGGCATTATTGCCAGTACCTCTAACCGTATTGTAATTCCCCGTCCCCGGAGCGAGGTTTCCGCTGCTTGAAGCCGTGAAAGCCATTTCCATTTTTGCGGAACCAACAGAAGTGGCAGAAGCATCCCTAAATTCCGGATTACCGGAGTTGTTGAAGAATACAAACCAACCGGTATTTGGAGCGTTGGGATTTACGCTACTCTGCTGGGTTGAACTTATATCACCCGTTGAAAAGTCTATCTTTACCCAAGAATTACCCGTGCCGTCATGAGAAATCAAACCGCTAATACTTCCGGATTTGGGGGTTAGGTCTATTGGCGTTTTGCTTTCATCACCTCCCTTGACAGCCGAAACCTCTACGGTTTTACATACATTGCTGGCACCCGCTATGGTATATGTGGTATCCTTACCGCTCCATATCTTGTTGCCGTCGCAGTATACCCTATATTCTTCCGCGTTCTCAACGCTCTTCCATACTATTTGGAGATCGGCCCCGCTATTGGTAGCCGTCTTACTAACTATCTCGGGATTCCCTCCAAGGGTGCCCCCATCGCACCCCGCAAGGGCCAAGGCCCCTATGCCTAAAAGCGCTAAAACATAAAACTTACGCATGCTCATACCTCCTTTTTTTCTCACTTAACCTTACCGGGTAAAGGCCCGGTCTTGGGTTGCGTTGTACCCTTTGTAGCTGCCGCGCCGGTTTTCTTCTCTTCTTTCTTGGCTTCCATTTCGCTTATCTTTGCCTCCAACTCGGAAAGCCTGTTTTCCAAGGATTCTATCCTGCTTTGGAGGTCGCCAACCGCCGCTACCTTGGACTCCAACTCCGCTATCTTGTTGCGGGCCTCCTGATCGGCGCACCCATTGGCGCCTATGAGCATAACACCCACCGCGGCCAATGCGATTGATAAAATATACCTTTTCATAGAGGTGAATATTATAAGGGTGAAAGGTGTGTATTGGGGTAAGTTTTTCATCCCTCAAATTTCTTAAATATTAGGCTAACATTGTGCCCGCCAAAACCGAATGAGTTGGTTAATGCTATATTAACCCTTTGCTTACGGGCAACATTGGGAACATAATCCAAATCGCATTCGGGGTCAGGGTTTTCGTAATTTATGGTGGGGTGTATTGTATCGGTATAAACCGTCATTACTGTTACCAAGGCTTCTATTGCCCCCGCAGCGCCTAAAAGATGCCCTATCATTGACTTTGTTGAACTTATAGGAATTTTATACGCCCTTTCACCAAAAACCCTTTTTATTGCAAGGGTTTCGGCCGCATCGTTGAGTTTTGTGGATGTCCCATGGGCATTTATGTAATCAACATCATCTGGGGTTATTTTGGCATCTTTAATAGCCCTAAGCATACATTTAACCGCGCCCTCGCCGTCGGCGCAAGGGGCCGTTATGTGATATGCATCCGCCGTGGCGCCATATCCTATGAGTTCGGCGTATATTTTTGCCCCCCTCCTTAAAGCGTGTTCGTACTCCTCCAAAATCAAAACCGCCGCCCCCTCACCCATAACAAAACCATCCCTATCCCTATCAAATGGTCTTGAAGCCTTTTCCGGTTCGTCATTCCTCATGGATAAAGCCCTCATGGCGGAAAATCCGGCGACGGCCGTGGGTATTATTGGGGCCTCCGAACCCCCAACTACCATAACATCCGCATCCCCATACTGTATTAACCTCATAGCATCACCTATTGCGTGAGCGGAGGATGCGCAGGCGGAAACGGTGCAATAGTTTGGTCCCTTAAAACCGTACTTTATGGCCACCAAACCCGAAGCCATGTCCGGTATCATCATTGGGATGAGGTAAGGGGTTATCTTGTCGTATCCCCGTGTATAACCTTCAATTATTTCCCTTTCAAGGGTTTCAACACCCCCTATCCCAGATGCTATTATAACCCCCACCTTATCTGGGTCAAATTTCGATTTCAGTAAGTTACTGTCTTCGATGGCTTCCTCGACCGCCCATAATGTGTATATTGCAAAGGGATCGAGTTTTCTTAACGGAACACCGGCCTCTTTTTGCGATAACCTCTTGGTAGGGTCAAAATTCTTTATCTGAGCGGCAATCTTAACCTTAAAGCTTGAAGTATCAAACCTATCAATCAGACCAACCCCACTTTTACCCGCAACCAGATTTTCCCAAGTTTCTTTAACATCGTGGCCGAGGGGCGTTAAAGCCCCAAGGCCGGTTATAACAACCCTTCTCACTGCCCTTTCTTTGAAAGTATATAATTTATGGCATCCCCTACGGTACGGATCTTTTCTATATCCTGATCGGGTATCTGAATGTCAAAGGCATCCTCCATTTTCATCACGAGTTCCATTACGCCTATGGAATCCGCACCGAGGTCCTCTATGAACCTTGCCTGTTCCGTAACCTTATCGGCACTAACGCCAAGTTCTTCTACCACTATCTCACGAATTTTTTCCAATATTTGTGCCCTGTCCATAATCAACCTCCTTTGGCGGGTATTTTAAGGTTGAATTTCACCGTTTAGGAAACTTTTCTCAAAGGCATCGATAACACCCATCAACTTAAAGTATTCCTTTATCACGCCAACATAATCCCCATCCTCATACTTTGAAATCAAAATGGCTTTTAGATTTTCCAAGGTGTAAAACATCTCTTCAACGGAGAGATTGAGTTCGCCCATATCCTTTAACCTGTAATGCTCTACCAAAAGTGATTCTATAACCTCCATCCCTTCCAAATGAACCTTTATCAGGTCGTCTGCGCCTTTAACCCGCTTTATATCAATTATCCTCTTTATTAAGCTGAAGCATACCAAGAACTTGTAGTAAAACAGGTGAAAATAAGCGTACAACCTTAAAAGTAAGGATGTCTCGGCCGCTTCCAAGAAATGCCCGGCGGCCATAAACAAATTATCAATATCTTTATAATCCACCTCCTTTAATATCAAGGCCGGCTCTATATCCAAAACCTTGTCAAAATCCTCAATGTCGCTTAAATCCAATTTTACCAGAAATAGTTTTAAATATTGATCCCCCACCTTTGCTATGTTTTTTAAGTTTCCAACCGTTTCGTCAATTAGAGTTTTTCCATCCGCGTATTTTAATATTTCGTTTATTGACCTGCGGAAAAGCCTAAGGGCATGTATGGGATTTTTGTATATGTGATACTTGTAAGCCTCCTCGAATATGTTTGGTGTTATCTTTTTGCGAACTTCCCCTTTTAACAAATCTTTATACAAATTTTCACTTTCCAAAGCCTTTTTTATAGCCTCAAGGAGATCGTATGAAACCTGTACCTTATACACCCACCAAATATTTTAAAGTTGTCTTGTTTTGTTTTCAACAAGGAAGAATTTTAACCAAGTTTCGGGAGGTATGTTTTCCGGTCTTAAATCCTCCATTTCTTTGGGGACACTTGGATAAATGTTTTTCATTTTTTTTCTCCTGTTTTTGAAAAACCCGTTGAGGAATTTTAAAAACCTTTCGCAATTTATATCCGAATTTTCCGGTTTGGGTATAAGCCTCAAAAGTGAAGAATGCACCTTTGGAACGGGAGAAAAAGCCCTGTTTGGGATGTTAAATACCAAGGATATATCAAACACGCTCCTCATCAGAACCGTAAAGGCGCCGTAGGCTTTTGTGTTGTGCTCGGCCGTTAATTTTTTACCAACCTCGTATTGCAAAATAAGATTTACATCCTTATAAAGTTTCCTTTCAGAACAAATTTTTAACAAAATGCTGTGGGTTATGTGATATGGGATACTGGAAAAAAACCTTATTGGTGGGGAAATCCCCCTTTCTTCCAATTCTTTTGAAATATCAACCTTTAAATAATCCGCACATATAACATCAACACCTTTCATCCTCAAAAGGCCACATAAAAACTCGTCAATCTCTACCGTCAAAACCTTTGCACCCCGTTTTAACAATTCAAAAGTGATGTTTCCCATTCCAGGCCCAACTTCAACGAAAAAATCGCCGGGTTTTACATCAAGGGAATCCACAACCCTTTTTATAAAACTTTCATCTTTTAGGAATACTTGACTATGCTTCACTTCAAGAGTCTTGATTTAAGGGTTATAACACCTCCTGTTCCAAAGGCCAAAGCAACCACATCGGAATAAACGGCAATATCGTACAGAAACATTCCCCTTGAATAATATGCCACGGGTGTGGGATTTGCCGGATTACTCAAAGAATACATAACAAGACCACCTTCTCCCAACGATGCTAAAAGGTATTTTCCATACACCAATACCCGAGAAACCGGTTTATCCGTTTTTATTTCACCAATGAGGGGGTTTGGTGATGTTGTGTTTAAAACCTTTATTCCGCCTTTACCCGCAGCCAAATAAACATAAGAACCATAAGGTGAAACATCCAAAACGGGGTTTCCATCGGGAAGCTTGTATTCATAAACTTTACTTAGGGATTTGCCTTCCATTTTAAGTATCATAAGCCCATCCTGCCCCAATGCTATCATAATATAAGGATAGGATGCATACATGGAAAGCGCCGCTCCCGAGGAAAAAACCAAGTTTGCCTCGTTTTGTGGGTTAGTTGGATCCGAAATATTATAAACCTCCAAACCCAATGAAGTTAGGACAAAAAGGTAGTTTGAAGATACGGAAAGGGAAATTATGTTTCCCGAAGTGGGTATTGAGGTTATGAGTTTTCCATCCGTAAAGCTTACAACACTAATTTCGGGAGCGGTTAGTTTATTAACCCCCACATAAACCACCCCTTTATAATATGCTATACCTACCGGCCTTGCACCGGCTTTATATTCCGGAAGTTGTATGCCCTTTACGGAATCCTTTAATGTAATTATGTTTAATGTTTTTAAACCCTCCGGGGTACCAAGAAATAAAAAACCGCCTTGGGCATAAACCTTTGAAACCTCTTTAAATGTCCAGCTACCGATTTTACTAAACTCGTAAATTTCTTCGGTAGCACTACCAATTTGAAAAACTAAAAATGTTATCATCTAAGGAGAAGGGAAACTATATCCGCAACCCTCTCGGAATAGCCCCATTCGTTATCATACCAACCAAAAACCTTGTAATAATTATCCACCTTCTTGGTTAAAGGCAAATCTATAATTACCGTTCTCCTTTCCCCTATGAAGTCGCTTGATACGAGTTCCTCTTCGGTATAACCCAAAACCCCTTTTAATTCCCCCTCCGCGGCCTTTTTGAATGCCAAGTTTATATCATCCACGGATACATCCTTTTCTATCTCTACCGAGAAATCAACAATTGATGGAACCGCGACGGGAACCCTTAGAGCAATCGCGTCAAGTTTCCCTTTCAATTCCGGGTAAATCTCAAATATGGTTTTAGACGCCCCGGTTGAGGTGGGAACTATGTTTAAGGCGGCATTCCTCGCCCTCCTTAAGTCCTTATGGGGTGCATCTTGCAACCTCTGGTCGTTTGTATAACCGTGTACGGTTGTCATAAGCCCTTTACGGATTCCAAAGTTTTCATGCAAGACCTTAACCATTAGGGCAAAGGCATTTGTGGTGCAAGAAGCGGCCGATATAATCTTATGTTTTTCTTTGTCTATTTTATTGTGGTTTAAACCATAAACGACCGTTATATCCGCCCTATCCTTTGCGGGAGCGGTTATTATTACATGTTTTGCACCCGCCTCTATGTGTTTATAAGCCTTGTTATATTCCGCAAACTTACCCGTAGCCTCTATAACTATATCAACACCCAAATCCTTCCAAGGGAGTTTTGAGGGATCGCTTTCGGCAAAGACCTTAACGGATTTTCCATCAACCTTTATTTCGTCTTGGGCATAAGAAATATCCGCTTCAAACCTTCCATAAACGGTATCGTATTTCAACAAATGGGCCAACGTTTTCGCATCGGTAAGGTCGTTTATATAATCAACGAAAATCCCCCTTTTATGCAAAATCTTAAAAACCTGTCTACCTATCCTACCAAATCCGTTTATCGCAATCTTCATCTTATTCTTCCTCCTCTATGGAGACTATATCTTCCTCAACCCTTTCCACTATATCCTTTATATCTTCCCTAATTTTATTAAGGAGTTTTCTCCCTTCCCTTTTGAGTCTATCCCTTATCTCTTCACCCGTATATGGGGTTAAGAGTACCACCATAGCGCCCCCTACTACAACACCGGCTAAAAAGGCGAGTAAAGCGGTTTTGCCCTTTCCCATAAGTTGGGTATTTTAATTCCGTTTTATTTGTTTGTGGATAGATAGACATCCACATCCTCATCTAATAGGAACCTCTTATACCTGTCGTGCATATCAAAGCCTTTACCCCTGTTTTTATAATACTCCTCCTCCTGTTCATGCCAAATTCTCGCCAACTCAATTGGTTTGCCCATATCCTTCAACTTTCTATAAAACCCCATCCACGCAAATGTGGGTTGCTCTCCAAATTGCTGCCTTTTGGCTTCATAAAGTCTCGGTTTATGCCATATCAAGTCTTCCCTCTTATCCGTAGCCATTTCGTATATTTTTGTCATAACAATGGCCTCTTCCGGACAGGCCTCAACACAAAAGCCGCAGTACAAACACCTCGTAGCATCCCAGATCCATGTCATCGCATACCTTTCACCCTTTCCAATGGGTTTGTCAAGGGGGTTAACAGCCCCCTCAATGTATATCGCCTCTGATGGGCATATAGCCGCACAGAGCTGGCAACCCACACACCTTTCGGTTAAATCCTCATGCCACTGCAAGGATAAAGCCCACCTAGCCCTATCGGGTAGTTCCCTCCTCTGTTTGGGATATTGAACCGTAAACCTGTTTGTTGCCACATTCATCAAAAAATGCTTAAAAGTTATAACCAAACCTTGAAGTATAGCCTTTATTCCTTCAAGCATATACGGGAATTATATATTCGAGTGATTTGTTTTGGGGAATGATATTAACCCCCTACACTTTTTAAGCCGTTTTTCAAGCTAATCAGTACGCACCCTCCCCCTTCAAGACCACTATTACGGTTTTAAATATTATAACGATATCCAGCCAAAAGGATTGATTTAAAATATAAATTAGGTCAAGCTTAACCCGCATTTCGTAATCCGTATCACTCCTACCGCTAACCTGCCAAAGCCCGGTTATTCCCGGCCTTACCATAAAGTAATACTTTGAGAATTTTCCATGATACTTTTCTATCTCATCCTTTGGTGCTGGCCTTGGTCCCACAACGCTCATATCACCCTTTAAAACGTTGAAGAATTGGGGCAATTCGTCTAATGAAAACTTTCTTAAAATCCTCCCAATAGGTGTTATCCTAGGGTCGTTTGGCAATTTCCTCCTACTTTCCCACAACTTCCGAGACTTTTCATCCTTTTTCAAAATATCCTCTAACATTTTATCGGCATTTTCGTACATTGTTCTAAACTTGTAAAGATAAAATTCCTTTCCGTTTTTTCCCATCCGCTTGTGCTTGTATATAACCGGGCCTTTTGATGTTAATTTTATCAGGATTGCGATTATAATAAGGAGGGGCGATAGTGTTATTAACACGGTGGCCGAAAAAACTATATCAAATAACCGTTTTAAAAAAGAGTTTATGGGGTCCAAGCCTATAAAATACGTTTCAACCAAAGGAAGGTTGTAAGATGGGTCAAAGTGGAATATCCTGTTCATAAAGGGTATTCCTCCAATATCCGGGGAGAAGAATATCCTTTTAAAGTTTATGCTTATTTCCGCCAATTCTGTGGTAAATTCCGATAAAAACGGTATTTTGGGAATTACCACATTCCCAACTTTGCCAACCCACTTATCCAAATCTTGAATATCAACCAAACCTACCGGTTTATAAGATAAATACCAGTTTTTTTGCAAAAAGTTGAACACCTTTTCACATTCGGGACCTTTGAGAACTAAAACATCTTCCGATATAAAATCCCTTAAAAGTTTTTTGGTTATAGCCCTAAAAGCGGGAACAAAAACTACGGAAAATATCAACGATAAACTCGTGTACATCCTTGAATAATCCGGGTCTCCCTTCGCAAAGGCAAAATACGCAAATATCAACAGGAATGCTAAGAATACACCCTCCAAGATTTCCCTTAGCTCATCAAAGAACAGCCTCCTTTGTATATAAAGCCTTTTCATTACGAATATTAGCATAAGGGATAGAACTATCAATAAACCCTCAATCCACCTATCCCTTTGCAATTCCAACATATAGTTTCCCCTAAACTTTATTAAGAACGCCAGAACCACGGATATAAGCACGGCTAAGAGATCGCTTAAAAACATTACGGATATGTATTTCATTTAAACCTTAGTCGTAAATTCTAAGGATGATGATTAATAAACCACTTCCATAGTATCGCTTAGCATTTCCCCACCCAATACCACAACCGTATCACCAACCTTTAAATCCGACAAAACGGCGACATTCCCGTTATCATCCTCAAATATGGGCTTAACCCTTATTGATTTAACCTTATTTCCCGATACCTTAAAGATCACTGAATCGCCGATTATGGCACTTTTCTTAACATATAAAACCTTATCCGTTTCTTCTTTTATGACATCGCATAAATAAGCACCGGGATAAATGTAAGTATTTACTCTGCCCTTTGCAACATAGGATAGAATACTATCGTTTGGGATGTTGGAAATGTATAAGATTTTCCCCTCTTTATTATCCAACAAAAACTTTGTACCCCCTTTTACGGCTTTTCTATAATTCAAAGGAATATATAAAACAACCTCATTTCCACCCCCTGATATTATCCCAATTATACTACCGACATTCACCGGCGAGCCCTCGCTAATGAAAACATCTTCAACCCTTCCGGATGAAGGGGAAATTATCGGTATTTCTTTATATATAGGCCCCTTATAAACCTTTGCCATTGTATCACCCTTTTTTATCCACTGCCCTGGAATTATATAAACCTTATTTATAATGCCTTCAACATCCGAAACTATGCTTATAACATTCGTAGGCTTCGCATAACACCAAACCTTAAAGGTTTTTTTAAGTATTCCGAATTTAACGGTATCAACCTCAACAAAAACTCTATAATTTATCCTTTCAATTTCAGAGGGTTTTGAACAGGAAAGGATTAAAAAGAGAGATGTTATTATCTCTCTGCGGACTCGTACTTTGAAGGACATTTTGTTAATAATGTCTGGGCGAATATAGTGTCGTTTTTATACGTTCCTTCAACCACAACTGGAACACCTTCACCAAACGCATCGGGTGTAGCACCCATATACTTTACAAACACACCCTTGCCGTTCTTTTGAATGAAAAACCTTACATCCCTACCATTTTTATCAATGTTGAATGCTACACCGGAGACCTTTACCTTTTTGTTAGCGTATTTTTCGGTAATCTCGTTTGCCTCTAAATAGTACGAATAATTTGTGGCAGCCGCAAAAAGTATATAACCGATGACTAACATAAGGCTTATAAAAAAGAAAGCGATTTTTTTCAAATGCCGGGGGCGGGACTTGAACCCGCACGGGGTTGCCCCCACATGGCCCTCAACCATGCGCGTCTGCCAATTCCGCCACCCCGGCGCAGGTAAGTATTATAAGGTTGTAAAAATTTCACCAAAGAATGCGCAAACTTTTAAAACACCCCCTTAAATTTCTCAACTTTATCGCCTATCCTTATGCCTCTTTTAACATCCAAATTAAAGGTTATTTCAATTCGTTGGATAACCTAATAACAAAGGCATCAGGAGAACCGATAGTACTGAAGACATTTATAATTGGTGCAAAGGCAGCCAAGCAACCCAGTACCATTTCCTTCCGTATGGTACCGAAGACATTTCTACTCGGTGCAAAGTCTGAGGAATTACCAGTTGCCCCAGCAACAAAAACATTGCCACTTCCATCTATCGCTAAGGAATAGGCATAATCACCATCACTTGAAGTCAGTATAGCGGTAGCAATATGTTTTCTTAAATCATTACTCAACTTGCTCACAAAGACATCCCATGAACCAGTAGTACCGAAGACATTTCTACTCGGTGCAAAGTCTGAGGAATTATAAGTATATCCCACAACAAAAACATTTCCACTTATATCTATCGCTAAGGAACGGGCATAATCATCACCACTTGAAGTCAGTATAGCGGTAGCGATATGTGTGCTTAAATCATTACTAAACTTGCTTACAAAGACATCCCACAAACCAGTAGTACCGAAGACATTTCTACTAGGTGCAAAGTCTGAGGAATTCAAAGTCCATCCAGCAACAAAAACATTTCCACTGTTATCTATCGCTAAGGAATAGGCATAATCATCCCCACTTGAAGCCAGTATGGCGGTAGCGATATGTGCGCTTAAATCATTACTCAACTTGCTTACAAAGACATCGGCCCAATTAGTAGTACCGAAGATATTTCTACTCGGTGCAAAGTCTGAGGGATTCATAGTATATCCCGCAACAAAAACATTTCCACTTCCATCTATCGCTACGGAATAGGCATAATCATCACCACTTGAAGCCAGTATAGCGGTAGCGATATGTGTGCTTAAATCATTACTCAACTTGCTCACAAAGACATAATAATAACCGGTAGTACCGAAGAAATTTCTACTAGGCGCAAAGCTTGAGGAATTACTACTATATCCCGCAACAAAAACATTTCCACTACCATCTATCGCCAAGGAATGGGCAACATCACCATCACTTAAAAATGTTATAGATATAAATGGGTCTATAACAAGGGTTTCTTTTTTGTCATACCTTCCAACTTCAAAGGATAGGTATTTACCCTCAACCTTCGCCCTTACCTCAACCTCATCCGCACCTTGATATGCCTTTATCTCGCTTAACTTCACAAGTTCTTTTTCACCCTCAACCACATATATCCCATCTTCCTTAACCTTCAACTCCCCTTCAACTTTAACCCTTATGTCCTTAACATTGCCACCAGGCTTTACTATATACTGGAACTCTATTACCCCTTTTCCATCTGCCGTTAGTATAACATCCACATTCGGATATACCTCTTTTAACACAACCCTCTTGTATGTGGCTATTCCGCTTATGCTCTTGTTGTTCCCAAAGTATGATACCCTCGTTATCTGTTCCATATCTCCGGTTATAAACCTCGGCTCCTTACCAAAGTCTATTGTTATCCCGTTTATGTTTATTTTCCCGTTCCTTAGAACATACACAACGCTTGGGTGTATTGTGTAGAAAACTACCTCGTGGTTTGGTATTTGCCCTACATTCTGTGTGAAGAGCATACTTATACCTTCCTCGTATATCTCCCCAGCCCTTTTGTCGGGCTTTGGGGTTATGCCTTCCAGCGGCAAGGATGTTATTAATGCTATTATTGCCACAAGAAAAGCATTTTAATATTGAAAAGTTTTTTGTAAAGGGGATTATTGCCTAAGGGTGGAAGCATATTCAAACTCAAACCCCTCTTTTGCCAAAACATCAAAACCATTTACAAGCCTGCCGTTTGTAGGGTTTAATATGTGGAAGTGCCAAATTTAAGGTTTTGCCTCCGCCCAATTATCGCCTATGCCAACATCCACAACTACGGGGACATCCAACTTTATGGCATTTTCCATAAGGTTCTTTAAATCTTCAATTATTCCCAATTCTTCTTCCGCAATTTCAAAGAGCAATTCATCGTGCACCTGTAAAACCATTTTGCTTTTCTTCCCCTTAATATACCCGTATATATCTATCATCGCCTTCTTTATCATATCGGCGGCGGAACCCTGAACCGGGGTGTTTATGGTTATCCTCCTATAAGCATCGTTTATTTTTGGATCTACGAATATGTATCTCCTCCTACCCATAAGCGTTTGAACATATCCGTTTTCCCTTGCAAATTCAATAATTTTTTCCTGCCACCTCTTTACCCCCGGAAACCTCTCGTAATATGCCTTTATCATCCTATCGGCAATTTCGTAATCCACACCTATGGCCTTTGATAACCCATAAGGGCTTATACCGTAAATTATTCCAAAATTCACCGTTTTTGCCACCCTCCTTTCGTCGTCTTTTATCTCCTCTTTACCAAACAGCGCCTTCGCGGTTTCCAAATGTATATCCCTACCCTCGTAAAATATCCTTTTAAGGTTTTCATCCCCGCTCAGATGCGCCAGAATTCTGAGTTCAATTTGAGAATAGTCCAAGGATACGAGTTTATAACCCTTTGGGCATACAAAGGCTTCCCTTAACTTCTTACCCCAAATCCCCCTAACGGGTATATTCTGTAAGTTTGGATTAAAGCATGATAACCTTCCCGTTGCCGTAGTTGTTTGGGAAAAGGTTGGGTGAATCCTTCCATCTCTTTGAACATACTTTACTAAGGCTTCTATATATGTGGATTTTAGTTTGAACAATTCCCTGTATTCCAAAATCTTCGCGGGTAAGGGGTGGAGTTTTGATAATTCCGTTAAAACCTCAACATCCGTTGAATATCCGGTTTTTGTCTTCTTAACGGGTGGGAGTTTTAGCCTTTCAAATAGAATATGTGCCAATTGTTTGGGAGAGTTCAGGTTAAACCTTACCCCCGAGAGGTTATATATTTCCTCTTCGAGCCTTTTAATTTCTTTGTTCAATTCTTTCCCCAACTCTTCCAACCTATCAATGGAAACCATAACCCCATTGTTTTCCATATATGCCAAAACCATACTTAAAGGAAGATCTAAATTCACATAAATATCCCAAAGGTTTTCCCCTTTCAACCTTTCCGCTATGTAATCCCCTATTTGTGCGGATAGGTACGCGGAAAAGGCGCCCAAGGGTGAAACGGGTTTCCAGGCCTTATACTTCAAAGCCAAAGATTCCAAATTGTGCCTATCCTTCCCCATTTCTTCAATCTCCGGTAGTAATAGGTAATCTCCAATGGATAGGTCGTATAAAATTCCCGCATTCGGAAAAACTTTGTATATTTCCTTTGAGTTAATGCAGTATTTATTACCGATAACTTCGGGTTTAATTTCCTCAACGGTATAAATGTTTTCACCATCGCTGAAATAAAACTTACCATCAAAGCCAACGGACTTAAATTCCTCACCTTTAAAGGGTTTAATTTCGGGTATTTTGGGATATTCCGCTATATCGCTCAAAGCCGAGAAAAACTCCAATTCCCTCAATATATCAACCAACTTTTCCCTTTGGGGTTTTCCAACACTTAGGTCTTCTAATTTCCCGTCAAAGGCATCAAACCTTAGGGAATAAACTTCCCTTAACTTTGTTATCCTTTCCCCCTCTTCCTTTAAGGCGATGACAAGTTTTTGGGGGAGTTTGTGCAGGCTTTTAAGGATTTCTTCCAAGGAGCCGAATTTTTGTAGTAATTCAATAGCCGTTTTCTTCCCTATGCCTTTTATACCTGGAATGTTGTCTGCGCTATCACCAACGAGTAATAGGTAATCCGGTAATTGTTGGGGTTTAACACCGAACTTTTTCTCGATTTTTTCGGCATCAAGTATTATATTGTCCTTTGTTGATATATCCATAACCCTTATGTAATCATCCACCAAGGCCATTACATCCTTATCCGTCGTTACTAGTATTGAACGAATGCCCTTTTCCCTAAACTTAACCGCAACAGAACCCAAAATGTCATCGGCTTCAAAGCCTTCCTTGGCATAGGTTTTTATACCCATGGCTTCGGCAAGTTCCTTTATTATTCTTATTTGTGGCCTTAATTCATCCGGCTGTGGGGGCCTGTTTGCCTTGTAGTATGTTAAAATTTTGTGCCTGAATGTGGGGCTCGGACTGTCAAAAGCCACTAGCATATATTTGGGTCTTATCTGCCTAAGTATATCCTTTACCAAAGTATAAAAGTAATAAACCGCAGAGGTATTTAACCCCTTTGAATTTCTTAAAGGAGTATCCTTAAAAGCGTAAAATCCCCTATAAGCAACCGTATGCGCATCTATCCCGACAAAAATATCTCCCATTACGGCAAGTATTATACGCTCGGAAAACCTTCAATTACTCGGCCTTAGAATGCTACCCTTATGCATCCCATTCTTTTTGAAATAGGTGGTATTGAGATTAGGACATATGGGGTTTTGGTTCTGTTGGGATTTTTGGCTGGGGTCTGGTTTGCATCTAATCATTTAAGTAAATTTGGAATTTCAAAGGACAGGGTTTGGGATGTGGCGATATGGGCGATGATTTTCGGCGTTGTAGGGGCTAGGGTGTTTTTCGTTATACAGCATTGGGATTATTATAGTCTAAACCCTACGGAGATTTTTGCCATATGGAAAGGTGGTATGACCTTTTACGGGATACTTTTTGGCGTTATACCGGTTTTATGGTTTATACATAAGGAGAAATGGAACTTTTGGGCTACTTTGGACGCGGCAATTCCAGGGATAACGCTCGGTATAGCAATAGGTAGGTGGGGGTGTTTCTTTAACGGATGTTGTTATGGAAAACCCACAAGTCTCCCCTTTGGAGTAATCTTTCCGGAAGGTAGCGAGCCCTATATTGAATTCGGAGGGGTTCCCGTACATCCATCCCAAATATACGAATCCGTAGGGGATGCAATACTATTTTTGGTATATTTGATATTATTGCGGAAATTTGGGGTTAAAAAAGCCGGTTTGGTGGGTTCCTTGGCGTTAATATTCACCCCTTTTGTTAGGTTTTTGGTGGATTTTACCCGGCATTACGAACCGAATGCTTACCCTTTTGGATTGCCTTTAACATTTAACCAGTGGATAGCAATAGTTTTGATGATCTTGGGGTTAGTGATGTTTATAAGGATATATGGGACAAATAAGGTTAGCCCGTCCGCTTAACGGATTAATAGCGGCATTGGTGGTAATAGTATCAACAAAGATAACATACGGGGATTTTTTTAAGGTGTTTTATTTGGTTTTGGGAGCCTTTTTCATATCCTCCTTTATCAACATAACCAACGATATATCGGATATAGAGGTTGATAGGGTTAATCACCCAAACAAACCCCTTATTACCGGTGAAGCCACCCCTCTGGATGCCTTTATGCTTTCCGTTGTGTGCTTGATCCTAAGCCTTTATTTCTCCGCAAAGCACTCCTATTGGGCCTTAATGATAGGTTCTTTGGCAATGTTTATTGGAATACTATATAATTTGGAATTAAAGTCCGTGCCGCTTTTGGGAAATTTATCGGTTTCCTTTGTTGTATTTTTGGCATTTTTGTACGGGGCAAACCCAGAGAACATTCTTAGGGTAATACCGGCCGCCTTCTTAGGCGCATACCTACAATTGTTAAGGGAGATTGTAAAGAGTTTGGAAGACAAAAAAGGCGATGAAATTCAAAGGAAAACCATAGCGCATGTCTTGGCCGAAAGTAAAATCCAACATCTAATATTCGTTGGGATAATGGTTTTAACGGTTTTGGACATTTTGCCCGTTTTTACTGGATATTCCCTTTATTATGGCATAGGCGTTTTTTTATTGGTAAATGGACCACTATGGACTTTTGGTTGGTTGGTATATTGGCGGAAATATTCGGCTCTCAGGAAGGTTTTAAAACTTACAACCGTATTGGCGATAATACCCCTTTGGGTGGCATAGGACATCTCCCTCAAAGGCTTTTAAATTGATTACCGCCATCGTTTTCACCCTTATAATACCCACTCAAAAAAGGAGGGGAAAATTGAAAATCACGCCTTCATTGAGAAAGGAAGATGTTGTAAGAAAATGGTGGCTAGTTGATGCGGAGGGCAAAGTTTTGGGTAGGCTTGCTTCGGAAATAGCCAAAATCTTAACGGGAAAGCATAAACCTCAATATACTCCACATGCGGATTGCGGGGATTTCGTTATAGTTATAAATGCCGAAAAAGTAGCCGTTACGGGTAAGAAATTGGAAAAAAAGATTTACAGGTGGCATTCGGGATATCCATCCGGTTTAAAGGAAAAAACCCTTGAATGGATGTTGCAACATCATCCCGAAAGGGTGATATATCTAGCCGTTAAAAGGATGCTACCGGCAAACCGCCTGAGGCAAAAGAGACTAAAAAGGTTAAAGATATATGCCGGAAACACCCATCCCCACGCGGCACAAAAACCGGAAGTTCTGAATTTAAACATATAGGAAGGCAATTATGGATGTTATACAGGTTTCAGGTGGTAGAAAAAGTGCGGTTGCAAGGGTAACCCTTGTAAAGAGGGGTACGGGAAAGGTTTTTGTCAACGGAAAATCCCCCGAAGAATACTTTAAGAGAAAAGACCTCGTAATATGGGCACTAAAACCCCTTGAAATATCCGAACTCAAAGATGTGGTTGATGTTAAGGTTAGGCTTGACGGTGGGGGATTATCGGGTCAAGCGGGAGCGATGAGGTACGCCCTTGCAAAGGCTTTATTAAAACTTGACGAGAGTTTAAAGGAAAAGTTTAAGAAAGAAGGAATGCTTACGCGTGATGCAAGGAAAAAGGAGAGGATGAAATATGGAAAAACTAAAAGAAGAAGGTCTTGGCAGTATACCAAGCGTTAGCGAAGAGTTTGTGGATTATAGCAAGTATTTGCAGGATACCCAGGCGCTTTTAAAGAAGCTACTTGAAATCGGGGCACATTACGGGCACAGAACGAGTAGGTGGAACCCCAAGATGAAGCCTTTCATATACACGGCTAAGAACGGGATACACATTATAGATGTCAGATACACCGCGGTTGCCATAAAGAAAGCCTACGATATGATGAGAAAAGAGGGGGCAAGGGGTGGCAAAGTTCTATTCGTTAGTACAAAGCCTCAGGCCAAGTCAATCATTAGAAGACACGCCGAAAGGGTGGGAGCTTTTTATATAATTGAAAGGTGGCTTGGCGGAATGCTCACAAATTTTGAAACCATATACAAACGAATAATAAAGATGAAGGAATACGAAAACCTCTTTGACCAACTTGAAGCGATGAAAAGGGAAGGCAGGGTATTACCCTATCCCAAAAAGGAAATATTAAAGATGCAGCGGGAATACACCAAACTAAAAATAAGGTTAGGGGGAATTAGGGATATGGATAGGCTACCCGATTTGGTGTTTATCGTGGATCCCAAGTACGATGACATAGCCGCGAGGGAAGTCAAACTCCTTAAAATCCCATCCATAGGAATAATTGATACAAACGCGGACCCAACGGCGGTTGATTTACCAATACCGGCAAACGACGAATCAATGAAATCATTGGACTTTATTGTAGGTATAGTGGCGCAGGGTTATCTTGACGGTAAAATGGCGAGGGAATCGCAATAAAGGGGGTTAAAAATGCCAAAGATAGATGTTAAAGATATTCAGCGTTTAAGGGAGGCCACAGGGGCCGGTTTAATGGATGCCAAAAAGGCCCTTGAAGAAAGCAACGGCGATTTTGAGAAGGCCGTTGAACTATTAAAGAAGTGGGGGATAGCAAAGGCGGAAAAGAAGGTGGCTAGGGAGACAAAGCAGGGTAATGTTTTTGCCGCTTGGGATGATAAGGAATATAAATGGGGGGCAATGGTTGAGGTGGGTTGTGAAACCGATTTTGTGGCGAGAACGGACGATTTCCAAAGCTTTGGAAGGTATGTCCTTGAAGTGTTGTTAAGTAAGAAAACGAACGATGTAAAAGGGTTGGTTGATAACGAGGTTGAAGAAAGGATGAAGCTCTTAGCGTCAAAGGTTGGGGAAAACATTCAGGTAAAGAGGTGCGCATACTTTGAAACCCAAGACGGTCTGATATATGTTTATGTACATCCGGGGAGTATGTTGGCCTCTATGGTTGAAGTATATCCACCATCCTTAGAAGTAGCGAAGGAAACCGCCATGCAAATAGCCGCTATGTCTCCAATAGCGGTTTCGGAGGAGGACTTCCCAAAGGAAGTTTTGGAAAGGGAAAAGAGGATATACGAGGAACAGGCCAGGGAGAGCGGAAAACCCGAGAATGTAATACCCCGTATTGTTGAAGGGAAGTTAAAGGCTTTCTTGCAGGAAAAGACATTAATCCACCAACCCTATATGAGGGATAATAACATTACATTTGGGGAATGGCTAAAAGGTCAAGGGGATTATAAAATCCGCAGGTTTGTAAGGTTTATGGTGGGTGAGGAGTAAGTTTTATATATCCATAGGTTCAAACGAAGGGGATAGGCTATTAAATGTAATCCGTTCCGTACGCTTGCTGAAAGAAAGGTTTTCAATTTTGGGGTTCTCCTCAATATATTTGACAAAACCCGTAGGTTTTATCGGCAGAGATTTTTTAAACTGTTGCGCACTATTGAAAACGGAACACAATCCCTTTGAAACCTTACGGATTTTACAGTATATTGAAAGGGCATTGGGAAGAACTCATAAAGGAAAACCGTATAAGGATAGAACCATAGACTTGGACATCCTACTGTGGGAAAACCTAACGGTTAAAAGCCAAGAATTAACTATACCCCATCCCGAAATGAAGAATAGGGATTTTGTGAATATACCACTAAAAGAGATGTTTTCCTTGGGTTTTAGCGATATGGGTTATACGCCGGTGATAAATGGAGATCAAAGTGTTGAAATGGTTATTTACAGGGAGGCTTTAAGGTTTGATTGAAAGGGTTATAGACCTAAAAGCCCTTGAACACAATTACGGAGAGGTTTTGAAACTGACAAGGGGACAAAACATAATGGCGGTTGTAAAGTCCAACGCATATGGGCATGGAATAAGGGAGGTTTCCTTAAAATTATATTCCCTAGGTGTTAGAAGGTTTTTAATCTCATCAGTAAACGATTACAAACCGGTTTCCGATTTTCCGGCGGAATTTTTGTTGTTGTACTACGATACATTTGATAGGCAAACCCTTCAAGAGTTAAGCGATAGGGATAATGTGGTATTCAACCTTTATGGATGGGAGGCCTTAAATTCTTTGCCAAAAGGTTCAAGGGTTCATATTGAAATTGATACGGGGATGAACAGGACGGGAATAAAGCCGGATGATTTTGAAGGTTTCTATAAAAAAGCCAAGGAAAGGTTTAGAGTTGAGGGGGTATTCACGCACTTTCCAAAGGCATACGATATGGAATTTTCAAGAAAGCAGATAGAAATTTTTGAGGATTTAACAAAGGGTTTGCCGGTAAAGAGACACATTAACAACTCTTTGGGGCTTTTAAATTTTGGACCCATTTACGATTTTTCCCGTGTGGGAATTTTATTGTACGGTTATGGCCATAAAAGCTTAAAGCCTGTAAAAGAGGTTTATTCAAGGGTCATACAGGTTAAACGGGTTAAGAAAGGGGAAACCGTTAGTTATGATGGGGCATTTGTTTGCGAAGATGGTTTTTTAGGTATTGTACCCATCGGTTATGCGTTGGGTTTGAGGAGGTGTAAGGACTTCGAGGTTTTTATAAACGGAAAATTTGTTAAGGTTGCGGGATGGATAACAATGGACACCTTTATGGTTTTCTCAAAGGATGATGATATAAAGGTTGGCGATAGGGTGGAAATTCTTGGGAAAAACAATTCGGCGGATAAAATAGCAAAAATTTGGGAGACCATACCCTATGAGGTTTTAACATCTCTGCCGTAGAATATAAGGCTTATGTTTATCCTTTTCATCTCGGATTTAGATCCCGTAAAAGTTATAAAAGAGTTGGAAAGTTTATACACTTCAAAAAGTGCCTACGCGCTGATAAGTATAACCACAAAAACATCGGAATATACAAAAAACATGGAGGTGGAAGTTTTTTCAAAGGGTGTTATGTTGAAGAGTGGCAAAAACATATACCTTTATATCCCATCAATAAACAGGGTTATTAAACTACCCGAGATAATGATGTTTGACACTTGGATGGGAACCCATCTAACATTTGAGGATTTAGTAGCGGAGGGGGATATAGAAGAAAGTTATGATATTTCACTATCGGATGAGGTCGGGGATACCGCTATAATAGAAATGAAACCCAAGAAAAAAGCCAAGGGTATTTACGGCAAGATAGAATACCGTATAAACCCCAAAACCTTAACGATTTACAGCATTATGTTTTACGATAAAACATTAAAGCCCTTACGGATTATAAAATTTTACGACCACAAAACCCTCGCGGAAAGGAATATCCCTATGAGAATAACGGTTGAACCCTTGGACAAAAGCGGGGAATATACGGAAGTTTTATACAAAACCCTAAAATTTGATATAAACATTCCAGACATTATGTTCTCACCCGAAAGTTTGGGAGAGAAAAAATGATATGGAAACTCGCTTTTAGGAACCTTTGGCGAAATAAGCGTAGGACGGTTCTAACTATTTCGGTCATGGTTATGGGTTATTCTTTTTTGGTTATAACGATAGACATATACGAAGCCCTTTTCTTAATGAGTATAAAGGCCACCACGGACAACTATTTGGGTCATATAACGATAACCAAAAAGGGTTACTCAAAGGATAGAAGTATTTACAAGTTCTTTAAAACCGGAGATTTGCCCAACTTTTCAGGGTTTAACACCTCTTATAGGGTTAGGGGGTTTGGACTTTTCGTTTGCGGAAAGAACATATATTCGGGTGAAGTCCTTGGCGTAAATTTTGAAAGGGAACCTTTAATAAAAAGTTTTAAAGGCGATGATGGTTTTGTTATTGGTAAAGGATTGGCAAAAATCCTTGAATGTTCCGTAGGTGATTCCTTGTATGTTATAGGAAACTCCCTAAACGGTTCGTTCTCAACCATAGGAGGGGTTATAAATGGCATATTTTCAAGTGGTGATAGAATTGTGGATATGAGGACTGTTTTTACGAGTTTTGAAAATGTTAGGGAATTTTTAAACCTTCCGGATTCCACATTCCATGAGGTTGTAATAAGATTGGATAATCCCTTAAAAAGCCTTGTTATATGCCTGTGTTGTGGTTTTATATGAGGATGTGGGATGCGTTTGGAATAATTTACGATGTCCTTTTCTATTTTGTGGTGGGTTTGATAATATTTAACACCTTTTTGATTTCTTTTTACGAAAGGAGGAAAGAATTTGCAATGTTAATGGCGATAGGGGTAAAGAAGAGGTTTTTGTATGCTTTGTTGTTCTTGGAAAACCTGTATATGGGGTTTTTCAGTTTAATAATAGGCTTAATCATCTCCTTGGCCATAACGGCCTTACTAAAATTCAACCCAATAGATATATCCAACTTCGTATCCCAAACATCTTATGAGGGTTTAACATTACAACCCATAATAACCGCACTTTTAGACCCGCACAACTTTATACATCCCGCATTGTTTTTGATACTTCTCGTTATTATCTTAACGATAACACCCGCACTCGGAATTAAAAGGTTAAATGTAGCCTATTACATAAGGGAGAGAGAATGATGTTTTGGATAAAATTCGTTTTGAGAAATGTGTGGAGGGTTAAAATCCGTACATTTATTCACATATCCGCATTGGCTGGGGGTACATTTATGGCCGTTTGGTTTCACAATGTGGCTTTTGGAAATTACGAAAATATGCTAAAATTTGGCATAAGGATGGGTAGCGGATATGTTTCCATATATCCAAAGGAATATTTTGAGAAGGGAAAACTCAACTCTTGGGTAAGGGTTTCCAAAGTTAAAGGGATTTTAAACGATGATTTGATATACAAGGCTTTTTATAGGGTAAATATTCCGGCGATTATTAGGACACAAAAGGGTTCCCAACCGGTTATGGTTTTAGGATTAAATTTTGATAACGAAAGCGATTTACCGACTTCTGAAAACGGTGCGATAATAAGCAAAGAATTGGCCGAAAATCTCGGTATTGACATAGGTTCTGCTATTACGATAATGTATCAGGATACTTCGGGTAATATAACGGGTAATGTCTTAGTGGTAGAAGGCATAGTTAAATCCGGCGTAGATGGCAATACAATATATGCCAACAAGGATTATCTTGGATTTACGGAAAATGTGCATTATGTTGGTATTATCCCAAAAAGCACAAGGGATATATATGCATTAAAGAAAAGATTATCAAAGGAGGTGAAGGGGAATTACTTGGTATTGACATGGCAGGAGGCCATGCCGGAACTTTATAGTGCAATAATATTGGATTACAGCGGTATCGTAGTAATGGTTGTGTTTATGTTTATCGTAATATCGTTTGGTACGGTTAATTTGGGTTTTATGAATGTTTTGGAAAGGGTGAAGGAGTTTGGTCTTATGAGGGCAGTAGGGTTTAAGGGGAGGGATATTTTAAGGATTGTGATGTTGGAATTTTTGATACTTGGGGTAATAGGAATTTCCTTAGGATTGCTTTTGGCAATAGTGGTGAATTACTTAACATATAAATATGGCTTGGATGTTTCGTCTTTGTTGGGTTCAAGCGAAATTGAGTATGGTGGGGTTGCTTTAGAGGCAAAAATTAAGAGCATTTGGGATTGGAGGGGTATTGTAGGTTATCCCCTTCTCCTGTTATTAATGTCAGTCTTAAGCGGGTATTTGCCAGCCAAATGGGCTTCAAAGGTTAAAGTTTCGGAAATTTTAAGGAGGTAAAAGGATGATAAAACTTGAAAATGTTGTTAAAATTTATAAGAGTGGGCAAGAGGAGGTTAGGGCTTTAAACGGTTTAACTTTGGAGATTGGGAAAGGGGAATTTATCGTCCTCGCCGGGCCCTCGGGTTCGGGAAAAACAACGATGTTAAATGTTATAAGCGGTATTGAAAAACCCACAGAAGGAAGGGTTTTGTTTGAGGGCAAAGATATAGGAAAAATGGACGAAGATTCTTTAAGCGATTTGAGGCTAAAAAGGATAGGTTTTGTTTTCCAGACTTACAACCTTATACCAGTTTTAACCGCTTTTGAAAATGTTGAAATAATCCTCGCTTTAAGGGGTGTTAAGCTCGAGGAGAGAAAAAGAAGAATCGGGGAGATATTTGAGGTTTTAGGTTTAAAGGGATTGGAAAACAGGTTTCCCAAGGAACTCAGTGGGGGACAACAGCAAAGGGTTGCGATTGCGAGGGCAATTGTGGGAAATCCGGCAGTTGTTCTTGCGGATGAGCCAACCGCAAACCTTGACAGCAAAAACGCTTTAAATGTTATGAATTTAATGTTAAAACTCAACGAGGAGTTTGGAACGACTTTTATATTCGCAACACATGACCCTATGATAATAGAACTCGGCAAAAGGATTATCAGGTTAAGGGATGGAAGGATTGTTGAGGATGTTCGTAAGGGTTAATTTTCCGATATAACCTCGGCGGGATAACCCACAATTTCAAGGGACTTTAGTATTTCTTCCAAGTTTCCGTTTTCCAAAAGGAACTCGGCCTTCCCCTCCTCCAAGGAAACCTTAACCTCTTTACCGCCTTTTTTCTCCAAAACCTTCCTAACCGTTGATACGCAACCCATACAAGTCATCCCATTAACTTTTAATACCACCTTTTTCATATACGGGAATTATAAGGTTGAAAGGTGTTTGTAATACATAGGGTTTATACGGGGAAATTCGTGTTGTGTTGCGTTCGCTGAAAAGCACCTGCACAAAACTTTTTACCCCCTTATAATTCACACCCCTATGGAAAGGAAGAAGGAAGAAAACGTATGGAAAGGAAGAAGGAAGAAAACGTATGGAAAGGAAGAAGGAAGAAAACGCCGTGGGTCTTAGGTTTGGCGTTTTTAATCCTTCCCGGAGTTATGTTTCCTAAGGACAATCCACCGGATATTAAACCCAACTCAGAAATATGTGGATACATAGGAAACCCGTGTTGTATAGATACCAGCATGGACTATATAGCCCCCATTTGCCATGTTGGGCGATGCTATGACTTTAATCCACCATATTCCCAAGGGGTATGCTGCTGGGCGAATCCGGATAGTGTCCCCGAGTTGGGGCCTTGCCAGCCAAGGGGTTCAGGAGATGAGCCACCACCGGGGGGTGGGGGAGGAAGTGGCCCTGGACCTAGTCCTATAAACCCCTATCCCAGATGCGGTGATCCGATTTGGACATGGTATTCCCCCAGGTATCGTAAATGGTTGGGACTATTCTGGAATTCCCCCAGTTCACCGCAAAAAGATCTTCCTGTCGTGTTATTAGTTCATGGTATGGGTTCGGATTGCAACTCTATGGTGAGTTTAAAGGATTACTTAGTGACAAATTCATATTTCCGCGTTGCCATGGTGACCTTATACGATTTTAACGATGGGAAAGGTCCCTCTTTTTGGCCAAATACAAACCTTTTGGATACCCTTATAGGTTCATTGGGGAGGTATATTTACAGGAACTATGATTCTACTTGGAATAGGAGTATAGTTGTAGTCGCGCATAGTAGGGCGGGCTTAGAAACCGAAGGTGTAATTTATTTAAAGAATAATCCATATGTTATGGGTTTTGTGGCCCTTGGAACGCCTTTTTATGGGTCTGCCATGGCGGATTTTTGTAATGGTGGTAGTTGGTTAAATTGTGGTCTTTTTATACTGGACCCCAGGTTGTTTAGTTTGTGCTTGGCATTTCAGGCGACAGTGCCCTTAGTATGCGAGGGATTCCAGATGGACTATGACATACTTACAGGCTTTGGGGTTTTGGCATGGAGGTCGGCGTATTATAGATATATTGCATCCGATACGGTACCGGGGAATATCAAGGTTGCAAGACTTGGCATGGGCTGGACACCCGAGTGGAAATGTGGCACCTTTCCCGCCAAATCCCAAGCGGGATGTTTTGTCGTAAGGTATGTTATGGGTGCTGGGTGTAATGATGGTGTGGTTGAATATGGAAATGCCAGTGCCAGGGATATCCAGTTTGATTTGCAAACCAAAATATTTTCCAACCAACCTACGGGCTCTGGTGGAAGGACATGCTCCGGGGATCCGGATATATGGGAAAAGGATCACACGGCAATAAAAGAGGATCCATCATTGTTTCCTTTTATAGAAGGTGCTATTCTTGATACCCTACCAGAAGAGACATATTACAATGCACCCTTTGATATACCCATAACTTCCCCGAAGGAAGTTAGAAGTTGGGGATACATAACCCTAATTGATTCCACATTATACATAATGCCTTCTTATTTAACTGACAGCGTTGCAATATGGTCTCCTTCGGCTTTAAGGGTTTTATGGGCGGATACTGTATATCTAAACAGACGCGAATATGGATACACTTATATAGCCGCATTTAATAAATCTTCTGGTCAGCCTCTTATGAAAATAGAAAAAGAAAGAGGTCATGCGGATTTAGAAGGTATTTTCCCAACACCTGTAATACTATCTTTTCTAAGTCCCGTTAGCGCGTACTTAAGGTTTAACAAGCATGTATATACTGAGGGTGAGATTATAAGAATAGATATACACCATCCATTTGCAGATTCCGTTATGGGGTTTTATTACTCCATAGGGCCTTGGACAAGCTACGGGGTTGTAAGGCCTGTGAAGGTTAGGGATACATTTAAGGCTTACCTTAGGCTCAACCGCAGGGGTGTTTATTACTTTTTCTTTGAAACTTATGGTAAAGAACCGAGGACATTGGTCTCGTATATTACGGTTTCACCTTCTTATGACGAAGAGGATATACTTTCGGTTTATAGGGAGGTTTTGGGTATGAATGATAACAAGGCATTTGGGACTATATTCACAGGTATTCGACCAATGGAAACAAAATTGGTTCATAACACTTTGAAGATTGACCTACCTTCCGGATACTTTAAGGTTTACGATTCCAATGGGAGATTGGTTAAGGAAGGTAAATTCGGGAACTATACGATTGATATGGGTGGTTTGAAGCGCGGGATATATTTCGTTGTGGTTAAGAATAAAGTTTATAAGGTTATAAAGAGATGAAAAGGTTAGCATTCTTTGCTTTTGCCCTTTTCTTGGTTTTTGCGGGGTGCAGAAAGGGAAAGGTGGCCTGTGAGCCAGACCCACAATATTATTGTTTTGATTCAACAAAGGTGGTTAGTGTGAAATTGCAGGAATTTTGTATGAAACCGAGTATAGCACTATCTGATAACGGGGATATTATGCTAACTGTAAAGGACTACAAATACAACATTGTAACACGCATATCGGGAGGGGGGAATATTATTTGGATAAAAACCAAGGATACGATTGGGTTTGATGGTATATACAGGGTATCTGTTGATAAGTTTGTTATAGCAACACCCTTAAACGCAATGTTTGTAGATTTAAACGGCAATATGTGGAATTCATCTGTTAATATTGGGTTTGGGGGTAATGAGGTGTTATCCGATGGAAGTTATGTTGTAATATCAACCACAGTTTATCCTCACAACTGCATAAGGAAATATGAATTTACGGGTTCAGATTTGAACTTTTTATGGGAAACATGCGACACGACATATAGGAAAGCCATTCAGCCGATTTTTCCCACCATAACGAAGCATGGGGCTGGGTATGTGGCTACATACGAGCCCGAGGCACCTGTTAGTTTTGCGGTTTATAAGGTTGATAGCAATGGGAATTTTCTTTGGAGTAGGGGTATAATACTTGATACGGTTATAGGGGCTTTTGTGAATGCCGGAGTAGAGGCTTATGATGGTGGATTGGTATTTGTTGGGAAGGCTGTACAGAGGCACACTTCGGAAGATTGTCCTTTAATAGTAAAGCTTGACAGTTTGGGGAATTTAAAGTGGTATAGGTGCATAAGGAAACCGTTTGATAACGAGGTATGGGGAGGGCCTTTCAAGGAGGTAGTAAGGACACCTGATGGGCAATACTTTGCGTTTGGGGAGGTGGCTACTTGTGGTTCTGGGTATTGTATAATTGCTGTGAAGTTTGACGATGAGGGGAATATAACGCTTTTGAGGAATTACTGGTCTCCTTTGGGTGCGAGTGGTTTATACGATGCCAAGGTATCCAATGATGGGGTGATATATTTTACGACATGTATAGACAACCTTTCAACTGCGGCTATATTAAAGGTTGATAAAGATGGCAATGTTTTGGATTGGTGAGGAAAAGGAGGTATAACTATGGTTTGGGCGATTTTGGGATTTAGCTTTCAGCAGGTATTTATAAGGCATAAAGGCATATGGATGAATGTATCCGGAGATATAAGGATATACAAGGGTGATGTGCGCATAAGGGGTATAAGTCTTGAATTCGTAGGCGGTAAGGTTCGTAATGTGGAGGGATTACATCCCACGGGTGGAAAGTTCTCATATTTCGGACCCCGCGAAACCATCACCGGTAAAATGTTTAAATCCCTACGGTTGAAGGATGTATATCCCCGGGTTGATTTTGTAATAAACGGCCTATCCGGTAATACCTTTGAGTTCTATCTACACATAAAGCCTTATGCCGATCCCAACAAAATACGCTTAAACTTTGCGGGTTGTGAGTTGAAAGGTAAAAACGGAAAAATTGAGGTAATGGCGGAAAACGGTGAAAGGTTTATAATAAAGGATTTGAAGGCTTATCAGGGGGCGAGGGAAGTTAAGGTTAACCCTCTAATTGAAGGTTCAACATTATCCTTCAAGGTGGAAAACTATGACCCATCATCTGACCTAATAATAGACCCCACATTTATCATAGGGAGTTCAAGTATGGATTTCCTAAGGGGTATTCATGTGGATGACAGCGGATATGTTTATGTTGTTGGACACACCTACGATTACGGTTCCTTCTTAACGCCAAACTATATATACGGATCTTTATCCAATCCCCTTGTTTTCGTTGTAAGGCTGTCGCCGGATCTTATGTCGGTTTTGTCGGTGGCCCTTATATCTGGGAGTAGTGAGGATAGGTCTGCATTCATAACTGAGGATCCAAACGGAAACATTTTGGTTCTCGGTTATACCAAATCCAACGATATTGCACCTTCACGAACGATTTATGGTGTTACCGGTGCCGGGGATATACATGTTTTCTTGACAAAACTTAGCCACAACCTTGATGTCCATATAAAAACCGTTCTTATAAGCAGTGCCGAAAACGATTATGGTTGGGAGGTATTAATAGATGCTCCGTACCTTTATATCATAGGTTCAACTTACAATTCCCCGACATTCGGATTGTCAAAGAATGTAATAGGAGGTGATACCTGTGAGATTGGGGATATTTTCATAACCAAGTTGGATACCGCCTTAAACTACATAACCACATCCCTAATATGCGGATTTGATACGGAATTGGCATGGGGAGGACTTTTATTAAACAACAGTTTGTATGTTTTTGGAATGTCCCATGTTTTTTCTTGGGACGCAAGGGTTGATACGCTAATAGGGGTCAGGTCTTCATACGATGCATACTTAGTTAAGGTTAATAAGAACCTTGATACGATTTTGAGGGCTGTTATTTTTGGTGGCAATTACGGTGATTATGCAAGGGGTATATTGGCGGACAGTTCTGGGAACCTGTACATATTCTTCTGGACGGAAGATGCAAGTTCCTTTGCGACCGGGATACCGAGGGTAGTTTACGGAACCCTTGGGGCAAAGGACATGGGTGTTATATGGGCGGACACATCTTTAAGGAATTTTTACAAGATGGCCTATGTATCCTCACCCGACACCGAAAAGTTATACCTACGAACAATGGCATTAAAAGGCGACACCATAATATATGTCTTAAACATAAAATCAAATCCCCCGAGTTGGGGTTCATGCCCGGTGTGTAATATAACTTCTGGGGATACATCCTTTTGGGATACCGACCCACTAATTGTGGGTTTGAGTAAGGATTTAAACACATGTTATGGGGTTTCAAACATCGGGGGTATTGGTGAGGATTACGCCAGATATACCTTAGTATATCCCGATAGGATACTTGTAGGTGGGTATTTATTCCGGGGTTATGATACAACATCTTACCCGCAACCCTATATAAGGTATAACCCTTATTATAGCCCAAACGATGAAGCCTTTTTAATAGAAGTTTCTCCCCGCTGTCTGGTGAATGTGAAGGAAAAGGTGGAAAGGAAAGAGTTGGAGGTATATCTAAGCCGTGGGGAAATAACGGTTATCCTTTCAAGTCCATCCTATCTCGGGCTTGACCTTTACTCTCCGGATGGTAGGAGGAAACACACAAAATCCCTTGGATTTGTCCAACCGGGTAAATATTCCATCTCCTTAGATGTTCCAAAGGGTGTATATTTTGCGCGTATAAGGGTTGGGGATAAGGTTATAACAAAGCGGGTTTTTGTACCATAATTATTTCGCCAAAACAACGCCTAAGGCTACCAAGAATAACCCAAAGGTTTCCAATGCGCTTAGGGATTCGCCGAGTATAACTATTGACAAAACCGTCCCGAAAATTATCGTTGAAAGTATTATGACGGAAGACGACACGGCACCCTTAAACTTTAATCCGTAAAAGTAGAAAATATAACCCAAAGTTGAAGGGAAAACGGCAAGCCATATTATTGATAGGGAGGGGACAATATCCGGTTGGAATTTGAAAAACAGGGATAAGAATGCTAAGGCTATAAAGGTTGAAACGAAGTTTGTGGAAAATGTGTAATGAATCGGTTCTATTTGTAGGGAAAACCTTTTTGCCACCACAACATAAAAGGCGTAAATTATTGATGCCAAAGAGGATATGAGGTTAGAGTAAATAGCCCTACGATCAAAGGGTCGTAATCCATTCCACGCAACACCCTTAAAGGCTCAGGAATAGAACACCGTAAGTATTACGCACATATCAGTTTAGTGATGATAAGAGATAAGCCAACCCTTTCAATTTGCCTCCCACACCCTTTGCACTTGTACTCAATACATGCATTTTATCCCTTCCTCCGTATTGTACTATGCTTATCCTCATCATCCTATTATTCTAATCCTGAACCTCTACCCTGTTATTTGCTGAATACTGGTGTTTGTAATAAGCCTGCAATTTCTGTTTTATCATTCCGGCAATTTTTTTATAAGCCTTACCCTGTTTTTTCTCATAGTGTTCCGAAATCATTTTTAAAGTTTCTCCACTCTTAAATATAGATAGCATTATCCCTTCCTCCCATAGTCTATTATTCTCTAAAATCTTTCTCCAAACGCTTATTTCCAAGTTCTTGATATCGTTAAAACTGCTTTCAGGGTCGTTATCAAAATTAATTTCGGGTAAATCCGGCAACCCCATTTTCCACTTGGTTAGCCAAGAGATTAAGTTGTCCCAATCATATCCTCTGTTGAAAAATTTAAACAATTCCTTGCCGTAGAAAAGATATAACTCAACTCCGTAAATATTTTTCATTTTTTTGAGTTCGTTATCGTAATAGTTTTTGTTTTTTATCAGATCGGGGTCTATGAAATACATTATTCCTACAAGGTTCTGTTGGTGGTTTTTGTAAAGATATTCTAACTTTGCCTCAAAGTTGTCTATTTGTCCCCTTTTCTTGGATGAATCGTGGTCGTCCCTAATTTTCTGCTCAATAAAGTAATAAGTTCTACCATCCGTAAAGTAATGGTCTATGACGAGTTTGTTTTTAGATTTTGCGGGATTTGGTATGATTTGCTTGGGAAGGATTTTAAACCCCCAGTCTTTTAAGAATTCCGATATTAGTTCCTCCATAGCATCCCCAAATCGTATTTCATGGGATTGCAAAATATTTTGCAGTATTTTGGCTTCGGGTTTTGTAGGTCTAAACAAACCTATAAAGCGATTGGGATTATCCGCTATCTTTCTTAAAAGTTCTCTTTTCTCGCCTTCAAATATGTGCCCGTTTAATATTGAACAAAACTTGTTATAATCTATCATAATTCCCCAAACTTCAAATATTTCCTTACCTTATCGGGACTCGGATCCGGCTCATCGGTTATTTTCAAAGTCTTTTTAAACCTTTCCACAATTCCTTTTATATACCTTTCATTAACTTCAATCATAACAAAATTCCTTTTTAAGGCTTTTGCAACATATCCCGTTGTTCCCGTGCCGGCCATAGGATCTAAAATCAAATCCCCTTCCTTTGTTGAGGTTAGTATAACCCTTTTTAGTAGTTCAACGGGTTTTTGGGTTGAATGCAATTTTTTACCCCTTTCATCTTTTAACCTTTCCTTACCCCAACACAAAGGCAATACCCAAACATTTGCACCAACCTTACCTATACCGAATTTCTTAGCATATTCTTTGTTAAATGTGTAATCTTTAACGCTTTTATCCTTTACAGCCCAAATTAGAGTTTCGGTTGCATTGGTAAATCTAACACCCAACCAGTTTGGCATGGGGTTCGTCTTTACCCATATAACATCGTTGAGTATCCAAAAACCCAAGTCTTGCATAATCTTTCCGATTCTAAAAATGCTGTGATATGTGGCTATAACCCAAACCGTTGCGTTTGGTTTCATTACCCTCTTAACCTCCGTTAAGAGTTTAGTTATAAAATCGTCGTATTCTTGGAACGATGAAAATTTATCCCATTCGTCATCAACTCCATCAACGACGGTTTTTACCTTCCACCTCTTCAACTTTTTATTTGGCAGTTGTAAAAAATACGGAGGGTCAATAAAAACCGTATCAAAAATTTCATCATCAAATTTTTTTAAAACTTTAAACGCATCGCCCCATATTACCCTGTTCTTAACCCTATCAATGGGATAGTTAGTTATATCATCCATATCCCTAATTATCAAATCCTCATAGTTTTGCCTCCCGATTAAATCGCCGGTTATGAGTTTTGTCTTACCCACAATACGGAAATTATAACGCCGATGAAATCACCCGTTTTGCAACCTCAATATCTTTGAGTATCCTTTCCTTCAACTCCTTGCCGTTTTTAAACCTCATAACATCCCTTATCCTTTTAACAAACTCAACCCTCAAAGTATCCCCAATATCCCCATCAAAATCAAGTATATGAACTTCAAGGGATTTATCCAAGGAAAAAGTTGGTCTATTCCCTATATGCATTACGCCGTATTTCCCCAAATCCGGTAAGAAGACCGCATATACCCCATCCTTGGGTATTAATTTCCCACCTTCAACCTCCAAATTAACCGTAGGAAAACCCAAGTTTTTTCCCAAACCCGCACCTTTAACCTTCCTCCCCACAATGGAATATCTTCTGCCCAAAAGAGGTATAACCTCATCAACCCTGCCCTCCAATAGCATATTTCTTATGTTTGTGGAACTTACAACAATGCCACCAACCTTTATAGGTGGAAATATCACCAATTCAAAGGGGAATTCGCTTAAATGACTCAAAATAAAAGATGGATCTCCCTCTCTATTTTTCCCAAACCTGTGATTAAAACCCATAACCAACCTATTAACTTTGAACCCATTTTTCAGGATATTTAAAAACTCCAAAGCGGTTATTTCCATATCTTCCCTTTCCAAAAGTAAAACATAATCAATTCCGGTTTCCCTTAACGCTTCTAACTTTTCTTCGGGTGTAAATAGGAGGTTTTTTTCAAGCCTCGGGTGTTCTCTAAAAGTTATGATCAAAGATTTTAAGCCCTTTAATTTCGCATAACACTTTACATCCTCTATTATAGCCCTATGACCTATATGCATACCATCAAAAGAGCCTATACAAGCACAGGTTTCTTCCTCTAATTTATCCGAGATTCTCAAAAGTTTCATAGTATGCCTTTTGAAGTTCGGAAACACCAAACTTTAACCGTTTACCCTTGTGATACTCAATTATCAAATCCCTATCCTTTATGGTTTTTCCTATATGTTGGAACATTACGCCGTATTTTGCTAAAATGGATTCTATTTCGTATGGGTTTTCCGTTGTTAAAACAACACGGGGTGCGAGTTCGGAAAATAGTTCTCCAAAACCATCAACATTAACCGAAATACCAACACTTCCATTTATAACCATCTCCGAGAGTGCGGCAAACAAACCCCCCTCCGAAATATCGTGCAAATTTATCGCAAAACCGTAATCAATGGTATCCCTCAAAGCGGATACTAAGGATGTAATATATTCAACATCCGTATAATGTACCTTCGGAAGATGGCCGTATTTTAAAAGTAGCCTACTGGGGGATTTTAATCCAAGCAATTCGTGTATTTCTAAAACAAACTCGCTACCCGCCAAATCAAACCGTGTTTGCGGATAACCTACGAGATAAACGCTTAAACCTTCTTTATAAACTCCAATCCTTGGAATGTTGTGTAAATCCCTTACTATTCCCACACCTCCTATTATCAGCGTTGGCAATATCTTGTACCTCTCACTTTCGTTGTATAAACTGACATTTCCGGAAACCACGGGAATCCCCGTTTCCTTTGAGAAATCCGCAAGCCCCCTTATGGCCTCCTGTAATTTCCAATATTCTCCGGGATCTGCCGGTGATGGAAAATTTACCCCATCCGTAAACCCTATAACCTCACCACCCGAACAGACTATATTTAACCAAACTTCGGATGCAACCCTTTGGGCACCCCAATAAGGATTTATTTCCAAAAACTTTCCATTACCATCAACCGATAAGGCTAAACCGTAATTCTTCCCCTTAATCCTCAAAACTGCGGCATCCCCAATGCCCGGTGTTATAACCGTATCCGTGCCAACCATATAATCGTATTGCCTATAAATCCACCTCTTTGAGGCAACGGATGGCCTTTTCAAAACCCTTAAACACAAATCCTTTACCAATTTCTTTGGTAGGTGTTTTTCAACATACGACTCCCCTTGAAGTTTTGCAATCCTTTTGAGGAGGAACTCGTAATCCGAAAGTATCGCGGATTTTTCTTTAACCTCGTTTATATCCTCCTTACCGAGAAGTATATTCCTTTTTGACTTAAAGGTTTGATACCTCAACTCCCAGTCTATTTTACTCAAACCGTAGGAAGTGGCGGTATATTCAAGGGTTAAGGCTATTATGTCAAGGAGGGATACAAAAGTTTTTTTCTCGTTTTTTTCATTTATCTCGTAATACTTATCCTCAATACCCGCGAATATGCCCATAAATTCCCACATATCCTTTTTTGGAGACATTGCCAACCAATCGGGCTTTGGTATAGCCTTAAAAATATAAGACAAGGGTATTTCAACCAACTTTTCGCCATTGTGTATAATCCTAAAAACCCTTTCTTCTATTACCCTACCTATAACCTCGGCTTCCAAACCCCACTTTTTGAAAATGTTTATTACCTCATCCTCTTTTCCCCTTTCCACACACATAACCATCCTCTCTTGGGATTCGGATAATACTATCTCAAATGGGGTTAAGGGTTCCCTCAAAGGTACCCTATCCGTATAGAGTTCTACCCCAACACCCCCCTTGTTTGCCATTTCCGGTAATGCCGTTGATAATCCACCCGCCCCCAAGTCCTGCAAACCCAAAACCTGCGGTAATTTCACCGCCTCTAAGGTCGCCTCTATTAGGAGTTTTTCCATAAAGGGATCTCCTATCTGAACCGCCGGCCTTTTCTCCGATATCTCCCCTTCAAGCGTTTGCGAAGCAAAGGATGCCCCCATTATGCCATCCCTACCCGTCGGGGCACCAACAATTATTACGGAATTTCCCACACCCTTTAATACTCCATCCTTTAAATGCCTTATATCCCCTACCCCAACGCACATAACATTCACCAGGGGATTATCCTCATAACTTTCGTCCGTCAAAACCTCCCCTCCCACCACCGGGACACCTATGGAATTGCCATAAGAAGAAATCCCTTCAACTACACCCTTCAAAAGGTTTAAAGATTTAGTGGATTTTCTAAAATCCCCAAACCTTAGGCTGTCCAAAAGGGCTATTGGTCTTACCCCCATGCTCAGTATATCCCTGACTATTCCACCAACACCGGTGGCAGCCCCGCTTTTCGGCTCAACGGCGGAGGGATGGTTATGGCTCTCTATCTTGAAGGCCACAACGGTATCATCATCAAGTTTTAAGACGCCGGCTCCCCCACCTGGACCCACAACCGTCCTATCCGATTCCGAAGGCAAAAGTTTTAAAAACCTTTTTGTTGATTTATAACTACAATGCTCCGACCAGTTTAAGGCAAAAATTCCCAATTCAATATCGTTTGGCTCTCTACCCAAAAGTGCCTCTATGGTTTCATACTCCTCGGCTGTTAGTCCTATAAATAAGGCCTTTTCAAGGGTTTTTATGCTCATGTTGGGTATTCATTCTAAGGTTGTAAATTCACAATTGGAAAAATATACAACCTTAGAATACGGGTTATGATTTGGATAATGGGTGCATATCCTCTTAATATTCTACTTGAACCCAAGGAAGCCTCAAAAATAAGGTTTAAGGCAATAATTGATGTTAGGGAGCCCGAAATGTATGAAAAGGGTCATATAGAGGGTGCGGTTAATTTTCCGGTAAATTCGTTTTTACGAGCCGAAGATGGTATTCCCTTTCAGATGAAACCGATAGATACGCTTATAGAGGTGATTTCATCCCTTGGGGTTAGGCAAGATGATCCCATTTTAATATACTCATCGGGGAAACTACCCATATTTTACGCAAATGTTGGTAGGTTGTTTTTCGTATTGGAATACTTGGGTTTTGAAAGGGTTTTCGTTTTAAACGGGGGTTATGAGGCTTGGGTTGAAAACAAACTACCAACAAGTACAAAGAGGGGGCTATCCCCGAGAATAAGGCTTAAGGCAAAGCCCGATTCATCCCTAATAGTTGATAAAAATTTTGTGTTAAAGGTTTTAGGCGATCCAAATTATCAAATTTTTGATGTTAGACCTTCGGAATATTACTTTGGGGTTTACGGGCAGCCGTTTTATCAAAGGTTTGGACACATTCCACAAGCCTTTTCCTTACCCTTTGAATTTTTCTTCACAAAGGTCAATGACAATTTCTATGTCTTAAAGAATGCGGAAAGCGTGGACACAATTTTGAAAGCCGTGGTAAATCCCAATGCAAAACAATACATATTTTATTGCAATACCGGTAGGGAGGCTTCCTTGGGATACTTCATATTCCGTTTGATGGGTTATCCAAAGGAAAGGTTAAGGGTGTTTGAGGGAAGTTTTGCGGTATGGTCAAGGGATACAACCCTACCGGTTGTAAGGTTTAAGTGGTATTAAATATGGAAGCAGGCGTTAGGGAAAGGGATCAAAGACTATTAGAACTCCTAACCTATGAAGTGGTTGATGGAAAGCCTATATATTACCGTGGTTATAAGGATGTTCTTGAAGGTAAGAAGCGCCCGGAGGAGGTTATGGGGAGTTCAATTTTGCAAGCACACATAGTAAAGGTAATTGTAGTCTTTTTGACAAGGGAGATTGAACCAAAAGGTTATGAGGTACTACCCCATGAAATTGGTGTTAAAGTGGGAGAAAATTGGAGACTTTTGGACATAGGGATTTTTAGAAAAGATGAAATTAAGGAAAAACTACAAAACCCTACATACTCGGAAGTTCCCCCCGTCGTAGCAATAGAAGTTGATACAAAGGCAGAGCTGGAAAATATGACCTTTATGGAGTATGTTGGCGGAAAGGTTGAAGACCTGTTTGATATTGGGACACAAAGAGTTATATGGATATTAACAAAGCCGAGGATTGTTATGGTGTTTGAGAGGGGTAAAGAGGGGAGAATATTAACTTGGGAAGATGAGGTTGAGGTTTTAGAAGGGCTAAGGTTTAGGTTATCGGACCTCGTTCAGCCTTAAAATGAAAACTATGGAAACATCCGTTAAGGAAAGGGAACAAAAACTGTTTAAAGCGCTAACCTATGAGGTTGTAGGTGAAAAACGGATTTTTTATCGCGGTTATAAAGATGTCCTTGAAGGTAAAAAACAACCGGAGGAAATTATGGCGAGTGGAAAATTACAGGCTTTTATAGTTGCCGAAATTATAATGAAGATTGGGGTTTTAAGGGATAAGGGTTTTGTTATAGTTGCCAATGAACACGGAGTGAAAACACCAAAGGGTTATAGGGCTGTTGATATAGGGATATTTGAAAAAAACAAGTTTAAACTCTCTGAGGGGTATTCCGATGTTGCCCCGCTTGTTGCGATAGAGGTGGATGTGAAAGCAGAACTGGAAAATATGACCTTTATGGAGTATGTTGGCGAAAAGGTTAAAGACCTGTTTGATATTGGGACACAAAGAGTTATATGGATATTAACAAAGCCGAGGATTGTTATGGTGTTTGAGAGGGGTAAAGAGGGGAGAATATTAACTTGGGAAGATGAGGTTGAGGTTTTAGA
>JBDRWW010000005.1:0-111461 GCA_039802605.1 Caldifarciminota bacterium | reverse complement strand
TATTAGCCTACCTATAAGGGGTTGAAACGAAAATCTCAATAAGGCACGCATAGACCTTGGTGAGGTTATTAGCCTACCTATAAGGGGTTGAAACTGGTAGCCGACAACGGAGCCTTCTTAGTTGCAGAAAGTGGTTATTAGCCTACCTATAAGGGGTTGAAACTATGTAGCGCTCAGGAGTATGTCTTCACCAAACGCAGTTATTAGCCTACCTATAAGGGGTTGAAACGAACAAAAACTAAGAGCCCATTATTAGCCTACCTATGATGGATTTTAACCGTTATATAATTCCCGTTTGAAAAAGACGGTTAAATTTATATCCTCATTCCAAAAAATTGCCATAGTTTCCCACGAAAGGCCCGATGGTGATGCCGTTGGCAGTGTTTTAGGTTTTCTTAGGTTTTTGAAAAGTAAGGGCTTTGAAGTTTATGGCGTTTTAAAGGATGGGATTCCAAAGGTTTTTGATTTTCTTGGGGGAGATTGCGAAATATTTACAAACCTCCCCAACGCCGATGTTTATATCCTCGTGGATGCGAGTGATTGGAGTAGAACGGGGTTTCCTATGCCGGATAAACCCATAATAAGGTTTGACCATCATCTTACGGGTGAAAGGTATTCGGAATACGATATACTCGATGAAAGTTATCCCAGTGCGACTTCTGTGATTTTAGAATTCCTTAGGTTCTGGGATGAAGGTAACATTGACTATTCCGTAGCCTTACCCCTTTATGTTGGATTGCTAACGGATACGGGAAGTTTTAAAAATCGCGATGGAACAAAATCCTTTGAAGATGCGATATACCTTATAAACAAAGGGGTTAATCCCAAATGGGTTGCAGAAAGGGTTTTTAGGGAAACCCCTTTTGAAACCTATAAACTGCTATCCTTGGCGTTAAAAACCTTAAATGTTGTTGATGGCAAAATCGGGTATATGATAATTAGGGAGGAGTTCTTTAAAGAAACGGGTACCAGTAAAGAACATACCGAGGAATTCGTTGAGTATCCCCTGTCCATAAGGGGTGTGATGGTTGCCTTTAAAATGGAATGGGACCCGAGGGGTTATTGGAAGGTGGGTTTGAGGAGTAAGGAAGGGGGCCCCAATGTTGCAAAGATCGCCCAGAGGTTTGGAGGGGGAGGGCACCACTTCTCCGCAGGTTGTAAAGTTTACGGTTCAGAACAAGAGGTTTTAGATGCCATCATCTCGGAGATTAAAAGGCATCTATAAGCACTTGCCAAACATCGTAAGTTTAAGCCGTGTATTCTTTGGATATTTTTTAATCCTTGCCCTTTTAAAAAACGACAAAATAACCTTTTGGATTTTCTTGATATTAACCGCCGTATCCGATGGTTTGGATGGTTTTTTGGCGAGAGGGTTGAATGCCGTTTCCAATCTCGGTAAGGTTTTAGATCACACCGTTGACAAGGTACTAATACTAACAATTGCATACATTCTAACCTTAAAATACGGATTACCACTTTGGGTGCTTTATATCCTAATACTTAGGGAATTGATAACCTCTTTGGTCGCCCTTTGGGTTAAAATCTTAAAGGGGAAATTTCCATCATCAAACCCCGTAGGTAGGGTTTTTGGATTACTTTCGGCCCTAACCCTTATAGCCTTCTTTTACGATTATGGGTTCAAGATTTATGTCCTATATTCGGCATTAATATTTATGGTGATTTCTTCCGTGGCAAACTTGGTATCGCTTAGAAGGTGGTTATAACTATCAGTATTAAAATTCCGGCTTATGCGTAGGGTTTTGCCCCTTGTTGTTATTTTAGCCTTTTGGATAGTTTTCTTCTTGCCAATTTTTCAAGGCTCAACCCTTTTTGACGATACAATAGAACAGTTTTATCCCGCCTTTTACTTCTTTACGGAATCCTTAAAGAGGGGGCAAATCCCCTTTTTCAACCATCACCTATTTTCCGGTTTTCCATTCTTGAACGAACCCCAATATTTTGCCCTAAACCCCTTCTTTATTATAAGGCTTGCCGTGGGTTTAATGAAGAATTCCCTTTACACATACAACTTTCTGGTTTCCTTAAACTATTTGGCCGGATTTTTATTCGCATATCTATTTCTCCGCAAGAGGTTTGACGATTTAATATCCCTTTTCGGCGCCACCGTTTATATCTTCTCCATGAACCACATAACAACTATCGTCCATCCCCATGTTTTTGACCTTATACCCTTAATCCCTTTGATATTTTACTTTTTGGACGATAAACCTTATATCTCCGCCATTTTACTCGGAATAGGTTTTCACACAGGTCATCCCCAAAAACCCCTATACCTTCTACTTTCCGTTGTTATATACTACCTCTTCTTAACCTCAAAGGATAGGTCCAAATTGAAAACACTCTTTTTATACTCGGTGGTTGTTGTGCCTTTTGTGCTTGCATACTACTTTCAGGCAAAGGATCTGTTTTCTTTTAGTGAGAGGCTTGAATGGAATATAAAGGCCTTGCTGGAATCATCATACCACATTGACAAGTTTGTTTCTTTAATAATACCAAAATTTTACGGATCAATTGAGGAGGGCGCCCTTTATGTTGGAGGTCCCTATCACTTCTACATGCAGATGAGTATATACTTTTCAATCCCCGCCTTAATATTCGCAATATACGGCATTGTAAAAAATCGCCAAGTCCTCGAAGTTAAAGCCTATACCCTCATAGTTTTACTTATGTTCCTTTTGGCCCTTGGGGACCAAAACCCCATAATAAACATCATATATTCAACCGGCATTGTTAAGGGTTTGAGGGATCCCGTTAGGGCTTTGCACATACTACCCATTTTTGTATCAATACTCTCATCATACGGATTAAAATCCTTTTTGGAGGATAGGGATGCAAAAACCGTATTAAAAATTGCGGTTTCAATACTCGTAGTGTCCTCTATCTTTCTCCTCCAAAAACCCCAAATCGATAATTCCGGGGAAATTTTAAAGTTTTTCTTACTTTTAGCCGGAACATATGTTTTGGTATATGCTTTAAAGGAAAGGAACGCCCTCGCGTTATCCTTAACGGCATTGGCCTTTATAGACCTATATTCCGCCGGAAACCCCTACATACGCAGAAAAATGGATGTTGAAAATTATTACAAACCAAATTACATATCCTCCATTAAACCCCCATACCTAGGTTATTACCGAATAAATGCGAGGTTTGAAAGGGGTATGGTTTTGCCGAGAAATTCGGGTATGATTAACGGCTTAGAATTGACCGACGGTTATGAGCCTTTAATATCAAAGTTTTACATTTCCTTTTACAGGTTTATGATAAACAGGGTGGAGGGATATGAAAAACTTTTGAGTATGGCCAATGTAAAGTTCTATGCGTACGAAATGGGATTTTTGGAAAACAAGGAAAACCTTCCAAGGGCTTGTTTGTTCTTCAATGCGGAAGTGGTTAAAGATAGCGCTACATTCTTTGAAAACCTCCCAAACTACGATGTTAAAACAACCCTATACTTACAAGATAATCCAAAAGGCTACTACAAAGAACCCCAACCCTGTAAATCCGTAAAAATCCTAAATTACGATTACGAAAAAATAAAACTCTCTTACGAATCGGATAAACCCGCAATATTATATGTTTCATTGCCGATATATCCCTATTGGAAGGCAAAGGTTAATGGTAAGGAAACCAAAATCCTAAGGGCGAATTGGACATTTATGGCCTTAGAAGTTCCCAAAGGTAGTAATATGGTTGAGATATTCTACGATAAGAAGCCGCTGATTATATCCATAACCTTGTGGTTTGTGGGTTTGTTTATGGGTTTGGCTTTGGGTTTAATTCTAAGGCGTTAATTACCTCTTTAATACCTTATAAACCCTCCCACCTTCCTTTACAAAATACACACCTTTACCTTTAAAACCTTCAACCTCCGCCCCAAGTATGTTATAAATCCTTAAATTGCCCTTCTTTGGTTTTGTTATACCTTCTGAAACCCATACATAACCGCAGGCCGAGGCCGGTGCGTCTATAATTGCCACACCCCTTCCAACGACTACAATTTCGGAACACCCATCTCCATCAACATCTGCGACAGAAGAATTTTTTATTGTGGTTATAGGACGTTCCCGCCAAAGTATGCTCCCAGAAGACGATAAAACGAACAAACCGGTATCCACGCTTACTACAATCTCCAAACCCATAGAACTATTGCTTACATCCGCTATTTTTATACCAAATAAGCATCCCATTTCTATAAGCCCTAACACCCGGAACTATTATTTCACGGTTTCCGTCGTTATCTATATCCCAAGATGCCGGGGTATTCCTTCCCGCACCGGACAATGAAAATAGGGTATATCCATCCGAACCTCTAAAAATGTATAAATTGGAATACGCTTCGGATACAATAACATCTGGATTTCCATCGTTATTGGCATCCGTTATTACCGGCGATGAAGATGCCCCCATATATGTTAAAGGAAATCCCATTGTGGAACACCAAATGTTTGTACCCGAAGGACCATCGTAAGCACAAGCAACACCCCCACCGGCATCCTCATCGCTATAAACCGTAATTATTTCCTTATAACCATCACCGTTTAAATCCCCTAATAAAGGCGAAGCATATGAATAAAGGGCGATGGTTGGGGCATCCACCTGATATATGGGGGTTCCATCTCCCCTTATTACGAACATCCTCGAGGTGTCAAGGCCAACAATTCCCCATGTTGATAATATTACCACATCGGTATAACCATCGTTATTTACATCCCCTATTACCGGTGAATTAAAAACATGACCTGGTAAGCCCATACACTTCCATACTTTCCGATAACGATTTCTACGGAATCATCCCCATCTATATCGTATATTGCGGGGGTTGAACCTTCGTGTCCCCCCAAATACTTTTTCCATAATAAACTTCCGTCCGACCCCCTTAAAACGAATAGGGTATCCGAACCTATAACTAAGACCTCATTTAACCCATCGCCATTAACATCGCCAACGGTTGGAACGGCAATAATATTGATATGCGTTAAAGATGTCCATTTTACGGTTCTCGCGCTGTCCAAATAACCCCTTAAAGCCTGAAACCCCGTATGCTTTTGAGAGCCCTGATAGATCAACCAAGAACCGCAAGCATAATCCGTAAAGCACTGAGAAATAATTATGTGTATCATAATTCTGGTATTATAAATGTGCTTCGCTCCCCTATGGTTTGCGGGTTTGATTTTGGGTTTAGGCTTAGGTCTATTTTTAAAACGATAGATTTAGTCCCAATAGGGTTTTAACATCGTTATTCTTTACCCCTTCGGGTACGATACTCGTATATTTATCCGCTATTTCTACTCGTAGGGATATTCGTGAAGATAAAATTAAGTTTGCCGAAAGGGTGGCATCAATCAGATAATCTTCAAACTTTCCAATCCTCGGTTGGTAGAACACCAAGCCATAAACCCTTAAATTACCTACGGATATTCTAACTTTAGGCCTTATGGATAATCTGTACAACTAAGAGGGTGAAAGGCCAAAAAACTCCTCATACGATCTCAATACGGCAACACTTATTGAGAATTCCTTTAAACTATCCTTTAAAAAATCGTATTTTGCACCCAAACCCCCATTACTCCTAAGTTTTAACTTTATCATTTCGTCGTATTCGGCCATAGAGATGATTTTCCGGCGTTGGCGTTTTTAATCCCTTTGGATTCTCCGTATGTTATCATTTCCTTTGAGCAAAATTCCCGTAATGAAAATGTTAAAACTTAAAGGGGAAATCATCTTAGCCCCCTAAAACCATTTCTTTTAGTTTTTTACCTATATCCCTTATTTCCTCATCGCTTATAAATGTCAATTTTCCGTCCTTTTTTAAAGGCTTCCCGTCTATAAAAACCCATTTCACATCCGAAGATTTTGCAACATAAACCAAATGGGAATATGGGTCATAAACGGGTTGCATGTGCGGGGAATCGAGGGAAACGGCAATAAAGTCCGCCTTTTTTCCAACCTTCAAAGATCCTATTATATCATCAAATCCTATAACCTTTGCCCCTTCAATTGTTGCCATCTTAACCACCGTTTTTGCATCCATAACTTCTGGATTCATCGTCCTAACCTTGTGGAGTAGAGCGGCTGTCCGCATCTCCTCAAACATATCCAAATCGTTGTTTGAAGCCGCCCCATCCGTAGCCAAACCAACGGTTATACCCCTGTTTAAATACTCATCCACCGGGGCTATACCCGAAGACAACTTCATATTACTCTGGGGGTCGTGCGCAACCTTTACACCCCTTTCGGCATATATGTTTATTTCTTCTTCGTTTAGATGAACGGAGTGCGCTGCTATAAATTTTTCGCTTAGAACTCCCAAACTTTCAAGGTATTCAACCGGTCTTTTGCCATACCTTTTTGTTATTTCATCAACCTCGTTTAGGGTTTCCGCAACATGCATATGAACAGGCACATCGTAATCCCTTGCCATATCCACACCCGTTTTTATAAGTTCGGGGGAGCAAGAATAGGGGGCGTGGAGGCAAACGGAAAACCTTACAAACTTATACATATTCCTGGCCCTTAACTGGTTTTCAACCTTCTTAATCCCTTCCTCGGGTTTTTTAAATGAAGGTGTTGGAAAATCTATTAACCCCTCACCCAACAAACCCCTAAAACCTATTTCCTCCATAACTTCCGCGGCAGCTTCTTGGAAGAAATACATATCGTTTATTGCACCGGTTCCCCCATTAACCATTTCCGCAATTGCCAGTTTAAACGCCAATTTTATCATTTCCTCATTAACCGTTTTCGCTTCCGCAGGCCATATATACTCTTGAAGCCATTTAAATAAAGGTAAATCATCCGCAAGCCCCCTATAAGCAACCATTGCAGTATGTGTATGAGTGTTTATCAAAGTTGGCAAACCAATAGATGGTCTTGTATCTATTACGGGTATATCCTCAACATCCCTCCACTTTCCGCAGTATATGATTGTATCGTCCTCAACAACCAACAAACCGTCTTCAATTACATCATCCGGTTCTATCGGCAAAAGGTAAGAAAACCTTACACCAAATCTCATAAGCGGAAATAATACCTTTGAGAAACTTTTTTGTGGGAAGTTTGGTGAATGACGGGGCAGAGGGTAGGGCAACCCCGATAAGGTGTTTTGTATATCACTCTGTGCTTTATAAACCACATAGTGAGACTTTACATTTGAAACATTTCTTCCAATATCCTCTCTTTTATCGTATAACCCTTTAACTTTGGGGAATCGGAATATAAATCATCAAAGTAAAATTTCCCGGTTATTCTCTTTCCTTGTAAAACCAAAGGTAGCCAAATTTTATCATCCTCCCACATTTTATCATAAGGGATTTGGGAAATTTTAAACCATTGGGGTTTTGCCTCATCCGATTCAACTATTTCCCCCTCCCATTTGGTAATGAAAAATACATCACCTGCCATTTCCACACCGACATCGTCAAAGAAATACAGCCTCGCAACCCTTTCAAACTCAATGGGTATAACCCCAATTTCTTCCTTACTTTCCCTTATTAAAGCCCTTAAAGAGTTTTCGCCAACCTCTATCTTTCCACCAAAACCGTTATACAAACCTTCACCCAATCCCCTTTTTTTGTAAATCAATAAAATCTCTTCCCCCCTTAGGAGATAACCCAAAACGTACTTTTTCAAAAACGGAGAGGGAGGGATTTGAACCCTCGGTCCCCCTTTTGGGGGGACGCGCGATTTCCAGTCGCGCCCCTTCGGCCGCTCGGGCACCTCTCCGTAAAGCGGGTATTTTAAAGGCGAAAAGTTTAAAACATATACTCCTTCTCTGCCTTAAAATACTACTTTGTATGGAAGATGTGGTTGAAAGGAAGGCTTGGACTTATGAAGATTACTTCAAATTCGATGATGACAAGCGTTATGAGGTTATGAAAGGGAGTTTAAAGGTCATACCTTCCCCTTTTGATGTTATACCATCGGAAGACATCGTCGTTCAACCCGACAAAGAAGGGAGTTTGTTCGGGACACCCAACTTGATTGTTGAAATAGTTTCGCCATCAACGACTAGGAGGGATACGGTAGTTAAGAAGGAGATATATGAAAACTTTGGTGTTAAGGAATATTGGATTGTTTATCCCGATGAAAAGGCGATAGAGGTGTGGGTTTTGGGTGATAAAGGAAAATATGAACTTTATTCCTTTGCAGAGAAAGAGGGGAAAGTTAAAAGCAAGGTTTTGGAAGGTTTAGAAATTGATTTAAAGGAGGTGTTCGGATGAAGGAAATGGTTAAGGAAAGGATTTGGACTTACGAGGATTATTTGAAACTTGAAGATGATAAGCGCTATGAGGTTATTAACGGGAGGTTGGTAGAAATGCCCGCACTAAACTTTGAACACCAGAGAATACTGATAATATTGGCAACTAAGATGAGGAACTTTGTCGAGGATAAGGGCCTAGGCGAAATTATCCCATCCCCATTTGATGTAATTATCTCTAAAAAACTTGTGGTTCAGCCTGATATAGTTTTTATATCAAACGAAAACTTAAAAAACATAAAGGAAGGACGCCTTTTTGGAATACCGGACTTGGTTGCTGAAATTGTATCGCCCGGTAGTTATAAGAGGGATAGGTATGAAAAGTTTAGTATATACGAGGAGTATAATGTAAGGGAATATTGGATAGTTTTGCCGGGTGAAAAGGCAATAGAGGTATGGTGTTTGAAGGAAGGTAAGTATGTTTTACACTCCATAGCCGTTGAAAAGGGGGAGGTTGAAAGCTGTCTTTTAAAGGGTTTAAAGGTTAATGTTGAGGAGGTGTTTAAATGAAAGTGGATGTTAAGGAAAAGGTTTGGACATATGAGGATTACTTAAAACTTGAAGATGATAAGCGTTATGAGGTTATTAACGGGAGGTTGGTAGAAATGCCCGCACCTACTCCTTGGCATCAGGATTTGGTTGGCAAAATTTTTGTAATCCTTGTAAATTTTGTAAACGGGAAAAATTTAGGTAAAGCGTTTGTTTCTCCCATAGATGTTTTATTCAGTGGGGATGTTGTATTACAACCGGATATAGTTTATGTTTCAAAGGAAAGGCTTGGCATAATAGGGGAAAAGGCAATAATGGGTGTTCCCGACTTGATTGTTGAAATAGTTTCGCCATCAACGACTAGGAGGGATACCGTAGTTAAGAAGGGGGTATATGAAAACTTTGGTGTTAAGGAGTATTGGATTGTTTATCCCGAAGAAAAGGCAGTAGAGGTATGGGTTTTGGGTGAGAAGGGAAAATATGAACTTTATTCCTTTGCAGAAAAAGAGGGGAAAGTTAAAAGCAAAGTCTTGGAAGGTTTAGAGGTTGATTTAAAGGAGGTGTTCGGATGAAGGAAATGGTTAAGGAAAGGATTTGGACTTATGAGGATTATTTGAAACTTGAAGACGATAAGCGTTATGAGGTTATTAACGGGAGGTTGACAGAAATGCCCGCACCTACTCCTTGGCATCAGGATATTGCCGGATGTTTATATTTTGTTATGAGAAAATTTGTTATGGAAAAGGGCATAGGAAAAATATACTACTCACCCATAGATGTTGTGTTTAGGGGAGATGTCATATTACAACCGGATATAGTTTATGTTTCAAAGGAAAGGCTTGGCATAATAGGGGAAAAGGCAATAATGGGCGCTCCGGACTTGGTTGTTGAAATAGTTTCGCCATCAACGGCACGGAGGGATATATTTGTAAAAAAGGGGATATATGAGGAGTTTGGTGTTAAGGAGTATTGGATTGTTTATCCCGAAGAAAAGGCAGTAGAGGTATGGGTTTTGGGTGAGAAGGGAAAGTATGAACTTTATTCCTTTGCAGAAAAAGAGGGGAAGGTTAAAAGCAAGGTTTTGGAAGGCTTAGAGGTTGATTTAAAGGAGGTGTTCGGATGAAGGAAATGGTTAAGGAAAGGATTTGGACTTACGAGGATTATTTGAAACTCGAAGACGATAAGCGCTATGAGGTTATTAACGGGAGGTTGATAGAAATGCCCGCACTAAACTTCGAGCATCAGAGAATTTCAAGGGATTTAGAATTTAAACTTTGGGAATTTGTTAAAGAAAAGGGTTTGGGAGAAGTCTTAGATGCACCCTTTGATGTTATATTATCCGAGGATATTGTTGTTCAGCCGGATATAGTTTTTATATCCAAAGATAACTTGAAAAATATAAGAGAAGGCCGTTTGTTCGGTACCCCAGACATGGTTGTTGAAATAGTATCGCCGGGAAGTTATAGGAAGGATAGGTATGAAAAATTCAAAATATATGAGGAGTTTGGTGTTAAGGAGTATTGGATTGTTTTACCCGGTGAAAGGGTAGTGGAGGTATGGGTTTTGGGTGATAAAGGAAAATATGAACTTTATTCCTTTGCAGAAAAAGAGGGGAAGGTTAAAGGCAAGGTTTTAGAAGGCTTAGAAATTGATTTAAACGAGATTTTTAAAACATCCGTATAATTCCAATCTATGCGTAAAGTTATAATTTTGGTTCTGATTTTAGCGGCTTGCGTTAGGGCTTCTAAGAAAAAAGAAAACTTTGAGTTTAAACTTCCGGAAAGTGCAAATGTAGGTTTGGATTCCCTATTCAAAGGGAAGGGTGTATTCGTAGATCCTATAAACGGCTATTATGTTAGACACCATAAGGGTTGGACTTTTCAAACCGTTGGTGGAATATTTTACGCATATAACGATAAGGGCTATTCGGGCATGGTGGCCTTTGCCCGTGGAAGCATAGATGAGGTTTTTAATTCTCTAAAAAGGGATTTATCCCCTTATGTACTAAACGGCACAGAGGTTATGTATAAAGAGGGTAAAGAAAACGAAAGGGCTATATACCTAAGGAAAATCCTCTTCCCCTCTAAGTTTGCCATTAACGAAGGTAAAGGAGAATATGACGCCATATTCGTCCTCATCGGTGGAAAGGAATACACACGGGTATCCGCCATGTTATACCCATCAAAATACGATACCTTATATCTCAATGAGCTTAAAGAAATAGTTGGAAGTTTCCATATACTCCCACCATCTTACCGTATCCCATTTACCGTGGATTCAATCCTTGACCCATCCGGAATAGTGGCTATGTATTCCCTGGTTCCCGAGGGGTATAACTTTAACGGAAGCGTTATAAAATTGGGAACCGCTTGGGGGGTTTCCTATTCACTTGTTGGGGATACAACCGGGGAATTCCTAAGGTTGGATGGTTTTAACTTTAAATCCTCCTATGTCGGTAGCCCTATGGGGTATTCGGCTTTTACGGTTTATAACCTGAACGGTAAAGTTTGGAGGGCAGAGGGGTTTTTAAGCGTGGAATCCCAAAAAACCTGCCAAGACCTTATTATAAACTTGATTTGGGATAAGGGTTGGAATGTTGAGGACATTGATTATCAAAGGTTAAAGGCTCCACCCTCTATGGTACCCGGGGGGAAAAGCATGGCTTACAAAATATACATTAAAGCCGTTAAGGGGGATACCCTTAGGTATGGCTTAGGGTTCTGTTCTTTGGCCGGTTTTGTAAACACGGATATGTTTGGAATTTCCAATGGGTATGGCGGTGGGTCCATCTTTGTTTTTACATTCCAAATGCCGGAGAAAAGGCATGTTGAGTTTTCAAGAATAGCAATATCCTTTTTAAACTCCAATTTTTATAACCCCCAGTGGTTGGAAATTACAAACCAGAGATTCATTGCGGAAAACAAAAGGCTTAACGCTTTAACCATGAATATAATTGAGGAGAGGAGGAGGGAAGCCCAAGCCTTTCAAAACTACCTTTCTTCCATAAGGGAGGAATCCGAGTCTTGGAGGGAAATTATTTCTGAGGGGAACGAGTTCGTATCGGATATGAACACCGCTTGGACAAACGCTTTGGGCGAGCATGTCTTCACCAAAGACCCAGAAACCGGAGAGATATTCCGTCTTGACGACCATGGTGGTGATTTTTATAGGGAAAGGGATTTTGGAAACATAATTGAGGCTCCATACGGGGATTACGATGTGCAAAAAAACCTTGAAGAAATGGGTTGGAAAAAGATGGAAAGGTCATTCTGGGAGTTTAAATAGTTCCAAGAAGCGATTTAACCCTATATATCCTCCTTATAACTTCAAGTTTTTCCTTTATTATCGCCAGTTCGGTTTCAAGTATATCGTTTTGAATAAACAGGTAATCCGTCGTACCGGCGCCCGTTGTTTTATACTTTGAGAGTTCGGAAGAATAAGCCTTTTCAAGTTCTTTTAAAGACATTTCAAGGGATTTTAATCTGCCCAAAGACGAGACATAGGCCTCATATTCCGAATAAACCTCCGAATTCACCCTTAATTTAACGCTTTGGTAAATGTACTCTTGCATTTTGTATTCGCTTTGGGAGCCCTTTAAATCCCCAAAATATTTGGGAAGCCAAAGGGGGATTTCAAAGGATATAGAAAAGGACATCGTACCGTTGTTGTAAAGGATTCCCGGTGATAAAACCGGGACCAAAGATAGGATTGATGAAAGCCTGTTGTAATTTGAAGAGCGCTTTGCATGATATTGGGATTTGATGTAAGGGGATTTCTCAACATCCTTTAACAAACTTTCAAGGTTGGGTAGGGTATCAACGGGTGGGAATTCCAAACTATCAACGGATTTTCCATAAAAGTATTCCACAAGTTTCATTTTACCAAGTAATTCACCCCTTGCCCCCTCTATATCGGCGCGAATTACATTCATCTTTGCCTCTATCCTCTTTAACTCACTTTCCGGGATTTTCCCAACCTTGTAAAGGGCGGATACGCTCTTATAAACGCTTTGTAGGTTCTTCAAAATTTCCTCCAAAACCCTTATTTTCTCATGTAAATACAAGGCATCAAGGTATGAGTTTATAGCCATAAAAAGGAACTCGTTTTTGAGTTCTAAGTATTGGTATTCCATAGCCCTTTTGTTTTCCAAGCTTGAAAGGGTTTTTATAGGCCATGAAAGGGGTATTGGTTGGTCTAAGGATATTGCGCCGGGCATAAACATGGCGTTATATGTTAGCGTAGGATTTGGTGGCAAAAGATCCGTTATAACCCTTCCGGAATAAACCCTAACACCGCTTTCGTACCCCTTTATCTGCGGATGGTTTTTAACACCCTTTAAATAATCATCAAGTGTTAAAGCGAGGATTAAAATCATTTGCCCCTCCCGTAGATTACCCTATATATCGCCGGATACACGACCAAAACCAATATTAACGCGAAAAATACCCCACCTATCATGGGAGCGGCCAACCTCTTCATAACACCCGAACCTACTTCGGTTTCAAACATTATGGGAATAAGTGATATAAATGTCGTGGTGGCCGTCATAACCTTGGGCCTCAACCTCCTCAGGGCACCCTCGTATATACCCTTTAATGGGTCGTATGGGTGTTCCTTTAATCCCAAATCCATAAACATAATCATTACAACCCCCAACTCCGCCGTCAAACCCAAAAGGGCCACTACTCCAACCCAAGAAGCAATTGACATTTTGTATCCGAGGATATACATTAATCCAAAGGCACCAAAGAGTGTGAAGGGAACACTCAAAATCACAAGGATTGATTTAAAGAAAGAGCGGAAGTTCATATAAAGCAAGATGAAGATAATTATAAGCGTTATTGGGAGTATGATTACCATAGTTTGTTGCGCCCTTTTGAGATTCTCGTATTGCCCGGAGAATACTAGGAAATATCCGGGAGGGAGTTTTAGTTTTTCTTTTAGAATTTTTTTAGCCATCTCAACATAACTATCCATTCCAATGTCCCCCTTTGGAACCACATAAACATACGATGCTATAAAACCGTTATCGCTTTTTATTTCTGATGGCGCCCGTGATATATTAACATCCGCCACACTGCCAAGACTAACAACCGCACCGGTGGGTGTTATAAACTCCAAATCCCTTATATCCTCAACCTCGTCTCTAAAATCCCTCGCCAACCTAACCCTTATGGGATACCTTTCCCTCCCCTCAACAGCATAGCCAATCGGCATACCCCCTATAACCTTACCTATAATATCCGTTAAATCCGACACGCTTAAACCATACTCCGCGAGCTTTTCCCTCTTGGGAATTATATCAACATAGAGCATTTTTGCAGACCTATCCGCAAAGGCGGTTTGGGTTTCCTTTAATCCCGAAATTATCCTTTCCACCTCAACGGCCAAACTCTCAACTTTATAAGGGTCGTTGCCCAAAACCTTAATCCCAACCGGCGTCCTTATACCGGTTGATAACATATCCACCCTTATCCTTATGGGCATACCCCATGTGTTCACCCACCCCGGGAATTGTAATTTCTCGTTCATCTCACCGATGAGTTTTTCCAAGGTCATACCCCTTCTCCATTCCTTTTCCGGTTTTAAAAGGATTGTTGTTTCTATCATTGAAAGGGGGGCGGGGTCCGTTGGGTTGTCCGCCCTACCTATCTTCCCAAAAACCCTTTCAACTTCCGGAAAGGTTTTTAAAATTGAATCCTGTTTTCTAAGAATTTCAACACCCTTGTCAAGGGGGACACCCGCAACGGATGAAGGCATATACAAAAGGGAACCCTCCTCAAGGGGTGGCATGAATTCGTTGGGGATTCTTTTCAAAATGAAAAAGGCCATAACACTCATCACCACCCATGTACCGATGAATACATAAGGGTATTTCATCGTTGAGTTGAATATGGGCTCGTAGAGTTTGTGTAATATTACATTTACGGGGTTTTGGGTTTCATCCCTAACCCTGTTTGGAATGATTAATAAAATCAAAACGGGCATTAAAGTAATTGATAAGACCGTGGCAACCGCCATTGTCAATGTTTTTGTAAAAGCCAAGGGTTTAAAGAGCCTCCCCTCTTCACCCGTTAATGCAAAGATGGGCAAAAAGGATATTGTAACAATTGCCAATGAGAAAATTATGGATGGGGCGACTTCGCATATGGCCTTATACACGATTTCCAACCTCTCACCAAATGTTTTAGGTGGATTTTTTTCAAAATGTTTAAAAGTATTTTCAACCATTACTATACCCGCATCCACCATTACCCCGATGCTCAAAGCCATACCCCCAAGGCTCATAATGTTGGTGGTTATACGCATTGCATATATAAATATGTAAGGGATTATGAGGGCCAAGGGCAAGAACACCACTATGGGTAGCGAACCCCTTAGGGTAAAAAGGAATATGGCAACCACTATTAAAACGGCTATTGATTCCTTTATAAGGGTATTAAAAAGGGTGCTAACCGCCTCCTTTATGAGTTCGCTCCTGTCATATGTTATAACGATCTTTACGCCTTCGGGTAGGGGGGTTTCGCTTAAAACCCTTTTAACATTGTTTATAACCCTCAAAGCGTTTTCCCCGTCCCTCATTATGACTATTCCCCCAACAACTTCCCCTTTCCCATCCAAATCGGCGGCACCCTCCTGTAATGCCGGCCCCAATTGGACAATTGCAACATCACCCAACTTTATACTTGCCCCGGTTTCCGGATCGGTCTTTATAACAGCCTTTTCCAAATCTTCCGGGGATTTTATATAACCCAAACCCCTAATCATATAATACCTTTCGGAAACCTCTATTACCCTTCCCCCACCTTGCATATTTGAACCCTTAACGGCGTTTAAAACATCTTTTAGTGTTAAACCGTAAGCCCTGAGCTTATAAGGGTCTATATCTACCTGATATTCCTTTAAGTACCCCCCTACGCTCGCAACATCCGATACCCCATCCGCCGAAAGTATTCTATATCGTAGGTAGAAATCGTTAAAAGTCCTCAAAAAGGATATATCGTTTTTTCCGGATGTATCAATAAGGGCGTACATAAACACCCACCCAAGGGCGGTTGCGTCCGGTCCCAGTCTTAACGAAACTTCATCCGGTAGGCTTATTCCCGAAAGGTATTCCAAAACCCTACTCCTGGCCCAATATATATCCGTCCCATCTTCAAAAATGACATATATCAAGGACTTGTTTGGCATCGAAAAGCCCCTAACCGCCTTTGTTTTTGGCGCGGAAAGCATGGCGGAAGCTATGGGATATGTCACTTGATCTTCCATTGTCGTTGGGTCTTGCCCCTCCCACTTGGCCTCAATTATTACCTGCGTATCGGATATGTTGGGTATTGCGTCAAGGGGTGTTTTATAAACCGCTATAAAGCCCAATATAACAAAAAACGCCGTTATAGTTAGGGTTAGAAAGGGATTATTTAAAACCCAGCGTATTAATTTATCCATTTTCATCTTAACCCCCTAAGGTTGGCCTCGGCATCTATGAAGAATACCCCCTTTGCAACAACCTCATCTCCCACCTTCAAGCCCTCTACCATATAGCCGTTTTCAACTTCGGATAAAACCTTAACCCTTTTTGGTAAAAAGGCGTTATCCCGAACCTTCAAATAAACAAAATCGGCGGTCCCCGTCCTTATTACGGCATCCTTCGGGACAAACAACCCCTTAACCATCCTCTTTATCTTGGCCGTTAATATCATACCTTCGTAGAGATCCCTTTCCGTTGTAAAAACCGAAATAAACCTAATCGTTTTTGTTTCCGGATTAACCTCTGGGAATACCCTATCCAACCTCGCGTATATACCCTCAATTTCCACCAAAGAGCCCGGATATAAATGCTTCGCCTTTTCCTGTGGAACTTCCCCCACAAAGTAAAACACTTTCCCCGTAACTAACTCGTATAAGCTTTGGTTTTCGGAAAACATCATCCCCTTAGCCACCATTACTTTTGAAACCTTCCCCGAGGAAGGGGATCTAAAAACCGCCAATGTATCCTTAACATCATCGGGGGATATTCCATATATTGAGAATTTTTCCAAAGTCAATGTCAAGGATACGCTATCCCCGGTTTCTTTCGCGTTTATGTACTCCTCGTATGTCCTAACAATCTCAGGGGAATAAAACTCAAAGAGGGGGGTACCCCTTTCCACAAAACTACCCTCCCTATCCACAAAAATCTCGGTTATATAACCCGAAAACCTCGGGGTTATCATAAATGTTTTACTTTTGGGATATTTTATGCTTCCCGAGGCGTAAATGACTGCGGGAACGCTTAGGGTATCCACCTTATAAGTGGATACATTAAAAGCCGCAAGTTTTGCGGCGGTCAATTCCATTACATTTCCCATGTCCATACCCTCGTGCATGTGCTTTTCACCTCTTAAAGGTATGTTTATATCCCTTTTTAAAACCTTTCCGTCAACCTTAGCCCTTATCTGCCAAGAGCCTTCCATACTTATGCTAATCTTACCCTCATAAATTCCCTTTCCCTTTTCTTTTATGTTTGCAAACGCTCTCATCTCCGGCATTCCGGGCATTGGAGGCATGTATAAATAGAATTCTTCTATTTTTGCAGGTGGTTGCACTTCAACCATTATGTCGTTTAGTCCAACTTTTAATTCCCCACTTTTTGAATAAACCTTTATCGTATAACCTTCACCGCCAAAACTTATAACCTCGGGAAATTTCCCGCCTTTACACGAAAAAAGGAGAATTAAGGCAAAAACCCACTTAGTGGCTATGTTTTTCATTTTCCGAAGCACCTCCCTTAACAGGTATAGTTATCTCCTTGCGAATATCTTTTCCGTTAACTTTAATCCTCAACTCCCAAGGGCCTTCCATACTAATGCTTATGCTTCCCGAATATACACCTTTTTTCTCCTCCTTTAATTGGGCATAATCTTTCATCTCGGGCATATAGAGGTAGAGCTCTTCAATTTTTGCTGGGGGTTTTACCTCAACCCTTATATCGTTTAGCCCAACATTTAAATCGCCGTCTTTTGAGTATATCCTTACCTCATATCCTGCCCCCTTGAAGGATATAACCTCGGGATAATTATTCCCGGAAGTGCAAGTCAAAAGCGTTAAAAATGCGGCTGTGAAAGTTCTACTATTCATCATAGTAGATATTCTAAGGGTGAAAATTTAAACGCGTAGGAAACGGGAGTTTATGGCTACTATTACGGTACTTAAAGACATAAGCAATGCCCCTGTGGCGGGTGTAAGGGTTATACCTAAGGGGTATAAGACTCCTGCTGCTAACGGTATGGCGAATACATTTTTTCTATATGTTGCCTTGGAGAGTTTAAATAAAAACACGACATCCAAAGGGTTATCCTTAACCAGAATTATATCCGCGGATTCAATTGCTATGTCCGTTCCGGTTCCTATTGCTATTCCTACATCTGCCTCTACGAGTGCGGGGGCGTCGTTTATACCATCTCCCACCATAGCGACCTTAAACCCCCTTCCCTTGATCTCTTTAATCTTTTCAGCCTTTTCGTGGGGCATAACTCCCGCGTAGTATTCCGTTATATTCAGTTCCCCGGCAACCGCCGAAGCCACCGCCTCATTATCCCCGGTTATCATAACGCATTTAATACCCATTTCGGATAGTTTTTTTATGGCTTCTTTGGATTCCGGTCTGACCTTATCGGATAATATTACTATACCCAGAGGTTTGTTATCCTCAACCACCACAGCCGATGTTTTGCCCGAAGGTACATTAACCCCTTCCACATACTTGGGATTCAACAGTCTATATACTTTTCCGTTAATCTTTCCCTCAACACCTTTACCCGGTAGGGTTTTAAAATCTTCAACTTTTAGGAATTTTACACCGTTTTTCTTGGCACTATTGCCTTTGCTATTGGATGACTGGAATTTATTTCCAGAGATGCGGCTAATGATAGAATATCCCTTTCATCCTTATCACCCAAGGAAACGATTTCCGAAACCTCAAACCTACCATAGGTTAAAGTTCCGGTTTTATCAAAAACCACAACATTTATATTCCTCGCCCTCTCAAAGGCTTCCCTATTTCTTACCAACAAACCCCTACTTGCCCCTATTGCCGTTGATACCGCCACGACCAAGGGTATTGCCAGTCTTGTCCCAATACTATCCAAACGGTGAAGGTAATAACACCTACCAATACGGCCAATACGGTTAGGTATCTTGCAAACCTGTTCGCCAAATCTTGGGTTTTTGACCTACTCTCCTGTGCCCTTTTAACGATTTCCATAACCTGTTGAATATAGGTATCTTTCCCAACTTTCTTTATTTCAACTATGAGATAACCGTCCAAAACCAACGAACCACCTATTACATTTGAACCCTTAGACTTTTCCACGGGCTTAGACTCACCCGTAAGCATAGATTCATCCACATAACTCTTGCCGTCTATAACAATACCGTCTAAGGGTATCCTTTCCCCGCTTTGAACCAAAACCCTATGCCCAACCTTTAAATCCCGAATATGAACCTTTCTGGTTTCCCCGTTCTCATCCACCAATATGGCATGGGACGGTAGGAGTTTGCTAAGTTTTTCTAAAGCCCGTGAGGCTCCCATTACCGACCTCATTTCTATCCAATGTCCCAACAACATAATATCTATAAGGGTGGCGAGCTCCCAGAAAAAAGGTGAACCTTTAAATCCTATTACCACCGCAATACTATAAACATATGCCACGGTTATTGCTAAGGTGATGAGGGTCATCATACCCGGTGATCGTTTTACCATCTCGTCTTTAAAGCCTTTGAAAAACGGATATCCGCCGTAAAAGAATATAATGGTGGATATGAATGTGGAAACAAAATCACCATAAGGTATTTTGATGTTTATCCCTAAGAAGCCCCGTATGGTTTCGGATAAAAGGATTATGGGTACGGTTAGGATTAACGAAACTATAAACCTATTCCTAAAATCCTTTTCCATGCTTTTATGGTGCCCGTGGTGCTTGTGGTGTGCGTGTTCCATATTTCTACCCTTTATTTAAACAGATATTTGAGTAAAAGCGCGATGAGTAACACGAGGATTATTACTATCAGTATCCATATTACCCAACCCATCCACATGGCGTTTCCCATCATATTCCAACTGTGCATCATAGTAGATATTCTAAGGGTGGAGTTTTTATAAAACTAACCCAGTCTCACTATGTGGTCGTATAATAAGCCTTGTTCAATCCCACAACCTCCAAAGGACTTTTACCCCTATGGTTTGCCCCCCTTTCCAATAATCGTAAAAGGCTCCTATGCGCAAATCCTTGTAAAATATCACCTCTACCCCCGCATTAACCCAAAGGTTTCCGTTATCCTCATAATATGTATCCAATACCGGTTTTAATTCCGCTATTTCTTTTAACTTTAAAAAGTTCAGTTGAATACCCCCGGCAATCCTATACACAAGCCTTTGGGTTAAATACACACCTTTGAGATATGTGGAAAACCAAGGGTTTTTAAAACTTATAAAGCCCTGAACCTCAGGATTATCAATATACTCATTTTCACCCCAAGGCCTTTTACCGTAAACGAGCGATAGACCCGTAAAATCCCCGTACTTCAATGTTATAAACCCATTTTTTAACCTTTTAGTTAGATTATATCCCCCCGATACTTGAAAATCCGAGATGAATAAGAGGAAATCCGTCAAAAACCCGTAGCCACCCAAAAGCGAAAGCGTAAAGTTATCCCCCCTGTAACCCAAGCCTCCCCCAAAAACGGTATCATAAGACGAATAATACAAACCCTTTAATAATATTTTATCCCCAAAACTTCCCCCAAAACTATAACCCCTATCCCACCCGCCGCCTAAGGAAAACTTCCCGTAATCAAAATTCACAAAATACGCCTTTTCCTCATAAGGGTTTCTCTTCCCTTTCAAAATTAAACCCGAAAACCACCTATACCTCCCCACAAAACCGAAGGCATAGTTTTCCTTTATGTTTATCCTTTCCGTGTAAGCCCCACCTACGACATTGGGGGAATGGAATTTAAAGCCCACGGTTTGATAATCAAAGGTATCGTAAACGGTTTTGTAGGTGTAAATGTCCGTAAACGTTGAGCTTGAAAAGCTTTCAAATGTTATCGTCCTCTCGTATGTAAATCTCGGTATATCGTAAAAGTAAGTTAGGGAGTATGTTTCGCAGTTTTGATAACCGAACAACGGATGATACGGCGAGCATAAGGGGAATATCATCCCTTAACCCTCCTAAGGAAATCCTGCCATAAACCTATATCCTTTAACAATAAGGCCTTCGCACCCATTTTTATCGGGTCGTTCTCCGAATTTTCAAGAATTTTAGAGCCGTATGTTTTCAACGTTTTTATAACCCTTAAGCCCTCCATATACGGTATTTCTGATGTGGAGAACTCCTCGCCCGCAATTTCCTTTATCCAAAACCTTACAAACTCCCTCTTTATATCCATTTCATCCGTGTATCCGTTCATGTTCATAACATAGCCCTTCCAAGCCCGGTTTAAGTCTATTTTTTCCAAAAACTGTGTAAGCATTTCGTCAACGGTTTTAACATCGTTTATGGTATCTATCCTTATCTCTATGCTAACCTCCTCCTCGCCGTTTTCGTCTTCAACCTCCAAAGTCCTAACAAAACCTTCAACATATAATACCAGGTTTTCGGAGAGCTTCTTTTCAAAGGAGTTGGGGTCATCGTTTATAAATATTACTGCATCCACATACCCCGTATCGTCTTCCAACCTAAGGCTAAACCTTGTCCCGTTTTTAAACTTCTTCTTTGAAAAGTACATTAAAGAACCCAATATCCCAACCCTTTTATCCTCATAGTTTTCCAAATCGGAAATTTTTGGTAGTCCCAAGGAATTCCGGAGTTTTATATACCTTTCAAACGGGTTTTCTGAAATGTACACGCCTATGGATTCCCTTTCCATCATCAAATTCGTTTTAAAGTCTTCCTTTCCGCTTTCCCCTTCCAATTTTTTGCCTATGCCGAATATGTCCTTGGACGTTCCCTTTGTGATCTTCTTCCCAAAGTTTATATACTCAATTATTTTTGTTTTTGGAAGGTTTGTAATGCTTCTAAACGCCCCAGCCTTTGCAAGCCCTTCAAGTGTCCTTTTATTTAACTTCGTCCTCTTCGAGAACTCTTCAAGGGATTTATAAGGCCCCCTAGTTCTCCTCTCGTTTACTATGGTTTCCGCGGCGCTATCCCCAACCGACTTTATGAACCCAAGCCCCCATATAATCTTGTTCTGCTCCTTATCAATTATGAATTCCACATCGCTCTTATTCACATCCGGGGGTTCTATTTTTATTCCGCTTTCCTTCATCTCGGATATAAACAGGGGTGCGTTATCAAAAAACTTCTGTTGCCCCGATGTTCTAAAAGATGACAGTGTTGATGCGTAGAAAACCAAGGGGTAATGCGCCTTTATGTATGCCGTCCAAAAGGATGTTATCGCGTAAGCAACGGAATGGGATTTGTTGAAGGAATAGCTGGCAAACTTCTCAATCTTTTCCCAAAGTTCCTCTATCTTTTCCTTCGGGTATCCCCTTTCAACCGCCCCGTTTATAAACTTCTCCCTCATGGCGTCCATTAGATCCTTCTTTTTCTTTCCTATTGCTTTTCTCAGCGTATCGGCTTCGCCTGGTGTGAAGCCCGCAAGGATTTGTGCCGCCTTCATAACCTGCTCCTGATAGACTATAAGCCCGTAAGTCTCTTCAAGTATTGGTTTTAACCCTTCGAATTCGTAATCATAGGGTTTTCCGTGTTTTCTTTCAATATATTCATCAACCATACCGCTCTGTATAGGTCCTGGTCTGTAGAGGGCGTTTAATGCTATAATGTCGTTTATGTGGTTTGGTCTTAACCTCATTAAAAGTTTTCTCATTGCGGGGCTTTCAAGCTGAAATACCCCCATGGTTTTACCTTGTTGGAGTAGTTCAAATGTCTTTTTGTCATCAAGGGGTATATCTTTTAAGGAGAAGTTGGGGTCGTATATCTCCCTTATCATCTTTTCGGCCATACTCAGGGCGCTTAATGTCCTCAAACCCAAAATATCAATCTTCAAAATGCCCAAAAGTTCAAGGGTGTTCTTATCAAACTGCGTTACAACCCTATCCTTAACAACGGCCAAAGGTACATAATCCGTTATTTCCCCCGGTGTAATTACCACGCCGGCGGCATGAACGCTAACGCCCCTTGTAAAATTTTCTATTTTAATCGCATTTTCAACTATTTCCTTCCATTTTCCATTTGAAACCGCCTTTTTAAAATCTTCTACGGTTTCATACGCTTCCTTTAATGTTATGGGATCGGAGGGTATGTTTGGAACGAGTTTTGTTATACGGTTTGCCTCATCAAACTCAATACCGTAAACTCTTGCGGTATCCTTCAAAGCCGCCCTCGGCTTCAACTTGCTAAAAGTTATTATCTGTGCGGTTGAATTCTCACCATAGGTTTTCCTTATGTAATCTATAACTTCGTCCCTTCTCCTATCCTCAAAGTCTATATCAACATCCGGAGGGGAAACCCTTTCGGGGTTTAAAAACCTCTCAAAGAGCAAGCCGTACTTTATAGGATCCACATCTGTAATATCAAGGGCGTACAAGACCAAAGAACCCGCCGCCGATCCCCTCCCTATACCCACCATTATACCGTTGTTTTTGCAATAGTTTATTATATCCTCAATTATCAAGAAATAGCCGGCAAATCCCGTGTTCCTTATGACCTCCAACTCGTATTCAAGCCTTTCCTCATACTCCTTTGGGATATTACCATTTAACTTCCTCCTCAAACCCTCATAAGCCTTTACTTTTAAGTCTTCAAACGGCTCTTTAACATTGGGGGGTAGGGGGAGTTTTAACTTTTGTGGGTCAATTTCTATCTTTAAATCAATCATTTCAGCCACGAGTTTTGTATTTTTTACCGCTTCGGGTATATCCTTGAATAGATTTAACATCTCCTCTTCCGTCCTCATATAAATTTCCTCTGTGGATAGTCTGAACCTCTTTTCATCCGTCAATTTTGTCCCTTGCGCTATACACATTAAAATATCCTGTAAATGCCTGTCCTCCCTGTTTATGTAATGCACATCGTTTGTAGCAACCAGTTTCAAACCCGTTTTCTTTGACGCTTCAAGTAAGAATGTGTTTATCTTTTGGTTTTCCGGTATTCCAACATCCTGAACTTCAAGGAAAAACCTATCCTTGAAAACTTCCTTAAACCAGTCTATTAATTCATAGGCCTTTTTATAATTGTCGTTTAAAATGTATTGGGCTATTTCCCCTTTTGGGCAACCCGAAAGGACTATTATTCCCTCCGAATATTCCTCTAAGGATTTCTTATCAATTCTCGGTTTTGAATAAAACCCCTTTGTCCAACCTATGGATGACAACTTTATGAGATTTTTCCAACCCCGCTCATCCATTGCGAGCAGGGTTAAGTGGTTGTAATCTCTTTTACTCCTATCGTTTAGGTCATCAACTATGTACGCCTCCATTCCGAGAATGGGTTTAATACCTTCCTCCAATGCCTTTACATAGAATTCGATCGCTCCAAATAAATTACCGTGATCAGTTAATGCCAATGCTTCAAACCCCAATTCCTTAGCCTTTTTAATCAAATCATCAATCCTCGCAGCCCCATCAAGCAAACTGTACTCGCTATGAACATGTAAATGGACAAAATCCGCCATACGAGAATGTAATATAAGGGTGCATTGAAAACCCATCGGATAACCGTTTTGCCTTATAATCCACGCCGGTTATGAAAAGGGTGTTCCCCCTTATGGTGGCATTTTCCTTAACTTCGTAAACTGGACGCTCCTCGTGGCGGAAGGTATGAGTACGCTATAAAGGGTGATTTTGTATTCCACTTGGTATGTTTTGACAAACTCCCCATTAAAGGAATTACGGTAATATGGTTGAAATCGCCAAGGTGGATTTAATGTAGGGCCCTTGTGTTTCGGAAATCCCCTATTTAGGTTTATAGCTTTGAGGAAGACGGGAAATATAAGTTCCCCGGATGATTTGGAGGGTTTTAAATAAACATTACACATTTACCATTCCACAACCTCTAAACTAATGTCAATTGGTTTTGCAGCCTTTGTAATTGCCCCTACGGAAATCCTATCGGGTTTTAAAGATGCTATTTCCTTAACATTTTCAAGGCTAACACCTCCCGAAACCTCAACCTTAACCTTTCCCTTAGCCATATTTATCGCCTCCCGCAATGTTTCAATATCCATATTATCCAACAAAACCCAATCAACACCGCATTCCAAAGCCTCCTTTAACTCTTCAAGGTTTTCAACCTCAACCTCAATATACACATGCCTTCCAAACCTTTCCCTTATCATCCCGATGGCCTTTTTTATCCCCCCCGCTATCCTCTTATGGTTATCTTTAACCATCGCTATTTCCGATAGGGTTAGCCTATGGTTATACCCACCCCCAACCCTAACCGCATACTTTTCCAAAAATCTCATTAAAGGCGTCGTTTTCCTCGTATCATATATGGGAACATCTCCGGCCAAATCAACAAACCTTTTCGTTAGGGTTGCTATTCCCGAAAGTTTTGATATTATGTTTAAAACCGTCCTCTCGCACAGGAGTATATCATACGCATCCCCCTTTATTTCCGCCAAAACATCCCCGTATTTAAAACCAAAACCATCCGGAACGCTTTTAACCGAAAAGTCAAAAACCCTTTCAAACTCCCTTAAAACCCTATCCCCACAAAAAACCCCATCACCCTTTGCTAGTATAACAGCCTTTATTTTTATCCCCTTGAAAACCTCCGATGTTATATCCCCAAAGGGTGCATCCTCTTCTATTGCCCTTAATACAAACTCCCTTAAATTCATTCCAACATTTTACGGGCGATTTCCAAATCTTCCGGAGTATCTATGCTTATTCCCCCGTATTCCACTATCCCAACTTTAACCCTCCAACCGTAATATAATGCCCTCAACTGCTCCAACTTTTCCGTTTTTTCTATACCCGGTTTTGGAAGTTTTGAAAACTCTAAAAGTTTTCCTTTCGTATATCCGTATATGCCTATGTGTATCAGTCCTTCCCTTGAACCGTACGGTATTGGACTCCTTGAAAAGTAAAGGGCATAACCCCTTGAATCCAAAACCACTTTAACCCTGTTGGGGTTTTCGTCCATTTTATCCCTTTTTGCAAGGGTGTAAATATCCGCATCTTCGTTTTCCATCATGTTAAACAAGTATTCAACCACTTCGGGTTTTATAAAGGGTTCATCCCCCTGAACATTTACGATTTTTGCGTTATCGTCAAAATCCCTTAAAGCATACGCGAGCCTATCCGTTCCGGAAGGTAAATCCGTAGGTGTTAATACAACTTCGCACAAACCCTTAACGGCTTCCTTTATCCTATCGTCGTCCGTGGCGACTATAACCCTTGCGTTCTTTACCTTTAAAACCCTTTCAACCACCCAAACTATTATGGGTTTTCCCTTTATTTCCGCCAAAAGTTTTCCAGGAAACCTCGTTGAGCCATACCTTGCGGGTATTCCCACAACCCTCAAAGTATCCCACCCTTTGGTAATATTTCTATCTCCCTTATCCAACCCGGATTTTCAACTATTTCCAAAACAACCCTTGCGACATCTTCGGGTTTCAGCATTGCCTCTTTTGGGGGTTTGTATCCCACGGAGTTCCATATATCCGTATCAACCGCCCCGGGCATAACAAAGGAAACCTTTATTTTTCCCCTGAGTTCATCCGCCAAACTCTTGGCAAACCCCAAAAGCCCAAACTTTGAAGCGCAATAGGCGGACCACCCGGCAAAGGCCTCCTTTGACGCCACCGAACCTATGAAAATTATATTTCCACCCCTATTTATATGGGGTAGTGCGGCCTTAACCGTGTAGAAAGCCCCGTTCAGGTTGATTTTTATAACCTCTTCCCATTCATCTATTGGAAATTCCTCCACATAACCAACCCTACCTATACCCGCATTCACAACCAAAACATTTATTCCCCCCTCCTTACTTACGATGTCTTCAACAGCCCTCCTAACCTCTTCATACTTACTAACATCCGCCCTAAGGTAGTTAAACCTTTCAAAACCTTCCCTCCTACCGCAAACATAAACCCTATAACCCCTTTTCTCAAATAACTCCGCTATAGCAAAGCCTATGCCGGATGTTCCGCCCGTTATAAACGAAACCTTCACTTGGTCGCCTGCTTTAAGTATTCAATTACGGCCTTTGTCTCATCCTCCGTTATACCACCGGGCACTGCCATAGGAACTTTATATTCCTCAAGCAGCTTCTTTGCCGTTGGGTCGTTCTTAACCATTGAATCCGGATGCATAATCATAGCAAAAACCCATTCTTCCTTTCTCCTTTCAAACAAGCCCTTTAAGGCAGGTCCTACGAGTTTTTTGTCAATCTGATGGCAAGCGGTACACTTCTGTTTGAATATCTCCTCACCCCTCTTTACCAAATCCGCCGAAACGGTTCCCTCGGCCTTCTTGGATGTATCCGCTTGGGGTATTACCTCCCCCTTCTTCGGCCTCGGTATGTATTCCGCGGGGAGATTTACCTTCTTCCAAGACATTACTAGCATGGTCAAAGCCAACTTTTCCTCATCCGTAAATCCAAAGTTTGGCATTTTTGAAGTTGGGGTTATAGACCTCGGTTCTTCAAAGTGTAATATGTGCCAGGAGAACACGGTTAATGGTAATCCCCTCCTCTCAATTTCCTCTTGTACAGTTCTTCCGGAAGGTACGGGTTTTCCATCCTTTATTTCATAATATGTTCCCCTCATGTCAAACATTTCTGGCATCTTTGAACCCTCGTAAGTTAAATCCGGTCCTATTTGTCCCCCTTCTCCGTTTATCATGTGGCAGGTTCTACAAGCCTTTTCTTCAACCAACCTTTTCGCAAGGTTTATATAAGGGGTACCGGGAAGGCTATCGTCAAACCTATGGCAAGTATTACAGTTTATTTCAATCAGTGGAGATTTTTGCCAGTCTTTGAACCCGTATTCCTTTGCTTTTTCGGAGGATAAGAGTGGTTCAAGCCACCTAACCTTCTTTCCACCCTCATTTATAACATGCGCCTCCCTTACATTGGTTGCAAAACCCTGACCCCCGTGGCATGTCGTACATCCGAACTTATTAAATGGATGCTTTGCTATAAGGCCTTCTATGTCCGGATGTGTCCTGAAAACCTTTGGGACATCTTCACCTTCAAGCCCTTTCCACTCATAACCCATATGACAGGTTATACACCTTTCGGTTTTGTTCAACGCTGGTATCCATATCTGCTTTACACCAAATGTTATGGATGCGGCGGCCTCCTTTCCGAACTTTTTTTCAACCAGGGCCTTGAACTCCCTCTGGTACTTTATGTATTCCGGATTTAACTCCTTGTATATGGCCAAACCCAAAAGGAAAGCGCCTACAACCGCCAAACCGTATATTATCCAAGAATCATAAGGAAATGGGTCTTCTTTAACATCGGGTAGAGCCTGTTTTTGAGGTTTCTGTTCCATTTTTTACCTCCTTTTAAATTATCTCCGGCAATTCCGGCCAAGCCCAAGGCCAGTAAATACCCCAATACGGCCCACGGAAGTACATAGCGAAAATTGTCATTCCCACTATTATTAAAACGAAAAAGGTAAATACCAAGTTTTGAACGAGCCTACTTTTGTGAAACCAAACCCCCGTAGCCTCCGCTGGGCTTTTGTCTATAAATGCCCATATGGTTGCCGCTCCACCGAGAATTGCGGGAATCAAAACCCCTCCAACAAACCCACCGTTTAATGTGAATCCACCTATCCTTATCGTTGTTATGGCCACCAGCTCCTGCAACCATAGGAAATACCAAGGTGCTTTTGCGGGGTTGGGTGTCCATTCAAGGCTTGCGGGTTCCTCCAAGGGTGATTTTAAGAATACCGAGAGAAACATAACCCAAACCAGCGTGCCCAAGGAAACCAAAACTATCCTCCTAACAGCCCAAGGTGTTGAGAACACCATTTCCGGCTGTACCGCTTCTCCCTTCTTCCTCGCTATGCTAAACTGCTCCGTTATGGCAAGCCCCTCGTCCTTTCTAATCCTCCACATATGATAAGAGAACAATACCAAGAGCAAAGCCGGCAAGAATATCACATGCAAGGTATAAAACCTTATTAAGGCGTTTTGGTCCAACCTCGTACCGCCCGCCAAAACATAGTATATTTCATCGCCTATAAACGGCACGGACCTCGCTATTTGCGTTCCAACCGTAACCGCCCAAAGGGCCAACTGATCCCAAGGGAGTAGGTATCCGCTGAAAGATAGCAACAGCGTAACACCCAACAAAATCATACCCACAACCCAGTTTATTTGCCTTTTTGCCATATGACTCATACCGTTTTTATACGCCCCGGTGTAGAAAACCCTTAGCATATGTAAGAATACGGCGGCGACCATCATGTGTGCCGACCACCTGTGCATGTTCCTCAAAAACCACCCAAATGAAACGGCATATTCAAGATCCTTTATTGATTGGTATGCCCTTTCAACGGAGGGAACATAAAGGAACATAAGGATTATACCGGTTATTACTAGTATAAAAAACAAAACCGCTGAAATCGTCCCCAACCATAGGGAATACCCCCAAGATAGGCTTTCCTTGGTCATCCTTGGGGGAAACCAGTGGAGCCAAAAGTTTCTTGTTACGGCCTTACCCGCCTCCCCCCTATCCGCCGGGTCAAATGTCCATATAAGTGCCCTCCAAACCTGATAGAGCCTTTCCTTCATATTTTCCCTCCTTTATGAAAGTTTAAGCCTCCAATCCTTTTTCACCTCTTTTGACATATCAACCACAAGATAACCCGTAGCGGGATCTATTTCAAGGGGATAATGGGGCAATCCCCTCGGTGCCGGGCCTTCATATATATCCCCTTCCTGCGTGTATTTTGAACCGTGGCAAGGGCAGTGGAATTCCCATTCCTCCTCTATAACCTTTCCGAGAATCTTTTTCTCTATTTTCTCACCAAAGGGAACAAAATTTACCGTACATCCGAGGTGTTGGCATACGGCGGAAATAGCCCAAACCTCACCTCCCCTCTTAAAGACAAAAAGCCTTTGCTCGGGGAAATAATTCATTCCCTCGGCCAGATTCTTGGGATCTATCAACCTAACCCTCTTTGGGGGTTCATATAGGATGTTCGGCCAAAGGGACCTACCGAAACCCGCAAACAAACCCCCAAGGGTTCCATAACCGATTAACCTTCCTATGTTTTTTAGGAATTCCCGCCTTTTATTCTTGATTTCCTTTTCGGTCATAGGGCTGGGTATTATATAGCGGAAATAAACCTTACCTTATTTGATTGTCAGGAAATAATTTTTAGTGTCTTTGCCACACCCCTTGGCAAAGTTTTTGGCATTACAATATAGGGTGATGAAAAGGCTATATTTAATACCTGTGTTGATATGCCTCTGGGTGTGGGGGTTATTTGCACAAACGTATTCCCCCAGTGATCCGGAATGGAGACAGGGAAGGCATGATTATAAAAAGACCGCTCGGTCTCCTTGGAGGTGTTCATCCCCGGCTTCGGTTAGTAGGATTTGGTCTCACGAAAGCAGCCCGGGTTGGTTTTTGGCTTCTGGCTCTGCTGTTTTGAATGCCGTGTTTGATTATAATAACGATGGGGTAAGTGAGGTTTTAGGAGGCGGTCCGGATGATGACGGTTTCGCAGGTATGGATGTGGGAATGTATTTATATGTGGGCTCAAACGGTTCTATAATTTGGGATATTACATACGATGGAGATGATTATGATGCTTACTGGGCGGTTGGTAAAACACCATCGGGGCAAAATAGGATTTTTTCCGTTTATTATGACGATGATACATGGGATTCGTATTACCTTTTTGAGGTCAGAGATGCTATAACCGGGGGCCAAATATACGAAAGGAACGAGTCAAGCGACCATTCCGGTCTAACTATAGCCGATGTTAATGGCGATGGGTGTCCGGAAATTTATAGAGGTGTTGGAGGATATGCTGTAAGCGTTGATGGATGTGCCAATACATATACCGAAAGGTGGTCAAGAAGCATAGGTACAACTGTGGGGATTCCTGTTTTAGCCGATTTAAACGGGGACAGGAATCTTGAAGCCTACTTCCCTGCCTCTAACAATAATGTTTATTCCTATGATGCCTTAACCGGAACACCGAGATGGACTTGGAATACAGGCGGAACATTTCCTAATTTGTTAAGTTGGGATATTTATAGTAGTGTTCTCGCCGCATCCGACCTTGATGGGGATGGGAAAGATGAACTCATAGTTAGGACCACAACGGGTATAATTGCCGTTAAAGAGGTTTCCGGTTCTCCGGTAGTTTTTTGGACATGGACGGGGTCTCCACTAAGCGCCGTTGCTGTGGGTGACTTGAATATGGACGGTCATCCCGATATAGTTTTTAGGGATGGCTCGGGTTCTTGGGATTTCGTCGTTTTGAATGGGGTGGACGGTTCGGTCTTGGCGGCTCCAAACGGTTCGGCAAGCTACTGCGGAGCCCCTACTATAGCCGATATAAGCGGTGATGGTGTTTTCGATGTGCTTATTTCCGAGTGTGGTTGTGGAAATCCACACGCTTGGTCAATGTCAAACGGTTGGAGTGCTCCTGTGTGGACATCTTCTGGATGTGCGGATGAACCTCCTATAAGTTCTGACCTAATAGTTGCAAAGCACACAAACACGAGTATGCTTATAGTAGAGGGTGATGTTTCCTGTTATACGAATGTGTGGTCTTGTCCTGTGGCAGTGTTAGGGTATGATGATGGTCTAAGTGTAGGTGAGAAGGCGGGCACAATAGTTCCATATGCCGTGTTGGGTGGTAAAAATTATGTTGAGATCACGGGATATAGTGGAAATATTGGGATATACACACCCTCGGGTAGGCTTGTGAAGGGTGGAGAGGTAAACGGATATGCGAGGTTTGAACTTCCAAGAGGTGTTTATATCGTGAGAACGAGTAAAGGTGTCAAAACCGTAGTGGTTAGATAATTTCCCATATTTCTCTTTCGTTTTCCACCCCAATCTCGCCTTTATTGGTGGGGTTGGGGTTTTTTATTTTTAAACGCGCTGATAAACCCCTAATGGTCAAATTAGAGGTTGGGATTGACAAAACGGGTTTGGGGGAGAAATTATAGATGTATGGGCTAAACAACCTTAAAATAAGGGCTTATGCCGAAAACAAAAATACCTTTAACACCGGAAGGAAGGTTAGAGCTGGCAAAGAGGTATTTGAAGAATGCAAAGGAAGAGTTAAGGAAGGCGGGTATTGATAGGGTTGTTGGGCGTTATATTGATTTAAAGCATATCTCATCAGCTTGCGGTATTGCTTATCTCGTTGCTTTGGAGGCTTTAAAGGCATTGTTTATTTCCAAAGGATTGATTTCAAGTGAGGAGTTAAACCAAAGGTTAAAGAAAGTTGAAGGGTATTACAAGGGTTTAAAGGAAATTAAGGGTTTGGGAAAGGATAGGGATATTCTTTTGGGTTTGTTTGATGATGTTTATACGATCCTCCACATAAGCGGTTATTACAGGGAGTTGCAGAGTAAAAAGTCAATAGACGATGGTTTTGAGAAGGTTGAAAAAATCATAAAAATCGTTGAAAAGCATATAAACGGCAAACCTACACCGGCTAAAAAACTTTAAGGTATTCTAATCCTTTTCAGCGTTAAAATTCCCGACTTATGAAGGGCTTAAAATATTTTCAAAGGGTTCTGAAAACGGATAGCGGTGAATTCCCTTATTTTTCAATTCCAGAATATCTCCAATCTCTTGGTATAAATCCCGATAAACTCCCGTATTCCATTAGAGTTTTGGTTGAGAATGCATTACACAGCGTTGATGGTTTTCTTGTGACTGAGGAAAATTTAAAGGATATAGCGAATTGGAAACCAAAACCTAAGGAAGTTGAAATACCCTATATGCCGATAAGGGTCGTTTTACAAGATTTTACAGGTGTTCCCGTTGTGGTGGATTTGGCGGCTATGCGTGATGCTATGAAAGAATTGGGGGGAGACCCCAAGAGGATAAACCCGGTAATACAATCGGATCTGGTTATAGACCATTCCGTTCAGGTTGATTATTTTGGGACGGGTTATGCATATGTTATGAATGTTAAAAAGGAACTTGAAAGGAATAGGGAGAGGTATCAACTCTTGAAATGGGCACAGAAGTCTTTTAAGAATTTTCGCGTTGTCCCAACCGGTACGGGTATCATCCATCAGGTAAATCTCGAATATTTTGCAAAGGTTGTTTATATAAAGGATGGAATTGTAGTTCTTGATACGCTTTTGGGAACGGATTCACACACCACAATGATAAACGGCATAGGTGTTTTGGGATGGGGAGTCGGGGGTATAGAAGCCGAGGCGGTAATGTTAGGACAACCCTACTACATGCTATTACCCGAGGTGGTTGGGGTAAGGCTTGTGGGGGAATTACCCGAGGGTTCTACGGCAACCGATTTAGTATTGACGATAACTGAGGTTTTGAGGAAAAAGGGAGTTGTAGGTAAATTCGTGGAATACTTTGGGCCAGCCTTAAAAAATTTAAGCGTACCTGATAGGGCGACAATTGCCAATATGGCTCCCGAATACGGTTCAACCTGTGGATACTTCCCCATAGACGAAAGGACATTGGAATATTTAAGGGGAACAGGTAGGGATGAAGAATTGGTTAAACTCGTTGAAGTTTTTGCAAAGGAACAGGGTATATTCTGGACACCCGATTCACCCGAACCGGAATATAGCGATGTGGTTGAAATAGACCTTTCGAAGATTGAACCGAGCGTTGCAGGTCCAAAAAGGCCACAGGATAGGATACCTTTAAAGGACCTTAAAAAATCCTTTTACATATCCCTTGAAAAAGAGTTTGGAAAAAAGCCCTTTGATAACCACCAAAAGGATGCTTATGAATCCGAGGGAGGTTTGGCTGTAAAAAGCGATGTTGCGGTTATAGTACATGAGGGTGAGGAATTTTTCCTAACACACGGTTCAGTTGTGATAGCTGCCATAACGAGTTGCACCAATACATCAAACCCTTCCGTTATGATAGGCGCGGGTCTTGTTGCAAAAAAGGCGGTTGAGAGAGGTTTAACTGTTAAACCCTATATAAAGACGAGTTTGGCACCTGGTTCAGGGGTGGTGACGGATTATTTGAGGGAATCCGGATTATTGCCCTACCTTGAAGCATTACGGTTCCATGTTGTAGGTTATGGTTGCACTACATGCATAGGGAACAGCGGTCCTTTGCCCAAGAAGGTTGAGGAAGCTATTAAGGAATATGACCTTGTGGTTGCATCCGTTTTGAGTGGGAATAGAAACTTTGAGGCGAGAATCCATCCCCTTGTAAAGGCTAACTACTTAGCATCCCCTATGCTTGTGGTTGCCTTTGCCTTAGCGGGTAGGGTTGATATTGACTTTGAAAACGAACCTTTGGGATACGACCCGAATGGAGAACCTGTTTATTTGAGGGATATTTGGCCATCCCAAAGGGAAATAAGGGAATACATAGAGAAGAGTTTAAATCCCGAGATGTTCCGTAAGAGATATGCAGATGTTTTTGAAGGGGATGAGTACTGGAAATCCTTAGATGTAAAAGAGGGTGAAACATTTGAATGGGATCCGAATTCAACATACATAAAGAAACCTCCATACTTTGAGAACTTCTCCTTAGAGGTGAAACCACCCGAAGATATAAAGGGCGCCTATGTGTTGGTCGTTGGTGGTGATAGTGTAACCACGGATCATATATCACCTGCTGGTAGCATACACCCAGAAAGCCCTGCCGGGAAATACCTTATAGAAAGTGGTGTTAAACCTTCCGAATTCAACTCGTATGGTTCAAGGAGGGGAAACCATGAAGTTATGATGAGGGGTACATTTGCAAATGTGAGGTTTAGGAACTATCTGTTTAAGGAAGAGGTTAGGGGTTGGTGGACAATATACATTCCAACGGGTGAAAAGATGAGCGTCTATGATGCCGCTATGCGATATAAATCCGAGAATATACCTTTAATAATACTTGCGGGAAAGGAATACGGTACTGGTTCTTCAAGGGATTGGGCGGCAAAGGGGACAGCCTTGCTTGGGGTTAAGGCCGTTATAGCCGAAAGTTTCGAGAGGATCCACAGGAGCAACTTGGTGGGTATGGGAGTTTTACCCTTGCAGTTTAAAGAGGGCGAAAACATGAAAACCCTGGGTTTAACGGGTTTTGAGAGATATGACATAATCGGTATAAGGGATATACATCCCCGCAAAACCTTAAAGGTTATAGCCCATAAGCCCGATGGCGGCAAAATTGAATTTGAAGTAATAGCAAGGTTGGATACACCAGTAGAGGTGGAATACTATAAACACGGCGGAATTCTGCCATATGTTTTGAGAAAGATTTATCATGGAGAACTTTCTTAAAAAGGAACTCAGGAATTTCTTATTAACAGGTGTGGTCGTTTTTATACTTTATTGCTTGGGTTTTTTCCTCCTCGGATTAATAGTTATATGGGCTTCGCCACATCTGCCGGATGTTGAGAGGTTGGAGGCCTTTAAACCCCCCCAAGCCACAACCCTTTACGATAGGCATGGAAAGGTTATATACCAGTTTTATGAGGAGAGGAGGGAGTATGTAACCCTTGACAAAATATCCGACGGACTAAAAAATGCCTTTATATCCCTTGAAGATAGGAAATTTTATAACCATTGGGGTTTTGATCTTAGAAGGACATTTACGGCATTGATTATAAACTTGTTTTCCTTACGGATAAGGCAGGGGGGATCAACCATAACCCAACAGTTGGCAAGAAATATGTTTCTCGGACACGAAAGGACTATTAACAGGAAAATCTTGGAGTTGGCATTAGCCTTGAAACTTGAATCCACATTTACAAAGGATGAAATCCTTGAAAGGTATCTAAACCAAATATACTTTGGGGAAGGGGTTTATGGAGTTCAATCCGCCGCAAAGTTCTTTTTCGGTAAGGATGCAAAGGACATAGATATAAACGAGGCGGCATTACTCGCCGGATTGCCTAAAAGCCCAAATGCATACTCCCCTTATAAATATCCCGAAAGGGCAAACGCCCGTAGAAAGGTTGTTTTACACGCAATGCTTAAAAACGGGGTAATAAACAAAAAGCAGTACGACAGTTTGATAAACGTACAACCAAAATTACAGCCACGCCCGAAAACCACATTCGGAGGGGATGCCCCTTATTTTGCGGAGTTGGTAAGGCAGTATGTAATTGAAAAATACGGCGAGGACTTTTTATACAGAGGTGGCGGAAAAATATACACAACTTTGGATTTGGACATGCAGAGGATAGCAAACGATGTAGTAAAGAGCACTTTGGATAACTACGAAAAAAAGTGGAAATTCCTAAAACCGAAGTATATAGATTACAAGGGTGGGGAGCCTAAATACCTTCAAGCGGCCTTAATAGCTTACGATACCTTGGGAGGAATTTTGGCATATGTTGGGGGGAGGGATTTCCAACATTCCCAATTTGACAGGGTTAGGCAGGCTAAGAGGCAACCGGGTTCGGCTTTTAAAGTTTTTGTATATACCGCGGCCTTTTCAAAGGGATACTCCCCAGGCGATACCATAAGGGATGAAGAGGTTGAAATGGTCGATGAGTTGGGTAGGATATGGTCCCCAAAAAACTACGATGGAAAATACGATGGTTTGATAAATTTAAGGAGGGCCTTGGCCTTATCAAAAAATATCCCGGCGGTTAAATTAACGCTTGACATAGGGCCATATTACATATCCGATATTGCGAGAAAAATGGGAATAACGACACAAATAAAACCCTATCCATCTATGGCACTGGGGGGTATAGAGGTAACCCTTTGGGATTTGACAAGGGCATTTGGGACTTTAATGGATAAGGGGAAGAGGTTTAACCCGTACTTCATAACCCGTATTGAAGATGCTTATGGGAATGTTTTGGAGGAAAACCACCCCACCCTCGTGCAGGTTTTAGACCCCAATGTTGCAAAAATGGCGACTTATGCTTTAACATTTGTGGTGTGTTGCGGAACGGCATATAACAGCAGGTATTACGGGTGGGATAATGCGAAAATGCCGGCTGCTGGTAAAACGGGAACCACGGATGATTACAAGGATACATGGTTTGTGGGTTTTTCTCCATATATGGTTACTGGGGTATGGGTGGGATATGACAGTTTAAGGGTTATATTTTATGGGGCTACGGGTTCGGAATTGGCGGTACCAATTTGGGCAAAGTTTATGGCGCAGGTTCATAGGGGTTTGAAACCCAAAAGCTTTGACTTTTCCGGTCCTTTCAGGTTTGTAAATGTATGTTCGGAATCCCTTAAACTCGCAAGGGAAAGTTGTCCAAAGAAGACTTTGGAGATGTTTTGGGCCGGTAGGGAACCCCAAGACAGTTGCGATATACACAAGTGAAGCTGAATTCAGAGGTTAGGTTTTTAAAAGGGGTTGGAGAAAGTAGGGCTAAAAAGTTAATGAAACTTGGAATAAAAACCGTTGAAGATTTGTTATTTTTCTTACCCCGAAGGTATATAATAAGGAACGAGATAAAGAGAATAGCGTATATAAAAGCCGGTGAGGATGTCGTGGTTAGGGGTAGGGTTATAAAGAAGTTTAAAAGGCATAGGGAAAACAACATATCGGAAGCCGTCATAGTTATATCCGACGGTTCGGGAATAGTTGAACTCATATGGAGGGGTATGGAATTCATCCTCGGAAAATACGAGATAGGGGATATAATCCTTGCGGCGGGTAGGGCTTATTCCGGTAGGAGTTTTGGAAGTTTTAGGATTTTTCATCCCGAGATAGCAACCGAAGACGAGCTTGTGGGGATAACACCGGTATATCCCCAAACGGAGGGATTAAAATCAAAAACTATTCATAAGCTTGTGGAAATCGCTTTGAAGGAAGTTGAAATACCGGAAACCCTACCGGAATACATTGTTAAAAGTAGGAATTTGGTATCCTTAAAGGATGCCCTATACCACTTGCACTTTCCCAACAGCGAAGAGGAGATTTTACAGGGTAAAAAGAGGGTAATTTACGAGCAGTTTTTAAAGTTTTATCTATCCTTAAACATATCCGCATCTTTTGGAAAGAGGAGGGCTATACCCTTAAATAGAACTGGGAAATATACGGATGAATTTGTAAAAAGCCTTCCATTTAAACTTACCGAAGAACAAATGAGGGTTATGGGGGAGATAGAGGAGGATATGTCCAAAGACGAGGCCATGCACAGGCTTTTGCAGGGTGATGTCGGTTCGGGTAAGACGGTTGTACTCCTTTGGAGTGCCCTTATAGCAATAGAAAACGGTTATCAGGCGGCCTTAATGGCCCCTACGGAAATACTCGCAGAACAAATATTTTCCGTTGCATACGGATATTTGAAACCTTTGGGGATAAATGTGGTCTTACTTACGAGCTCCCAAAAGGGTAGGGTTAAAAGGTTGGTAAGGGAGGAGGTTAGAAGTGGTAGGGCACAATTGGTCATTGGAACCCACGCCCTGATAACGGATGAGACGGTTTTTAAAAACCTGGCTTTGGCCATAGTTGATGAGCAACACAGGTTTGGTGTGGCGCAAAGGGCAAGGCTAGTTGAGAAGGCAAAGGATTATTATCCCCACTTTCTAGTTTCAACCGCAACCCCCATACCGAGGACATTGGCCCTAACCGTATACGGTGATTTAAAGGTTTCAAGGATAACCAAAAGGCCATTTGAAACCGTCGTATATAACCGGGTTGTAAGGAAAGGTCAGAGGTTAAACCTATACAAATGGCTTTTTAGAAAGATTATAGAGACGAAAAGGCAGGCATATGTAATAGCACCCTTGATAGATGAGAGTGAAAAGATGCAATTGATATCCGTTCAAAAGTTATACGAAAACCTGATATCCATAGCGCCACCGGAAATAAATGTGGGTTTAATACACGGGAAAATGAAACTCGATGAGAGGAACGGGGTTATGGAAAGGTTTAGGAGTGGTGAAATACATATATTGGTTTCAACGACCATAGTTGAGGTGGGGGTTGATGTTCCAAAGGCAAAGTTCATGGTTGTTGAGGATGCCCACAGGTTTGGAATAGCGCAGTTGCACCAGTTAAGGGGTAGGATTTTGAGAAACGAAGAGCCCGCGTTTTTCATAATGGTGGTTCCGGAAAAATTGGGTTATGAGGCGTATCTTAGGATAAAGGCAATTGAAAGTATTACCGATGGCTTTGTTTTGGCCGAGGAGGATATGAAGATAAGGGGTCCGGGGGAAATAATAGGTACAAAGCAGCATGGGGAGTGGTCGTTAAAGGGTATAAACCTCACAGAAATCTCATCCGATGAGAGGTTTTTAAAAATCGTTGAAATTGCAAAAAAAGATGCGGAATATATTTTAACCAAAGACCCCGACCTATTATCGGAAAAGAACAAAATATTGAGGGAAACCCTTCAAAACTTCAAAGATGCCATAACCGTTGGCTGAAGTTTGGGGATTTTATTTCTCCCTTCTAAGCCTCCAATCCAATACCAAAGCCGCAACAATAAATATTGATGAATATGTACCCACAATTATCCCTACGGTCATAACAAAGGCAAAATTGAATAGAACGGGTCCCCCAAAGAACAGAATGGCCAACACAACTATTAGTGCGGTAAATGCGGTTATAACGGTTCTTGAAAGCGTGGAATTTATAGCACTGTTAAAGATTTTTATGAGTTCCTCTGCCGAAAACTCCATCAGCTTAAACCTTCCCAAGTATTCCCTCACCCTATCCGCTATAACTATGGAGTCGTTTATTGAATAACCTATAAGGGTTAGAACCGCCGCTATTACGGTCATGTCCGTTTCAAAACCGAGCAGGGAGTATATACCCCAAGAGATTATCGCATCGTGGAACAATGCTAAGGTGGCCGCCAAACCGAAAACCAAGTCAAACCTAAACCATATGTATATGAGTATCAATATTAAACCCAAAATGCTGAGGAGTATAGCCCTTTCCCTCAATTCGGATCCTATACGGGGACCCACTATATCCGACCTATCAAGCCTAACCTTTTTGCCGAGTTTGTTCTCCAATATTTTAACAACACTATCCGCTTCAACATTCCCGGAATATTTTATCAGGAATTTGTTGGCCTCTCCTATGTTTTGGATTTCCGCATTTATCCCGGCACCGAGAATTGCACCCCTAACCCTTTCAATTGGAGCCTCAACATATACCTGTACCAACCTACCGCCCGTGAAATCTATTGACCATGTTTGTTTCAAGCCCACCAATCCCGCCAGAGGTGTAAGCCTCAAAAGTATCCCCACCAATCCAAGCGCTACAAGGGTTCCGGAAATCAAATATGCTATCCTTCGATTGCCCATAAAATCAAAGTTTAAATTGTAAAGGAACTTAAACATTTTTCCCTCCTTATACCGCCACTTCTTTCCACTTTAACTCTTCCAACAAAATCTCAAATATCCAACGCGTCATTACAATAGCCGTGAATAGGTTTATTACGATACCTATGCTCAAAACTACGGCAAAACCCCGAATTGGACCCGTACCCAAGAACATCAGGACCAAGGATGTTAAAAGCGTTGTTATATTTGCGTCCAAGATGGTACGGGTTGCGTTTGAATAACCGCTTTCAAGGGCGGTTCTAAAAGGATTCCCCTTTCTCAGTTCCTCCCTTATTCTCTCAAATATGAGGACATTTGAATCAACCGCCATACCAACCGTTAGAATAAGCCCCGCCATTCCGGGCATAGTCAGCGTTGCGTTTAGCATGGCCATAAAGTCCAAAATAAGGACCAAGTTTGCCAAAAGGGCGAGGTTTGCTATAATTCCGCCAAACCTGTAATATAGTATCATAAACAGCACTACGGCTATAAAAGCCAATGCCAGTGCCCTCATACCCCTTTCTATTGAATCTTTTCCTAAGGTGGGTCCAACTACCCTTTCCTCCTCTATTTTAACGGGTACGGGCAATGCGCCGCCCCTTAAAATGGCCGCCAAATCCCTGGCCTCTTGAAGCGTCGGAATACCCGTTATCTGGGCATTACCCGTGGGAATTTTTTCTTGAATTCTTGGGGCTGATTGCACTATACCGTCCAAAACTATTGCAAGTCTTTTGCCAACATTTTCACCGGTTATCCTCGCGAATATGGCGGCTCCCGTCCTATCAAATCTCAGTTGAACCACGGGCTGCCCCGCCGCCTGTTGCTGTCCAATTGTGGCATTTGCATCCACCAAATAGGCACCCGTAAGGGGAGTTTCGGCCTTTACCATAAAGAGATGTCTAAACTTCTTTCCGTTAATCTCCTTTGTTGCCCCCCAAAGGATTTCATAACCGGGGGGTACAAGTTTCTTTACCTCGGGTAAATTCAAAATGCTATCCACTTTGGCCCAATTTTCTTCCGCAACCGCTACATCTCCTTCCAATCCTACCAGCAGTTTTGAAAACGGCCCGCTCAATTTTGTCGTATCTTCTCTGTTAAAAATGCCATCTGTTTTTTCCCCTTTCAAAGTCCTATCAACATCCCTAATAAAATCAACAAATAACCTTTCATCCGCCAGAAGCTTAAACTCCAAAAGGGCGGTTTTTCCTATAATCATCCTCGCCCTCTCCTTACTAACAACACCCGGCAATTGCACTATTATCCTATCATCACCGACCTTTTGGATAACCGGCTCAAATACCCCCAACTGGTCAACCCTGTTCCTTATAACCTCAACAACCCTATCCGCGGCATCCACCGCCTGTTCGGGTTTTAGCTTGGATTTGTCAATGGAAAGGACTATATACATACCCCCTTGTATATCCAAACCGAGGTTTAGGGAATTCTTCATCAACTTTTGGAATTCGTAGGGGTTCATCTTTTCCTTTTCCTCTTGGGACATGGTTAAAACCCTATAAGTGGGATACAACAACCATAAGCCCCCAACAAATACCAAGAGGATAATAATCAACCTTATAAGGTTTTTGCTTGACATAGAGCGGGAATTATACCTCCGTTTTATTTTCACACAAACCAATCGTTCGGGTATAAAATATCCACTTCTATGGCGGCGTAGCTCAGGTGGTTAGAGCGAGGGTTTCATAAACCCTAGGTCCGGGGTTCAAGTCCCCGCGCCGCCACTTGATAGATACTCTGCCCTTATTACACGCAATTTTATCCGGAGGTTTAACCTTTTCTTTGCCAAATTCTTATAAAACGCTTGAAGACATAGCCAACTATCACAGTTCCTTGGGTTCATCATCAATTCTAAGGGAATATGTTTTTGCATATACATACCCCTATTCGGTATCCTCACAGAATTCCGAATATTTAAGCGATAGCGCTTATCTTACAAGGCCATTTTATGCAAAACCGGTATTTATGAGTGTGGGAGGCAAAATTGGAAAATCTTACCTTCAATTTGAAGGAAGTTTTTGGGGAAGTTACACGGACAAGGTTGGTGATTATGATGTATCCTTTGGGAAGATCTCCTTTTCATCCTATTCTTCGCTTTTGAAGGAATTCACAATTAGCGGTTTCTTTACAACTTTCCGTAGGAGCGCGTACATAGGTAGGTATCCTTATGACACTATGGTTTTGGACTTTTATGAAGAGTGGATATACCTTTCAAGTGGAGGTTTGGAGTTTGTTTCAAGGGGTGATGGATACGGGTACTTTTCGGGATTTGTTTATAACAATTCCGGTGTTCCCCTTTGGTCGGGGTTTTACAAAACCTTTAACGGATACAACATAAGGTTTAGGCAGATATCCTTCCTATCAACCACCATAATCCCCGTGAGGGTGGAGGGTGAAGTGGGTAAGGTTTTTGTCAGGGGTAGGTATAATTTGGACTTTTATTCTTTTTTGGGTTATGTCTTTAACTCGGAAAACTTGAAAAATGGCCTGATATTTGAAAACAGGTTGGGATATACGGGATTTTTTGAAGGTGGGGAGATGGGTATAGGTTTTAGGTGGTTTCTAAGCGGGGGAGGGCAATTATTGGGTTTTGAGCCCGTTATTAGGTATAGATTCGCAAAGAGGTTTAGACCCGAGGTATTTATAGGATACCTGTATCCGGTGGATAAAGCCTTATTTGGGGGAATATCCCTTAACCTATTCCGCAGGAGCTTTACATTTGCTTACAACAACTCGCATAGGTCTTTTTACTTGGGAATGGAGTTTGAATATGCTAAGTTTGGCTTTTAATATTAATCTCTTTGCCACATTTCCGGGCTTGGTAAATAAAGAATTACCCATTTTTTTCGGTTATCCCGCCTTCGGCGTTAATGCCCCCTTTGGAGAAGCAACCTTTGGGATTTTTGAAGTCGGTGGTATAAGGTATAGTATTGGAGAAGAAAACATTGTCCTCCTCAACTCTTCCTTGGGTTTTGGTGGGAACATCGGCAAATGGGAATTGGCTTTTGGGTTTTCCGGTACAACTGCGGGGATACCGAGGTTAAACATATACGATCAGAGTTATACGGCGATATTTTTAAGGGGTGGATATAGGTTGAAGTTTTTAAAAGGGGGTATAAATCTGCCCATATATCTACTCGCCCAGGAGGGCAAATTCTCCGTTTTACCAGCACCCATGATTTATGTATCGCTTTCAACCCAAAGATAGCATAACCGAAAAGATATTAAACGCTCCGGAAAGGAGCGGTGTTTATGTTTTTAAAAATAACGGCAATCCAATATATATCGGTAAGGCCAAGAATCTTAGGAATAGGCTTAAATACTACCTATCCCCTACGGATGAGAGGGTGCAAAAGATGGTTTCGGAAGCGGATGACTTGGAATTCATAATAACGGATGGGGAAAGGAATGCGGTTTTTTTGGAGGCCAGCCTTATAAAAAAGCATCAGCCAAAGTATAACATAAAACTCAAAAGCGAGACACCTTTTTACTATATACACCTTACCGGTGAGGAAATTCCCCGTGTGGTTCTAACGAGAAGGCCATTGGAGGATGGCGAGAACTTCGGCCCTTACCTGAACAGATCACAGGTTAGGTTCTTCTTGAAGTTTGCAAGAAAGCTATTTCCTTTAAGGAATTGCTCTTTAAAGCTCCCTTCAAGTAAAAAATACAACCCCTGTATAGAGTATCACATAGGCAGGTGTATAGCACCTTGTAGGTTTGATGTTAAAGGAGAATATTCGGAATATGTTGAGAGGTTTAAGAGGTTTTTAAGCGGTGATATTGGTGATGTCGCAAGGTATATTTACGAAAGGATGATAAACGAGGCGAACAAACTCAACTTTGAGGCCGCGGCGATTTGGAGGGATAGGCTTAGGAGTTTAAACGAGTTTATGTCAAGGAATACGGGTGAAAAGGATGTTTGGGCTATATATACCCTAGGTAATACTTCGTGTGTGGTCTTATACACCCTTGAAGGCGGTATTATAAATGGGAGTTATAAATTTTTAACGACCACATCAATAGAAGGGGAAAGGGGAACATTGGAGGAGTTTCTTATAATGTACTATGCCAACAATCCAAGAAAGGTGGATGAAATAATAGTACCTTTTGAATTGGAACTAAACGAGATAAACGGGATACCCATAAAATTGCCTTATGAAGGGGTTTTGGAGACGGTTAGGGCGGCAGAAATGTACGCGAGGTTGGAGGTTGAAGGTTATATCCAAAAATCGCAAAGAATTCACCCATCATTGGAATCTTTGAAAAAATTATTAAAACTCCCGAAACTGCCGAGAATAATTGAAGGGTTTGATGTTTCCCACACCTTTGGAACCCATAAGGTTGCATCCCTTGTGGTTTTTAAAGATGGGAAACCTTTTAAATCCGGTTATAGGAGGTTTAAAATAAAAACGGTTAAAGGCATTGACGATTACAAGGCCATTTATGAGGTGGTTTATAGGAGGTATAAAAGGGTTTTGGAAGAAGGTAAAGAGCTACCGGATTTAATCCTTATAGATGGGGGGATAGGTCAGTTGAATTCGGCCTTGAAAGCCTTAGAAGAGCTCAACCTTGAAATTCCCACGGTGGCCCTTGCAAAACGGTTTGAAACGGTAATATTACCCGGCAACAGAATAGTTCAGATTCCTTTAAGCGAACCCGCTTTGAAGCTCCTGCAAAGCGTTAGGGATGAGGCACACAGGTTTGCTTTGAGTTATCATAGAACATTGAGGAGTAAAAACGCAAATAAATCCGTTCTTGATTTAATACCTGGGATAGGTGAGAAGAGGAAGAAGGTTCTCCTCGCTTATTTCGGGAGCATTAAGGGGATAAAGGAGGCAAGTGTTGAAGAGATAGCGTCGCTCCCCGGTTTTAACAAAAAGGTGGCAAAAACCTTAAAGGAGTTTCTAAATGGATAGGGAAACTTACCCAAAAAGTTGGGTATTATCTTAGTGGCATATAATTTACTAAAAGTATCCCTTCACACCTTATTATACCCGCTGATATGAAAAGGATGGCGATATTATTAGCCCTTGCGCCGGCATTGGTATATGCAAAGCCTTTGAAGTTTGTGGTGGATCCAGCGCATACATCCATTACATTCAAGGTAAAACACATGATGGTGACGACGGTCGTGGGCACATTTGAAAAGTTTGACGGTTGGATAGAGTACGACCCGGATAATCCAAAAAACACGAAGGCCGAAGGCGTGGTTTATGTTCAAAGCATAGATACGAGAAATGAAAGGAGGGATGAGCATTTGAGGAGTCCCGATTTCTTTGATGCCGAAAAATATCCGGAAATGAGGATGGTGGTAAAAAAGGTTTATAAAAAGGGTAATACTTGGTGGGCGGATGCGGATTTAACCATAAAGGGAACTACCAAAACCGTATCTTTTCCCTACACGATAAATGGTCCAATTAAAGATCCTTGGGGCAATCTAAGGATAGGGGTTGAGGCATCTTTTGAAATCAACAGGTTTGACTTCGGATTAAACTGGAATAAGGTACTTGAAACCGGGGGTTTGGTGGTTGATAAAACCGTAAAGGTTGAATTGCAAATAGAGGCTATACACAAGCCTTCTGAAAAATGAGCTTATTTCTTATATCCTCATATCCCGAAATTGAGGGGTTTTTACTTTATGATAGGATAAAGGCGGGGGAGTACGGTTTATTAAAGGAGGTTTGCAATAATCCAACCCCTCCTTGCACATTGTCTTGTAAATTTATTGCCCTTAAAGGTGTTAAAACCGACTACACCCTTTGCCCCGAAATACCCGAGGTTTTAAAAGCCAAATACGAATTATTCGCCGATACATCTTCCCTAATTAAACTCGCAAAGTTATACCCATATTACCCGTTTTCTTTGAAGGCAATACCCCTTTTGGACAACTATAACAAATTGCGCGTATTCCTCGACCACAAACTTTACGATAGCGTATTTAAGTATGCCGATACCACAAAGGAAAACGAGTATTCCCTTTATCTTGTAGCAAAGAGCAAATTTACAGACCTAACCCTTGACGAAATGCTTAAACTCCCCAAATGGTATTTGAGAGGATATATAGTGAAACCTTTGATAAAAGCCCTAACCGATGAAATTTACGATTCAATAGAGGTTTATTTAAAGGTTTTGGCGGATATAGGGGACGAAGAAAGGGCATTCAGACTTATGGCCTCGGAAGTGGCCAAACCCGATATGAAACATTTGGGTTACAGGCTATTTTCTCTATTAAAATCCTATGCTGATGAAAACACCGAATCGGATGGTTTGGTATGGCTGGGTATTTCCGCTTACATTTTGGGATACATAGAGGATGCTTATAACTACCTTTATATGGCCTTTCGTAAAGGCGGTTATGGCGATTTTAACAGGATTCGGGCGGCTTTTTGGCTATACAAAATTACACGGGACACCTATTATGTTCGCATAATAAAAAGTGAGGATCCTTTAAATTACTATTCCTTAAAACTGGGAATAAAGCCAAAATGGTCGAAAGGTGCCTTATGGGATACATTGGGGGATACCAGATTTTACGAGATGGGTAAAATTGTTGAAAAAATCGCAGGTTATCAATACGCAAGGGATTTTTACCTGAAAAACATCCCCTCGGCTTACAAGCATTTAAAGGATTTGCTGAAAAGTGGGGATTTTTATAGGGCTTCCCTTGTATTGCAGTACATATATGACATTTCCGATAAAAGTGAGGGGATTCCCTTGTGGTGGGGAAAGCTCGCTTACCCCTATAACAAGAAGTTCTTTTCCCATTACATCGATTCGGCTTCAACTACCTTTGGTATAGATCCCCTTTTATTTGTAGCATTAATAAGGGAAGAAAGTAGGTTTATGGTTAGAGCCCAATCCCCAGCCGGTGCTTTGGGTTTATCCCAAATTATGCCCGACAAGGTTAAAAAATTTTCAAGGAAGTTCAAAAAGGGGATTAAAGATCCATACGACCCGAAGACAAACCTTTTAATTGGAGCCTGGGTTTTTTCGGAATATTTAAGGGTTTTCCCCGATTACGCTTTGGCCTTGGCGTCTTATAACGCCGGTATGGGAGCGCTGAACGGATGGCTTTGCGATTACGAGTATGAAAGACTTGATTACGACCTATTCATTGATATTATACCCTACAACGAAACCCGTGCTTATGTCAGGAGGGTTTTGAAGGGCTATTGGATTTACAAGAGCCTTTACTCTCCGGGAAAATTTGATTAAACCTCACTTTCTTAACTTAATCAAAGTTTTTGGGTCGGATGTTATGTATTCACCCATACCCGCATATAAGACCGTTCTCTTGTCTTTCAGCAAAATATAATCATCCTTTATTTCAACTTTTCCTTCGTCGTAATATACCCTTTGAACCTCCCCAACAATTAGCGTATGATCGCCTATTACATAGTGTTCAACATAATAGCAATCCAAAACCAAAAAAGCAGTTTTTATTATGGGATTGTTTAACGGTGAGGTGAAGAAATCAATTTTAAACTCTTTGTATTTATCAACATCCCTCCCGCTAACCGAACCAACCTTTTCAACGAAATCGGAATAATTATAATGGAAATAATGAACCGCAAAGGCCCGCGCCTTTAAAAATATATCGTGGCTAAACCTTTTGGGGGATACTGAAATGCCGTATAAAGGCGGATCAAAGGACAATGGGGTGTGCCATACCAAGCTCATAACGGCCTTATTTTCCCCATCATATGCCGTGGCCACGACCGCGGAAGTGGGATATACCGCGTACAATCTCCTAAAATTGAACTTTTCCAGCAATTTCATAGGTGTTTATTGTAAATGGGAATGCTTTGTTTAACGAACAAACACATCGGCTTTATAATATTGGTTGCATATGCTAATGCTTTTAGGACAGATAACTTTACCCAATTGGGATGCGCTATTAACTAAGGACAAAAAGGATGCCGTGATCAGGATAATATCCTTTGGTTTGCCAAAACTCAGATCCGTTGGGGATGTGGTCGCGGATTGGAATGTATCAACGGGTTCTGGTTTCTTTGTTGATAAAAACGGTACAATAATAACCAATAGTCATGTTATAAGGTCGGGTAAGATAATAGCGGTTTTGTTAAACGGTCCTACTGCTACAAACTTTAAAGAGTTGGTTGATAGGTTATACTTTGCGGAGGTTATATACGATGACCCGGATAACGATATCGCAGTCTTAAAGATTACCGGTGAGAATTTTCCAACCATAAGTCTTTCTTCAAGGGAAACCTTGAACCAGGGGGAACCGGTAGCCGCCCTGGGATATCCGGGAACATCTTATCATGACAACGAATTAAAGGTTATGTTTGGGTTTGTGGCCTCCGATAAAAATGCAAATCCCATTGCCTTAAACATGAGTGTAAATCCGGGAAATAGTGGGGGGCCTTTGATTGATAGGAATGGGGATGTTATTGGAGTTGTGTTTGCCAAAGAGGGAGGCGGCAGGGAAGCGATATCTTATGCCGTACCCACGCATGTTGTCAAAAAGGTTTTGAGGAAGGTGGATCTCAGGGGTTTCAAAGGAAAATATGCGGGTACGGATATGTATGAGGCTTATGAGGAACTGGGAAGGGGTTTGATAAAGGCCCTCTTCTTTGAAGATTACAACGAGGCTATAACCCACGCCCAAAAGGCCATAGAAATAGACCCAAATTACGCCGAAGGGCATTTCTTTTACGGATTCTTGGCCTATAAGTATAATGCTTACAAGATAGCGCAAAGGGAATACAACACCGCTTATAAACTCAAACCATCCCTGTTTGACGATAACTATAATAAGGAAACCGTTGAAAAACTTTTGAACCCCGAGGAGAAAGATACCACCGCAAAAGAAGAAACCTACGAAGAATCCACAGAGTCCGAAGAGGATAAAGGAAAAGGGGAAACTTTAAGCGTTGAAGCTCCCAAGCCTGTAAATATTGGCAGCGTTTATAAGAAGAAGAGAACGGTTGAATTTGGTGTATATTTTGTGAGGGGTTACGCGGACAACTTCCTCTACGGTGATAACACCTTAACCCCCGATGATAGGATGGAGGCATTCTTAGGTGTTGATTTAATGTTTTGGAATACAACGCTTTATGTCGTAAAGAATTCTTCCTTTGGGATGGGTTTGGGAGCACCCTTTGTAAGGTTCATAGCATTTTTGGGGGGATATGAGAGGCTTAGGTTTGAAGGGCTATACACCTATAAATCCTTAAAACTCGCTATGGGCATAGGAATACTAAACGAAGGGGGTAAAAACCCCGCATCCCTGAGAACATCTTTAAATTACAAGTATAAGGATACCCCTTGGATTTTGATGATTTCCGCCGAAAGGATTAAGTTATCCGAAATATCAAAGGCTATAAACGGTAAAACCAAAGAAGAAAGGAAAATAAATACGCTATTCGGTTTGGGATTGGGTCTCAACCTTGAAATTTAGCAATTTTGGTTTTATTGCAAATATATCCAAGCCATCTTTATCCTTAACCATTTCCCTATAAACATATGTTCTACCCGTCCAAGTAAGGCTTACATAAACCGCCGAACATACAAACATAAAAACAAAAAACCAGACTGAAAATACGATAGAAAATGTATTTGTAAGCGGTGATGGTATGGGGGTGGCGATGGGAACGAAAAACTCACGGGGTATGATAAAGGCAAAGTATTGCGATAGTAGGGGATGGAGTTGTGGAAAGGAAACGAGGTCTATATTTGAATAAAGGATGAATTTCAGCCTTGGGGATATAAGGGTTAAAATTTTTAAAGATAACAACACCGCCCTTAAAAACACATATGAAAACAGGGAAAATGAGAAAATTTTAACCGCAAAGTTTATGCCTTCCAAAAATATGGCCTTAACCAATCTCTCGTTTAAAATGGTGAAGCCTTCATAAAACAGGTCAAATGTATCCCCTTCCATTGATGTGGAAACTACGGGGCCAAAGATTACAACGCTCAAAAATCCCAAAATCAGGTATAAAAACAGGGCGCTCAAAACAACCAAAAACGGAAAAACAATGATCAGTACTGCACCTGTTAAATAAACCAAACCTTTAAAATTCCCCCAAAGCGAAATCAACAGATGAACTATAATCACTATTACAAAAGAGGAAATTACGGTTAGGGTTGATGTTATGAAGAGGCCGGATTTTTTAAACGATTCCTTTAAGGCATCCAAAAATGGATAAAAAGGGTCTCCCCTTTCCTCCTCTATAACAAACCTTGAAATCCCTATGCCCGCCGAAAAGTATGAATATATAACCCCATAAACTCCTAAGAACCAAAGAACCTTTCCCCAAAAATTGAATACCTCAAAATCCGTGGGGAATAGCACATTTCCCCCCCTTTCCGGCAAGTATTTTGGAAAGGTTTTAGCCCATATGGGTATGGGGAATAAACCGTTTATCTCCCAAACCCTTGATAAATCCAAACCCGACACATAATATGCCAAATATGTAAATGAAGAATACAAAACCGCCCCTATCAAGACCCATATAAAGGCCAATGAGATCTTTTTAACAGTTAAAGCCTTGTAAGGATAGTACAAAATCCCCTTCACCTCATATCCTCCGCTTTTGCGAGTAAGTGATACAATACGGACATTCTAACCGCAACGCCATTCCTAACCTGATCCAAAATTACGGTGTTTTCCCTATGATTAACCTCCCAATCCATTTCAACACCCCAATTTACGGGGCCTGGATGCATAATTATAGTTTTCTCCGGAATCTTATTTAGCCTCTCAACCGTTATACCCCAGAATTTTCTGTATTCCCTCACAGATGGTATAAACGATCCCTCCATCCTTTCCCTCTGAACCCTCAAAGCCATTATAACATCAACTTTATCAATATACTCGTCAAAATTTACAATTTTTGCCCCCAATTTTTCAAATTCCTTAGGTACAAGGGTTGGAGGGCCACTAAAATAAACCTCTGAATTAAACTTTTTCCACAAAAACAGGTTTGACCTTGCAACCCTTGAATGCAAAATATCGCCCACTATGAGTATTTTTAAGTTTTCCAATTTCCCCAATTTTTTCCTTACCGTAAAGGCATCAAGCAAGGCCTGCGTTGGATGTTCGTGCATACCATCCCCCGCGTTTATAACGCTTGCATTTGTGTGTTTTGCTAAAAAGTGTGGTGCTCCCGGCGAAGAACTCCTTACAACTATTGCATCTATTTCCATAGATTGTAGGTTCAAAAGCGTATCAAGTAGGGTTTCGCCTTTTTGCATGGAGGATTTTGAGGGCGAGAAGTTTATGGTGTCGGCCGAAAGCCTTTTAGCGGCCAATTCAAAAGACATTTGAGTCCTAGTTGAGGGTTCAAGGAACATAAACAGAACCGTTTTACCTTTTAGCGTTGGTAATTTCTTGGAAGGCTGATCCAAAACTTTTAAAAAGATCTCGGCGGTATCAAGGATTTTTAAAATATCTTCAACTTGCAGGGTTTCAATATCAAGTAGGTGTTTCATTAAGCCGTTATTCTATTCCCGAAAAATTTTTATCATTGCAAACATCAAACTTCCGAGGGCTATAACCTGTCCAATCCAAAACACAAACATCCATTTAACTATATCCCCTTTGAATTGGTGCATCTCTGCCCTTAATTTCCCCATTTCGTTATACATTTCCACCCTTAACTTCCCAATTTCCTCCGCCAATCTCCTAGCAAACCTATCCTCGGCGGCTTCCATAACTAAGCGAATCCGTTGCTTCCTCACCCAATTTCTCCCTCAAAGAACGGTATTTTAAGGGTGAGTGATTTACCGGGGGTGGCATATTAAACCCACAATTAACAACCTTAAAATACACAACTTTATGGAGGAACTCTGGAAGTTGGGTGTAATGTTGTTAATAGCCATAGTGTTGGGGTATTCGGGTGTTGTTTTGTCCTTTGTTTTGGGTCCAAAAAGACCAAATAAGGAGAAGTTGGAGCCCTACGAATCCGGGGTGAAGCCCGGTAAGTGGCCAAAAGGAAAACTTGCCGTAAAATACTTTTTGGTTGCGGTAATATTTTTAATTTTTGATGTTGAGGCTATATTGTTATTCCCGTGGGCGTTGCAAGTGGGGGATTTGAAGCTTTTGGCGGCGCTAGAAGGGGGTTTCTTTATCTTGGTTTTATTGGTTGGTTATATATATGCTTGGGGTAAGGGTGCTATAAAGTGGTTGTGATATGAGGGCGAATAAAAAGGATTATTATGAGATTCTGGGCGTTCCCCGTAATGCAACGAAAGAACAAATAGATGCCGCTTTTGCCAAATTGGCAATGCAATGGCATCCCGACAGGGTTCCACCCGAAAAAAAGGCGGAAGCGGAGCAAAAGTTCAAGGAGATAAGCGAGGCCTACGCGGTGTTATCCGATCCGAAAAAGAGAGAAATGTATGATAGGGGATGGGATCCCGATACAGGGGCACCCGATGTGGGTGTTGATTTCTCGGGTATGACCGTAGACGAGATTTTGGAAAACATATTTGGAAGGGGTTTTGGAAGGTTTGAGGATATATTTGAAACCCTTTTCGGGAGGGGTAGAAGGGTATATGAAGAGGTGGAAGACCTTGATGTGCATATTGATTTGGAATTGGATCTGGAAGAAATAGTTAAGGGAGCGGAGAAAAGGATTAAATATACCAGAAAGGTCTTATGTCCGGTTTGCAGGGGTGAGGGTATAACCGACCCGCATACCTGTCCCGTTTGTTATGGAAGCGGTAGGATTAGGAGGGCCAACAGGACTTTCATAGGTACTTTTTATGTAGATACGGTTTGCTCAAACTGTGGGGGTAGGGGAATTAGTGGTAAAACCTGTTATAGATGTGGGGGTAGGGGGTTTGTATGGGAGGAGGTACAAAGGGTTGTAAATATACCGCCCGGTGTTCTTAATGGGCAAAAAGTGGTTTATAAAAATTGGGGGCATGAGGGTAGGAGGGGAAGGGGGAGGCTTGTTATCCACATAAAGGAAAAACCACACCCACAATACACGAGAAACAATAGAGACCTAATATACAACCTTGAAGTTGAGCCACCATTGGCCGTTTTGGGTGGTGAAACGGAGTTTGTACATTTAACCGGTGAAAAAATAAGGGTTAAAATCCCGGAAGGTTTGCAAAACGGTGAAATATTCGCAAGGATTAGGGGTAAAGGGATTCCCGATCCGGGTGGGGGAAGCGGCGATCTGTTGTTAAAGGCAACCATAAAAGTACCACGCGGTATAAGTAAGGAAGAAAGGGAGCTTTACAAAAAGCTCCTAGAATTGTCAAAGAAAAGAAATGAAAATTGAGGGGAAAGGCGTTATCATAACGGGGGCAACTTCCGGAATAGGTTATTCCTTGGTTAGGAAACTCTACGAGAGAAATGCGAAGATTTTGGCCGTGGGCAAAAACGAAGAGGCATTAAAAAAACTAAAAGAGGAATTTCCCGAAATAAAAACTTTTAGGTTGGATTTAAGGGATGCATCCGCGAGAAAGGGTTTAATACCATCCGCCTATGAAATCCTTGATGGTGTTGATATCTTGATAAACAACGCCGGTGTGGGTTATTTTGGAAGTCTTTTACATTCCAACTGGAAGGATTTGCAAACCATAATGGAGGTTAACTTCTGGGCGCCTTTGGATTTATCAATAGAATTCGCAAAATTTAAAAACGGCGAAAAGGCCATAATCGTCAATGTTATAAGCCTTATAGCATTTTTGCCCTTGCCTAAATGGAACATTTATGCCACCTCAAAATCCGCCGAGAGGTTTATATTTATGTCTCTAAGGGAGGAGTTAAAGGATAAGGGGATAAAAATCATAAACGTTTATCCACCGGCGGTTAAAACCCCATTTTTTGAAAAAACCATCGGAGAAAGGTCCAAACCCGTTGGTAGAGCCGTTTCACCCGATAAGGTTGCGGATAAAATAGTAAAGTCAATAATCCGCGAAAAGGAAGAGGTTTTTATATCCTTTGGGGACTTCTTGGCCTCAAAAATCCTCTCGTCCTTTTCGCCCACAATTGTAAAAATTTACGGTTTTAGGTGAAAAGGATAACAATTGATGATTTTAGAAAGTTTGAAACCGTTTTGTGCGATTTGGATGGTGTTGTGTGGATGGAGGAGGAAGTTATTTGGGAAAATGTTGAGGGTTTAAAGAGGTTAAAGGAAATGGGTAAAAAATTGGTGTTCTTAACCAACAACTCCACAAGAACGCCGGAGTACTATGCCGAAAGGTTGAGGGCTTTGGGTTTGTATCCCGACAAGGTTATAACCCCTTCCGTCGTTGCGGCGGAATACCTTTTTAAAAGGGGTATAAAAAGGGTTTTTGCAATAGGTGAGGACGGACTGATTGACCCATTAAAAAGCAAAGGTATTACAACCGATGATGTCAATCCCGAAGCCGTTGTGGTGGGTTTGGATAGGAATTTTAACTATGAGAAACTAAAAAAAGCGGCAAACTTTGTTCATAGGGGACTAACATTTATAGCCACAAATACGGATGCACATATAAAAAAATCGGATGGGATCTTGCCCGGCGCGGGTTCCTTGGTTTCGGCTATATCATACGCTTCTGGTAGGGAGCCGGATGCCGTTATGGGAAAACCAAACCGTTATATTTACGAATTCTCGGGGAGTATAGAAACCGCAATAGTAATAGGGGATAGGCTGGATACGGATATTATCGGCGGGAATAGGCTAAACATACCCACGGTTTTTGTTTTAACGGGCGTACATACCCTTGAAGATGTGGAAAGGTTGAAAATAGTCCCCACATATTTTGCGGAAAACCTATCAAATATATAACGCCCTTACAATACCCACCTATGGCGATAATCAGAAAATCATCGGCCGTATGGTCTGGCGGTTTAAGGGATGGAAAGGGTAAAATGGTTGTGGGTAGGGGTTGGTTTGAGGGTCCCTTTACCTTTGCTTCAAGGTTTGAAAGCGGTGAGGGTACGAACCCCGAGGAGTTAATAGCGGCGGCTCATGCGGGTTGTTTTAGTATGGCCCTATCCGCGACCTTGGAAAAGAACGGTTATAAGGTTAATGAGGTTTCAACGGAAGCCGAGGTTTATTTGGAGATGAAGGAAGAGGGTCCTAGGATTACAAAAATCGTTTTAAATACAAAGGCAAGGGTTGAGGGTATAGATTGGGAAACATTTTTAAAATTTGCCGAGCAGGCAAAAAAGGGTTGCCCTGTATCCGTTGCCTTGGGAGGTGTTCCGGAAATAGTCCTTAACGCCGAACTCCTTTAATGGATGTTTATATAATCGGTTCCCCCTTTACGGGGAAAAGTACGCTTTTGTATAGGCTAACGGGTGGCAAAGGTGTTGGTTCTTTAAAGCTTAACGATAAAAGGCTCAAAACACTTGTTGATTTCTTCAAACCAAAAAAGATTACCCCACCCTTCATAAACCTTTACGATTCCGATGCCCTTGGCAAGATGTTTTCATACGGAAAGGAGAGGTCGTTATTTCAACAACTCGTTAATGCCGACGCCTTTATTGAGGTTGTAGGAGGATTGACCGAAAACTTTACCACATTTACGGATACAACGCTGAAATTTCTGAGCATAGAATCCGAAGTTTTAGAGGGGAATATACAGAGATTAAAAAAAGAGGTTGCCGTAGGTAAGGGGGATGAAAAGGTTTTAGGGGTTTTGGAAAAGGCTTATAAAATCATATCCGAAGGGATACCGTTAAACTCCGGTGATTTTTCCGATGAAGAAAGAAAGATCTTAAAAGGCTATGGATTCCTTTCGTTAAAACCCCGCTTGGTAGTTCTAAACATTACCGAAAACTCCAAAATAGAGGATTCGGTATATGAAGAACTCAAAAGCCAAAACCTCCCGTATCTCCTTTTCAATGTTTTAAAAGACGATGTTGATGATATTACGGAAAAACTTTTCCAAAAACTCCTTGAAATCCTACAACTTATAGTTTTCTTTACACCTTCGGAAAAGGAGGTTAGGGGCTGGTTGTTGGAAAAGGGCTCAACCGCGGTTGATGCCGCCGGTAAGATACACAAGGATTTAGCCCGCACATTTATAAAGGCGGAGGTTATAAACTGGGAAGAACTTATAAAGTATGGGGGTTGGAAGGGGGCAAGGGAGAAAAACTTCATAAGGTTGGAGGGTAGGGATTATGTGGTTAAAGATGGGGACTGTATATACATAAGGGCTTCGGCTATAAAATCGTAAGATGTTGGGAATATTGGTTTTGGAAATACACCTCCCCTTTGTTAGGTCGTTAAAGGAAAAGAGGAAATACCTTTATACATTGCGAAGTATTTCCCGGGATTTTAATGCGGCGTTCTCCGAAATTGACAATCACGATAAATGGCAACTGGCAACCGTTGTTTATGTCGTTGTGGGGAATACCGCGAGCGTTTTGGATTCCATATTGGAGAGGATCATAGATAAGGTTGATGAAAACTTTGAAATCCTCGGGATAAAGAAGAGTATAGAACCCATATCCTTTGACATACTCTAAACTATTCTTCTGGCCTTGGGTATTTGATTTTTAATTTTCTCACCGTCGTACAAACCCAAACCCAAAACATCTTCCCCGAATTTCACTATAACCTGACCCCTTTCAACGCCTTCCAATTTTCCAACAATTATATCCCTTCCCGCGAGAAAATCCCATAGGTGTTCCTCCGATATATTAACCACATTTTTTGTGGCGTATTTACCGAAGAGCTGGATGACGGCCGTTGTTATCTTTATATTCCTTGAAACCCCCCTCGCAAACCTCAAACCCGCCCTATTTATGTCTTTTAGGTTATCCGGTATATCCTGCGACATTATCCAAACATCATCCCCCCTTTGTACAAACTTAAAACCCTTAAAAACATCCTCCCCTATTCCAAACCTTTCATCTAAAAATTTCAGGAGTTGTTCCCTCAACCTTTAAGGCAAAGGTTTTGTATATCGGTTAAAACATCCCACAAGATGTTTATGGTTTCCTCAAATGTTTCCTCGCATTTGGAGAATTCATCGTTGTTCATAGAGTTTATAAGGTTCTCCAAAATCCCCTTTTCCTCCGTATTTCTGGCGTGTAATAAAAAGTACTCCTTGCCTTTATCCGGGATGTTAAACCATTTTTCCAAGCCTTGAAGTTTGCTCTTTGATACCTCCGGCTGTTGATGTTCGAAGGCGTAAAGGAATCCTATTAGGGAGGGTTTGTTATGTTTTATGGAGTTGAACTTTTGAATTAACCTTTTCATACCGTCGGTTTGTGGGGTTTTGGTAGGAGTATAATTTACCGAATTGCCGAATACCTTCCAAAGTTCCGCATGTTCCAATTCCTCCTCGTAGATATTGTTATATCTCAATTCTTTCCAAGCAAGGGGTAAGATCCCTTTTATAAAATGCTCGTATTCTGCGGAGTATATTGCCAGATCCCTTTCGGATAACCTTCCGCTTTCCCAATCCTTATAAAACGGATGGTTGAGCAAGAGCTTTTCCCCAGCCTTTAAATACCTTTTCATAATCCGGGAATTATATTACGGAAAAACTACCCTAACCCAAAACCCTTTCACCCTTATAATACCCTACTACGCTCCCCGGTAGCTCAGCAGGTAGAGCACCCGGCTGTTAACCGGGGGGTCGCAGGTTCGAATCCTGCCCGGGGAGCATTGGAAAACTTCTGGATAAATTTAACCTCCTTGGGGATCTTCTTCTTACTCGGATTTTTGGCCATAGCTGGAATGCTTGTTATATACAAAATCCTCCGTCCGAGGGCCATACCCGAACCCCAAAAGTATGAACCGTATGAATCCGGTGAAAAACCGATGGACGAAGCCCGTAAAAGGTATTTCATAAGGTACTTCCCGATAGCCCTCATGTTCTTACTCTTCGATGTGGAAATAGCATTTTTCCTCCCATGGATAGTATCATACACCTCGGTTGCTCCAATCCTGTCCTTTTGGGCTGTTGTAGTTTTTGTAAGCATATTAATGGGTGGATGGATGTACGCCTATAGGTATAAGGGTTTGGATTGGTTTTGAATGAAAAGGTTGATTTTTTTATTGTCTCTTTTTGTTATTGCGGGTTGTTCTTCGGGAAGGGATGTTAAAAAGTTTGAGGAGAGGATAACAAAGTTGGAAATAGAGGTTAATAGGTTGAGAAACGAGTTAAGCGAGGCAAACGGGGAAGTTTCATCCGCCGTGGGTAAGGTAAAGGCTTTGGAAAAGAACTACGAAATCCTTTACAAAGAGGTGGAAAACCTCAAAAAAGGTAAAAGATGAACGGTTTCTGGGATATAGTGGGTATATGGGTAGCGGCTTTACTGACATTTGCAATACTCTCTTTGATTTTCAAGGAAAACCCCTTTTATAGGCTTGCGGAACACATATTTGTCGGAGTTTCGGCCGGATATGGAATAATTAATACCTTGCAGCAGGCTATATGGCCACAAATACAGAACGGTTTGTTGGATACAAAGTATATGATTTATAAGTTCGGAGAAATATACCTCTTTGGTCAGAAAGTCGCCTTTTTGTCTTGGGGGCAATTTGCGGTGATAGTGGGGGTAATACTCGGACTTTTAATACTTACAAAACTTGAAATTTTCGGATACATAGCCCCAAACCTTAGATGGCTTGCTTTATACCCATTGGCTTACACTATTGGTATATATACGGGTATAGGTTTAACGGCTACATTTCAAGGTTTTATAATTCCCCAAATAAGGGCGACATTTTTACCCCTTTGGGGGGAAAGCTTTTGGACGGTTTTTTCAAACTGGGTATTCTTCGTAGGTGTTATAACATCAATCCTTTACTTCTTTTTCTCAACGGAGCATAAGGGTATTATGAAGCCGATCGTAAGGTTGGGTATAGTTTTTATAATGATAGCATTTGGGGCCTCGTTCGGTTATACGGTTATGGGAAGGATATCCCTACTATTGGGGAGGATATACTTTTTGTTAAACAACTGGCTTCCCACGATTACCGGAATTTGGGGATAAATGGTATGGATTATTTCAAACTTCTCATTTGAAGTTTCCCTTAAAGGTAAGCCATATGAAACCTTTAAAGTTCAAATTCCGCCAAAGGTTTCCTACACCGTTATTTGTAATAAGTGCGAACATAGAGAAGGTTATTCCTTTGGGGTTAGGTATGTTGAAATAAAGGCCTATAAGGATGGGAAGGTTGAAGTGGTATTCCCCGAGCCAAAGGTTAAACCCTCAAAGATTAAGGATTTTAGGACTCATATAATTTTAAACTCGGTTTTAAATCCCAAAGAGGAATGGGTGGAATACCTGGTATTTAGACCCCAAAGCGCTCCCCAAAACCCCTTTTCAAAATCCGAAGTTTGGATAAAGGTTAAAATAACAAAAAGCGGAATATACGAAATCCCATTTTCGGAGATAGAAAAACTTGGCATAAACATAAATTCTTATCCGTTGCAAACCCTTAAAATGATAGCCCTCCTTGATACCCTTAAATCGCCCTTGGATTCCGCATTTCCCCAAAAATATGAAGTTCCCATTTGGATTGATGAAGCCGGGAGAAGGGTCCTTTTCTGGGGTGAATCTCAAAAGGGTTTCAGGATAATAAACGGGAATGTTGTCTATTTTGAAAATCCTTATACCGATACCACCTATTATTTTTTGGGTATTGGTGGGGAAGTAGGTGGAAGAATGGGGATAATAACCGCATCTCCGGGTCCTTATGCCCAACCCGTTAAGTTTTACAGGTTTGAGGAGAACATAAACAACCCCGGAAAAAAGGGGAGGGTCTGGGTTGGAAGGGAGATGACGAGAAACCCATCCGACCCCGAGAGGGTTTATACATACGGCTTTGCATTGAACGATGTTTTATCCGGAGTTGAATTTAGAACAAGGATAGCAAATAGTGAATTCTCGGATAGTATAACATCCGTTGTTGTAAGAATAAACGGTCAAATTTGCGATTCCATTGGGGTTTTACCAAGGAACTACCGTACCATAACCTGCATCCCCAATTTGTCCGAAAACAACAATGTTGATTATGTTATAAAACCCTCTGGTGGCTCCCAAACCCTATACCTGGACTACTATCAGGTTTCATACATATCAACCGGCTCTTATGGAAATGAGGGCATTTTCTTTATAAACGCTTCGGGGAAATTTACGGTAAATTTAAAGGGTAATAGGCCCGTGTTTGTATGGGATGTATCAGACCCGTATAATCCCAAAATAATTGAAAGTTATACTTATTCCTCGGGGAACCTTTTCATAAACGACTCGGCAAACGGTTGGACTAAGATATACCTATCAAACTTTGCGAGGAGACCTATATCCATTGAGTTGATAGATTTGTCGCAAGATTTGTACAACATCTCCCCCGATTATGTGGCAATAGGGAATAAAGGGTTTTCCGGGACATTTTGGAAACTCCTAAATTTTAGAAGGAACAGGATACCGGTTTTTAACGGTAGAAATTGGGAGTATTCCGTAGGTACCGTTTTGTGGATAAACCTTGAAGACATATATACCCAGTTCTCTTTGGGAAATCCCGATCCCGTGGCTATAAGGAACTTTTTGTATAACATTTTTTTAAGGAGTGGTGGAAACAAACCTTTATATGCCGTTCTCGTTGGGGATGGAACATACGATTATAAGGGATTTACCCAGAATTACTTCCCAAAGCAAGTTCCCCCATATTATCCCATTGATTCCAGTTTATCCGTTAATCTCGATAACTTTGGTGCTTATGACGATTTTTACGGTGATTTCGATGGCGATTACTATTCCGATATAGGTATTGGGAGAATACCCGTAAGGGATAACACGGAACTTGCGGAATATATAAACAAGGTTATTGAATACGAAAGCCTTATAAACGATGGTTTTTGGCGTTATAGGATTATGCTGGTTGCCGATGACGAGAAGAGCGATAGCCCTTCATCTTGCGAAATATTCCATACATACGATGTTTTATATACCGTTAGACCACAACTATCCCCAAGGATAAACACGATCCCCTTTCTTTTACAAAATTATCCCCTTGAAGGATACACAAAACCTAAGGCCACTAGGGATTTAATAAGGATTTTAAACTCCGGTGTCCTGATGGTTAGCTTCTTTATACACGGAAATCCCAGCCAAATGGCCCACGAGAGATTATTTACCTTAGACGATGTTCCAAAACTAAACACAAGGGGTAGAGAACCGTTTATTACGGTTTTGTCTTGTAAGGTGGGGGCTTATGATAGGTTGGACCCCGAGCATGTATTGGGTGAGGAGATGATGTTGCATAAAAACAGGGGAATAGCGGTTTTATCAACCACGGCCTTGGCATATGCGGGAAACAACGCTTTGTACGCACGGGCTATATACTCTTATCTGAACACTTATGGTAAAACGCCGTTGGGATACCTTTCCCTTGTTGGTAAAAACGATAGGTATTATGTTCTCCTAGGGGATCCCGGGATAATGCTTAAATTCCCCGACAGTGTTGGGCCTTTAATATCCGATACTCTGCGTAGGGGGGCGAAAAATTCGGCAATAATACCGGAAGATGGTAAATTCTTGGTCCTTGATATACCGGATATTGATACGGTTTCATTTACCTGTTTAAGCGTAAAGTACCCTTACTACTCGGAAAGGACAGTTATGTTTTACGGGGATGTAAAAGGGGATACGATTGGGTTTTGGATACCATTTCGCGGGCATATATCCTCCGATACATCCGCTTGGCAAAAGGCAAGCCTTTTGTGGTGGAAGGGGGATAGGGGTTATGCGGGGTTATACCCTATATCTTATGCCGATTCCACAATCGGAACGGAAAGGCCTAAGGTTTTGGGCTTTTATAAGGATGAGGGTTTAAGAAACGGGATGAATTTACCCGCAAAAACAACCCTTAGGTTTCAATTTATTAGCCACGAGGGGTTTGATATAAGGACAAGTGGGGACAACGCTTCACCCCCAAGAATTATAATAGACAATTCCTTTACCGATGTTTTGGAAGTGAAAATTTTAAACGATACCTTGGCGGAAGCGAGCTACGATTTTGATTTTTCCACATCCCCGGGAACCCATAGGATAGGCGTATCAATAACATCCGCAAAAGGTATAAGGGGGTATAACATTTGGGATTTAAACTTCGTTTCGGATTCTTTAAGGGTTTTTGACCTTTTGACATACCCAAACCCTTATAGGGGTGGTAATTTTTACATAACCTTTAAACTGACAAAATCCGCCGATGTAAGGTTAAGGATATACACGCCTACGGGTAAAGTGGCCATTGAACGGTATTTTATGAACCTCCCACCGGGCTTTAACTCCTTAAATGTTCCGATAAACTCCCTCTCAAACGGGATATATGTTGCCCTTGTAGAGGCTAAAACGCGGGAAGAAAAGGTGAAAAACTTTACAAGGTTTGTGGTAATAAGATGAGGGTTTTTAAGGGTGTATTTGTGATTTTTGTGATAACCGCCATGGCCGTTTCACCTTATATGAGGGAGATAAGCGAAAACTATGTATATCAAATGGGAACGCTTGTTTATCTAATATCTTCCTTTATAACTTTTGTTGAGGGTAGGGTTTTTGAAAGGGTCTGGGCTGGTGGTTTTTTATTCCTTGCCCTATACTCCCTTATAAATTCCTTTAAATTACCCCAAGAGTTTTACTACATCGCCGATGCATTGTATATGGGTGCTTACCTTATGTTCTTTACCGGCTCGGCTTGGTATATGTGGAATGAGGGGTCAAGGGTGTATTTGATGTTGATATTTATACTATTGCTTTTATCACCCTTTGTATCGTATTATCTGGCCGTCCAAATTGAACCCGCTTTTGTTTCAAGGATTGGCACATTTTTTAACATATTGTATATGTTCCTCGGAATTTTAAACACCATACTCATATTCCCACCCGCATTTTACGATAGGGCATGGACCATAAGGTTTATAGCCTTTGGAATATATGCGGTATCCGAAATATGGTTTTTCTTATGGCTATTTTACGGATATACCTCCACGGACATATCAATAATTTGGCTCATGCCGACGACAATAGCGGTGTTGTCCCAAAAAATGGACATAAAGAGATATTTAAGGCCCCGCTAAGATTTCAAAAAAATCAGCTCCAAAGCTAAGGATATGGCCAAAAATATATCCCTAAGGGGTTTTATGTAGGATTTTTTGGATTTTACAACGCTTATGGGGACAAAACCCACCTTGAAACCCATCCAAATGCCCTTTACCAAGAGCTCCGATTCTAGGTCGTATCTATTCCTTTTTAGTTCAACCTTCTCCAAAACCTCCCTTTTTATAAGCCTATAACCGCATTGGGAATCCTCAATCCTTTTACCCGTCATAATGGAGATAAAGGAACTCGTTATGCGGTTTGATAACTTCCTCGGTAAATCCATACGGGATATTTCACCCCTTCTACTTCCGATTACAATATCAAACGATTTTATTGCTTCTAAAAATTTTTGGAAATTTTCTGCCTTATGCTGCCTATCCCCATCAACCGTGGCAAAGAGGTTATACCCCCTAAGCATTCCCCATTTAAAACCTTCCTTTAAGGCATATCCCTTACCGTAGTTTTTTTCAAGTTTGATATAATAAACCCCAAATCTCTCACATACCTCCCTTACATCACTTTCTGACCCGTCATCCACAACCAAAATATCATAACCCAAAATTTTCCATTCATCCAAAACCTCTATAAGTTCCGGTACGCAGTTATAACAGGGTATAATTATAAGAACTTCTCTTTTGTCGCCTCCTCCCAGGTGGCTATTGTATGGTAGAAAATCCTATCCCCATCGTCTATACCGCGGGTAATTTCCGTTATATGTACGTGCGTTGCGCCAAACTCCTTTATGGCATAATTTACCGCTTCTTCTGGTAAGGCGTTATCACCGCAGGTATATATGTCTATGGCGGCGTACCCCACCTCGGGCCATGTGTGTATTGATATGTGTGATTCCGCAATTACTATAACACCGCTCACCCCATTGGGAGGAAACCTGTGAAAGGAAATATTCCATATGGTGACCCTTGCCCTTTGCGCCGCCTCAACCAAAATCTTTTGAACCTTTTGTATATCCCCTATAACCTCGGGGTTGCAACCCGAGGCTTCCACTATATAGTGCTCCCCCAAGGTGGAGTGCTCCAACTTTTCCAATCCTCTACCTCCTTTTTTATAAAACCCTATAATCCTGCCTCGGCCTGATAATCCTTAACCCGCCGTTTTCCAACATATATTCGGCGGGTTTTGGGCGACCGTTGTAATTGCTGGCCATACTATAACCATAAGCCCCGGCCTCCTCAATAACAACCATATCCTCCTTCCTCATAATTGGCAATTCATAAACCCCAAAAACGGGACCTACAGAAGATTTTAACGCCCTTATGGAATGTTTTACACCGTATAAAGCGGGTCTTATGATGTAAGGATAATCTCTCTTTATTATAAACCTCGCATCTGCAACTAGGTATACCACCTCAAAATCAAGCCCACACCCTTTAATAACTTTTAATATTTCGGGATTTGAATTTGCCTTTACGGAATAAAGGATTTTTGCAAACGGAAAACCGTTTAAAAGCTTGTTACACTTTTCCTCTATCTTTTCCCTGTCGTAAACATAGAAAGGCGTTTCCAACCCTCCATATATTTCCCTCAAATGCCGGGGGCGGGACTTGAACCCGCACGGGTATAAAACCCACTGGGTCCTGAACCCAGCGCGTCTGCCAATTCCGCCACCCCGGCACCGAAAAGCGGATATTTTAAGGTTGAAAGGTTTTTAATCCTCTCCCTCCCAAACCCTTTTATACACCTTCCTTATATGGTTTAAAGAAACTTTCGTATAGATTTGTGTTGATGTTAAATTTGAATGTCCCAACAACTCTTGAACGCTCTTTAAATCCGCCCCATTTTCCAAAAGATGGGTTGCAAATGAATGCCTTAATGTATGCGGATGTACTCCGCTGATCTTGGCGATTTTTTCAAAAGCCCTTTTAACAAGCCTATAAGCCTTAAACCTGCTGATGTTAAAAAGTTTTTCTTCTGGCCCCTTAATGTACTTCATAATCACATCGTAGGCGACTTTTATAATAGGCAGCTTCCTAAACTTGCCCCTTTTGCCCTTAACAACTATTGACATATCCGAAAGGTTTATGTCCCTACCCCTTAAAGATAAGAGTTCGCTTATCCTCATCCCGGTGGAGTAGAGCAAAATTATAATATCCTTTGCCAATACCTCTTCATCCTTTTCCGGATTCCAAAGTAGGATAATTCCTAAAATTTTATCCTTATCAACGGGCCTTGGAAACCTTTTGGGATTCTTTGGTCGTTGGATATGAGCTGTGGGGTCTTTCTTAATATATCCCCTTTTTAACAAAAACTTAAAATAAACCCTTATAGAGGTTATCTTCCTGTTAATGGTTGTTGGATTTAAACCTTTGTTTTGAAGGTAAGGTATGAAAAATCTGAAATCCCCTTTGTCCAATTCGTCTATTCCTTTCCCCAAATCCCCGGCAAATTCGGAGAGCGCTTTTATATCCCTGAGATACGCCTCTACGGTTTTTTCACCCCTACCTAAGGACATCAAATGCTTTATGAATTCCTCTTCGTAAGGTATCATCCCTCAATGCCCTTTGGTTTTTGTAAGGTGTCGGGTTTGATTTCTAAGGGGTTTATGAAGAGGTGGGGCATAACATATATAGGGATTTTAAACCTTAGGGCCAAGGCAACCGCATCCGAAGGCCTACTGTCAAGGACAACGGTCTGTTTAAATATAAATACCCCCTTTTCCATATAGATCTTTGCCAGATATGCCCCGTTCTTTACATCGTATATAACCACCTTTTTGGGCTTAAAGCCGGAGAGGTTTATTATGCTCTTCATAAGGTCGTGGGATAACGGCCTCTCAAATGGAATGTTTTCCAAGGCAACTTTTATTGAAAATGCTTCGCTTTCACCTATGGTCATTATAACATACGAAGAGGTTTCCCTTTTACCGAGTATTAAAAAGTTTCCCATAACATCCACTATATCAACCCTTACCTGGGTAAAAAAAACCATTAGCATAGTTTAAATATTTTAAGGTTGAAAACCTTACCACACCTTTACGAGTTCAACATTGCCGTAATAAAACTTTAAAATCTCCTCATAATTCCAACCCTTTAAAGCCCTAACCCCCGCCCCCACCTGGCACATACCTATACCGTGCCCCCATCCACCACCGTAAAAGTAAATATAATTCCCCTTTCGCTTGAATGTAAAATACGATGACTTTAAGTTTCCGAGTGCAACCCTAATATTCCAATCCCCACGGACAACAAAGGAATTCTTACTCCCAACTACCTTTACCTCTTTAACCCTTCCCGTTTCACTCCTCATTAACACTTCTAAACTTTTTATCCTTCCGACATCAACTCCAAAGTTCTTTTTAATACTTTCCGAAATTTCCGTCAATGATACTTTTTTTTCCCAGCGAAAGCTTTCCGCGCCTACCTTTAAAATTCTCGGTAAATCCTTGGACGGTGAGCATGCAAAATTCGTATCGCTTTTAACCTTTAAAAGACTTAAAGAGGGTTTCATATCAATAAATGCATCCGTTTTCGGCCTTATTAAACTATCCCCCCATTCCCTACCGCTTTCCAAAACCCCCCCACAATTCGTAAAAAATGTTGCTATTGAAAACCTTTCACCGTTCATCATAACTATACCTTTGGTTTCATTTATAACGCTGTCAATTATTGCATAGTCCGTAAATCCTTTATAAACCTGTGTTGTAAAATCGTCGGTAATATCATAAGGTTCTTTCAAGAGATACCATTTTATTCCAGCGACATCAACCGCGTGTGTCCTTGCGGCTACGGCCTGGGCCTTTAATGCCTCTTCCGGATAAGAGGGTGATATTTCCCAAGGTATAACACCCCTTAAATAATCCTCTATGTCTATATCGTTTATCAACACTAAACCATTTTCGTAATCCGTCATAATAATCATATCGCCTTTATACCTATTACCCTTGTATGAGAAGTATCCGGCACAACTTATATACACGGGAGATTTTAACACCTTATCCAATTCTTCAACATAAATCTCGCCGGACGATGGTTTTTCTAAAATGGAAAAAACGGCTTTTTTGTTTGGATGTTTAAACCTTAACGCTTCTTTAAAATCCTCAAAAGGCCCCAACGCCACAAAATACCTCGGATATATGCCGAGTTTAAGGATTTTAACATCCGGAAAGGAGAGTTGGTAAGCCTTTGCCAAGGTGGGGTCAAGGTAATCCTCTAAAATTACCCAATGATATATTACCGGTTTTTGGGATTTTAATGCTTTAAAGGTTAGTGTTGGGAATTCTCCATTCACCGAAAGGGTTGAGCTATCCCTAAGGGAACACCCTCCAAGGGTTTTTAACCTTATAATTCTGCCCTTGCCTATACCCACCTTTATCCTCGGTTCTTTGGGAAATATTTGCTTTAATTTTAATACCCTTACATCGTTCGGTTTATAAACCTCCATTCTTTCCAGTTTGCCGGTTTCTTTACCGGTTGAAACGCAACTAATGTATGATAGAGCGAATCCAATTAATAAGAAAAGTATCCTTAACCTCATGCCTTATCGTACGATATACATTTTCCGCCGAATCCTTTTCGCCTTTTTGGGAATACGCGTAAATTAACGCCAACGCGCTTTTTATGGAGATCTCTTTATCCGAAGATTTTGATAAGTTTTTCCAAATGGCCATTGCCGTATCCGTACTGTTCAGGTGAAAATAGTAAATTTCCGCCTTTCTATAAGTGGATTTTGGGTCATCCTTGCCCTTTAAATGCCTCCATTCATCCAAAACCAACTTTTTTATAAAGGCTTTTGATCTCCATTCACCCCCACCCTGTGTGTATATACCGTCATAAAACCTCGCGGCCTTATCGTAATCCCCTTTTAGTATATATATCCCCGCCGCCTCGTATCCACACTCCCACTTTTCATAAGCAGAAGATGAATAGCATATCTCGTAATTTTCCAAGGCCTTTGATGTATCCCCTAATAGCATATACGCCTTACCCAACTTAAACTTTAACCTACCGTCATCCGAACCCCTAGGCGGATAATCTAAGGAGTTATAAACTTCAATTGCCTCCTTTATCCTGTTGGTGCTAAAAAGTATATCCCCCTTTTTCTCCTCTGCTAACTTCTTTTCGGAAGGCAGTAAGTTTAAGGATAGATAAATTTTTAACAGTTCCTGGGCCCTATCCGCTTTGTTTGCCTTAATGTATATGTCCAAGCCCAAAGGTATATACCTCTTTGCCTTATTAGGCTTTTCTTTTATGTTTAACTTTTCAAAATACACTTGGGCCGAATTGTAATCGCCGATTTGATAGTAGGAATAAGCCATCCAATAATACGCCTCATCGCTTTTTACATCTTTCAAAACGCTTATAGACAAATCCGTATACCTCGGGTCAAGGGCGTAAACCCTTCCCAATTCTAATTTTGCCCTATTACTTAAAGGGTGGTTTGGGAAAAATTCCAAAAACTCCCTAAACTTCTGTATGGCCTTTTCGTATTGTCCCTTTCTTGAAAAGGCTAAGCCCAAATAGAAAACGGCATCCGGTAGGTATTTGGAATTGGGATAGTATTTTATAAGGTATGCGCATTTTGTTTCAAGGGAATCGTATAATGGTTTTGCCAATAATGTATCGCCCAAGGATTCAAGCCTTTCAATCCTTTTAACTATACGATCTATGTTGTAATATGTATTGAAATAGGCACCAAAATTGGGACCAAAACAGGAGAAAAAGACGGCCCCCCATAGGGGGGCCACTTTGATTATTCCCCTCACTTCACAATGTATTTATACACCCTCCCCTTTTGCACAATAAAGTATATACCCTTCCTTAGAGAGATTTTACCTTTACCTTCCGCCACCTTTTTACCCGTTATATCGTATATAACCGCGTATCCCTTTCCCGATAACTCGGGATATTTCCCCTTCTCGGCCAAATCTACCCAATAACCGTTTAACTCGGAAGTTTCCCAGGAGAAGTTACGTATTGTAACAAAGAGATATCTCCATTTGGCGAACTGGAACATTGAATCCTTAACATACCCAAGGCCGGGCTTCCACCAAATGTAATAATCCCTATAAAGGGAATCCGACCAAGCGGCGGATGAACTTCCGGTGTTGGAATATACGAGTGATGACCAAAGCCTGCCTTCAAGCCTTAACCTTATGGTATATACGCTGTCAAATGTTCCGGCCGGAACCGTAACGGTACCCATAGACACAACGTACATTGAATCCTTTGTTATAACGAATGTGTCGGGATTCGCCCAGTTGTTATCCCCGTCAATGTCCGCCACATAGGTGTTGCCCGCTATACCCAATGTCCAGGAATTTCCGACGACAAAGGGAACTACCAGCGCTTTAACATCCGCCTTCACATATGTTGAACTACTTGACCTGCCCACAACCATTAACCTGTGCATAGTATCGCCAACCTCGTAAACCGTGTCTTCAAATATTGGCGAGGGACTTCCGTTGTAATACGCCTTTCTCTGTATCCCCTTTGCGTTGTAGCCCATGTATGTGAAACTCTGATCCACGAATAGTGTTTCCGCTTTTACGGCGGTATTTACGGTAGAACCCGAACCCGTTATATATGTAGAATCCTTCCTATTACCCGAGAAGGCACCCATTTGCCCATCTATTATACCCAGATATGTGAAGGGCTGGGCAAACAACGGCGAGGCAAAACCGAAAACCAATAAAACCTTTTTCATACAATGGGTATTATAAGGATGCTAAGGATGGGTTATAGACACTTGAATTTCCCCTTTAAAACCCTTAAAGGGAGGCTCATACCTGCAAACACCGGAAGAGCAAACTATATCCCCCGAAAAACTACCATAACTCAGGGATAACCTTAAGAAGCGGTAGTTATCGTAGGCGATTCCAAGAAGGTAATCCCTCTTCTTTTGGAATTTATAATATCTGCCGGATATTCCGAGGGTTATACCTTTATAGAGTATAGAAAAAGATGCAAAGGGTTCATCCCCTTTCCTTTTACGATATTCTAAGTATCCAATAAAGGAAGGTTCCGTTTTTGTTTTGATTTCCCAAAAGGCCAAATATTCATCAAGATTTTGAAACCAATACAATCTATGGGCGGAAACCTTTAAGGTTATAAAGTCGTTTAAAACATTGGTGTAATATTGCAGTTTTATAAAATCCATAACCTTCTCGCCGTTTAATGTTGAAAGTCCCCTTGAAAATTCGGCGTATAGGGTTTTATAATACAGGTATACCGAACCTCCCCTTTCATAACGGGCGTTTGTGGGCAAAAGTCCGTATCCGTTTGCGGGTGCCGGTATATTGAATCCCACATACAACCTTTTGTAATTTTTACCTTCAAGGGATAGGGAAAGGTCACCATAAGAAAATGTTAAATTGCCGAAAATTCCATAACCGGTATCCTCCGCAAAGACCGTTGGGTCGTATCCAAACCTATAAGCCCCTTCCAAATAGGCCTTCAATAATCCTAAGGATGCGTTCAGGTTTCCCGAGATCAAATAACCCCCCTTTGAATTTATGAAATACCTTATTCCATTTATTCCCAAGGTTTTGAAATCAAAATTTACGCCACCTATATATGTGGTATCGCTATCCCCTTGAAAATATATCCACTTTCTCTTTAATCCCCCGTACAGGTTTAAAAACCTCCACCTGAAATATGCACCCCTTAGGAAGCTCTCCAAAAGCGCCCTATCATCGTATGAGAGAAAAACCGATAAACCCCTTCCAGCCGTAATGTTGTTATCGCCCAAGTGCATTTCCCAATCCCCTCCGAAATATTTTGCGGAAAGTTTGAACAAATTGAGTTTATAGGTATCGCCATATATAGGAGATGGTGTCCTATAATCCCTTATCTCGCATGATAACCCAAAACTACCATAATTGTAATCAAATAGAATCTTACCGAGATTGCGAACACTATCGGATAACCATAAGGAATTGTATATGGAAAAGAATATCACAGTTTGAGGGTTTCCCTTATTATTTCAACTATCTTGGGGTTGTATCCGAAAACCTTTTTCTTCAATTTCCCACCCTTTTCAAATATTATAACCGTGGGTAGGCCTAATACGGCAAATTGTGATGATATCCTTTTACCGTCGTCTATCACTATTGGCATTTTCCAACCGTGGGATTTGGCCATACTCTTCACCCTTTCTATGTCCCTTTTTGTATCCTGACTAATCGCTATAATTACGATATCGTCTCTATCCGAAAAGTGCTTGTTTAGTTTGTCAAGTTCCTCATCGCAGTGATTGCACCATGTAGCCCAGAAGTTTAAAACCACATGCTTTTCTTTAACTATGCCGTCAAAATCCACTTTGTTGCCGTATATATCGGTTGCAACAAATCCTATAAATATCCAAATCATCTGACATATACCTTGAAATTTACACTCCTTTCGCCGAGTCTTTGGTTGTAGGTGTTATAAGGTATCCGTTATCCTGTTCCCCGAAATACATATACCCCAACATACGGCGGTATTCCAAAACCTCGGAACTCCCGAAATCATTAAGGTCATAACCAGATCCTTATTTGTATTGTTTTTTGCATATAGATGAAACTTAGATATTGCACCCGAATCAACCGTATCGACAACCGGGTCGGTAGCGTAGAATGTAAAGGTGTTTGATGTGTTCGAAACCTTTACCCTGCTTAACCCAACAACCCGTTTTGAGGGGTTAAAGATCGCAAAAATAACATAAAGGTTATTTACATCCCAGGCGGTATCTACAACAAATGTTCCACCTGTACCGTTTATCATACCGCGAAGGGCGTAATTGGAATAGGGTTTTTCGCTTCCGGGTGGTAGGGGAACATTGTATTCCGATAGGAATATCTTTGGATTATCACCGCTTTGAAGCGGCTTATCAAGAGAAATACTGACATCAATGGCGCCGTCGCCGTATATTAGTTCAACCGTTGGATTATAGTAAGGTTGGGTTTGGGACTTTTCCTTTATTCTGTTATACCACCTCTGAACATAATCCGCCCTCTGGTTATCGTCATATCCGTAATCCACAAAATCACCTCCTATTAAGGTTATAGGAACACCACGACTCAAATCCAAACCGTGGAAGGAAACCATACTATCGGCGTATTCGTTGTTGAGGGGATCACCTGGGTAAGGGGTATTCACATGGTAGCGTATTGGGAATATTTTGTCGGGATGGGCATCCGCCAAGGAGTCTATAACCTCGTTTGCCCCCTTACATGGGGTACACTGATAATTTGTGACCTGTTCCACAAGGATGGGGTAGGGGAGTTCCTCCCCACCCCCGCTTCCACCTTCTCCTCTTTTCTTGCACGAATAAGCAAAAATAACGGCTAAGATTTATTCCCTCCAACTTTAACCTCCGCAATATATGTACCTTTTGGTAAAACGGGTTTAAACTCCTTCCAACCGGCGAATTCGGTTGTATATACCTTTACCAACCTACCGGAAGTGGAATAAACCTTAATCTCAACCCTTTGTTTGGAAGGTAAGAACACCTTTTGGATACACTTTCGGATACACCTAAGAACCTACCCACGGGGAAAGTACCAACACCCCAAACCTTTTTATCGTCATCGCTTTGTATAAATACTACTGCAACGAGTTTATCAAGTTCTATTCCCGGATCCGTAGGATATGTGGGTGGAACCACGAGGTTAAAAGGTATGCTGTAATAAACCGAATCCCCCATAGCCAACGCTGTAAAGGATGTATCCCTCCACTGCCTGAACTTCATTATGTGGAAATTTGTACCGTTGGGGGCGTTGTAATAGACGCTATCCTGCACTATAACCGCGCGGAGCTTATAGGGTTTATTAACCATTTCGCCTATCTGCTTAATCCAAAGCGATATAAAACCATCACCGTTTAAATCCACAAAGGTATTTGATAAATCAAACTTGAACTCAACGGGCGTTTTCCTGTAAGATTCTTCATATGAAACCTGAGAAGCCCAGGTTGTCCAATTGGGTCCCACATTGTTAACACCGTTCAATACCAACCAAGGAACGGCGTTTACGCCGTAATAAATTATCCTCTGCCTTTGTGGCATCGTATCGTATCTATAAAATGGGTCGTTGTTTGAACCCGGCCACCAGGCGTGATATGTTATCATGCCTATGTTATAAGCGGTATCCACATGTGATTGGTATATGCTGAGTTGATAGGGATCCGCCGAGGCGCAAGGGCCACAGTTGTGCTGGGTGAACCTTTCAAACAATACCATCATAGGCGTTGTGTATGTATATATATATCCGGTAATGGTATCGTTTCCCCTGTAATTATCCGAGGGCAACTCGGTTATTATGTAATACCTATAAACCCTGTTGTCGGAGCCGGTGAATGTCGGAAAGTTAACGGTTGCGGTGTCGAAAAAGTTCAAAGTTCCCGTATAATTTGCCACCTGATTATAAACGGGTGTTCCGTCCAATGTTTCAAATATGAGTCTGATGGGTATGTTGCTTTGTGGGTTGTCTCCGAAGTTTTGAATCCTTACCCTTGGCGTGAAGTAAGAGGGGGCATACTCCGAAGGTGAAACGAGCGCTACGGGTCTTACATCGTTTGGATGAGCCACCCATACGCCTATATCATCCACCATCCAAACATCCGCATCCGTACCTTCATACTGAAATGCCACATATACCGTTGAGTTTCCGGCAAACGATGACAGATCAACAACAACCGGATCCCCTTTGAAACCGTTGATGTTATGGGTATAAGGCGTCATATCCAAAACGGTTGTAAATGTTGAGGTATCCGTTTGGGATGTGGTTGAAACCCTTATCCTGTGGTGTTCACCCCATCCATCCCAGTAGTATTCGTCCTCATAAAACCAAAGTATAACATGGGTAGCCGTTGATAAGTCCAGTGCGGGGGTTATTAACCATTCGTTTTGGTAAGATGTTGTATAAACCACGGTCGCCGAATATACACCAGACCTCGCCTTATAACTGGCCCTCCTCCACCCATCCGAAGAACTTGCGCCCAAATCCAGCTTTACCCACCCGCTAGGTGGGAAGCGCCCTCAAAATCCTGTGAGAGAATTAAACCCGCCGAAATAATGGTTGCAATTACTATATACCGATATTCTAAGGGTGTGTTTAATTTTTGTCAAAGGATGGAATTTTACTCCCTTAAAATTCCCGCTATGGTAATAAAACTTGAAGAGGGAGCACAACCCACGAGTAAAAAGGCGGTTCAATTGAGACAGGCTATAAGGGATACCCTCGCGGAGGAAATGCGTAGGGATGACAGGATAATTGTACTCGGCGAGGATGTGGGTAGGAGGGGTGGGGTTTTCCTGGTTACGGAAGGGCTAATAGATGAATTCGGCGAAGAAAGGGTTATAGATACACCCCTATCCGAAGCCGGGATCTTAGGGGCGGCTTTCGGTATGGCTTTATACGGTTTAAAACCCGTTGCGGAGATACAGTTTATAGACTTTATCTGGCCGGGATTTGATCAACTTATGAGCGAAATATCAAAAATAAGGTATAGATCGGGAGGCCAGTGGAAGGCTCCCGTTGTAATAAGGGCACCATACGGCGGCGGGATAGGTGGTGGACATTATCACAGCCAAAGCCCGGAAGCAATATTTGCTCATATGGGTGGGGTTTTTATAGCAATACCCTCAACCCCTTATAACGCAAAGGGTCTTTTGAGAACGGCTTTAAGGGGGGATGACCCCGTTATTTACCTTGAACCCAAAAAGATTTATATGGCGGTTAAGGAGGAGGTTCCGGACGAGGATTACACAATACCCTTTGGTAAGGCGAGAATAGTTAGGGAAGGAAAGGATGTAACGATAATAACATACGGTTATATGGTTTATCCTTCAAAGCAAGCGGCGGATGAGATTGAAAGGGAAGAGGGTATATCCGTTGAGGTTATAGACCTTCAAACCATAATACCCTTTGATAGGGAGGCCATATTGAATTCCGTGGCGAAAACCGGTAGGCTAATAGTCGTTAATGAATCCCCAAAGATAGCGAGTATGGCCTCCGAACTTTCCGCATTCGTTGCGGAAAAGGCCATAGAATACCTTTTAGCGCCTATAATTAGGGTAACCGGATACGATACCCCATACCCCTTCGCCCAACAGGTGTATTATCACCCGGATGCTTTTAGAATAAAGAGGGCTATAAAGAAGGTGATGGAATGGGATTAAAAAATCTAGCGGAATTCGTTGAAATAATCAAAGTTTTGAGAAGGGAATGCCCTTGGGATAGGCAGCAAACCCTTTTCTCTTTGAGGTATCAGGCTTTGGAAGAGGTTTATGAATACATAGAGGCGGTTGAGGATAACAATAAGGACAGGATAAAAGAGGAGATAGGGGATTTGTTGGCTACGGTTGTTATGCTACTCTTCATTGCCGAAGACGAGGGTATCGGAAAGGCAGAGGAAATAATTGAAAACGCAAAAAACAAACTCGTGTTTAAACACCCACATATATTTGGAGATAAAAGGGGTTGGGGTATAAAGGAACTTTTGAGGAATTGGGAGATTACAAAAAAGGACGGTATGCTTTCCGGAATTGATTTTAGAAGGCCGGCCTTAATTTTGGCGCACCGCTTGGGCGAGAAGGTTGCCAGGGTTGGTTTTGATTGGAAAAGCGATGACGAAGTCCTAAAAAAGGTTGAGGAAGAATTCTCCGAGTTTATGAGCTCAAAGGGTGAAGATAGGTTTAAGGAGTTGGGGGATTTGCTATTTACCTTGGCGCAGTTTGCGAGGAAAGCCGGGTATTACGCCGAGGATTCCCTGAAATTCACAAATAAAAAGTTTATAGAGAGGTTTTCCTTAATGGAGAAACTCGCCAAGGAAAGGGGCAAGAATTTAAGCGATTTAACATTGGAGGAGATGGATAAGCTATGGGAAGAAACGAAATCCATTATATAGTCGTTTTTTGCACCGTCCCAAGGGGCAAAGGGGAGGAGTTGGCGGATATCCTCGTTAAGGAAAAGGTTGCGGCGTGCGTAAATGTGGTTAAGGGTTTGAGGTCTTTCTATTGGTGGAAGGGAAACATTGAAAGGGACGACGAAGAACTACTTATAATAAAGACATCCACGGAAAAGTTTGAAACCCTTGAAAAAACCATAAAGGAAAACCATCCATACACAGTCCCCGAAATAATAGCACTGCCTATAATTGCCGGAAACCCGGATTACTTAAAATGGATTGACGAATCCGTCAAATAACTCCCAATTTTTTGGCCAGGTCTAAGAGTTCAGGCCTATGTGGGTATTTTGTTATACCTTCCTTTATACTCTCCTTTGCCCCAAGCGTATCCCCCACATTTAACGCGCACAACGTTTTGAGGTAATAGTACAAATCGTTTTCACCCAAAGACCTTATTTTGTCGGAAAATTCAAGGCATCTTTCAAAATCCCCCTTGTTGAAGTGATAAGCCATTATATTTACACCGGCATCAAACTTATCCTCGTTTTCATAATTCCCCTTTATTATCTTCCACATTAAATTTAATCCGAGTGTATCACCCCTTGAAAGCAGTGTTGAACCGTAGTTTAATAAAACCGTTGGGTCATCCGGGTTGTTATCATAAGCCTTTTCCCAAAAGTTAAAATTATCCCTCCAAATGTCCATAACATTAAAGGAAAACACCGAGGATATTCCGAGAACCGGTAAGAAGAAAATCTGCCCCCTTTCCTTAAACACTAACGCCAAAATTATTACAAGTGCGGCCAAACTCAAAGCCATATACCTATAAGACAGTACGGAAGGCGCCCTCTCAAAACCCACAACCAAAAGGTGCAATAAAAGGTTTGAAAAGAATAGGATAACCCATACCCCCGTTTCCCTAAACCTTAAAAAGAGAAAGAAAGAGGCAATTATACCAATTATCAAGAACAATATTACCCAAAAATCCTTTGGAACATCGGGGGTATAAACCCTAAAAGGGTAGGGGAAGAAGGTGCTTTTAACATAAAAACCCAAGCCCAAAAGCATGTCCCTTAGTGTGTTTATGTCATAATGCGGCTTTTGCTCGTATGGTATAACCCCTACGGCAAACTGCCTTAAAATGAGATATGAAGCGGTTATCGCGGTATATACAACCTTTCCCTTTCCCCCCGTTATAAAAAATAATACCGGGAAAACGGCCAAAGCGCTTTCCTTAAATAGTAGGGCAGCCGAGTAGAAAACCGCGGATAAGGATTTTCTATTTTTCAAAGCGAGATATACGGATAACAGGGAGGGGAGGATATATAGGGAAAAGGATGAAGGCCATACCGCACTCTCAACACTTGCGGGGTGTAGGGAGAACGTTAGGGAAAAAGTTAAAGAAGATGCGGTATTTTTCGTTAATTCGAATATCAAAAGGGATAAAACCCCAACGCTGAGGGAGAAGAATAAGAGATTTACAAAGTGGGCGAAGAAGGGGGTAAAGTTGCCGAAAAAAACAAATAAACCGTTTGTTAAAGGTCGCCAGTTTGAGGCAAAGAGGGAACTCAAAGATATTATTTTGGGTGATGGCTTAATGACATCGGATAGGGCCATATGCGAAAGGGTGTTAAAGTTTGCCAAATCATCCCAAACAAAGGAGAAACCCAAACTCTTACTATAAAAAACGAATGTTATAAGAGACGGGATTAAGAAAAGCCCTAAGCGTTCCCTAATATTCCACCTTGCTGTTTAAAACCTTTTCCCTTAATTTTTCGGCATATTTCTGCAATTTTTCGGCGTATTCCGGGTATTTTATGGACAGTATTCTAATCGCCAAGAGCCCCGCATTTCTCGACGAATCTATACCAACGGTTGCGACGGGTATTCCGGGTGGCATTTGAACTATTGAATACAGGGAATCAACGCCGTTTAAAGGTGATGCGTTTATGGGTACCCCTATAACCGGCAATGTTGTTATTGCGGCCAAAACCCCCGGTAAATGGGCGGCGCCTCCGGCACCCGCGATTATAACCTCTATACCCCTTTCCCTCGCATTTTTCGCGTATTCATAAGCGACATCGGGGCTTCTGTGGGCGGATACAACCTTAACCTCAAAGGGAACGCCGAATTCCTTCAAAACCTCCGCCGCGCCCTCCATTTTATCCTTATCCGATGCGCTGCCCATTACTATTGAAACCAAAGGCCTTTCCATAGATTTTACCCCACCAATGTTTCGTAAAGCTTTTTATAAACCTCAACCACATTCCTACCCTCTTTCCTGAAAACATCCTTGTCAAGGCTCTCACCCTTTACCGTCCAAACCCTGAAAGTATCCGGACTTATTTCATCCGCAAGGACTATACGGTTATCGTTTGTAATCCCAAATTCGTATTTTATATCAACGAGTAGAAGGTTTTTCCCGGCGAAAAAGTCCGTTAGAATTTTCGTAATCTCAAAGGCTAATGCCTCAACCTCCCTTAACTCCTTCTCGCCCATCCAGCCAAACCTCAGTATGTGTTCCTTACAAACCAATGGGTCTCCCAACTCGTCGGACTTATAGAAAAATTCAATTAGAGGGGGTTTGAACTCCGTATTTTCGGGAATACCAAGCCTTTTAACGATACTACCCGCCGCCCTATTCCTTAAAACCACCTCAACGGGGAGGATTTTAACCTTATACGCCTTAAACCCATTCGTATCCGGCTCTATGTAGTGTGTTGGTATTCCCTTGCTTTTCAGGAGTTCAAAGAGGAGGGAGGATATTTTGAATGTGTAATACCCTTTACCCTTAAACTCCGCCTTTACCTGCGCGTTAAAAGCCGTAACCTCATCTTTAAACTCCACAAAAACCTCATTATCGCTGATTTCATAAACCTTTTTTGATTTCCCTTCGTATAGGAGCTTCATAAGTTAGCGGGTATTGTAAAGCCGGATTTTTTGCTAAATGGGACTTCCAAATCCCCGTTAAAATTCCCGTTTATGGTTTGGACGGCCTTACCAACACCTTATAAAGAGGACGGGAGTATAAACTTTGAAGAGTATATCAAACTCTTGGAGTTTCAGCACAAAAACGGTGTGGATGGGGTAGTCGTTTTGGGTACAACGGGTGAGGCGCCGTTGTTGGACGATAAAGAGAAAGATGAGGTTTTTAGGGTTTTGAAGGAAAACTCGCCAGAGGGTTTAAAACTTATAGCGGGGACTGGGACAAACAACTTAAAAAGTGTTTTAAAGTGGACGGAAAGGGTTTATAATCTGGGGTACGATTACGCCCTCGTGGTTGTCCCCTATTACCTTAAAACCTCACAAAGGGGACTTTACGAGTTTTTTAGGGAGGTCTCAAAGGTGGGAATTCCAATAGTTTTATACAATGTGCCTTCAAGGACTGGGATTTCCATATCCCCTTCAACCGTTGCGGAACTATCTTATATTGAAAACATAGTGGGTATAAAGGAGGCTTCGGGTTCTTGCGATGCGGTTTCGGAAATCCTTTTAAAGGCAAGGGAAGGGTTTTTCGTTTTATCCGGCGACGATTCAATGACATTACCCTTTATGTCCATAGGGGCATCCGGGGTTGTTTCCGTTGCCAGCAATGTCTTCCCCCAACTCGTAGTTCAACTCGTTAAAACCAAGGACCCGAAAATGCACCTAAAACTATACCCCTTGTTTAAAGTCCTTTTCGTTGAACCCAATCCCATTCCCCTTAAATGGGCATTAAACCATATCGGTTTTAAAATGGGGCCTTATAGACTCCCCCTGGTTGAACCTTCCGAGGAAAATAAGAGAAAAATAGAAGGGGTTGTTGATGAAATTGCAAAAGGTTGAAAACAGGGAATATGTTGAGGCCATCCTTTTGGCAATATATATGGTTTCTTGGGAGTTTATGGATTACAAACTCTCCGGATACGATGCCATGGCCATGCCACCCGGGGCTTACAGTGTTGCGGAATTTATAGACGAGATATACTCGGGGAAGGTCTCCCACGAAGAGGTTAAGCAGTTTATAAAGGATATCCTCGGAGGGATATTATACCCCCGCTTTGTTAGGTTTTACAAAAGCAAATTCCCTTGGCTGGACGATACATTATGAAAATCTACCTAATAAGGCACGCGAGAACGGTTTGGAATGATGAGAGGAGAATACAAGGGTGGGCGGATATAGAACCTTATGAAGAGGCCAAAAAGATATTCTTGGAAAAGGTCGGAAAAATACCGGATAATCCCGATGTAATATTCTCATCCGACTTAAAAAGGGCCATAATATCCGCAAACCTTATAAGGCGACTACATCCAAATGCGCCCGTTTTACTCGATTGGAGACTGAGGGAGAGGAATATGGGGGAATTGGAAGGGAAATTTTACGAAGGTATAAGGGAGGAATTTCCGGAACTTTGGGGGACGGTTGATGTGGCGCCACCCGGCGGAGAGAGCGTTCTTGATATGGCGGAAAGGCTCGAAAAGGCCGTAAGGGATATTTTGTGGTTTTCCGAAATAAACGCTTATAATGTCGTTTTTGTGGTATCACACCAACTGGCCATTGAGGTTTTGAGGAGGATTTTGTTAAAAGAAACCGTGGATAAAACCATTTGGGAAAACTTAATAGGTTCGGGCGATTGGATAAAATTGGAAGTCTCTATCCCTTCCTTTTGAACCTTGATGTGAAGAACCTCAAAAAGGGCGCCTCATAAACGAATTCCAAACCCCTTATACTTTCCCTCCTGTTCCAAACACCCAATATGGTTTCTATCACCTGATCCATATGATCCGTTGTGTATACCCTCCTAGATATTGTGATCCTAACGAGTTCAAGTTTTGGTTTTCTATTCTCTCCGGTTTCCGGATCCCTTCCCGCCGAAACCGTTCCCCTCTCCATAACCCTAACCCCACCCTCTATATAAATCTCCGCCGCCAAAACCTGGGCTGGATATTCATCCTGCGGTATATGGGGTAAAAAACTCTTGGCATCCAAATAAACCGCATGCCCACCAATGGGCCTAACAACCGGTATTCCGAGGGAATGCAATTTCTCCCCCAAATATTGAACCTGCTGAATCCTACTCCTTAGGTAATGGTAATCCGTCATCTCGTAAAGGCCCCTTGCCAATATGGCCAAATCCCTATCGGCCAAACCCCCGTCATAAGGGGAACCGTCAAAGGCGGTTGCAAACTCATAAACCCTATTATAAACCTCCGGATCCCTTATAAGGAGTAATCCGCTTATGTTGGTTAGAGGATCCTTTTTTGCGGATATACTTGCCGCATCCGCATAAGAAAGCAGTTCCCTTATTATGTCCTTTATACTCCAATTTTCATAACCCTTTTCCCTCGTTTTTATAAAGTACGCGTTTTCCGCAATCCTTGTTGCATCAAAAACTACGGGAATTCCAAACTCATCGGCTATTTCCCTTATTTTCTTAACATTTTCAAGGGATACGGGTTGTCCACCCGCCATATTCACATTCGTTTCAACGCATATATACGCCACATTTTTTGGACCCTTTTCCTTAATAAATCTATAAACCGCATCAACATCAAGGTTCCCTTTAAAGGGATGTTCGGATGTGGGGTCGTGAGCCTCCGGTATTATAAGATCTACAAATATTCCACCGGCATATTCCTGATGGAACCTCGTGGTCGTAAAATACATATTGTTTATGACATATTGCCCCGGTTTTATCAGGGCCTGTGATATGAAGTGCTCCGCCTGCCTTCCCTGATGTGTGGGTATAAAGTAATTAAATCCGAAAACATCATAAACCGCCTGCCTCAAATACTCATAAGGGTCCTTCCATTCATAATATAAGGCATCAGCCCACTGCTCATCGCTCATAGCCGCCGTACCCGAATCCGTGAGTAGGTCTATATAAACATCCTCACTTCTCAAAAGGAAGGTATTATAACCCGCCTCCTCTATAGCCCTTTCCCTATACTCCCTGCTCCTGTGTATAAGGAGTTCAACGGATTTGAACCTGTAAGGGTATGCGTTAAAGGGCACAACATCATACCTATAAAGGGGTTTTGAGGGGGTAAATGTTAAGACCTCATCCTCTTTGAAATCCGTTTCAAAGTCGGGCGATAGGTTCGGCAGGGGTTTATCCTTTAAGTATTTCAAAACATCCGCAAAGTATTCGTAATGTTCCCTTAAATATGTCCTTTTGGGTATGTGAAGGCAAAGGGTATTCTTCTTTGCAAACCCCCTAACCTGGCCGGAAAGGTAAAGGGCTAAGTTAAAAGGGTATGGATTTTCAACCTTTATATGGAACCCCATAGGTGAGAACTTTGGCGAAACCTCATAACCGAGTTCCTTAACCTTTTTATAAAACCTCTCAATTTCCTTATACCTCCAAAGGTGATAATCACCCCTAAGTGCCTCATCAAACCCCCTATAAATCACCTCCATATCCCTACCCGCAAGCCCCCCGTATGTGTGCAAACCCTCAAAGGAAACCACCCAACTTTGGAACTTACGATAAACCTCCTCATAACCCGTAATAATCAATGCGCCGACATGTGAAAAGAGATCCTGTGAGGCGTCAATTAGCAAAACATCGGCAAAGGAAACCAGTTCCAAAACCCCACCCTTTAAATCCCCAATATCACCGTTTTTTTCAATGCTCATAAAAGCCAGGAGTGAAAACAGATTTGAACCGTCAAGGATTAAAAACTTACCCGCCTTTTTCAACTCCCCCAACCAAACCCCTAACTTCTCTATGTTTTTTGGCGATGCGGATATATATACGAACTTTATGTCCTTTGGAATTTCCGAAATATCGGAAAACTCATAGATTTCCGATTTAAAGTATTTTGCCAAAACCCTTAATGTATCCGTTGGATGATTTGCGGCAAACCTTTGTTCCTGTAAATAGGATTTAAACAGAAGGTGTTCCGCTCCCCTAATATTGTGGGCTGGTACAACCCAATCCTTTCCAAAAACTTCCTTAACTTTCCTTTGAATGTTTAGAAAGTTTTCGCTCCCGGCATACGCTTCATCCCCTAAGAATAATGCGGCAAACTGCTCCTCGGATAGGGAGTTATGCGTATGGTCGTAGAAATCCACGAGAACATAACCGGCTGGGATTTTATGGACATTCCAACCGTAATTTTCCGCTAAGTTTAGCCTTTCGGAATAATCCAAAACCTTTAAATTTGAAACTATCTTGCCCTTATAGGGTTCGGATATCATAAGGCGATTATTCTAAGGGGGTAAATTTTCACCCTTATAATACCTGCATCATGACAAGAAGGGAATTTTTAAAACTTATGGGTTTGGGGGCATTAACCCTTGGGATAGGAGGCCTTCTAACCGCGAAAAGGCTTAAAGCGGAAAGCTTGATTATGAACGAGACGGCCGCAAGGATATATAAGGGCTATAAGGAGGGTAGGAACGCAGAACAGATAGCAAGCGACCTCGTGGCGGAATACGATGTGGATTTTGAGACTGCCCTTAAAGACACTAAGGAATTCCTTACCATTCTGCGCTCTATGGGTTATTAATTGTATATACACATTTGGTGTAAGCCTACCCAAGGGGTATAATAGGGTATATTTTTCTATACCCGAAAACAAAACCGATTACCCTTTGGTTCAGGATTTGTCTTTAAACTACGGTTTGAACTCTATAAGGTCCGATGGAAGGTTGAAGCCAACGGATAGCTCAAACGCCAAACTTATGATAAAAACCGTATTTAACGCATATGTGAAAACCCCCGAACAGTATGACAATTCCGGAAAGGTTATATCATACAGGCTTTCCTTAATTGGTAAAATAGAGTTTATTGACCTGGCCAGCGGAGAGAAATTTGTAGGCGATGCGAATATTACGGGTAATTCTTTGTGGTTTCCCGATAGGGAAAGCGAAGATGAGGCCTTAAAAAAGGCTATTGAGGATTTTTACAGGCAGGGTATTAGACACCTGTTCTCCCAGGTGGAATGGTAAGTGCGGTTATAGTTGCGGGTGGCAAGGGGAGGAGAATCGGTTTTAAAAAGCAATTCTATAAAATCGGAAATAAACCTTTAATCCTCTTTTCAATTGAAGTTTTTAAAAGTTTAAAGGTTGAGGACATTGTCCTGGTTGTTCCAAGTGAAGATGTTGAAGGGTGGAGGGGCTTAGGTGTTAAGGTTGTTGAGGGTGGCAATGAAAGGATGCATTCGGTTTATAACGGGGTTTTAATCTCGTCCGGCGATTATGTTTTAATACACGATGGTGCAAGGGCAAACATTTCCCCAGAGGTTGTAAAAAGGGTTATTGAAACCCAAGGGGACTGCGTAATCCCGGTTATAAAACCTCCGGATAGCGTTATATACAATGGGGATTACATAAATAGGGATCTCGTATATTTGGTTCAAACACCCCAGAAGGTAAAAAGGGATTTGTTTTTAAAGGCTTATGAAAGCGCCAAGGGAATCTATCCGGATGAGGGTAGCTTAATGAGTGGGGTTTTGGGTATAAAACCCGTTTTTGTTGAGGGCAATAGGTGGAATTTCAAAATAACATATCCGGAAGATTTAATGGTTCTTGAAAGGTTGAAGATGGAAAAGATGACTTTTTTCGGTTATGATGTTCATAGGCTTGAATTGGGCAGGCCTTTATACCTGGGTGGTGTTAAAATCTCGGAAGATTTTGGTGCCGTAGGGCATTCCGACGGTGATGTTATTATTCACGCGGTTGTTGATGCTTTACTTTCTGGTCTCGGATATGGGGACATAGGTACGGTATTTCCGGATAACGATCCAAAATGGGAAGGTGTAAGGAGCGAGGTTTTTGCGAGGAAGGCAATGGAGTTGTTGGAGGAAAGGGGTGTTTCAATAAAATTTTTGGATATAACCGTAATCCTTTCAAAGCCCAAGTTGGCGCCTTATAGGGATAAAATCGTCAACTCCTTAAAAACCCTTTTTAATACCGAAAACATATCTTTAAAGGCCAAAAGTGGGAATACATTTTTTGATAACGCCGTACAGTGTTATGCCCTTGTGGAAATATTGCTACCCGTATGAAATACATAAGGGATCCGATATATTCGGACTTTATAGAGTTGGATGATTTGGCCTTAAAGGTCATTTCACACCCGTATTTTCAAAGGATGAGGAGGATCAAGCACTTGGGTTTGGCGGATTATGTATATCCCGGCGCTACGCATACGAGGTTTTCCCATATGTTAGGGGTATATCATTTAAGCGTGAAGTTTTTAAGGAAGTTCAAGGAAACGGGTGAAGTTATAACCAAGGATGATTGGGATACCATAAGGTTTGCCGCCTTGCTTCACGATATAGGGCATACCTCCTTATCCCATGCCCTTGAATTCACGCTTTTACCTTTTAGGCACGAGGAGGTTGGAATTGCAATCGTAGAAACAAAGTTTAGGGAAATCCTAGGCGAAGGTTTGGTTGAGGGGATTTTGGATATATTCAAAAGGAATTGTGAACCTTTTAAATACCAACTCATAGAAGGGCAGATGGATGTGGATAGGCTTGATTATTTGCGTAGGGATGCATACTATTGCGGCGTTGATTACGGCTTAATAGATGTTGAAAGGTTAATCCAATCTTCAAAACTCTTTAAAACACCGAGGGGAAGGGAATTTGTGATAACTTTAAAGGGGATTTTTGCGGCGGAAAGTTATATTATAGCGAGGTATCTGATGTATTGGTCCGTTTATTACCACAAGACGAATATAGGTTTTCAGGCTATACTGTTTTCACTTTTCAAGAGGGTTAAGGATTTGTTGTCGGACGGGAAAAACATTTTTATACCAGAACCCCTTAGGGCTTGTATAAACGCAAGGGATCCCTATGAGGCGGCTGAACACCTTTTATACATAGACGATCCCCTAATATTTTACACGATTTCCGAATGGCAGAAGGAAAAGGATAAGATTCTTTCAGACCTTTCAAGGAGGGTTATAAACCGTGTTAGGTTTAAGGCTGTGGAGATAAAGGGGGATTTTTTGGAAAAGTACAAGGAGTTGGAGGGCATATGTAAAAAGTTGGATTTTGATCCACGTTATTATATTGTTGAAAGAACCCCTAAGGATGTTGCATATACCCCCTATGACCCGGATGCGGAGGAGAGTATAAAGGTAGAGGTTGAAGGTAGTTTAAGGGAGTTATCTTCGGTTTTGCCAACGGATACACTAAAAAGCCTTTCCCGTGAGGTTATGAAAAGGTTTCTCTTTGTTCCCGAAGAGGTTTTAATGTAAAATCCAGGTACCCCTTTCACCTCTTAACGCTTCCTTTAAGTGTTCGGGTGATGTAATAAGGGCTTTTCCGCTTCCGTTTTTTACAAACTCTATAACGGCCCTTATTTTGGGCTCCATACTTCCCGGTGCAAAATGCCCTTCCTTTAAAAACCTTTCCAAATCGGAAATTCTAATGTTTTTTAAAGGCTTTTGGTTTGCCTTTCCAAAGTTTATATAAACTTCCGGAACCTCGGTTAAAATTATAAACTCGTTTGCATTGATCTCCCTTGCCAAAAGCGAGGATGCCAAATCTTTATCAATTACGGCGGGAACGCCGTTTAAATCCTTATCAACCGGGATACCACCCCCACCCACCGCTATAACCACCATTCCCATTTCTAAAAGCGTGTTGATTATACCGGCGTTTAAAACCCTCTTTGGGTAAGGTGAGCCAACGACAAACCTCCAACCCCTGTTTGAATCCATCTTTACGGGCAAACCCGTTAATATTGACAACTCCTTTGCCTCCTTTTCGTTTAGAAATTCGCCTATTGGCTTTGTGGGATTTTTCAAGGATGGGTCGTTTTTATCAACCTCAACGAGGGTAATTATGGCAACAACTTCCCTTTTTATTCCCCTCTCTTTAAAAACCTTTCTCAAAGCCCTCTCAAAGATATAACCTATCCATCCCTGCGTGGATGCCGTTAGCGAATCAAGGGGAAATATCGGAAACTTATCCTTACTCAAAAAGTTTTTCATAAATTCCATACCTACCTGTGGCCCATTTCCATGCGTTATACACACCTTAAACTCATCCGAGAATATCCCCGTATCGGCTAAATTTGAAAAGGTTAAATAGGCGTTTTCGTAATGCGTATCAAAATCAAAGCCCTCACCCTTTTTCCTTAAAGCATTCCCGCCAAGGGCTATAACGGTTTTCAACCCGTAATTTTAAGGTGGCATAGGGATTAACCTTACAATATCCGCTTATGTTTAAAGGTTTTTGGAAAAAGGTTTGTTGGTTTATGGTTATATGGGGTTTGATATGGACGGTAATAGGAGTTTTATATATAAACAGGGCAGGGATTTCCGCTTTGTTCAGGGATAAGCATTATACCTTTGTTATTACCCCCGATGGGATTTTAAGGTCAATGAGAAGTGTGGCGGATTTGATAACATTGGAGGTTCAAAGGGAGTATATCTATCAGGATACCGTTAGCCCTTTAATACCCGGGCCCATAAAGATAGGGGGAAGAAAAACAAACATAAGCTATGTTGTCCTTTACAAGTTGGGTTTTGATATTTCAAAGATAAAGAAAGAGGATATCAAACTCGGGCATAAGGGGGATACGATAACTGTGGATATAGTTATGCCGGAACCAAAGATAGATGTAAGTATTCAAAAGTGGTGGGTTGTTTCGGAAGAATTGGGGATTTTCGGAACACCCATGAAGTCTTTTGAGGCCTCACCCGTTTTTGATAGTATGATGGTTTATGCTAAAAGGAAGGCGAAGGAAGAAATAGATATTTGGAACAAACAGTTAATAGAGAACACCCAAGCGGTTTTATCCGACCTTTTTTCTTCGGTTTTGGGTAAAATTGTATTGGTTAAAATCGCGGGCTTTAAACCTGTAAAATAAGGTTTTTAACTGATAAGTGTTCAAATAATCGCATATACCCGTATAATATTCGTTAAGACCTTGGGTTTTAAGCCCTATAACGCATAACCGGATTCCGTTATATAATTACCATCCTATGCCGGTCATACATAATATGGACAGCAGCATAAATGTGCCTATGGATTTGTATAACGATGTAGTCAATAGGCTAACATATCTTATAATGGCTTGGCACAAAATTACGGAGGTTATAACCGTAAACGAAAGCACTATGGATCAGGTTTGCCCGCCGAGTGATGGATTAAGCGAAGAATGCGTAAAGGATATTATGCAAGTCATTGAAAGTAGGATGGAAAGGGGAGAGCATATTTCATCGGAGGAACTTGACCGTATGCTTTCAAGATGTAAAACAAAGATTGTAAATTTGGGTTGCTATACTAATGGTAGAATTTATCTATGCCCCGAAAGGATTTGGAAATATCAAAATCCCGAAAGCGTTTTTAAATTCGTTCTAATTCACGAATTAACGCATGCATACCTTGATGCCCCAAATCATAAATACAGATCGGGTAGTTTTCCCGATTATTACAAGGTAATTGAGGAAAGTTTATGCGAAGCCACCGCTTATTACCATATGAGATCTGAAATTTCAAAACTTTCGTATTTTCTTAAAAATAGACCCGGGGAATATGCCGGTTATTACTATTGGTTGAAATATCCCGATTATGCCATTCCTCACTTTTTGGATTTGTGGAAGCATAACGATGTGCCAATTCCGCACAATCGTTGGTATTGGACAATTGAAGATTGGTATTACTTATGGCGTAAATATGGTTTTCCCTTCCCTTGGCTTCCTATAGAAATATCATACACTATACCACCAGAAGAGGTTGAAATTGCTTTTGAAGAGTATATTTACAACAAAAATAAGAAACCGCTTATAAGGTTGGTTGCCCTTAGTATATTGAAATCCATAGAGTGATAAAACTAACCATTAAACCCTTTGATGTTTTGTTCTTTGGTTCTGGAAAACCTTTTAACATGGGTGATGTGGCCGAAAGCGTATTCCCACCCCATCCCACAACATTTGCGGGTGCGGTGTGTTCAAAGATATACACCCACAAAAATAAAGATGTTTCAAACATTTTAAACGCCGTTTATGGTCCTTTTGTGGAGTATAAGGGAGAACTTTTATTACCCAAGCCTTGCAACCTTTATGGCGAGAGGAAAAAAGACTCCGGTAATAGATTCTTCATATTAAAACCCCAAAATGATGGCAATTTTAGGATTTTTAAATATAAAAACACGAATAAACCGAATATTGAAATGCTTCCGATTTATAAAGGTTCTGAGGAAATTGAGGGTTTTCGGGGGTTTATCAATCTTAAAGGCTTAAAGGAACTTTTAAAAGGTAATCCTAACACTTTGAATAGGGATATTGTAGGAAATGCGAGTATCTTTAAATATGATGGTAGGGTCGGTATAAAGATGGACAGAAACTTAAATTCCGTAGGAGGAGAGGAAAATGCGATGTATAGGGTAAAGTATTTGGAGTTGAATGATGATTGTTCCTTCGCTTTTTGGGTGGATTTCAAAGATAAAAATGACGAAGGGTTTTTATATAACACACCTATGGTTTTAAAACTCGGTGGGGAAATGAGAAGTGTGAGATATAAAGCCGAAAATTGTGATTTCCGGGAATTCCTTCTTAAAGAACTTGGATTAGACGAAAAACTGGATTTAAAAAGGGAGGATAGGGTTATGTTTTTGTTTTTGAGTTATGGGGTTTTTGAAGGGGATAACTTCGTTCCAAAGATTGAAGGTTTTAAGGTGATTTCTATGTGTGTTGATGGGTATAGTATTCTGGGTATTAATTCAAAGAATAAGGGAAGAAAAACCGTTAAGTCTTTACCACCCGGAGCGGTTATTTGGGCGGAGTGTGAGGAAGACATTTCAATAGAAACGCTTGGGTTTTTGGTAAAGGATGGGAACGGGTACAAGGTTAAGGATATGGCGGGAGATCAGGAGTTTATAGGGACAAATTTGGTTTTGGTAGTAAAAGGGGGTTAGATATGTATAAAGAGGGCGCATTGATAACATTTTATGCGGAAACGCCGGTGCATATGGGTGCCGGGCAAAGCGTCTCTTATGTGGATTTGCCCGTTCAAAGGGAGAGACATACGGGCTTTCCGGTTCTATGGTCAAGCGGAATAAAGGGTGTTCTAAGGGATTTGGCTTATAGAAATTGGAATAAGGATGCCGTGGAAATAATATTCGGGCCCGAGGAAGATTCTTCCGATTTTGCAAGTTGCATAAGCATAACCGATGCCAAGATATTGCTTTACCCAGTTCGTTCCGTTAGGGGTGTTTTCGCTTGGATAACCTGCCCCCTTGTATTGAAAAGGTTTAAGGAGAATTTAGAGATATTAAAGATAACTCCAAAAAATCAGAATTTGAAAGCCGATGATACCTTAAATGAACTTATATCAAAAATTGAAAGTCTGATGGAAAAAATGAAAAAAATGGAAAATTTTAGCGATGATAAAGTTTTGGTTTCACAGAATTCATCGCTTATAATTGGTCAAAACAAGAAAAGTGTTGCCCTTGAAGAGTTTGTTTTTGAGGTTTATCAAAGTGATTTATTTATTGATTTGGCTGAAACCTTAAATAAAATCCTACCCGAAAATGACCTAACCCAAAGCCTTGAAGAGCGTTTGGTAATAGTTTCCAATAATGTTTTCAAGGACTTTGTTACATATGCCGTTGAGATAAGGACGAGGATAAGGATAAACCAATTAACTGGAACGGTTAAGAGCAGGGCGCTATTCACGGAGGAACTTATACCATCGGAAAGCGTATTCTATTCCCTTTTGTTTGTATCCGATCCGAAAAAGAGGAACGAAGGGAGTAATAACAACGAGGTTGAGAATAATGACAAGAAGAGGAATAACGACAACAAGATTAAGGAGTATAAAGATGTTTTTAATAAAATATCCGAATTAATTAAGGATAATCCCATCATCCAACTCGGTGGGGATGAAACGCTTGGAAGGGGAATTATGAGGGTAAGGCTTTATCCGGAAAACAAAGGAGGAGAGAATGAGCAAAAGAACGCTTGAGCAGGAAAGGGCAGCATTTTGTTTGAACGAAGTTAGAGAGTTTAAAGAAAAAAACGACAAACTTAAACACGAAAAATTTAAAACGGGGGCTATGAGACTTCCCGCACTTATAGTAAATAACGGTTTAGTTCCCACCCTTGCCTTTTACAATTCAAAAGACGAGAGAAAGCCGATATATGAAATTGTTAATAAATGGCTAAAAAACCGAAACATTGTTAAAGAGGATGCCCTTAAAGAAATTGCGGAATCCGATTTCAACACCCTACGCCTTGCGACGGTTGAGGCTTTGGCGCTGGCGCAATGGTTAAAGAGAATTGTGGAGGTGGAAATTGAATAATTTTAAAGAACTTTTAAATTTCCTTCACCAAAAACAAAATACAATTGAAAATGTTGGCCTTTGTATTGGGAAACTCGTTAAAATCATATGGGAAAAAGAACAGATAGATAAATCTGGATCTTTGGCATCTTTAAGAAGGATACCAGAAATCCCGCTAAAACCAATTGAAAGGATAGAAGACCAAATTTGTAATCTTAAAAAGCAAGGCTATAAGGTCGTTTTTGATAAAACCCTTAGAACCGCCTACCGCCTCGTTGTTGGTCTTGGATCATCAAATGTCTTGGAAACCTCATTGACCTTACACCATATATTCGGAATTCCGTATATCCCCGGCACCGCTTTAAAGGGTGTTGTAAGGATGGTTAGCTTTTGGGAAATCGCAAAAGATCGTAAAGAAGGCTTGGAAGACTTACAAGAACAACTTTACGAAGATGATCTATACGATTCTGAGAATGAAGATATTGTAAAACACAAACTGCTATTTGGGACGCAGGGATTTAAGGGTCTTTTGGTTTTCCTTGATGCCTATCCCGAAATAAACGAAGACCAAGAAATCTTTGAACTTGACATTATGAATGTTCATTACAAAAGTTATTACGGTGATAAAGGTGATCCGGGTGATTGGGAAAATCCCAATCCCATAATATTCCTAACGGTTAAAAGGGGAATACCTTTTAAGTTTTATGTTCTTTTTGATGAGTTCAGGGCAAATAGGATATTGGAGAATAACGATATTCTGGAAAACCAAAAAGGAGAAAAAAACCAGAAAAAAGAAATTTTAAAGGCATGGATTAAAAAAATCTTAGAAGAATGGATTCATAAGCCGGATGACTTGGAAAATTTGCTTAAAGGTTGGATTGAAAGCGCGTTAAAAGAGTTTGGCGTCGGTGCGAAAACGAGGTTGGGATATGGAATATTTGAAGGTGATCTTTGAAGAAGATGGGCAAATAGTTAAGTGGAAGGTTTATTTCGTTGATGAGAATACCGCTCTGGTGGAGTTTGATCTGAAAAGGAACCTAGAGCCAACGGATCTAAACGGAATAACCCCTCCCGACGCTATAAAACTCGGCTTCAGTTCAAAGACCGTTATAATTTCAGGAAGGGGACCTATATGGTTTTATGCGTTTATAGTACACAGGTACCATATCGTGAAAGCCCTCGCCATATACGACCCGAGGCTTGAAGGCGCCGTAATCGTCGCATCGCACGATGTGAGATTTAAGGAAGGTCAAGTTATACCCCTAAATCCGTTATGATAGGTTTTCTCGTCAATCAGTTGGGTAAAATAAAAACCTTCCAGGGATTTATTTTTGCGGCTACCTTTATTCTCTCAATATCCTGGTTTGCAGATGGTTTAATAGGGGTGATAGGCTTTCTGTTAAAGGGTTGGTTTTGGGGAGCTATTGCTTTACTTTCGGTAATTCCACCCGTTGTTGTATTTTGGATTTACAAAAATATCTATAAAAAACCTACCTACGAGACGGCTTTGTTTATAAGCGCCTTATTAACAATTGCCCTTACCTTTATCTTACCGGTTTTAAAACTTTACTTAAATTGGGAAATTGATAGCACCATCCCCATCATTCAATTATTCCTTTCTTTGGGAATTTTTACATCCTCTTGGTTGTATATAAAAGAGCTGGATATAAACATTTCCATTAAAAAGGTTGAACCCAAAGATGTGAAGGGGTTGGTAATGTTTTTGAGTTATTGGAAAGAAATCCCCAAAAGTTTATCCAACGATTTGCTTGAATTTAAAAAACCCGATGATTTTCACAAACACAGGGGAGGCCCTTGGGAAATGCAATTGCGATTGATTGAAAAATATAGCGATACTTTGAAATTTGTCTATGTAATAGGTAGCAACAGTTCAAAAGAACAAATATCCATATTCAAAGAAATAGTTAAACACTTTTTCCCGAATATAGAAGTTATAGAGCATTATGAAGCCATTGACTTTGAGGAATTGGATAAAAATATCGACGCCCTCAAAAAGGCTTTTGAAAATTTGAGGGAAAAAAGATTAAAAGATAAGCAAATAATCATTGATACCACCGGAGGACAAAAAATTCAAAGTATAGCAGGGGCCTTTTACTCATCAACTTATGATAGGTATTTCGCGTATGTATCGACAAACACAAAGGATGTTAAAGTTTTTGATGTTATAATGGGGGAGGGCGAAAGATGAAAAAATTCTGGCTTAAAAAGTTAAAGGCTTTGCTTCACGACCCGCCATATAAGGGGTTGGTGTGGGATGATAGGGCAAAAATGGAGATGAACAAAAATCTACTTTGTGATCATCATAGAAACCTTCACGAAAAATGGGCCTGCGATCTAATAAAAAGGCTGTTTCCAAACGAGGACATTGATGATGAAGATGTAAAGAATGCCGATAAAATTGCCTCTTCAATGAGCAGGTTAATTGTAAAACCCGAGCTGGCTGAGAAGGATTTTGAGAATAGGGTCAATAAAGTGGTTTCGAGGAATAAAATTTTCATAGATATATTTTCCGCTCGAAAGGAAGGCATAGAAAGTCCGGATTACAAAGAAGTTCAAGATTTGTTTGATAAACTCGGAAGGTTACGGTTTGAAAACGACGAAGAAAAGGCAAAGTTTATATTTCTTTTCCTTTGGAGGTTTTACCCGGAGATATTCCCAGAAATTGAAAAACACCCAGCAGACCTTAGGGCTCCAAACCACTCCATTTACGACCACCTTGTGCAAACCTCGGCCATAGTATCGGCTTTACCAAAACCGGCAATATTAATATTCACCATAGGGCCAGTTCAAAGCTTCATTTCAAAGGCGAGAAAAACTTCGGATCTATGGGCGGGCAGCTATATGCTTTCGTACCTAACATGGAAGAGTATGAAAGCGTTGGTTGAAGATTTTGGGCCGGATGTTATAATATACCCAAACCTTTACGGTCAGCCCCTGTGCGACCTATGGCTTTATGAAAAGTTTAAAAATAGCCCGATTAACACGGAGGAATTTAAAGAACTTATAGAACGGTGCAAAAGGAACGAAGGAGAACTAACAATTGCAAACATTCCAAACAAGTTTGTCGCCATAATCCCATACGATAGCTCTAATGCAAATATTTGTGAAAATAACTTTAAGGAGGCATTAGAGAAAATTTCCAAAAAGGTTTCTGAAAAGGTTAATTCTCAGAACGATGGATTGAAGGAAATTATAAAAGAGCAACTTTTATCTCATTTTCAGGTTTATTGGGCGGTTTTGCCTTGGGTTGTTGATGAAAATGATTACAAACCTGACGATGTCCTTGAAGATTACAAAAAACTTATAGGCCAAACCCCCTTGTACTATACCGTTAAAGAGGTAATAGACCATAGGTATTATAAAGGTGCAAATGTTGGTTCCGCATATTCCTTGATAATTGAACTTGTGGAAAAACTTCTCGGTGCAAGGAAAAGCGTGAGGGATTTTAAATATTTGGAGCAACCGGGTGAAAAGTGTCATCTTTGCGGTGAGTATGAGGTTTTAAATATAAATTGGGAAGAACTAAGAAATAAAAAACCAAATCTTGTGAAAGAAGGCGAAAGGCTCTGCGGCGTTTGCACAACCAAGAGGCTGTTTCCCGAAATAATAGAGGATATCTTTGGATTAAAAAACGCAATAAGGTTCCCATCAACTTCTGAAATGGCGAGCATAGGGGAGAAGAGGAGGTTATCCAAAGAAATTAAAAAGTGTTTTAAAGGGGAGTTTAAAATTTTCAGGTGCAAATACCGAAAAATACCCAAAACGGTATCCGTCCCAAAATTAAAAGACGATATCCTTTACGACATAGACGGGCAGTGGCTAATTACAACCAGTTATAGGAAGGAGTACCTTGAAAGGGAATACAACTTAAAAAATGTTGATGAAAAGTATCTTGAAGAAATGCGATCTTTTTTACAGGGAAGAGAAATAAACCCTTCCAGATATTACGCAATTTTACAAATGGATGGGGATAACATGGGTAAGTGGCTAAGAGGTGAGTTTAACCCAAAAATAGGAGATGTAATACACCCCGGTGTAAAGGAGGAGCTTATTTCCCATGGGGATGACAAGGTTTTAAAAATCCTCTGTTCTCCGCATCCCACTTCACCATCAATACATCAGGCGTTTTCAAGAAGGCTATCAACCTTCGCCCTTGAAAGTGTTAGGAAAATAGTGGAGGAAGAACACTATGGAAAACTCGTATATGCCGGTGGGGATGATGTTTTAGCACTTTTACCGATTGAAGAAGTCTTAGGTTGTGCTTATGATTTGCAGAAAGCCTTTAAAGATACTTTGAGCCCCAGGGCTACTATGAGTGCCGGTATAGTTATAGTGCATTACAAATACCCCTTGTATTTGGCTTTGGATGAGGTTAGATATGCCGAGAAAAGGGCAAAGGACCATTACCAGAAAAACGCATTTTGCCTTAGATTTTTAAGGCATAGCGGAGAAGCCAGGGAATGCGGTGGAAACTGGGAGTTGATAGATTTTATAAATGAACTAATATGTAAGTTTAGGACGGAAGAAATATCCTCAAACTTCCCGGGGAAATACCTTGAAATAGTTGAAAGTTTATACGGAAAGGATAGCGAAGATTTAAGGAAGATCCTGAAATCCGAATTGAAAAGGGTGTTTTTCCGTAAGGTTAAAAGCGAGGAAAAGGTTAAAAAGTTCTTTGGGGAAATGTTATATTGGTTTGACAAACTTGACCCCCTAAACTTCGCAAACCTGCTTATAATTTCCAATGCACTTGCAAAGGAGGTTAGGATATGAAGAGGTTTATATATCAAATAGGAAGGTTTGATGTTAATTACCGCAATAATTTGCGGTTTGTATATGAGGGTAAACCCCACGAAAAACCCCTATCATCTTTGGCTTTGAAGGAACACTTTGGGAACGATGCAGAAGTAGTACTCGTTTATCCGGTTAGCATCGTTTATAACGAATATGTTGTAAATAGGTTAAAAGGCAATGACGATTTTGTCTCCAAAATCCTTAACGAGTTGGATTCATATTTATCCAATCCCTACGAAGTTTTAAAAGAACACCCTCATAACAAAGAAGCGGATGACTTTATCGTCGTTCATTCCCTCGGAAAATATAAAAAACCCGATGGGAGTGGAGATGTGATATTTGAAGGGTCGTATGGCGATGTAGTTCTTGGGATAGTATGCGACTTGATAGAGAGGTATTTGAAGGATAGGACGCAAACCGTGTTTTACTTTGATATATCTTCCGGGCACAACATATATGTTTCCGCATTATTGGAGGCGGCAAAACACATTTCCGTGTTCGGTTATCTGTTTAACTGGCTTAATAAAAATTTTAGACCCAAAATTTATATAGCATTTACCGAACCAATACTCGGATCATCGGAAGGAGAAGTCAGAATATATACCGAAGAAATGAAGTTTAAAGCCTTTTTCTCCTCACCCATAAAAGCTGAGGGTATAAAAAAGCCTATAAGGGATAATCTAAGAGATTACTTAGAAAAATTTGCCATAGTTTTTTCCGCCTTGAAGAACAACACCCCTTTGGCAATATATCATTTCGACTACCATGATTACAAAGAGATTAAAAATGCCATTAAAGGTTTGATAGGAAAGATAAAAGAACTTTTATCCCAAAATTGGCAAAAATCCCAAAATTTGCGAAAGAACGATTACATTAACACACTCTTGGCATTGGGTTTTTATGCGGGGATTGTAGAAGTTTTATCTAAAGATGTTCATAAATATGACATAAATAGTGGCGTTCATATAAATACAATAAAGACGCAATTTTGTGGTGGAGGCATTTACGATACCTTCTCCCTTTCAACGCATAAAGGCTATTTAGGTGTTGAATTGGAAAATTTGCGTAAAAGGTGTAATGATAATTGTAGGAATATAAACACTTGGAACAGTTTTCACTCCGACAATGCCCAAGATACGAAAAAATTTCAAAGAAATTTCTTTGCCCACGCGGGTTTTGAAGATTCGGTAATACAGTTTAAATGTTCAGGAAAACATATATACCTTCGTTATAACCCGCAGAAGGAGAAAGAAATCAAAAAATTGCTTATTAATAATTTGTAAACGGGTTGGTGTATGGAGATAAAAAAATATTATTCCTTCCGCATCCTAACCCCACTTGCAATGGGAGGGGCAAATAGGAATTTGGAGTTTAGGATACCTTCAATAAAGGGTATGCTTAGGTGGTGGTTTAGGTTTTATTATGCGGGTATGGTGAATGATTTGAAAGAATTAAGGGAAAATGAAGATAAAACCTTTGGCTCAACGGAAAGGTCTTGTCCGTTTTACCTAAGGGTTATATATTATCCAGAAAAAAGAAAATATTACAAACCCCTCAAACGCTTGGTTTATCTTCCCGATCAAGAATTTACCCTTCTCTTTGAATCCCCATTTATGTACGATAATTGGTCCCAACACTTGGAAAATTCTTTACGGTTCCTCTCCTTGTTCGGTGGTTTGGGGGCTAGGTGGAGGAGGGGTTTCGGAAGTGTTGAGGTGAAAGGTTTTGAATGGAGGGGTAGGGATTTGGATTCTTTGGGTAATTTTGCCAATAATATAAGCCAAGGCTTTATGAACATAAGCAACACCGGTGTTTATATCGTAAAGCCTAGAAACGGATTTTGGCAGAATTGGGAAAAGGCTATTTATGGTTTGAGGAATGATTTTTATACTAAGATAAAGGGGTTTTTGAATGTGCGTTCTATCTCCTACAAACCGCCGAAAGGCCAAAGGAATGTTTCACCCGTGGTTATCCAAATAAAGAGAACGGATAACGGCAAATACTTTGGCGTCGTTTTGGTTTACAACGGGTGGAATAGGCTTAACGATTTTAAGAACGCATTGAAGTATTTAGATACCTTAGAAATAAAGAAGTTGTAGCATGAATAGGAAATTTGAATTAAGGTGCAAAATCGTAACTCCGCTATTTATGGGAGGGGCAAATAGTCAGGCGGAGTTAAGGACACAAAGCATAAACGGGGTTTTAAGGTGGTGGTTTAGAGCTTTGGGAGGCTCTTTTGAGGATGAAAAGAGGCTTTTCGGGTGGGGTGGAGAAGAGGCCAATCAGGGTTTGGTAAGGATTTCCCTTCGCAACTTTGATAATCTTAAAACTGACATATTCCAAAAGATTGATTCTAGGCGGTATAATGGAATTAGTTATTTGGGTTTTTCGTTACGCCAAAGGGAATATATTAAAGAAAATCAAACCTTTGACCTAATCATCCGCTTTCATCCCAAAGCCACGGACGACGATATTAAAAAATTCTTCTCCGCAGTGTGGTGCGCATTTAATCTCGGGAATTTTGGTAGTAGGAGTAGAAGGGGTTTTGGTTCAATAATGGTTGAAGGGGTTAGTGGAGAATTACCAGAAGGATTGGAATTTAGGCCTACTCAACCGATTAACGAATGGATAAAACGAAACTTACGAAATATAAAAGGTTTGATTTATTGGAAACCTCGGGAAAATATACCTTATGTTTTTGATAGTTCTAATTTTGAGATTTACAAGGTTAATACGGCTAACCTTTCAAATTTAAAGCAATGGATACAACGAGTTCAAAGGGATAGAAGGGGTAATTACCTCAAAAGTTCCTGGGGTTTAAATAATATAACCGACTGGATGGGACTCCTTGATTTTATGGGCTTTCTACTTATGGCTTTTAGGAGTTATAGAAATCCCGATTATTCAAGCGCAAAGGATATTTTGGAATATAAAATGCGGCAAAGTCCAACCTTTGAAAGACCAATTTTTGGCTTACCTTTGGGTTTCTATTTTTCATCGTTGAAAAAGGGAGGTATGATTCACCTTAAAAAAGATGGGAAAACCTTGCGCCGCGCTTCGCCGTTAATGTTTAAAATCCTCAAAGTAAATAATTCTTATGAGGGGTTCTTTATAGTGGCAAAATCAAGGTTTATGCCCGAAAATTCGGAGCTTAGCTTTGAGGTTCAACGCAAATCCATCACCGTAAATTTGCCCCAAAACGAATGGAATGCGCTGGATGAGTTTATAAAATCCTTGCAAGATAACGGACTTATTTCTAAAATAGTATAACTCACCCCTTTCCAACAACTATAACGAATTCCCCCTTTTCCTTTACCTTATCCATCACCTCGGTGATTTTTCCATAAACATACTCCTCAAACATTTTTGTCATCTCCCTGCAAACGCAAACTTGCCTATCCCCAAAGACTTCTAAAATTTCTTTTAAAAACTCCTTAACCTTATAAGGCGATACATAAAAAACCAAACTCCCTTCAAAATCCTTTAAACTTTCCAAAAGTTTTAACCTCTTACCCCTTTTCTTGGGTGGAAAGCCAATAAAGGCAAACTTATCCGTTTCCAATCCGCTTACCGACAATGCCGATATAACCGCCGAAGGTCCCGGAATAGGTATAACATCAAAACCTTCCTCCCTGCACCTTCTAACCAATTTATAACCGGGGTCTGAAATCAAAGGGGTTCCGGCATCCGAAATTAGGGCTATTTTTTTCCCCTCCCTTAACATTTCCAAAACCTCTGGAATCCTTTTTTCTTCATTGCCTTCAAAGTATGATATTAACGGCTTTTCTATATCATAATGTTTTAAAAGTATTTTTGCCCTTCGGGTATCCTCACAGAGTATAAAATCGCATTCCTTTAATGTCCTTATAGCCCTTAAAGTTATATCCTCCAAGTTCCCTATGGGTGTTGCAACGATAAACAACTTCCCCTTATCCATTCTTTATAAGTTTTGAGAGCTTCTCGTAAGCCTCCCTTATCTCCGGTAAATCCAAATCTTTTAACATTTTTTCCAAGGCTTCTACGATGAACTTTAAATTATCCTTATCCTCCAAGAATTTCAGGTTTGGAATGCCTATCTTTTGGTTTTTTATCTCAAAAACCTCTTTAAACACGGGGTTTTTTGAGGCCTTAACATTCTTAACCTCAACAAAGTCAAGGATATTTAAAACCCATACATTGTATATCTTATCATCCTGCTTGACCTTTATTGAATATCTCGGAAAGTTCGTTAAGTATATGGTATTCTCCTCCTCCTTTAACTCCTCTTCTACCGAAATTATGTCGTTTATATCAAACGCCATATACCCCATATCCCCCGCAAATATTAAAAATACCCTCCCGCCTTTTTTCTTTTCTTCCTTTACCTCCGTTTTAAACTCAACCGGTGAAACCTTAAAGTTAAACAAAGGCTTAAACTCAACTTTCAATTCAAAATCCTTTGGAATCTTTCCGTTAAAAACCCTTTCCCCTTCAATTATCCCCTCAACCCTATCACAAAATATAAAAAAATCATCCCTCAATATTATCGCATATCTTTTGGGTTCTCCACTTATGGATATGTAGGGTTTTCCCCTATATACAATGGTAAAAGTATCCTTAAAGGGTAGGCTAAAATACTTATCCGTCTTGATTATTGATGACACTTCATCGGTTTTTATCCTATAAACTTGATCCCCTATCCAGAAAACCAAATATCTCATCCCCTTACGACCCTTTCAACCAAGAGTTTTGCTATGATTTCCGCCCTTTTATCCTTATCCCTTCTCAGTTTTTCGGCTTTTTCCTCCGCCTCTTGTAGGATCTTTTTTGCATCCTCCTCACCCTTCAACTTCCCCTTTTCCTTATAAGCCCTTATCAGTTCTACCCCTTCAAACTCCGCTTTCTCAATTATTAACTGAGCCCTCTCTTGAGCCTTTTGGATAATTTCCTTGGCTTTTTTCTCCGCCTCCTCCAATTCCCTCTCGTATTCCTTTTCCAACTCTATAACCTCATCAACAAGCCACTTATCTTCAACTTTATGGTGATTGTGCCCGGCCATAAGTTGGGAATTTTATCCCCGTTTCATTTGCGTAGTTGAAGGTAGTACAACAAGGTTTGTTTTGTTTCCTTTAATAAAAAGTTACTTTTCATTCCTTCAATGGCTATCCAAATCATAAAAACAACCGCAAACACCCTATAAATGTTGTAAAAAAAGGGCGATATTAACAATAGGACAAATGCTATATTAAAAACCCAGTTTGGTTTTTGCGGTACATTTACAAATATAAGGGGATACCACTTGCTACCCATAACCATTGCGAATAAAGTCATGGCGGACAAAACAAATCTTGGATGCCAATGGGGGTTAATCATATACGCAAAAACAAACCCTATTACGAAGTATAAGAACGGTAAGTGCAAGTGCCATGTGAAAAACTTTTTGAAAAACAAAACCCAAAAGATAATTAAGGATAAAATCATAAAAATGGAGGCAAGCCTTAGTAAAACATACCTTACCGTAATGAAGCCGTACAAGTTCAAAGCCAAAGATATAGCGGAAAATACTATTGAAGCGTAAATAATCGGGTTTATATCTTTCGTGTTTTTTGAAAACCTCGGCAACATCCAAGCCATACAACCCAAAAACATGTTTAGTTCAAACCCCAAAAATGTTGCATGAATAAAGGGTTTCCAACTTGATACGAAAAGGGATATTAACCCCCCTATTAATGCCACGCCCATAAAGATATATGAAACCCTGTCATAAACCTTTCTGGGGTTTTTAAGGCGGTAATATATAAGCGGTAGCAATTGAAAGAGGAGGAATAGTAAAAATCCCAACTTGAATAAGGGCAATATCCAAAAGACATATCCCAAAAACATTAAAACAAAACTCAAATCCGACGAAATTTTAAATATTCCCCCCTTGTTTCTCGGGAATGTAATTGTGGCGTGTTGAACGGCTATTATGTAAAATAAGACAAAGCCTAAAAGCAGGTGTTTATAAATATCAAAAAACTGCCAAGAAAATACCGCAAAGATTAAAGAAAAAAAGGAACCTAAAAGGAATAACCTCGCCCACCATAGCGATGTATAATAGGGTAGGGCATAATCCTTCATCTTATAAATTCCTTTTCAAGCATTTCAAGGATTTCGTATGGGGTTTTGTTTATATCGCTATTCAAAAACTTCTTTAAATCATATTTCTCCCTAACCCTTTCCAAAAACCTTTTGGCCAAAAGGTTTTCCATTTGTTCAACCAACCTGTTCTTACGCTTTTCCCCAAGTTTATCCTTAATGAATTCCCTGTGTTTTAAAATCGCATCTACAACATCCTTTATACCTTCACCCCTTAGTGCTACGGTTTTAATAATAGGGGGTTTCCACTCATAGGGTGATAAGGATACAACCGCCGCCAACTCCCTTACGAATTTATCCGCCCCCTCCCTATCCGCCTTATTAATAACAAAGACATCCGCCGCTTCCATAAGGCCGGCCTTCATGGCCTGAACCGCATCCCCAGATTCCGGAACCAGAACCACAACAACGGTATCCGCATTCTTAACAACATCAACTTCCGACTGCCCAACTCCCACGGTTTCTATCAAAATTAAATTATATCCGAAAGCATCAAGGACATCCGCAACCATTCCGCTCGTTTCCGCAAGTCCCCCGAAGCTCCCCCTTGAAGCCATACTCCTTATGAAAATCCCCTTTTCCATAGCCCTCACCATCCTCAACCTATCACCCAAAACCGCCCCACCGGTAAAGGGTGATGAAGGATCAACTGCTATAATGGCTGGCTTGAAACCCCTTTCCGCAAACTCAACGGCTAACCTATCAACCAATGTACTCTTACCCGCTCCCGGAGGCCCGGTTATGCCAACCCTATAAGCCTTACCAACTTTATGATAAATCCTTTTAAATATCTTTTCGGTTTCCCAAAGGTTTTCTACATATGTTATAACGCGGGCCAAGGCCCTCTCCTCACCCCTTTCAAACCTATCAAGTATATCCTCCAAATTCCCTCTCATAATACAACCAATCTTCCGATAGGATTTATGCCCTTTCTCCTCATAACATTACGGGTATCAACGATGATTTCCGCCTTTTCCCCTATGAGGTTGTAGTCTATGTTATCGTGATCCGTTGTGATGACCACGATATCCGTCCATTCAAGGCCTTCCTTTAAACCTTTTGATTTCATTTCGCCAAATCTGGGTACATATGGGTCGTGATACGATACTTCGGCACCCTTTTCCCTCAAAATTTTGATAATCTCTATTGCCGGGCTTTCACGGGTATCGGATATGTTTTTCTTATACGCTATACCCACTATTAAAACCCTTTCACCCGCCAAAACCCTCCCCCCTTGCGAAAGGGCTTCTTCCAAAAGGGATACCACAAAACGGGGCATATACCTATTAACCTTATCCGCCAACTCTATAAACTCGGCGTTTATTCCCAACTGCCTAACCTTCCACAACAAATATAACGGGTCTATCGGTATGCAATGCCCCCCAACACCCGGCCCTGGATAAAACTTTACAAAACCAAAGGGTTTTGTGCCCGCAGCCTCTATTACCTCCCAAACATCAACATTTAGTTTATGGGAGATTATGGCAAACTCGTTTACGAGGGCTATATTTACGGCACGAAATGTATTCTCCAAAAGTTTTGTCAATTCCGCCGTCCTACTATTTGATACTGGGACAACTTTTTCCACCACCGTAGAATACAATTCAACCAAAAGTTGCGTTGATAAAGGATCCAATCCCCCAACGATCTTTGGAGTGTTGTGGAATTTCCAAACCCTATCCCCCGGGTTTATCCTTTCCGGCGAAAAACCCAAAAAGAAGTCTTCGCCGTATTTATAACCCCTGCCCCTTAGAAAATCTCCCATTTCTTCCGTATTTCCGGGATATGTTGTACTTTCCAAACTTATTAACACGGGGGGTTGCATATAATCCGCAATGTCATTGAATGCCCTGTTTATATAGGATAAATCGGGTTCGTGCCTCTCGTTCAAAGGGGTTGGAACGGTAATAATAATCACATTTGATGTGGAAATAACCCCTTTATCGTTCATTCCTTCAAGTTTTCCGCTCTTAACCAATGGGGATAATTCCTCGGATGGTACATCCTCTATGTAGCTTTCACCTCGGTTTATCATTTCTATTTTCTTGGCATCTATGTCAAAAACCACGGTTTTGAAACCCTTTTTGGCAAACTCTACGGCTATAGGAAGTCCGACATATCCTCCGCCTATAACGCATACCTTGGCGGACTTTTTCTTTATAAGCTCTTTTAATTGCTTAAAGGCTTCCATGATTATTGTGATAGAAAACTCAAAAGGGCTTTTATGGTGTGAAGCCTATTTTCCGCCTGTGTGAATACCAAAGACCTATCGCTTTCAATAATATCGTCCGTTATTTCTTCTCCCCTATGTGCGGGAAGGCAATGCATAATTTTTGCGTGATTGGGGGCAAATGCCAAAAGTTCCCTATTAACCTGGTAAGGTTGAAAAACCTTTTTTCTTATCTCCGCTTCGGCCTCCTGCCCCATTGATGCCCAAACATCCGTATATATGAAATCCGCCCTGGAAACCGCTTCTTTGGGATCCCTTAGGATGTTTATTTGGGAACCCGTTTTCTTTGATATTTCCAAAGCCTTATTAACTATTCCCTCCGGGGGTTCGTACCCCTCGGGGCATGCTATCGTAAAATCCGAGCCAAGAAGGGCTGACATCAACATAAGGGAGTTTGCCACATTGTTCCCATCCCCCACGAAAACCAAATGAAAACCGAGGTCTCCGCTTACTTCAATCATGGTTTGAAAGTCCGCAAGGGCTTGGCAAGGGTGTTCTAAATCCGATAAGGCGTTTATAACCGATAAATTCGGGGCATATTTCCTAAATTCTTCAAAAACCTTATGGTCATAAACCCTTGCAAAAACCCCATCAACCCACCTTTCAAGGTTTCTCGCCACATCCTTTACGGGTTCCCTTTTCCCAAGACCCACATCGTTCGGGGAGAGGTAAAATGTTTCCCCACCGAGTTCCCTTATGGCTACCTCAAATGTAACCCTTGTCCTCAAAGAGGGCTTTTCAAAGAGTATAGCCCATATTTTCCCGTATAGTATATTGTCCTGCTTTCTCCTACCCGCCTTTCTTTCAACCTTGTAATGTTGCGCTATTTCAAGCACTTCAAGGGTTGCATCCCTATCAAGGTCTAAAACCGAGATGTAATATCTCCCCCTCATATTTTACTTCCCTTTACCCTTAGATTTCCTCAATTCCTCGGCCTTTTTAAAGTCGTTCAATGATTCCCTTTTCTTGCCCAAGGCCCTGTATATAGCCCCCCTTAATTCGTAAAGTGTGGGCTCATCCGGATTTAAGTTAATAGCCTCGTTTATGTATTTTAGGGCATCGTTATACCTTTTCGCATCGTATAAAACGCCCGCTATGGAGAAGGGTATCCTGTATTCATCGCTCTTTAATTCATAAGCCTTTTTGAGGTATTCAAAGGCTTTATCGTATTCCTTTAATTCCGCATATGCCTGACCCAAATTTGCAAGGATTTCGTAATCGTTGGGTTTTAATTCATAGGCCTTTTGTAGGTTTTCCGCCGCACCTTTATGGTCACCCTTTTCAAAGAGTAATATACCCAATTCCTTATACGCCTCTACCATTACAGTGTCCTTTAATATTCCCCTCAAAATCTTTTCGGCTGTATCCTTTTTGCCCTCAAAGGAATACAATACGGCCAATTGAAGCCTCGCCTTTGGATTTTTGGGGTCTATACTAACCGCCTTTTCAAGGTATTCCCTTGACTTTTCTTCATCGCCTTTGGCGTTATATATACTGTGGAGCAAAAGGTAAATGTTTGCATTGTTGGGGTCTATGCGTTTGGCCTCATCCAGGTATTTTATGGCATCATCATATTTCTCGTTTTGAACGCTTTGTATTGCCGCGTTTTGTAGGACGGTCGCAACCGCCTCATAGGGCATTAGGCTTTGCCCCGCTATTGAGAGTTCTTTTTCAAACCTTTTCTTATCCTTGTATGTTGGGTCTAAGAGGAATGCTTTTAGAAAGTCTTCGGAAGCCTTAATATATTCCCCTTTTCTCGTGTATATAAATCCTCTCCAAATGTAGGGCTTTGGTGAGTTGGGTTCGTCGGATATCCACTTATTGGCGTTTTCCTCGGCCTTTTGTAGGTCGTTTTGTTGTATGTATATCTTTGTGCTCGACGCGGCCGGGGAACCCACGGTAGCGCATCCGGTATATAACAAAGCAAAGGGGATTAATAGCAATGGCCTTTTAATCATAAGCGGGAATTATACCCCTGTTTTATTTATCGTAATTTATTTTGTTTTCCTTTCCAAGAACTCCCTTATTCCTTCTAATGCCTCCTCTCCCATCCTTGTGGTGGCAAGTATATGTGATGTTATCTCCCTATAACATTCCGAATAAAAAGGCCTATAAATTCTTAAAAGTTCCTTTGTCTTCCTAACCGCTTCCGGTTTATTCGAAAGTATTGCTTTTACAAACCTATCGCAGAATTCGTCTAATTCCCCTTCCCCTGCTATCTCATCAACCAAACCTATTTCTTTTGCCTTTTCAACATCAAAAACCTCACCCGTTAAGAAAAACCTCCGCGCCTTTGAAAATCCTATCCTCCTCAGGGCAAACGACGAAACAACCGAAGGTACTAAACCCAGTTTAACCTCGGAGAAGGAAAAGGTTGCCCCCCTCTGGGCTATTACAATATCGCTTACGCTTAAAATTCCCATCCCACCGCCCCTAACGGCACCCTTAACCTTTGATATAACCGGCACCGGTATATTCTCTATTGCAAGGTAGGTATCGTATAGGGTTTGAGCGTCCTCAAAGTTTTCGGAATATTTAGATTCTCCCATTTCCTTCATCCAGTTCAAATCTCCACCCGCACAAAAGTGCTTACCCTCCCCCTCTATTACCACAACCCTTAAATCCTTTTTATCCCTTAAACTTTCGGCTAAGTACTTTAACTCCAAAAGCATATCTTTATTAAAAGCATTGCCAACCTCCGGCCTGTTTAAAACTATCCTGCCAATTCCATCTTTTACTTCAAACTTAACCGTTTTCATAGTGGGTATTTTACTTCGGCATAAGATGATTTGGATTGAGCATCTTTATAATACACGAATAAGTGAATTGGGAACTGGCAGAGGTCATAAAGATATATGCCACAAGACCGGAAAAAGAGTTGATGGAATATCTTTTGGAAAAATCCAAAAAGGACTTGATAGCAATTTTAGTTGATTTAATTACTTTGTATATCAACGACAAAAATTCCTCAACTTTGAGAGAATTCATTACTGTTTCAATTGCCGGTTATGAGCATAAAAAGGAAAAGGTTGGTTATGACGGGTATAAACTTAGTAGTTATGGAAAACCATTAATGTGCGAGGCAAAACCCAAAAATGTTAGTAAAAACGGGGAAAGAAAATTAGACGGTGGAGGAAATTTTACAGATTATACTCCTGAGCGATTGGAGAGGGATCGCAAAGAGAACTTAAAGAAGTGCGCGTTTTAACTACAAGGATTATATTAATTGTAAAGGGTTAAAGGTGGTTTTCTGCCTTCCTAAACTTGAACTTGTGAAGTATGAAAAGAACATAGTTAAAGAATTTTATGAATTTTTAAAGGAGGTTGCCCCCAATGATTGAAAATTTCATTGATAAGGTAATATGCGGTGATGCTCTGGATGTGTTAAAACAAATACCGGATAATAGCGTAGATTTGGGTATAACCTCGCCACCCTATAATAAAGGGGAGAATAAAAGGGGATGGCTTGTTGATAGGGTAATTTATGAAGGTGCAACCGACAACCTACCCGAGGAGGAATATCAGAAAATCCAAATAGAAGTTTTAAATGAACTTTATAGGATTATCAAACCCGGCGGTTCATTCTTCTACAATCATAAAATCAATTGGTTAAGAAAAACGAAATGGATTATAAGACAGGAAATCATATGGGATAGAATGATAGCGGCAAATATAAGAGGTTGGAGGTTCTGGCAGGTTGATGAACGAAAAAACATTATTGGTGAGGAATTAAAGTCAAAACACGCACTTTTAACATCAATTTGGAGATTCCCACCGGAGAAAGATAACCCGCATCCCGCTCCATTTCCAATTGAATTGCCGGCAAGAATAATATACTCAATGATGGATGATAAAAAAGGTGGTGTTATAATTGACCCTTATTGCGGTAGCGGTACCACACTTGTTGCGGCAAAAATTCTCGGGCATCATTTTATAGGTATTGACATATCAAGAGAATATGTGGAATATAGCATAAGAAGGTTGGAAAATTACAAAAACGAAATACCTAGGGTTGAGCGTGAGTTGTCAAAACATGTTGTCAGGAAGACATTTAAGGAAAGAAAGGAAAGGGGGGGAGTTTGTAGGAAAATACCGAAAGGCAAATGTTAAGAGCAAAATGCCGAACTTGGATGAATAAAGCGGTATTTACCGCCGAATATCCCACACCAATAACGCTTACAAAGCTTAAAAACTTTTCCCGGGTATAATACCCACTTATGGCCGGAAAGATATATCGTATTTCGGGTGCATTGGTTGTAGCAAAGGGACTTGAAGGGGTTAGGATGAACGAGGTGGTTAGGGTGGGGGAGGAAAAACTCGTTGGTGAGGTTATAAGGATTGCGGAAGACCAAGTATTTATTCAGGTTTATGAGGATACATCGGGTTTAATGGTTGGGGAACCCGTTGAAAGAACGGGTGAATCTTTGGCGGTTGAACTGGGTCCGGGTTTGTTGGGTCAGGCCTTTGACGGGATACAAAGGCCTTTGGATCAAATAAGGGAATTAAAAGGGGATTTTGTTGAAAGGGGTGTGGATATTCCGGCTTTGCCGAGGGACAAAAAGTGGAACTTTCAACCTTTGGTCAAAACCGGCGATAGGGTTAAACAGGGTTCAATAATAGGAGAAGTTCAGGAAACCCCTTACCTAAAACACAAAATAATGGTCCCACCCAACCTAAAAGCCAACTTAAACGAAGAGTTTGAGGTTGTTGAGATAAAGGTTGGAGAATATACCGTTTGGGATACGATTGCTGTTTTGAGGGATAAGGACGGAAAAACATACAACATCAGTATGGCGCATAAATGGCCTGTTAGGGTCGCAAGGCCTTATATAAAGAAATTGCTTCCAACGGTTCCATTGATAACCGGACAGAGAATTTTGGATTTCCTCTTCCCGATTGCCTTAGGAGGAAACGCGGCCCTACCCGGTGGATTTGGGACGGGTAAAACCGTAACGGAACAGAGTTTGGCAAAGCACTCCCTGGTCGATGTGGTTATTTACATAGGTTGTGGTGAAAGGGGAAACGAGATGACAGAGGTTTTGGTTGAGTTCCCCGAATTAACCGATCCCAAGACCGGAGGCCCATTAATGGACAGGACTATACTTGTGGTAAATACCTCAAACATGCCCGTTGCGGCAAGGGAGGCTTCAATATATACCGGGATAACATTGGCGGAGTATTACAGGGATATGGGTTATAATGTCCTGCTTTTGGCCGACTCTACTTCCAGGTGGGCGGAAGCCCTAAGGGAAATGTCTTCAAGGTTGGAGGAAATGCCCGGGGAAGAGGGTTATCCGACCTATTTGGCTTCAAGGCTTGCGGCCTTCTACGAGAGAACGGGAAGGGTTATATCCCTTTCCAATCAAATGGGTTCTGTTACCGCCGTTGGGGCCGTTAGCCCTCCGGGTGGAGACTTTTCGGAACCCGTGGTTCAGAGCACTTTGAGGGTTGTGGGTGGCTTTTGGGCTTTGGACAGTTCCTTGGCCCGTTCAAGGCATTACCCCGCGATAAACTGGAACATATCCTACACCCTTTATTACGACCTTATTAAAAAGTGGTTTGAGGAGAATGTTTCCGAAGAATGGACGGATATAAGGGTTTGGATGACCGATGTATTGCAAAAGGATAGGGAGTTGCAAGATATAGTGCAACTTTTGGGGCCGGATGCCTTACAGGATGAGCAAAGGGTACTTCTTGAAACCGCAAGGATCATTAAGTTGGCCTTCTTGCAACAGAACGCCTTCCACGAGATAGATGCCTCTTCCTCACCAAAGAAGACCTTCCTAATAGCAAAAATCATAAGGGAAGCCTTTGAAATATTTATGTATTATACCAAGGAAAGGGGGTTTGACCCCAAAAACATTGCGTCAATGCCCGCAGTTGAGGCCATAATAAGGCTTAAAGAGTTAAAGGATGAGGATGTTGAAAGATCAATAACACAAATCTTGCAGGATTTGAGGGCGCAAGCGGAAAGGTATAGTAGAGAGGCGGCATAAAAGGAGGGTATTGCATAAGAGTAAAGGAGATAGAATTCCACAACTTTAAAAACTTGAAGGGAGGCTTCTCATTTTCCGATGGTATAAATTTAATACTTGGACCAAATGGCTCCGGTAAAACATCGCTACTTGAAGGGATAGCATACCTTTCCGTTCCGAGATCTTTTAGGGGTGTAAGGGATTTCGCCCTCGTTAGGTGGGGTGAGGATTATTTTTACATAAACGCAAAAATTTATAGGTTTGAAACCCCAAAGAACATAACCGTATATGTAAAAATTGACAAGCAGGGGAGAACAGAGAAAAAGGTATATAAGAGCGACGGTAGAACGGTGCGCACATACGAGGAGGTTTTTAAAACATTTGTCGTCCTATCTTTTAGTTCAAAGGAACACGCCTTTATAGACGGCCCTCCATCTGAGAGGAGGAGGTTTTTTGATTGGGCTTTATCCCTACTAGATGAAAACTATTTCCAACACCTTATTGAGTTTAGAAAACTCCTTGAAGAGAAGAGATTGGCCATTAAATCCGGGCAGATAATAAAACCGTTCAATAAGGCACTAATTCCTAACATTGACTACATAATAAACGCGAGAAGGAGGTTTGTAGATATGCTGAACTCCGGATTAAACTATGGATTTCTACCGAGGGGATGTTCCATAAAATACAGACCAAATATACAAAGTGGAGAAAAAATATTGAACTTTGAAGAGGAGGAAAAGAAAAGGGGTTTTCCACTCGTGGGGCCTCAAAGGGATGAATTTCTTATAACAATTGAAGATAAACCGGTAAGGATATATGCATCCGAGGGTCAAAAGAGGAGGATACACTTGGCAATAGTTTTATTTTTGAGGAAAGTTTTGGAGGAAAAACTTGGAGATAAACCGGTTTTGGTTTTAGACGAACCTTTCGTGTATTTGGATCCGGAAGGTACGGAAGAGGTTATAAAAGCCCTTGACGGGCAAGTGTTTATATCCTCCGCAAAGCCGATAATGATTCCCACAAATAACATCTTG
>JBDRWW010000004.1:0-120565 GCA_039802605.1 Caldifarciminota bacterium | reverse complement strand
GTAAAGCCTGGTGGCAATGTTAAGGACATAAGGGTTAAAGTTGAAGGGGAGTTGAAGGTTAAGGAAGATGGGATATATGTGGTTGAGGGTGAAAAAGAAGTTGTAAAGTTAAGCGAGATAAAGGCATATCAAGGTGCGGATGGGGTTGAGGTAAGGGCAAAGGTTGAGGGTAAATACCTATCCTTTGAAGTTGGAAGGTATGACAAAAAAGAAACCCTTGTTATAGACCCAGTTTTAACGGCTATACTGGCTTCAAGTGGTTATGATGAGGCTCGTTCCTTAGCGATAGATGGAAGTGGCAATGTTTTTGTTGCGGGATATACTGGTAATTCCTCAAACTTTGCACCTAGTAGAAATGTCTTCGGTACTACCGGTTCTCCTGATGCCTTTGTGAGCAGACTTGATCCTTTATTTACGGTAATAACCGAGAATTTTGCACCTCCACAGAGAGAGTTTATAACCTTTGATAAAAACGAAATACTCATAACCCTACAAAAGTCCTCTTATGTTGGCATAAATGTATATACCACAAGCGGTAGGCTTGTAAAGAGGTTTGGTTTTGGGTATCTACCAGCTGGAAGGCATAGGTTTAAGTTGGATGTTAAAAGAGGCGCATATATCCTGAAAGTTAGGATAGGCGATAAGGTTGAGGAATTTAAGGGGGTGTTTTAAACCTAAAAAATCCCAGATACGCTTAATCCTAGGGCGCTTTCTGTGTATATAGACAAAAACCAATCAACCGTAAAATCTCCGTTTCATATGCAGAGAATATTGAGGATTTTCGCCTTTGGTAGCGTCTTTATATTGGGTATAACCTTTGGTTATGCCTTAAAGGGTTTTGCCCAGGAGAAAAAACCGGAGGTATCATTTTCCCAAATGGCAGACCTTATGATACAGGTTATAAACTACATAACGAGATATTATGTTGTTGATGAGGATAAGTCCAAACTTTTGGAAAACGCCATTAAGGGGATGGTCTCATCCCTTGACCCCCATTCCGCCTTTTTAACCCCGGAAGAAAAGAAAAGGCTTTACGAGAGCACGGAAGGTAGCTATGAGGGTGTTGGAATGCAGATAGGGCAGAGGGAGGGATATGTCGTAGTAATAGCACCATTTGAAGGGACACCGGCTTGGAAGGCGGGATTAAAGCCCGGTGATAGGATAATAAGGATAAACGACTCTTCCGCCTTGGGTCTTGATGTGGAGGAGGTATCCAACAGGTTGAGGGGGCCTAAGGGGACAAAGGTAAAGGTAACGGTTTATAGGCCGGCCATAAACGATACCTTATCTTTCACAATTATAAGGGACAAGATAGTTTTGAAGGCTGTTCCGTTTTATGGAATAGTCAAAGACGATGTGGGTTATATTAAACTAAACTCCTTTCAAGAGGACGCAAGCGATAGGGTAAAGGAGGCCTTGGAAGAACTGTTAAACAAAGGGGCAAAGAAGATTGTCCTTGACCTTAGAGGTAATCCAGGGGGGTATCTGAGAGAGGCCTTTGAGATAGGGGGATTTTTCTTAGGCGATGGAAAGTTAATAGTCTATACCGATGGAAAAACACCGGATTCAAAGGAGAAGTTTTTCAGTCAGGGGCACAGCATAGTTCCGGAGGACATGCCCGTTGTCGTTTTGGTTGATGACGGTTCCGCAAGTGCATCCGAAATAGTGGCCGGCGCTATACAGGATTGGGATAGGGGGTTAATCATAGGCGATACAACATTCGGTAAAGGATCCGTTCAGAGGGTATTACCCCTACCATACGATTACGCTTTAAGGCTTACAATAGCCCGTTATTTTACCCCTTCTGGAAGGTCCATTCATAAGGGGAAACTCGGTTCCATTGAAAGGGACACCGGCACATATTTCACAAAAAGGCTTAAAAGGCCCATAAAGGGAGGTGGAGGAATATCACCGGACATATTTGTTGAACCAAAACCCCTTCACAGTTTGGTACAGAAGGCGGAAGCAAAGGGGTTAATATCCGAATGGGCTACAAAATACACCACCACGCATAAGAAGCCGCAATCCCCTTACGATTTAAACCTTACGGATGTGGATTTAAAGAGCTTTGAAAATGCTTTACGCTCCGCGGGTTTGGATTTCAACGAGTGCGTGTTTGAAGAGGCCAAAGAAGATTTTAAGAGGGTTCTATTAATGGAAATAGCATACCAGTATTTTGGTGAAATGGGGAGGTATATAATTTTCCTCAAATATGACCCCGTATTCCAAAAGGCTCTCACCGTCCTTTCAAAAGTCAAAAATACAAACGATTTATTTACGAAAAAATGAGTAGGTGGATCCTTACGGTTAAATACGAATTCGATGCGGCGCATAGATTACCGGATTTTGAAGGCCCTTGTAGGAATTTGCACGGGCATAGATGGGTGGCAGAAGTGGAAATAGAAGTTGATAAACTTGATAAAAGTGGGGTCAGTATAGACTTCGGGATAATAAAAGGGGAACTGGAATCTCTCGGTTTGGATCATACACATTTGAACGAGGTTTTACCTTATCCACCGAGCGCCGAAAATGTGGCCAGGTATATTTATGACAGGTTAAAGGAAAAGGGTTATAATGTGGTTTCGGTAAAGGTTTGGGAGACTTCAAAGTATGCGGCGAAATACCTCGGCGATTAAGATAGACGAGAAAATCCTGATCAAAATCTATGAGGAATATATTGGCAAGAAGAAAGGTGAAAAGGGGGAGTATCTTGAAAATAAGGCTAAGGAATTGGGCATAACAAAAAACAGGTTGTTAAGGTTGCTTAGAAGTCGTTTTGGGAATATAAGGAAAAGGATCAGAAATCCTTATTTTTACAGTTTGGACGATATACTTTACGCAATTCACAAAATGAGAAAAGAAAAGATAAACCTGCTATTCGTTTGTCATAAATTGGTTTCCGAAAAAAATGTGGCGAGGAAGAACTATCATCCGGTAAAAGACCCTGTAAAATCCTTTTATTTTGCGGTTAGAAGGTTTCTAAAAAACGCCAATTCAAAACTTGAAAAAACCGGAAAAATCTCTAAGGGGGTTATGAAAAAAGCCATAATCCTTTCAAATTTATCGGATAAGGAAAAACTGGTGCTATTTATGGCGGTGGAGGGGGAATACAAATTTTCGGAATTAAAGGGGGATTTGAAAGAAGCCGCCAGAAAACTGATTTCAAAGGGTTTTATAATCAGGAGGAAAGGTATTATAACAACAACCCCAGCCCTTAAAACCTATTTGCTCCCTATAATTGAGAATTTGCTGAAAGGGTAGGCCTGTCATAATCCTTTCAACCTTATAATCCCTTCGCTTTGAAAGTGCTCCTTTCCGATATAAATACGTTTCTTGATGAGAGGTTGAGTTTAAACGATGTTTTGGATGCTTTTGAGAAAATGGGTGTTGAGGTGGAGGATACGAAAATAATAGGGAAAGGTTTTGAAGAGATATATCCCGCAAGGGTTCTTGGGGTTGAAAGGGATAACAAACTGAATTGGGTTAAGGTAAAGGTAAACGGGGAAGTGATAGAGGTGGCCACTACCGATGATGTAGAGGTAGGAGAGGTTCTCCTATGGGCCAATGTATCCCCAAAAAGGTTTGGAGATAGGGTTTCCGTAGGCATGTTCTTATCCGAAGAAGAACTCGGTTTAACCGAAAAAAGCGAGAGATTGGCTAGGGTTTCAAACGAAAAGGGGTTTATGGAGGAATTTCTAATAGGGGATGTCCTGTTTAACCTTTACATAACCCCAAACAGGCCCGACCTCCTTGGGGCATTATGGATATCCAAGGAAATATCCCTTTTTCTCGGCGTTAGGTTTAAGGGTTTAAACCTTGAAAACTCTCCAACTTTGAACTTTGATTTCCCCATTGATATTTTAACGAACGGGTGCGACCTATACACATTACGATTAATATCCCCCGTTAATAAGGGTAAAACCCCCATAAATGTAAGGAGAAAGTTAAACCTCGTTGGCTTCAATGCCATAAATCCCTCGGTGGACGCTACAAATTGGAGCGCCTATATAGTTGGACAACCTTTGCACGCATTTGATAGAAAAAGGGTAAAGGGGAGTATAAGGGTTTTGGATTCATCGGGTGGGGAAAGGTTTGTGGATTTAACGGGTAGGGAATATACTCTCCCCGAGGGTTTAGTATGTATAGCGGATGAGGAAAAGGTTTTGGCCATAGGGGGGGTAATAGGCGGCATTGACAGTGGGACATATGAGGATACGGTTGATGTTCTCCTTGAAAGCGCCCACTTCCTCCCGGAATACATAAGGAAAGCGGAAACCTCGTTAAATGTCTTTACGGAATCCTCCACGAGGTTTGAAAAAGGGCAAAGCCCCTATATGGTTGAACTGGGTTCCCTTTTTGCCGCAAACCTTTTAAAGTCCTGGTGCGGGGCCGAATATTCAGATATTATCAAGGTGGGTGAAGCAAAATATCGTACGGAAATACCGCTAAGCCGCAGAAAATTATCCGTATATCTCGGAAATGTTGACATTGATGTTGAAAGTGTTTTAAAGGGTTTGGAATACGGGATTTTGCAAACGGATAATAACCATATAAGGGTTGTCCCCCCACCTTACAGATCGGATATAAAAATTCAAGAGGATGTTATAGAGGAGATTTGCAGGTTTGTGGGATACGATAAAATACCTTCAACACCCTCCGAATCCAAGCCCCTTCCCCCCCGCCCTAGGGATAAATTTTACGACGAGATCGTTTCCCTAATGGTTTCCAGGGGGGCGTATCACACCGTTCCTTTGGGACTTTTTTCCAAAAAGGAGGTTGGGGAGTATTACGGATACGAGGTTATAAGCGATTTTAACGAATCCTTCAAATACCTCTCGAAATCCCCGATACCGCATATATTGAAACCCCTTTCCCACAACTTGCGCCTCGGCAATCCGCCCGTCCCGATGTTTTCATTGGCGAGGATATATGATCCGGATGAAGGGGAAGAGGTTTATTTGGTTTTAGGGGCTTACGAACCTATGGATTACGGAACCGTAAAAGGCTTTTTTGACACACTGTGCGAAAAACTCGGTTTAAATCCGGATTTTACCGAGAAATCCTCGGATCCATATTTACACCCTTCGGCAAGTGCGGATATAATTATAAACGGTGAGAGGGTGGGCGCACTGGGTGCCCTTAGACCCAAAAGGGCGAGGGATTTCGGGATTAAACGGAATGTTTTCGTTTGGTATATAAAACCCATAAGGTTGAAGGGATATACCCATAAGGTTCTGTCAAACCACCCCTTGACATTTAAGGATATATCCGTACTCCTATCACCTTCGGATAGGTTTATCTCTTTGAAAAAGCTCGTTGACGGTTTGATATATGAAATTCCCGAACTTGAAGGTTGGGATGTGGTGGATATATACAAGGGCTCAAACATACCCGAAGGATGGACGAGTTATACCCTCCGCTTCTATATTAGACCGCTTGAAAGACCCCTCAAAGAGGAGGAAATTAACGCGATATTTGATAGGATTAAAGGCACCATCACAAAGAACTATCAAATAAGGGGAAAGGCATGAATATGGAACCGGGTGAATTAAAAAAGCGGGTTTCCGACCTTATGGAGAAGTTGGAAAAGTATAAAGAGGAGAACAGAAAACTTAAAAGTGAGATTGAACGCCTTAAAAAGGAGAACTCGGATCTACGCAAAGAGCTTTCAGATATACTGGAAATGATAGAACAAATGGAACGGATTGTGGAAGAAGATGAAAGTTAGCTTTCGCATAAAGGATAAGGAGTACGAGTGCGATGTGGAGGTTGATGAAAGTTTGGCTAAGGATTTGGAGGATTACTTGCGACATCTTGAAATAAGGGCAAAAAACTTGGACGGTATTCAGGATGACATACTTTACCAGTTGATAATAGAGTTGGCGTATAATTTGGCTTATACCTATGTATCCTTGGAATTGGAAGGGGGTGATTATGAAAAAGTTGAAAATAACCCTGAATATAGGTAGGGTAATGGAGGAGAGGTATTTAGATTTGGATAAATTGCCAAAAAACGATGTAAGGGGTTGGGATAAAGATAAGTTGGATTTACTAAGGAATAAGATAGAGGAGATAATAAAGGAGAAGGCCAATAAAGCCTTAAAATCGGGTAATCATACCCACTTTACGGAGGTTTTGGTAAAAATCCTTATACTTCTCGCCATAGAGGAGGTTAAGCACCTAAGGGAAATAAATGAACTAAGGAGGTGAAGCATGAATGCGGTGCTGATACTAATACTTTCTGCGGTTTTTAGCATTTTAATTTTGGGAGCTGGTTTTTGGTTTGCCAATGAGATCCGTAAGAGAACCATAAATAGGGTAAGGAAGGAAGCGGAGGAGATTTTAAGGAAGGAGAGGGAAAAGGCAAAAAGAAAGGCCGAGGAATATTTAAAACAGGCTAAGGAAAAGATTGAAGAGGAAAAGAAGCAGGTACAGGCGGAACTTTCAAAGAAGAGACACGAGTTAAAGGTCTTGGAAAGGGAGTTAAACGAATACCAAGAAAGGTTGCGTAGAAAGGAGGAAAACCTGCGCAAGAGGGAAAGGGAAATTTATAACTTGGAAATGCAGTTGAAAAAGCGGGAAGAAAGGGTTATGAATGCCGAGGAAGAAATCATGAGAAAACTCGAAGAAATCGCCAAGATGACGGTGGAAGAGGCCAAGCAGGAACTCCTGCGGATGGTTGAAAGTAAGGCAAAACTTGAGGCCGCCCAGATCGCGATGAAAATAAAAGAGGAAGCAAAACGGATGGCGGAAGAGCAGGCAAAGGAAATAATAGCCATGGCCATTCAGAGGTGTGCGGCATCAAGAACGGCGGAAGTTACCGCCACAATTGTTGAACTACCTTCGGAGGAGATTAAGGGGAGAATTATAGGGCGAGAAGGTAGAAACATAAGGGCCTTTGAAGCCATAACCGGTGTCGAACTTATAGTAGATGATACCCCAGAAATAGTCGTCCTTTCCTCATTTGACGCCCTTAGAAGGGAAAAGGCAAAGGTGGTTTTGGAGAGGCTTATACAGGATGGGAGGATTCACCCCGCAAGGATAGAGGAAATAGCGCAAAAGGTTGATGAAGAGTTTGACAAATATATAAGGCAAATCGGAGAGGAAACCCTTGTTGAATTGGGAATATCCTATATGCATCCGGATTTGGTTTATCTGATCGGTAAGATGAAGTTTAGAACATCTTATGGGCAAAACCTACTCTTGCATTCCATAGAAACGGCAAAGTTGGCGGGTATAATGGCGGCGGAACTTGGGGTATCCGTTGAGGATGCAAAAAGGGCTGGATTATTACACGATATAGGTAAGGTGGTTGAAGATGAGGAGGGCCCACATGCCCTGGTAGGAGCAAACATAGCGAAAAGGTACGGCGAAAAGGACGCCGTTGTTAATGCAATAGCGGCCCACCACGGAGATGTGGAACCGCAATACATAATAGCGCCAATCGTTGCGGCGGCCGACGCCATATCCGGCGCAAGACCAGGTGCCCGTAGGGAAAGTTTGGAACAGTATATAAAGAGGCTACAAGATTTGGAAAGGATAGCGTACAGATTTCCCGGTGTTGAGAAGGTATACGCCCTGTATGCGGGTAGAGAGGTTAGGGTTATAGTTAGCGCCGAAAAGGTTAGCGATTTGGAGGCTTATGCCCTGTCAGAAGAAATTGCAAGGGCCATTGAAAACGAAATGCAGTATCCTGGGCAAATAAAGGTGGTCGTTATAAGGGAAGTAAGGGCTGTAAGTGTGGCAAAATGATGGAGTTTTTGGGGATAGTCATAGGTTTTGGTTTGCTGATAGTTTGGCACGAGCTTGGGCATCTCTTGGCAGCCTTATCCGTAGGCATAAAACCCGCCGTCTTTTCTATTGGGTTTGGGAGTAGGATTTGGGGCGTAAATATAAAAGGAATAGATTTCAGAATATCCGCTTTGCCCCTTGGGGGTTATGTTAGGTTTGAGGATGAAGGGCCAGCCGGTATCCCACAAACCTTTTACAAAAAACCCCTTTGGGCGAGGTTGTGGGTGGTATTTGCCGGGCCTCTCTTTTCCTTTATACTCGGCCCGATATTAGCATTTATAATATCCGCTTATAGTGGAGAGTTATCCGTTTATACCACAAAGGTTTATAAATCAAAAACGCCGTTGTTTCAAAGGGGGGATTCAATACTATCAATAAACGGAAAGGTTGTCAATTCGGGAGAAGAGGTTTTAAGTCTTTTAAGCGGAGAAAGGGAAAAAAGTATTGAGGTTTTAAGGGGTGGTAAGAAAAAGATTTTAACCTTTAAAGGGGACTATTCCGATAGTATAGAGTTAAGAATACTCCCGGTAGTTGGTTCAACGGTTAAGGGTTTTCCCGCTCATGGGAAACTCAAAAAATACGACTGGATAGCAAAGGTTGATACCGTTGCGATATTCTCTTGGCAACAACTCGTTGATTATGTGAAAGATAAAAAAGAAGGGGATACGGTATTCTTAACCGTATATAGAGATGGTAAAAGAATAAACATAAAACTTCCCGTAAAGGAGAGCAGTGAAGGGGGAAAACTCGGAATATATGTTTATTATAACAAAAAATGGCCTCCAAGTTTTTCCAAGGTTTTGGATAAAACGGTTTTCCTAACCAAGAAATTCTCCCTTTTAATATACGAGAGTTTAAAGAAATTGGCCTCGGGTGAGGTTAAACCCCAAGAGAGCATAGGAGGTCCCTTGACCATAGGTGCGGTAATGGCGGAGGCTGCTACATCGGGTTTTGATGTCTGGCTTTCAATCCTCATAGTTATCACCATAAACCTCGCAATACTAAACCTTTTACCCATACCGGGCTTGGATGGGGGTCATATCCTTTTTATGATAGTTGATGAGATATACCTCCGTATAACGGGGAGGAGAATACCCGAAAGGGCTATGCTCTGGATTCTGATGTTCGGGATTTTCGTAATAATACTACTGTCCGCGTTTGCCATAGGATTAGATATACATAGATTATTAACGGGGAAACTTGGGAATATGTTGAGGTAATTTTACCGCTTATGAATGCTCCCATAATCGCGGAAAAGAAAGAAAGAAAGAAAGAAAATAGCGTGGTCAGTTATAATACCGCTTATTATTATACCTATTGTGGGGGTATCCGACGAAATGTGTGGGATACCTGGTAATCCTTGCTGCAAAGATCTTTCAGACCCCACGCATCCCACGGGTTATTGTTTATCCGGTACCTGCGTTATAGATAGCCTTCACCCTTTTCCGGGTATACGGTGGAGGAGGTGGTGATGCAGGTTGGGACTATCCCGGAGGGGGATATGATGATATTTCAAGACCTTGCCTACCCACCGTTCTCTGGAAGGATGTATGTGATGACGATACCGTTGGATTATTTTGGGATGGAAATGAAAGCCTTGCGGATTCTACGAGACCGGTAGTTCTATTGGTTCATGGAACACGGAATGATTGCAGAACTTGGCATGAATATTATTCCTTTCTAAAGAGAGATGGTTTTCGCATAGCAGTTGTTAATTTGTATCCATCAAATCACGATGCAGACACAAAAGGATGTAGGTTCAGAGGTCCGATGTTTGAACCCAATGGGAAACTTTTAAACTTCCTTATAGATACACTTTATAATTTTATTATAAACACTTATCCACCCACATGGAATAGGGATATTGTTATGATACTTCATAGCCGAGCGTCTTTGGAAAGCGAGGTGGCTATATACAAGTATGGCAACAGGCATGTAAAAAGGGTTATCAGTATAGGGGGTTTATTTTTCGGCTCCAAACTGGCAGATGTGTGTTCAAGTCCAAGTGATATTGACTTAAACTGTTGGCATTATATTGACAATGATACTTTATTTATAATGTGTATGTTTATAAAAACCTTGATGGCTGCTTTAAATATTTCCGTTGGGAACATATGTGCTTTAATATCAACCCCTGATATATGGAGAATGACACCTGAGGCCGTGATAACATCACATAGACCTTATATAGACCCTTATATCTCTTCTCGAACGGATGTAAATTATTATGTGGGAATAGGTTGGACTCCTGAGTGGAAATGCGGACCTTTTAGTGGTAAAAGCCAGGTGGGATGCTTAATTTTAAGATATTTACTCGGTCAAGGCTGCAATGATGCGGTTATAGAGTATTCAAGTAGTTTTAATCGGAGCAGGTACGAAAATACTTGCTTTATATCAACCTTAGCCTCCTGCGGAAGCCCTTTCCCTTGGTCATGTGGAGGATATCCTGAGGAATGGGAAAGGGATCATACACAAAGTAAAAGTGATTACAATATTTACGCCAGATATGTAAAAGGGGCTATTTTTGGCGCGTGTCCCAGCCGACTTAAACCCCAACCATTTGATATACCAATAACCTCTCCTAAATTAGTGGGCAGTAACGCGTTTTTTGCTAAGGTTGATAGCTTCATATCAATACTTTTATCCCCTCGCACAGACAGTATTTTGGTAATTTCGGATAATCCAATTAATATAATGAATGCCCATCGAATTAGACCCATAAGTGTGGATAATATGTACGGCTATATAGTTTATCCCCAATCAACCGGAGCAAATATAATGATTTCTAAGCGAAATGATGATGTTCCAGAACCATATTACGATGGTACGAACATAGCGATTTTTTATCCAAGCAGTTATGTTGCAAAGGTAAAGTTTGATAAAACCATATATCGCCAAGGGGATAGAGGTACAATAGATGTAATATATCCATTAGCCGATAGTGTTTGGGGTTTATATTGGAGGGTGGGAGATCCTCGGAGTGTAGGGTTTATTAGGTTTTCATCTGTTGGGGATACATTTAGGACAAGTATAAACTTTCTTTTTAGTGGAGTGTATAAATTTATATTACAAACCTTTGGTAAAGAACCCCGAACAATTATAGAAAACATTTGGGTTGTTTCCGGATACGATACCGAAAGTTTTCTATCCTTTATAAGCAATATGGAGAATGGAATATACGACACCGATTATAAAGGTTCAGAGGTTAAGTTTCTTACTTCAAGAGAATACATTAATGTTGGTTCACCGGGATATTATAGAATATATGACATAAGGGGAAGTCTCGTGAGTAGGGGATTCTCGAAAGATGGAAAGGTATTCGTGGGAAATCTCAAAAGGGGTATATATTTTATACAAATTGGCAAAAAGACCTTTAAAATAATAAAGAGATGAAAAGGTTTTTATGCGCTTTGGTTTTTGGTGTGGTCTTGTTTGGATGTAAGAAGGGAGATATATATGAAAATAATCCGCGCTTTATTAAATACATAGGCAGCGAGGGAGAGCATCATGAAGTTGTATGGGTAAAGGTGGACAATGTAGGTAATATAATCACCGTCTCCAAAGTTTTACCAACTTCCACATATGACAGTTATGGTATCATAACAATGTGGTCTTTGAGTGGAAATGTTGTTTGGAGTAAAAAAGGACCTCACGGAGGGCTGTATAATTATCATAACAACGAGTTTGTAATTTTGGGTGATAAGTATTACATCTTAGATGAAAATGGAAATATTTCATATTATCCATGGATACCTCCAAACCAAACTGGATACGAATATGGGGTAATAGAAGGTGATACACTCATATATACCTACGATTCCGCAGCGACATACATATGTATGAAGGCATTAAATTTTAAGACTTATACCACGTTGTGGGTTAGTTGTCTATCGGATTGGAAACCCGATATATCTTACCACGAAACCTTTAAACATACGGATGGATTTGTAGGCGTAGGGTATATAGAAGGTGTAAATGACACATTCATAGTTTTTAAGGTAGATAATACTGGCAGAACCAAATGGGTTAATAAGGTGGGTATAAGCGCTATAATATGGGATGGTATAGAGGCTTTTGATAGGGGTATAGTTCTTGTTGGGGATGCGGGTTGCCCGATTGTTATAAAACTTGACAGTTTAGGTAATCTCCAATGGTTTAAAAAGTTCTGCAACGCTCCAAACGGCAGAAACTGGGTTTTTGGCTTTAACACGGTATCACCAACATCAGACGGTAAATATTTCGCATTTGGATATTCATCAACTTGTTCTTGTATCACCGCCGTTAAGTTTGACGATTACAGAAATACGCCGATAATAAGGGAATACATTTGGGGACCTTATCAGAGCGCTATGGGTTCCGAACCTACACCGGATGGGAATATAGTTGTGGCCGGCCCTTGTAGGTTTGAGGGGGACAAATATCATAAAACCTGCTTGATAAAGTTGGATAAGGATGGCAATCCGGTTTGGTAAGGAGGTGAGAATATGATTTGGATAATTGCCTTTTATTCGCTTGCCGATGGATTATTTGTAAAAAATGGTAAAAAGTGGTGCAATCTAACAAGGAGTATAGTGATAGAGGATTCAAACCTACGGATACGCGGGGTAAAGGTTAGATTTGTTGGAGGAAACAAATCAAGCATAGCGGGTATAAGTAAATACGGGGTACCTCTACACCTTTACTCGAGAAATGGGGAAAAACATATTCTCGCATACAGATCCGTAAAGTTAGAAGGAATATATCGCGGCATAGACTTGGTTATAAACGGATTAAAGGATAAAGAACTGGAATTTTACTTCTATATCCGTAAAGGATCAGACCCTGAAAAAATAAACCTTGCTTTTGAAGGAGCGGAAATCTATGAGGTTAACGGTGATATTATGATATACAAGGAAGGTTATGAACTTTTCCGTATAAAATCAATAAAGGCCTATCAGGGTAGCAGAGAATTAAAAATAAAGCCGATAATATCCGGCAAAAATCTAACATTTAATATTAAGGGATACGATAGGGAAAGGGACATGGTTATAGACCCTACATTCATCCTTAGCAGTAATAGTTTTGACGGGGTAATGGATGTATTTGTAGATGACAGCGGGTATGTGTACGCGGCTGGTTATACCTTAGATTATTTAACCTTCTTGCCTCCAAATTATAGGTTTGGGAATACGGTTGCTAATAGAACATCCGCTTTCGTAGTAAAATTGAGTCCTTCCATGGATTCGGTTATTTCCGTCGCCATAGTCTCCGGTAGCGAACACGATTATGCCTTAAAAGTAGTAAAGGATTATTCCGGAAATGTATTAATTGTAGGTTTTACCCAGTCGTTGGACTTTGCACCTTCCCGTACGGTTTATGGAACCACCTCTTACCCTTTTTATGATGCTTTCATAACAAAACTTTCCACAAATCTTGACAATCATATAAAAACAGTAATATTGGCGAGTTCTGATGACGATCAGATTCTGGATGTCTTGGTTGATACAACAGAAATATATGCACTTGGAACTACATACAACTACAACGATTTCGGGATGAGTAAAACCTTTTTAGGTTTGGGTGTTTGTGGGTATGGAGACATATTTATAACAAGGTTGGATACATCTTTAAACTACATAAACACAACAATAATCTGCGGTTCTAATGAAGATTATACAAAGGATTTTATAAAGGCTAACGGTTCATTTTACTTGATAGCTACCACATACCTATCCTACGATCTACCTATTGATACTATGTTTGGAACTTTTAGTTTAAGGGATGTGTATCTTCTGAGGCTAAACTTATCTCTTGATACTATATTAATGGGCGTGCTATTTGCAGGACCGGGATTTGATAACGCAAATAACATAATCACTGACAATGCGGGGAATGTATATATCTCCGCAAATGTAGAAAATTCGGCAACTTTTGGGGGAAGCCTTCCTAGGACTATTATAGGAAATACGGGTAATCCCGATGTGGTTATTATTAAAATGGATTCAACATTAAGCAATTTCCTTGGCATGGTTGTGGTATCTTCGCCCGATACGGATAGGCTGAATTATGGAAATGTTTTGAATTTTAAAGGTGATACCCTTTTACTCGCTGTAATCACAAAGGGCAGGAACTTGGGGGGTTCTGACTGTACGAGATGCGATATTACATCCGGAGATACAAGTAATGTGTATAGCGATGTGGTTATAGTGGGTTTAGATAAGAATTTAAGTGCATGCATAGGAGCATACACAATAACAGGCGATGGCGATGATAGGGCAACCCTTATTATGTCCAGGGGAGATACTTTATTGGTGGGTGGCCTTTTCCTAAATTCTGCCGATACATCTTCGTATCCCCAACCGTACATAAGACTCGGAAATTATGGAGATTACCATGAGGGATTCATAATAAAGGTATCTCCAAGGTGTCTTGTAAATGTTGAAGAAAAACCCATTTATGCTAACCGTACCAAGCATTTTTCTATAAGCAAAGATATATTAACCCTCTTATGTCGGATTTGATATATTTAATACCTCCGGAAGAATTGTATTCTCAAAATCAGTAGGATAGGTGAAAAGGTGTTTAATGAGAAGTTCATTTATCAACCTTAAAATACCTTACCTATGAAAGGAGAAAACGAAAAACTGCCAATAAACATATATGTTAAAAATTTCCCCACTACGGATGTACTCATGCAGTATATACACAAAAGGTTAGACGATTTAAACAGATTTTCCGATCTTGCTCAACATTTAGACATACACCTTGAAGAGGAGAGAGGATTATACAAAGGCGTAGGTGTGTTAAAGTTAAAAGGTAAAACCCTTAGGGTGGAGGTGAAAAACAAAGACCCTATGTCCGTTGTTGATGAGATGAAGGATATACTTTCCCGTGAAATAAAGAAGGTTAAGGATAAACTCACAAAGGAAAGGAGAAGGGAAAGGGGAGAGATTGATTAAGAAGATAGACAGATATATATTATGGGAGTTTGTAAAGGTTTTTGTGGTTTTGTGTTTGGGTGTCATAATGATTTACATCGTCGTAAATTTCTTTGAGATGATAGATAAAATAGCAGACCACAAGCCAAGCCCCATATCCATAGTTAAGTATTACCTTTGGCAAATTCCATATCTTCTAAGCCTCCTTATGCCAATTGCCGCCCTTTTGGCATGCTTTTTCTCCATAGGGGAGATGAACAGGAGAATGGAGATATTGGCCTTAAAGGCATCCGGGATAGATATAATCAGGGTTTTTATACCCGTATTTTTTGTGGGTATTGTTAATACCCTCATCGGGATATATCTCAATTGGGAATTGGTTCCGAGGGGAAGGTTAAGGGCGGTTGAAATAAAGGCTTTGGAAATAGAAAAAAGGAATGATGTTCCAAGTAGAACTTTTGCGAACAACCTCTTATTTTTCGGTGAGGGGAATAGGTTGTACCTTTTCAAGTATATTAACTCAAAGGAAAACTACGCCCAAGGCATAACGATATTTCAGTTTGGTGCGGATAAAAGAATAACAAAAAGGATAGATGCCGTTAGGGCGGATTATAAGAATGGTTTATGGGAACTTGAAGGGGTAAAGATAAGGGAATTCAAGGGCTATAACGAAGAGGTTGTAAACCTACCCAGAACGGTTGATACTTTAATTAAAGAAACACCCGCACAGTTTTTAAAACCCTTGGGCGATTCCCTAATGACAACACCGGAATTGATTGAAAGGATTGATTTCCTGAAAAGGGCAAAACTTGAAAGCGCAGAGGAAATGACGGAATTGGCGATAAGGTTTTTGTTTCCTTTGATGAATTTTATAATACTTCTTATAGGATTGCCCCTTGCGGTCTTTACGGGGGTTAGGGGGGGAGGAAGGGCATTAGCCTTTGGTTCCTCAATGTTTTTGGCATTCTTTTACTGGGGCGCCCTTCAATCGGCGAGGGCTATGGGTGAAACCGGTAGAATAGATCCTTGGATTGCGGCTTCAATACCGAACATCATATTCTTACTCTTATCCCTTCCCTTACTTTTTAAGATGCACAGGTAATTCCAACAGGATTATATTTTCTGGAAGTTCAACATAAACGGAATCCTTAAACCTTTTCCCCCTTAAAGAATTAATCGGTGAAGCTATTCTGCTCGGGCCCTGTATCTTCACAGTTATTATTGTATCAGGTAAAACAAGGGGTACCTCCTTGGTCATAAGGGAATCTATGAGTATTGAAACCTTTACGCTTTCGGGTTTTACCTTTATATTCAAACCCTCCGTAAAAACCTTAGTGTATACATCAAAATCCCTCGTTTTTCCCGTAATATCTATCGGATATGTGGGTATTGAATCAAGATTTTCCAAAATGGTTTTGGGTCCTTCAACGATAACATTTTCGCTAACCGCCCATCCAAGATAAAAATACCCTATCTTTGGGTTTCCCTTTACTATGGGTGTTACGGGCAAAACCTTCTTTGAAATCCGGTCAAGTTTGTAGTTTATAACCTTGGGATAAAGTGGGGTGATCCCAACTTCCTGTTTGGGCTTTAAATAAGATGTATCTATATACAAAACGCCTTCAAGGCTTGAACCATTGAGGCTATATACCAAGATGGGTTTTTGCAATCTGAACTTTAATAGGTTGATTCCCCTACCCGAAACTTCTACAATTACACTATCCTCCCCTTCTAAAAGTGCTAACCCCTTTGCCAATATGTTGTATTCAACGGGTATTTTATACACAAATGAATAAGTTTGGTTGAGTTTTGCGTATATCCAAATAATAGCGGCTATAATTAAGGCCAATACTATTTCGTTAAATCTTCTCATATCTCAAAAGCCTTTCGAGGTATGTTCTAAGCCTTTCAAGGGTTAAATTGTAATAAGCCTCACCCTTATGGAATAGGGTTATAGTTCCCCTTTCCTCGGATACAGCAATTGATATAGCATCGGATACCTCCGTAATGCCGGCAGCCGCCCTATGCCTCGCACCAGTCCCCCTATACCTTACGCTCATGGGAACCATCACGGAGGAGGCTATTATTCTATCATTCTTTATGATAACCGCACCATCGTGTAAAGGGGAACGCTTGTCAAAAATGGAAACCAATAACGGCGCGGATAGCTTGCCGTCTATTATCACCCCCGTATCCTCGGCAAAGTCCCTTAAAGACAACCTCCTTTCAATGATTATTAAGGCCCCCAACCTCCTCCTCAGGATTTCTTCAATGGCGGATAATATTTCATCTATTGGGACACTTTCCTCCGGTATGAAAAACTTTACAAGGGGTAATGAACCCATTTCCATGAGAAACTTCCTCATCTCGGGTTGAAATATGACGATTAATATAACTATTCCAAAGGTTTGTACGGCCGATACGAGAAGGGATAGGGAGGGTAGTTGTAATACCTTCGCGATAAGCCCGATGAGGAATAAAAGGGTTATCCCAGCCATCAGCACTATAACCTTTGTTCCGCTTAAAACCCTTAATACGAAATATATAAAAACGCTAATGATGGCAACATCCAACAAATCCCATACACTTATCGGAATAAAGCCTAATACCTTCACTTATCCTTATAAGGCTTAAACCTCTTTTCCTCCTCTTCTTTTAAAACCCTCCTCAAAGCCTTACCCACTACCGTCCTTGGGAGTTCTTTACGGAATTCTATTTCCGCGGGTACCTTGTATGGAGCCAGGTGTTCCTTGCAGAAGTTTATTAATTCTTCGGAAGAAGCGCTCATCCCCTCTTTTAAAACCACATAAGCCTTAACAATCTCACCCTTTATTGGGTGCTCAATACCCACAACTATTGCATCTTTAACTTTCGGGTGTTTCATTAAAACCTCTTCAACCTCCCTAGGATAAACGTTAAACCCACCCACGATTATCATTTCCTTTTTCCTATCCACTATGTAAAAGTACCCGTCGTTATCCATATACGCTATATCACCCGTGTAAAGCCAACCATCCCTTAGAACGAGGGCGGTTTCATCCGGCCTTTTCCAATAACCCTTCATAACCTGAGGGCCTTTAATTATCAACTCACCCGCTTCCCCTACGGGCATTTCCCTCTTACCATCCTCTAAATCAACGATTTTTGCATCCGTATCGGGAAATGGCAATCCAATGCTTCCGGGTTTATTTAAACCGTAAATGGGATTGCAATGGGTTACCGGCGAGGCCTCCGAAAGCCCATAACCCTCTACCAATTTCCCGCCCGTTAGCCTTTCAAAATCCTCTTTGACCTTTAAGGGTAGGGGTGCGGCCCCGGATATGCATGCCTTTATAGACCTCAAATTATACTTTGAAACCTCCGGATGGTTTGATATTGTGGCGTATATCTGCGGAACCCCGGGAAGCAGTGTTACCTTATGCTTTTGAATGAGTTTTAGGGCATCTTTTGTATGGTACTTTGGCATCAAAACCATTTTTGCTCCAACCTTCACGGAAAAGTTTAACGCAACGGTCATACCATAACTGTGGAAGAAGGGGATTATGCACAATGAAACCTCTTTCCCGGGTTCCAATTGCGTAAACCAAGAAACCGATTGATAGGTGTTTGCCAAAATGTTAAAATGGGTTAGCATAACAGCCTTTGGTGTTCCCGTTGTCCCACCGGTGTATTGCAAAACCGCAAGATCCTCCTTAGGGTTTATATCCGGGAGGTTTGGTTCCGAATGTTTTAAAAAATCCGAAAACCTGAAAAATTTAAGACCATCAAATGGAACGGCCTTGGGTTTTGGATTGGCAACCAAGGGGTAGAGCAAACCCTTTATAAAAGGCAGGAAATCCGGAATTTTACCGACTATATACTTTTCCACATTTACCTTATCCGCGACCTTCTGTACGGTATCCCAAAAGATGTCAAGGGTTATCAGGACTTTTGTTTCCGAGTCGTTTAATAAAAATTCCAATTCGGAAGGTGTATATAAGGGGTTTAGTTGAACAACAACACCGCCAACCATTAATGTGGCATAATACGATATGGGATAGTGCGGCAAATTGGGGAGCATTAAGGCTACCCTATCCCCTTTTTGAACCCCCAAGGACTGCAAAAAACTTGCAAACTTTAAGGAATACTCGTATAACTCCTTGTATGTGCATTGCCAACCCTCAAACCATAATGCCGTGTTTTCCGGATAGTTTTGGGCGGCATCTTTAAGGATAACCCAAAGGGGTTTTTCCGGATAATCTATACTCCTTGGAACCCCTTTTTCATAATGGCTATACCAAGGCCTATTCATAAGCGCGTCCGGCGGGACTTGAACCCGCGACCTTCGGCTCCGGAGGCCGACGCTCTATCCATCTGAGCTACGGACGCTTTTGGAGACAATATTATAAGGTGGATATTTAACCAACCTTAGAATTCTCACTTATGTTTGGTGATTTTAAAAAGTTGTGGGATTTGCAGCAGAGGGCGAAAAAACTACAAAAAGAACTCTCAAAGATGAGGTTTGAAGAGGAGGCGTATAACGGCAATGTTAGGGTTGTCGTAAGCGGGACGGGGGAACTCTTGGAGGTTAAGATAAACCCCGAGGGTTTAAAGGATATTAGATCTGTTGAAAACGCAATAGTGAATGCCGTTAATACCGCCATTAAAAAGGCTATGGAATACCAAAGGGATAAGACTAAGGAGTTTTTAGCAGAACTTCCCCCAGAATACAGAAAGGAACTTGAAAAGTTTCTATGAAACCCCCAAAGGCGTATGTAAAGGCGAGGGAAATCCTGAACTCCCTTCCGGAAATAGGACCAATAACGGCTGAAAGACTCGTTCAGTTTTTAATTTTTAACGAGGATAAAAGGAAATCCCTAATAGATGCGTTAAAGGGTTTGGAAAGCATAGGTCTGTGTAAGTATTGCGGTATGATATGCGAGGGTGATGTATGCGGGGTTTGTTCCGATGAAGGTCGTGAAAATATGGTTATTTTGGTTAGATCACCCTTTGAGGTTTTCAGAATTGAAGACTCTGGGAGATATATGGGTAGGTATTTCGTGGTTTATAAGCTAATTTCTCCAACGGAAGGGATTTCTGCGGACAAAATCCCAAGGGAAAGGTTCATAAAGTTTTTAGAAACCTTCAACATCTCCGAGGTTATCGTCGGACTCCCCAACGATGTTAAGGGTGAAGTTACGGCATACTTTCTACTTGAAGGCGTAAAGGGTGTAAAGATTACCCGTTTGCCCTCCGGGGTTCCAAGAGGAGAAGACATTTCCACCTTAGACCCATATACACTATACGAGGCTATTACCAACAGGGTTCCCTTTGAGATATGAAGGGCCTACACAAAGACCCCAAAACCCTTGGTAAATGCCTGCGGGATGCGGGTTATAAGATAGTTTTTACGAACGGATGTTTTGATATACTACACAGGGGACATCTTGAACTTCTGAAATTCGCAAAATCTTTGGGGGATGTTTTGGTCGTGGGTTTAAACGACGACGATTCCATAAAGAGGTTGAAGGGAGAGGGAAGGCCTATAAACAAACTGGAAGATAGGGCTTTTGCCCTTCTGGCGACAAAATGGGTGGATTTCGTCATTCCATTTTCCGAAGATACACCCGAGAGGTTGATTATGGAATTGGAACCAGATGTTTTGGTTAAGGGTGGAGATTACGATATTAAAAGCGTAGTGGGCGCGGATTTTGTGATTTCAAGGGGGGGAAGGGTGGAGATCTTCAAATACATTGAGGGGTATTCAACCACGGAAATAATAAAGAGGATTAAGGGATGGGTGGGGTAATAGCAAAGCTCAACTCCCTTATAGATTACGAAAAAAGGGGGGGATATACAAAGAGCTTGGAACCCTTTTTAAACCTTTTGGAAATCCTCGGAAATCCCCATTTAAAGCTCAAAAATGTTATACACATAGTTGGTACAAAAGGTAAAGGTTCGGTATCGCACATCGTATCCCGGGGTCTGATAAATGCCGGTTATAGGGTTGGTTTATTCACATCCCCACACCTCGTAAGCCCCCTTGAAAGGATAAAGGTAAATGAAATACCGATATCCGAAGGGGATTTGGGTAAGTATGTTGAAAAAATATTAAGCGTTGAGAAGAGAAAAGGGTTTCAGACATATTTTGAAATTCTTACCGCCTCAGCAATAATGTATTTCTTGGATGTTAAAACGGATTTTAATGTGTTTGAGGCGGGCTTAGGTGGGAGGTTGGATGCCACAAATGTTTTAAACCAAGACTTGGTTGTTATTACGAGGATAGACTACGACCACATGCACATACTCGGAAATACCTTAGAGGATATATGCAGGGAGAAGGCCGCGGTTATAAAGGGGAAAATACCCGTAATCACTACAAAGAACAATATTCCGGTTATGCATGTTATAGAGGAAAGGGCGAGGGAATTCGGGGCGGAGGTTATTATAGCGGATTGGGAGTTGGTAAATGCGGACAGGTACGGTATAGTGGTAAAGGTTGACGGGGAATACATATCCGCACCCCTTTTGGGAGAATTCCAGGCGGAAAACTTGGCATTGGCCTATAAAACCTTAAAGGTTTTGGGAATAGAAAAAATAGACTTTTCAAAGGCATTTGTTCCCGGAAGGTTGCATGTTATATCAAGGAACCCTTATATAATTTTGGACGGAGCCCACAATGTTATATCAATTTCAAGCCTCATCCAAAGTTTAAGGAAGCTCTTTCCGGAGGTTAAGTTTAACCTTGTAATCTCCCTGAGTTCTGATAAGGAGATAGAGAAAATTATAAAAACCATAGCGGATACGGATTATAACCTTTACATAACTAGGTACCCATTCCCCCGGGCAAAGGATGTCGAAAGCTTGTTTAAAACGGCTTACAAGTTTGGGAAAGTACCCAAAATTTTAATATCGATACCCGATATAATCTCCCTTTTCAACGAGGGGGACACGGTTATAACCGGTTCCTTTTACCTATTGGGCGATGTTATGTCTTATTTAAAAATATTACCCCTTGACGGGGTAAAACCCCATCCTTAAAATACCTTCGTATGAAAGTTTTGATATTGCTTTTACTCCTTTTATCCTGTGCAACAACCAAGGAATCCGAGGAAAGTTTAAATTACTCCCTATCTCCAAAGTTTAAAACGGATAGCATAATGACATTTGCCCTAATTCCCGATGTTGATGTTATAAAAGGGGAGGCAAATCGTTTTATAAGCGGACACATCAAGGAAAGCATATACAACAAGGTTTTAATAGAACTTTTAAAGGTTCCGTATTTTGACATAATTGACAGGAAGGATATAGACAAGGTTTTGGACGAGCAGGAGTTTTCCCACTCCGGATTTGTTGGAGACTATGCCCCCAAAGTTGGGAAGATCTTAGGGGCTAAAACCGTGGGGTATTTTTCAATATTGGATGCGGAAAAGGTAGGTTATCCGATTGGAAGCGGTACAATATCGTTAAAAATAAAAGCCACCGTTGGGTTTAAGGTTTTGGATGTTGAAACGGGTAGGGTTTTATATCAGGCTGTGGCAACACATGAATCGGATGAAGAGGAGGAGGCCTTTATAAACGCCGCCATAAAATGTATCAAACCCTTACAAAACCTGAAATAATAAGGGTTGTAAAGAGGAACGGCGAGGTGGAAGAATACGATGAGGGAAAGGTTATAAGGGCTTTAAAGAGGGTGGGGGCAGATGATAATACGATAGGGGAGGTATTAAAAGAGGTAGAACCGTATATTTACGATTTGATAACAACAAGGGAGCTTTACGCCTTGGTTTTTAAATCATTGGAAAGGGTTAAACCTGTTAGTGCCTCTTTGTACGGCTTAAAGGAAGGATTAGCAAAACTCGGGCCATCGGGTTATCCCTTTGAAAGGTTTGTTGGGAAGATATTTGAGGAGCTTGGGTATAGGATTACCATCGGTAATATTGTGGATGGGAAGTGTGTTAGCCATGAGGTTGATGTAATTGCGGAAAGGGAAGGAGAGAGACTAATGGCTGAATGCAAACATCACGAAAACTTTGAGACAAAGGTTGATGTAAAAATTTCAATGTATGTGGTTTCAAGGTTTAACGATATAAAGGGGGTTTATAGGGATATTAAGCCTTTCCTCATAACAAACACCAAATTCACACAAGACGCAATAAGGTTTTCCAAATGCTATGGGTTAAACCTTTTGGGATGGAATTACCCGAAAGGCGAAGGCCTGGAATATTTGATACACAAAACTCAAACATTCCCCATAACGATTTTAAAGATTGATGAAAAAACCGCCAATAAACTCTTTAACGATGGAATAATAACCGTTAAAGATCTTTTGGGAAACCGTAAAAAGGGCGAGGAACTGGGTATAAATCCCGATATTTTTAAAATCTGCGAGGAAATAATCCAAAAACAAATTCCCCAAGGGTAAAATACCCGCTTATGAATATTCCGAATTATATTTTAGCCCCTTTGGTGGTATTAATTATAGCCCTGGCGGTTGGTCCGGTTTTGGTATGGTTGGAAAGAAAAATAGCGGCCAGATTGCAAAACCGTATAGGTCCTTATTATGTTGGGAAACCCCACGGCTGGCTGCAAGTTGTGGCCGACGGGTTAAAACTGCTTTCAAAAGAGGACATTGTTCCGGCGGATGCGGATAAACTTCTGTTCAACCTTGCGCCGCTTTTGTTCGCCTCGGCCTCTATATGGTTTTTTGCGCCAATACCCATTGACAAAGACCTGTACATAATAAACACCGATTGGAGTATAATCTTGGTTTTTGCAATAGCATCCCTTGAACCAATAACAGCCCTTATGGCGGGCTGGGGTTCGGGTTCAAAGTATCCCATAATTTCAAGCCTTAGGGCATTGGGTCAAATGGTTTCTTATGAAATACCATTCGTTTTAGGGGTTTTGACCCCTGCGGCTTTTTACGGAACGCTAAACCTTTACGAAATTATAGAAAATCAGAGCAATATATGGTTTGCATTCGTACCCGTCATAGGGCAGGTATCCCTATTGTTGGTTTTGTTCGGTCTGTTTGCGGAAACAAACAGGGCACCTTTGGACATAGCAGAGGCCGAATCGGAGTTGGTATCCGGTTTTAATGTTGAGTACTCCGGTATAAAGTTTGGTTTGTTTTACCTTGGGGAATGGTTATACCTATTTGCCGGCTGTTTGTTGGTATCCGCCCTCTTCTTCGGTGGGTGGTATGGGCCGGCATTACCGGGGTTTGTTTGGACACTCGTAAAGGGATTTATACTTTTCTCCATAGTGGTTTTCCTCCGCTGGACATTCCTTAGGCTTAGGTTGGATCAGATGACATCGCTTTCTTGGAAGGTTCTCGTTCCACTCGCGATAATAAACTTCTTGGTAGCCGCGGGCTGGAAGGTGTTTATAATTTGAGGGCGCAGTTATTCTTAGTTAAAAAGTATATCTTCACTTCAAGGAGTACGGTTATATCGGTTTTTGCATTATTAAGCATATTGGCCATAGGCATAGGGGTTGCCATACTCATAATAGTTACGGGTATAATGAACGGTTTCCAAGATGAGTTAAAAAAGAGGCTTTTGGTTTTGCAACCCCACCTTTATATAACCAATGTTTTTGAACCCACATTTAAGAATGCCGATAGCGTATCGGAATATATATCCAAGCAATTGGGTATTAAAACCTATCCCGCCTTCATAGGTAAAGTTGTTGTAAGGAGTGGGGATAAGATAGACGGTGTGGTTTTAAGGGCTCAGAGCTTAAAGGCTTTAAAGGATGAATTGAAGGAGCATATGCTATACGGCGATTTTGGTGATGGTGTATTGGTGGGTGAAAACTTCTTATCCCAAATGGATGTGGAATTAAACTCCGGTATGGATATACTCGTATTCCAAAAAACCCCCTTTGGTTCAAACCTAGTCCCCAAAAGGGTTAAGGTTGTTGGGGTGTTCTCAACGGGATTGTATGTTTATGACGCCCAAACGGTTATAATGGATATTGAGCTTGCGAGAAAGTTGTTCGGCCTCGGGGATAAGGAAGCACCCGTGATATTCGGGTATATTTCAGATCCCTATAAAGCAAACGAGATGTGTAAAAGGGTTTACGATTTGGGTTTTGGTTGCTCTTCTTGGATAACCCTAAACAGAACCCTATTTACCGCCTTAAATATGGAAAGACTCGCTATGTTCCTATCATTTGCGCTAATACTCTTAATAGCGGCGATAAATGTTGTGGTATCAATAACGATGCTTACGCTTGAAAAGAGGTGGGAGATAGGGCTTTTAAAATCCCTGGGATTCACATCGCGGCAGATAACATGGACCTTTACAACGGTTGGGGTTTTGTTGGGTATTGCGGGGCTGATAGTGGGTTCCGCTTTTGGATGGGCTATTTCTTACTTTGTGGATAAATACAAACTGGTTAAACTCCCACCCGATGTATATATGTTGAACTATGTACCCGTAAAACCCGAACTAACGGATTGGATTATTATAACCATTTTAACGATTTTCATTTCTTGGATTGCGGCCTATATACCCTCTTCTATTTCCGCAAAGATGAAACCAATAGACGCTTTAAGGCAAGTGGTGTGATGTTGGGTAGGTTTCTGTTAATTTTACCCTTTATTTTTGCCTGTGGTAAGGGTGGGGGGTTTGTTAAGGGGACGAGTAGGGAAGTGGTTTTGGCTTATTCGGAGGATAGCAAATTCGCCGCAGGTGCGGTTTACAAATACTTCATAAGGGTTTATAATACCCCACAGCCGGAAACCCTTTTCAAAATCCATCCAATAAAATGGGAAAATTTTAAGGTTTATCAGGATTATCGCAACAAAATAATATTCCTCCTTCCCAACGATTCCCTTTGGGATTTATGCAACAAAGAAGAGGGCGTGTTCATCCGTAGGGACATATTTGCTAAGGGGGATTTTGTCGTTATGTTTTGCGCCTATGATAGCAGGACTTCGCTAAGATTGGTTTCCGATAACATACAGGGTATATTTGACAGTTTAAACTACAAAATGCTAAAAGAGGTTTCAAATGTGGAGTTGATGGTTGGGGTGGATATGGGTTTGAGGAAAAAGGTTAAGGATAAGTTTGGGTTTTACATTCCCATACCCAAGGGTTGGAATGTGTATTACGAATCAAAGGATGTTTTGGTTATAAACAAACACAATCCGGATAGGTTTATCCTGTTTTTTGTTAAGGAGGAAGATGAATTGAATTTTGATAGGGTTTTGGATATTAGGGATAGCTTAACATCCGAAATTTATAAAGGGGATGTAGCCCTTAGGGAATACTCATATTCCGTATCCGATTACTTGGACGGCATTTCGGTTTTGAAGATTTACGGGATTTGGAAAAACGACAGCTTACTTGTGGGTGGGCCATTTTTAACATACGCATTTAACAATAATGGGAAGTTTTATTTGATAGATGCGGGGGTTTATGCCCCGGAATCAAACAACAAGTTGGGGTTAATTTTGAGGCTTGAAGGGATAATAAGGGACATAAAATGGAAATAAGGATTGCATCGGATGAATTGGCAATCTCGGGAAACATAGAGTTGGAAATAGGCTGCGGGAATGGAGAGTTTATAAAGTTTTTGGCGGGTCAAAACCCAAACATAACCTACATAGGTGTGGATGTATCGTGGCAATCAATAAAGAGGGCCTCAAAGAGGCTTAGGAATTTTAGCAATGTAATTTTGGTTTGGGGGGATGTATGGCCTTTCTTGATGTTTGGGGCTAAGAATTTAAAATTCCACAGGGTTTATTCCCTGTTTCCAGACCCTTGGCCAAAAAAGAGGCATACTCATAAAAGGATATTTTCGGAGGATTTTTGGAGATTATTGACATTAAGGGTAAAATCCGATGGCCAAGTATCAATAGTTTCCGACCACCTTCCCGCTTTGATGTGGTTTTACGATAACGCTATTAAAAGCGGGTGCTGGTGGGGTTATGTTTCAGAAAGTTATAGGGAATTCGGTACAAAGTATGAGAGGAAATGGAGGGAAATGGGGAAGAGTATATACGAGGCGGTATTCTTTTTGGAAAAGGTGTGCGACTTTAAAATACCCGAAACGGAGTTGAACATTCCAAAGTTAAAATGGATTAAAATCAAGGATTTGAGCGGTGATTATGTTTTGCCGGATGGTTCCCACTTTGTGGTTAAGGAAACCTTTGTATGCGGCGATTTTATGTTGATAAAGGGGATTATTTCCGAGGATAAACTCCTACATAAGGTTTGGTTTGAAATTAGAAGGGTTGGGGAATGTTGGAAGGTTGAACCTTCGGACTTCTCAAAGTTTTACCCCACAAGGGCATTGCAGTATGCTCTCAACCTAATAGCGGATGAAATTTCTCGTTAATCTATACGAATACCTATGCAAAACTTATAGCATTAGAAGATTTGGGGAGTTTTTCACCCAAAGGCCCACCGTATTCTTTTTTTGGCATTCCAATTTTTTTGTTTTGCCCTATGCCTTTAAGAATTCTCCCGTATATATTTTAATCTCCCCAAGCAGGGACGGCGAAATCATATCAAGGTTTGTGGGGTATTTCGGGCTCGGCGTCATAAGGTCTTCCCACAGAAAAAACAAGTATTACGGGTTAAAAGAAATCGTGCGAGCGGTGGAGGAGGGTAAAAACATATGCATAACTCCGGATGGTCCCCTAGGTCCAAGGAAAAGGTTTAAAAGGGGTACGGTTTCTTTGATAAAGATGTTAAATGTTAGAACGGTTTTCGTTGGGGTAGCATACTCCCATTTTTGGGAATTGGATACTTGGGACGGGTTTAAAATCCCCATGCCATTTGCAAGTGTTGGGATTTATGCGTTTGAAGGCTATCCGAATGGTGAAAGGGAGGCGGAAGAAATGTTAAACGGTGCCGATAAATTAGCCGGAAGCCTTCTTTAACCTGTTCATTATAGCCCTACCCAGACCCCTTTCCTCAACACCCTTAAAAACCGCAAACTTTATTCCCTTTTTATCCAAGGAATAAAGGGTTTCAAAGAGGTTTGCGGCTATTTCCCTTAATTCTCCCTCCTCGGATAGGTATATGGCGTTTAAGTCGTAATATCCTTTCCTCTTAGGTAAAACCAAGGCGACATTCCCGTATAAAGCCTTTAACCTATAATAATCGTTCCAATCCCCCATTATAAAAACCTTCGCCTTCGGCGCATAATGTTTGGGGAGCATACCGGGCGACAAAACCCTTTCCCCTTCCAAAACCTCAACCCTTACTTTAAGGAATTCCTCTATTTCTTCAACGGGTAATGCCCCAGGCCTCAACAGGAAAACCCTTTCATCTCTAACCATTATTATGGTTGATTCAACCCCAAATGTGGTTTTCCCACCGTCAAGTATTAAATCAACCCTATCTCCAAGCATTTCGGCAACCTGTAAGGCGTTTGTTGGGCTAACGTATCCGAAGGGGTTGGCGCTTGGGGCGGCTATTGGGGTGGAAGAGTATTCTATGAGTTTTAAGGCCGTTTCATTTGCGGGCATCCTAAGGGCAACGGTTTCCAATCCCGCGGTTGTTATACTCGGAACCGTTTCCCTTTTAGGTAAGACAATCGTTAAAGGTCCCGGCCAGAACCTCCCCATTAACCTTTTTGATATTTCATCAACCCTTTCGGCTACCCTATCAACCATTTCAATTGAACATACATGAACAATTAAGGGGTCAAAGGAAGGTCTGTTTTTTATCTCGTATATTCTTGCAACCGCATGGGGGTTTAATGCATTCGCACCCAGACCATAAACCGTTTCCGTTGGAAAGGCTACAACACCACCCATTTTAATTATCTCCGCAGCCTTTTTTATGTTTTCTTCCCTTGCGGGCACAAGGTTTTTATACATCAACCGTAAGGGCCTAACATCTTTCTGGGATCAAGAACCTCCTCAGCCTCCTCTTCGCTCAAAATTCCCTCCTCAATAACCAACCGCCTTACGGTTTTACCCTCTTTATAAGCCTTATAGGCTATTTCCGCCGCCTTATCATAACCTATTTTCAATGCCAAGGGTGTAACCAAGGCCATACTCCATTCAACCAGTTCTTCACACCTCTCTTTGTTCGCCTGTATTCCAACAACGCATTTCTCCGTAAATGTCCTAAGGGCATTTGTTAATATCTGGGTGGATGTTATTGAGTGATATGCTATTAAGGGTTTCATAATGTTTAACTGTAAGGGTGCGTTTTGCCCGCCTACGCTTACCGCCAAATGGGAACCCATGATATGGGCGGCAACCTGTATTAACATCTCGGGGATAACGGGGTTTACCTTACCGGGCATTATTGAACTTCCGGGTTGCAAAGAGGGTAAAATTATTTCCGCTATGCCCGTTCTTGGACCACTTGAAAGCAACCTTATATCGTTGCCTATTTTCATCAAAGAAACGGCTAAGGTGTTCAAAGCCCCCATGTATTCAACCACGGCGTCCTTTGTGGCTAAGGCCTCAAACCTGTTTTCCGCCTCCCTAAAAGGTATCCCCGTCCTATCCGCTATTTTCTTTATAACCCTCGGTGCAAACTCCTTATGGGTGTTTAAACCCGTCCCAACGGCTGTACCCCCAAGGGCGAGCTCCTCCAAATGGTAAAACGTATTTTTTACCCTCCTTATACCGTGCTTTATCTGGGTGGCGAAGGCCGAGAATTCCTGTCCAAGGGTCATAGGTACGGCATCCTGCAAATGCGTTCTACCGATTTTTACTATATCCTTAAACTCTTCGGCTTTTTTATCAAAGGCCTCGGCCAAATCTTCCAAAGCTTCAATTAAGTTTTCCGCCTCCAACCTTATGGATATGTGTATTGCGGTTGGTATAACATCGTTTGAGGATTGGCCTTTATTCACATGGTCGTTTGGATGCACGGGATTTTTGCTGCCTAGGGGACTTCCGAGTATCTCGTTTGCCCTATTTGCTATAACCTCGTTTACATTCATGTTTGTGGATGTTCCGGAACCCGTTTGAAAAACATCCAAGGGGAAATGGTCGTCAAACCTTCCCGACATAACCTCTTCCGCCGCTTGTATTATCGCATCGGCGATTTTCGGATCCAGCAGTCCCAGTTCGGCATTAACCTCCGCCGCATACCTTTTTATCAGGGCAATTGAATATATCATCCTCTTGGGTATTCTCCATCCGGATATTGGGAAGTTTTCAATAGCCCTCTGGGTTTGCGCCCCCCAATACGCCCAAGAGGGAACTTTAACCTCTCCCATCGTATCCTTTTCAATCCTGTAATCCGCCATAGTAGGATATTCTACGGATGTTTATTCCATTTCTGACTTTAAAATTTGCAAAAACTCCTCAACCCTCATAACCCCTTTATCCCCCTCTTTCCTCTTTCTAACGGATACCGTTCCGCTTTCCATTTCCCTCCCGCCAACTATTAGCATATAGGGTATCTTGTGCTTTTCGGCATCAAGGATTTTATAGTTTAGCCTTTCATTCCTGTCATCAACCTCAACCCTAAAACCTTCGTTTTCTAGTATCCCTTTAACTTTATAGGCATATTCGTTAATCTCGTCCTTTATGGGTAGGATTTTAACCTGAACGGGTGCAAGCCAAAGGGGGAAATCCCCCGCATAATGCTCTATCAAAATACCCAAAAACCTCTCTATGGAACCGAATAAAGCCCTGTGTATCATTACGGCATAATGGTCTTTACCATCACTCCCCTTATATGTAGCCTCGAACCTCCTCGGGAGGTTAAAATCAACCTGTACGGTTGTGCATTGCCACCTGCGGTTTAGGGCATCCTTTAACTTTACATCTATCTTTGGGCCATAAAAGGCCGCCTCTCCAACCTCAACACTGTATTCGAATCCGGAACTTTCAAGGGCGTTTTTCAAGGAATTTATTGCGTTATCCCACATCTCCTTTGTTCCCATATACTCTTCCGGCTTGTTTGGATCCCAAATTGAAAGTTCCACTTCAAAATCATCAAAACCAAACCTCTTTAATATCCTCTTCATTAAGTTTAAAACACCCTTAACCTCTTCCTCTATCTGGTCTTCCCTTGCGAATATGTGGGCGTCATCCTGTGTAAAGCCCCTTACCCTTAAAAGTCCGTGCAATACGCCCGAAAGTTCATCCCTATAAACCGTTCCGAGTTCGCAAAGCCTTATGGGTAAATCCCTATAACTCCTAACCCGAGATTTGTATATCAATATATGTGCGGGACAGTTCATAGGTTTAACGGCGTAAAGTTGTCCCTCCTTCTCAAAGACAAACATGTTTTTTGCATAATAGTTTAAATGTCCGGATATTTCCCATAGTTTCCCGCTTAAGAGGTGGGGGGTATATACGAACTTATAACCCGCCTTTATGTGTTCCCTCTTCCAATAATCCTCTATTATCCCCCTTATTATCGCCCCGTTTGGATGCCAGAATACAAAACCCGCACCCGCCTCCTCATAAAATCCAAACAGATCCAATTCCCTACCCAAAACCCTGTGATCCCTTTTCTTGGCCTCTTCAAGCAATTCCAAATACTCTTTCATCTGTTCCCCAGTGGGGAAGGATATTCCGTAAATCCTTTGAAGGGATGGGTTTCTTGGATCCCCTTTCCAATAGGCGGAAGAAACACCGGTAATTTTAAAGGATTTTACCAAACCCGTCCTGTATATATGCGGACCCCTACACAGATCCACAAACTCACCCTGCCAATAAACCGAAACTACGGGGAGGTTAAACTCGTCAATCAGTTCAACCTTATAGTCTTCGCCGAGTTTTGAAAAGAATTCCCTCGCCCTTTCGGATGGCATTTCCTCGCGCCTAACCTCGTAATCCTCCTTACATATCCTTATTGCCTCTTCCTCTATCCTTTCCAAATCCTCGGGTGCTAAGGTTTTTCCGCCAAAGTCAATATCGTAGAAGAAACCGTTTTCAATAGGGGGGCCAACCGTTAGTTTTGCATACGGATAAAGCCTTTTTACCGCTTGTGCCAAAATATGTGCGGATGAATGCCAGAACACCTCCTTGCCCTCCTTATCGTTAAAATCCAATATTTCCACATATTCCACGCCTTCGGGTATCGGGACGAATAGGTCAAAGAGCTTCCCGTTGGCCCTTGCCACAAATCCCCCTTTTGGATCGCCAACCAGTTCAAGTATAGACTTTTGCCCTTCAAACTCGTATTCGGCGATTTCACCGTTCGGAAACTTTACCTTTATCCTTCTCACGGGCTGTAATTGTAAAGACGATGAAAATTTAAATTCACAAACATCCCAGCGGTATAATTCCCAACTATGGCTTTAAGAACTTTCCGCGAGAGTTTTAAATGGTTGATATGGATCGTATCAATGGCATTTATCGCATGGTTGGTTTTTGAACTTGGAGCAAATATATTAAACTTTCGGAGTGTAAAACCTTGGGAGCAGGGAATAGTCGCGGAGGTTGGGGATTTTAAGATTTCAAGCGAATACTATGAGGCCTTGGTTCAGAGGGAGATACAGGAAACTTTAAGGGTTAGGGGGGTTGAAAGTATATCCCCGGATGAAGAGGAAGCCATTAGGGAAGAGGTATTTTTCAGAATGGTGGATAACATAAGGTGGAAGAAAGTCGCCGAAAAACTCGGGCTTAAACTGTCGGATAAAGCCGTATTAACCCTGGTTGCCCTTATTCCGCCACAAGAACTAATGAACGATACGAATTTTATGAGGGATGGGAGGTTTAACTATCAGTTATACTTACAGGTGTTAAACGATAAGAGGTATGCCCCAATATTCGCCGCCCATGAGGCGAGGTTAAGGGATGAAATACCTCCGGATTTGGCGAGGATGTTGGTATCAAAAATCCCATTGCCGCCAAAGGAATACCTTTGGAACAGGTTTCAATTTGAAAATACAAAGTACGGATTTTCCTTTGTTAATCTCGTCTATGCGAGGATAAAAGACGAAAAGGTAAAGAGGCCCTCGGAAAGCGAATTGAAAGACTACTTTGAGAAAAACAAAGAAAAGTTTAAACAACCCCCAACGGCAGACCTATATGTTGTAAGGCTTGAAAAGGCCCCTTCAAAAGCGGATTCATTACAGGCAAAGGATCTAATAGAGAGGGCTAAGAAAGAGGCGCAAACAAACTGGCAGGGAGCGGTTAAAACATATTCCGAGGATGAGAATACTAAGAAAAACGATGGGGATTTGGGTTGGTTGTATCTTTATACATTGCCACCGGAAGTTAGGTTAGCCTTAGAAAACGCGGATACCGGACAAGTTTTGGGGCCCTTTGATGTTCCCGGTGGTTATAACATCGTAAAGCTCCTTGGAAAAAACGAGAAAGGTGATAGCGTTCATTTGGCGCATATATTTGTATCGGTAAAAACATCTTATCAAACAAGGCAAACCCTTAGGGATACGCTTATGAAATTCCTCAATTTGGCGCGTAAAAAAGGCTTTAAAGAGGCGGCTAAGGAGTTGGGTTTGAGGGTGGATAGTACCGGAAAATTCAAGTTAAACCTCGGGTTCATACCCTTTATTGGTCCGGACAGGAGTTTGATAAACTTTATAAAAAATGCAAAAAAGGGGGATATATCGGGGATAATTTACAAAACGAGGTATTACCTCGTGGTTCAGGTGGCGGATAAGGATGAGGGTGGTATTCCCAATTTTGAGGATGTTAAGAAAGAGGTTGAAAGGGATTATTTGCTCTCGGAAAAGAGAAAGCTGGCCTTAAAAATAGCCAAGGAAGTAGTAGATAAGCTGAAGAGGGGGGAAAACCCCGATACGCTTAGAAATCAATATTCCGAATACGGGATTTACATAGGAAGGGCGGACAGTTCAAGTTATACAATGTTTGTTCCGGGAATATCAAACAAGGATGTTTTTTACAGGGCATTACAAATAATAAAGCCCAACGAATGGAGTGGCCCTTATGACTACGGTGATGGGGTTTATTACATCATAAAATACTACGGGATAAAACCGGATAAAAAGGATTTTGAGGCAAGATTCCAGCAACTGTTATTCCAGTACCAGCAGCAGGAGGCTATGGAAATCATAACAAACCTCCAACGCGAATTGGAAGACCTAATGCCCTTAAAGGATTATAGGGGGTATATATACTGATGGACTTCAAGGGGTTAAAGGCCTTAGCCGAAAAAATAGAAAACTCATCACCCGAGGATATTGATATAAGGCCTTACATAGAGAACACGATTTTGCGACCGGAAGCGACACCCAAGGAAGTTGAAGATTTTTGTAGAAGGAGCCTTGATTACGGCTTTTATGGGGTGTGTGTAAATCCATCTTTTGTACCTTTGGTAAAGGGTATTGTGGGCAATTCTTTGAAGGTGGTTAGCGTTGTGGGTTTTCCCCTCGGTGCTACGACAACTTACGCAAAGGTTAAGGAAGGCGAAAGGTGCGTTAAAGACGGCGCGGATGAACTGGATATGGTTATACATATTGGGTTTTTAAAGGGTGGGGAGTATAAAAGGGTAGAGGAGGATATAAGGGAAGTTGTCTCAATCGGTGTTCCCGTAAAGGTTATCATAGAAACCGCATTGTTAACCGACGATGAAAAGGTTATAGCCTGCAAAATTTCCGAAAATGCGGGTGCGAAGTTTGTTAAAACATCAACGGGCTTTTCCAAAGGGGGAGCAACCATATACGATGTCTTGATAATGAAAGAATCCTGTTCCCTTGGCATTAAGGCATCCGGAGGGATAAGGGATAAAACCTTCGCTTTAAAATTGATAAAGGCGGGCGCTACGAGAATAGGCACATCAAGGGGATTTGACATAATATGAAATATCTGGCGGTTTTTACCGCAATTCTGTCGTTATACCTTTTGAGCTTTGGCTTTTTATCCAAGAGTGTATTCCTTCCGGCCTTAATGTTTGCGATTTTTGGACTACTCTTCTTTCCCATTTATTTCTTCATAGGTAGGCTTTTAAAGTATGGATTTCCCAAAAGAAACCTTTTCTTACCCTTGGATATAGCCTTAATAATTGCGATACTAACCAACATAGCCGGCATAGGTAGTCCTCCCTTCTTTGCCGTGATGCTTTTGGTTCAATTTTTTATGCTTCCATTTGCCCTTATATGGTGCGCTTATGAGTTTTACAGGGAAGGTTTAATTTTACCCTTTGCACTCTCCTTTGTTTTGTGGGGAGGGTTGGTTTTTGTTGTGGGTTCTATAATTTAACTTTATATGTTTTGCCCTTTATCCGTATGAAGTATATACCTTTTCTCAACATCAAACTCCCACCTTCCCCCTTCGCCCTTAATCTACCATTAACATCAAAAACCTCATATTCCCCGTTTAGGATTAACAAATTACCTTTTACCGTGAATGGGTTTTCTTTTAACGGATTTTCTTTATAACCCAGGGTTGTATCCCCAAGTAGGGGTATAAATGACGAGCAATAAACTTCGTAGTTCCCCGGTGCGTTATCCTGCCAACATATTATTCCCCATCTCCCAGACCAATTATACGCAACCATAGGCCACAAGGACCTACCGCCTATGTATGTTATCCTCTGAACGGGATACCAAGAGGAATCCGGATGGGGCTTGCAAACCTCCATAATCTCAAAGTCACCACCGGTCCTTGAAGAACGCTCAAACCACGTTATGTATGTAATATATCCGTGATTTACAACGGTTGCACCCGCGGCGGTATCACCTACTGAGGTTAAACCCGTAATATTTACCTTTGGCCTCCATGTTAGCCCACCATCCACGGATTCCCTATAATACACATTTATAGCATTCCCTTTCATATCAAACCATACAACGCTTACGAAATTCCCATCCGCGGATATATGACAGGAATTATAACCCAAATTAACCGATAATGTATCAAGGGGATAAGGGGCACTCCAAGTGCTTCCGTAATCCACACTGTATGTTACCATAACATAGGGGAAATCCGTATAACAAACATAAAATTTACCGGCATTATTGTACGCCATTTGTGGATGCCTTTCTCCGGTATAAGAAGGCGTTGCCACGACTATTCCCCCGTAAGGGCCCCAAGTGGTTCCACCATCAAAAGTTCTCTTAACCCTAACGCCTTGGGAATAGGCATCAACAACAAGCAGTACGGTATCACCACTTTGAGTAGCGTCCATGGCCGGGGAATCCAAACTTCTCGCCCCAAGTCCGTACTCGGAAGCCGCAAATATATTTTGACCGGATGACGGATAATCCCAACTGGTTCCGTTATTTAATGACCTGTTATACGGAACCCATGAAGAGGGAGAGCAATCCCAACAGTACGATGTTGCATGAACTTTTGAATATCGGGCAACGATAGAGGATTCCCAACCGTAATTTAGTACCTGCACGCCATGACAGTCCGAACCCGTACACCAATCCCATGTTGCACCCCTATCCCTTGACCTGTTATACCTATTCCCTCCACCTTGCCTTACCCATAAGATATGCACCGTATCACCCACTATATACAGGCTTTGGGGTGTCCTCTCGTTGAAGAAACTAGACGATATTAAGTAGCCATCAGACCCCCAATAGTCGTGGCCCGAATAGTTAGTCAACCTATTAATCCCATAAATGTTTATGCAGCTTTGCGCAATTATTATGGCTATCATAAGAATATATTATAATGTGGTTTTACCACATTTGGGGGTTCTTAAAAATGCTCGCTTTTCCTTTGAAGGGCAAACTTAATCATTTCTTCCGAAGTCTTTGCCCCACTTTTCACGGCTTCCGATACCAATTTCTTTGCAAGGGTATAATCCAAGCCTAGGGACACGAGTGCCTGCAATGATTCGGAAATGGCTTCGTTCTCCTGCCCTTCAAACCCCTCATCCCACATTACATCCCTTAACGCAAAAACTATTATCTCCGCCTTTTTTGTTCCAAGACCCCTAACCCTTTTAAGAACATTGACATTACCGGTTTTAACGGCTTCAAACAGATCTTTTATTGATATATCCGACAGTATTCTGAGCGCCATAGCCGGACCTATACCGGGAATTTCAAGGAGAATCTGAAAAACTTTTAATTGTTCCTCGTTTTCAAACCCATACAACTCTATGCCGTTTTGCGAAAAATTCGTATATATATGTACCAAAACCTCATCACCCTCGGATATCCTTGAAAGGTAAGGGTAGGGGGCTTTTATCTGGTATATAACACCTCCGGGTGTGTCTATCAAAAATGAATCCTGCAAAACTTTAAAAACTTTACCCCTTAAACCCCTTATCATTTCTCACCTTACAAGGTAATATGCCGCGGCAAGGGCATCAGTTATGTGGTCCTCCACCTCGGGCAATGAAAAAACATTTCTTAGCACATTTGCCACCTGTTCTTTACTGGCCAATCCATACCTTGTGGTTCCCAGTTTTATCTTTGTGGGTTGTAATTCTATAACTTCAATACCCAAATCTTCCAATGTTAAAAGGATAACGCCCCTAACCGCACCGAGCATTATAGCCACTTTTGGATTTCTGTGATATATTATAGCCTCCATAACCGCTTTGTCCGGCGAGAACTCTTTAATAATATCCCTTAAATTATCCCTTATCTTTACAAGGCTCCCCTTTAAGTTCCCCTTCGTTTTTATAATACCCCAACCCAAAGCCTTTAACCCATCCGTATCTATCACTATCCACCCGGTAGCCCTAAGCGACGGGTCTAAACCCATAACCCTCATTATACTTCCATCTTTTCCAATATCTCTTCGGGTATATCAAAGTTTGAATAAACCTCCTGAACATCGTCGTGCTCCTCCAACGACTGGAAGAGTTTTATTATGGTTTCCGCATTCTTCCCTTCAACCCTAACCGTATTTTGGGGCATCATCGTTATATGGGCATTACTTATGGGTATTCCACTTTTCGTTATACTTTCTTTAACCGCGGAAAAGTTTTCTGTGGATGTGTATATAACCCATGTATCCCCTTCCCTTTTAACATCTTCTGCTCCACCTTCCAAAGCAACTTCAAGGATTTTATCCTCCTCAACATTGCCATCAACATATATAACCCCTTTTTCCACAAACTGCCATGCAACGCTTCCAGGGCTTGCCAAATGACCCCCAAACTTTGAAAATATATGCCTAATTTCACTCGTTGTTCTGTTCCTGTTATCGGTTAAAACCTTTATCATAAAGGCAACACCACCCGGTCCATAACCCTCGTAAATTACATCTTCATATTGGGTACCTTCAAGCTCACCCGTTCCCCTCTTTATAGCCCTCTCTATATTTTCCCAGGGCATATTGGCCTCTTTGGCCTTTTCTATGGCCAACCTTAACCTAGGATTCAAATCCGGATCTCCTCCCCCAAGCCTTGCGGCAACCTGAATTTCCCTGATCAACTTGTTAAAAATTTTACTCCTCTTTGCATCCATCTTAGCCTTTTTGTGTTTTATCTGAGCCCACTTGCTATGCCCTGCCATTGTGAATATTTTAAAGTTGAAAGGTTTCCCCTGTTGGAATTCCTTTTCGGGTTTATAATAACCGCTTATGCTAAGGGAAGAAAAGAAAATGGTAGCAGGAAAGTTTATGAGGCACGAAAAGGATACGGGATCCCCGGAGGTGCAAATAGCATTATTAACCCAGAGGATAAACCACCTAACCGAGCATGTTAAGAGGCACAAAAAGGATGTGCATTCAAGGTATGGGCTTTTAAAACTGGTGGAGAAGAGGAAGAAACTTATGAGGTATTTGAAGCGCACGGATTATAGGAGGTATGTTCAGGTTATAAAGGAACTGGGTCTCAGGGATGTTAAATAAGTTATGGATAAATACACCTTAGATATAGGCGGTAGAAAATTAACTATAACGGTAGTTGATAAGTGGGTTAAACAGGCGGCCGGGGCGGTGATGGTTGGCATCGGCGAGACGGTGGTTTTGGCAGCCGCAACTTATAAAAAAGCCGATCCCAAAAACAAAAGGGACTTTTTGCCACTACTTGTTGAATATAGGGAAGAGGCCTTTGCGGCCGGAAAAATACCCGGTAGTTTCTTTAAGAGGGAGGGAAAACCGAGGGAAAAGGAGATTATCTACGGAAGGGCTATTGATAGGTCTTTAAGGCCGCTTTTCCCCAAGGGGATGATAGACGATGTGGAGTTAGAGGTTTTCTTGATATCGTACGATATGGAGTTCGAGGGGAATTTCCTCGGGGCGATAGCGGCGAGTGCGGCCTTAACAATCTCCGAAATTCCCTTTAACGGACCCATAGGGGTGTTAAGGGTGGGGTACAAGGATGGGAAATTCATAGCATTTCCCACAAATAAGGAGGTGCAAGAAGGGGGTTTTGACCTCCTCGTAGCCGGAACACCCGGGAAGTTCCATATGATAGAGTTCGGGGGAAGAGAAATATCCGAAAATTTAATTTTGGACGCCTTGGATTTTGCAGCCCCTTATATTGAACTTATAATAAACTTGCAAGAGGAAATAAGGGATAAGTACGGGAAGGAAAAGTTTGAACCGACAAAACTAACCTATCCCGAGGGTTTGTACGAGGATGTTATAAATCTCGCAAAGGATAGGGTTTTGGAGGCGTTATTAACCCCTGTTAAAGGGGAGAGGAACGAAGCCCTTGATAAATTAAAAGAGGAGATAATTTCCCAACTTTCCGAAAAATATCCCAACAGTGAAGTTGAAATAGGCGATATACTTTACAATTATGAAGCCGAGGTGATGAGGAAATATATACTTGAAAACGATAAAAGGATTGATGGCAGGGGCTTGAAGGATATAAGACCGCTATTTGCGGAAGTGGGATTCTTGCCGAGGGTACACGGAAGCGCAATCTTTGGGAGGGGTGAAACCGTTGCAATGGTTTCAACAACCTTGGGAACAAAAGAGGATGTTCAAATAATGACCGAATTGGATATAGAAGAGATAAAAAGGTTTATGTTGCACTACAACTTTCCCCCTATGTCCACGGGAGAGGTTAAACCCCTTAGGGGTCCTTCAAGGAGGGAAATAGGGCATGGGAATTTGGCGGAAAAGGCATTAGAACCCCTAATACCCGAAGAGAATGAATTTCCATATACCATTCGGGTAGTTTCGGATATATTATCTTCGAATGGTTCAACATCAATGGCGAGTGTATGCGGTGGATCTTTATCCCTTATGGATGCGGGTGTCCCGATAAAAAAGCATGTTGCGGGAATATCCATAGGCCTAATAACATCCGGTGAGAATTATAAATTATTAACCGATATACAGGGGATGGAGGATTTCTTCGGAGATATGGACTTTAAGGTTGCCGGGACGGATAAGGGAATAACCGCAATACAATTGGACATAAAGATAGACGGTTTAACACCTAAGATTATAAAGGATGCCCTTGAAAGGGCAAAAGAGGCCAGACTGGAAATTTTGGATTTTATGTATAAGGTTATAGAAAAGCCGAGAAGTGAAATCTCTAAATACGCACCCAAAGTTATAACTTTCACCGTTCCGATAAACAAGATAGGTGAAATCATAGGTCCGGGCGGAAAGAACATAAAACCAATAATAAACGAAACAAATACCAAAATAACCATAGACGATAAGACCGGTAAGGTTTTTGTTTATGGGGAAAAATGGGAGGATGTTGAAAAGGCCAAGCAGATGATAAACGAAATAGCCCAAGACCTTGAAGTTGGAAAGGTTTATATGGGAGAGGTTTATAGAATTGAAAAGTACGGTGTGTTTGTTAGAATAGGTAAAAAAGAGGCCTTATTACACATATCCGAGTTTGATGTTAATCCCGTTAAGGATTTGAGCAAAGTTGTAAAGGTAGGGGACAAACTTTTGGTAAAGGTTATAGATATTGATGAAATGGGAAGGGCAAAGGTTTCAAGAAAGCAGGCCCTGATAGGGGGCATAGGTAAGTTAAAGGGCAATCAATCTTGATATCCTTTTTGTTTAAAGGTAGGAGGGGGATTTTTCAACCAACCGTTTTAGGTTTGAGTGTGTTAATATTTATGTCTTTGATTGGATACGATTTTCCGTTAAGTTTTACGGTCTCTTCCTTTTTTGCCACATTATTCGCATCGTCAAATACCATTAGGGCGTTTTGGGAGGATATGGCCATAAATAGGATAATTTTGAGATATGGAAGGGTAGGGGGGATATTTTTCCCTTACTCGTTCGTTTTAGTGGTTTCATCTTTGGCAAACTTCTTAATCCTACTTTTATCCTTTTTGATTTACAATTTTTTTGGATTTAAGGAGGTTATAGGTGTGGCAATATGGACGCTTTCTTCAACAATGCTAACAACCATTGTTTTCATTATAGGGGAAATGGCAAGGGTTAATATGGAATTTTTCTCAATGGTTATACTCATACCTTTGCTTTTGGGAATTTACGGGTTTTTATCTTCGGAAAATCCCTTTGTTTTCCTCGGATTGATAGTAGTTATGGGGGTTTTTTACGCATCGTTTGCCCTTGCGTTTTCGGATATTTTCTTTGAGGTATGAATGTTAAATTAATTTTAAGCTTTGACGGTACAAATTTTTACGGTTGGCAGGTTCAACCGAATAAAAGGACGGTTGCCGGAGAGCTAATAAAGGCATTAAAAAACTTTGTAGATGGGGATTTTAAAGTTATAGGTTGTGGGAGAACGGATGCCGGAGTACACGCATTAAATTATGTTGTAAATGTTAAAATTACCGGTCGTTTAAGGGTTAGGGTTGAAGAATTGAAGTACAAACTCAACAAACTGCTACCTGATGATATCTATGTTAAAAGTGTTGAAACGGTTAATGAGGGTTTCCACGCAAGGTTTTCGGCAAAATCAAAGGTCTATAGGTATGTGTTTTTAAGGGGATATGACCCCCTTTTGAGAAATAGGGTTTACTCCATAGATTGCGATTTATCCGTTGAAGAAATTGGGAAATCCTTAAAAGTTTTTATAGGAAAACACAATTTTGAAGGGTTTTCGTCGGATGAAAGGGATAATAAGGTTTGTACGATTTACGATATATCGCTTTCAAGGGTGGAAAACTTTTTTTATTTTGAGGTTGAAGGGGATAGGTTTTTAAGGAAAATGGTTAGGTTTATGGCCGGTGCGGTTTTGATGCTTGCGGAGGGAAAAATTACGGAAGGGGATATTAAAATGTCCTTAAATACCGGCAAAAAAATAAAAGATCTCACCCCTTTACCCCCTTATGCGCTGTACCTTTTATGGGTAAAGTATTAAGACAACCTTAAAATAAAGGTTTATGCCTAAAACAAAAACGCCTTTAACACCTGAGGAAAGGTTAGAGTTGGCAAAGAGGTATTTAAAGAATGCAAAGGAGGTTTTGAAGAAATCGCCCATTGATAAAGGGGCTGGTGTCTATGAAGATTTAAAGTATGTTTCCGAGGCTTCGGGAACGGCGTATTTATCGGCACTTGAAGCCTTGAAGGCCTTGTTTTTATGGGAGGGATTAATAACGGCTAAGGAAATCAAAAACAAGTTAAAAAAGATAGATATGTATGCCTATTACCTTTCAAAGACCGCTAAGATAGGTAAGGATAGGGATGTTTTGCTCAAGCTTTTTGACAGTGTATATGTTATTCTACACCTCGGAGGTTATTATAGGGAGTTGCAAAACAAAAAAGCGATAGATGCGGGTTTTGAAAGCGTTGAGAAAATCATAAAAATAGTTGAAAGACACATAAACGGTAAGGGCTAAGCAACCTTAAAATAAAGGCATTAACACCCGAGGAAAGGTTAAAAAAGGCTGGGATTGATAAAAGGGTTGGCCGTTATATTGACTTTGCTTATCTCGGCGCTTTGGGGGCCTTGAAAGCTTTGTTTATTTCAAAGGGCTTAGCGTCAGGTAAAGTATTGGGGGAGATTAAGGGTTTGGGAAAGGATAGGGAAAATGGTTCAAAAGCACATAAACGGAAGAGGTACTTGTTACACGGTATGAAAAACATCTATTCCCTTTCTATGACCGCTAAAAGTTGCCCCTTGCCAACATTTACCCCTTTGGAAACATATACATGTTTGACGACACCTTCAATTTTTGCCTTTAATTGGGTTCTCATCTTCATAGCCTCAATTGTTATAACCGTTTCACCCCTTTGAACCCTATCCCCAACATTTTTATTCACCTCCACAACCAAAGCGGGCATAGGGGATTTTATTTGTTGAACCATAGCGGTCTTTTCCTCCGAGAAATCCTTGGGTAGGGATTTAAATGTTTTGAATTCGGCGTGTATTAAAGGGGTTTCTATTTCCCCCGAGTTTCCATAAGCTTTAACCCTGAAAACAATGGGTTTTCCGTCTATAAAGGCGAGGTTTATACCCCTATCCAACTCAACAAAATGTATATTTTCCTTTGATGTATCAACCTCATAAGTCCTTTCACCCAATATTACCCACTTTTTCATATCTTCGGAAGGTTTATACCCTTTTGCCCTTGATACTTGCCCTTCCTATCCGCGTAACTAACCCTACAAACCTCATCGGCTTCTATGAATATCAATTGGGCTATACCTTCGTATGAGTATATCTTTGCGGGTAATGGGGTTGTGTTGGATATTTCTATGGTTAAATGCCCCTCCCATTCCGGTTCAAGGGGTGTAATATTGACGATTATTCCACACCTTGCATATGTTGATTTCCCAAGGCATATACCTATAACATTTCTTGGGATTCTAAAATATTCAACGCTGCGGGCGAGGCAAAAGGAATTCGGTGGTATTATGCAATAATCCCCCTTGTGATATACAAAAGACCTTTCGTCAAAGTTTTTTGGATCCACAACGGTCATATAAGCATTGGTAAATATATAATACTCGTCGGCCACCCTTATATCGTAGCCATAAGATGATAAACCAAATGATATTTTTCCATCCCTAACAAGGCTTGGTTCAAAGGGTTCAATCATGCCGTATTCCTTGGCCATTTTTTCTATCCACTTATCCGATTTAACCATAGGCGGGTATTTTAAAGCCTGTTTAGATAAAACATACTACCTATGAGGGTTTTGGCATCCCTTATTATCCCCTCCCTTATTCCCCTCTCTATATCCTCCTTAGTCCATATAACAACCTCTATATCCTCATCCCCGTCAAGTTTTCTTCCAACGAACTTTAAATCCCTTGCCAAATACAAATGCATATACTCCGTTGAATAGCCCGGTGCCAGGTAAAACTCCGCCAACTTTTCCCAAGTTCCCGCTTCATATCCGGTTTCCTCTATCAACTCCCTTTTTGCGGTTTCCAAGGGGTCTTCGTTCGGTTCAAGCGTTCCAGCGGGTAACTCGTATATATACCCTCCAACCGCAAACCTAAATTGTTTCTCGTATATAACCCCTCCGTCATCCATAACGGGAATTATAACAACGGCACCGGGATGCTTAACGAGTTGCCTATCATAAACCTTACCCCCCTTCTCATACCTCAAAACCACAAAATCCATAAACTTCCCCTTATATACAACCCTTTCCTCAATTACTTTCATAAGCGAGTATTTTAAAGGAAATTTTACAACTTTAAACTATCGCACTTGATCTTCATACTTTCCATCACGGAAGACAGTATTTTAAGGGTCTTTGACAGGATTTTTGAGAGCAAAACTTTTTGGGTTTATTCCGACTTGAAGGCTATCTACGATATTCCAAAGGGATACCTATTCCCAAAACTGTATCTATTTTACGATGAATTTAACATATCGCCTTTGCCCACTATAAGGGTTCAATATGCCGATACCGTAAACCTCAGGCTTACGGAGAGGGAGATTGAAATTGGCTACCCCTTTTGGAGGAGATGGGGCTTTGGTTTTTATTGGAATCCGTTAAACCCTCAGGTTATATTTGCAATAAAATCTTCCCGGTATATGAGGGAATGGGAGTATTCAAAGATAGAGGGCTTAAAGGAAAATGTTAAAAACAATTTAAGGGTTTATCTCAGGATTTTGATAAATCTGGACAGTGTAATAAGCGTATTGGATTCCCTTATAAGTTTGGGCGAAGAATTATTGGTAAAACTTGATACCCTTGGGGGATTAAAAAGACTGGAAGGTTATAAGCTTGAAAGGATAAAGGGGGAAGTTGAAGGTTTAAAGGATTTAAGGGAATATTTCATAAAAACCCAAAAATCCTTGAAGGATTCTCTTGAAAGTCTTTTGGATATAACCCTTGAAGGCCTGGAACTTAATCAAAACTTTAAGCCCCAATGCGCAAAATCCTCTGACAGCTTAAAGATTAAAGCCTTAAACTATAAGGCTTTTGCGGAATCCTTATGGTGGTTTCCAAAACTTTACCTATTCGGTGAGGTTTGGAACGGGAACATAACCACCCCTTCAACGGTTGTGGGTTTTAGGGTAGTTTTTGAATTTGATGAAACGAAGAGGTTATATTCCAAGGCCGCACACTCTTTAAAGAGATTGGAAACCATAAAGGGGAATTTGCAAAACTTGGAGCCAAATTTTAAAATTTCTAGACCAGAAAGGGATATATTACATTACAAAAACCTTATAAATGCTGCCAAGAGGTTTTACGAGGGGGGTGGAATAAGTTTTGCCGAATACTTTGAGATATATTCGGATTATTCCAAGGTAAAAATAGAGGCTTTTGAAAATAGGATTAAGGGCTTGTTGGAAGGATTATGCGATTACGGGTATGATTATCAAGAACAGTACTACGAAGGTGGAAGATAGAATAAGCGTTTTTAATCCCATAGGTTTAACACCGCTTATTTTATAAAACAAATAAAACCTCAAAAGGGTTATTAACACGGCGGATATAGGAAAGGATAAAGCTGCCCCCAGTATCCCCAATGGTTTTATAAGCATCAAGACCAAACCAATGTCTACAACGGAATACACCAAAGATATTAAAAATACCATATCCGACCTCCCCGAGGCTTGTAAAAATGCCTGCCAAATCCCAGAAAGGGAATTTATATAATACCCCAAGATAATCACGGATAATATTATTCCCCCTCCCTCATAACCCTTACCGAAAAACCTTAAAACCAATACTCCTAAAACTGCGGATATTAAAGAAAATACACCCATAATGGCGGACATTTTAAGGGTTATACCCCTAATCCTCAAAGCCGAATTAAAAAAGTTTCCCCTTCCAATTTCCTTACTCAACTCTATGAAAAGGACATTTGAAACCGATACTTCAAGGATATATACCCCGCTTGAAATCAAAGAGGCGGCTTTAAAAACACCCCCGGAAAATACTCCAACAAAGGAACCCACAAGAACCGGTTTTATGTTGTTTTGTATAAGTCCTAACCAATACTTCAACCAAATCGGAATCCCATACCTAAGCCAAGATTTAAAGTCGTATTCCTTTTGCCCGAAAAACACTTTCCTTAACACCCCCCAAGATACCCATAAATTGCTCAAGAAATTCACAAAATACTTTATGTTTGTGGAGAATATGGCGACAAAAACCTTTAATGGGTAAAGGGGTAATAGGATTACCAAAAAAATTGCCCTTGAAACCGTTGGTATAATTACATCGTTTAAGGCTAATTCCCTAAATTTTCCAAAACCGTTTAAAACCGAAGACATGTAAAGGGATAAGGCCAAAAAAGGAATTCCGAACGAATATAAACGTAAAGGGTATGAGTATTCCGGATTTCTCATAATGTATTCCGATATGTACTCCGCAAAGGCTAAAAAAACCACAGAGAATATAATACCCCAAGCGGAAAAGTATAGCAGGGACAACCATAGAACCCCCTTTAACTTATTTACCTCGCCCCTTCCGAGGTATTCCGATATGAACTTTTGGTTTAAGTTTGTAAAGAGCGATAAAACCCCCAAAACCACCATGTTTATGAAATCCGCTGGGACACTATAAAGCCCAAAATCATCGGGTGTTAAATAGTGGAGGAGTAAAAAACCCGTGAATGTGTTTATGACAAAGGATAAGCTTTGTCCGGAAAAAACCTTTAATACATTACCCGCCGTTTTCCCTACTTGCAACTTATAAAATCTATCCAAGTGTTGAAAATCCTTTTATCGACATTCTTTTCGGCAACCCTTAGGTAATCTCCCGAAGGACAATTCATATATAGGAGTTTCATAACCTCGTAATCGGGGATTTTCTCTATGTTTTTTTCAAATTCGTTTAATGAAAACCCGAGTTTCGCCAAGGACAATTTGGCGGCATCCCTAACGGTAAAAACGCTATCCTTCATCATCTTCCACATATAACCTTTGAGTTTTATACACCCCTTTTCTCCCACCAACAAAGCCGCCCTCATCCTAACATACTCGTAAGGATGATTTAAATAACCCTTCAATACATTACAAACCCTATCATCACCCGATTTATATATAGCCCTTAAAGTTCTGCTTATCCAAGGGCCCTTTTTCTGCCTTTTTAAAACATCTAGGAGTTTTCCCTCCAAACCCGGTATTTTCACCTCCGAGGATACATAAAGGGCATTTTTAAGGGCTATTGTATCCCTTAAATCCAAGAGGTAAGATATACCCCTTGTGCAGTATTCCGGTTTTTTTAAACACATATCCCTTACAGCCCTTACCCCAAGCCTATCCTTCTTTGATATGTGCTTTTTTATTATATAAAAAATCGCCCCTTCACCTATGGAAATTATTCTATCCCGCGCGGAATCCACAATAGCAACATCATACCCCGCACGCCACTTTTTTGCAATTTTCCACAGAGAATCAACGCTTAAACTGTCAAAGGCCAATAATAATATCACTCGTTGGGTGGTATTGGAACAAATCTCCTTTCGGAAAAGTCCTTTCTAAGCGGATGGCCGGGAAACCCTTCCCAGAGTAAAATCCTCCTCAAATCGGGATGACCCGAGAACTTTATGCCGAACATATCATAGACTTCCCTTTCCATCCAATTGGCACCCTTAAAAACACCCGTTATACTAGGAATATCCTCATTTTCATCAACTGCCACCTTAAACCTTATCCTTTCCCTCCTCTGCGTGGAGTAGAGGTTATAAACCACCTCAAACCTTTTGTTTGTGGGTCTTTTATGCTTCCAATCCAGATAATCAACGGCGGTAATGTATATTATCATATCAAAACCCAATGCCTCTTTGGACAACCTTATAACATCAACTATAACATCCCTATCAACATATATGCTCCTTTCACCCCTATCCTCTATCTCCGGCCCTATTTTTTCGCCAAAACTTTCTTTCAAAACCTTATAAACCTCACTCATAGTCTTTTCCTTCGTACTGCTTATACTCACCGGCTTTTATATCCTCGCCTTTGAACGCCCTGTTTATGAATGTGAAGGATTTCTTCAGCCTCGCATAAAGCCAATTGCTGTGCTTTCCGGGGAAGAGTTCGGCTGGATAACCCAAAGCGCCATCAAATTCAACATAAACGATGTTTGTTAAACCCTTGGACCTTAGCTTATCCTTAAACTTTCTATTATGGGACAAAAGGGTTAGTTCATCCTTTAACCCCACATCAATATAAACCTTTGTATTTCTAAACTCCGTTGGGAAATTAATCTCCGCGGAATCTATTAATGTGTATGGATCGTGATACTTTTTCCAAACGCAAAAATCCTCGGATATCATCTTTGCGTTGGGCTTGGCCTGCTGTTCGGTTGTTAGGCATGAGGCATAAGGACCCGTTGTATCCCACCTCATTGGAAACCTTACACCAACACAAACCTTTATCCCAAAGGATGGTATAAACATGGTATCAAGCAGGAAATCACCGTTTATGGAATCCAAACCCCCCGGATAATAACAGTTCTGTATGACCCTCCAATCTGTGGGGTTGCTATAAGGGACAACCCTTGGGGTAAAGGCCGCGGACAAACCGTTGCCGAGGGTTAGCCAGGGGTGTTCCCTTCCAAGGTAATCCTTTATCCAGAGTTTTTTACCACCTATTTCCTCAAAATCCTTTAACAAACTATCAACAACATTTTCGTCAATTAACATATCAAACGCCAATGGACCCGAATGTAAAGCGACAACTCCAAACATGTCCGCGTGCTTTAACCATAGTTTTGCCGAACCGTATGAGCCCATTGACAAACCCATAATAGCCCTATTTTCCCTACCACCTTTAACGGGATATTTCCTTTCTATTTGCGCAACCAAGCTGTCTATCATATATGTTTCGTAATCCCCGAATACCGTTAATGGCATATATGTTTGACTTGAAGGGTCATAAAGCCTTGAATTCGTATAAAATGAACCGCCTACGAGGTTTCTACCATCGGGCATAACAACTATAACCGGGTCCATTTGCCCGGTGGAAATCATATAGTCAAGTATCTCATTAACCCCGTTGTAATACACATATGTCCTATAATCACCTCCAAACCCATGGAGCATATAAATAACCGGATATTTCTTGTTTGGGTCGTAATCTGGTGGTAAATATACCAAAGCCTTTGGATTCACTATACCGAGGGCGGGATGTACATTTATTATAACCTCTTCTATCTTACCCTTTTTGATCTCCAATACCTCCTGACCGGCCTTCTTACATCCATATATTAGAAATAGGCCTAAGGATAATAAAACCAAAAACCTTTTCATAATGCGGGTATTATATGGGGGAAAACCGTGCGGGCTTAGAATACCAACCCTTATGAAAAAAACGGTTTTATCGGGTATGAGACCGACGGGTAGGATGCATTTGGGGCATTTAAAGGGTGTCCTTGAAAATTGGGTTAATTTACAGAACGAATACAACTGCTATTTTGAAATTGCGGATTGGCATGCCCTAACAGATGACCCCACAAGAAATAAGGATATTTCCAGGAATACCTTGGATATGGTTAAGGATTGGCTTGCGGTTGGTATAGACCCGGAAAGATCCGTTATTTTTAGGCAATCTTTGGTTCCACAACATGCGGAATTGCACTTGGCATTCTCCATGCTCGTTTCCGTAAATAGACTTTTGAGAAATCCCACATTTAAGGAAAAGGTTGCGGAGATAAGAAAAAAGAAAAGCGAAGTTAAGGTTTCATTAAACCTTGAAAACTTATCGGTTGAGGGTGAGATTAAAAGCATAGCCGAATTCATAAGAAACGAAGATGAAGTTAAAGGTGAGAATATGTTGAGGAGTTTAATAGGTAGAATAAAAGAGGAGATTTTTGAGAGGTTATCCTTTGCAGACATTGAAGAGGGCACAATACCATCGGAAATATCTTATGGATTTTTGGGTTATCCGGTTTTACAGGCGGCTGATATACTACTTTATAAGGGAGAAGTTGTTCCAATAGGGGAGGATCAATTGCCACACTTAGAACTCAGCAGGGAGATAGCGAGAGATTTTAATAGGATTTATGGCGAAGTTTTCCCAATACCCGAACCCCTATTAACGGAAATACCAAAAATATTGGGAACGGATGGGAGGAAAATGTCAAAATCCTATAACAACGCCATATTCATTTCCGATGAACCGCATACAATAAGGGAGAAGGTTAGAAGGAGCATAACCGACCCCATGAAGATCAGGAAAAACGACCCCGGAAGACCGGAGATATGTCCGATATTTTACCTTCATAAGGCGTTTAACCAAAACGAAACGCAACAAATAGAAGGTGATTGCAAATCCGGAAAACTCGGATGCGTGGAGTGTAAGAATAGGCTAACCGATAATCTCATAAAATCCCTTGAACCTTATAGGGAAAAGGCTGAAAACATATCCGATGACGATGTTATGGATATTATAATTGAAGGTTCCAAAAAGGCTTTAAATGTTGCGGAAAGTACGATGGAAGAGGTTAGAAAGGCTATATGGAACTCATAATAAAGATCTTTGAAAATTACCTACCCAATAACCCAATATGGCATGGATTTTTTGGAGGTATAGTGATAGTGACCCTTAATACCCTTGGGGCGTTATTTGTGATATTTTTGGGGAATGTATCACAAAAGTTTCTTGATTCCTCTTTGGGCTTTGCGGCGGGTGTTATGCTTGCGGCGAGTTTTACGAGTTTGATATTACCGGGCATAGAAATAGGAGGTATCTTTCCGGTTTTAATGGGTTTAATTCTCGGGGCGGTTGTTATGGACTTGGCAGACCACTTAATTCCTCACGAACACTTTATAAGGGGTAGGGAGGGTGTTGATGTTAAGAGGTTAAAGGGGGTTATACTTTTCATAATAGCGATAACTATACACAATGCCCCCGAGGGTCTGGCGGTTGGGGTTGGTTTTGGTTCGGGAAATTTGAAAGAAGCCATTATTCTGATGCTTGCGATAGGAATACAGAATATACCGGAAGGCTTGGCGGTTTCTTTGGGGGCTATAAACGCGGGTTTAGGTAAGAGGTTTTACGCATTTTATACCGGATTGCGCTCGGGTTTGATAGAATTACCTCTGGCAATTCTGGGTGCAACCTTGGTATATTTATTCAAACCGATATTGCCCTATGCTATGGGTTTTGCCGCCGGAGCCATGTTGTATGTAATAAGCGATGAGATAATTCCGGAAACCCACAGGTTTGGGCACGAGAGGTTGGCAACATTCGGATTTATGTTGGGTTTGGTTTTGATGTTATTCTTGGATGTTACGCTTGGTTGAGAAGTTTATTAGTATTCAAGGGGAGGGGCCCTTTATCGGGGTTGTTTCACTTTTTTTAAGGGTTTGGGGTTGTAATCTTAAATGCGAATGGTGTGATTCCTATTATACTTGGGATGTTAGGGGGGAAAGTAGGTATAGCAAAGGGGATTACGAAATGGGTTTTCCCTACACATTTGATGATTTCAAGGATGATATAAGGGGAATACCCTTAGTGGTTATAACCGGAGGGGAACCCCTGCTATATTCAAAAATTTGGGAGGATTGGATAAAAAGGGTTGATGGTGGTATGTTTCAATTTGAAACAAACGGCACGTTTCCACCGATTTTAAGGGATGATAATAGGGTTTATTTTGTGGTTTCCCCAAAGTTAAAGAGTAGTGGGAACGAAAACGCTATAAACCTTGATGTTTTAAGGGAATTTACCCCTTTAATCCATCAAAGTAGGGCATATTTAAAGTTTGTAATATCGGACCCACAAAGGGATGAATGGGAAATCCTTGATATACTTGAAAAACTACGATTGCCCGGGCATATCAGACCTTTTTCCGTTTTTTTAATGCCGGAAGGGATTAGTGGGAATTTGCCTTTGGCAGAAGAGGTTGTGAAACTTTGCAAAAAACACAATTTAAGATATTCGGATAGGATACATATAAGAATTTGGGGGAATAAAAGGGGTGTTTAAACCAATTCCGAAAGCTTAAACTTTACCCCTTGTAAAACCTCAACCTCATCGTCCCATTGAAGGATTCTTCCCCCTTTATCCTTATCAAATTCAAACACCACTCATATTACCCTTTTAACACCGAACCTTAGGAGATCGTTTGTTTTTTGAATTATATAATCCGTGTCATTCTTAACTTTCGCCCTTATATCAATCTCTATGGCTATTTTTGTATCTTCCGTATAAAAAATGGCCATATCCAGGCTCCTAATGTTTCTATCGTTTATTTTTACCCCGACTTCACCTACACAAATTCTAAACTTATCTAACGCTATAATATCTTGGAATGTAGGGCGCCGCTTGCCATAACCTCCTCCGGCTGTTTTTTACCCTCCAAAGCATCCTTATAGCCCCGGTAATAAATGGGTCTCCCATCAACTACCTCATAGGTTAGAACTTCCAGGAGTTTCTGGTTTTTTTCCTTAACAACGGTTTCCATTGCTTTCATTTTAATGCTGAAAGAGTTCCAACAACTTAACCCTTAGCCCTTGTAAAACCTCAACCTCATCTTCCCAAGTTAATATTCTTCCCTCTTTACCCCTCTCAAACACCATAACAATCTTCGGCTTTGTTAATATCCATATAACTCTTTGTGTTCCCGCTTCAAACAGGTCTTTAACCTTTTCGCCAACATACTCCATAAAGGTTATATTCTCCAATTCCGCCTTCGTATCCACCTCTATCGCAACAATCGGGGCAACATCGGAATACCCCTCCGAGAGTTTAAACTTGTTTTTTTCAAATATCCCTATATCAACAACTGTCTTCAAGTTTTAGCAGATGCTTAAATAACCTTGAAACCAAAAGTGCTTGTAAAGTTGAACTTCCCATAACCTCCTCCGGTTGTTTTTTACCCTCCAAAACACCCTTATAACCCCGGTAATAAATGGGTTTCCCATCAACCACCTCATAGGTTAAAGCCTCTAACAAATTTTTCCCTTTTATAACGGTTTGCATTATTTTTATTCTAAGGCCGAAGTACTTTATTTTACTTTGAAAAAACTGTAAGATGCTATAAGGAAAAAGGGTAGGGAAATATATCCGTCCAAAAATCTAAGAAACACGAAAATACCAATTGCAAGATTCATAATCCCCACAAAGGCGAAAAGCCAATTTATATACACAAACTTTATATACCTTGAAACCCAACTCAAAGTTATCAACCCAAAGAGTACGAGCATTACAAACTGCAATACTATCACGCCAACGCTTTCGTCAATGTTTTCGTTTTTGAAGGACAAAAGGAAAAGCCCCAAAATTGAAGGGGAAATAACCAAAATCCACTTCTTCATTAGTAAGAATTGATAACTTCGGCTTGAAACATTTCTATAACTTCGTTTAACTTTGCCCTACGGAAAGCCACCCCCAAATGTCCAGAAGTCATTGCTATAAACTCTATATTAATACCCAAACTCGCAAACCTCTCAAAAACCTCTTCAAGGTTTAAAACATCAAAGAATTCCAAAAAAGATAGCCCCGCATCAACTATAACCTCCCTTGCCCCTGATCTTTCCGCTATTTCTTCCTTCTTGCGTTTTGCCTTCAAACCTTCACTCTCATAAATGATAAAGGATATATCGCCCACACCCCCCGTTGAACTGTCAAAACTTGCGGCCAAAAGGGTAAAACCCTCATCCTTTAAAACATATATCAAATCCGCCGCCGTGCCCGGTCTATCCTTTAATCCCCTAAAAGTTATTTTCGCAACGTTAGGCTTTAATGTTATATGCACGGTTTGATATTTTAAGGCCGCAGGATTACTTTACAAGCACACCCTTGGTTTTTGTTCCCATTTTAACTATATAAAATCCGGGTTTGAGTTTAATCCTTTGACCCGGTTTAAAGGTACCCATTAGCCTACCGCTTGTGGTATATACCTTGAATTCCCCACCTTCATAAGGTTTCATTTCGGAAGCTTTTAGCTCATCATCACGGGAGAGGACGGCACAGGACGAAACCGGTGTAGAGTTGTCTATTGCCACGGCCACTATATTTCCCCCTAAGAAGCTGCTCTGACAACCTATTATTACCACTTCTGAACAGTTATCCGCGTCAATGTCCCCTATTGCAACCGATGGATCTATAACACCCGAACCGCAATTGTCAAACCTAAAATTCCAAACAGGTGTTCCGTTATCCGCCCTTACCGCATAAACATACCCGTTATCCGCCGCCTTTATAAAATCCCATATACCGTCGTTGTTTATATCAACAAGCCCCCCTCCACCGTCATAGGCCCACTGATTTATCCCATATAACCAGTTGATTGAGGCCGAAGAGCCGTTTTGATCAATTCTTAATAAGTGGCTATTTACATTTGAGGAATCCCCACCATCTCCGAGCCATATCTCGGGAAATCCGTCACCGTTTATATCCCATACCGGAGCAACATATTCCATAAGTACCACATGGGTATCGGAAGGTGGGGTATGGGCTCTTAAATTAAAAGACCACATAAATGTTCCCGTTCCACTAATGGCCATTATGGTTGAACTGTTGGAAAACAATATATCCTCAATACCATCGTTGTTTAGGTCAATAACGGAAGGTGTTGGATTTATGGCCAGAGCGAAATACGACCATTCAAGCGTTCCGGTTTGTCCATCATATACCCTTAAACCGCTGTAAAGGGTTGCTATTATTATTTCCTTAACCCCATCACCATCTATATCGCTAATGGCCGGGGTTGCAGCGGGTTGTTCGGCTATTCCAACATTAGCCGTCCATATAGGGGTTCCACTCGCCGATAAGACATACAAGACCAAATTACCACCGCTTGGATCCATAAATATAACCTCAGGACCCGGGCTTGAAGAAACGACATCCTCTATTTTGGGGCTTGAAAAGGAATAGGTGGTTGGGAATGTCCATAAAACCGTTCCATCATTATCCAAAGCCTTTAAGCCATCCGAGAAAGTCTTCGTTACAATCTCATCCAACCCATCGCCGTCAAGGTCTCCACAGGCGGGGCTTGAAGGATCCATACCAAAAAATGAAATACTCCAAAGTATGGTACCGTCTGTACCCCTTAGGGCATATAGTGTGGTATTTCCACTCAGTGATATATGCCCTTTTATTATCACCTCATTTTCGGGGTATGCATTGGAAACATTACATATAGCGGGCGAGGCCCATAGAAGGTTTACAATATCAAAACCAAAGTTCGTCCTCCATTTTGCGGTTGGTGATAATATTCCCCCTGCTAATACCTGAACCGCCTGATTTTTATTATCACCCGCCAAGGATTTCCAAATGCTGAATGTAAACGATACCAACCATATCATATTTGATATTCTAAGGGTGTATGATTACCAATTCAACCGCGATTACGGCCAAATTTTTCCGATCTCCTCGGCAATACCCTCTAAAAACACCCTATCCTTTTCATCAAAAGCGTTGGGTAAATCGCTGTCTATATCTATTTCTCCAACTACCTCACCCCTTTTGTTGTAGATAGGTACAACAATTTCCGATTTTGTATGTACAGAGCACGCCAAGTATCTCGGATCGGAATTCACATCGGGGACATTTATGGTTATACCTTCCCTGACGGCCGCACCGCATATACCCGTATTTATGTTTATCCTCTCGTGTGGTGTTGGTCTTCCAATGTAATATGGATACAGTTCCAAAACATCCCCGTTTTTAATATATATTCCCACCCAGTGATACTTTTCCCTATGCGCCTTTATCCTGTTTATGTAATCCTTCAAAAACTCCAAATTTTTCATTTCAAAAACAAAGCCCTTAACCCATTTAAGGCCACCAAAACCGTCGTTCCCTCATGACCGATCACTCCAACGAGGATATTTATCACCCCGAAAAGGTTTAGTAATATCATAAGGACGACAGAACCCAAGGATATAACTATGTTTTGTAGGATTATGCCGTAGGATTTTTTGGATATTTCAAAAGCTTTGGGCAAAAGGTTTATGTTATCCGAAAGGATATTAACATCCGATGTATCCAAAGCCACATCCGAAGCCAATGTTCCCATGGCAATTCCAAATGTCGCGGCGGCCAAAGCCGGACCATCGTTAATTCCATCCCCAACCATACAACAACCGCCACTCTTTGAAAGCTCTTCTATTTTCCTGAGTTTATCTTCCGGAGAGGCCTCGGCAATAAACTCATTTACACCAACCGCCTTTGCTATACTTTCAACATTCCCCCTCCTATCCCCACTTATTATTATAACCCTATAACCCATTTCCTTCAACCTTTGAATGCTCTCCTTTGCTCCCTCCTTCAACTCATCTTCAAGTATTAAAACCGCCTCGTCTATGCCGTCCTTTTTCACCGACAAAACTATCCCGCTTTCCTTCCTTTCCCTTGCCGATACCACCTTCCAAATGTTTTCGTTTAACCTACCCGAAACCCCATAACCCAATTTATAACTGACATCTTTAAAGTCCAAGGTTTTCAAGTTTTTCCCCCTTGCACTTGATGTTATAGCCTCGGCTATTGGATGGGTTATGTTACTTTCAAGGGATGCCGCTATGGTTAAAATCTCATCCTCCGTATGGCAACCGCACAAAACCCTTATTTCTTTCAACCTTGGCTTTCCCCTCGTTATGGTTCCGGTTTTATCAAGGGCTATCCATTTAACCTTATGCAAATCCTCAACAACCGCCCCCCCTTTAAATAGTATCCCCTTTCTTGCCGCCGATGCTATCGCGGACATAACCGTTAAAGGTGTTGATATTACAAAGGCGCAAGGGGATGCAACCACCAAATGTATAAGCAACCTATAAAAGGCTTGGTAGTGATCTTTTAAAATCAGGTAAAACAATCCATAAACCAATGGTAATGTTAATAAAACGGCCAATGTGTATTTCTGTCCTATCCATTCCGCCAATGTTTGCGTTTTGCTCCTTAAATCCTGGGCTTCCATAACGAGATTTATTATCTTTTCAAGGGTACTTTCCCTAATACCTCCCAATGCCCTAAGTTTTAACGACCCATCTATTACCAAGGCACCGGAAACAACCCTATCACCCTCCTTCTTAAACTCCGGTATATATTCCCCGGTTATAAGGGACAGGTCAACGGATGCCTTTCCTTCAACTATTTCCGCATCAACCGGAACCCTTTCCCCGGCCCTAACGAGAACCATATCACCCGCCTCTATTTCTTCAACTGAAACCTCTTCCCATTGATCGTTTTTTAACACTAATGCCCTCTCCGGTCTTAAAGACAACAAATCTTTTAGAGAATCCTTGCTTATTTTAAATGCAAATTTTTCAAATGTATTTCCGAGATTAAAGAGTAATAAAAGGAATGCTCCTTCGTGAAACTTTCCTATGTATGCCGCACCGTATGCACCCAAGAGCATCAGAAGATCAACATCAACCCTTTTTTCCCTTAAAGATTCAACGGTTGATTTCAGTGTAAATATGCTACCGAATATATAGGCACCTATCCAAGCGATTTCGTATTTCAAAGAAATCAGAAAGAACAAAAGGGTTAAACCGGTAAAAAACGCCTCTATATACTCCTCTTCAAACCTTAACCTCATCTCATTGAACCATTCTTATGAGCAAACTCCTCAACATCCTCGCATCCCTTAAAAACTTTTGAACGGGATACTCGTTTATGAAGCCGTACCCCCCGAATATCTGTAATGCTTTATCCGTGCAAAAGTATGCGGTTTCAATGGCCAAGTTAAGTAATTTTTCCGGGTTATCCGTTAAAAGGAGAGCGGTTTTCAAAGCTTCCGCAAAGGATTTACCCCTTTCTATGAAACCCCTCACCTCTTCAAATTCATATATTGGTTTTCCAAAGGCCACCCTCTCCTTAGCGTAATTCTCCGCCTCTTCCATAGCCGCCAAGGATATGCCGGTTAATGTGGCTATATCATAAAAGAGTAGGGTTTGTTGCACTTCAAATGGATAATCTTCCAAAATCTTTAACTTTCCCTTTGCCCAACCACACGCCCTAAGCCCCAAAACCTCAACCCCTTCCCCCTCAAACTCCGCTATTTTACCGTTATAATAAACCCTCTCGTTTGGAAACTGAACCAAACTTTCCGACCTTGCAAGCCCCAAATCCCCCAAAGCCCAAGTCTTTCCAACATATTGGGATATTGAAGGTTCTCCCTTTGCAAGGGTTATTATTGCCAAAAGCCTAACCTGTAATGGGAATTCGTTGTTTTCTTGGTCTAATACCCCTAATTCGGAAAGTTTTGTTATGGTTTGTTGGAACAAATCCCTATCCCTGTCAATTTCAAGCCTTTTTGGCTGAATCTCCTTTTTGTTTATTTCCTCATAAAAGTTTAAAACCTCTTCATATTCGGAAATGTTTAAAAGCATACTGGGTATTATAAAGTTGAGGGGTTTTCCGATTTATAATTCCAACCCTACGGTACCCAAGAGCATGGACAAACTGCTTAAAGGATATAGCTGTAATATGCCTTAATTTTTATATGAATGAATCTTCCAAAGCCAAAACCCTTTTAAACAACTTCTAAAAAAATCCCAAAGTGTTAAAGCATTTAAAGGATATATACCTTTGGTATTCCGGGCAAAACGGAAATATATCACATCACTTTATACGGGGATACCCGAACAAAAACTGTTGATACCCACAAGTGTGGGTAATCCTCACGATTCCTTTACCCTCTATACCCTTGAAATATTTTTCAGGAGGATATTAGCCTATGCCCACTTAAAGAAGGTAATAGACAAAGGGGATTATTATCCCGCTTTTCTTTTTGTTGGATAATGCGCTCCAATGGGTAAGGGACTTCTAAGGGGTTTTTGATGATGTTTTTCCTTGGGAAAAGGTGGCAAACCAAAAGGTATTCGTTAGCCTCAGCGAGGAATTAAAAATCTTTTGCGGTGAATACTCTTACTAAGGAAAAGCGATGGGGGTGAAATAGTCTTTAGCGCTATAAGGAAAGCAATGCTATTTAACCAAAATATCCAGCACATCCCAATCTATGAAGAATATATAATTTTTGGTCATGGAAGATAGCAAACTTTGAGAATATAAATTAACTTCAAGGTGGCTGAAGATTTCTATTTTGTTATTTATTTGATTCACTATATTACTGTTAATTTTTGGAAGGCTTCGAGCATGGCTTAAAGCATTATCAATTTCGGAATTGGTTATAATTGCCGGTTTTAATATTATTAAGAAATCCTTCGCACGGCTTATTCCAACATTCACTATTCTGTGATTGTTGAAGTGTGAGTGTGGGCCGGGTTTTTGAGAAGGTGGGTTCATTACTAATATTATAATATCCCTCTCATCTCCTTGAAAACCGTGAACGGTATCAACGGTTGTTCTCGTTAAACTCAAGCTATAAGGCCCAGCCAATTGTCTCATAATCTTTACCTGAGCTCCATAAGGAGAAATTATACCTATGTTGTAATCTCTCAATTGATTTTCCAGTTCTTTTGCCAACTCAACGGCCAAAACTGCCGAAAACAGATGATAAGATGAATATTCCAGTTTTCCAATATCGTTGGGACTTGTGGGTATTCCGGACGAGGAACTAATGTCAAACTCTATTACCGTTATGGGCGATATTGTAATTTGGTTATTGTAAAAGTTTATGGTTATCTTTCCACTTGAAGACCCCCTTGTATGGGTTAATTTCCCTCCATAACGATAGCGGCTATATACCTCACCTATTTCCTGGACACTTCTGTGTTGTTCTGTTAAAATTATTACATTTATGTTTTGGTTGTTTATTTTGTGTGTGTAGGGTATGACCTGAAAACTCTTTACCCCGACATTAACCCGTGTATTATTACGATTAATATTAACATTATTAAAAGTCAAATCCAAAACCGTATAGATGTTTTCCGTTGAATAACCCTTAATGTTTCGCTTTTCTCCGGGTGTTTTACCCACGGGGGTTAACTGCTCCGGATCCCCCGCTATGATTAACTCAACTTTTTTATTTATATAACTATTTATATAACTATGAATTACATAAAACACAAAAGGCAATTCAACCATTGAAGCCTCATCAATAATAACAACATCCCAATCCAAGGATTCCAGTTTCTGATTTTGGATACTGTCAAATATAAACCTGTGGATTGTGGTTATGATTGCGTACGGAGGGGATGGGGGGCTACCATCCCGTCTTAGAATTTTTTGATGTACATTTGGATTATTGGATCTTGTGTTTGGGAACCTATAAGCATTTGCGGACGGGTTTTCACTTAAAATTCTTTCTATTAACACATCCGCCGCCTTATTTGTGGGTGTAAGGGCTATTACCTTTTTACCATTATTAAGGTAATCAATTATTCTATTTGCCAAATATGTGGTTTTTCCGGTTGCCGGTGGTCCCCAAACGAATGGTGGGTTGCTTTGGTTTCCGTTGTTGGGAGCTTGATTTATAATTTTAGCGATTTCCTCGGAAATTTTACTTTGCCAAACGGATGTGTTTATTATCCCCGAAAAGTAATTAACCACTATATCCCTAAAAATCTGGCTTGCATTGTATTCAATTTTTGCAAAGATTTTTAAGGGTATCGGTTTGTTATTATGCATTTCAACTTTTCCGTTATTTACTTTAACTTGAACCCCGTTAATTGTTCCTATTCCAGAAAGTTGAGGATTGTTTTTTACAACTATTTCGCCCTTATTGTTAATCGCCAAATCATAGCTTGCACCACCACAATTTAGTTTATCCGGTATATCTCCCCCCGTCCAATTTGGTTGTATTTGTAAAGCCAAACCGTCATTATTCCAACCCAAGTTATCAATTCCCTGATTAGCGGAATAAAGTTTAACATTTCCGAGTAAGTATAATTCTAAGTATTTAATCTCAATTTCTTCAATACCAACCTTATAATCCATAGGTATAACGATTTTGTTTTGGTTTTCATAATATATATAGTTTGATGTAATTTTTAGTTTTCGTGGAGTTATATATGTTTCCAAATATTCCCATATTGTAGCCCAGAAAAGCCATTCAACGGTTAATTCGATGGAAAGTTTGTTGTGGGAAAGATTTTCAACTTTCCCTTCTATGACTTTCAGGACTTCAACCTTATGTTTTTGTAATTGCTGTAAGAAGGCAGACGCGTTATTTTTATTAAATCCTTGAATAATAACATTTGGTGTGAAAATGTTGTTTTGAATGGCAAATGTTATTGGGTCATTATAAGTTATGTTATTTTTAGTTTTACAAGTTAATAAATCCTTATAATATACTGCATTTCCAAATACTACTTCGTCTTTTGAAATCGTGTAAATCTTGCCGTTCTTATCCTTTATTTTTATACTGCCATTGAAGATAATAATGTCCTTTTTCTTCTGTTTCATATACTCTTTAACCACCTCGGCATCAAGGCTGCTATTAATGCTGGAATCATCCGGAGAGAAGTCTGGATATAGATTTTGTCCAATATAATCCCATATATCTTTAAACTCGTTATCGTTTTTGTATAAATTATTTCCATTTAGAGGTATATGGTTTTTATTTGAAGGTATATCAACACCTTTGATGTTTAAGTATATCCGGCCATCGTAAATGTATATATTGTTTATATTGTTATTGTTTAAAACATCATTGGGTAAGTTGCTATCTAAGTGGTTTTTACTCGGTTGAACAAGGGAATTTATATCTTTTTGATTATCAAGCAAACTTTTCCAGTTTTTGCTTTGGTTATCCTTTCCAGCCCATACGAGTTTAGTGTTGTTTAAACTTTGTAATAATACATTTTCATCCAAGCCTAAGCTATTCAAATCTTCATCTGTATAAAAAATATAGTCATCATTTGTTTTTATTTCTTCAAACCTATATGCCAAGATCCCGTTTTTTTGGGTAAGGACAGGAACGACGATATTTTGATTTTGGCCCTGCGAATTCAAACATTTGGATAAAAGTTCTAAAATCTCATCATTATCTTTTATATCCATTTTAACGGTTTTGTCTTTAAGCCATTGAATGGTGTTTTGCCAACTCATATTACACCTCCTTTTCCTTTATTTTCTTCCTTAATTTAACCTCATCATCCTCATTTTTATCCTTAACCCTTACCCCTAAAACTTTTAAGAACTCTTTAAAATCATTATTATTGTTATTAACCCTTAGCCAGTCTGGTATTTTCTCGGTTTCAATTGCCAAATCGTCAGGGTATATGTATTTCTCAAAATCATTAAATCCGCATTCGCAACTTTTATTTTTCCAATTGCAAACAAAGTTTATTTTACCAGGTTTTATGTTTTTCCATTCTTCGTAGAGTTTTTTCATAAGCTTTTTCTTTTCATTATCTCCATTTACAGGGTAGTGGATAATAATACTTTCTTTTAAAAACGGTTCAATTATCATAGGTGGAATTTTACTTTCGTTAGATAAAACCCTAATTTCTTCTTTAATTTTGTCTATTTCTAACCCCGAATTTGAATTTATGTTTAATTTTTGAATTTGGTTATTCGTAAATTTGGATTGTGATACATTATTATTTTCCAACTCATACAACAGAACAAAAACCTTTTGGTGGTCGTTGTCTGGATTTCGTATTTGACTGTAAATTTCATTATCTTCCAATTCAATAGGATCAAAGAAGTTGTTGTTTATATCTTGCTGTAAATTGTTATTTCCTATAAATCCCGCCAAAACCTGAGAGAAGTCATTAGTATTGAAGTTTTGTTGGGTAATTATTATTTGATTTATATCCAAGCCCAAATTTTCCCATTTTCTATTTTTAAACTGCTTACTTGAGTAATTGGTTAAATTTTGAGAGTTTATATTTATTTTTTGTTTCCAATTTTTATTCCAGTTGATTATAATCCATTCCAAAAGTTGTGCTATGGCATCTTTATTGTTGTTTTGATTGTTTTCCCAATTTAGGGGAGAATTATTACTCCCCTTCACATAAATTTCGGTTATATTACCGTTATTGTATGTAATATCAACTGTTATGTTTAATTTTTCAACAATTTCCTTTTTACCCTTTTTTATTCCAATGTTTCCAATATATTGACTAATGTTTTGATTTTCTATAACATATATGTGGTTTTGTTTGAGAAAACTCTTTAATTGCGGGTTTATATTTTCCCCCAAATAAACCTGTTCATTATTCCCCTTCTTGATTAGGGTATATTGATAATTATTCTCTTCAAAGATGTAATGCTGGAAAAAGCTGCTATCTCCCGTTTGCGAAAGGAAATCTATCAAGTTTTGAAACTCGTTTTGGTTTATTTGACTTTGTTGAAGAGTGAAGTTATTGTTATTGTTAATCAAGTAATTTGATAATTGCTGGTGATATTGGTTTAACCCCAGCATATTTTCTTTTTGTTTATCCCCATTTATCCAATTAAACACATAGTCTTCTATAACATTTATGCCAAGTTTTTTAAGGGCACTAATAACATTATTATTAAGTTTCCTATGGTAATACTTATTGCTGAAACCCTGACAAGGTTGTTTGTTTGTAATTTTTTGATATAAAGCAAAAGCATCGTCTAAAATATCATTAGCATTACTTGAGTTTTGAATAAATTCCGATAATTTATTTACATATATATTATCATAAATCTCCTCATCGGTCATAAGGTATTGATCTACCAAGCCCTGAACTTGAATATACTCATTTTTATCCATTATCCAATCGTTTAACCAGTTTTTTCCACTATGTTGTATTAATTCTCTAAGGGGTTTGGTTTGCCCGTTAGCACTCTTAAAAATTTTTAAATCCCTAATTGTATTGCTTGTATAACCACCCCAATACCCACTACTTATTTTTTGATCCGAAATATTTATACAAATTTGAAGGATTTCCTTTTTTGAGCTAATATCCCAAGATCTTTGTTGAGAATTTACCCAATCAATGAAATGCCTCATGTTGTTTTTTAACTTTGTTAACTTTGAGAATATATCTTCCGGAATTTCGGCTATCCAAAAACCTTGCATTAACTTTTTTATTTCTTGGGTTTCGGGATGTCCCTTGCTCAAAACAATGTATCCTTGGTTAATTTTTTGATGATAACCCGATATATTCAAAAAATCTGTTTGATTTGATGAATTTTGAAAAGCCAAAATGTTCCAGTTATCAAAAGTTTTAATTATATCTTTGGATTGCACTTTTGATGTATTAAGCAATTGAACCATCTCATTGTGTATTTTATTTATCTCATCTACATAATTTTCTGTGCATAGGACTCGCGTTATATCGTTTATTCTCAGTTTATAATGTTTGTCCAATATATCAACTATATGCATCTTATAATATTTTTCCCCGGTTTTATTAAGCCATGCTTCCAAATTAGCCCTTAAATTACCATTGTCATCCCAAAGCCATACATAACCATCCGGTGGTTTGATATTTACATCACTGTCCTTTATAGCAGGATTTTTTCCGGTTTGATTTAATGGCGTCAAATTATCCGGATCACAATCATAAGTCGGCCATATCTTAAGAACTTTACTCACAAACACTTTAAACTTTTCACATATTTGGCAATTTGCATCGCATATATTGCTTTGTATTATCGCTTTTAGCAGGTCTTTGTTTTGGTTATTTCTTAATACCCTTAATACCCTATCAAGAACATAATCTATTTCTGGATAACAAGTATTATCTAACTTTGTCCTGTTTGATTGGGTTTTAAACAGATTTGAATGCAATGCTATATTCCATTTATGCCTTTCATCTCTAACCGGGAAAAATAGGTAAAAGTTCGGCTTATTACCATCAACGGGATATATTAGGTATGTCTTTTCATCACAATTATCATCAGTTTTTTCATTCCCACTTATATCAACAACTTTAACATTCTTTGGTGGTGTTATTTTTTGATCAAAAAGAAAAACCTCCAAGTTGTTCTTAGAGTAGTGTTTTGATATTATAGCAAGGGAATACTCCAAGGCATCTTGTATATTTTGTTTGTTTTTTTCCAAGATTTCCATCTTTTCTTTCGGAACTTCGACAAAAAACAAACTGCCCTCTTCAAAGTTTATATGTTGTTTTCCTATAGCTTTCCTTACAACATTTAAGAAAGTTTCAAACTCATCTTTTTTAAAAAGTTCATCCTCTTTATATTTTAAATCTTTCACGATCTCGCCGGGTGTTGTAGGGAATGCTGTTAGTATGAACTTGAAAAGGAATTGGTAATCCACAATTTTTTTTTCGTTTTTACAGTATTGTAGGTAATTCAATATATCCTCTGGACAGTCTTGTATGTAATTCAAAATATCCTCTGGTGTTTTTCCTACGATTTTACATAAACCACCGTTATTCCAAGAGAACATTATAGGCCCTTTGTAATTCATAATTTCGTTTATACCCGTCCCAGAGCCTACAAGCCTATGAATCAACTTAAAACCTATCCCAAACTTACCTATCTTGCTACAATCCTTTGACTTCTCACTCTGCCCTATGTTTAGGATATTCTTTATCTCTTGAATTTTAAACTTTTTACCGTTGTTTATAACCAATAGGTATTTTTCTTCAATGAGGATTATATAAACCTTCGTTGCATTAGCATCAAAGGCGTTTTGTATAAATTCATCTATAACCTGATCATCGTTAGCCGTCTTTAATATACTCTCTAAATAGTTCCTTATATCATCTTTCTCACCGTGCATAAAGTTGAAAAAGCCGTATTTACCTTTGTGCTCATAACCCACAAAATCCAAATCATAGCCTGAGCGCCCTTTTGCTAATATCTTCCTTAAAGATTTACCGCTTATTATCCTCATACCTCAACCTCCTATTTTAAAACCATATCCTTAACCTCCTCCTTTAAGTCGCCCAATTCCTCGTTTTTAACTTCATTCAAACCCCTTAACATTTTAACCGTATCCCCCCTTTTCATAGGGTAAGAATAATAAAGCCGTATAAGTTGATTTTGTAAAGTGTTTTGATCGCCCCCGCTCAAAGGCATTATGATTAACAAGCCTATTTATGTACTCACTTGCGAAGGATAAAACGGCCTCGTGGTATATATCCATCTGCCCCTTTCAACGCAATAAACCGACTACTTTGAACACCCCCGCTGTTAAGTTAAAGCATTTTTAATATCCTCTAAAATATCCCCCTTATCCTCAACCCCCACCGACAACCTTACAAGCCGTTCATCTATGCCCCTTTTAATCCTTTCCTCGTAGGGTAGGGAGGCATGGGTCATTAAGGCGGGTATTGATACCAAACTTTCAACACCCCCAAGACTTTCCGCAATGAAAAACAGTTTTAAACCCTTTACAAACTTTAAAGCGGTATCTTCATCTTTAAACCTAACCGATAGCATACCCCCAAACATCGCCATTTGACCCTTTGCATCTTCATCAAATGCCGGATAATAAACCCTTTCAACCTTAGGATGCCCTTTTAGAAATTGCGCAACTTCGTATGCGTTTTCGCTATGGGCTTTAACCCTTAAATGTAATGTCCTTATACCCCTAAGGGTTAAAAAGCAGTCAAATGGGCCAGGAACCGCACCCGCCGCATTCTGTAAAAATTTCAGTTCTTTGTAAATCTCTTCTTTATCCGTTGCGATCAAACCTATGACCACATCGCTATGCCCCGCCAAATACTTCGTTCCGCTGTGTATTATTATATCAACCCCGTAATCCGCAGGCCTTTGTATAATGGGCGATGCAAATGTATTATCAACCACTATTAAACTCTTCGGACTTTTTACATCCCTTATATCAACCACCCTTTTTATGTTTATTACCTTCATTAATGGGTTTGTTGGTGTTTCAAACCATATTATATTCGGTTTTAGGGTTTCCACCGCCAATGCCAAGTTTTCGTAATCCTTAAAATCCAAATAATACACCCTTAAATAACCCCTTCTTTGATAATAGTTCAATATCCTCTTTGTTCCCCCGTATGCATCCTCCTCGCACAAAACGGTAGAGCCCACTTCAAGGTTTTTTAATACCGTATCAATTGCGGCCATACCCGATGAGAAGGCCAAACCGTATTTTACCCCTTCGAGTTTGGCGATCGCCTCTTCAAGCCTTTCCCTTGTGGGATTTATTGTTCTACTATACTCGTATTTACCCCTTTTGGGTTTTCCGGGCTCATCCTGAACATATGTTGATGTTTGATATATTGGGGGGGATATTGCACCCGTTGTTTCATCCGGTTCAAGTCCCGCATGCACGCATATAGTTCCTATTTTCATTTTTTGAACCTCCTCGCCGCCTCTCTAACATCCTGATCCTTTTCAAGTTTTAAAACCATTATTATGTTTTCCGTCTCAACCACCGCAACCCCCTCAACACCGATTAAAACGACCTCTTTTTCCGCTATGCTTAAATTCTTTGAGGAGTTTATAACAAAGGGTTTAATATTCCTGTAAGCGTTTTCCCTTTCATCCTTGGGCAAGATCTCGTATAAACTCCTATAAGAACCCACATCAAGCCATTTAAAGTTTGCCTCTATAACCATTATCCTGTTGGTTTTTTCCATAACCGCATAGTCTATGGATATTTCAGGAGATCTTTCAAAGAATTCCCCTTCGTTCAAATCCAATATTCCGTATATTTCCGGCGCCACATCCTTAACTATTTCGAGAAATGCTTCGCTTTCCCAAACAAACATTCCCGAATTCCAATAGAAATTACCCGACTTTATATACTCTTCCGCCTTTTCCTTATCCGGTTTCTCGTGGAATTTTTTTACTTTGTAAATGTTGCCTTCAAACCTTTCCCCCCTCTCAATGTATCCATACCCCGTATGCGGATATGTAGGTTTTATGCCAAAGGTTATTATATGCTTGGTTTTGTAAGCGTATTCGTAAGCATTTTTAAGGGTTTGTCTGAAGTTTTCAATATCTCCAATGTAATGATCCGAGGGTAGGGCTGCTATAAGGGTGTTTCCGTATTCTTTATGTACTTTATATGTGGCGTATATTAGAGCCGGGGCCGTGTTTTTGGGTATGGATTCAACAAAGGTTTTAAAGTTTCCCTTAATTTTATCCGCTATTTTTTTATTTGTTAAAATTATCACTTCCGCCAAATCCCCAACCCTTTCTACGGCCAAATCTAAGAGGCTTTTTCCGTTTAACAGGGGTATAAGCTGTTTAGGTCTTTCCTCTGTTGATAACGGCCAAAGCCTTTCACCCTTTCCCCCCGCCATTATAAAGGCTACATTTTTTATGTCCATAATTTCCGGATATTCTAAATCCGCAGTGTTGGAAATATGGCCTTTCATTGGTTATGGGGTGTTATTCGGTTATAGTAGAGCAAAGATTGATCTATTATAATAGATTAATCTGCCTTGCACAATTGTTGGTGTTCCCGTAAACGGTATATTGTTCGCGTAAAGCGGAACCCAAGCAGGGTACATTTGTTCTATTTTAATAGTTTAGTCTTCCCTTATATCCAAGACTTATAATATCCACCCGTGAAAATTTTATGCTTTTCCGATTGGCAGGGGAAGTTAAAGGGTGATTTTTTGGTTGAGGTATTAAAAAAGTGTGATGTTCCGGATTTTCTGATATTTGCAGGGGATGGGATTTTAAACCTCATATCGGAAAGGGATTATCCGGTTATGGACAAATCCCTTGAAGGATATATAAACGGGCATTATAGGAAGTATGGGAAATCAGAGGGTATTTTAAGTAAGTTGGTAAATATACCCAAAAAGGCTTTTCTGTATGTTGAAGGAAACGACGACCCTATGATTAACCTAAATTCTAAGGGAGCAATAAGAATAAGCGGAAAATCGTTTAGGTGCTTTTATAATTTTGTTGGTTTAGAGGGTTCAACCGATCCCATAGGGGGAATTACGAGGAGGGAAGAGGGATATTATTGGGAAGTTTTGGAGAATGCCTTAAAAGTTGGGGAAAGGATGATAATAGTTTCACATGCACCACCTTATGGGATTTTGGATAAGATTCCAAGGGGTACAAAGATAGGTTCAAAGTCTTTAAGGGGGTTTTTGGAAATTTATTCCCATTGGGTTCCCCTTGTATTGTGCGGACACGCCCACAACTATGGGGGTAGATGGATAAGGTTTAAAGAAACGGTTGTTATAAACTGCGCGATGAGCGTGGTTGAGGTAGAGGTAAAGGAAGGTTTTGTTGGCAGGATAAGGATAGTTTTCTGATTAAGGGGGTATGCACATAATGGTACTTATGTTAACCAATCAATTTTAATACATCCATTATAATACCGACTTCCTTGGATTTACTTATAATTACCCCTTGGAAGGAAGAATGGTTAAAAAACGATGTTTATTCCTATCCAGAGGTTTTTTATTTAAAACCCTTGTTAAAAAAATCGGTTGAATACGGGGTAATTTCTCCAAACGAAAGGCCAAAATACGATAAATATAAAACTATATGGTGCCAATCCGAAATACCCTACCCTTATGCCAAGGAATTGGTTAAAAGGTTAAAACCCAAAAAGTTCATTGTCAGCATATACGGTATATTTGAAAGGTTTCCCTTAAGGACGATAAACAAAATACTTTACCCCATACACCTTTACAGGTATAGAAAACTTGATGAAGCGTTTAAAGGGGGTGCCGATATTTTTTTAATAATAGATGACGGTTCAAAAGGCGAAGAGTTGGCAAAAATGTACAATGTTAATTATGTTATGTTGTTAAACCCTAAACCCCAATATCCAAAGATTGATAAGGCGGAAGCCAGAGAATTGTTAAAATTACCCAAAGATGATGTTATAGGTGCCTTTATCGGCCGGTTTTCAAAGTTTAAGGGAATACATTTCTTACCCAAAATATACCGTAAAAATGACCCTTATAGGTTAATAATAGTTGGAAATGGAAAAATGAAACCCGAGGAAAGATGGTTAAAAGAAATTAATTCTATTATAATAGAACAAATACCCCATACCAAAATGAATATAGTATATTCTGCCGTTGATTTTGTTATTATGCCTTATATATACGGCAATTTGACGGCCGTGATGGTTGAAAGTCTATTTTATGGATTACCAACCGTATCTTTTAAAGCCCATTCAACCGATAGGATTATAATAAATGGACATAACGGATTTTACGCCGAGAACTTTAACTTAAAGGAATTCAGAGAGTTTTGCATAACTTTGGCTAAGGATGAATCTTTAAGGGCATATATGGGAGAAAATGCAAAAAAATCCTCCGAAAAATTCCCCACATGGGAGGAGAATACTTCTAAAATCCTTAAATATTTAACGGAATAAATTTCCCCATATTATAATACCCGCTATGTTCTGGGCAATAATAACCGCCGAGGAGGCCCACAAGGCATTGGATCTACCTATATATACGGTAATACCTTTTGTAGGATTGCTCTTAACCATAGGCATAATGTCCTTTATATCCGCAAACTTTCCCCACAACCGCGTTGCGCACTTTTGGGAAAACAACTATAATAAACTAATACTCGCCATCCTGTGGTCTATACCCGTTCTGTTTTTCTTCTGGCAGATAAACGAATGGAGGCCTTTAATTCACAGTTTGGAGGAATACTTCGCATTTATATCCCTTATCTTTGCCCTGTTTGTTATATCAGGGGGAATATACCTTGAAGGGAATTTAAAGGGGACACCTATTGTAAATACTATTTTTCTCGCAATAGGAGGCGTAATTGCAAACTTTTTTGGGACGGCCGGGGCGAGTATGATATTAATAAGGCCTCTGTTAAGAACAAACTCAGAAAGGGCTATAACGGCACATATCCCCATATTTTTCATATTCATAGTTAGCAATATAGGGGGGTGTTTATTACCAATAGGGGACCCTCCCCTATTTTTGGGTTATTTAAGGGGTGTTCCCTTCTTTTGGACATTAAGGTTAATAGTTGAATGGATAACCGCATTTGGGATAATTTTAACGATATTTTATATTTGGGATAGTTGGGCCTATAAGAGGGAGAAGGCATATATAGAAAAGATGGAAGCGGCTGCATATAGGCCCTTAAAGTTAAAGGGGAAAATAAACTTTTTGTGGCTTTTTGGGGTTTTGGCGGCGGTCATATTCTTAACACCTTCAAGGCTTGAAGAATGGGGATTGATGCATGGGCCTTTAAAGTTTTTAAGGGAATATGTAATGATAGGATTTGCTATACTATCTTTAATAACATCACCTCTATCATCCGAAACGAGAAGGGAAAACAACTTCACCTTTGAACCCATAAAGGAAGTAGCCTTTTTGTTCATAGGGATATTTATAACAATGGTACCCGCTCTTGAAATACTACGGGCAAAGGGTCCCGAACTGGGAATAACGGAACCCTGGCAATTCTTCTGGGCAACCGGTGCCCTTTCAGCCTTCCTTGATAATGCACCCACATATTTAACCTTCTTCTCATTGGCTCAGGGCGTGGCCGAAAAAATGCCCGGAGTGTACCACATACCACCCGAACTTGCCCACATAGGGATACCCGAGAAGCTATTAGCGGCCGTATCCTTAGGGGCGGTGTTTATGGGAGCAAATACATATATAGGTAATGCCCCCAACTTCTTGGTAAAAGCGATAGCGGATGAATGGGGATTTAAAACCCCCGACTTTTTCACTTATATAATCAAGTATTCAATACCTATACTTATGCCGGTTTTTATACTTATAACCCTTTTATACTTAATATAGGGGCAATGTGTATAATGCACAAAATAACCCGTATAAAATAATCAATATTATAAATTATAATTACATTAGTTAAATTGTCAAATTAACGCTTAAATAATTTATAACCGTTGCGATACTTCAATTTATACAAATAAAATCCGTATATTAAACATTTTACAATAATTTAAATAACCAAACATTTATATCCTTCACAAACACCGTTATAATAAACGCTTGCGATATCCCTTAATTTTTAACTATCACAACATTTCAAAAAAACCGTATTTAGCCGGCAATTGGGTTTTTCCATCGCAGTTTAAAAAACACTTGAATTTTCTCAAAAAGGTCTTTATACCTGGTAATGGTAATAATCCTTTAAGATTAAGGGAAAATGAGTTTTTACTAACTTTTGATGATGCCCTAATGGGTGTTTATAAGTATGCTTATCCTTTAATGGAAGAGTACGGTTTAAGGGGTATAATATTCGTTGTTGTTGATTTTATAGGGAAAAAGAATTTATGGGATGCCCACTTTTTGACCCCTGTTTATCATATGGATAAGCAACAAATAGTTGAGTTATCCCAAAGAGGTTGGATAATAGGATCTCATGGAAAAACCCACAGGAGTTTTAAACTCCTAGATGATGCGCAGATCAAATACGAGTTGGAATATTCAAAAAAGTATTTGGAAGACCTTACGGGTAAAGAAGTTATACACTTTTCCTACCCTTTTGGAATTTACGATAAGCGGGCGGAAAATTTTATGAAAGAATTGGGATATAAGTTTGCATTTTCGGGTATAAGCGGTACCAAAAAGGAATTAAAACCCTTTCAAATACCGAGGATACCCGTATTTATTACGGATATTTCCCTTAAACAAAAATTGCTGGACTTTTATAAGATTATTGATTTTACATTTTCCTTACCTTCAAAATTAACCCCCATTTATCAAAATCTACTTGGTAATTACAAAGTATAGCGTTGTAGCCGATAAAATAAAGGATAATGTGGAAAGGATCTCCTGATATGTTAAAATTACTCTTGGAACATATATCGCATCTCCGGGCATGGGTTTATAATCCAGAGGAACCCTTTTTGTTCTATTATTCCAAAACATTTTTATAGATATCCTTCTCTTATCCGCCCTATCAGAAAAGCCTCCGGCAAGGTTTATATAATCCAAAACCGTTAAACCCGGTTGATACTCCACGCGCTTAGGTTCTGAAACCTCACCAACCACTATAACATAATTCGGGAAAATCATTAAACTTATGGTATCTCCTGGCGAGACTTTATCGTTTAAATCCGCAATTTTGCCGTTTATAAAGGCCTTAAATATTTTATACAAATCCTTCCCATAACCAATTTTCCAAATTATCGTAAAAACATCATCACCGGAATTATATTCAACAGGTTTTATAAAACCATCGGTTAAATATCCCACAACATAAACCACGCTATCGGTTTTTGGAACAAATATACTATCCACATTTTTAAGTAAGGGGTTGTTTTTAATATCCCCGCGCAAGCCCCTCCATATGGATAAAACATTGCCGTTTAAAACAACCCTACTCAATGCTGAAAACGGTAAAACATTTTCGCTGAATATAACATCGGACAATCTGGTTAAGGAATTAACCTTTAATGGGCCGGATTTCTGCACATTTCCATAAATATACACATAAAACTCCGATGGTTTTACAAGGTTTACGGAAACCCCATCAATGCCTTTTATTTTAACGAAATTTCTGAACATGTTAAGTATAACTTTTGATGCGGAATCAAGCGTTAAACCTAAAAGCTTTACCCTTTCGGGTTTTGAATTAGGGGAAAATATAAGCGGAAAAAAGCCATCATTATCGACATAATCCGTATAATCCAAGGTTTTAACGCTTTTGGAGTATATGGATATTCTTAACAAATCCCCAGGGTTTATGGTATAATCCTTCGGTACTATGAATATGCCACCCGTACTATCCTGAAAGTACAAAGTTAAAAATATCATCTGCTTCTTAAAATTAGGTATGTATTCAATAAAGCGGCGGTCATACCCACAAGCGAGGATGTATAAAACAAAAATTCCCTCAAAGTTATAAACGACTTTTTTACATATATAACATCACCCGGCATGGGTATATAGGTGTCATCAACGGTTTTTTCTTTACCATCCTTTGAAATGAGGAGATATTTCCCAATAGTTGCGTTATCCCTAAAACCCCCCGCCTGCGATACATAATATGCAACCGTTGCCATTGGGACATATGCAACCGTTGTGGGTTTATTCACATAACCGGAAACGAACACGCTATCCATTCCAAAAATGGGGAAAATAGTATCCCCTACTTTAACGGCATAATCGCCATTGGTAAATTCAAAACCCCTTCTTTTAACGGCAAAACCTATGGGTTTATAAACGGGGTTCATAAAGGTTGCCTTTCTAAAAACGGATATAACGCTTTCCCCTTCGCTGCAATTAACATTTTGAAAACCTTCTACCATAACCGTACAAAAGGACGAATCGGATAAAACACCAATTGTCATATTGGGTTTTAATAGTGGGCTTGAATATAAATCCCCCTTTTCAAACAGATTCCTTAAATCCACCAAAAAACCGGTATCCCCAATTGTTATTAAAAACCTATCCCTCGATGCGTTGGGTTTTAAAGATATGTATTTTAAAGCATCGTGCAAACGCGTTAAACCGTCAACATAAATATCCATAACATTAACAACCTCACCTTCAAACCTAACTGGGAAAATTGACGGTAGTTTTAGAAATACGTTGACTTTGTAGTTCCTCAATCGCTTCTCGATAATTCTATTTAAGTAGTTCAATAGGGAATCGTAGGGTATATTTGCAATTTCAACAGAAAAGCCCGTTTTCCCCGTAGGTAGATATATGGGGATTTTGCCACTATAATCTATTACGGTAGAATATTCGTAAGGTACATCGCCGGACAACCTAATAACTACAATATCACCGGGTAAAAACGTATAATCCTTTGGGGGTATTATAAAGCCCTTTTCTGTTATAATAGAACGAAACCTTAGGGTGTCGTATATGGTCGGGGTTGCCGAGAACGGATACCTTACCTTTCCGGTTTGCTGCTCAATTGATATTCCTTCACCTCTTTCCCCACCTTGACCCATTAAGAGCTGACACAAGATTACCAAAATCATAGCTTTTCTATCTCTTCAAGCAAAGCGTCTAACAGCTCCTCCTCCTTTAACCTTTTTACGGGTTTCCCCTTGATAAAGAGTATTCCCTGCCCCTTACCCGCCGCTATGCCTATGTCCGCCTCCCTAGCCTCGCCCGGGCCGTTTACCTCGCAACCCATAACCGCAACCTTCAAGTTCTTATTAACCCCATCCAGAGCCTTTTCTACCTTTTCCGCAAGGGATATGAGGTCTATCTTTGTTCTACCACAGGTTGGGCATGCTATAAGCATTATACCCCTTGTCCTGAGTTGTAGGGATTTTAGTATTTCCCAAGCAACCCTAACCTCTTCCACTGGGTCTGCGGTTAAAGAAACCCTAAAAGTATCCCCTATGCCCTCTGCCAAAAGGGTACCTATACCTATGGCGGATTTTATTATACCGGTCTTTGGAGTGCCGGCTTCCGTAACGCCCAAATGTAATGGGTAATCTATCAGTTGTGCCACCTTTCTATAAGCCTCTATCATTTGGGGAACATAGGCGGACTTAACCGATACGACGATATCGTAAAAGTTTTGTTCCTCAAAAAATCTTACCCACCTAACCGCGCTTTCAACGAGGGCGTCGGCGTTTACCCCGCCGTATTTATCAATTAGATCCATTTCAAGGGAGCCGGAGTTTACGCCTATCCTTATAGGAATATTGTTTGCCTTTGCGGCCGCTATGACCTCTTTAACCTTGTCAAAACCCCCAATGTTTCCCGGGTTGATCCTTATCTTATCCGCCCCCGCATCCGCGGCCATTATGGCTATTTTATAATCAAAATGGATATCGGCAACTATTGGAACCCTACCCTTAAAATGTTCAACTATCCTTTTAAAGGGTTCAACGGTTTTTCTCGAGGGAACGGCAACCCTGACTATTTCACAACCCGCATTGACTAGCCTCTCTATTTGGGCAATAGTAGCCTCAACATCGTTTGTATCCGTTGTTGTCATTGATTGTACCGCAATGGGGTTATCACCCCCTATAACGACATTTCCGATTCTAACTTCCCTGCTCTTCCTCCTTTTAAAAGGTGCAACCATATATGTGTATTCTAAGGCCGTTAAAACATATGACCTAGACTTATATAAATCTTTCCCCTATCCGTGGGAGATCTTTCCTTTAATTTTATAGCCCAATCAAACCTTATGGGCCCTATGGGTGTAAAATACCTTATACCCATTCCACCGGAGTACCCCTTATCCCCATCCAAATACCCATAATCAAAGAACAGGACAAAACCCCAGTAATCGTTTATTTTTCTCCTTATCTCGTAATTAAACAGAAGGGGATACCGGCCGGCTTTACATATGTATGAATAGCATCGCTTTAAATCCGGTCCTATGGAAAACCTATCATATCCCCTAACTTGTCCCTCACCGCCTACGGTAAAAAGGTCTATTATGGGAAGGGTATCGCTTCTTATATACGGGGAAATACCCCCAAAATATAATCTAAGGGCCCATTTCCACTCGCTTAAAAAGAACCTTTGATAAAGTGAGATATCCGATACCCATTTTATATAATCGTAATTACCCAAATAACCAAAGCCCGCTTCATAAATTTCAAACCTAAGGAAGCTCCCAAAGTCCGGATCAAATATATTATCCCGGGTATCAAAAAACACGCTTTGATAAAGGCGGAATATGTCATAACCCTGTTCATCGGATAACGCCTTCCTTTTGTCGTAAGATAGCCCAAAGTTTAAAGAGTTATTTTCGCCAAAAAAATAGGGTTTGGTAATTTCCCCCGCCAATCCGTATTGAAAAAGGTTTCTATCACGATCGTAAAAAACCGGAATGTTAAAATTTGCACGGAGGTTAAAATCCAAAAAGTATGGTTCTTGATATAAGACCCTTATGTTATAAGCGTTTAGGTTTGTATTTGCAACATCAACCAATAAATAGGAAGATAGCTGAACCCTTTGGAGGTTGTTGAATAGGTTTATGTGTTGGAATACATTTTCAAGTTTTATAAGTATTGGGTGCTTGGTCTCGCTTTGAAAACCAAAGCTTAAATCCAAGATCCTCGGAGGGCCTTCCTTTACATAAAACACCAAGTCGGCATATCCGTCTTTGACATTTTCAAGCTTCCAAAATACGGTGTTAAACAATTGTGTTCTGTATAAACGGCTTATGCTTTCCTCCACATCCCTTTCCTTAAAAAACTCTCCACCCTTTACCTTTATTTCCCTTTTGAAAATCTTCCAGCGGGTGTTTAAAGGTTTTGTGGTGTCGGCGCTTTTCCAAATTACATTTCTAATAATTATTCTATCACCCTTTGAAGCGGAAAAAACGATTTTTACGGTTTTGTTCTCGTAGTCCTTGTATTCTTCCCTATTTACTTCAACAAAGGGATACCCGTGATTCCTATAATAACTTAGGATTTTTTCCTCTACGCTGGATACATATGTTATGGTATAGGGCTTTGGAAGGGAAAATTTTATCCGTAAATCCTCAGGAACAACAATGTCGTTTATAACATACCTTTTACCCTCGTAAATGTTTAAAAATATCACAACGCCGTTTTTCTCAACGCTTCTGTTCCATTCAATTTTGACATCAAAAAAACCGCTGTCCGTATAAACTCCTTCCAAAACTTCAATACCCCTCTTTATCGCAAAAGGGGAAAACTTTGGGTATTTTTTAAAGAAAATGAAATTCCTCTTATAACCTAATACGGACTTTATAAAATCGCTTTTTAAAAAACGGTTTCCGGAAACCCTAATGTCGGTTATATTAAGCGATACTAAAAGGGTTATCATTTGTAATCGTTTCCGAGTATTACGAAAACCGGGGCGATGTTATCGGGGTCGGGCATATACATGATTTTCCCTTTTATAAACCTCGCAACCCTCTTGGCATAAGATAAATTTATACTATCCCTGCGGTCTATTATTAGGGTATGCGAGTATATACTGTCGGCATTTCCGTAATATATAACATCTACCCCTTTACCCTTCAAATACTGGGATACGGTATACGCCAATTTGTCCATCTTTGTGCCGTTTAATACAACCACATCGAGTTTTTCGTCGGTTATGCTCGTATAAGGTTTTTCCTTTTTATTTTTGGGTATAACGGAAATTATAAAGAATAACAAAGTAAGGGCCGCTATAACAACCCACAAACCCCTAAGGAGGAAGGTTTTATCAACTTTCACAAACGGGAATTATACCGGTGTGCTGAATCTTAGGGAGAATTCCCAAAACCTTTTTTTATCCTCTGCCCTTTTCATAATATACATTTCACCACCCGGAAACCTACTACCTATTCCCACCCCCGCACCGTCCGGCTTTATACCGAAAATACCACCAATTTTAGAGTTCAAAACCGTTAATAATGGTACCCATCCTTGCGAATATATGTTTGTGTAATTCAGGGTTCTGTAATATATGTTGTTGGACAACCACCCTATGTCCGAAAACCTGATTTTAAAATTCCCTTCGGCATTTCCCTTGTAATTTATCTCAATTTCCAAATACCTACTAAGGTTGTTTTCCGAAGGCTTAAACCTGTAAAGGGTGTAAATTGCCACCAGTTCCCCACGTATGGTAATAGAACCCATATAGGAATTAAACCCCAAGGAATACTTTGTTAAACCCTTACTCTCCGACGACCTCAAGGGGTGGAGATATACATAATCTTCTCTTTTTCTTGATAGGTAGATTTTAAAGTCTTTTGCAAGAACCTCGCCTTCGGAAAATGTTTCCCTCAAACCGAATGATTGGTAATCCAAAACACCCGAATAAATGTTTAAAAGCCTCCTTATGTAAAGGTTAAACCCTATAAAGTCGTATATTTTCGGAGAATAATCAAACCTGATAACATCCTCCCACTTGTCGGATGAAAATGCGGGGAAGTTTGTTTCCCCCAAAGACCTTAAAAGTTTGATGTTATGGGATGTTATCCAAAGGTTTTGGTTTAAGAATAATTCCAAGTATCCGAGCGTTGTTTGCCTGTTTTTTGTGGGGGATGTTATGTAATTCGTGTTCTCAAATAACACATGGGCATTGTACCCTATGGATTTTCCAAAGGATATACTTGGTCTAAAATTATACCTATAACCCTCTTCGGAGAAACCGGGGAGGGAATATTTAAAGTATTCGGCGTTCGAAGATAGGGTGAATTTGTGATTAAACTTTGTTATTCTTATATTTGGGGATAAAAAGAGTGTTTTTAGAAGTGGGCGGTATTCCACCCTAAGGTTTAATGGGGAGAATAAAAGGAATATCCCGGAGTTGTTCGTTATTATACCCGACCTTATAAAGCGTAAGTCCCCACCCACTTCTATATTTGAGATTTTATAAGATATTCCTAGGGAATACTCGGATGAGCGCACGGATGAAGTGTTATCGGAAAGTATGTTAAGTTTATGGAAGGAAAGTTTGGCATTTAATGTTCTCGTGCGTTTTCCTATGGATGAAGATAGATAATCTTGAAAGATGATATAGGAATTTCCCCCATGTAATATGGCGTTTGTCCAGCCGTAATCCCTATAAAAGTAGTGGGAAATCTCAAAAATACCAAACAAGGGGGTATTTTAAGGGGTGTTAATTCACCCTTAGAATACACGCCTATGGAAATGGCCATCCTTATCATATCCGCGGGTTTAGGAGCGGTTGGCTTTTTAGTAGCAATCCTTACATATTTTTATATAAAATCCCTTCCGGCGGGTGAAGGTAGAATGCTTGAATACGCGGCGGCTATTAGAAGTGGGGCGTTCGTGTTCTTGAGAAGGGAATATACATATATTGGTATATTTGCTCTGATAGTGGCAATAGTTCTTGCAGTATTTATAAAGCCAATAGTGGGTGTGGCGTATATTACCGGGGCCTTCCTTTCCCTTTTGGCGGGCTTTGTTGGGATGGCGGCGGCCACTGTTGCAAATGTCAGGACGACTTATACCGCTTATAGGACAAAAAACGCCGGTGATACCCTTTCCGTGGCCTTTAAGGGCGGTTCGGTTATGGGTATAACCGTTGCAGCCTTGGGGCTTTTGGGTGTCGCTTTGTGGCTATACTTCACAAAGGATCCGACAGTTTTAAGCGGTTTCGGTATGGGTGCATCATCCGTTGCCCTTTTTGCCCGTGTGGGTGGAGGTATATATACAAAGGCGGCGGATGTCGGTGCGGATTTGGTGGGTAAGGTTGAAGCGGGGATTCCAGAAGATGATCCCAGAAATCCGGCGGTTATAGCGGATAATGTGGGGGATAATGTTGGAGATACGGCCGGAATGGGTGCGGACCTTTACGAATCATATGTGGGTAGTATGGTTTCCACGGTAGCAATAGCATTGGCCGCATCCTTTGCTTTAAAAGATCAATCCTTAACATTTGCGAGCCTTCCGGTTGTTTTATCCGCCTGGGGTCTTATATCCTCCCTTTTGGGTGTTTGGTCAATAGACCTGTTTAAAAAGGCGGACCCGCAAACCGCTTTGAGGAACGCAACTATATTTGCCGCCGCCTTGTTTATAATAGGTTCTTACTTTATAAACTCCCTACTCGTGGGTTATTTGGGGACATGGATAGCAGTTGTTTCCGGAATAATAGCCGGACTGCTAATAGGTTTTGAAAGCGAATATTACACATCCGGAAACCCTATAAAGAAGATTGCAGAATCCGCCCAATTCGGCCCTGCTACCGTTATTATAAACGGCGTTGCCGTTGCCTATGAATCCGTAGTTTTGCCCTTTATCACCATAGCGTTGGCACTCCTTTTGGGCTATTTCTCCGCGGAGATTTGGGGGAGTCCCGGCCTTGGGATATATGGCGTTTCGTTGGCGGCCGTTGGTATGCTCGCAACCATAGGTATAGTTATGACAACGGACTCTTACGGACCCATAGCGGATAACGCCGGTGGCATTGCGGAAATGTCGCATTTGGGTAAGGAAGTTAGGTCTATAACGGACAAACTTGATGCTTTGGGTAATACCACGGCGGCGATAGGTAAGGGTTTTGCGATAGGTTCGGCGGCACTTGCTGCTTTGGCCCTTTTGTTTGCATATAAGGAAACGGTTGGCCTTGACAAGCTTGACTTTTCAAAGGTTGAAAGCGTTGTGGGCGCGTTTTTGGGTGCCTCAATGCCGGCTTTGATTTCGGCATTAACCCTCAACGCCGTTGGAAGAGCGGCAAACAAAATGGTTGAAGAGGTTAGGAGGCAGTTTAGGGAATTGAGACTACTGGAAGACGAAAACGCAAAGCCCCAATACGATAAGTGCATAGATATAGTTACGCAGGCGGCGTTAAAGGAAATGGTTTTACCGGGTATATCCGCCGTTTTGGCACCGATCTTGGTGGGATTGCTTTTTGGAACGGAGGCCCTCGGTTTCTTCCTAGGTGCCTCGTTGCTGGTTGGGGCACTAATAGCGATCTTTATGGCAAACGGCGGTGGCGCTTGGGATAACGCAAAGAAGTATATTGAAGAGGGGCATTTCGGGGGTAAGGGTTCCGATGCCCATAAGGCTGCGGTTGTGGGCGATACCGTTGGCGATCCTTTCAAGGATACAACGGGTCCATCGATGAACATATTAATAAAGTTGATGTCAATAGTGTCCTTGGTGTTTGGACCACTACTCCACAAATACGGTGGGATACTTTTGAAGATTTTTACACGGTGAGGGGTCCTCTTCCTGTGCCCAAGTGGAGGTGAACGCCCACTGGAATACAAGGAATACGGCAATTGGTGACCAATTTGGCGCGATAAGAGTCCGGCCTGTTCACCCGCCGAAGTGGCCGTTGTAAAATGTCAGGAAAGGGGTATAGAGTGCTCTGCTATCCATTAATCGCTTTACGCTTCTTTGAGGAAGTTTATAAGGTTTTCCCTGTGGATAATCTTTGATTCCCCCTTTGATATATCCTGAACTTCAACCCTATCCTCTTCCCAGTGCTTCCCTATAACTACCCTTATGGGAACCCCTATCAAATCCGCGTCTTTAAACTTAACCCCTGCGCTTTCCCTTCTGTCATCCCATAAAACATCAAAACCCGCTTTTTGTAGCACCTCATAAACCTCATCACCTTCCCCTACTATGTCTATAATATGAACATCAAAGGGGGATATGTTTTTTGGCCAAATCATAGAATCCTCTGTACCGTATAGTTCAACGGCGCTAGCCATTATTCTACCCGGGCCTATGCCATAACTCCCCATTATAACCGGTTTCCTATCCCCATCCTTATCCGTAAAATAAACCCCCATACTTTCGGAGTACCTCGTCCCCAACTTGAAAATATGACCCACTTCTATCGCGTTCTTAACGGACAATTCCTCCCCGCACTTTGGACACATATCACCCCGGGCGACCATCCTTATGTCATGAAACTCAACATCCTCTATATCATCCAAGGAAACCCCTATTAAATGGTAGTTGGGTTTGTTTGCACCCACAACAAAACCCTTCATATACTTTATAGAATTATCCGCTATCTTTCTCATCTTTACATCAACTGGCCCAACAAAACCCACATCAACTTCAAGGAGTCCTTTTACTTCTTCGGGGGTCGCCAATCTCGGGTTTTTTAATATTTGTGCCAATTTATTCTCATTAACCTCGTGATCGCCCCTTACCAAAACCATTACGGGTTCTTCATCCGTGATATAAACCAGGGTTTTTACCAAGTATTTGGGTTCTATACCCAAGAAGGTGCATACCTCTTCAACGCTTCTTGCATTGGGTGTATAAACCAATTCGGGCATTTCGTAATTTAACTCCACTTTCTCCCCTTTATCAACAACCGGGGCAACTTCAACATTAGCCGCCCACCCGCAGTTGGGACAATACGCCAACTTATCTTCACCTGCATCCGATATAACCATGAACTCCTCGCTTTCTTTACCCCCCATTAAGCCCGTTGATGCCTTAACATGTATAAACTTCAAGCCACACCTCGTAAAAATCCTCTTATACGCCTCCCTGTGTAAGGAATAACTCTCATCAAGGCCTTCCCAAGAGGCATCAAGGCTATAAGAATCCTTCATTATGAATTCCCTAACCCTCAAAATACCACCCCTTGGCCTAGGCTCATCCCTAAATTTCGTCTGTATCTGGTACCAAATCTGGGGTAAGTCTTTGTAGGATTTTACGAATTCCCTTGCTATTTCCGATATAACCTCCTCATGCGTGGGCGCCAAAGCGTACTCCCTGCCCTTCCTATCCTTTAAACGGAACATGTCATCGCCAAAGCTTTCCCACCTACCGGATTCCTTCCATAGGGATGATGGGGTTAGAGAGGGCATTAAAAGTTCCTGAGCCCCTATGGAGTTCATCTCTTCCCTGATTATGTTTATAACCTTGTGCAAAACCCTCCAACCCAATGGTAAAAATGTATATACCCCGCTTGTTAGTTGTCTAACATATCCCCCCCTAACCAAAAGTTTATGGCTTTTTGTTTCGGCTTCCGAAGGCGCTTCTCTGTATGTTCTTATGAGGGAAAGGCTCTGTCGCATAGGCGGGTTATTCTAAGGGGGAAAGGATAACCTTTTGGGACGAAAAGAAGACCCTTTTAACCCTAAATTTATAACGCTTTCCAACCTCCAACCTTTTTGTGCTCTTTGCGTTTAAAAACAAATACTCGGGTAAGAACACATAGGTTTCGTTATAAGCTATGCCCTCAACCAAACCGTCCAAAAGTATTTTATGCAAAATCAAAAAGTTTGTCCTGTTTCTTTGGGCATTATGCCTCTTATATTCTCCGGATAGTGCCCTTTGCATTTCTTCGGCTAATACTTCCTCTTTTAAAGGCTCGATGTATCCCAAAGCGGCCAAAATTTGGTGTTGGTTTAAAACATCGGAATACCTCCTTATTGGCGATGTGACCCTAGTATAGTAATCCACGCCGGTTGTTAAGTGGGGTCCCGGTTTTGTACTTGATGTTATGGGCTTTGAAAGGGATTTTATCTTTGGATAGTATAATGGGTCGTTGGGTTCGGGAATTTCGCCTTCAACGGGTTCGTTTTGAACCCTAAAAATGGCGGGAATTCCTCTATTGGCCAAAAATTCACCCGCCTTTGAGTTGTAAAATATCATCAATTCGGTTATAATCCTTGAAGCATCGTTTGGGGGTTCAACGCTTATGAGGATTTCACCATCCCTTAACAAAACCTTTAAAAAGTGGTTGTCTATTACCACCCCACCCCTTTTAACCCTCAAATCCCTAAGATAACCGCTTATGCGCATGAGGTCTTCCCATATACCCATACTTTTAAGCGTTTCCTCGGCATTCTTGTAAGAAAGCCTTCTCTTGTTTATAACCTTTGCCACCTTAAACCTGTATCCCTTTATCCCAAAATTTTTATCAAAATCAACCTCCATAGTAAGGGTTGGCCTTTCGTATCCGGGCAAAAGGGATGAGTTTTTTACCACCTCTTTGGGATACATGTGCCATTTCCCATCCGGAAGGTATAGGGTTGCCCCCCTATTCAAGGCCTCCCTATCCGCCTCACAACCCCTCCGGCAAAAGGCATAAGGTAGCGCTATGTGTATGTACAATTTGTTCCCGCAAATCGATATGGCATCGTCTATGTCTTCCGTATCCTCATCGTCTACGGAAAAAGTATCCAAGTGCGTTAAGTCCTCGTAATGGAAATCCATACCGATACAATCCCCAGTGTTATCGTTCATCAGTGCCCTGATCTCAAAGCTTATATCCGTTATACCCACAAGACCCGCATCCAAGAATTTATTCCAAAAGTCCGGAATTTTCTTTATAACCCTTTCAACATCCCTATCGCCGGAACCGTAATTGTAAATATTTAAGACCTCCTCCAAAATTTCCGTCTTCATTCCCTTTAAGATATTTTCAATGCCCTTTAATATCTCCTCTTCCCTATCCTTCGCCTTTTCGGCCTCGATTATACTTTTTACCTGATTTTCATCCCTCCTGCGCAGTATTTCTCCCTCCAACTTGAAATAAGGGGTTGAGTTCAAAACCAAATAAACGGATGCTTTAAATTCCGGGGAATCGTTCCCGAGGATTTCGCATAAGGTTTTAATATCCAAGTCCTCGCCGAGTTCCCAAACCTGCCTTATATCATCCTCCTTAACGAGTTCTCTAATGGTATTAAAATCCGGTTTAACCTTTACATCCCCGCATAAAAAATCCACCCTTTTGAGTTTCACAGGCCTACCCAGTTCATCCTCCCCTAAGAAAACCCCCTTCTCAAACTCTCCCAATGCCAAATATAACCTATTCCCTTTGGAATATATTACTAGCTTCAATTCGCAACCCCTACCCTCGCCGGTTTTATAAGTCTCCCCTCAAACCTCCATCCCGGCTCGAATACAACCGCTATTTTACCCTTAGGCACATCACCCGTATTAACCACTGTTAGGGCTTCGCATATTGAGGGGTCAAAATCATCCCCTACGGAAGGCATAACCTTTTCTATTCCGAGGTTTTTAAGGTTATGCTCAACCTTTCTGAGAATGATTTTAACGGATTCCTTAGCGTTTTCCGGAATGTCAAGGGAATTTATGTGATTTAACAGCCTGTCTATATCTTCAAGGAGTGGGATTATTTCCCTTATAAACCTCTCCTTTGTCCTCTCCTCGTTCTGTTTAACCCTAACTTCCATAACCCTCTTCAAACCCTCATAATCCCTCAAAAGGTTGTATAGGGAAATCTTTAAATCCAAATTGGCCCTTTCCAACTCCCTCCTCAATCTCAGCGAAGATATTTCCCTTGAAAAACTTATGAATTCATCCACCCTCCTCATCAGGTGTGAATTCTAACGCCGTACCCTCATCCAATAGGTCTTCTTTTAAAAACTGTATTTTATCCTGAAAAAGGCTTCGTCTATTTTTTCCATCCTTGCAAGCGGAGAATCCCCCTTACCCCATATTAACAATACGCCAAAGGAAGCGGTTAGGTTATCAACGGGGTAATACTCAAATGCCGGTATCCACACAATATTCCCCCAATTTCCCACTTCTAATAGCAGGTTGGCCGGCATAACCTTTAAGTTCCCGTCAAAGAATGTCTTTTCCATGCGTAGAATAAAATAATCCCTTAAACTGTCGGCTGACCTTTCGTTTATAAATCCCCTTATGTATTGTAAGTTTGCGTATATACCCTTTGGGAATGTGTAATCCCAACCCAATACGAACCTTAAAAACGGTTTGTTCGGTTGAAATGTTAGAGTAACGGAGTCAAAACCGAAGGGGTCGGGTAATAAAAGCCTCTTTTGGGTTTCAAAGGAATCGGGAATGAAGAGCGCGAATTCCCCCCAAAAACCCAAATTAAAAGGGGTTGAGGCGAAGTTAAAACCCAACATATGATACTTGGGATATTCCATAATCAGGTTTATCTTAACCTGTTTTTCAATGAGGTTGTAAGGGGTTATATCAATTCTCTTGGGATAAGGTATTCCATCATACCCGCGAAAGTATATAAGGGAAAGGTCTATACCCTTTACGGTTCCGGCAAATCTAATTGCAAATTCGGAAGGCCCCCTAAGGCCGTTTTTGGGAATATTAATGGTGTCGTTTAACGCAACGATGTTTATGGTATCGGGAAAAGAGGAGAAGAAAACGGAAGAATAGGGATCTGGCGGGATGGCATCTGGGGAGAATGTTGAAAAAACCCCTTCAACCCAAAAGTTTCCAAGGGAATACCTGATGTTTATACCGTTTGTTCCCAATTTTGCCCCTATGTCAAAGAAATCCTCATAATCGTAAACGGATATTTGGGATGTTGGATTTATTCCGTCGGCCTTCCCCCAAGATATAACCTTTTTCCCTACGGAAACCTCTAAACCGCCAAAAGGTATATCGTAAAGCGTAATAAACGCCTCCCTAGGTTGAACATATATTGGAGAAATTCCACCCTTATCCCTCCTCTGTATATCCGAAAGGCCGTTTATATTCGGGATTCCGAATACCCTAAACCTGAAATCCGCACCATAAGAAACCTTATCGGATGAACCCGAAAACCTCAATTCAAGCCTTTCCTCGTTCCATGTCCATCTCGCCGTATCGCAACCAAAACAATACCTATAATATCCCAAAACATCGCCGTTTATATCGGATACCAAAAGCAAAATCATGTTTTCACCTCCTCATATAACTAACGGTGAATATATCATCGCTCAAACCCACATCCACCTCCATATTTTCAAACTCCATTATGGTTTTATGTTTTTTCTTCACATTCTCAACCGAGATCTTATAGGGTATGTTATAACCCTTGATGTTTTTAACCCCCTCAATCCTCATAACCTTCCATAGAGAGCCGGATTTGTCGTAATGTTCAACCTTTTGGGGCAGAAATGTCTTTTTATCAACCCACATTTTAAGGTATGAATATGGTTTATCCGTTCCGGGTTTTGGGGTTAATTTTAAGATATAAGACACATCATCCTCACCTACGATTTCGGCATTGTAGTCCTTGGAATAACCGAAAGAACCGAGGTCGTTGTATGTTAAATCCGTTCCGGCAAATTCCTGATATTTTATATGGGATGCCACCCTCCTAACACTCCTAAAAGCGGGGAAATAAACATACATAACATCGTTTGGAAGGGCTAAGAAGCTTACACCCTTTTGATCCGCCGGTGTAATAAACTTTATAAGCCTTTTATCTCTACCCTTTTGATATGATTCGGCGGTTCTTACCCTTTCGTTCCCCTTACCGTCTATTAGCGTCATCTTCATCAAGGTTTTTCTATCCTTTGGGGCGTTCATAACCGAATCCACCCCGATTAATATATCATTGCCACTTAATCCATAAAGGTTCCCCGCCAAAAGCATCGGCAATATTGCCTTTAATCCTTTCATCTTATACCTCCTTTTATTTTCAACATTGAGGGCAAAAGGGTTGTTGAAACCAAGGCGCTTAAAATCATCGTCAAGCCTATTAAACCTCCCAAATATCTAAGCGGTATCATGTTTGCAAATAACAAAACGGCAAAACCCAAAGAAACGGTTAAGGCGTTCAAATATATAGCCTTTCCCGTGGTTCTTATAACACCTTCAACATCACCTTCCTTCCTGTAATCCGAAAGGAAGTGTATTATGTAGTCTATTCCTATCCCGACCGCTATTGAAGCTATTAAAACCGTAGCGTTGTTTAATGGAATTCCCAAAATCCCCATAATTCCGAAATTGGCAAGGATAACTATAAAGATGGCAATGGTTGAGAGTGTGGCCAGATAAAAAGACCTAAATATAATGCCAATTAGGAGGAATACGGAAATTAATGCTATTGCCAGACTGGTTATCTGACTCTTTATAATTTGATCGCTTATTTTTGCGTATATGGGAAGGAGACCGGAAACCTTTACATCCATTATCCTTTTACCGCCATCCGCCGGTATCATAACACTATCCCTTAAAAGAAGGGATATATCCCCCTTTATATCCACCGCCAATTCGGGGTTTTGCCGCAGGTTTTCTGGAATAATCGTTAATATACTGGCATAAACGCTTTCAACCCTTTGCCTTTTAACCTCCTGTTTTAAAATAAAATCCAAATCCCCCCTTATGATATCCTTAAATTCGCCCCCAACCCTCTCCGCAACATACTCCGGTATAAATTCAACATTCTCAGGGATACCCTTTAAAAGGGTGATTACCCTTTCTTTTTCAATTATCTTAGGGGATTCAACCGTTAAATAATCGTAAATCCTTCTTTTCAATGCCTCCAAATCGGGCTTAAACTCCAAATTGAGGGCTTTTTCCAAAACATCAACCACTTTTGTCTTTTCAGCCCTCCAACCCCTTATTAAAAGGTCGTAATAAATCTCCTCGGCAACCCTGTTTATAACCCTTTTATCACTTGCCGGAACCACTATAAACCCCTTTTCTATGTTTTCCTTTATATAATCCTCAACGAGTTTTTTGGCCATTTTAATAGAATCAACATCCTTTCGGGAATACCTGAAAATTATAAGGCCTTCCGAGTAATCGGGTTTTACCATTTGGTTCAGGATTTCCCTTCCTTCAAGCATTAACATAAGGTTTGCCACCCCTTCCCCACTTTCCGGTATGGTCCTTATCCCGTTTATTACATTGTTCATATCCGCAACCAAATCCGCTATGGATTGACCGGAACCCACACCATCAACGGTTTTTACAAACTTTTCAAGCCTCCTAACCTCGTATAAAACATTTGGATCCCTTAAATTCCCTTTTATGTATATGTTTAAGGGTGAATCGCCTCCAAAATACTTTGAAAGGAAAAGGGAAGACATCCTAACATCCGATTTGGGCGGAAAGTATTCAAGGAGGTTTACGGAAGGCTTTAATCTAGTTATACCGAACAATCCCAAAAATACGAGGATAAGATATGCCAATAAGGTAAGGGTGTTTTTTGAAACCGCTTTAAGGGATATGGAAATGAAGGGTTTAAATATACCGTAATCCCTTTCCGTTTTTGGAATAAATGAGGGCTTTGATAATATGGATAGTATAGATGGCAGATATGTTATACTCAGAACAAAGGCCAAAATTACCCCCAAAGATGTGAATATTCCAAAGTTGTTTATGGGTATTAGGTATGAGCCTATGAAGGAGATAAAGCCTATTGCGGTTGTTATGGCGGCCATGAATATGGGTATAAACTTTTTATCCAGGGAATCCAAAACGGCCTCCTTTGTTTCCAAACCCCTTGATAAAGCGTCGTAATATCCGTTTATAAAGTGTATGGCATAAGCCGAACCTATACTTAAAAGCAAAACGGGTATTATGTTTGATACCGCGGAAACCGGAATCCCCAAATATCCCATAAGTCCCATAACCATTACGGTGGAAAACCCAACAACCTGCAAGGTTAAAATAACCCCCCTCCTACTGCGGAAACCGGAAAAAAGTATTATGGCAACAACGATTATGGCAATGGGTAATAACCTAAAAATATCCGATAGGACAACGCCGGTAATTTCGTAAACCTGTATGGGGTTACCACCAAAATAAAGTTTTACATTTAAACCCTTTGATAAATTCAAACACAACTCCTTTACTTTCTTCGCAACCTCTGAATTATTGGCATCTTTGGAAATCCTTACGATTACAAGCGTCCTTTTACCATCCCTTGAAACCAAATTCCCAACATACCTTTCCTTGGATAGCACATATTCCCTTAGGGGTTCTGGATCCTCGGGAACCGCCTCCATAAGGTCCCTAATCTCTATGCCACCCTCATACCCCTTTATATCAACCGTATTGGCGAGGCTTGTTATACCCTCAACCCCCTTTACGGTTTTAAGTGTGTCCGTTAAGGTTTTTATAAAGCCCAAAACTTCCCGACTAAATATGTTATCTGACTCCAAACCTATGAATACCAATGTCCCCGCAGAAAAATCTTCGTTTAACCGGTTGAACAGGGCAACATCCGGATCGTCCTTCCTCAACCACTTTGTTATATCGGTTTCAAGTTTTAGGCGAAATATCCCCAGGGAAAAAACTAAAACGGTTATAACCGTTAAGGCCACCAATACCCTGTTAAACCTTATAATAGCCCTTTTATATAAACCGAACATTTTGTTCATTTAGTCGGGTATTATAAAGGGGAATATTTTTATCAGCCTTAGAATAACAAACTATGATTATGGCAACGGCAATGTTGGACATTAAACCCGTTGAGATAAAGGCGTTTAAGTTGGAAAACGGATTAAGGGTTTTTGTGGTTGAAGACCACTCATCACCCGTGGCAACTGTGCAGGTTTGGTATAGGGTTGGTTCAAGGAATGAGAGTTATGGAATAACCGGAATCTCACACCTTTTGGAGCATATGATGTTTAGGCCGAGTAAGGGGATAAAGGGCGATTACAGTCAAATAATAGACAGGATGGGGGGTTCGGATAACGCCTTTACAACAAGGGATGCTACGGCATATTACGCGATAATACCGTCAAACAGGGTTGAAGAGGTTATACAAATGGAGGCGGATAGGATGAGGAATTTAACATTTGAGGGGTTTGATGAGGAAAGGGAGGTTGTAAAGGAGGAGAGGAGGTGGAGAACGGAGAATATGCCCGAAGGTATAGTTTATGAAATGCTTTATACCACTTCTTTTATAGCCCATCCTTACAGACATCCGGTAATAGGTTGGATGAGCGATTTAAACGGTATAACCCTTGAAGATGTTAAGAGGTATTATAACACATTTTATGCCCCGAATAACGCCGCTTTAATAGTTGTTGGAGATGTAAATGCCGAAGAGATATACGAATGGGCAAAGGAATACTTTGGGAAACATTCACCCGCTTCCGAAATCCCGGATGTTAAAACTAGGGAACCCGAGCAGAGGGGTATAAGGAGGAGTTATGTGAAGAAGGAGGGTTTTTCAAAAATTTTGGCGATTTCTTGGCATATACCTGAGGGCAAAAGCGACGACATATACGCCTTAAATGTTTTGGCCAATTACCTTAACTCAAAAACATCAAAACTCTACAAAGACCTCATAGAAGGGGGCAAGGCTTCTTCTTATTCTGTTTGGGTTGATGAGGGTATAGACCCATCTATTATAACATTCTGGGTGAATTTACAGCCAAACGCGGACTTTTCGGAGGTTGAAAGGATAATCTTAGAAAATGTGAAGGAGATAAGGGAAAAGGGTGTGGATGAAGGTTTCTTGAACAGGGTTAAAAAATCCGCAATAGTGGATTATGTGGAACAGGGGGAGAGCGTTATGAGGCTTGCAATGGCCATGGGATGGAGTTGGATAATACACGGAGACCCGAACAAAATTAACGAATTCCCGAAAAAGGTTTCGGAGGTGAAAAACGAAGATATAAAAAGGGTTGCAAAGGCATACCTAAAAGATGAAGCTTACAACTTTGTAGCCCTTGAACCCATACCGCCAAAAGATCCCCAAAAATTCTTTGAAGCCCTTAAAAAGGCCCAAGAGATAAAGAGATGAAGAGGGTTTTTGTTGAAACCTTTGGTTGTAGAACAAACTATTACGACAGCGAGTATATAAAAAGTGCCTTATTAAGGAAGGGATATAAATTCGTTGAAAATCCCGAAGACGCGGATATAGTTATAGTTAATTCCTGTGCGGTTACGCATAAGGCCGAGAGGGAGAGCAGGAGGGCGGTTAGGAAATACAAAGGGTTGGGCAAGAATGTAATTTACACGGGTTGTGCGGCAAAATTGAGGCCTTATGAAGAGGCGGATTTTTCGGGTTCGGTTGAAAGCGTTTTGGAATTCTTTGGTATTAAGGAAACCCCGACACTAATATCCTTGACCAGAACCAGGGGGGTTTTAAAGGTTCAGGAGGGGTGCGATTTTGAATGCACATATTGCTCCATTAGGTTTTCAAGGGGAAAATCCAGAAGCTTGCCATTGGATAGGATATTACAAGACGCGGAGGCATTGGCCAAGAACACGAAAGAAATAGTACTAACCGGTACACAGATAGGGGATTGGGGTAAGGAATGGGGTGGAAGTTTATCCAATTTAATAGGGATTTTATCCGAAAAATTTCCGGAAGTTAGGTTTAGGCTTTCCTCAATTGAACCCACACATATAACGGATGAACTCGTTGATCTCTTTGCTAGCAGGGAAAACCTATGCCCGCACTTTCATATATCCGCTCAATCCGGTTCAAACAAGGTTTTAAGGGATATGAAAAGGCCTTATACCCGTGAGGTTTATGAGGATGTCTTAAACAGGATATACTCAAAAATTCCGGATGTTGCGATAGGAACGGATATCATAGTTGCTTTCCCAACGGAAACCGATGAGGATTTTGAGCAAACCCTTGACCTAATAAGAAAATACCCCTTTGCCTATATACACGCCTTTGAATACTCGCCTAGGGAAGGGACGGAGGCTTATAAACTCGGCGAACTCCCCGCAGATATTAGGAAGGAAAGGGTGAAGAGGATTCAGGAGCTCATAAAGGTTAAAAAGGGGGAATATAGGAGGAAGTTTTTGGGTAAGGTTTTAAATGTTTTGGTGGAGTATGTTAACAATGGCGTTGCCGTGGGGTTTTCCGAGAACTATATAAAGGTTATGTTTGAAGGGGATGAGGGTTTAAAGGGGGAAATAGTTAAGGTTAAAGTTGTGGGGGATAGGGATTCTGGGGCATTATGGGGTGAAATTCTACGACTTGACAAAAACAAACTTTTCAGTCTTAGAATATAAGCACTATGATCTGGATACTTGTGGGAAGTGGTGCAGTTGAGATAAAAGGTCCTTTTAAGGATCCCTTGGTAAAAAAGGAAACGGGGCAAAGGGAAGTGCAACCCTTAGCAATAGGTGGTCCCGACGCTTATGGTTATATATGGGATGACGGCGTGGCCTACGAATGGCTGAATGGAACAAGCATTATATCGGGCTCCGCTTGTGATGATTGTGTATTCACTATTTCTTTGCCATTTCCGGTAACCTTTTACGGAAATACATATACAAGCATAACCGTATCGACAAACGGTTGGGCGAGTTTTAACCCTTATACCTCCTCATATCTTTCAAACACATCTATACCGAATTCCTCGGATCCAAACAATTTATTGGCGGTTTTGTGGGATGATTTGGTCGTCCAAGACGGTATATATACAGCAACATACGGCTCGTCCCCTAACAGAAAGTTTGTAATTGAATGGAGAAATGTTAGGAGATTTGCGGGAAGTGGAAATGCCGTGTTTGAAATAATAATCTACGAACAGATGTCGGGAGGAGAAAACATAATAAGGTTTTCGTATAACAACAATTCAATATCACCTCTGGATGCCAGCATAGGTATAGAGAATTCAACGGGTACAATAGGTCTTGGTTATACCGGGAGTAGGGTAACCGGTACATCCCCTACCATAACGGCTTTTAGCCCGACTTGGACGGTTGAATGGAGAAAGGATCCCAGCGGAAGGTGCATAGCATCGGGAGGGCCAGACGCCTTTGGATACCAATGGCAGTGTGTTTCTTACTCTTGGATAAACGGTACAAACCTTTTAGCGGGTTCGCCAGGTGCCGATGATGCAACTTGGACCATAACCCTACCCTTTGCCTTTGACTTTTACGGAAGTTCTTATACAACAATTACGGTTTCATCAAACGGTTGGATAGGTATGGGAACGGGATATCCATCGTCTTACTTTTCAAACTCGTCAATCCCCAACACTTCTGCTCCGAACAACATAATAGCCGTAATGTGGGATGACCTTGTAATAAGTTCTTCGGGAGGGATATACTACTATAACGGTGGGAGCTATTTTGTTATAGAGTGGAGATATGTTGGGAGATTTGGTGCGAGCACATATCCGGGGAGATTTGAAATAATCTTATACAATTCCGGTGCTCCCGGCGCGGATTCGTTTAAGATGGTTTATCAGAGCGCCCAACTTGGGGTAAGTTATGCCGATTACGGGGGTGATGCAACCATAGGTATAGAGAATTCAACGGGGACAATTGGCTTACAATATTCCTATAATACCCAAAGCATAGGGAACAACAAAGCCACAAAATGGTGGAAGGAACCACCGGCAGATTATTCGCCGGCGGCGGAGGATTGGAAACAGTATAGACACGATTACAGGAGAACCGGAAGGTCTCCCTTAAGGGGCGTATGTTCATCACCAGGCGAATTATACGATGTTGTGCACGGGTCGATAGACATAAGCATAATAGCAACAAGGGTTAATGCCGATGCGGATCACGACATAATAGCCGCTCAAAAGAGTTCTGGTTATGGGGTGGCGGCTTTTGATGGGAACACGGGTACACCGATATGGGACGATGCTTTAAACGATTATTACACATCTCCCGGTATAGCCTCGGTTGCCGCATCGGAAAGATACGTTTTCTCAAACGGTTATTCCTATTTTGGGGTTTTGAACCTAACAACTGGGGCAACGGTATATACATACGATAAACCGGACGCGAGGGATGCTTCGCCTTTAATAGCGGATATAAATGCAGATGGCTGCCCGGAGGTATTTACATCTTTTGGTAATACCGCCGTGAGCGTAAACGGATGCGCGACGAGTTATACGACGAATTGGACATATACGCTTCCAGCCTCCGCCTTTGCGCCCGCACTGTTAAATATAAGCGGCAATTGGTATGTGGCTTACCCATTAACAAATGGACAGATTTATATACTCAGCGCCTCCACGGGTTCCTTTCATTCCTCGTTTTCCGCCGGTGTTCCGAGCACGGTGAATATATGGCCGGATTATACCATAGCAACGGGTAATTTGGACGGTACCGGTTCCGATGAAATAGTCGTTCCCACATCAACATCTGTAACGGTTTATAGGTGGATGGGTTCAAGTTGGACAAGTGTTTGGAGTGTAACGGGGTTAACGAATGCTTCGCCGGTTGCTTTGGGCGATAAGGATAGGGATGGTCTTGAAGATGTTTGGATTGTATCCGGTGGTGAGTTGATGGTATATAGGGGAACAAACGGGACACTTTTGGGTCAGACATCCGGTCTTGGGGTTAGCGGGTATTATGGAACCGGCTTTCCGCCCAGCTTGTTTGATTTTAATAATGACGGTTATCTTGATGCCCTCGTCCCGTACTCAAACTATAATGTAAGGGCAGTTAATGGGCAAACCATGGGTATATTGGGAACATTTGGAACAACACCCTACTCAATAACCTCCGAGGTGATAATCATAAGGCTTTCTTCCTCCGAAATCGGTTTCTCCGTGGGTGATTTCTCCTGTCATATAACTACATGGGGGCCTTGTCCGCTCCTTGGAGGGGATGACGATTTAGCGGTTAGCGAGGGCGCACAAAAGCATTATGTGAATATCGGCAAAGAAGGCATCACAATTAATACCCCTTATGACATAACCTTAACCATATACTCCTTAAACGGTTCAAGGTTTGCGGAATACCAACTTAGGGCGGGGAATAATACCATTAACCTTTCCAATCTCCCCAAAGGTGTGTATATCGTTAAAGTTGGCAAAGAGACATACAAGTTCATCAGGAGATAAAAGGCATTGGGGGGCCTTGCCCCCCTCTTTTTTTACAACCTTAGAATAACCGTTTGAAAATGGTTAAGGTAGAAAAGATGGGGAAATGGCAGGAAGACGGCTTTGAGATAGTTGAGAGGAAAGGGATAGGGCATCCGGATACGATATGCGATTCCTTATCCGAAGAGTTCAGTAAAAACCTTTCAAAACTGTATTACGAAACATTTGGGAGAATCCTACACCACAATGTTGATAAGGCCATACTCGTTGGAGGTAGGGCAGAACCAAAATTCGGGGGTGGTAAGGTCTTAGAGCCGATATATTTTTCCCTTGTTGGGAGACTAACCTACTCATACAAGGGTTTGGATATAACCCCAAAGGTTAAAGAAATCTTTTACAATACAGTTGAGGATTGGATAAAAGAAAACATCCCAAATCTTAACCCGGATAAACACCTGGAAATTGAATTGAGGGCAAAACCCGGAAGCATAGACCTTGTAGACCTTTTTGATAGAAACGGGCAGGTACCCCTATCAAACGATACATCCTTCGGTGTTGGATTCTATCCGTTTTCAAATGCCGAAAAAATAGCCCTAAGTGTTGAAAAGTTCTTAAACTCAAAGGAATACAAGCGGAAGTATCCAGCCGTGGGTGAGGATATAAAGGTTATGGTGGTTAGAAACGGTTCTACTTATAACATTACGGTTGCTTTGGCATTCGTGGATAGGTATGTTTCCAGTTTAAAGGACTACTTGGAATTGAAGGGGGCTATAAGGGATGATGTGTTAAGCCTTATAGGGGATATAGTTTCCGATGGGAAAATAGATGTATCAATAAATACGGCCGACGATGAGGAAAACGGATCCGTATATATTACCGTAACGGGGACTAGTGCCGAGGCGGGTGATGACGGTCAGGTGGGAAGGGGAAATAGGGTAAACGGATTGATAACCCCTTACAGGCCTATGACCTTAGAGGCGGCAGCGGGTAAAAATCCCGTTTCTCATGTGGGGAAACTCTATAACATTATGGCAAACATTATAGCACGAGAGATATACGAAGGGTTTGAAGGCGTGGAACAGGTGTATGTTTATTTGGTTTCACAAATAGGGAAACCCGTAAATCAACCACAATTGGTGCATTTAAAGGTTTGGGGGGATTATGGTGAAAATACCTTAAGGGATATGGAGGATTTGGCCCTTGCGAAGGTCAACGAGATCCCGAGATTGTGGGAGAAAATAGTATTTGAAAACATAGCGGTTTGTTAACATGTTTTTCAGACCCAAGAAAACACCTCCAAAGAGACAAAAAAGTTTAGAGATACCCGATGATTTCTGGGTTAAGTGTCCCTCATGCCAATCCATAATTCCGAACATAGAACTTGAAAAAACATCAAAGGTTTGCCCAAAATGCTCTTATCATTTCAGGATAAGCGCATACGAATATGCAAAAATTCTTTTGGATAACGGCATTGAAAAAGAGATAGGCGGAGAACTAATTGCAACCGACCCCTTGGAATTTCCGGGATATAAGCAAAAATTGGAACAATACAGAAAGCTGTATGGTATAAACGACAGTAGCGTTGCGGGAATAGGGCACATTGACGGGATAAAGGTTACGGCCTTTTTTACGGATTTCGGTTTCTTAGGGGGTTCTATGGGTAGCGTCTTTGGAGAAAAGTTTTATAGGGCAGCCGATCATGCGGTAAAGAGTAGGATGCCCTTTATATCCGTACTCTTCTCCGGAGGTGGGGCAAGGATGCACGAGGGTATATTCTCACTGATGCAAATGGCAAAAACCACCGTTGCCGTTATAAAAATGGAAAAAGCGGGGATCCCGTATATTACAATACTATGTGACCCAACAATGGGTGGTGTTATGGCGAGTTTTGCCGCCCTTGGCGATGTTATAATAGCGGAACCCGGAGCCTTAATAGGCTTTGCGGGACCAAGGGTAATACAGCAAACCATAAGACAGGAATTGCCTGAGGGTTTTCAGAGGAGTGAGTTTCAATTAGAGCACGGGCAGGTTGATATGGTGGTTGATAGGAGGGATATGAAGAAAACGGTTTCAAGGCTTTTAAACATCATGCTGGCATCCTACTTATGAATATTTTGTTCTCAAGTACAAACTTTTCCCCCTTTATAAAAACCCTACCGTAATCCCCCGAAAGGGTTTTTATAACAACACCGCTTAAACCCCTTCTCATTATCCAATCAACCCCGCAGGACAACCCCCCGGTTGCGCATCCGCCGGGTTCATAAATATAACCGTATTCCCATGTCCTAACAAAAAGGTAGTTCTCATAGTTGTAGTAATAATTTACATGGTATCCTTCAAGAACCTTTTGAAAACCCTCGGCCAAAACCTTCACCGGCAATTCTCCGTTTTTCTTGTAAAATACTATATGAGAAACCCCCTCAAGTTTAACAATGGAAAACTCTCCAAAGTTTTCATAATCAACATCAACCTCTATTCCGACAATATCGCCGTTTATAAAAACCCTCTTAGGACCATTTGCATAAACGGTATATTCCTTTAATCCCCTACCCTTTGCGTTTATATATCCAACAACCCTTGTCGCATTTCCACAAAAGGGAACCCTTTTGCCCAAATAGTTTATATATATCAATTCCTCGGGGTGTAAAACTATCCACCCGCTTAAACCCCTTTTACTTAAATCAATCCTATCCTCGCTTTCAACCACTTCAAACCTATCCCCTCCTATTTGCGCTATCATAAAAACCTCCCAATTACTATAAAAACCAAGGCCATAAGGATCCCCAGTACGGAAACCCTAAGCTTTAAACCGAGGTTTATTAAAAGAAAATATAGGTCCAGTTTTATGCTTTCAAAACCTACGATTACGGTTTCCGTGATAAATTCCAAGGCTCCGCTTTTGGGCAATAGGGTGTGTAAGGAATTTGCGAGGATTTCCCCCATGATAAAACCAATAATAAAAAGGAAAGCATAAAACAAAGGGGGTTTTTTAAACAAATGCCGGGGGCGGGACTCGAACCCGCACGGGGATTAGCCCCAGAGGATTTTAAGTCCCCTGCGTCTGCCGATTCCGCCACCCCGGCGAGGAAGGTATTTTAAAGCGGAAAAGTTCCCAAATGGGGAATATCACAACCTTAGAATAATAGCCTATGTTAAACAAGAGAAGAGGATTAATAAGGTGGCTGTTTGGAGGGAGGTATAACATTGAAGCATACCTTTTTGCCCTGCATAGGATTACAGGGGTAGGCTTGGCCCTTTACCTTCCATTGCACATAATCGTTACTAGTTCCCGCACCTTCGGACCCGAGGCTTGGGAAAGGGCCATGAGTAAGGTGGCGGAAGGTCCGATCATACATTTCTTAGAGTGGATATTGGTTGTGGGAATAGCAATCCACGGTTTAAACGGTTTGAGGTTAATATTTACGGAGTTGGGTTTCTTTCTGGGCAGGCCATCAAAACCCGTATATCCATATACAACTTCATTAAATAGGCAGCGGATAATTGCGGGTTTGGTTATGGTTTTGGTTGCAATATTTATGATTTACAGTTTAATCGTCTTCTCACCCAAGATAATATGAGGGTTTTTATAGCACTAAATATTCCCGAGGATGCAAAAAGGGTTATTTACGATGCCGCGAAGGAGATTTATAAAAAATACCCATTTATAAAACCCGTTCCAAAGGAAAATCTCCACATAACCCTTAGGTTTATTGGGGACATCGGCGATAGGGAATGCGCTAACCTTTTGGATTCAATAGGGGATCTGGGTAAATCCTTTACCCTAACATTTAACTCAATTGGCGGTTTTCCAACGGAGTTTGGCGCAAGGGTTATCTGGGTAGGGGTTGAGGAAGAAAAGATGCTTATAGAATTGAGCAAAAGGGTTGATGGCATAGTTGATAGCCTGGGTTTGCCTCCAAGGGATAAACCCTTTGTCCCCCACATTACGATAGCCAGAACGGGAAAGCCCGTAAATGTTGAGGGTTTTAAAATAAAAAGGGAAACCTTTATTGCGGGCGAAGTCGTGGTATATCAAAGTATATTGGCAAAACCCAATGCCATATACAAACCCTTAAAAGTTTTGAAACTTGGTTATAGTTGATACGGTAATAGGCATTTTCTCCTTTTTTTGGATACCCAAGACCTATACATTTTACTTTTTTGCCGCCCCCGGGGACAGTATAAGTATAACCCTTGAGGCCGAAAGGGAATTGGATGGTATATATCTCGGCAAATACGATCAAAAACCCATATTGTCCGAAGTGTATGTTAAAAACATATCATGGACCATACGATCGGATACCGTAGAGCCGTTTTTCCTGACATTCCTACAATTAGGATTGTGGGAAAGGAATAGGGTCAAGTTTAAAATCCTTAGGTTTAACGGGGATAGCGCTTATAAAAGCTTCAATTCCCGTGTGGTCTTTAAGGAAAAAAGGGTTTATTACGAGGATACGCTATGGGATACCGTGGTTGTAATGTATAAAAAGTGGAGGATAATAATACCTCCATTTTCCAACTCATTTTACGGCGCCCTATTTGATGGGGAGCCGGTTTTCCAAAATGATAAATATGGCGAATATATTCTCTGGATTGCCCCAACGGGTTATGACGATTCGTTAAGGTTTCTGTGGGGTGATAATTTTTTAGAGCGTAGGGATATAAGGTTTAATATTTGTAAGGAAACAAGAAGGGGTGGGGGTTTGAATGTGTTCCTTTTGGATTATGAGGATTTTAGGAATTACAATATAAGGCCTATAAGGGAAATAAAAATGGTTTATAGGGGGTGTTATGGTTTCCGTTTGTCGGATGGTAAGTTTGGTATAGTTGTTGAAAATTCCACGGGTAGTTTAAACGATATAACCCTAAGACTTGCGAAAGTTATATTAAAACCACGGGTTATAAAAAATTATAAGGTCATAAAAGTTCCAGATAGGGTTGGAAATTAAAACAACCATCCGTTAGAATTACGGGTTATGGATGAAAGCGTAGATGTATTCATAGGGTTAAATTTTAGGCCATTTTTTACAAAGTGCAAACCCGTTTATTCTGTGTTAATCTATAAAAATGGGAAGTTGCACTTGCAAAGCGTTGGTATTTTGGAAAATAAGGAAGAGATTACGGCCGTATGTAAGAAATTCAACACAAAGGTGTTTGCTTTTAATGTTCATTATTTGGAAAAACTTGGCAAATACAAACTCCCCAAACTGAGATTGAACATGTACATTGAGGAGTTAAAGGGGTTTATTGCCTACAACAACCGCAGGAGAAAAAGATCCTTTGCTATATACTCGCAATCCATATATGGCAATGGGAACATACCATCCGGCGAACTCCTTATGGGGTTGAATTTTAGGTTTAAGAAATTGGATAAGTACATTTCCGATTTGGATATAAACCCGTTAAAATTGGATTGGAAGGCCCATCCCGTTGATGTCCTTGATGCAATAGCAACTTCACTGGGTTTGTACTTTTATTATACGGGTAGTTATAAAAAAACCCATTTAAGGGACATAGAGGTTATACTTCCAACGAAAAATGAAGGTTAAAATAGTGGAGAAAAGCGATCTATCGGGTGCTTTATTGGTAGAAGAGTTGAGCGGGAAAATATTTCCGGATTTTGTAAGGTGGCATTATTCGTCGGTTTTGGGTTATATAAAAATGGGTTCAAAGGTATTTCTGGCGGAATTGGAGGGGAAACCCGTTGGATTTGCCTTTTTTAGAAAATTTAACGAAGAACTATGGGAATTGACATTAATAGGGGTTTTACCCGAGCATAGGGGAAAGGGTATTGGAAAGGCTTTATTGGAAGAATCCTTAAAATCCATAAAAGGAGAAATCCAATTGCATGTACAAACAAATAATGTTGCCGCCATAAGGCTATACGAAAGGTTTAACTTTGTAAGGGAGAAGGTTTTAAGGGGTTTTTATTCCGATGGATCGGACGCATACCTTATGGTTAGACATTTTTACCCACACACAAATTGAACGGGTTTATAATATTTTAACCATGTATTTTTCAGAACAGTGGTTAAGGAGGATTGAAAGGCATGGGGGTGGCGTCGAAAGGGAGAGGAGAATAGAGGGTGGTGGGAATATAACAAGCCGCAGATTTGCAACATATATTTCAACCCAAGAAAAACCGTTTTTGGCCGGCTCACAAGCCATAAATAAGGCTTTGGAAAAACTCGGGGAAGATCCTTCAATGGCTTTTGTGGTTATGACCGCAAACTATGATAAAAAGGTGGTTTTAGAGGCCATAAAGAAAACCTTAGAAGGCGTTCCGATAATAGGCGCAATAGTTAGCGATACGATATACAACGAGGATACCATAGCGGATACGGGTGTAGGAGTTGCCCTTTGGGCAACGGATAGCGCCGATATTACCCCTTTTATTATTAAAGGCCTGGCCAAAGGTGAGGATGAATTGGTAAAAGAAATCCGCCAAAGGTTTGAAGAGTTAAAGATAAAGAGGAAATACACCTACCTGCTGGGAATAGTACCGAACGTTTTAGAGGGGTTATCCGTAAAGATGTCAAGGGTTTTGATTAGGGTTTCGGAAATATTTGATGCGGTTTTTGTCGGTGTTGTTGGGGATTTCAATCCTTCCCCTTGGTCAATAATATATAACGCCGATACATATTCCGACCATTTCGCATTCTTAATAATTGAAAGCGATGTCAAGTTTGGCACATTGCTGTCTTATGGATTTCACCCAACTATACCTTTTAAGGTAACCTCCGCGGAGGATTCCGTAATCAAGGAGCTGAACGATACGCCTGTAATTGATATACTCAGGGGTTTGTTTGAGCGTAGGGGGTATAACGAAAACGAATTAAAAGATCCCGTTAAAGCGGGAAAGATCCTTTCGAGGTTTCAGGTGGCCGTGGCGGATCCGTCAAAGGCCGGTAGGTTTAAGGGTTCAATAATCCAGTCCCTTGATACATCCGGTCTAAGAATAATGACAGATGTTTCCACAAACGATACCGTTTGGATTGTTGAAGCAAACCTTGAAGAGATGATAGAGAGTACCCGTAAGGGTGTTCAAAAAGCCTTGGGGTATATACAAAATGCCAGCTCCGCCGGAATGATAATATTTGAAAACCATATGAGGATACAAGCCTTAGGTGATGATATAGATAAGGATAAATCCGCGTTGAGGAGTGCGTTGGGCTTGTCCTTCCTCGGTATCCCAACCGTGGGTGAAATAATAGTTCATCCGGATTTTTATTCCGGAGCGCATAGTGGGGTTATGTTGGGAATGCTACTTGCCAACAAAGTTGAGCAACCTTAAAATACCTGTTAAAGGAGGTAGAAAATGAATAACCAAGTAGAACAGATTTTAAAGGCAATGGTTAAAAAGAACCCGCAGATTAAATCTGCGGCCGTTGTAAATTCCGAGGGGATTCTCATAGCTTCCCATTTGTTTCCCGGAACAAACGAATCCTCTTTTGGTGCCATGTCCGCAGCCCTGTTGGGTTTGGGAGAGCACACCCTTCAAGAGATAAAAGGGGGTAAGCTTAGGGAGATATATGTGCGCGGCGAAGAAATGATGCTCGTAGTGGTGGGCATTTCCAATGTTGGTGTTATCGCCATAACCGTTGACTCCGATGCCCCCTTGGGTGTTATCCTCGTTGAGGTTAGAAAAGCCGCCGATGCCTTAGCCGGAATACTCTCACAACAACAGGACATTACGGAAATACTCGGTTCCGACCTCTCGCTACTGGAAGGGTTCTCCTTCAAGGACATCTTAGGGGAGGAGTAGTATGGTCGTTGATATAGCCAAGAGGGAAATAAATGTAAAGATCGTGTATTACGGACCCGCGGTTAGCGGAAAAACAACAAACCTTATAGTTATACACAGGAGGATTAAACCCGAACATAGGGGCGAAATGGTTTCCATAGATACGAAAGGTGAAAGGACATTGTTCTTTGACTTCTTACCCGTTGAGGTTCCAATAGGAGGTGGTTTTAAAGTGAGGTTTCACCTATATACCGTACCCGGGCAGTACTTTTATAAAACTTCAAGAAAACTCGTATTAAAGGGTGCAGACGGTATAGTCTTTGTGGCGGATTCTCAAAAAAGCCGCGCGGAGGAGAACAAGGTTATATTTCAAGAGATGAAGGAGTTTTTGGCGGAACAGGGTTTGAGTTTAGACGATATACCTTTGGTGTTACAGTACAACAAAAGGGATTTACAGGATATTATGAGCGTTGAAGAGTTGAACAAGTTGTTAAACGAAAAGGGATATCCTTATGTTGAAAGCATAGCCTCGCAAGGCAAGGGGGTTTTTGAAACCTTGGATTTAATATCCAAACTCGTATTGAAGAGTGTATTGCAAAAGGCAAAGGTATGAACCTTTTAACGGGTATGGAAATCCTTGATGTTGTGGATGAAATCGTTTTTAAGGTAAATTCATCCTTGGAAATAATGGAAGTCAACAAAAGGGCGGAGAATATAGGGTATGATGTTGATATGTTAAAGGGTAAGGTTGTTGAGGTGTTAATATCACCACAACATAGGAGGGTTTTCAGGGCATCGGTTGATACGGCATTTAAACTCTGGAATGCGACGAGTACAAGGATTTCCCTTTTAAACGCCCGGGGTGAACACATCCCCGTGGAAATGCGGGTTGTACCCGTTGAGAGCAAGGGGAATGCGGAATACTACATAATTTTTAAGCCCGAGTATGTTTGGAATTTTACCGTTTTTAACGATATACCCTACCCAATAGCGGTAATAAGTAGGGATAGGGTTTTGTATATGAACCAAAGGGCGTTAAAGATAAACGAGGAGGTTGATTTTAGGGGTTTAAACGACGGGGAAACCGTGGAATTAAAGTCGGGAACTTACAAGGTTAGAATTGTTGATACCTTCCACAACCTTGCAAAGGTAAAAATAGTTATTCTAACCGAGGTGCCGCAGGTTGATCCCAAGCTTGAAAGGTTTGCAATAGCGGGTATTATTTCAAGTTTAATATCGCATGATATAAAGAATTCCCTTATGTCTCTAAGCCTTTTGGTTGAGACGGTAAAGGATGAAGGCGTAAAGGATAAACTGAAAAAATCCGTAGGTAGGATAAAAAGGCTTCATAGCAGGGTTTTAAGCGTAATAAAACCCGCTCTGAAAGTATCGGAGTTTTCATTGGAAGAGATGGTTAAAGAAATATGCGAAGACTTGTCCTACAAGATTAATTCGCGGAATTTGGATATAAAGTTGGAGATACCAGAGAACTTTGAGTTGAAGACGGATAGGGATATACTTTATGAGATTTTACACAACTTAATTTCAAATGCCATTGATGCCTCTCCGATAAAGGGAAAGATAATTATATCCTGCGGAACATCCCATAAAGATGGGGAAATATATAAGTATGTATCCATAAGGGACTTTGGTAAGGGTATAGATAAGGAGGATTTAAACAGGATTTTTGAGCCATTCTTTACCACAAAGGAGGGGGGTACGGGTTTGGGTTTGTTCATTGTTAAAAAATTCGTTAAACTATTGGGTGGTAAAATTGAGGTTAAAAGTGAAGTTGGAAAGGGTTCGGAATTCATAGTATATTTAAAGGCTTAATGACAGCCTTAGAATACCCCCTTTACCGATGAAAAGGGGAATGGTTTTATTAACGGTTGTTTTAACCTACACCTTACTCGTTTTTGGTAGTGCCGTTGCGGCTTATGGGGCTTGTTTGGGTTGTCCGGATTGGCCTTTGTGCTATGGGAGTTTATTACCACCCGAGCAATTGGGAGCGCAACTTGAATACATACACAGGGCATTGGCCGCTATAACGGCAATATTCATATTCGGAACGACATTTATAATTCATAAAGATTTTAAAGGCTCCTTCCTTTCAAAGGTTGGTTATATTTTATCCGCATTTGTGATCGCACAGATCTTAATAGGGGGTTTGACCGTAATACTCAAAATGCCCTTTTGGGTTTCCATATCCCACGCGTTTTTTGGACTATCAACATTCGTTTTAGCCGTTTTTGTTATGAAAAAGTTCAAAGATGAGAATTTCTCCATAAGAATAAAATCCATCCCTTTCTGGATATTCACATTGCTTTTTATACAGGTTTTACTCGGAACCGCCGTAAGGAAGGCGAATGCGGGTTTTTCCTGCGGACAGGATATATTCCTATGTTTGGGAATGCCTTTAAATGGAGATGTGGTTTTACAAATCTCCCATAGGCTATTTGGTTATTTCATACTGTTGGTATCCTTATTGGGTCTCTTTGATTCATCAAACAGGAGGGTAAATTTCGCCCTTTTCATTCTGATTATTTTGATAATCGCTTTTGGAATGCTCTCGGTTTATAGCCTGTTAAGTCCAACAATGGTTTCTATGCATTACGCATTGACCTTATTGGCAATAGGCATATCCTTTTGGGCATCTGTAAGGTGAAAAACCGTTTTTTTGTCTTGTCCCTTTTCCTCTTTTCCTGTTTTCCGCAAAAACCCCCTTTAAATGTTAATATGTTTGTGGTTAAAGATGGAGATGGGTTTAGGGTTGTTGGGTTTATACCCGCGGAATATGTCAGGGAGGGTGCATACATACCAGCACTAATATTCCCGAAGAGGTTGGTTATCAAGTTGGGGGATAGGGAATTCCCCGTTTATGCGGATGTTTTAGCCTTAACCCTGGATAAACAGAAGAAGTTTAAAAAAGCCTTTTTGGTTAGCGAAAGGTTTAACTATAACGGGGAAAAAGGGTTTAGAATATCGGTTTTTAAGGGTAATTTTAAGGTTGGTGAGATATACGGGAATTTAAGGGTTATAAACCCATCCTACGAAATCCAAAGTATTGAAAAGGTGAAAATAGGGGATTATTGGCATGTATATGTTGATGTTAAGTTCATTCCAGCGGCAAAGTCCTATCCGAAACTGTTGGCGGTTTATGATGAAAAAGCTGACACATTTTTGCCAATAGAGGTTGCACCTTTTTTAACAAAGTATTTGGGTAGGGAGGATTTTAAGTATAGGGGATGGTATGACGAGTGGAAGTTTGTGAAAAAGTTTAAGGAAAATCCGGATTTGGGAAATGTAAATTGGATGATTTTAGGGGATATTTTTGGGGATAGTTTGTAATGTGTGGGATTTTTGGAATTGTTAATTATGAGGGTTTAAATGTGGAACGCCCTTTAAGACTTTTATCTCATAGGGGTCCGGATGATTCGGGGATATGGACGGATAAAGGGGTCGTATTAGGGCATTGTAGGCTTTCTATAATAGATATTGAGGGTGGAAAACAACCATGGGTTGAGGGGGGTAGGGCTTTGGTTTATAACGGGGAGGTTTATAATTTTTTGGATTTGCAAAAGGAGCTAATTGAAAGGGGTATAAGGTTTAAGAGCCGTTCGGATACGGAAGTTGTCTTCAAGGTTTTGGATGTCTATGGGGTTGAAGGGATAAAAAGGTTTAACGGGATGTTTGCCTTCGGTTATTGGGATGGTAAGAGGTTGGTGTTGGCGAGGGATAGGTTTGGGATAAAGCCCCTTTATTGGACGAGAAGGGGCAATATTCTGGCGTTTTCTTCGGAAATAAAGCCCCTTTTAACCCTACCCTTTGTTGAAAAATCCCCCAATTTGGAGGCTTTAAAATACCACATAACATTCCTCTGGTGCCCCCATCCCTTAACGGCGTTTAAAGGGATATACAAATTACCACCCGGAAATGTGTTAATATACGAGGATGGGGAGGTTAAAGTATTCCCATTTTATAAAGCGGAATTGGGCGAGGATAGGGTTGAGCCGGATGATATAAAATACGCTTTGGAAAAAAGCGTTAAAATGCACCTCATTGCGGATGTTGAGGTTGGCCTTTTTCTGAGCGGTGGGTTGGACTCATCCGCAATAGCATCCTTTACCGAAAGGCCTTTAAGGGCATTCTCTTTGGTCTTTGAGGGGGAGGATATAAAAAGGGATATATTTTCGGACGAGTATAGGTTTGCGGGGATCGTGGCCAAAAGGTTCGGGCATTCCTTACATCCCATAAAGGTTAGGTTTAATGAAGAGAATTTTGAAAGGGTGGTTTATCACCTTGAAGAACCCGTTGGGGATGGTGCCGCAATATCAAACTACCTTTTGTCAAAGGGGGCGAGGGAAATGGGGTTAAAGGTCGCCCTTGCGGGCACGGGAGGGGATGAACTCTGGGGTGGTTATCCGAGGTATAGGGCTTTGATAATTGCCAAAAATTTCCCTTTTTTGAAGTATATCCCGGAATTGCCATTTTCATCGGGAAAACTCGGAAGGTTGGCAAGGGATATAAACAAGTTTAAAACCGCCGCTTCCAGACCATTCCCCTTAAACTATTTGATATGGATGTCTTATTATCAGGGTTTCGGGGATGTTTTTAAGCGTTTAATAGATGGGTTTCCAAAGGGCGATATGTTAAACTCCTGTATGCTTTTTGACATTGAACACTTTTTACCCGACCACAATTTGCTATATACCGATAAAACTTCTATGGCCGTGGGCCTTGAGATAAGGGTTCCAATGTTGAGCAACGAACTTTTGGAATTGGCGCTAAAAACCCCTTCAAACTTAAAGGTTGATATGTTTTCCGGAAAGAAGATTTTGAAAAGGGCATTAAAGGGGGTTTTACCAAGGGAGGTAATTTATCGTAAAAAGGCGGGATTTGGGGCACCCGTTAAGGGATGGATTTCTGGGGTTTTAAGGGATAGGGTGAGGGATATTAAAAGCGATCCATTAATAGGGGAGATTCTACCCAAACATTTTGTTGAGTATGTAATTTTTGAGAATTTGAAAGGTAGGGGATTTACATATTTAACCCTTTTTGAGCTCTTGACGATTTCCACTTGGAGGAAGTTATTCGGTTTATAGCGTATGCAAAGGATAGGATAAATATGGGTTCTACAACCATCCTAAAACGGTTGTTTTCGCCGGGGTCAAGCGATGTTATGAGGATGTAATATATGAGGTTTAGAAGGGTGAAGGCGATTTTGGGGTTTTTCCAATCGGCAAAAAGCAAAAAAATGGAGAGAACAAACAGAAGGGTTAAAATCATATAAGGAACCGAAAAGAATTTAAATCTCTTTGAAAATTCCCTCAAATACTCAAAGGGAGGCTTTAAAAACCTAACAAGGGATACCCCAAACATAATTAAAAGCCTATACGGTTCTTTGGTAAGGCAGCTAAAGGAAAGTTTAAGGTATTTGTCATTAACCTTTGTGTATATTATGTGGTTATAATTGTTCCTTTTCGTGTATGGTTCCGTTTCCTCGTCAAGTATTGTTATACCCGTTTTCTCGTAATAAAAATACTCCTTGTAATCCTTCACCTTTGAGAAGGGCTTTAAAAAATTGCAATCCCTTTCAATGGGTATAATTTTCCCCGTAATCAAAATCCCCCTATAAAGGTTCATACCCCCCCAACTACTCGTAAAGAACCCACCGAATAGGAAAAGGTTTTTTAAATAAAGGGTTAGGGATATAGCAAAAGGTAATAATGAGGATAAGAAAACGCTTTTAAAACCCGAACGCATAAAGAAAAAAGCAAAAAGCCAAATTATGGGGAAAAGTATTATTTGGAATGTTGCCCTTGTGAATATCAAGAGCGCCAAAACCATAAATGCCAAAAAATACCTGCCTTTTAAAAACAGAAAAATATACAAAAGGAACAAAAACATCGTGGGATAGGTGTAAAAGTACCATCTCTCATAAACTATAAAGTTTATGTTGAAAACGAGGAGGAATACGAGTATGGGCAATAGAATACGCCTTCGGATTTTTAAAAGTTTTCCCGTTTCGTATGCGATTAAAACGCATAAAAATCCTAAGATAAAGAAAGTTATCTCCCAAAAGGGGGTAGGATCTCCAAATACTTTTAAACTAATAGCCGTAAATGTGTTAAAAAGTGGAGGTTGCATGTGGAGGTATATGAATATATCCTTTAAGGGGAGATTGTAAAGCCAAAGGGGGTCTAAGAGTTGCCATGCCCATATAAGGGAAAATGTATCAAAGGGTAAAAATTTATAAAAAACCACCCTACTCAGCACAAACAAAAGGGTTAATATGACATAGTCGTTTTTTAGTAGTTTCGGCAAGATATGATTGTAAAGGCGCAATATAACCTCAAACCTTTCGGGTGTATAATACTCACTTTGGTGGCGTAGCCAAGCGGACTAAGGCGGCGGTTTGCAAAACCGCTATTCCGGGGTTCAAATCCCCGCGCCACCTCTTGGTAAAATTTACTTTAAAAACGGAATACGCTCTAAAATCCCTCATACATATAGCCTCTTCTAACGAACCCACGAGTTCAACGCAGATATACGAGGCGGAAGGCATTCCTATGGCCTTTTTAGAACAGATTCTCGTAAGGCTTAGGAGGAAGGGTTTAATAAAAAGCCTTAGGGGTAAGAGGGGTGGATATGTTTTAGCAAAGCCTGCCAAAGATATAAGCCTTTTGGATGTTATAAACGCCATAGAGGGGCCATACGGTGTGGTAAAATGTCTCGTTCCGGGTGAGGAAATGGAGTGTATTTTTTTCCTTACGGATTGCGTTTTAAGGGATGTTTGGAATACCGTTCAGTTAAAGATAATTTCCATCCTTGGCGAGATAACATTGGAAGAAATTATTCAAAGGTACAACTTTTCCAAGTTCGTTAAAACGCCAAAGGGTAATTTAATGAGATAAAATTCCCAACTTTATAATATCAAACTATGAAATACGAGGTGAAAGAAAGGGTGGAATTGTCTGCAAAGGAAACGGCATTAATAATCGTCGATATGCAAAACGATTTTGCCCATGAAAGGGGTTCTTTATTTGTACCCGATGCACCGAAGACAATAAAACCCATAAAATCCCTTATAGAAAAGTTTAGGGAAAAGAACTCAACTATAATATACACACAGGACTGGCATATGGAAGATGACCCGGAGTTTAAGATATGGGGTGTCCATGCCGTTGCGGGCACATGGGGGGCCGAAATTGTGGACGAGTTAAGGCCTACGGATAGGGACATAACCGTTAAAAAGCTGAGGTATGATGCATTTTACGGCACATCCCTTGACCATATACTAAGGGTTAAGGGTATAAAGAGCTTGGTGATTACCGGCACGGTTGCAAATATATGTGTATTACACACCGCAGGTTCCGCCGCGTTAAGGTGGTATAATGTTATAGTCCCAATGGATTGCATCTCGGCTTTAACGGAAGACGACTACCAATTTACCCTAAGGCAGGTGGATTTCCTGTATAAGGGTACGATTGTAAGGTCTCAGGAAAACATCGTCTTGTTGTGATAATACTTTTGGCATATACGGATTTCTCGGAAAACTTGGTTAGGGAAATTTTTGGGCGGGAATGGGGATATGATTCCACATTCATATACGAAAAACTTAGGTATAACGGGTATGCCGATACGGTAAGGGTTTATACTTATGAAGACTTTTTCGGGTTGAGGTTGTTAAAAAGCGTAAAAGAGGACGAGCTAAAAAAATCGGATACATCGTTTGCTAAGGGTGTTGGCTTAATACCGGATATAAGCGTACCGGTTTATATACCTTCAAGGTGGAGGTTCTTGGGTGAGGGAATTAGCAAGGTATCCCTAACCGGTAATCAAACCATAAGTCTCGGCGGTAGGCAGGACAGTTATATCTTTGGGGGTAAATACGATACGGTTTCGTCCGATATACCGCAACTCCAAATGAAGCAAACTTTAAACGTTAATATAACCGGACAGATAACCGATAGGTTAAAGGTCACCGTCACGCACAATTCGGAGGCAACGGATTTTTCAAGGAATCAGGTGAAACTCTCATATACGGGTACGGATGACGATATAGTTCAGAGTTTGGAGGCTGGTGATATAGACGCCTCGGGCTTTCCCACAACTTCATACACTTCCATTGGTGCCGGGGCGGGTTTGTTTGGGTTAAAGGGGAAATTCGGTTTTGGACCTTCAAATGTGGTTTTCTTGGCGACGAGGGAGAGGGGTGTAAGCCAGACCAAGGTTTTTACCCTACAATCGCAAATAATAACGGATACCATATATGCAAGGGATTATGTTAGGGATAGGTTCTTTTATATCCCCATATCCCTATTCGTTCCCGACCCCGAAAACTACGCAATAACCGATATTAGACTGTATTACACAACATCACCCCCTCCAAACGATGTTTATACATATGCTAAGGCCTATTTTAGGGGGGATACAACCTGGCCGGATACAAGCGTATGCGTAAAATTTGGTAGGTGGAAGGAATTAACACCGGGTAAAGATTTTATTACATCCGTTGGTGGAAGGGTTATTGAGGTCATAAACCCCCCCGGTGGGGAGTGGTGGCTTGGTGCGGTTATAACCCTTGTTAAGGGTTCGGATACGGTAAGAATAGGTAATATCCCACAAAATCCCGACAGTTTAAACCCAATTAAAATGCTCCTATTAAAGAGGAACCGCACCACCCTATCGGATACATCTATACCTTGCGCCGTAGAGATAAATTCATACGAGGTTAAATACGCTTATAGGCTCCCGGGAGACATCGACACCACGGTTTCGTCTGTAAAGGTGGATATTTTCCGGGATTTGCCGAGTACGAGCACCGACCCAAACTCCCAAGACGGAATCCCCTTTACGAAAATATTGGGTATAGACAACAACCAAGACGGTTTTGCTGACGATTATGTTCAGGTAAATGGGGTTCCTTTTAGGATACTCGACAAGTATAACGGCTACATATTTATACCGAAGTTTTGGCCATTTGCCGATTCCTCCTTAAAAGACAGGGATAGCCTGATTTATATGGTCAGCTTACAGGATATACCCACAAGCCACAGGGACATTTATTACATCGTTGTATCCTTTGAAAAACCCCAAAAGGAAATAACATTGGGGTTTGGCCTGGTTGAGGGTTCGGTTGAGATATTCGCCAATGGACAAAAATTAACCGAGAATGTTGATTACACCGTTGATTACTTTTCCGGAAAAATAAGGATACTGAAAACCGACCTCCCACCCAACACGGAATTAAAGGTAAACTACAGGAGTTATGACATTTTTGGAGGGGGAAATAAGGGAATAATAGCATTATCTTCAACATTTGACCTTTCCGAGAACGCGAAGTTTCACTTGAATTATATATCAAAATCCTTGGCATCCTCATACCTTAGGCCCGCGGTTGGTTTTGAACCCACGAGTTATAAGGTTTTATCCTTTGACGGAAAGATAAACCACACGATGGATTACCTAAACTCCTTTTTAAACAGATACACTTTCCTATCGTTGGAGCAAAAGAGCAATCTTTCGGTTGAGGGGGAAATAGCGAGGTCCTTTCCGAATCCGAATACAAGGGGAGAGGCTTATATAGACGACTTTGATAGGGGGGCTTCAAGCCTTGAAGAGTTTGCGGACGAATATATAAGGTGGTATCCGGGTTCTTGGCCGAGGATAGATTCCCTTTTGGCGGATACAAACTATTATGCAATAAAAACCTCTTGGGTTTCAACGGCAAATTTATTCACAAAGGGACAGATATACCCGAACCTTGACCCAACAGAAATAAACGATAGGGAAAAGGTTATGATAATAGTTGCCCGCCCAAAAACCGATGGATTACCCCATTGGACAACCCTTATGAGGCTTATAAACGAAAGCGGTTATAATTATTTGGAAAAGGAATACTTGGAGTTGTACGCAAAGGGGCGTGGAAGGGTTATAGTTGATCTCGGAACGGATATACCGGAAGATATGCTTATTAGGGATTGTAGGGGGAAAATAAGGGGTTTGGATACGCTTAATACGGAGGATAAGGATGGGGATTTCCTTTTAAGCGGTGATAAGGAGGATACGGGTTTTGATGGTGTAAAGGGTGATGATAGGGCGGGTTGCGGGAATGGCGATTGGGGTAATGACGACTACGCGTATATCTCCGATTTGAGGAACTCGGACTTTTCCCCTATGGATGGGTTTGAGGGAAACGGTAGGCTTGATACCGAGGATATGGATAAAGACGGGACATTAAACGGGTACGAAAGGTATTTCACATATGTTTTTGACCTTGATAACATGACACCCATAAGCGAATACAACGGGTGGAAGCAGTTCAGAATACCTTTGAAGAAACCCGATTACAAGGTTGGAACGCCAACCCTTGAAAGGATAAGGTATATTCGCATAACTTGGGTGGGATTTGATAAAACGGATACTTTGTACATAGTTAATCTCGGGATAGGGGGAAGCGATTGGGTAAATGAGGGGGTGAAGGTTGATACGGCGGATACCGTTCAAAAGTTTGTTTTGGGGTTTGTTAGTAGGAAAACCACACCGGGATATACATCGCCTCCGGGTGTTGAGGACAAATTGCAGAGGGATATAACAACGGGAAAGTTGGAGGATGAGGGTTCCCTTGTAATGGAGTTTCAGGATTTTGCACCGGGAGAGTATGCACTGGCGAGGAAATCGTTGACCCAGAGCTTAAACTTTATAAACTACAAATCCGTTTCTTTTTGGATTAAGGGCGTTGGCGGTTATACGCCGAAGGTTATAATAAGGTTTGGGACCGATAGCTTGAACTTTTACGAGTACAAGTATAAGGTTAAAGGTGGCGATTGGCAGGAGGTTAAAATAAACTTGGAAGATTTGGTTAGGTTTAAGGATTCCACATCATCGGTTGCATACAGGAGCAATGGAACATTGGGAGTTAAAGGTAATCCAAATATTTTTGATGTTAGGTTTTTCTGGGTTGGAATTGAAAACGATGGGAGTACAAGGAATTCGGGGATAGTTTGGATTAACGAGTTGAGATTAACGGATCCGGTTAGAACATCCGCAAATGCGGGGAAGATCAACATAAACTTTAAACTTTCCGATCTGTTTTCATTAAGCACAAATGGGCAAATAGAACAGGTTGATTTCGCGCAGTCGGCAACACAGAGGAACACATACGACAAGAGGTCATATAACATTACCGCTACACTAAACTCGCATAGGTTTTTACCATCCTCTTGGGGTTTAACCGCCCCAATAACCGTTTCTTATAGCACGAGCGGTCAATTACCAAAGTATAAGCCCGGCTTGGATGTACCGATAAAAACAAACTATGAAAAAAACCTCTATATAACCACTTCGGAAAGCAAATCCTTGGGTTGGTCTTTTAAGAAAACCGGTTCAAAATCCCTTTTGGGTAGGGTTCTTTTAGACGCTTGGAACCTTTCGAACTCTTTCAGTTCATCTTCAACAAATGGGCCCGAGGTTAGGGATACCTCCTTTAAGGAAAATTATAGGGTTTCCTACTCTTACAATCCTAGGGTGGAGTTCAAAATCTTCAACAGGATAATTTATCCACTACCCTCTTACAGTTTCTCTTATACCTACAACAGGGATTACAGCAAAAGGTTTATATTGGGTTCTCCAACCACAACCGTGGTAAAAAGCGGCAATTTCTCGGGTGATATAAACTACAACTTGGTGCCAGGCCTTTTAACTCTGGGTTATGGAATATCAAGGACGGGGGATTACAGGTACGACACATTATTCAAGAGTAGAAGGGACTCTATACTCGGATACGAATCTTCTTATGGTGAGAGGTATTCGGGTAGTTTAAACATCCCGCAAATATTTATATTACAACCCGGCTTCTCATATTCGCATACATACAACGAAAACCACTCCTTGGAAATAAGGCCTTCCCCCCACCTTGATGTTAGAAACCTTGACGAAAACTTAAATGTTCAGGCTTCGTTTTCCATTTTCCACGGGCAACTCCTTTCAAAAATAGGCTCTCTCAGGGATGAAAGTAAGGATACATCTTTACAAACGGCCGGGCCTTTACACGCAATACTATACGGCCTCGACAAGATTTCACAATTCTGGAACAATATGAGGATAACTTACAGCTTTTCAAGGAATTCGAGGTTTAATCTGGTTCAAAGAAGGGCGGATTGGAGGTATAGGTTGGGTATAACAAACGATCCAAATGCCGGTATATCCTTGGACAGTTTTGCAAACACGTGGACGGAGCGCAATGCCGTGGATGTGAATACAGGTATAAACTTTTGGGATTTGAGTTTGCAACCCAGGTATTCATTTTCAAGGACTTTTTCTTATACTAAGGTTAGGCAATCTATAACCAACAACACCAGATTCCCGGATATAACCGTATCTTTGGCAAAAATACCCTTTATATCTTCCATTAAGTTTATAACATCTTCAAACGCAAACCTTTCATTTTCAAAGGACAACACCCTTACATATTATCCCCCAACCCCCCCGGACAGTTCATACGATAAAAGGACATCAACCACCTTATCGGTATCCCCCAATTTTATTTTAAGTTCGGGGTCAAGTTTGAACATAACATACACAAGAACCATCAGCCAAAACGAACAATTATTAACCTTTAAATCCGGTACAAGGGATATTCAAACAAACATAGACTTTACGGCCTCGCACACTCTAAACGGCTTTGGGGGTTTTAGACTTCCGTGGTCAAAAGGCAATTTCCTTTCCCTGAAAAATATGCTCGTGCTATCCCTAACATATTCAATAAACTCTTCAAGGTCCGATGCGATTAATTACAAATATGACCCGATAGGTGGTTTTGAATACCCACAGGTGAATAACCTTTCGGATAGGAGGGGATACTCTTTCAGTTTATCCGCAACATACTCTTTTAGTAATGCGGTTGATGCAACTTTCGTATATTCAAGGAGTTATTCATATGATAGAAAAACCACAACGGGTTCAAAATCAAACGAGTTGAGGGTTGATGTGAAGATCAACTTTTAAGCATTATAATATCCGCTTATGAAAAGGGACCTTTTAATTTTATCTCTATTAACATCTTGTGCCCAGATAGACTCGGGTGAGGTGGGTATAAAGAAGAATTTCGGCGTTATAGATTCAAACGAGTTAAACCCCGGAATACACTTTTTCATTCCGGGAATTCAGGGTATAATAAAGGTACCATCATACAACTTGACTTTGGATTTTGTATCCGAAGAGAAGGGAGAGAAGGGTTTGGATCCGATTGAGGCTTTGAGTAAGGACGGTTTGCCCGTGCTTGTGGAATTAACAGTAAGTTATACGATCAAAGGCGATAAAGCGGCGGAGTTGGCAATTGATTACGGATTACCATTGCCTGAAACCGTTGAGGGGAAGTTTTTAATCCCCGCGGTCAGATCGGAGGTTAGGGATGCGGTATCCCTTTATAACACGAGTGATATATACTCCATGAGGGAAAAGTTTTCGGAACTTTTGAGGGATAGGGTTGTAAAGGCTTTGGGTAAGGAAAACAGGATTAAGGTGATGGGCATATATGTAAGGAAAATAAGGTTCCCCCAGAGGTTTTTGGATGCCATTGAGCAAAAGCAGATAGCCCAACAGGAGGCGGAAAGGATGAAGTATGTAATAGAAAGGGAAAAGTTGGAAGCGGAAAGAAAAAAGATAGAGGCCGAGGGAATTGCGGAGGCTCAAAAAATCATAGCGAGACAACTTACAAATCAATACCTGACTTGGAAGTATTTGGAGATATTACGGGAATTTGCAAAGAGCCAAAACAACACAATTATCGTAGCACCTTATGACCAAAAACTAACACCCCTTTTGAATGTTAAATGAGATCTTAAACCGATATACCCTCCTTTTGGGCGTTGTATAACAGGGAAAATAGTCCGTTAAGGCTTATCAATTCCTCAAAATTCCCAACCTCCACAACCCTACCCTCATGGAACACATATATCCTATCGCAATCCATAAGGGATGAAATCCTGTGAGAAACCAAAACTATGGTTTTACCCAAATTCTTGAGATTATTAACAACCCCTTTCTCAGTATGCGAATCAAGCGCTGATAGCGATTCATCCAAAAGTACCAACTCGGCATCGCTTAAAAATGCCATTGCCAACATAAGCCTTTGCCTTTGCCCCCCCGATAGTGAATATCCCCTTTCACCTATTAGCGTATCCAGACCCTTTGGAAAGGATTTAACATCTTCTTTTAAGTTTGCCATTTCCAAAGCCCACCACATCTTATCCTCATCCGCACTTGGGTTTGCCAACAAAAGGTTTTCCCGTATGCTAAGGGAGAATATAAAGGGTTCCTGTGGGAGTAAGAGTATATGTTTCCTTATGGATTTTGTTGATACTTCTTCCCAAGGGAAGCCGTTTATTAGTATTTCCCCACCTATGGGGTTATAGAACCTCGCCAAGAGGTGCAAAAATACACTTTTCCCCGAGCCCGTAGGCCCCGTAATACCTACAATCTCTCCCCTTCTAACCTCAAAGTTTATACCTTTTATAATTTGCTTATCCCCAATTGAGAAGGTTAAAGAACGGGTTTCCAAGCGTTCAAAACCATCTATGTTTATTTTTCCACCTTCATCTATTTCGGGTTTGACTTTGAGGAAGTTGAGAATTCTATCGTAGGAGGCGTTTCCGCGCTGTATTAAGTTGGCAAACCACCCCAAAGCCATCATGGGCCATATCATCATCCCTATATAACTACCGAATGCTACATAATCACCGAGCGTTATCTTACCCGTTGTGGTCATGCTGCCACCAACCAAGAGCAATATTGCCGTGGATAAATAGGCCAATAGAAATATCGCGGAGTTAAATATGCCATCAAGGGCGCCCATAAACACATTCAGGTTTAAGAATTCCTTAGATATTTCCTCATACCTCTTCACCAATCTACCCTCGGTATCATAAGCCTTAACAACCCTTATGCCCGATATTATATCCCTTATCCATTCCGTGATATAACCGAAATAATCCTGAATTTCTAAAAATTGCCTGTGTATCTTCCTTCCGAGGAAAAACATAACAATTCCGAGGAATGGAAGGGGTATTATGACCATGGCGGTTAAAAGTGGGGAGATTATCAACATGGCAATTATGGAAAATGAAGTGTATATTAGGAAATCGGATATTGCCACCAAGCCCATACCCAAAGCCATATTTATGGCCTGTAAGTCGTTGGTAAATAGGGCTATTACATCACCCGTTTGTAGGGAGTTAAAGTAATGGGGATGGAGTTTTAACAAGTGTTGGTATAAAACATCCCTCATATCCCTTTCTATAAGCCTTGATGTCCCTATAAAGAATATCCTCCAAAAGAACCTAAGAATTGAAAATGCCATTGCCACCAAGAAAATATACAAAGCCCATATGGGAACTTCCGAAAACTTCCCCAAGTACAGCCTATCAACCGCGTTTTTTATGAATATGGGTATTATGAGCTGTCCCAAATCCACAACTAAAAGTATAAAAAATCCCGCCAAAATCCTTTTCCAGTGGGGTATTAAAAGCCCTAAAATTTTCATCACTCCTTTATAATTTCCCTTTCAATGCCATAAGGCGTTGGGGTTTCTTTAATTACCATGTATTTCCTAAACTTTACCGCCCACCTACGGAATTCATACCTCAACCTAAGCCTAAAAGATCTACTATCCAAAAATATGGCCGTGTCGTTTTCCGGCAACTTTTTAAAGTGCCAAGTGTATTCAACAACGGCATATTTATCCTCCTTTGACACATCGTGTATGGTGTGTTTATAGGGTTTTCCATACCTCTTAAAAAAATCGTTCCAGTATTTTACAAAGTCATCGTAAGGGGTAAATCTACGGGAAACCCCATCAATTAGCATATAGGCCTTTTTAAAATCCCCATTCTCAATGGAAGTTAAATATTCCTCCGCAACTTTTTCCGCATCCATATAAGGGGGTGCTGCCGTACAGGATATTAAAAGTAAGGCTGCGGTTAATTCTTTCATTACATTATGGCACCCTTCAAAGCCTCAGCGCATTCGGGATCCCTCTCTTCGGGTAACCTTTTAACTATTTCGGGCAAAGCGTTTATTATTTCCTGCTTTAACCTTGAAGATACGGATAAAACCTCTTCCGTGGTTAGTTTTGTCGTGGATATTCCGGCGGCCATATTCGTTATGACGGTTATCAATGTATAACATATTTCCAATTCTCTTGCGAGAAAGGCCTCTGGAACGGCCGTCATGCCCACTATATCACCACCGAGAAGCCTAAAGGCCCTTATTTCCGCAGCGGTTTCAAGCCTTGGCCCTTCCGTTGCTACATATGTCCCCTTTGGTATAACATTTAAGCCCCTTTCGGATAGTACCTCATAGGCGGCCTTTCTACCCTGCGGACAAAAAGGATTTGTAACATCTATATGCACAACTTTCTTTTCCGTTAAAGCCTTATAAACCCTATCCTCACCAAAGCCCGGATGCATAAACTCCCCAGAAGGCGTGTATTTTCCATCGTAAAATGATATTTGTCCCCTCGTCCTCGTGAAGTCTATAAGTTGATCGGGTATTACAATAGAACCGACCCCTATATTGGGGTCCATTGAGCCAACGGCGGATATTGCAAAGATCCTATCAACCTCTAAAAGCCTGAAACCCCACATATTCGCCCTAAAAGGTATTTTATGCGGGGGGATGGAATGGTCCTTCCCATGCCTTGCCAAGAATACAAACTCAAACCCATCTTTACCCGCAATTATGTAATCGGCTGATGGCTCCCCCCAAGGTGTTTTTATTATATGCCTCCTATCAAGGATGTCATACCCTTCGATATTGTAAAAACCCGAGCCTCCGATAACGCCTATCCTCATAGCGGGGATTTTACCGCTGTTTGATTTATCCGTAGGGAATTAAAATTTTGCCAAAAGTTCTACACCATTCACCACGACTTTATTTCAATTTATTGGATAACCTAATAACAAATACCATTACCATAAGAAAAGCATTTTAATGTTGAAAAGTTTTTTGTAAAGGAGGCTTACTATCTCCCCTTTGTCTTCCTTTCCGGTGTTAAGAATGTGTATATTACGGGAACCACGAAAAGGGTTGTTATTTGTTAAAACACCCCTTTAAACTCCTCAACTTTATCGCCTATCCTAACTTTCAGGATATATGCGCCTCTTTTAACATCCAACTTAAACCTATGCTTTCCAGCGGGTAAATACCCAAAACTAAACCTCTTTACAAGCCTGCCACTTGTGGTATAAACATTTATGCCAACATAAGAGGACTTTTGTAGGGTTATGAGTATTTCGTTTTTGCCTATGGTTATAATTTTTTGTGTATGTGCTATATCTTCTGTTATTGACAATGATGGACTATCTAACCTACTTACAAAGGCATCATCCATACTGGTAGTACCGAAGACATTTCTACTAGGTGCAAAGTCTGAGGAATTCCTAGTTTCCCCCGCAACA
>JBDRWW010000003.1:0-150443 GCA_039802605.1 Caldifarciminota bacterium | reverse complement strand
ACTACCTCGTGGTTTGGTATTTGCCCTACATTCTGTGTGAAGAGCATACTTATACCTTCCTCGTATATCTCCCCAGCCCTTTTGTCGGGCTTTGGGGTTATGCCTCCCAGCGGCAAGGATGTTATTAATGCTACCATTGCCATAAGAAAAGTATTTTAAGGTTAAAAAGTTTTTTGTCAAGGGGTATCAGAACACCCCTCAACATCAAACTTTTCAGCCTTATTATTCCCACCAATGAGAGCCCGTTATGTGGATGTAGAGGGTAATAGTGTTGAAGAGGCCTTGGAAAAATTCCTCAAAGAAAACGCCAAAGATATTTCCGAAATAAGGTATAAGGTTCTTAGGTTGCCCCCGGGCAGCCAAAAGGCAAAGGTTAGGATATTCCTTGATACCGAAGATTTTGATATTTTGGATGAGATAGCGAGGGAATTTTTACACCGCCTTGGGGTAAAGGGAAGCGTGGATATAGACATAGACGAAGAGGGCAGATATTATGTGAATTTTAACATACAGGAACTGGATAGCACCCTGATAGGGAACAGGGGTAGGATACTCCGGGAACTAAACTACATATTAAAGGCCATAGTGAATAAGAGAAAGCCCACGATAAGGGTTAATTTTGATATAGCGCATTACAGGAGGAGGAGGATAGGAAGGGCTATAAACAAGGCTAAGGCATTGCTACAAATAATGAAACAGCAGGGCAAAGATGAAATCGTATACGATGCCCCTATTATGGTAGAAGAGGTGAATTACGTAAAGAAATACCTAAAAAATCTCGGTTATACCTTGGAAAGGCTCAGGATAAAGGATAAAGGTATAAAATCCAAAACGGGGGAATTGGTTTATATTATAAAACCTCTCAAAAAGTGAGGGAATTTTCTCCAAACGCCGTAATAATCGGTGCCTTTTTGAGCATCCTTTTTGGCGTATCAAACGCCTATTTGGCCTTGAAGGCTGGAATGACCGTATCCGCGTCAATACCCGCGGCGGTTGGCGCCTTGGCAATATTTTCGATGTTTTACAAAAGGGGTACAATCCTAGAAGCAAACATAGTTCAGACCATTGCATCGGCCGGTGAATCCTTGGCGGCGGCTTTGTCATTTACTTTACCCCCTTTTTTTATACTATCTTTGGGTTTTCACCCTTATAGCATAGGGTTTTTGGTTTTAATAGGTGGAGGTGTGGGGATATTGGCCGGTATGGTTTTCAGAAGGGAACTCGTTGAAGATGAAAGTTTGCCCTTTCCCGAAGGGAGAGCCTGTGCGGTTGTTTTAAAGAGTAGGGAAATAGAGGGCGGGAAATTGGTTATAGCGGGGGCATTATCGGGTGGATTAATAAGGGTATTACAATCTTTGGGGTTATTGGCTTCTTCGTACTTTTCAAGTATTTTTAACAAACCCCTTGCACTTGAGCTTTCTCCCGCGGTTGTGGGTGCCGGCGCTATAATAGGTTTTAGGACATCCCTTATGGTGGCCGCGGGTGGTGTTATGGGTTGGTGGGCCTTGATGCCTTTCTTCAACGGAGAATCATTGGAAATTTGGAGTAAGTATATAAGGTTTATAGGTGCCGGGGCCGTTTTGGTGGGGGGTATCATTGAGTTTATTAAGGTAATCTTTAAAATATACTCGCATTTAAGGAATTTGAGGACTTTCATCGTGCTGCTTGCCGGTGTGGTTTTGGGGGCATTGGCGGGTTTAATAATACCCGAACTCGGATTAATGGGTGGAGTATTGGGTTCTTTATTCGGTGTAATTTTTGCTTATGTGTCCGCAAGCACAACGGCAATAGTGGGTTCATCCTCAAATCCAATATCCGGTATGACAATAGCATCCTTGGTTATAGTAGCCCTAATCTTTAAACTCTTGGGGCTTAACAGCATAGTTTCGGTTTTGGCCTTTGCGAGTTTTGTAGCCTCGGCCGCCTCAATAGCGGGCGATATAATTCAGGATTTAAAAACGGGTTATATCGTGGGTGCAACACCAAAATATCAGTTCATAGGGGAATTCATAGGTATAGCCGTTTCCTTTGCGCTAATTACATGGGTTATCTCGTTATTGGGGAGCATATACGGTTTTGGGAGCGAAAAGTTGCCATCCCCTCAGGGTGTCCTAATAGGTACGATTACTCAGGGTATTTTTGAGGGTTCAATAGATTGGAATTTGATAAACATAGGCGGCATGATAGCCTTGGCCGCATATATGCTTGGGGTTCCGGTTTTACCCTTTGCGGTTGGTTTGTATTTACCATTACACCTGTCGGGTGGTTTGTTGCTGGGGGGCATAATTTCCAAGTTGATGAGGGGGGAAGGTGAAAACATTTTACCTTCGGGAATTATAGCGGGAGACGGAATAGTTAGCGTTTTGTTTGCTATTGGAATAGGTTTTTTGGGTTGGAAGTTTCCGGAGGCGCCAAATTGGACAACTATTATAACCTTAGGGCTTTTGGTATTGACATTTTTCGTTTTTTGGAGAAAGGTAAAACCTAAGCGATAACCCCTTTGATTTTATCAACCAAATCCTTCAAACCTTCGGGTGGTTCCTTAAACCCGTAGAGTATATCCCTCAATTCCATATCGTTCATGGAAACCAAATTTAAAACCCTATCAAGCCCTTCATCATCCAAATTTTCCAAATCCAAATTATTTAAGACCTTTGAAAGTAAAACCTCCATCTCGTTTGATGCCCTCCTACCCGCCAGAAACATTATCCTCTTTATTTTCAATCTCCTTTCCATCCCTCTTTAACCATAACGCCTTAAATCCCCTCTTGTTTAACAATTCCGCCGCCTTTAAACCTATACCCCCCCTCGTGCAACCACAAACGGTAATATAAAAATCGTATCCCCCAGGCGGGTTATAACCTTCCAAAATCCTGTCATAGGGGAGGTTCATCGCATTGGGTATTATGGGAAAATTTTTATAAAAGCTCTCACTTCGGACATCAACGAATAAAACTTTATAACCGGACGATATTAACAAATTTACACTGTCTATGGTTATTTGAGATAGAAGAAGGCATACCATGTGGTAATGGTTCCGTAAAGGAAGAGTAAAATCCCAAAAACCAAAAGGAACCCCCCTATTAACCTCCTATAAGGCCTTAGGGTGTTGGTTTCGGCTAAAACCCCAAAAAGGCCGTAAAAACCGTGAAAAAGGCCAAAACCTATAAAAAGTGTGTATATTATAGCGTTAAACAGATCCTTTGTCCTCGCCAAAACGTTTTGCCAACTCAAAGGGTTTTCGGGGCTGTACCAGGGTGCTGCCGTGCCGGGTGAAAAGTGCATTAGGGCTATATGTCCCGTTAAAAGTATAAACAATACCGCCCCGGCCATCATATGTAAAAACCAAACCCTTCCACTCCGCATTACTCCTCCTCCAACATCTTTTGGAGTTTCCTACGGATTTTCCTTAACCTCTGGGCTTCGCGCTTCTTCCTAATCTCGGATGGCTTTTCATAAACCAAATGTTTCCTGTACTCGTTTAGTATGTTTTCCCTACCTACAACCTTTTTAAACCTTCTCAAAAGTTGGTCAAAGTTTTCCCCTTCCTGCAACTTAACTCCTACATGTGCCATAACCGGATATTATAATGCCGAAAGATTTAATCGCACTTTGTATATCCGCAGTTTTTACACATCCAACATCCGTTTTCATTTACAAGCTTATCACCGCATTCCGGACATACGGCAACCTCCAAAATATCCCCGTCTTCTGTAATAACCTCGGGTTCAAACTTTACTCCCTCCCCACTTACCGCCTTCGTTGTTATAAAAACCTTCACCCCCTCCCTTTCATTCCCACCTTTTATGAACTCTTCCAAAGCCCTCGCTATAGCATCGGGTACGGACCATATTAGCGTGCCATCGGGTTGCCTAACGGGTGATGAGGATTTTATCCCTTTCAACTGGTGTATAATGGCATCGGGGGATATATCACTCCTCAAAGCCAAGGATATAAGCCTACCTATCGCCTCAGACATTGCCATTATTGAAGAACCCGATTTACCGAGATGTATAAACACTTCCCTTGGACCGTTTCCGTTTTCGGCATTAACCGTTATATAAACCGTTCCCATATCCGTCTTAAACCTATAAGTCTTCCCCACCATAACATATGGCCTGGGTTTGGGCAAGATTTTCCCTTCAACCCGTATAACTTTCCTTTCTTTGGCCTTCTTTTCCGTGATGAGAACGCCTTCCCTTGAACCCTCCCTATATACGGTAACGCCTTTCAAACCCTTCTTTGCCGCCAAGAAATAAATCTTGCCTATTTCCTCGGGTTTGGTATCTTCTGGAAGGTTTATGGTTGAGGAAATCGATTGATCAATATGCTTTTGTATAACCGCCTGCATTTCAACCCTCTTTTCGGGATTTATTTTGTGCGCCGTTATAAAGTAATCGGGGAACTCGTCCTCTTCCAAATCCTTTAATCCAAAAATCTCCATATATTCCTTTGCCAGAGGGTGATAAACCCTAAAATACTCCTGAGAAAGGCTTTCACTCCTCCTTATATAATATAGTGCAAATATAGGCTCTATTCCGGAAGATACTCCCGCCAAAGCCGATCCCGAACCCACGGGTGGAACGGTTAAATACGCCACATTTCTCAAACCGTATTTCCTTATCTTTTCCAAAAGTTCATCATCAAAATCGTTAAAGTATGGGTTTTCAAGGTGCTTATCCGGGTCAAAGTCCGGAAAACTGCCCTTTTCTTTCGCCAAATTAACCCCCTCATCATAAACTATGTGCTTTATCCACCTGAAAAGTTTATCAACAAAATCAACGGCCTCGTCCGTATCGTACTTCAACCTCAATTTTGCGAGCATATCCCCCAAGCCCGTAAACCCTACACCTATTCTCCTCCTCCTAATTGATGCCTCCCTTTGGCCGGGCAACGGTTCCCTTTCTAGGTTGTAATCGTTTATGTTGTCCAAAAACCTTACATTATACCTCAATGCCCTTTCTAGGTTTTCGTAATCTATGCGGGCGTTATCGGTAAAGGGGTCTAAGACAAAATATGAGAGGTTTATGTTTGATAGATTACACGCCCCATAAGGTTCAAGGGGAATTTCTGAGCATGGATTTGTGCTTATAACGGGGGCACAATACCAACCGGTATCGTATTTCTTTACATTACTCCAAAGGATTATACCGGGCTCGGCCGATGCCCAGGCGTTCTTTATTATCATATCCCATATTTCCCTTGCAGGCATTCTCCTCTCCACCCTTTTAACCTCGGGGCTCTCAAACCACATAACCCATTCCCCGTCGTTCTCAACCGCCTTTATAAACTCTTCTGTTATTTTAATGGATATGTTTGCATACCTAACCCTTCTCCTCTCCGGGTCGTTTTTTATTGTTATGAATTCGGGTAGATCGGGGTGGTTGTCGTTTATGGTTATCATCAATGCCCCCCTCCTACCCTGCTGCCCTATGGTACCCGTCACATGTGAAAACAAATCCATAAAACTAACCGCACCCGTTGAGAAAATGGCGGCATTCCTAACGGGAGAACCCGCGGGTCTTAATACCGAAATGTCTATACCAACCCCACCGCCCCTTGAATATGTTTTTGCCATTTCCTTTGCGGCTTCAAATATACCCTCAATTGAGTCTTCCTTTATGGGTATAACATAGCAATTTTTTAATGTGACTTTTCTCGGATTGCCCGCCCCGAACATTATCCTTCCACCGGGAATAACCTTAAAATCCTTTAACATCCAGTAAAACCTTTCCTCCCAAACCCTCCTATTCTCTTCATCCCTTTCAACGGATGCTATTTCCCTTGCAACCCTTCTCCACATCTGTTCGGGCGAAGTTTCAACCACATTGCCGTCATAATCCCTTAGGGCGTACTTATCCAAAAAAACCTTTGTTCTCAACTCATCCCCTTCAAAAAACCTCTTTGCCTCTTCAAATTGCTCATCCGTATAACCCCTCTTTATCATAAGTTTGATATTATGAGGGTGAATGGGGTTTTATTTCAAGTGCCTTCAATTTCCCATTGTTTAAGGCTTTCGTTGTAGAAGTGTAAAAATAAGATAACTTAACCGCTTAGAGGGTTTTATTTTGTGTTTGCGGGAATTAATACAAAACTTTCAACCTTAAAATACATACTTTATGACGCAACTTGACCTGCAAACCGTAAAGGATATGCAAAAGAGGATTTTGGAGTTAAAGAAGGTAAAAAATGCTTATATAATAGCCCATAACTATCAATTGCCGGAAATTCAAGATGTTGCGGATTATGTTGGGGATTCTTTGGGTATGGCCCTTGAAGCCAGAAAAACCGATTACCCGATAGTGGTGGTATGCGGGGTTCATTTTATGGCGGAGACGGCGGCAATACTTTTACCCGATAGAAAGGTATTAATACCGGATCCGAATGCGGGCTGTTCCTTGGCCGACAGCATAACGGCCGAACGGTTAAAGGAATGGAAATCCAAACATCCGGATGCGGTAGTGGTATCTTATGTTAATACAACAGCGGAGGTTAAAGCCCTTTCGGATTACTGTTGTACATCATCAAATGCCGTAAAGGTTGTTCAATCAATACCCGAGGATAAAGAAATCCTCTTTCTACCAGATATGTACCTCGGAATGTATGTTAAGGAGGTGACCAAAAGGGAGAATATACATGTATGGCCGGGGGAATGCCATGTGCATGCAAAGGTAAAACCATCCGATATAGTAAAGGCCATAAAGGAAAATCCGGATGCGGACTTTTTGGTTCATCCCGAGTGTGGATGTACTACAAGTTGTATGTATATGAGGGAAAAGCAGAAGATAGACCTACACATTTTATCAACGGGGGGAATGGTTAAACACATAAAGGAATCGGATAAGAGAAAGTTCATAGTGGCCACCGAAACCGGGATAATTTACAGGTTAAAAAAGGAAACCAAAGGGGAAGGTAAGGAAATAAGGCCTTTACGGGAGGATATGATATGCGAATATATGAAGATGATAACCATAGATAAACTTTTGAGAACTTTGGAAGAAGAGGTATATGAAGTAAAGGTTCCCCCAGAGATTGCGGAAAGGGCCAGGTTGGCCGTTGAAAGGATGTTGCAGATAGTGTAATGAAAAAATCCCTTATAATCTTGGTTTTTACTTTGCTTTTGGTAGCCGGTGGGATGTTTTGGTGGTTTTTCCTCAGGGAAGGGGAAACGGGAAATATCATCTCAAAAAACCTGGAAAGGTGGAAACTGGGGAATTTTGAAGGTTATAAAGATTTTGTGATAAACTATGAAAGGTTTGAGGAGGTGTTGTTTTTAAATTCCCTTTTGGGTAAAACAAACTTAAACTGCTCAATTGAAGAAAAGGTTTTATATTGCGAAAACTTTGCACCCATACCCATAGAGGTTTTTCCGTCGTCCATAAAGATAGAGGGGGAGGTTTATTTAAGGGATACATCGCGGGGATTATTACAAAAGGCAAAAACCCTACCCGATTGGAAGTCAAAGATTTCTCAAATGTCCTATTACGATGCTTTACAGGTATGTGCCGGTCAAATGAGGAACTATTCGCAAGGGGACAGCTTATACCTTGAAAAGTTTTGCATTGAAAGGGAAATGCAATTCTGGAATTCCATAAAAGACGCTAGGGTTAATAAAAAATTTTTGGATTTCTTTCAAAAGAGGAATTCGGGGGGGTATTCTTGCATTGATAAGGGAAGGTTTATATTGGCGGAGAACGCATTCTCAAAAACCGTTGAGTCCCCAAAAGTCCCTCTAAAACAATACGCCGAAAAAAGGTTAAAGGAACTTTCCTTAAAAAAGGATTTGGTTCAAAGGAAACTTGAAATAGCCTTAAAAACCGATTCAGACCCCTTGGCCGAGGCTTTTTACAGGAGGGGACTTGATTACTTTTCCAAAGGGGACTATTACAGCGCAAGGATATATTTTGAAAGGGCTTTAAAGGTGGATCCCAAGCACCAAAAGGCCAAAGAGGCCTTGGAGAGGGTTAAGAGGGCACTCGGTCAACCGTAATCTCACGGGTATTCTCATTGATGGACTTAAATCTTATCAAAATGTAGGGGATACCCTTTATAAAAGGTAATAACTTTTCCCCCCACTCAACCAACAAAATCTCCCTATCAAGGATCTCCATAATCCCAGAAGTGTATATATCTTCCCAACTATCAATCCTGTAAAGATCGGCGTGGTTTATGCCGTTATACCTGTTTATTACTAAGAATGAGGGGCTTCTTATGTATTCTATGCCATAAAAGGAACAAAACCCCCTAACAAAGACCGTTTTACCCACCCCTAAATCCCCTACGAGCAAAAAGGTTTTAATCCCTTTAAACCTACAAGCGATGTAATAACCGAGTAGATGGGTTTCCCCTTCGGAACCCGTTAAAAATTTATTCCTCAAACAGTTCAGGAAGGTAAGTTTTCAGCAACTCGTTTATCAATATCCTCTCCTGTTGAACCGCAACGGAATCCTGGGTATATACCTTTGTTAAAACCTTTGGGCCCTGTAAGGCGGTGAATTTGTCGGCGGGAACATTGATATTTTCTTTAACCTCCTCGGCCTCGGTTAGGGTATATGACCCCCCTTGGGTTACAACCTCCCAACCCAAAGGAATACCTTTCCATATGAAAAGCCTTATGTCCTGTCCCCTAACCTTATACACATCCGTCTTTCTACCCGCTATCTTCTTTGTAAATAACTCGTTGGGTTTTGTTATTTTCCCCTTATAAACTATACCCAACTGCAAATCCCGTGCAAACTTACTTATAGCCGGGCCCAACTTTTTCCTTTGTTCCGGTGTCATACGCTCCCATTTGCTCTTCAAGATCATTATTAGGTTGTTTGGCCTCATTGAGCCTACTATCGAATCGGGAGTGTATTCATATGTTAATTTTTCCCTAATAAACTTCTTTTCATACCTCCGCCCGTATGAGTATATGTATTCCGGGGTTGAAATATCCCAGCCTTCTACGGGTACATTTCCGTATTTTACGTTTACCACACTTCGATGTTTGTGCGTATAAAGTCCGTATCCATCCCACCACAGCTCTTCGTACCCCTCTTCATCCCCAGAAACCTTGTATTTTATATACCCACTTTTAACCTCATAAGGCCTGAAAATATCCTCAAACTTAGCCTTTGTATAGTCTATACTTTGACCACACGCAATTAAAATAACCCCTATTACGGTAGAAGTTATTACAATGTTTCTCATAAATGGGGTGGGTGTGTTTCAACCCACCCCAATAGGTTCAATCCCCTATCTGCGCTGTCTTTTTACACGTACGGCTTTCTTTCCCTTGTCGGTTTCCACTATTTCAAATTCTACCACTTCCCCTTCATAAAGGGTTTTATAACCTTCACCCTCTATGTCGGAGAAGTGTACGAAAACCGACTCGCCGCTATCCATATCTATGAAGCCGTACCCTTTTTTGGGATTGAACCAGCGCACCTGACCTTTGTACATCTGGGACATCACTACCTCCTTTGCTCCTTATCCCGTAATGGGTATTATAAGGTTGTTTTTATTCTCCCTTTTTCTCCTTTAAGCTTTCGCCAATTATTCCAATGGCGGAGGCCAAGGAAGAAAGTTCAACGGGGAAAAAGATCTTTGAGGCTTGCCCTTCGGCTATCCTCTTTAAAGTCTCGAAATATTGTATCATCAAAATATCCTTTGTGGGCTGAATATCCTTTATCGCACCGAATACGGTCCTTATAGCCTCCGCCTCACCCTGTGCCCTCGCTATTATGCTGTACTTTTCGGCATCCGCAACCAATTGTATTGATTTTGCCTTACCTTCCGCTTCCAATATTTGAGATTCCCTTACACCTTCCGCCTGCAATATCCTCGCCTGCTTTTCACCTTCCGCCTTCTTTACTTGGGATTCCCTAAAACCTTCCGCTTCCAAAATCATCGCCCTCTTTTCCCTTTCCGCCTTCATCTGCTTGTGCATGGCATCCATAACATCCTTTGGTGGGTCTATCCTCTTTAATTCTACCCTTGTAACCTTAACACCCCAAGCGTCCGTGGCTTCATCCAAGACCGTCCTGAGCTTTGTGTTTATTATCTCCCTACTCGTTAGGGTTTCGTCAAGGGTAAGCTCACCTATTATATTCCTTAGGTTGGTTTGCGCCAAGGCAATAGCCGCCGCCTGAAAGTTTTGCACCTTATAAACCACATCCTCCGGTTTTAAAATCTTGTAATAAATTATGCCATCAACCGTTACGACAACATTATCCTTGGTTATAACCTCTTGTGGTGGAACATCAACAACCCTTTCCCTGAGATCAATTTTTATAACCCTATCGAGGAACGGTATTACAAAGTGCAAACCCTGATAGAGCGTTCTATGGTATCTTCCGAGCCTTTCAACAACACCCGCTTCATAGGGTCTTATGATTATTACGGTGCTCGTAATAAAAGATACAACGAGCCAAAGCAAGAATATTGCTACTATTATTCCAATTATGGCACCCATGCTCACCTCCTTTTTTTCTCAACTATGAGTTTAACCCCTTTTATATCCACGACGACCACAACATCTCCAACTTCCAATATATCATTGCTTTCCGCCAACCACTCCTCCCCATCAACCTTAACTATAACCTTATCGTTTTCTATTAAAACAACTTTTCCTTCCCTACCCCGCAAGGCAAAAGGTGAAAAGTCTTGCGCACTTTCGGTACTCTTGCGGACAAATTTATAAGCGAAGAAAATCGTTAAACCCACCACAAGCGTAAAACATAGTATCTGTATCCAGATATTTACGCCAAAAAATGTTAAGGCGGAAAGCGTATAAAATCCCAAACCAAAGGCAAACATTTCAAAGTTTGTGGGAAGACCGAATTCCAAAATGATTAAAATTGTCCCCACTATCAAGAAAACTATGCTCCAAAACTCGTTATTCAAAAACACGGAGAATATTATACGGATGAATTTCTCCTGATAATCCCCATCAACCCGGCAAATGCTATTATCAAAGGTCCTATCCACACCAACTGTATCCCGGGATTAAAATAAATCTCGTAATAAAAAGTTCCATCATCTTCCGCCCCCTGTATAACCGCATACAAATCCCCAAATGGTGGCATTGGAAGGATTCCCGCCTCCGATGTCACCTCACCCGATGGGTTGTATAGTCTCCTCTCGGCCATTATATCGCCGAGTTCCCTTCCAAACATTTTTACATTTAAAACCGCATAAACCCCCTCGTAGTTTTTACCCTTGTATTCCTGCCATCCCAAGTGTTTTAGTTCAAACAAATAAAACCTTTTGCTTTCATTTACCTTAAAGGGTATTTCGTGCTTTTTCCCCAGGTTCCAAGATAAAACTATACCAAGGGATGTGATTATCAAACCGAGATGCGCCAAGTTTGAGGGAAGGGATAAGGATGTTTTCTTAATTATATCCACTATATGCAATAAGGCATATACGACCACAAAGAGGCCGACGGAAAGGTATGGGTTTTTCGTAAAGAATATGGGAATTAAGGATAGCATTGCGGAGGTTATAAGATATAGAGTCTTTATGGATAGTTTGGTTTTGTCCCAAGGGGAATCAAGGGCCAATACGGAAAGCAATAAGATCAAGGCAAATAACGGCGATGTAGCAAATGTATAATAATCCTTTCCCAAACTCATCTGAACACCGACTAACATTTCGGTTATCAGGGGGTAAAATGTTCCGAAAAGTACCGCAAAGAGAATAATAACCCAAACGTAGTTTGAAACCCTTAAATACCAACCCCTTGAAAATGTTTTGTAATTTTTATACGTGCGAAAGCGGAAAAGGCCAAAGTTTGCAACAAGCAATATGATAAGGATAATTGATATGTATGCCAAGAAATAATGGCCTATACCGGAAAAGGCAAAGGCGTGGACGGATTCAACTATGCCACTCCTCGTTAAAAATGTTCCGATTATTGAAAGGGAATAACTCAAAAATGCCAAATTGAAAAACCAAAGTTTATGGGAACCCATGCGTGTTAAATAGTATGTATGGATTAAAGCGGTTAACGTTATCCATGGGAAAAAGGAGGCATTTTCAACGGGATCCCAGGCCCAATATCCCCCCCAACCCAGTTCAAGATAAGCCCACCTACCGCCCAAGAGAATACCCAATGTTAAAAACATCCAAGAGATTATAGCCCAAAACCTCGTTCTGTCTATACCAATGCGGCTAAAACCTTTAAACGCCGATTCAAGGGATAGGGCGGCCGGGAATGTGGTCCCAACATAACCCAAGTATAACAACGGGGGATGTACGGCCATCCAAATGTTTTGCAGTAAAGGGTTTAATCCCCTACCATCCGGCATTTTTATTGGTAATCTTTCAAAGGGATTTGCGGAATATGTTGTGGTTATAAGGAAAAAGGCAAAGGTCATAAAGACTAAAAATGATGAGTATTTGCTTTCCATATGCCTTAAAAACCATAGGGAATAAACGCCTAAAATAAAAAGCCAGAACATTAAAGAACCCGCCTGACCACCCCACCAAGCGGTGAATTTATAAAAGGTTGGCAAGTCTTTGGATGTGTAGTTTATAACATAAATCAAGGAGAAATCGGATGAAATGAGGGCATAAAGTAGAACCGCGTTTGCCAGGAATATGGAAAGGGACAAAACGACGATCAAAAACTTAGAAATGCGTATGCTTAAAAACGAAAAAACCAAACCGATCAAAGAAGACAAAATACCAAGCCTTAAAAGGAATTCCGCAAATTCGTATATCACCTAACACCTCCTTCAAGCCTCTTTTGTATATACTCAAAATACGCCCTTAACCTCTCCGTATTCCCCTCCCAAACCGCGTTCAATGTATTTTGGAAACTGCCAAAGTAAAATCTGTTTTCCCAAAAGATGTACCATATTGCCGCATCAACATAATGCTTGTTCTTTATTGAATAGACTATGCCCCCTATACCCACAACATTTGCCAGAAATGTTTTTATACCTTGCCAAGGCCTTCCGGCATAAACCATGCCCATACCGGGAATCAATGAGATAACCAAAGCCAAGGATGGATTTAAAAGTTTTGGAAGCATACCCCTTAAAGTATCCGACAGGGGATGTTCGCTAAACCTTAAAAAGTGCGCATCTGTCAGGACTCTATCCTCTTCGGAAAAGCAAGTACTATCGTTTAGAAGTTCGTATGCCGTGTTTTGCATAAACTTGGCAACCGCCAAAACGAGTTTATACCTTTTCTCATTGCAGTTCTCGCCCGTCAGAAGCATTATTGCCTCGTTTGTATCGCCTTTTAAAGCCAAAGCCTTTGCCATGTATAGGTTGTTTTTTATCCTTTTCGCTTCCAAAAGGGCCATATCTCCATCACCCAACCTTAAAAGTGTTAATACCAACAGGGTATCCGACACTATTCGTACCTTTCGATTATCAGGGTTCCCCCCTGACCTCCTCCAACGCAAAGGGTTATAAGTCCCCTTTTTGCCTTGTATGTTTCAAGGATACCGATCATTTTGACGGTTAGTATGGCACCGGTGGCCCCTACGGGATGCCCATGGGCTATTGCCCCTCCCCAAATATTCATCCTATCGTCCGGTATTCCCAAAATGTTCCTATCAACTATTGCGACGGCCGCAAAGGCCTCATTTACCTCAAAATAATCTATATCCGTTATCTTTAAGTTTGCCCTTTGTAGTGCTATCGGTGTTGAGCATGTTGGCCCCTCACCCATATAAGCGGGATGTACGGCACCATAACCATAAGAGAGTATAACCGCATCGGGTTTTATACCCAGCTCCTCCGCCTTCTCCTCGGTCATAAGGAGCATTGCCGCTGCCCCGTCGTTTATTGATGAACTTGAAGCGGGGGTAACCTTTCCGTTTTCTTTAAATATAGCGGGATACATTGCGGCTATTTGTAGGGTAAGGTTTGGGTTTATACCCTCATCCTTGTCAATAACCTTTCCATCCACCTCAACGGGCGCTATCCTTGGGGAAAATAAACCCTCTTTTTGGGCATTATAGGCCTTTTGATGGCTTCTTACGGCAAACTCATCCATTTCCTCCCTACTCAGGTTGTACTTTTCAACGAGGTTTTCGGCCGTCCTACCCATAAGTTGGCCAACAACGGGATCCGTTAAACCCTCCCATAAACCGTCGTATAGGGTATCGTGCCTCAACCTATAACCCCACCTCGCCTTTTTGAGTATATAAGGTGCCCTTGACATGCTTTCCGTTCCCCCAACCAAAAGGATGTGCGCATCCCCGTTTTTTATAATTTCATAACCCGTTGTTATCGCTTGTATTCCCGAGGCGCAATTCCTCTGTACAACAAAACCCCACTTGTCATCACCTAAGAGTTCCCTTGCAATTTTCCTGCCAACATTTGGATGATCCGAAGGTTGCCCTATGTTTCCGACAACAACACCATCAACGAGTTTTCTATCAATTCCCGATTTTTTTAAAACATATTCGGCAACGGCTTTAAAAAGGTCGTAAGCCTCCATATGGGATAATTGCCCTCCCAAACCCCCCACCGGAAGCCTGTAAGCGTGCGCTATAACTATTTTCATAGGTTGTGAATTCTAAGGGGGGAGAATCTTTCTTCCATAATTGCCGAGTTTATTATCCCATCCAACTCCCGTTCAAAGCCGGAAACATTCTTGTTTTCCCTTAATCCCGATAAGATTTCAATGGTTAGTTGGGTGATTTTTCCTTTCACATCCGGTGAGAACAACGGGATTTCCGAATTTTCAAGGAGTTTTTGGGTAAAGGACACCCTTCCCCCCCTCCTACCACCCCTTGAAAGGTAATACATCCTAAAAAATTCGCCGTTAAGGTAGCCAAGTAAAAAGTACAAATCTTCCTCATTATAAGGTTGTATAAAAAGTACATCACCGGCCGGTAAAAGGTTTTCATCACCCAAACTAAACCTATTATAGGGTTTCCTATCCAATGTTGGAACATATATCCTTTTTTTGTTCGGGTTTCCCCTTAAAAAGCCATAATTCCTCAAAGCCTGCCATTGAAACCATTTCTTTCCCTTTGGCAAATATCGTTTTAACATTTTTTCCTTGAAGGGTAAAATTTTGCGATATACGTTTGGGTATTTTGACTTAAATTCGTTTTCATCCCTTATGGTATCGTCAATGAGGATATAGTTTTCATACCCATCAACTATGAACCTTTTACAATTCTTTGCCTTTACAAACCTTTTTACGAGTTCTAATTCTTCCGGGTTCAATTTAACATCGCCTTTTATAATAAAGGCTTCATCAAATCCGGAAACCAAACCAACCCCAACCTTTGCAATATCCTTTAATTTTACCGATGGAAATTCGGGAATATCAAAGGCGAAGGATGACCAAGGTTCGGGGTTCAAAAAATGCGGTATCTCGTGAAAATCGAAGAGTTCGTTGGATTTTCCTTTTTTTAATGAATCAATCGCCTTTTGATATATTTCCGAAGCATTGGTTTTTCTCGTTTTTACCTTTAAAAGTTTAATCCTTTCGCTACTTGGCAAAAACTTTCCTTTCTTAAACTTAAATATAACCGTTTCGGGGTTTTCCTTATCAAACAACCTTACCTCATCCAAGTCTATTATTATTTCAATTTTTCCGTACCTCAACAACGCCTCGCGGACACTTTTGGCATATGTGTTGTAGAAAAAGTGGTATGGAACGATGTATATGAGTTCCCCACCCCAGTTGAGTAAGGAAATAGCACGGATAATGAAGGCGTAGTATATATCCCCCTCGGCGGTTTTTATTATATCCCTAACCACATTTGCCATTTTTATAGGTAATCGGTTGAAATGAACATAAGGGGGGTTTCCAATAATCAGGTCAAACCTTTGACCAAAATCGTATGTTAAGAAATCTCCCGCTATAATTGTAAAATCCTCACCAAACCTTTGTCGGCAGTAGTCGTACAACCCTTTGTCTAACTCTATTCCGTAGACATTTTTATACCCCTTTTCCCTCAGCGCTTGGAGAAAAACTCCCCTACCACAACCGGTATCAAGGACGGGGGCATCCTTTGGAACTGTGGATAATTCAACCATTAGTCTCGCCAGTTCAATAGGGGTTTCAACAAACCCTATTCTATTCATGGCTCTTAATTTCCATCAATTGTTTCTTTAAACTACTTATAACAAGGCGTTCGGTTTCTATCGCTTTTAAACTCTTGTTTAGGGATTCCAAAATCGCGTCAATCAACTTAATGCAAAAGGAATAGTAGTCAATGGGTTTTCCGATTGAGGGGTTATACCTCACCTGAAACATAGTATTCCTCGGATTTACATAAAACTCGTCTTGAATTTCTTCCAATAGGAAAAAATTTGCCCCATTCTTATATTTATCCACAACAAATATGCCATACGATACTATTTCTTCACCGGAAACCCGCTTATAAATTAAATTTCTATTAATAACCACCTTTGAAGTCAACCTTTGCTCGGAAACGCCTAAATACAATCTCAAAAGGTTGTTATATGTTGTTACATCGTTACGGGTACTACTTTTTAAATCACCCAATTTGTTGTTTATAAACACATTAAAATCTTTTCCCTTGACCTTGCCGTAGCATAGTAGGTCATAAGGTGTTCTTCCGCCTTCGGTCTTATAAATGGTATCCTTAGGCTCAGAGAAATTAATTTCCAAACCCCTTTCAAATATGTGGTAATCTTTTAAGAATTTATAAACTTCTTCGTCCAAGTTTCGATCCGTTAGGTTTTTACCTTTCAAGTTTGGAAAAACTTCTTTAATGAAAATTTCCCTTAAACGCCCGGAAAGTATATCCAATTCGTTATTTGCCGACATTTTTAAGGTGGATATTATAGAGCCGTATCTCAAATTGTTGTATATAAGGGGTTTTCCACTTTCTCATAAACCTCCTTTATTTCACCCTGAGGCTTATATGCACCATAAGATAGAGGTGGCATACCCATGGAATACTTTGCCCCTATTCCGTATCCATAAGGAGAAGAGCATAATTGAGGCCATAGAGCAGGAAGTTAGGGAAGAAATGGAAAGGGAGAAAATGGAGATGGAAAGGATAAAGATGAAGAGGCTGGGCAGAGCGTTGTTTGAATACCTCTTTGAGGAACCTGTTAAAAAAGATATATACTAGCGAGTATTAGTGCTGGCACAATTAAAAGTGTTATCAAAGGGCTGGCTGGCTAAGACACTTTCTATTTCCCAAACAAATCTGAGTCTTTCCAGCATCTCCTTCTTGTGTAGCCCTTTGTATGTAAAGGAATATATCCCCTTTACCCTTTTATCGGGTATGCGAAAGGTTTTTATCAAAGCCTCCAAACTTGATCTTTCACTTTCATCAAGAACCAAATCTTCCGCTACCTTTATATCCTGAACATCTTCAAGGGATAGTTGCATTACATCCAATAGATTGTACTCTTGAAGCAAATTCTCTATCAGATTGCGATAATCCTTGTGGATTTTCTAGGGTTTCATAAAGCGCGTATTATAACGCAGGAAAAAGGCGACTTGACAGAGAAAAAATTCTTCCATAGAATACCAAGTACCATGCTTTGGGTAATATCACTTGCGAAGTTACAGCCGGAGTTGGAGGCGAAGTTAAATTCAGCGCCTCCGGAGCAAAAGTTCAGGGTGTTCCTCGTGCTAAAAGACCAACCGGATTACGAGGAATTCATGAGGCAATACCCCAAACGCAACACCCAAACACTAAAAAGCATATTCACATATGTGAAAGACTTAGCAAAAAGAACACAAGAACCCGTAATAGAACACATAAAGTCGCTCGGTATAACCAACTACCAAGGATTTTGGATAAGCAACGAGATATTCGTAGAGGCAACGCCTCAACAGATAAGATCCCTGGCCGCAAGGAATGACATAACATACATTTACGAAGAGGAAGTTATATATCTATTCGCAAAACCATCGGATGGCGGTGATATAAAGCCCGACGCCGTGGCCTGGGGTGTTGATAAGATAAAGGCGGATTCCGTATGGGCTTACTATGGCATAGACGGAACGGGAGTTATAATAGCTTCAATGGACTCGGGCGTTATGGCTTCGCACCCGGCACTAAACGGTAAGGTTATAAAGTGGTACGATCCCTATGGTGGTTCCTCAACGCCTACGGATGAATCGGCTTGTTCCTATCACGGCACGCACACATCCGGAACGATGGTAGGCGGTGATGGTCTTGGATCGTTTTCAAACGATATAGGTGTTGCACCCGGGGCACGATTGGCCATGGTTAGGATATTCGGAGGAAGTTTCTGTTCAACGACGACGACGATTATAAGGAATGGGTTCCAGAGGATAGTTGATTGGAAGGTTGATAGCGGTATAAATATTGTGGCGGTTAATAACTCTTGGGGTAGCACCGCAACAACGGATTTGACTTTCTGGAACGATGTTTTGGCTTGGAGGACTGCCAACATAATACCCGTATTTTCCATAGGAAACAGCGGTCCGGGTTCCGGGACAGCCGGTACTCCGGGCAATTTCCCGACCGTTATAGGCGTTGGCGCCACGGATAATAGCGACCGTATTGCTTCCTTCTCTTCAAGGGGTCCCGCACCAAACTCAAGCCCATGGAATAATACATCTTATTGGCCAAGGAGTGATTGGAACTTTTACAAACCCAACATATCCGCACCAGGTGTAAATGTGTATTCCTCTTATGGTTCAAGCTCCTACACCAATATGAGCGGCACTTCAATGGCGGCCCCGCATGTTACGGGAACGATAGCCCTCATGTTTCAGAAGAACGCAACGCTTGATTTTACGCAGGTGTATAACATACTTTTGGATTATGCCGATAGACCCGCTCCGGATTGCAACTCAATACCCAACAACAACTGCGGTTGGGGTAGATTAAATGCCCTAAGGGCGGTTGAAAATACCCCTTCTTCAAGCGTACCTTATATCGCCTTATCCAGGGTGTTTGTTGATGACGCGGCTGGTAATAACAATAACATAGCCGATCCCGGCGAAACCGTTAACCTCATAATAACGCTGAGAAATTCGGGTGGTGGTGCGGCGAACAATACGCAGGCAACCATATACACCTCAAACCCGTATATAACGATAATTGATAACTCCGCGGTATACGGTAATATCGCGCCTTCCGATTCCGCGACCAACACATCGGATGTATTCACAATAAGCGTGTCCCCGAGTGCGCCAATTGGTTTATCCGTGAGGTTTGACATGTATGTATCCGCAAATAGCGGTGGTTATAACGATACACTAAACTTCACGCTGACCATAGGAAACCCGGTTGATGTATTCGTAATAGATACCGGTACGGCGGCCCTATGGATACCCGTAAACCAGCCCGGTGGAATAGGAACCCATTACGGGGATACGACAACCGCAAAAGGGTTCAAATATCCCAAGACGGGGGCAAATCTATTGTATTACGCCGGCGTGGCCTTTGGAAATTCCCAGACATATGTCCCGGATGGCTGGTATGACGGGGGAGATATATCAAGATATTACGGTGGATTTATTAGATCAACACCTATGTTTGGGGATGAAAACGGTGCCGCTGGGTATGACGATTCGGGGCATTCAACACCTTTTGGCGTTGAACTAAGGCTTGAGGCGTACGGATACCGGTCTTACAGGCCGAACTGGGTATTCCTGAGGTACGAGTTGGTAAACCGCTCAACTTCACCTCTGAACAATGTGTATATAGGTGTATTTGCCGACTTTGATGTAAGCACATATAACCAAAACTATGCAGCAACAGACACATCTTTGAAACTGGCATATATATATCATTCCTCCTATCCTTACCGTGCGGGTGTTGCCCTTGTTGATCCCGTTTCATCCTTGGCAAACCTGAGCGCCATAGACAACTCAATATATGTATATTCCGGAACACCCGATACAATAAAGTGGAAGTTCTTGAACGGGACACTTTCGTTCCCATCCGGTTCTTCGGCCAATGACTGGTCGGTTGTTGCTTCCGCCGGACCTTTCAACATACCTTCCGGGGGTTCACAAGTCGTAACATTCGCCATAGTGGGGTTTGACGCCTCAACGGATATATCCGAAACATTTAAAGATGTAATTCCCCCGAGTTTGAGCATTTCCCGCAAAGACAATGGTGTTGAGCTAATAGTGAATATACCTTATAAATCCGATGTTAGCGTTGAAATATTCTCACCATCCGGAAGGTTGGTTAAGAATCTATATAAGGGTTATTATTATGGGAACCTGCGGTTTGACCTGTCCGATCTGAGTAAGGGTGCTTATATGGTTAGGGTAAAGGCGGGGAACAGGACAACTATAAACCGCTTCATCGTAAAATAACGCTTTAATACGGTTTAATATACGGGGCCCCTTCGGGGGCCCTTTTTTATTTTAAAAGCGGCCTTATTATACCCACTTGCTAGCAGAATTTCTCGCAAGTTTTAGGGATATACATATAATCTTTAACCTATTCAACTACCTAACCTTCCGTTCGGCAATCGCTTTCATATTCTCCTTCCTTTTAACATACTTCCTTTTGGGATGGTATATAAAGTCGTTTAGAAATAAATTTTATGAAAGGATTTCGGAAGATGTCCCGGAAAGGCACAGAAAGAAAGAGGGGACACCTTCATCGGGTGGTTTAATATTTGTTCCCGTCGCACTAATATCCACCCTTTTATGGGCCAAACCGGTTTTAGAGGTCCTTTTGGCAATTACCGCGACATTTGTTATGGGATTAATGGGATTTTGGGACGATATATCAAAACTGAAAAGAAAAGACAAGAAAGGGGGTTTAAGGAAAACTTACAAGTTGTTATTTCAGTTGGGCTTAGGCGTTTTATTTTCCTTTGGGGCGGTATATATCTTCGGCGATAAGGCGTTTTTAACTCAATTTTTGTTCTTTAAGAACTTTTTTATAAACCTAGGGATTTTATACTTCTTGTTCGTAGCCTTTGTAATAGCGGGAACTTCTAACGGTGTAAATTTAACGGATGGGCTTGATGGACTCGCAGCGGGTGTAGTTATATTCCCTATGGCTGTATTGGGAATAGTGGCATATATTGAAGGGAACTTTAAATTCGCGAACCACTTAAACCTGCTTTATATTCAAAATGCCGGCCACCTCGCCATTTTCGCGTCATCATTTTTAGGTTCCCTGGTGGCCTTTTTGTGGTATAACGCGCACCCAGCAGAGGTGTTTATGGGGGATACGGGTTCGCAGGCCTTAGGGGGTGCCTTGGCCTCATTGGCGGTCCTAACAAAGCAGGAAATACTTTTGGCGATTGCGGGGGGTGTTTTGGTTGCCGAAACCCTATCGGTGGCAATCCAAATAGGATATTTTAAACTTACAGGGGGGAAAAGGTTTTTTAAGAGGGCGCCCTTACATCACCACTTTGAGGAATTGGGTTGGGAAGAGGGTAAAATAGTGGTCAGGTTTTGGATAGCATCCCTACTATTTTCCCTCCTTGCCCTTTCGACCCTAAAAATCCGTTAAATTTAAAAACTCAATGTACCTATTTAAAACCGCATCAAAGGAATAATTTTTGTATATCCCCACCCTTATCCCCTCGGGATTAAATTCCCCATTTTTGATTTTCCCCAAACATCCCAATATCCCACATGCCAAGGCAAGGGGTGTTTTCCTCCTTACCAATACGGAATTTTCCTCGTTTAAAAAGTCCCTTGGACCACCGCTATCAAACCAAACAACAGGTTTTCCGAGGGCCAAAGCCTCTGCTATGGCATAACCAAAGGTTTCACTATCACTTGTTGAAACCAAAAGGGCGGCTTCCCTTAAAATATTCAACACTTCTTCATGCGCCAATGCCCCCAAGTATTTGGCATTAACGGTTTTTCCCAGTTTTTTTAAGAAACTTTCAAAGTAATCATCGTTAAAGTTTCTACCCACAAAATAAAATTCTAAATTTTCTAAAACCCTCGCAACATCCAGAACCACAATTGGGTTTTTTTTGGGAGTAATAGTGCCCACAAATAAAATAGCGTTTTTTTGGGAAGAAGGTTTAAAAGGTATATCTGGTAATGGATTTCCCAAAACAAAGGGCTTTATTGAGAATACCCTTTCCATCATTTCCGCTTGCCAGGAACTTACGGCCCCAACCCTTTTCGCAAAAGCAAAAACTACGAAACTTAAAAATTTGTTAAACCCCTCCCATATATGATCCGAATGTTCTACCACATAAAAGCCCTTAAACATCCAAAGAAAAGCCAATCCTTGGGGCAAACCCATATGGAGTAATACCCTATTGGGTCTAAACAATAAAAGGTTTTTTAAACCAAGCAAAAATTGAAGTGTTACCGCAATAGGTAAAAATATAAACCCGAACCCCACCTTATAAGGCATTATAAACGCCTCAACCTCCACACCCCCATCCTCCCACCTTTCATATCCAAACCTGTTTAACCTTATAAGGGTTTGTACCCTAACCTTGAACTTTTTTGATAGGGATAATGCGTGATATCTAAAAAATACACCCTCATAAGGTTTATATTTGTTAGGATAAAAATCGCATACGAAAAGGATTTTAGCCTCCGATCCCATACTTGGCGAGTTTTCTTAAAATCTCCTTTACCTTTCTCCGTCTGTAAGGATCTTCCTCGGAACTTGCATAGTAGTATGACGACCAAAAACTCTTTTTCGCCTTTTCATCATCTCCCAAAGCCTTATAACTCTCCCCCAAATGGAAATATACCTCCGCCAAGCACACATTACAGTTTGGGTTTCTCCTATTTAAATCCATTAAAATTTCCATATATACCCTTATGGCATCCTTATACATACCGGCCTCTTTATAAGCATATGCCAATATCCACCTGAAAGTTCTGCTTTTGGGATACAATTCCAGGGCCTTAATCCCGTAATCCACGGCATAACCGGGCTTTTTATCAAAAACATAAATATAAACTAGGGCCGCATAGGCTAGGGGTTTTACCAATACCCCCCTTTTTGCGGACTCTTTTACCATTTCAATTCCCCTTTTCTTCCTTGAAGAAGACCTACTGAGATATCCCATTGCAAAATGGTAAATGCCCAGAGGCAAATACGAATCATAAACATCCGGATTTTCGGAGTATATCTCGCTGAAAAGACTAAACGATATATTCCCAAGTGATATGGCTTTGGTTATATCTCCCCTCCTACCGTAAAAAACCGCACCTATTGCGGAGGATACGGCCACATAAAGTTTGTTTCGGGTGTTATTTTGCGGGAGATTCACCAATGTATCCATTAGGGCTACGAATTCCCCATATCTGTAATCCGTAGAGTTGTCCGTCATATACAACTCCAAAAAACCCAACTTTATACATCGTAAGATGTTTGTATCCACCTCACCATAAAACCTTTTTAAAGAATTCTCAAATTCATCAAACCTTTCGTTATAAAGCATATTCGTTAGGGTATCAATAACGGAAATCTCGTATTGGGAGAATATAAAGGATAAAGCAATATTCATCTCCCAAGGAGGGACGGGTACTTTATCCCAAACCTCAAACCGTAATAAAGCCTTAGGGATAAGAGCGTTATTATGGATGGAATGAGGAAAAGGGGATACTTTATTATTAGCAGCAGTGTGAATGCCAATCCGGAAATCCTATACGAAACCTTTGCGTAGAACTCCTCTCCCTTTTTTAACGCGGATAATACATAAAACGGTAAGGAGACCAACGAAACCCAGAACATAAAGGTGTTATCCCGGGAAAGCATTAGAGTTATTAAAACCATAAACGATGCCAATACGGAAGTTTTAAACTCCCCCAAGAATACCCCTGTGGTTATTAAATTTTCCGATTTATCACCAGGAATATCCGGTATTGTTGTGTTTAGGTATAAGGCACAAACGGCAAAAAAATAGGGTGGGAAAGTTTTCAAGATTTGCATAAAATCCCCACCTCCGGCAACTATTCCAGCCCCAAGATTGAGAAGGGAATACCCAACGGCGTTTGAAAACATATCCAAAAAGGGCCTACCCTTAAACCTAAAAGGGGGTAGAGAGTACAATGTGCCTATCAAAAAGCCGAAAAGTAAAAGGATTAAATAATTTATTCCCACGGGAAAACCGGAAATAAGGGAACCCAAAAGTAGGATTACGGAATATATCTTTGCCTCCGGTATGGATATATAGCCCTTTGGGAGTATAAACAACTTGGAATTCTTTCTGTCGCTTTCCACATCAAACATCTGGTTTATAACATATATGTAAGCGCTTATTAATGTTGCGGATAAAAAACCCATCCAAAACTTTGAATTTAAAGGTATAAAAATGGCCGGTTTTAAGTCCTCCATTAGGTTTAAAGAATGAAGGTATCCCAACAGAAAAAACCCCCAACCCGGCAAAATCAGCGTCGGCCTTGCCAAAAATATAAAGTCCAAGAACTTCCTCATATTGGGATTTCGTCATCCTCCTCTATATAATCCTCACCAGTTGATAGGTTTTCAAACCTCATATATTCCTTTTGGAAGAAGAGTTTCGCCTCACCTTGTGCCCCGTTCCTGTTTTTAGCAACATCTACGGCAACTATGTTTTTATCATCTTTATCGGGCCTATAAAGGAATATAACTATATCCGCATCCTGTTCCAATGCCCCGGATTCCCTTAGGTCGGATAGAAGGGGTTTTTTCTCCGCCCTTTTTTCAACCTCCCTCGTAACCTGAGATAAACCTATTATAGTTATGTTCAATTCCTTGGCAAGGCTTTTAATACTCCTTGATATTTTTGCCAATTCCTCGGCCCTTGACATTTTTCTTGAAGAGGCGGCCGCCCCCAAGGATAACAACTGCAAGTAATCTATGGAAATCATCCTTACGCCGAATTCCTTTACGGCTATTCTGGCCTTACTCCTGAGTTCAAATATATCCATATTTCCCGTATCGTCAATGTATATAGGCATTTCCATGATGTTTTCTACGGCACGGGTTAGATTCGTAAGATGTTCCCTTGTAATTATACCCTCTTTTAAATTCCTCATGGGAATCCCGCTTTCCATTGCCAAAAGCCTCATAACTATTAATTCCGCCGACATTTCTAAGGAAAACATAGCCGTTGGTATCCCTTCAAGGGCCAAGTTTCTATGTATATTTAGAACAAATGCGGTTTTGCCAACCGAGGGTCTGGCCGCCAAAATAACCCATTCACCCGGTTGAAATCCACCGATTATATTATCAATCTCCGAAAATCCCGTGTGTATCGCCCCCGATGTGATTTTACCTTCCATTTTGGCATCTATAATACCGTGTATATTCCTAACTATATCGGATACGCTTTTCCAATCCGAAACCCTTAAACCCCTAGTTCTTATATCAAATATTATGGATTCAACCTTATCGAGTATCTTTTCGGCATCCTCATTATCATCATAGGCCATCCTAACCGCCTCGTTAAAAGCGTTGATAATGGAGCGCTTTATGGATTTATCCTTGATTATTGAAATATACTTATCAAACAAAACTTCACCGGTTGCAACGTTTACAATGTCTATAATCCTACCGAGGTATTCTTCCCCACCACACTTTTCAATCAAATCCCTCTTTGAAATGTAATCAATAAACAGGGTAAAATCAACCGTTGGATTTTCGTCGCTAAGGGTTTTTAGCGCGGAAAAGATATTTTTATTCCTCTCATCGTAGAAGTCTTCCTCGGATAATTCCATTACAGCCTTGTTTAAAAGTTTTGGGTAATAAAGGCATGCGCCTAATACCGCCATTTCGGCTTCTAAGGAGTAGGGGGGATTTATATCCTTTTTATCTACCATATATCAAAAATCCCAACTGGCCCGTTGCAACATTTTCCTTGTAAGTTATTACACTCAAAACATCATATCTAACCTGACCCAATATGGATATTTCCGGGCTTAAAGCCCACTCAAACCCCAAACCCAAAATTATATCGGGTTTTACCTTGGAGAAGTTAAGCCCTTCAACAAAAGTGCCCGGTAAGGCGAAAACACCCAAGCCAAAGGATAAATATGCAAAATTCCCGTTTGTTTGCCTGAACTTCCTCTGTCCCAGTATAGCCCCCCTTATGGAAAAATCAATGGCCGCCCCTATGGAACTGTCCGGGGAATATATACCATGCGCGGTGACCAAGAAGGCTAAGGGTTCAAACCAGTTTCCTATGGCTACCATTCCCCCACCACCCGCCGCATAACTCCCCATAGGATACCCGTAGTACCCACTTCCAAAAAGGCCATAGGCGTTCTTTATAGTTTCCCCTTTTCCTTGGCTTATAAGGAGTATAACGAATATTCCCATTGCGGGTATTATAAAACCGAAATAAAAAAGGGTGGGGAAATAATAATCCCCACCCCCAGATCGTAATACCCTTAACCGCGGAAATACCGGGCGTTTATCTCAATGTATTCCTTCCACTGCTCGGGAACATCGTTCTCGTGGAATATGGCGTTTACGGGGCAAACGGATGCGCATGCCCCGCACTCTATGCACTCATCGGGATTTATGTAGAGTTGTTCCACATTTGGGAAATCCGGCTCATCCGGTGTGGGATGTATGCAGTTTACGGGACATACATTAACGCATTCCGTAGCTTTAGTACCTTTGCAAGGTTCCGTTATTACATATGCCATAATTCACCTCCTTTTCCAAGTATTATAAGGTTGGGAGGTTTATAATTTACCAAAAATTTAACGGCCTTAGAATTTCGCACTTATGGATTGGAAGGGTAAGCCGGTTTCACAGGCTCTGGAAAACTACTTAAAATCTGCGAAGGAAACGGCGAGGAGGAGGGGAGATTTTTATGTGGATAGCGACCACTTCCTTTTGGCATTGTTTGAAAATAAGGATGATCCATTCGCAAAATACCTTGAAAGGAATGGGGTACCCTTTGAAGCCGCAAAATCGGAAGTAAATAGGGTTCTTGAAGGGGTGTGGTCTCAATTGGATAACTTTGAAAAAAGTTATACCGAATACCTTGAAAGGGTTTACGATAGGTTTAGAAACCTCGGTATATCGGAGGAGTTCGGGGAATTGGTAAAAAGGGCCGCAAGTCCCGTAAAGGGCAAAACCATAACTTTGAGGGTTAAAAGGTGGGCGCCGAGTATAGAGGAGGAATTTTTTGGGGAATGGGAGAGGATTTTGAGCGAGTTTTTTGGTGAGACATTTGGGAGGCCTAAATGGTTTTATAGGGAGGATGTGGTTAGTATTCCGCAAGAGGTTTACAACAGCTTAAAAAACAAGGTTTCGGAGGATGTTATATACGAGCTCGCCGATATATACGATAAACTAGCCGCCTCTTTTGAAAACTTGCGTTTATCGGGTTTTGACCCGAGGAGAATAGCGAGGAGGGTTTTGAGGAAGTTAAACATTGAAGGGGATGCGGAACCCGTTTGGTCTTACTTTATAGAAAACGCTTTGGATAGCGTTGCATCATCTTCCGCCAGCAATATAGATACGGCGGATTTTATACAATCCCTTATAAGCAATGGGAGTTTTGCCGGTAAAATCTTATCGCAAATTTTGGGTTATAAAACCGGGGGTATGAAAATGAACGGGAACTTGCAGGATTTAAAAGAGGAGGAAAAGAGCGCTTTGGAGAGATTTACCATAGATTTAACAAAGTTAGCAGAGGAGGGGAAGCTTGACCCCATCGTGGGTAGGGATAAAGAAATAGAACAGGTGATAGAGGTTTTAACGAGGAGAACGAAGAATAATCCGGTTCTAATAGGGGATGCAGGTGTTGGTAAGACGGCTATAGTTGAGGGTTTGGCACAGAGAATAATTAAGGGAGATGTACCCGAACCCTTAAAGGGTAAAAGGATACTATCCTTGGATATGGGGGGGTTAATAGCGGGTACGAGGTATAGGGGAGACTTTGAGGAAAGACTAAAAAGGTTGGTAGAGGAATTGAAATCCAGAAAAGATGTTATACTTTTCATAGACGAGATACACAACATTATGGGGGCGGGAAGGGCGGAAGGTGCTCCGGCGGATGCGGCCAATTTATTAAAACCCGCATTAGCAAGGGGAGAGATTCAAGTAATAGGCGCAACTACGACAGATGAATACAGAAAATACATAGAAAAGGATGCCGCTTTGGAGAGGAGATTACAACCCATTTGGGTCGATGAACCGGATGTTGATAAGGCAATATTAATGTTGAAGGCTTTGAGGCCGAAACTTGAAAAACATCACAATGTAATAATAGACGACAAGGCAATAGAGGCTGCCGTAAAACTTTCCCATAGGTATATCCAAAACAGGAGATTACCGGATAAGGCCGTTGATATACTGGATCAGGCATGTGCGAGGAAGAAATTAAAAACCATGTCCCCGGATATGTTTGAAAGGGAAATATCGGAAAAGATTGCGGAATTGCAAGCCGAACTTGAAAGGGCGAAAAATAGGGGGGATGAGGCCGCCGCCCTGCAAATAGAAAAGCACATAGAAACCCTTAAAGGGCAAATATCAAAAGAGAAAGCGGAGGACTTGTCCGTTTTAAAGGCCAAAATAGAATCTCTGGAAAAAGAGGTTAAAAAACTTGAAGAAGAGGGCAAAATAGAAGAATGGGAAAAGAAAAACGCCGAACTGGTAAAACTAAAAAGGAAATACCTTGAACTCCAAAGGGAGAAAAGTGATCATAAACTAGTTATAACCGAAGAGGATATCGCGGAAGTTGTGGCGAATTTAACGGGAATACCCGTTTCAAGGTTGGTTGAGGAGGAGAGGGAGAAACTTTTGAAACTTGAAGAGGAAATACACAAAAGGATAGTGGATCAGGAGGAGGCGGTTAAAAGGGTTGCGGAGGCCATAAGGAGGGCGAGGGCTGGAATAAGCGACCCAAAAAGGCCATTGGGTTCATTTCTATTTTTGGGTCCAACGGGTGTTGGTAAAACGGAACTCGCAAAGGCTTTGGCGGAGGTGTTATTCGGGGATGAGGATGCTATGATAAGGCTTGATATGTCGGAGTTTAAGGAGGAGCACAGCGTTGCAAAGCTCATAGGAGCGCCTCCCGGATATGTGGGTTATGAAGAGGGTGGAAAATTAACGGAAGCGGTAAGGAGGAAACCCTATTCGGTAATACTCCTTGATGAAATTGAAAAGGCGCACCCGAGGGTTTTTGACCTGTTCTTACAGGTTCTGGATGACGGGCGTTTAACCGACAGTCAGGGTAGAACGGTTAGTTTTAGGAATACGGTAATAATAATGACGAGCAACCTAGGCGCGGAATATTTAAGGGAAGTGGCAAACAACTTTAACAACGCTTATAAAAACCTTGATAAGTCTTCACCAGACTTTGATAAGAAGAGGGAGGAATTGGAAGGGGAATTTTGGAGGCAGTTTGAAAGGGCTAAGGAAAGGGTTTTGGATGTGGTAAGGTCCTATTTCAGGCCGGAGTTTTTAAACAGGATTGACGAGATAATAGTTTTCAACCCCCTACGCTGGGATGATGTAAAGAGAATAGCAACACTGCTAATAAATAGGCTTAATGAAAGGCTGAAAGAGAGGAATTTAAGGGTTGAATTTGACGATAGGGCTCTGGAATTGTTGGTAAGGAAAGGTTTTGATCCCTTATTGGGTGCAAGACCTCTTCGTAGGGTAATCCAGAGGGAGATAGAGAACAGGTTATCCGAGTTGATTATATCGGGAAAGGTTAAGGAAGGAATCATAAGAATTACCTCTGATGGGGAGGAGTTTAAGATTTTGGTGTGAGGATTCTCGTTATAGATGCCGGTAATACAAATTTAAAGTTGGCGATATTTGACAATGGGAGGTTAAAAAGGTTTATTTCATCCTCATACCAACTGGCCGAAGGCTTAAGGTATAACGACTACGATAAGGGGATTCTCGTTTCTACGGTAAAACCCTTAAACGAAACCATTTTAAGGGTATTTCCCAATGTGTATCTTTTGGAGCCCGAAAGGTTGCACATAAAGAGCAATTACTCCCTTTCGGTTGTAGGGGCCGATAGAATAGCGGCGAGCTATCCCTTTATAAAAAGGGGAAAAGATGCCATTATTCTACTTTCGGGAACATCTATAACCCTGAACATTGTAAAGGGTGGGGTTTTTTATGGGGGCCCCATATTTCCACCTTATAAAGGCGTAATGGCATCTTATGGGATACTTTCTATGGCAAGGAGTATAAAGGGGGACACCTTAATCGCCATCAATAGGGCCGTTGATTATACTTTTAAGGGTGGTTTGATACACGCTTTAAAAGACATAAAAAGGGAATTCGGAATAAAGGATGTTTATGTATCCAACGATTTCCCCTATCATATACCCAATTCCAAAAAATTGGCATACCCCGTTATATACGGTGCATACGAGTTAATATTAGACCTACCGTAGAATAAACGGTTGATGGTAAAGGTTGTAAAGGATGCGGATGCGGAAATAAATGTAAGGTTTGTCAAGGAAGGGGATATAAGGGTAAGGGGTAAAACCCTTTACTTTCCCCTAAGGGATACCGGTAATAAGCCTTTGGATTACAGGTGGAGCATAGCGGATGTTTATGAGCTGGTAAAATCTTTGGGGGTAAAATCCGTATTTTTCAAGAAACCCGGATTTATCGGCAAAAAGGAGTGGTACGGTTTCTTTTATGAAGGTTTATTACTCTCATCTTATAAATTCTCGGAATACAAGACCCAAAAGGAAAAGGATGTTGATGTTTATTTCCAAGGGGAGGATTCCGAAGATTTAAGGGTGTCAAAGATATTTTCCGATTCCACCAACTTTACGAGGGATCTCGTTAATACCCCACCCAATATAGCCACACCGAAGTTTTTGGCGGATAAGGCTTATGAAATTTCAAAGGAATACGGCTTTGAAATTAGGGTATATACAAAGCCCGAATTGGAAAAGATGGGGATGAACGCCTTTTTGGCCGTGAATTGGGGAAGTTCAAAAGAACCGTATTTCGTACATTTAACATATAGGCCAAAAAATCCAAAGGGAAAGGTTGCCCTTGTTGGAAAGGCCTTAACATTTGATAGCGGGGGGTTATCAATAAAATCCGCAGAAGGTATGATGACCATGAAGATTGACAAGAGCGGTGCGTGTGCGGTTTTGGGCGTATTTAAAGGTTTAGGCGAGTTGGGTTCGGAATACGAAGTTCATGGGATATTTGCCGCAACGGAAAACATGCCCGATGGAAATGCGGTAAGGCCTGGGGATATAGTCAAAACCTATTCCGGAAAAACGGTTGAAATATTAAATACGGACGCGGAGGGTAGGCTAACATTGGCGGATGCCCTATCCTACGCTTCGGAATTGAAACCCGATTACATAATAGACATGGCAACGCTAACGGGTGCGGCGGTTGTAGCCTTGGGAGAATTCACGGCCGCCCTGTTTTCAAACGATGAGGATTTGGCAAACAAGATTTTAAAAGCCGGATATTTATCCGCGGAAAGGTTTTGGAGGATGCCTTTGGAAGATCCGTTTATTTATGAGAAGTTAAAAACCTACGATGCGGATTTAAGAAATTCGGCCCTTGACCGCTGGGGAGGGGCGATATACGCCGCCCAGTTCTTACGGGAGTTTGTAGGGGAAGGTATAAAATGGGCGCACATAGACCTTGCGGGTCCGGTTTTCAACAATAAAAGGTGGGCGTACAACCCCGTAGGGGCAACGGGCTTTGGGGTTAGAACCATTCTAAGGATAATAACCGGGAGGTGAGGCATGGAAAGGCGAGAAATTATAAAGGTTTTGGAAGAATGTGCGGAAAAGGTTAAGGAGGGGGTCAACGTTTTACCAAAAGATGTTCAGCCCGCGTTGGAAATATTAAAGAATCTTTCGGAAAACTCGGATAACGAAAAGGTTAGGTTTTATTCCAAATGGGTTTTATCCATGGTTGAAGCCAAAAAAATAGACGCGGATATAAGGAGGTATATGAAAAAGGTGGCAAATATATTAAAGGATGAAGAGATTAGAGGCTAGGGTATACGGATGGGTGCAAGGGGTAGGTTTTAGGGCATACACCAGAATGCGCGCCCTCTCCTTGAATTTGCGGGGATTTGCCAAGAACGAACCCGACGGAACGGTATATATAGTCGCGGAGGGGGAGGAAGAAAACCTTTTAAAACTTTTGGAGCATATAAAGAACGGACCCGGGAGGGTTGATAGGGTTGATTACAAAATAACCGGAGCCCAGGGGGAATTTAGCGGCTTCTCCATACTCTAATCCACATATTCAAGCCAGCCGTATCTATCCTCCTTATTTCCCGTGGCTATACCGACATATTCCTCCCTTATCTTTAAAGTTACCTCACCGGGTTTTCCATCACCTATGATTATTCCGTCAATGCTCCTTATCGGTGTTACCTCCGCGGCCGTACCGGTAAAGAAGACCTCGTCGGCCGCGTAAAGCATATCCCTCGGAATTTGTGTTTCTATAACCTCATATCCCAAATCGCGGGCAATCGTAATTATTGAATCCCTCGTTATTCCGGGTAGTATTGAGGCATATATGGGTGGTGTATATATCTTTGCCTTACTCCCCTCATATCTTACCACAAAAACATTTTCGCCCGCACCTTCGGACACATAACCTTCGGCGTTTAACTGTATGCTCTCCACGGGAAACCTCATATTTTTGAGTTTGACGGCTTCGCCCCTTTCATAGGCGTCTTTTAAAGATAACTTGTCATAATAATTATCCAAAACTACGGTTAATTCCGCTTCCATCTTCGCGAGTTGGGCGTTTGCGTAATTGGCCACGCCCTTGGCAAATGCGGGTATAGTATTCGGCGCAATCCTTGACCACGAGGATGTTATAACATCCGCACCCTCTTTTATCGCCTTTTCACCCAAATAGTCATCCCAAAGGAAGGCGGCTATAAAGAATTCCGTAGGGTTTTTTAGGGGATTAACCCCTAATGGGGGTTGTATTATGGGGTCATCGTAATCCCGAGATATATATCCCCTAAAAACAACGGGCCTTATATACACGAAGGGGTTTTTCATTTTACCGGTTCTCTTAGCCTCGTCCAAGGCGTTCTGTAAGTCGTTTTTCTTTATGAGTTCTTTGGTTATTTCCATAAATCCGTCCTCTTTTATATCCAATTCCATACGGTAAATTTTTGCGGATTTAATAAGGCGCTTATAGTGATCCTTCCCGCGGAATATTGCTATACCCCTGTCCGTTCTATACCCCCTTATACCCTCAAATACGCCGCTTGCGTAGTGTATTACATGCGATAGGACATGTATTGTAGCCTCCTCCCAAGGAATAAAACCCTTCTTTAAATATGTGTGCATGTAAATGTATCTAATAGCCATTTCCGGATATTTTACGGTTGAAAACTTATAAGGGATAGGGCTATTTTGTGAAATTTTTCCGAATCCAAGCTCGCACCACCCACTAAGAAGCCATCAACATTTCTTACGGATGCCAATTCATCCGAATTTTCGGGTTTTACGCTACCCCCATACAAAACCCTTTTACCCGTCAAATCCTTTATAAGTGTATGCATTTCCTCTATCTGTTCGGGTTTTGCATTCCTCCCCGTCCCTATAGCCCAAACGGGTTCATATGCTATTATTAGGTTTTCACTATCGGGAACCCCATCAAGTTGCCTTTTAACAACCTCCTTATGTCTATACAGTTCCCTTTCGTTTAAAGTTTCCCCCACGCATAGTATTACATTAAAGCCCTCTTCCAAAGCCTTTTTTGTTTTTTTTATTACCGTTTTGTTATCTTCTCCAATTATATGCCTCCTTTCGGAATGCCCAACGATAACCCAATTTATACCTATGTCTTTTAACATCTTCGGGGAAATTTCCCCGGTGTATGCCCCTTTATCCTCGTAAAATACATCTTGTGCCCCCAACTCAACGTTTTTAACTTCCAACTTTATGGGGTATAAATACACAAAGGGCGGGAATATTATCCTTTCAAGTTGGTTTAAATCCTTTAATAAACCCTCAACACCCCTTGCGAGTTCAACGGCCTCCTTTAAACTTATTGGATTCATCTTCCAATTTCCCGCTATTATTCTTTTACCCATATTACCCCTACCTCCTTTAATTCCTCTATAAATTCCCAAACATCCTTACGGGCATCATCTTCCGGTATTCCGTAATCCTCCGAAACCCTTTTAACCAAATCCTCAAAATCGTTAAAACCCTCATCAATTAAGGAAAGTATATACCAAGCCGTGCTGTTTAAAACCAGTGTTTCCATCCTTTCTGGATCCCAAATGGCGATTTTATCATCCAAATCCTGAAATACGAGGTTTTCTTTTAAAAATACCTTCATTTTTTTATAAAAGTGGTGTAGAAAAGTATGCCGAAAGTAGCGGTGTTTAACAGCAAACCGAAGCCATCCATAAAACCTTTCCACCATTTTGATGGAACTTCCACCCTATCGCCGGGATATAACATTGGGTTTTCCCTGGTTAAATCCACACTTTTACCGTTTATTTTTATATTAGAAACATCCGATGTTGGTTTTATTCCGGCCTGGGACAGGGCATCCGCCAATCTCATACCCTTAATATACCTAACGGATCCCGGATTAACAACTTCCCCGAGGACTACCACCGTAGGGGGTGCGATTTCTTGAAAAAATACTATAACCGGAAGGTCGTAATAGGGTTTTAAGAGTTTTTGTAAAGTATCGGACAATTTATCCAAGGTTAAACCACAAACTTTTAGCCTCCCCACCAATGGAAAATAGGCATTACAAGAAGGTGGAACGATAACCTTTACATCGGCATACTCCTCCCTACCATAAACGCTAATGGATAAAACATCCCCAACCCCAACCGTATCAATATAGGATAACCAAATACCTATCAATACCTTTCCCTCGCAAAGGTTAGCCTTATACCCCCTTGTATTAATGTGGTTCCCAACGAGGTCCTTACATTGTCGTAATAATCCTTGTATTTATGGGAAGGCGGCAGCGGAAAGAAGGTTTCAAATGTTGTGTATTTTCCGGATATCCAGAAAGATAACCAGGGTTGCACATAAAAGTCCAATCCGAGCATAACCTCAACATAAAAGCTGCTCGCATCCGAAGATGTATTAAAGGGTTCTCCGGCTTCAAAAGAAGCCTGTGCATATCCGACATAACCGCCTATCCAAGGCAATAGCCCCTTCCTTTCGTAATAAAGTTTTTCGGCTTCCAAATAATACTTTCCCTGCAAGCCTATGGCCATAAACTTAACATTTGAATTGGGTATTGGGAGGTTTTTACCCTCTTTAACCTCATTGCTAGAGGTATCCGGGAAAGGAAAGCCATAACCGAGGGCGTACCTAACATTCCTAATTCCCCCACCTATTCCCGTCCAAGATTCGTTGTTTATATGCCATGTTATATCAACCCCTATTCTCTGATAAAAGCTCGTGTCCTTTATCTCCTCGTTTTGATAGTTCCAGGAGTAGAAGTATCCCTCCACGAAATCCAAGTAGATTCCCAATTGATTCCACCTTATAAATGCGCCCCCGCCGAGATTTGCGCTCTGGCCGCCCAAACCCCTGGTTATATAATCCCCCTTTGTGCTATAAGATTCCACTGTCCTGCTCTCATACGCCGCAAAACCATACCCATATATACCCGCATAAAGGATGTTGGGACCCCCAAGCCAAGGGGGTGTATTAGAGCCGGCGAGTAAAACCGTTATCATTTTCAAACCTCCTTTATGTATTTACCCTTGCAAAAAACGGATACAACCCTACCCCTCAACTCCTTCCCAATAAACGGATTATTCTTGCCTTTTGAAAGTATATCGCTCCCTTTAACCACCCATTTTATGTTTGGATTGAAGAGGAAAAAGTTAGCCTCATTTCCCTCCCTTATGGAGTTGTCAATACCCAATAATTTTGCGGGTTTATGGGACATAACATCTATAAGGGTTTTTATATCCATATCACCCGGCAAAACGAGGTGTGTATATAAAGCCGAAAAAGAGGTTTCCAACCCCTCTATACCAGGAAGGGTTTCATCAACCGTGATTTCCTTTTCGTAGTACGCATGGGGGGCGTGATCGGTTGCCACAATATCTATAAAACCCTCTTTTAAAGCCCGAACGAGTTTCCTCCTGTTCTCCTCATCCCTTATAGGTGGATTGCATATAAAGTTGGGGTTGTAGGGTTCTATATTATCGGTTGAGAATATGAGGTGATGGGGGGTAACCTCGCAGGTTATGTTTGCACCCCTTTCTTTAAACATTTTTATAACCTCTACCGAACCGTAATAGGATATATGCGCCACATGTAGATGACATCCGGAAATTTCCGCCAACCTGCAATCCCTATAAACCGCAAGTTCTTCGGATATTGGAAGCCTGAACTTCATCCCGTATTTCAAAGTTTTTTCATCGTAATTGGCAAAACCCTTAGATAGTTGGGGTTTTTCCGAATGCGAAATTACCATTACATCAAAATTGGAAGCGTATGTGCAGGCGTTCAACATGACAAAATCATCCTCAACCCAATTCCCATCATCCGTAAAGGCCTTAGCCCCACCTTCCTTTAACATACCCATTTCCACCAATTCCTTCCCCATCCTTCCTTTTGTTATTGTGGCCGAAATGAAAACATTTACCGGAAGGCCTTTGGTTAGACTTTTAACATATTCAAATACTTCGGGGGAATCTATTGGGGGTTCCGTATTTGGCATTATTAGAAGGTGGGTATAACCCCCCCTTAAAGCGGCTTTGCTAAGGCTTTCAAGGGTTTCCTTGTGTTCTTGCCCCGGAACCCTTGCGTGTGTGTGCATATCAACCAAACCGGGAATCGCCCATAAGCCCTCCGCATCTATGACAAGGGCATCATCAACTTTTAAACTTTTTGTGGAGAGGGAGACTATCTTCCCCCCCTCCACGAGAATATCCACCTTTTCACCGCCTTCAAGAAGGCAATTCTTTACAAGGTATTTCATTAAAATACGGGCGAAACCGCCAATCTTCTGGCAAACTGGAATCCGAAATCCGAAAACTTAACGAGGACAGAACCCTTGGTATCCGGGTTATGGCTATTAGCCGAATATTCAATCCTGCCCGTAACCCCATCAACCGTTAAGTATTGTAGGGCATCCTTTATATCCATTATTCTCGTTAATCCCCTGGCCTTTGAAAGGGCTTCATGTACCACCTCAAAGGCGTCATATCCCAATGCCGAGAAAGATGAGGGTAATACCCCGTATTCCTTACGATACTCTTCGGAAAACTCTTTGGATTGCGGGTCATACGGGTTAAAGTGTGTTATGAAGTAGTTTTCACCGGCGTTTTTCCCGACGAGATCCGCAATCTTTGGAACATCCCAACCATCCCCTCCTATCAGTATCCCTTTGTATCCCTTCTCCCTAAAAGCCTTTATAGCATTCGCGGCCTCATCGTAATAGAATGGCAGAAATACCGCAGTGCTCTCCTGTGGTGCGGAAAAGGAAGAAATAACTTCATTTACCGATGATATGAGATTTTGGGAATTCCCCGACAGTTCCACGAGTTTTACAACTTTCAGGGCGTGGGCATCGGCCCAATTTCTAAAACTTTCGGCTAACTCTTGGGAATACGGATTGTTTGTAAAGGAAACAATGGCAACCTCCTTAACCTTTAATATATCTTTTGCCGCATATGCCGCGGCAACGGCCATCTGCTTATTACTTATACAAACCCTCCATACCCACTCGTTATCCGTTAAGGAATTAAGTGTTGCGGCCGGTAATATCACAGGAACTTTAACTTCGGACATAACGGGAAGTATAGCCTGAGCCTCGGCACTTGTTAGAGGTCCTATCACTATTTTAGCCCCCTTTTCTTTCAACTCCCTTAAAGCATCGGCTGTGGTGGAAGGATCACCCGAATACCTTTCGGGATATACGAACTCTATCCTTTTACCGTTAACGCGGAAATTCTTCGATTTTGCGGCGAGGTTTATACCGTCTAAGGTGTATTTGGAGTATGTGGCGATCTCTCCCGAGGCGTTATTTGGTAGAAGGATACCCACCTTTATCGTCCTTTCCGCGGCTTGACAACCGGCCATAAAAAGGAGTGCGGAAAACATAAAAATGCCCCTTTTCATATTGGCGGCTATTATACGCCGGTTTAATTTCCTTTAAAGGAAAATTTATCTGATAATAACCTTTACGCTTTTATCCGCCAACCTTATAAAATAAACGCCCGATTTGGGCGCCAAAAACCTATAAACCCCTTTGGCGATTAGCCTACCCGTTATATCGTATATATCCATTGGGGTTTGGGAATATACAAACCGGTTTAAAACATTTAGCCTTTGGGTTTTTGTCGGAATTTCATAAGCGCTTAGGTTTTTATATGTAATCCTGCCCTCCGAGTGATATTCAACTATCCACAAATCCCTTATGTATTCCCTTACGGCTTCAAAAACCGTATATGGAGTGGTATCAACCCTTAGAGGGGTTATTCCCAAAAGCCCGGCAACATATATTATGTTTTTATCAACGGCCAAGGTATAGTTTGCGTTTGTATCCAAGGGGAAACCGCCTATTTCTATATCCGAGGGGAGCATTACGGGGGAGGATGTGGGATCATACCTATAACGCATACCCGAAACCTGCGCTATTGGTTGTTCCCCAAAGAACGCTTGCGTTGTTGAAAGCAAGTTATATATCTGCTTGCCCGTAAATGTGGCAACAAGCAAACGGGTATTATTGCCGGTAATATATGTTTCATCCAAGCCATAGGGAACCAACATTAAAACATTGTTAGACGTTATTCTTCCGGCTTGGAGTTCCTCTGCTATTAAGAATGTGGGCCAAGCGGCCGCGTCCGCCCCGCTTTTAACCCTCATTGCATCCGCAACAAGGTTTCCGGCCGGGGTATCCAAATATCCCGGAATATCGGGAATATTAGGAATCTCAGCTGGGGCATAACCCCAAAAGTCATCAAAAACATTTCCAAACCCGCTTTCTATCAAGGGTTTATAGGCCATAAGCGTATCCCATGTTTCGCCATCTATGGGCGTTGTATTGTTTAACCTTATTAAGGTATAACTTATCGGTCTCAGTGTGTTCAAGTCTATTAACCAAAAACCAACAGCCTGGTAATGGGAACATGCCTCCGCAAAGTATGTTGTATCACCGCTTAGATTAACGATTTTTGCCGGTGAATCGTAGCAGGTATGCGTGTGCCCGGAGATTATGAGGTTATAATATCTCGTCTGACGAGCAATAGCGCTATCAACATTCACGCCACTATGGGATAGTATTATCCTGTAATCACAACCGAGGGCGGTTAGTGTATCCTCGTAATTCTGCGCCACCGTTACTGGGTTCTCAAACTGTACGGGTTGTTGCGCGGGTGATAATATGTTAAACTGGTTTGTGGTAAGACCCAAAACGCATATCTTTTTACCGGACCTTATAAATGTCGCATAAGGTTGGACTATTGATGATATCGGCAATGTATCGGGGGTTAGGTTTGCGGATAGTATGGGCATGGGCATACCAACATCCGTTAAAACCGCGTATAAGGAATCCGGTGTTATATCAAATTCGTGATTTCCAAGGGTTATGGCATCGGGTCTTAAAATGTTTTTTAATATCCGAAGTTCAACCCTACCCAAACCGTACGGAAAGGAGAAATCCCCTACGAATATATCGCCGGCGTGAAAGAACAGGTGGTTGGGATACAAGGATTTTAACCGCTTAATGACATATGCGGCCGAGGAAACACCGTTCCAAGCCTTATAAGGATATAGGTGGTGATGGGTATCGTTTATGTGAATTATTGCAAGGGTATCGGCGTATAAAGGTAGAATACCGGCTAAAATTAGAAAACCCAACCTTTTCATACATTTGAAATTCTAAGGTTGAATGTGTATAAGGTTTAAAACCATTTCTTCAAGGGATATTCCACCGTGAAACATTTTGTTTTTATAGATTTCCGCATATTCTTCCATCCTTTCCCCCCATACGAAATAAGCATCCTCCTTTGCAAAGACGAATTCGCCCCATTCCGGAAGCCCCCATTCCTTTGGCTTTTTAACCCTAACAATTTTATCACCTTTTACTTCCAAACCATCCCCATACTTATACCTAAAACCCTTTGTTATGTTTTCCCCAAAAACCCTTAAAGGTTCTCTACCTATTATCCAACCGTGATCCGAAGTTATAAAGACCCTATAACCCCTTTCAAGGAAAGCGTTTATAACCCTAACAAACCTCCCGTCCTCCAAAACAAGCTTTGCCCACCTCTTTATTGAGGATTCCCCTTCCCCTAAGGCCTTTAAAGGTTCCACATTTGCGGTTAGGTGTAAAATCGTATCCACGAAATTCACAACATAAACCTCAAACCTCCTGCCATAAGGTTTTAAAGACGATAGGGTTTCCAAATCCTTTATCTTTGAATACCAAGTCTTTACCCTGTATTTTTCCTCGTTTAAGAGATTCCAAAGGAGTTTTAATTCGTTTTGGTTATCGGCCAATACACCTTCCATAAGTTTTTCCATTTCAAGGGGTAATTTTCCGGAAAACAGGGCATTCCTTGAATACTGGGTGGCGGTGGGTAATATTGACATATAAACATACTGTTCAATCTTGTGGGATGACGATATTTCGGAAACTATTTCGTACATCTGGTCAAACCTGAAATTGTCCAAAACTATTAAAACAACGGGCGAAACCTCAACATATGGCAAAATCATTTTCCTTAAAAGGGTATGCGACATCAAGAGGGTATCATCATTAATTATGTCTTTATAATTCTCCTCAACCCAAAGGCAAAACTTCCGGTTCTCTTCGTTTAGTATCTCGTCAAACTTTGACCTGTAAGCCCTATAATTTACCCTTGCTTGGAATATTTTAACCGCTTTCAAAAGCCACCCCTCAAATGTTTCCGGTATATTCCTAACCTCTTCTCTGAGCCTTTCCGCCTCTTCTCCAAACATTTCCCTTTTGAATCTTTCCCTATTCAACCTCGAAACCAATGCCAAGAGTTGGGCGGGTTGAACGGGCTTTACGATATAATCGTATGCCTCTTCAATGAGGGATTTTCTTATTATTTCTTCGTCGGTTATCATTGTTAGCATAACTACTGGGAGGTTAGGGTAAGTCCTCCTTATAATCCTTAAAGTATCCAAACCGTTAACACCCGGCATCCTATAATCTAACAAAACGAGGTTATAGGTGTTTTTTGAAAGTTTTTCAACCCCCTCAACGGCGCTCTTTGCGGTATCAACATCCAAGCCCTGCGACTTCAAAAAGGATATAACGGAGTTCAATTCCTCGATCTCGTCATCTATCCATAGGATTTTCATACACCCGTATTATAAGGCTGGTTGATATTAAACATAATCCTCCCTATTAACCAAATTTTTAACCCCTTCCCCTTTGATAAACCTTAAAACATTTTCCGTTGCCATTTTTAAAGCATCCTCAAACATACCGGGAACTATGTTTGAATTGTGGGGGGAACCGAGGAAGTTTTCCAAATCAAAAAACGGATAGTTCAACTTGAATTCCTCACCACCAAAAGGCTCCCTCCACCAAACATCAAAACCCGCCTGAAAGTTGGGATTTTTTACCAAATGTTCGTATAGATCCCTTTCATTTACAATATGCGCCCTTGCCACATTTATTAAAATTGCGTCGCTTTTCATCAAGGATAATTCCCTTGAAGTTATTAGATTGTATGTGTGCTTTGTCAACGGTAGGCTTATAACGAGAATATCGGATTCCCTCAATATATAATCCAAATCCTTTAATGTTCCTATGAAATCCACGGGGAAATCCGTTTTTCCGGATCTGTTTATGGCCAAAATCCTAACATCAAAGGGTTTTAAAACCCTCGCAACCTCTTTCCCTATACCCCCAAATCCCAATATCCCCACGGTTTTCCCCCTAAGCATCTTGCTATATGTTTTCCTGTCGTATATCCCCTTTGATAACTTTATATGATTTGCGGTTAATCTCTTGGCCAAATCCAAAATCATTGCCAAGACATGCTCCGCTATTGGAACGGAATAAGCCCCAAAATTTCCCGCTATAATTACACTTTCCGGCAACCATTTATAGGGCAGGTGTTCAACCCCGGCATAAACGCACTGCAAAAATTTGAGGGATTTTAACCTACCAATGTTCTCCGCTCCTAATTCCCTTTTGGGATCCAAGGTTATGAGTATATCAACCCCTTCAAGGGGTATTTCGTTTTCTTTATAAAAAACCTCGGCATATCCGCTTAATATTTGGTTAATTATCTCCCTATGCTTTGGCTTTGCGTTAAAGGAGACTAAAACCTTCAAAAATGGAGCGGAGGGGACTCGAACCCCCGACCTCCGGAGTGCGATTCCGGCGCTCTCCCAACTGAGCTACCGCCCCGTTAGGTGGGTATTATAAAGTCGTTTCATTTAAAATTACCCGCATTTAAAATTCCCACTATGTTTATACTCATAAGTGCAATTTCTTTGGATTTCCCGCAAACCGTGGATTCCGCAGTTATTTCTCCAAATGGGGCGTTATTGTTTGCTAAAATAAAATTAAAGGCAGAAGGGTCTTTGGATGTAAAAGTATCAAAACTCCCAACACCCGTGGGCGAAAATGTAAAGATAGGTATTCATAACGGTATCTTGGCAAATATGGGATTTGAAACGCAAAAATTACCCTATGATTCGGAAACCTATAAAGATTTAGAAAAAAAGATTAGTACCTTGGAGAAAACTTCATCGTATGTAAAGGCAAAGCTTTCGGAGGTGGAGTATTACATAAACCTTTTAAACGCCTTTTTGGACGGGATAAAGAACGGAAAGGGGGACAACATAAATGAATATTTACACCTTTCAGGACGACTTCCGGATTATCATATAAGAAGGGATTCCCTCTTAAAAGTTTTAAAGGATTTAGACGCAAAACTTGACAGTTTAAACGGTTTAAAGCAGAGATTACTAACCGAACAGGGAATTATAACCCTTTACATTGAAAAGGCGAACGATCCAACGGTTGAATTAGTTATATTTTATCCTTCGGGAAACCTTGGTTGGGAACCGGAATATACGGTTGAGTATAAAAGTGGGGGAAATATGAGAATTTCCGCTTTGGCAAGGTTTATATCAGAATTGCCTAGAAAAGTATCGGCAAAAAGGGTTATAATAACCAACATTCCCCCTTCTTTCTTCGCACCATCACATACCCCCTGGTACATAACCGACAGGCCGCCTATGGTTTATGAGAAAAGGACTACATTATCGGCGGAGCGCATGGCAGCGGAAGCGGTAAAAGGAATTCCCGAAACCCCAGAAATAACATTTACACCAATTTCAACGAGGTTTGTTATAGACAAAGAGATAACTTTTGACAGGTTAAAGCCGGCAATTGCGGAATTGTTTGAGAAAACATATAAGGTTAAGGAGTTGGCTTTTATATATCCCGAATTGTCCGAGAGGGCTTATATTAGCGTTGTTTTTAAACCCGATATGGATTTGCCAGGAGGTAATATAAAAGTTTTCTTTAACGGGGAACTTTCGGCAGATTACTTTTACAAAGGAACGCAAAGGGATGAAGAGGATACCCTATTCTTGGGTTTTGACCCGTTTATAACCGGAGATGTAAAACTTTTGGAACAGAAGAGGACGGATATTTGGGGTAAAAACAAGACGGTTTTAACCCGTGAGGAGCGGATACACCAAATCACCATAACCAATAATAGAAAGGAAAGTGTAGAAATAACCCTGTTCGTTAGAAAACCCTTCTCTTTGGGAAATGTCAATGTTGTTGATTTTGGCGTTGAACCCGAACCGGAAAAGGACTTGGGTGATGGCCTTCTAATGTGGAAGGTAAATTTAAAACCCGGGGAAAGTTTTACGGTTAAAAGGAAGATAGTTATTACCTATCCAAAGGGGAATTTTGTGATATGGTGAGGGTTTATATTGAAAAAGGTTTTCACCAGGCTCTTTCGCATCAATATATCTTTTTGTACCTTTTGTAGGAAAGGTAAAGCATTAAAAGGGTTATTGTAAAGAGATTAGCCATTAGTCCCGCAAATATCTCAGTATCCATACCGTAGGTTTCGGAAGTTGATAGGCCTTTGAACACCGCTGGGTGTAGGGTGCGGAAAAGTCTTATGGATAAAAATACGACGGGTATGTTTATGGCTATTATTAGCGAAAGTATTGACGAAAACCTCGCCCTCAAATCCTCATCATCTACAAGCGATCTAAAAAACATATAACCCAAGGCCAATAACCACAAGATGGCCATACTAACGAGTCTTGGATCCCAAGTCCAGAAAGTTCCCCAAGCGGGCTTTGCCCATAAAGAACCCGTGATTAACCCTAAGGTTATAAACAGGGTGGAAACCTCCATAAAGGAATGGGATAACCTATCGTATTTTAAATCCCTTTTGTAAATGTAAAGTAATCCAAAAAGAGCGGATAAAACCATACCCAAAAACCCCGCCCAAGAACTTGGAACATGGACATAAAATATCTTTTGAACAAAACCGAGTTCTTGCCCATTTGGTCCGAACCATTTTACCGGTGGAACAACAAAAACCGCATAAATTTGACTTAAAGCCACTAAAACCACCAAAACCCAAATCATATAATTTCCAAAAATTCTACGGATGAATCCCATATGTGTTTAATACCTCCAAAACCACGCCTTCATCTTTAACACCCATCATTCTCGCCAATTCTTTAATCCTTTTCTCACCCCTTACTTCCGTACATATAGCCCTATCGGGTTTTGGTTTTTCAACCACAAAGTGTTTATGCCCAAAAATGGCCGTAAAAGGTTGGTGTGTTATTGCTATTACTTGCGTTTTTTCCGAAATGTTCCTTAACATTTTCCCTATTTTTAATGCAACCTTGGGGCTAACACCTATGTCTATTTCATCAAATATAAGCGTTTTATAATTAGAGCCCCCTAGGTATGAAAGGACCAAAGCAACCCTTGAAATTTCCCCACCCGAAAGGTTTGAAATATGCGAAGGTGTTATATCGGGTATCGTTGATATTAAAATATTAACCACCTTGTTCCCCCTCTCCCAAAATTCACCATCCTTAAAAGCAACCTCGCATTTCACATAATCAAAACCCAACTCCTTTAACAGGCTCTCAACATCCCTTTCAAAGTTTTTTTTCTTTTTTACCCTTTCTTCGTTTAACTTTTCAGCCTCCACCCTTAAAATTTTTTCAACCCTTTCAATTTCTACCCCAAGGTTTTCCAATTCCCCTTCCAAAACCTTTAACCTTTCCAGCTTTTGCAAAAGCTCATCCCTTATACCCTTCAAACCCTCAAAATCCACTCCGTACTTTAACTTTAACCTATTTATCGTAAAGAGTTTGGAGTTTATTTCGTCAATTTCGGATATAAGATCCTCTTCGGGAAATTCCAAATAAGACTTTATGTCGTTCAACCTTTCCAAAATTTCCTCAAATATGGGTTTGAACTTATCGGGTGAGGTTTTTAAAATCCGCGAAATCTTTTCGTATATATCCTCATAAACATCGCCGAACACTTTCGCCCATTCCTGTTCTTTAACCCTGTCTTCCAATTCCCTTTTCCTTTTCAGTAAATCCCCTTCACCAATGCTAAAATCTATACCTTCAAGTTCCTTTATTTGAAACCTTATAAACTCCTCCTTAGATTTTAACCCTTCGTATTCCAATTTTATCCTCTCGTAATCGGTTATTTTTTTCTTGTAATCCGTATAAAACTTTAAGTATTCGTCAATTTTGATGCCTACCGCCTTATCAAAAACCGATGTCTGGTATTTTTCGTCCAAAATTTCCATATGTGAAAACTGCTTACCTATGAATATTTTGGGCTGCAAGATTTCACCAATCTTTCTTGAAGAGACGAGGGTGTCGTTTATATAGGACTTAGTTTTTTTGTTTTTTACATCAAAGCCCTTTCTTATAATTACCCCATCATTTTCCAATTCAACCCCCAAATCTTCAAGAATTTCTAAAATTTCCCCATCGGGTTCTATTACGGCCTCAATCGTGGAATTTTTTGTTAAAGTATCCCAATCAACCCTTGGGGATATAAGTAAATTTAAGGCGTCTATTATTAAAGATTTTCCAGCCCCGGTTTCGCCGGTTATAACATTAAACCCATTATCAAATTCAAGGGTTGCCTTATCAAAAAGCAAAAAATCCTTAACCCTTAATATTTTTATCATTATCCCCCCTTTGCAAGGGTTATACCTATTACATCTCTTGCACCAGCTTCTATAAGCGTCCTTGCGGCCTCGTAAAAGGTGTATCCAGTTGTTATAACATCGTCAACCAATAAAACCCTTTCTTTGTTAATCCTTACAAAATAGGAAAAAACCCCCTTCACATTTCTCATCCTATCATCCCTTGAAGATATATTTGCCTGAGCCTTACGATAAGAATGCCTGAAAATGTATTCTTTTAAGGGCTTTTTTAGCTCTTTTGAGAGCACTTTTGCCAGCTCAAAAGTCTGGCTAAACCCCCTTTCCCTAACCCTTGCGGGGTGCAAAGGTATCGGCACTATTACATCTATTTCCTCACCTATGACCATTTCCGCCAAATGTTTGGAAAACCTATTTGCGATCTTTTTAAAACCAACATACTTAAAATTTTGAACCACATCCTTAACCCTACCGTTGTAAAAAAATAGGGAATAAACCTTAAAACCGTAGTAATATCCGCTTTCAAAGGCGATATTTTCCATTATATCCTTCCAGCAATCTTCACACAAGAAATCCTCGGATAATACCTTCGTGCACGCATAACACAGGGGTGGAAACAAAAATTCAATTATTTCCCCCAACATAATGCAAAACCCCTTCAAGGAATATGATAGTTGGAAATGTTCTGCCGAAAAAGGAATATAAATTGTCTCCTTGGGGATTGTATATGTAAAAATACTTGTATTCCGGTAATCCCCCATCACGCATAAGGGTTGAGGAAATTTTTTCATAAGCCTTATCAACCAAGGAATCCCTTATTCCCAAAATACTAGCCGATGTAAATACAAGTATTAAAGGCAAACCCCTTAATGTATCGCTTTTTAGCTCGGAGAGAATTCTCTCTTTAATATCAAAGTTGCACGATAAACCCCCTTTTAAAGCCTTTGAATAGAAGTAGTAAAAGAAATATCCGGCGTATTCGTAGGTGTAAGAGGCCAGTTTGTCAATTTTTCCCCAGCACCTACTTAAATATTCGCAAATGGACTTATCCTTTAAATACCTGAAAGCGTTTATATTAACTATACAATCACACCTTTTATTTTTTACATCATAGGGGGCCTTGAAAAGGAAAACGCAGGTTTTTGTACGGTATTTATCAATTGTATCCCTAACATTGGGTGAGGGTTTAAAACCGTATTTTTCCAGAACCAAAGAACCAAGGCTAATATCATCAAAATCGGGATATATTTCCCTATCCACCCAATAAACCCACATATCCCCCTTTGGTCTATACTTTAATGTCCATTTTAAAATGCTATCCGATAAGGCTTTTATTTTTGGGTATTTTTCCCGGAAATCATAAACCGCATCAAGAAAAACGAAGTTGAAAAACACATTGTTATCCTCATAGATTTTTCCACCTTCCGACCAAAAAGCCTTAAATGTTCCAAAGGATGTAATGTTAGCGGCCAAAAAGGTTGTAAGGGTATCAACCAAGTGATAATTTTAAGGACGATTAACAAGGGTAGAATAAACGCCTATGGTTCTCATAGTATCCCAATTGCTATTTAAAGGCGAGGAAAGGTTTTTGAAGAATATAAAACAACTGACCTTTGTCGGGGAAAACGCCGAAGCATATTTCTCACCCGATGGGGAAAGGATCGTTTTTCAAACAAAGGGAGAAGGTGGGGTATATCTTTTAACAAAAGAACCGAGGAAACTTGAAAGTCTCATAAAATCCAAAAAACTAAAATACTTTAAAGTAAAACATTCGGAAGGTTGGATGTTCTTTATCCCCGAAATATACGACACGGCGGATTTTAAAGGCTTGTATTTCAATTCCTTTGTTAAAGGGAGGTTTGAGTGCGATCAGATTTTTGTTATGGATACATTCGGTTTTCCGATAAAGAGGATTTCTCCGGGTGGTGCAAATACATGCGGTTGGTTTATAAGTCCGGATTCCGTACTGTTTTCAAGTACATTTTCCCAAGGTTTGGAATGCCCTACAAATCCATATGCAAATGAATATTTGAGGAAAGGGGTCTATGTTTGGAGGCTGTTTAATTACGACCTTTACATTTACGACTTGAAAAGGGATAGCATATATCCGCTGTTCTCATCAAATGGATACGATGCCGAGGGTGAAGGGAATTACGGGGATGTTGTTGTTTTTACATCCTCAAAGGATGGGGACTTGGAGTTATACACGATAAACATAAGGACAAGGGAAATACAAAGGATTACGGATTTTCCGGGATACGATGGGGGAGCCATGTTTAGCCCTTCGGGTAGGTATATCGTATTTAGGGCGCGCCACTTAAAGGATACTTCGGAAATAAAGGAATTTAAAGAATTACTCTCCAAGGACCTCGTAAAACCCCAAGATGTTGAACTGTTTTTATACGATACGAAAACGAAAAAATTTACCCAACTAACGCATTCCCCAAAGGGCGTTTCAAACTTTGCCCCATATTTCCACCCATCCGAAAAGTTTATAATTTTCTCATCAAACTTACACAAGCCCGGGAGTTTTAGTTTTGAGCTTTATAAAGTTGATGTTGACGGTAGAAACCTTGAAAGGATAACATTTTCAGAGGGGTTTAATGCATTCCCAATGTTCAGCAAAGACGGAAAGAAGGTCGTATGGACATCAAACAGGGGTGCAAAAAACCGCAGGGAGTTTAACATATTCGTTGCGGAATGGAAATAAAAAAATGGGGCCGGAGGGACTCGAACCCCCAACCCACGGATTATGAGTCCGCTGCTCTGCCGGTTGAGCTACGGCCCCGCAAGATAATATTATAAGGGGGTAAGGTTTATCCGATCAGAACCTTAAAAATCCCCCCTCTAACCTTTACAAAATAAGCCCCTTTCGCCAACCTTAAAACCCTATCATTTTCCACAAAACCCCTAAATACAACCCTACCCCTTGCATCGTATATTTCGTAATATTCGCCCTTATGAAGCATTACGCCCCCTTTAAAAACCTTAAATCCTTGCAAATTCTTGCCGCTTTCCGAAACATATAGCGGATTTCTAATAACCCCTATATCGTCCAAGGAAATATCCGTATCCCCATAATCGCTTATTGCCACAAACTTCAACTGAATGGTATCACCGGCCAAAACGGGTAATGGTACAATTTGGTTTCTCCAATTATAAACATCTCCATAAAACCAGGCCAAAAGTGTCCAAGGTGTTGACTGCGTTTTGTAATAAACCTTTAATACATCGTAATTTCCCCTTCCGGAAAATGTGGGGCCGTTCCACCACCAAAATGTTAAAACGGCATCAGGAGGAGATATTATCTTCGGTGATATTAATACGGATGAATCCCCCGATAAAGTGGTGTATGTTGTAAATTCCGCAAATTTATATCCGGAAACGCCATAAGCGGGGGCAATGTTGGGGTTCAAAAAGTTGTTTCCCAAAACCCATCCATCCCCTTCCCTATTCCACCCAAGGGGTAAGAAAAACTCCCCCTCAAAGTTTTCAACATAAGGGGCGAGAAAAACCCTTGAAACCCCAAAAATTACCTCGTAATAGTTGTTTTTCCGGGATTGGTCATCCGACAATTCTATTATAACCTTGTAATAACCCGAAGAATATGGATTCCATGTAAAGCCGAGCGTATCGTACGCCAAGGAGTAAAGCGTTATTGTCGTATCCCAAGAGTATATAAGGTTTAGGGTTGGATATTCAAGGATTTTAACCCCAACGGTGCAAGGCCGTATGATTTCCGAATTGTTGTCGTATATTACAAACCTTATATCGCAGGGATGGGAAACCTCACAGCTATAACCCGTTTCCACGGTTTTAGGACTTAATAAACCGGCAATTCCCAAATCCCTCCAACCGGAAGGCCTTTCAAGGGTTATGTGGGATTTATAAAGGCCTCCGGCATTGTAATACAGGTTTGTATCAACATCCTGGGGCCACCAGGCCAAAATCCCCCCATTTCTACCATCCATGTAATACATACCCAAGTAAAATGTCCCACCCACGAAGGTTTTTATGTGGGAAGGATCTCCTTTCAAATCAACCAAACCAAAGGGTATTTTAACCTCAACGATACCCCTGCCATAAGCAAAGAATGTGTTCCTATCCCTCCTAGGATATATCCAATTCCCAAAGGAAGAACCGTATATCCTCCTCGTGGCCCACCACATCCCCGGCGAGGGGTATAAGGCGTTTTCGCCCTCCCCGTTATCCCAAGAGGAATTCGCATTATCGTTAATAACTATGTTTAAAACATCCAAGGGGTTGTATATCGTATCCGGGGTTTGAATCGCCATATAAACAAAACTCCCGTCGTGCTTTACATAAGCCTTTGATGTGGCGGTGTCCGTTGGGGATGAACCCTTACCCGCATAATTTGATATATCAACGCTTATTGCATCCGCCCATTCGTAGGTACTAAAATTACCATCAATTAAAGGCGCATTATTGGAAAAGCGAACGGTTATATCCTTTACGGGCCTTGGCATAACTTTAAATGTGATTGAAAGGGAATCGTTTTCGTCCAAACTGTCCATTAATGGATTGACCCTCAAAACCGCCCTGAATTCTCCAACCGTATCCGCATAATACATTCCCATACTCAGGGTGTCCGTATTTCCCGAATAAGATATGGTATATGTTGAGTCGGCGTAAACTAAATCCGAACCCAAGTAAAACTTTAAAATAATCCAAGTACCAACATCGTTTAAACCGAGGTTTCTTATGACAACCCAAGGGTATATTATATTACCCTTAAAGTATATCCCCCTATTTTGGGGTTCTACGATGCCAAGGGCGGATATATCGTAATCGTAAGTTTTACCGCCTTTAACGGAAAAGTCATCCAAAGAAAACCAGAAAGACCATTCATTGCTTATATAAACAAAAGCCACCTGGATGCTATCGTAAGGGGGAAGTTTTATACTATCTTTTCCTTTTTGGGTAGATGTGTAGATTTTTTCATCAATCCAAGGGGACCAAGATGTGCCATCAAAGTATCTGAGTATTACCTTTCCAAGGTCCGTTGAACCGTATTTCTTAAAGGCGTAATTGTATTCAATCTTTAAACTATCGTACGAACCGGAAGTATAAACCTTTGGAGAAAAAAGGGTATCAAAGAAGGGATAAATGCCGGAATTGGCATTGCATATTGCGTAATAATCTCCGAATCCGGGGGGTTCAAAGGGGTTTGAACCATAAATTACAACTTCCCATGTAATGGTGCTACCACCGTTTCCAATATACCAATCAACGGGAAAACCTCCCTCAAAACCCTGCGAATATATGGTCATCCAACTCATCGCTCAAATTCTAAATCCGAATGACTTTTATTAATTCTTCAATGCCCTCCAATATCATCTTAACCGCAATAGAGGAGAGTATAAGCATGAAGATCTTTGAAAGGGCTGTAATTCCCCCTTTGCCTATAAGGGCCGAAATCTTTGCGGAAAATATAAGGGCAATTGCCGTCAATACGATGTTTAAAGCCAAAGATATGAATGTAATCGCATATCCGAAACCGGAGGCAAGGGTTATACCGGCCGTTAGGGTTGCAGGCCCAACTATTAGAGGGATCCCTATGGGAACAACGCCCAACCCATCGGTCCTTCTCTTGTAATATTCTCCGTATATAAGCAATTCCCTGATGGAAAGTATTAGTAAAATTAAACCTCCCGCAATCTTGAAATGTGATAGGTTTATGCCGAAATATTCAAAAACCCACTTGCTCAAAAATATAAATAACAGGGCGACAAAGAATGCATAAACCGAAGAATATATTGCTATTTTCCTCTTTTCATTTTCCGGAATTCCCTCCGTTAATGATATAAATGTTGGCACAATCCCCAAAGGGTCTATGGCGACAAAGAGCACTATAGAGGATTGAATAAAGCCCTCCATAACTAAAACCCCTTATAACCCTCAATTATAGCCCTCGTAATATATCCCATTGCAAAAGCATTCGCCATCAAGGAAGAGCCCCCATAACTTACAAAGGGTAGGGTCAATCCCGTTGGAGGTAAAAAGCCTATATTAACCAAAATATGCACGGCCGAAAAAATAAAGTAAATTACGGAAAATCCAAAGCAAACAAAGGATTTGTATTCATCTTGTAAAGCCAATTTATCCGATGCCCATACACCGTTCCAAGTTATAAGGATTATCATAAGGATTATCCAAAAACCACCGGCCGGAAAACCCAATAGACCGTATTCTTCCGAGATGTAAGAGTATGCGAAATCCTTATCCGAAGATGGTAAATACCCGAGCTTTTGTAATCCCTTTCCCGGACCCCTCCCAAATACACCCCCCGATACCAGCGCAACCTTTGCCTGCACCACCTGAGCCTTTCTTATACCGCTCTCTTCCTTACCCAGAAATATGTTTATACGATCCCTAACATGGGGAAAGGTGTTATACGACACCATGGCTAAAATCAAAAACAATAAAAACGAGGTTATTATTTGTAAGGGTTTGGCCCCCCATAATATCAAAACGACTATTACTGAAAACAGCAAAACGGAAGCCGTGGAAATGTTGGGCTGTAAAGCAACCAATACCGCAATTACGGAGGATATAAAAAGCAGTTTCCAAAACACCCTATAAATCCTCTTATCGCTTTCGTATGCAAAAACCTTACCCATATAAATTATTAAAGCGTATTTTACAAACTCCGAAGGCTGAAAGGAAAAGCCGAGTATGCTTATCCACCTCGTAGCCCCCCCAAAAGTTTTACCGAAAACCAATGTTATAACCAACAACCCCACCGATGCCCACAGTATAACATCCGCATACCTTTCAATTCTCCTTTTAAAAAGTATCATACCGAGTATAAACGCCACTATCCCCACAAAAAGCCTAATAACGGTGTTTATAATAAAAGATGCGGGTGAAATCCCATAAACTACGGATTTGTACATTATAACGCTCCACTGCAAAAGCAAACCGCAGAGAACAAGCCATATCAATGCCAAAATAGTAATATAAACTCTTGGCCTCATTGCGAGGTTGGTTATTTTAAAGGTGTTCCCCCTTACAATCCCCGCTTATGGTAATTGAGGGGAATTGGTTTATAGAAAAACATACGGATCACATTTTGTTCCTTTATAGGATTAAAAACCATATATATCACGGTAGGACACCCTATCAAAAGGTTAGTCTTGTGGAACTTGAAGCAATGGGCAAAACCCTATTTCTTGACAATAAGATACAATCCGCGGAGATAGACGAAGCGGTATTCCACGAAGCCCTTGTCCATCCCGCAATGGTATCGCATCCAAATCCCAAGAAAGTTTTAATAATGGGTGGCGGTGAGGGGGCTACCCTTAGAGAGGTTTTGAGGTATCCGGTTGAAAGGGCGGTTATGGTGGATATAGACGAGCAACTCGTGAAATTGTGCGAAGCCTATATGCCGGAATGGCATAGGGGGGCCTTTTATGACGATAGGGCAAAATTGGTATTCACAGATGCGAGGAAGTATGTTGAAGAAACGGATGAAAAGTTTGATGTAATAATAAGCGATTTAACCGAACCGATAGAAGGGGGACCCTCTGTAATGCTATTTACAAAGGAGTTTTACGAAACCGTATATGAAAAATTAACGGATAACGGTATCCTTGTAGTTCAATCCGCAAGTGCGGATATATACTTTGCGGGTTTTGTTTCAAGCGTTTATAAAACCTTAAAGGAGGTTTTCCCCTTGGTTAAGGTTTATCACGCTTATATGTTTTCATTCCAGTTGGATTGGGCGTTTACAATAGCAACAAAGGGAATAGACCCCGAAAGCGTTAATCGTGAGGATATAATTTCAAAGATTTCGGGCTTTGAAAATGATCTAAAATTCTACACCCCCGATATTCATTACGCGATGTTTAAATTGCCAAAATACCTTACAAAAAACCTTGAAGAAAACGGGAGGGTGATAAGGGATGAACAACCCGAAATATGGAAATCATAGGTTTTTTACGGTTGGTAGTGGTGTGGGTAAGGCCGAGGAGTATATTTTGGCGTTTGATAGGGCTTTGAGGGATGCGGGTTTTTCGGATTACAACCTTTTAAAGGTTTCAAGCATCCTCCCAGCGGGTTCAAGGCAAACCGAAAGCGTTCTTTTACCAAAAGGTTCTTTATTACCAATAGCATTTGCGGAGCTATCTTCAAACGAAAGGGGTAAAATCATCGGCACGGCCGTTGCCGTAGCCATACCCGAGGACGAGGAAAGCATAGGTGTTATAATGGAAATAAAGGGTTTTCAAAGGAAGGAGATACTATTAAGAAAGGTGGAAGACCTGTGTTTAAAGGCCATGGAGGATAGGGGGATAAAGGTTAAAGAGATAATTTCATCCGGAATAGACGCCGAAGTTGGGGAAAACTGGACATGCGTTTTTTCGGGGGTGGCTATATGGGAAAGCCAAAGCTAGAATTTAAGGAGTATCATACGGCCACTTCCGGAATATTTTTTTCCATAGATAGGGTTTTGAGGCATACAAAAAGCGATTACCAGGATATCCTTTTGTTTGAAAACGAGTTTTGGGGCAAGGTTTTCGTATTGGATGGCTTGGTTATGAGTACGGATAGGGATGAGTTCTTTTATCACGAGGCTTTAACTCATCCCCCTATGGTAATATCAGGGGATATAAACGAGGTTTTGATCGTCGGGGGTGGGGATGGTGGCACTTTAAGGGAGGTTTTAAAATACGGTGTAAAGAAGGTTATAATTGCGGAAATCGATGTGGAGGTTTTGAGATTGGCAAAGGATTTTCTTAATATGGAAGGAACTTTTGCGGACGAAAGGGTATTCATAAGGGTTGAGGATGGGTTTAAGGTTGTCAAAGAGGGGAACAAATACGATGTTATACTGGTGGATTCAACGGATCCGGTTGGCCCCGCCGAGGTTCTTTTTAGCAGGGAATTTATTGAGGGATTAAGGGAATCTTTAAATGAATGGGGATTTTTGAGTATGCAGTTGGGAAATCCCCTGTTCTATAAGGACCAAATAACGCAAACATACAACATTGTACGGCAAAACTTTAAGAATGTTAAACTTTACGCGTCGTTTACGCCCACATATCCCGGAGGTTTCTGGGTGTTTTTACTTGCGGGTGATGGCGAGGTTTCTTTAAAAAGGTCGCTGCCAAAGGATAACAGGTTTTTGGTAAGCGGGGATGTACTCCAAGCACTGTTAAAGTTTGAGGATTTTATAAAAAGGTTTTGCGAAATTGCGTAATCTCCTTAATATATTTTTAAGGCTCCTGATAACCGTATTGGCCCTCATTTGGGTCTTTTCCAAAACGGATATATCAAAAGTTGTCGGGTTAATACTATCCTTAAACATATACACCGCAATACTTGGGGTTTTTTTCGTATTTTTGGGGTTGGCATTATCGGGTTATAGGTGGTATATCTTTTTACAACCGAAGGTTATAACCCCTTTGGGGGCAATTTTTGTAACACTTGGAGCGCTGTTTTATGGGATGTTTCTGCCAGCGGGGGCGGGAGTTGATATAATAAGGGGTTTATATGTGGGTATTAAATCGGGTTCAAAATCCCAGAGCTTTGCCGCCGTTTTCATAGATAGGATGGTGGGTTTTTTGGCATTACTAACACTAGCATTGATGTCCTTGATTTTGGGAAGTAAAACCATGAAGCCCATAGGGTGGTTTATAGTTTTGGGCTTCATCGCCTCTTTCATTTCCTCTATCGTTATACTCAGCAGAAGGTTAAGGAAATTGGTAATAAACATCCTTGGAAGTGTTAAAGTATTTCGTCTTGGTGAAAGGATTTCAAACTTTCTGTTAGCCTTTGACCATTACAGGGAAAATCCCCTTCTCGTAATCCTTGGATTTTTAATATCCTTTGCCATGCAGGGGTTTTTGGGCATGGGGGCTTATTTTTTGGGGGTTTCCTTGGGGGTTATTAATTTTTCCCTTGACATGCTGCTATTAAAAACCGTGGTTTATACATCGCTGGTGAATCTCATAACCATGATACCGCTTAGTATAGGTGGGGTTGGCATAAGGGAGGGGGGATTTGTTTATCTTTTGGGTTATTATACGGGTTATGAAGGTGCGGTTTCAATTTCCATTTTGTATTACTTTGCAAACATATTGGCATCCCTTCCGGGAGTTCTGTTTATCTGGATGAATCCAAAGAAATAACCTTCAAATTCCCGTCAATTATAGTTCCTTTTATTTCCCTGCCTCCGCCTGGGAGTTCGGGTATATCCTTTGCGCCTTGAAGCACCTTAACGCCCTCTTTTAAATCCCTTATATCGGTTTTAATCCTTGCATCCCCGTCAATAATATGTAAGTCCAACAGGTTAAACCACCCTTCAAACTCCAAGTTCCCGTCTATAACTACGCATATAACCCTATCAAACTTACCGTTCAATTTGGCATCCCCATCTACAACCTTTAATGCCAACTTTGAGTTTTCTGGGATAATTAAATTATTTTTACGGTATTTTCCGGGTTTCAAGTGGGAATCGGGTGATGTGGAAACCACAACATTATCCGAAATGACTTCTACAATGTACAAATCTTCGTCCAAGTCTTTAAAAGCCTCGCCTATACCCCTTCCTGCTTCCGAAAACGCTTCGGAAATCTCGGAGGGAACAAAGGGTGCAAGTTTTAACCCTTTACCAACGGCCTTGAAAGTTGCGGATATTACATCCAATACGAGCTTCCCCACAACATCTTCTACGGCACCCTCAAATCCCTTTTTTCTTTCACCTTTATCCCGTTTTTCCCCTTCGTATATGGCGCTTATCAGCCTTTCGGCTTGCTCCGCGGTTATTTTTCCGCTTTCCAGCATTTCCAATATTTTACGAACTTCCTCATTCATGATGCTAGTATTATACGGTAGTATAGGCCGATAAGTCTCCGACCTTAGAATTACAAGTGTGAAAGGTGTGGTTTTTTATTCTGTAAGAGATTATGGTTAAAAGGGAAATAAATAAAATGTTTTCCGAGATGAGGCTTTACGAATTTAGAAATGTTGTTTTTTCTTTTGGTCAAAATCTATTGTGGAGGAGGGATGTTATAAAACTTTCAAGGGGGAAGCTCTTAGATGTGGCCACAGGTCCCGGGATAATACCGGGAATATACAAAAGGGATTTCTCGGTAGGCCTTGATATTTCTTTAAGTATGTTAAAAAAAGGGAAAAGAAGGGCGGTTTTGGTTTTGGGGGATGGGGAAGAATTACCATTTAAGAGTGATTCTTTTGATACCATAACCATTGCCTTCGGTTTGAGGAATATTCCCAATAAAGAAAAGGCTTTAAGGGAGTTTTATAGGGTTTTAAAATGCCCCGGGAGACTTTTAATACTTGAAATGAAGGCGGATTTAAACTTTTGGGATTTGCCCAATTTGGCATACTTAACATTAATGATTTTCTTATCCCCCATATTCGGGGGTTCGGTTAAGGATTACCTTTATCTTTTCAAAAGCATCATTGATTTTCCGGATGACAACACTTTAAGAGATATGCTTATATCCGTGGGATTTAAAAGGGTAAGGGTTAAAAGGTTCGCCTTTGGCCCTACGAGACTCTTTTACGCCGAAAAGTGTTGGGATTAATTATTTCCACTGCTTGTTGGAGGATTAATCCCTTCGCCTTTAAAATTTGTGGGGAATGTACGGTATAGATGTGGTTTCAAAAAGGTTGAGCTTGTTGGATAAGGAGGTTATAAAGTTTGCTCTGGATTGGAAGGGAACAAAATGTGTTGTTGAATTTGGGGCTGGCTCCGGAAGGTTATCGCTCATATTGGCACTTTTGGGATACAGGGTGTTTATTTACGATAGAATTAAACCCTTTTTTATTGAACGATTAAAGGATTTGGATTTAAGGGTTGGCCTTAAATTAAAGGACATTGGAGAAATAAAACCCTCAGAACTTCCAGAGATTATAGGGATTTTTGTAGCGGAAAGGGTTTTGCACTTTTTAAGATTTTCGGACACAAAAAGGGTTTTGAAAATCGTTTTAAATAGGATGGAAAAAGGGGGGAGATTGTTTATTTCTTTTTCCGGTTTGAATTCCCCTTTGGGTAAGGGATATGCCCATAAGGATTTGCCCGTTGAAGAAAGGTTTTGCCTTCCTTCCAAAGGTGTTATGGAAAAGTTTAAAATAGATGTTCCGGTTTGCCTTTATACATTGGAAGATGTTGAAAAGTTGTTTGATGAATTGAGTATAAGAAAAGTATTTTTAAGGGAAACACCCTTTGGCAATGTTGAAGGCATTTTTGAAAGGATTTGACTAATGCTTTTTAACCTCTATATCCTTTAAAACCGTATCCCTCTCGGCCTCAAATCCGTATAAATACGCATCAACGAACGCGTCGGCAATAGTATAACCCCAAACCGCTATATTAACTATCAAAGCCCCCAAAAATTTGGATACGCTTTGATTATCCCCCTTCATCCTGTAATCGTTAAAAGTTTTCAATGTCCAACCGAGGGATACAAAGGAAAACCCTCCAAGTATTAGGCCTTTAAATGCTCTACCGTTGTAAAACTGCCCCCATCCCGGAATAACCGCCGACCTCAAAGCGGCTTTAACGGGTGATTTTATAAAGATATCCTTACGCTTTAATGTATCCTCTAAGGTATCTTGGTTTTGCGATAGTATAAACGCTAATAACATGAGTTTGGAAATTTTAAAGGTGTTTTAAACCCAAACAAATTTCCCGAGGGTAAAATTCCCACTTATGCTAACCATATACGAAAAGGTTTTATTTATCGTTCTACTTTTGCTTTCCGGATACTTAACTTATAAAAACTTTTCAGCCGCAATTAATGCGATAAAGAGGGGGAAAAGCGAGAAAAGAAGGGTAAATTTGTGGTTGGGGATTCAGGCCCTAATACTTCAAAAACCCATATTTAAAGCGAGGTTTATAACCTCCATTTTCCACGCATTCATCCTTTGGGCTTTCTTGGTATATGCCCTTGTAAACTTGCAGGATGTGATAAGGGGTTATATATACGGTTTTAATCTCTTTGGAAACACACCTTTGCAGAGCGCTTTTAACCTTGTATCGGATATTTTAAGCCTTTTGGCATTAATTGGCGTAATATATTTCGGTATCCGCAGATATGTTGTAAAGGATAAAAGGCTATTCTTTCCCGAAAATGTTCCCCTTCATGAAAAGGCTCTAAGCGGCATATTAAGGGATTCCCTTATAGTGCTCGTATTCATTTTTACCCATGTGTTTTCAAGGGTTTTACACCAATCTTTATCGCTTTCCTCATTTGATACATTTCAGCCCTTTGCATCATCCATATTTTTAATCTTGAATGGGATACCCGAGGGGTTTAAAACCATTCTCGAACATTTATTCTGGTGGTTGGCATTGGGTTCAATACTCGCCTTTTTCCCATACTTTCCGTACTCAAAGCATATACACATATTCTTTGCCCCGGTAAGGTGGTCGGTTAGGAGGGATAAGCCATACGGATATGTCGAACCTTTAAACCTTATGGAAAAACTTCAAGAGGAGGGGGGAGAGGAAGAGGTTTTTGGGGCCAAAAATTTGGAGGATTTACCGTGGGCACAAATAATGGATGCTTATGCCTGTATAATGTGCAACAGGTGTCAGGATGTATGCCCGGCAAACTTTACCGGAAAACCCCTTTCGCCATCCGCATTAATAATAAACATTCGGTACGAGATCAACCAAAACCTTAAAAAATTTGCAAACGGTGAAGGTTTAAGGCCGCTAATGGATTTTGCGATAAACGAGGATGCCCTTTGGGCCTGTACCACATGCGGCGCCTGTGTGGAGATTTGTCCCGTGGGTAATGAGCAGTTATACACCATACTCCAAATAAGGAGGGGGCAAATCCTTATGGAAGGTAAAGAGGTGGGGTTTTCAAATGCTTATAGGGGGATGGAAAATCAGGGAAATCCTTGGAATATGCCGGCAGAAAACAGGGAAAAGTGGGCCGAGGGATTGGATGTAAAAAGGGCCTATGAAAATCCCAATTTTGAAGTACTGTATTGGGCGGGGTGTGCCGCCTCTTACGACCAGAGATATTCAAAAGTCGCCAGGACGGTCGTTAGTCTTTTAAAATCCGCAGGCGTTGATGTGGCCATACTGGGTATAGAGGAAACATGCACGGGAGATTCCGCGCGGAGGACGGGAAACGAGTACTTATTTGAAATGCTTGCGGTTCAAAATGTTGAAACTCTCAACAAATACAAGCCTAAGGCTATAATTGCATCCTGTCCTCACTGTTATCATACCATAAAAAACGAATACCCGGATTTCGGTTTGGACAAAAGCATAAAGGTTTATCACCATTCGGAATATCTTAGCATGCTCTTAAAACTCGGGAAGATTAAGGTAAAAAAGACCGACAAAAAATACATATTCCACGACCCGTGTTATTTGGGAAGGCATAACGGAATATACGACGAACCAAGGGATATATTAAAATCTTTGGGGGATGTTTTGGAAGCGGATAGGAGTAGGAATAATTCGTTCTGCTGTGGTGCCGGTGGCGGTAGGATGTGGTTGGAAGAAAAGATTGGAAAAAAGATAAACTTGGAGAGGACGGAGGAATTGCTGGGTAAAAACCCGGATGAAATCGTTGTGGGTTGTCCTTTCTGTATGACAATGATTACCGACGGTGTAAAATCAAAGGGTTTGGAACCGGAAAAGGTGAGGGACATATCGGAGGCTATATCCGAAAACCTCATAGGGTAATATAGGGCTTTATCTTTTGTAATTTTTTTGGACCTATACCCTTTATATTTATAAGTTCGTCTGCACTTTTGAACTTCCCAAACTTTCGGCGATATTCGTAAATCCTTTGAGCCATCTTGGGGCCAATTCCCGGAATCCTCATGAGCTCTTCAACGCTTGCCGTATTTATATTTATCTTCTCACCGCCCCTTAAAGGTTTTCTGCGGTAAAATTCCCTCCTTTCAACTACGAATAAGGAAGTATCCTCAAAAATCTTTAAGTCCTTGGAAACCTTTGTAAAGGTAATACCCTTTGGGGTTTTAAGTTTTTGGTAATAGTCGTACCCAACGCCGATAAAACCCAATATTAACAAAACAAACAAACCCTTTAACTCCGAAGGTGAAGGCTCAATTTGGGATTTCAGGTATTTGATAATACGGCCAAACATACCGCCACAACAAAATCCCTCTCATGGGATATTGAAAGGAAAAATTCCACATTGGGTATAATTTCTTTCGCCTTAGGGCTTAGTATAACTTTTGGTGGGGAATTGAAATTTCCAATAATCTCCACATCGTGCCAGCACAATCCATTACTCAAACCCAAACCCACGGACTTTAAAACCGCTTCTTTCGCGGCAAACTTTCCGGCCAAATTCCATAAAGAGTAAGAATTCTCTATTTCCCTTTGCGTAAACAATCTGTTTTTTATTCTAGGGGTCTTGATTAAAACCCTTTCAAACCTTCGTAGATTAACAACATCCACCCCTATACCCTTTACCACATTACCTTCAAAATGGTTGCAATGGCCAAGTTAAGCAAAGATAAGGGGAGTAAAACCTTCCAGCTGAAAAACATCAACTGGTCAAACCTAAACCTAGGTAGGGTCCATCTAACCCAGAGGAATAGGAACAAAAAGAAGGATATTTTTAGTATTGTCCAGTGTAATCCCGGCGCAAAGGGACCATACCATCCCCCCAAGAACAATATGCTTACGGAAGACGATGCTATAACCATATTGGCGTACTCTCCGGCAAAGAACCATGCAAACTTTAAAGAAGAAAACTCCGTATGATACCCACCCGTTAATTCCGCTTCGGCTTCCGGCAGGTCAAAGGGTAGCCTGTTGGTTTCGGCATATGTTGTAATGAGAAAGACCAAAAAACCTATAAATTGGGGAACTATAAACCACAGGTTTTTTTGCGCTTCAACTATATCAACCAAGGATAACGAACCGGCCATAACCGCCGGGCCCAAGGCGGATATACCCATTGGAAGTTCATAAGACACAATCTGGGACATTGACCTCAAACTCCCCAAAAGGGGATACTTGCTACCCCCGGCGATGCCACCCAGTATAACCCCGTAGGCCGCGATTGATGTGGCACCGAGAAGCCAGAGGAGGCCGAAATCCGGATTCGCAATCCATAAACCGGGTGCAAAGGGTATAACCGAAACGGCTAAAACGGGGGCCGTCATAATTAATCCCGGCGCTATGAAGTGCAAGAGCTTGTCCGCGACAAAGGGGGTTATGTCCTCTTTAAAGGCGAGTTTAATGACATCCGCCAAGGGTTGCAATAAACCAAAAGGTCCCACGAGGTTTGGCCCTATCCTGTCCTGCATCCAAGCGGATACCCTCCTCTCAGCCCAAACCATATAGGCGGCTACCGTAAGGATTACGAACAGAATACCCGCAACTTTAACGAACCAAACAAGGTATTCGTTGGATAAAGGGAGGTTCAAATGGGCGCGGGAGGAGTCGAACCTCCGACCTCTCGCATGTCAAACGAGCGCTCTAACCACCTGAGCTACGCGCCCTTATGAAGCGGATATTATAAGCTTGTTTTATTCGTTTATAGGGTTGAGTTTAATATCCATCTCCCCTTTCTTTTCCACCAATTCGTTCAGCTCCCTTAACAAACCACCTAAATCCTTCACCCCATACCTTTCCGCATTTTCCCCTATGGTGCCCCATATAGGTGTCCCGCACGCTATGGCGGGAATCCCGTATTTGAAAAATATATCAACGGCATCCGGATACCTTACAACTACCTCTTCCACCGTTGTCTCTTTTGTAATTTTCATAGCGCGGATATTTTAAAGTGGAAAGGTACTAACTAAAAACAAAACGGCAATAAAATAACCGCTTATGCTCTTAGGTATTTTAGTTTTGCAAGTCGATACCGCAAAACCCATACCAAAGGAGGTTTATATAGGGGAAATACAGATTTTGGATGTTAAATGGACAAACCATCAGGTTATAAGGAGCGCTTTGAGGCTACAAAGGGGACAAAGATTAACAGCCATGGATTTCAAGCAGGCCCTTGATAGGGTTTGGAATCTGGGCATATTTGACGATATAAAGGTCCTCGGTATGCTCCGTAAGGATACCATTGATATGCTCTTCGTTTTTAAAGAGGCTCCTAGGATAAAAAAGTTTGAGATACAGGGCGCAAAAAATGTTAAAAGTAAATCTTTAATTGACACTTTGAATAAGGTTTTTAAGAACAAAGCCGCCACAGAGAAAAACATTTTTGCGATGAAAAAAACCATTGAAAACATCTATAAGAAAAAGGGATACCTTAACGCAAGGGTTGATTACGAGATAAAGGAGCCGGACAAAAACGGGGAGACGGTTATAATTTTCAAGGTATATGAAGGCGAAAAATTCAAGGTAGGCTTTATAGACTTTAAGGGAAACAATGCGTATTCATCCGCGACATTAAAAAAAATCCTTCACACAAAAGAATACAAGTGGTACTTGAGATTGACGAGTTGGTATGTGTTTAACGACGATAAATGGGAAGAGGATATAAGAAGGGTTGAAGAGTTTTATCACAATCACGGATACCCGGAGGCAAAGGTTGATTCCTTTTCCGTATATCCCTTAGAAAACGGTTATATGGGTATAGTTGTTTATGTAACAGAGGGCAAAAAGTATAAATTTGGAGATGTGTCCTTTGAGGGGAATGAGGTTTTTGATAGCAAAACCCTAGAAGAGAGGTTTAAAAGTATAGTTTTTAAAAAACCGAGTATATTTGATTGGTTGAAGTATGGGTTTTGGTATAGGGCCCCCCAGGCCTTAGAAAGGGGGTTATATTCAAAGGAAAAGTTTGAAATGGCAAGGGGGGAGGTTTTGGGGTTGTACGCGGATTCGGGATATATATACGCAAACCTAAGATTCGAAGAGAAAAAAGAAGGCGATAAGATGAGTTATAACTTTAACATTACGGAAAATTGGAGGGTTAGGGTCAGGTTCATAGATTTTTCGCAAAACAATAGAACATACGACTATGTCATGCGTAGGGAATTTATGCTCTTTCCCGGGGATTACTTTTCCAGGACATTACTTATGAGGAGTTTGAGGAACCTTTATTATCTGGGGTATTTTGAAAATGTTTTACCGGATATTAGACCTATTCCTGGTGATTCCCAAAGGATTGATCTCGTGGTTAAAGTTAAGGAGAGGCCAACCGGGCAAATAAGCGCCGGGGCGAGTTATAGCCAGTTGGAGGGTTTGTTTGGAAATTTGGCATTGCAACAGCCAAACCTTTTTGGAAAGGGGCAGTACGGGGAAATAAGACTTGAATGGGGTGGTTATAGGAAGAACTTTTTAATATCTTTTAGGGAACCTTGGTTTTTAAACGGACCTACAAGCCTTGGGGGGAGCGCCTATTATTTAACCCAATATTACTTTGACTTTTGGCAGAGAAAGGCGGGTATATCCGCCGATGTGGGTAGAAGGATATTCGGGACATACTGGGGGTTTAATACCGGTTATAGGCTTGAAAGATTGCAGGTTTTTAACATAGACAAAAAGTATCAGGGACAACCCTTTTACGACTATTGGGAGGATAAAAACGCTTTGTATATGTCATCGGCTACGGGGACGGTTTATTACGATTCAAGGGATAGGATTTTTAACCCAATAAGCGGTTTAAGGGTTTCATACCAGTTGGATTTGGTGGGAGGTCCTTTGGGCGGCAATGTGAATTTTTTAAGGCATTTTCCGGAAATACAATATTACAAACCCTTTCCATTCTTTGGCGGGGATAAACTTATAAACGCTTTCAGAATTAGGGGTGGATTGCTAAACGGACTTTCAACCGATAAGGATATACCATTTTTTGAGTACTTCATACTCGGGGATGTGGGGTTTTACGGTTTGAGGGGGTATGACCTGAGAAGCGTTGGCACAAAGGTGGGTTATAATGTAATAGGCGGTAAGGTTTTTACGGTTTTAACATACGAATTTAGGATTAGGTTGAACGAGAATATATACCTTTTGGGATTCTTGGAAGGGGGGAATGCCTGGTGGGAGTTGAGGACGGTTGATATTAAAAACCTCAAAAGATCTGCTGGTTTAGGTGTTAGGGCAAATATACCGATGCTGGGAATAATGGGGATAGATATAGGTTATGGATTTGACGAACCCTCAAAGGGCTTTAGACCACACTTCCAAATAGGGACAACATTTTAAAGTATGAAAAGGCTGCTTATAATATTAACGGTATTATCGGGTTGCTTTGGGGGAAGTAAATTAGAGGCACCAAAAACCCTTACGGATGATATACAGGTGTTCTTCACAAGGGAGGATACGGTATTGAATGTTATAGTGGGATTGATAAACTCATCACGCAAAACATTACAAATAGCAATATACGAAATAGACCACCCGGATATAGTAAGGGCAATTATAGAAGCAAAAAAGAGGGGTGTAAAGGTTGAGATGGTTATGGACGATAGGATGAAAAAAGAATGGGCGGCCAAAAAATTGGAAAAGGAAGGAATTCCAATAGTCTTTGATAACAGGGAACCCTATATGCATAACAAGTTTGCCGTAATAGATTCCCAATTGATATTAACTGGCTCAACAAACTTTAAAGAGAGTGAAATATACAGGAATGATAACAATTTGGTGGTTATAAATTCACGCCTCATAGCGGAAAACTATTTAAGGGAGTTTTACGAGATGTTTGAAGATAAAAAATTCGGGGCGTTATCTCCGAGAAATACGGATTGCTGTTTTAAAGTTGGACCTTATAGGGTGGAGGTTTATTTCTCACCGGAGGATGATGTAGAGGCGAGGATTATAAAAATCGTCAATATGGCCAGGAAAAATATAAAGTTTGCAGCCTTTTCTTTTTCGGATAACGAATTGGGTAATGCATTGGTTTATGCTAAGAAAAGGGGCGTTAACGTTGCGGGCGTCATTGAGAGCAAAAGCGTAAAAAATAGGGGTTCTGAGTATAACAAGTTCGTAAAAAACGGCATAGATGTTTTAAGGGATGGGAACCCTTATAATATGCACTCCAAGTATATCATAGTGGATGACAGCATTGTTATAACGGGTTCGTATAACTTTTCAAGGAATGCCCAGGAACTTAACGACGAAAATGTTGTTATAATTTTTAGTAAAGCAATGGCGGAAAGGTTTTCCAAGAATTTCAACAGGATTTACGGAGAGGCAAAAATGAGATAACAACGACTTTAAAATATCCGCTATGATTTGGATAATATCCTCAATGGATTTATCCTTTGGGGTTCACGGAAGGATTCCATTTGAAGAGTTTTCAAATTACGCATCAACGGGCATAGGGGCGGATATGGGTTTTAGGTATTTCTTTGGTATAAGCGAGTTATTCGGGGCGGGTTTGGAAACGGGATACACTTATTTTTTTCAAAAGCCATTTTCGGACAGTAGCGATAGGGTTAAACTGAAAAGAACCTCCCAGGCAAACTACATCCCCTTTTCCTTAAATATGCTTATGAAGTTTTATGTAGGTGAAAATATGTATGCTTTGGTTGGTTTGGGAGGGGGTGGAAACTACACGATTTTAAACACAAAATATTCCTTATACCTTTACGATACTACACAAAGCGCTTGGCAAGAAATAGCAAAGGATAAAAGTGAGCAGTATAAGGGTTTCGGTTATCTTTTAAATTTTAGTTTTGCCCTAAGGCTTGAAGACTTTGACATATTTACGGGTGTAAATATTTTTTCTTTAAAGTTCAAAAAGGTGGATTTTTCTACGGGGGATTTGGAGGAGGTTAACGTCGCTTATAGCAATTTCTATTTCGGTGCGAGGTATTACATAAAGTTTGGTATATGAGACCTAGGATCCTATTGGCAACATCAAATAAGCATAAGGTTTTTGAAATAAAATCCATTGTGGGAATATGCATAGATGTTTATTCCTTTTCGGATTTTGGATTAAACACACCCGATGAAACGGGTAAAACATTGGAGGAAAACGCCCTAATAAAGGCCAAATACGGATATAACAATACCGGGATTCCTTCAATTGGGGAGGATACCGGTTTGTTCGTGGACGCCTTAAACGGATCTCCGGGCATATACTCTTCCAGATTTGCGGGAAAGGGTGCAACGGATAGGGATAACAGGGAAAAACTTTTGTACTTATTGAAAAATGAGGAAAACAGGAAGGCGAGGTTTATAACCGTAATTTCTTATTACGATGGGGAAAGGATGGAATTTTTTAAAGGGGTATTGGATGGTGAAATAACAAAAAGCGAGAGGGGGAAGTACGGTTTTGGATACGACCCAGTGTTCATACCAAAGGGATACGATAAAACCCTTGCGGAAATGACACCCGAGGAGAAAAACAAAATAAGCCACAGGTTTAAAGCGATGTTAAAATTCTTAAAATGGTACATACGGGTTTTGTAGATACATCGCCATTTTGGAGGTATTCCTATGGGGAATACCATCCCCTAAAAATGTACAGACTTTATTTAACCCAAGAATTGCAAAGGTTAAAGGGTTTGCTAAATTTCGTTGATTTTCTTTATCCAAAAATGGCCGATTTACAATTGGTTAGAAAATTTCACGAAGAGGATTACTTAAAGGTTTTAGAGGTTGCCGATAAGGGTGAATGGAAGGACTATATGATATACTACGGTTTGGGAACGGGTGATTGCCCGGTTGTTCCGGGAATATATACGGCTTCGCTTTTGGCGGCCGGTTCATCCCAGGCTGCTGCCGAATACATAAATCTAGGGGGGAATAGGGCGTTTAATATGGCGGGAGGATTACACCATGCCATGTCGGACAGAGCGAGTGGTTTTTGTTATATAAACGACCCGGTAGTTGCCATATATAAACTCCTCGAAAGATTTGATAAGGTTTTATACCTCGATATAGACGCCCATCATGGGGATGGGGTTCAAGAGGCTTTTTATAAAGATAGCAGGGTTTTAACAATAAGCACCCACGAAAGCGGTAAATATCTATTTCCGGGGACTGGATTTGAGGATGAAATGGGAGAGGGTGAGGGTTTTGGGTACGCTTTAAACTTTCCTTTCCCCCCAAATTCCGGAGATGATGTGTTTATATGGGCTTTTGAAAATGTTATTAAAAAAGCCATACGGAAATTTAACCCATCGGTTGTGGTTTTACAAAGCGGTGCGGATGCTATAAGGGAAGACCCTTTAACGCATTGGAATTTAACTACAAATTCCTACATTCATGTTTATGATTTTGTTCTTTCTTTAAACATCCCGGTTTTGGCCCTGGGAGGTGGCGGTTATAATGTGGGAAATGTTTGCAGGTTATGGACTATACTGCTTTCAAAACTGCTAAATGTTAGTATAAGCGATGAAATACCAAGGGAATGGAAGGAAAAGGCCTCAAAATACGGTGTTGATATAGAATACATATTTGATAAGGAAACCACAAAATCCAGCGCCTATATATGGGATGAGGTTAAAAGGGTTGCCGATTATCTTAATACCCACCACCCGCTTTTAAAATAAAGAATGGTTTAGGTTGGGTAGGTGGTAGGGGTAGGGGGTAAAAGTATAATACTCTGAAAGGAGGTGTTCCAGCCGCACGTTCCCGTACGGCTACCTTGTTACGACTTCGCCCCAGTCACCGAGTTCGCCTTCACCCCACCCACGGTGGGGCTTCAGGCGCCCCCGGCTCCCATGGCGTGACGGGCGGTGAGTACAGAGCCCGGGAACGTATTCACCACCCCATAGCTGATAGGTGATTACTAGCGACTCCGCCTTCATGCAGGCGGGTTTCAGCCTGCAATCCGAACTGGGGGCGGTTTTAGGGATTAGCTACCCCTCGCAGGGTCGCTTCCCTCTGTACCGCCCATTGTAGCGCGTGTGTAGCCCCGGGCATAAGGGCCACACGGACTTGACGTCGTCCCCCCCTTCCTCCGGCTCTTCGCCGGCAGTCCCCCCAGAGTCCCCTGCACCACCTACCAGCGTAGGTGACCAGCTGGCAACTGGGGGCAGGGGTTGCGCTCGTTGCGGGACTTAACCCAACATCTCACGACACGAGCTGACGACAGCCGTGCAGCTCCTGTCCCGCCTGCCTACCTTACGGTAGGCTCACCCAACCTCTCGGCTGGGCTTGACGGCGGGATGTCAAACCCGGGTGAGGTTCTTCGGTCAGCATCGAATTAAACCACGCGCTCCGCCGCTTGTGCGGGCTCCCGTCTATTCCTTTGAGTTTCACCCTTGCGGGCGTACTCCCCAGGCGGTGGGCTTATCGGTTTCCCTTCGCCACCCAGCCCATTAAAAGGCCAGACGGCTAGCCCACATCGTTTACTGCCGGGACTACGGGGGTATCTAATCCCCTTTGCTCCCCCGGCCTTCGGGCCTCAGCGTCGGGTACGCCCCAGAAGGCCGCCTTCGCCTCCGGTGTTCCCCCTGATATCTACGCATTTCACCGCTACACCAGGAGTTCCGCCTTCCCCTGGCGCCCCCTAGCCAGGTAGTATCGGGTGCAGCCCAGCGGTTGAGCCGCCGGATTACACACCCAACACACCCAGCCGCCTACGCCCCCTTTAAGCCCAGTAATTCCGGGCAACGCTCGCCACCCCCGTCTTACCGCGGCTGCTGGCACGAGGTTAGCCGTGGCTTATTCGTGGGGTACCGTCACCCCTTCGTCCCCCACAAAAGCGGTTTACACCCCGAAGGGCTTCTTCCCGCACGCAGCGTCGCGGGGTCAGGGTTTCCCCCATTGCCCACATTTCCAGCCTGCTGCCTCCCGTAGGAGTGGGGCCCGTGTCTCAGTGCCCCTCGGGCCGGCCGCGCTCTCACGCCGGCTACCCGTCTCAGGCTTGGTGGGCCTTTACCCCACCAACTACCTGATGGGCCACGGCCCCCTCCCAGGGCGAACGGTAAGAGTTTCCCCTTACCGCCCTTTCCTCCCCAGAGGATGCCCCCCAGAGAGCGTATGGGGGATTAGCCCAGGTTTCCCCAGGTTGTCCCCCTCCCCAGGGCAGGTTAGCCGTGTATTACTCCGCCGTCCGCCGCTAGGGAACCCCAAAAGGGATCCCCCCGCTCGACTTGCATGGCTAAGGCACGCTGCCAGCGTTAGCCCTGAGCCAGGATCAAACCCTCCAACGCTTATTACTTTCACCCATCCATCCCCCTACCCCTTCACCCACCTACCATTCACCTAAACCTCTCAATTATGCCTACCTTACCCCATATTGTCAAGTTTGCAAAAGTTTTTCCATCTCTTTCCTATAAACCTCGTAAAGCGGGAATGCCTCCACGAGTTCTTTTACTTTCCCCTTAACTTTATTTATAACACCTTCATTACCTTTTGACTTTAACACCTGGGCTATTAACTTACCTATTTCCCTCATCTCGTTCTCTTTCATACCACGGGTTGTTAATGCCGGGGTTCCTATTCTTATACCGCTTGCCACCCAAGGTTTTTGTGGGTCAAAGGGTATGGTGTTCTTATTTACGGTTATGTTTGCACTTTCTAACCAATTCTGGGCATCCTTTCCGGTAATCCCAAGATTTCTAAGATCAACGAGCATAAGGTGTGTATCCGTCCCGTTTGAAACGAGCCTTAAACCCTCTTCCATTAGCGTTTCGGCCAAAGCCTTCGCATTTTTAACTATTTGCCCTTGGTATTCCTTAAACTCTTCGCTCATAGCCTCTTTAAACGCCACGGCTTTTGCCGCTATAACATGCATCAAAGGACCACCTTGAATACCCGGGAAAACCGTTTTATCAATAATTTGACCATACTCATTTGATGTTAAGATTATAGCGCCCCTTGGACCCCTTAGGGTTTTATGGGTTGTGGTTGTGGTAAAGTGGGCATAAGGTATGGGTGAGGGATGTTCCCCCGCCACCACCAAACCCGCTATGTGCGCTATATCCGCGAGGAGATAAGCCCCAACCTCGTCCGCTATTTCCCTAAAAGCCTTAAAATCCACCTTCCTAGGGTAAGCGGAATAACCGCATACGATTATTTTGGGTTTGTACTGCTTTGCCAAATCCCTGATGTGATCGTAGTTTAAGGTTTCTGTATTCGGATCAACGCCGTAATAAACCACATTGAAGAATTTTCCCGCAAAATTTACAGGGGCACCGTGTGATAAATGTCCCCCGTGATCCAACCTCATGGCGAGGATCGTATCGCCTGGTTGCAAAACGGCAAAATAAACCGCCATATTTGCCTGTGTGCCGGAATGGGGTTGCACATTTGCGTGTTCGGCGTTAAATAGTTTTTTCGCCCTTTCTATGGCCAAACTCTCGGCAATATCAACGAATTCACACCCACCGTAATACCTTTTATTCGGATAGCCTTCCGCATACTTATTGGTTAACGGGCTTCCCATTGCGATTAAAACGGCAAGGGATGTAAAGTTTTCCGAGGCTATAAGCTCCAGAGTTTCGTGTTGCCTCTTAACCTCGTTATATATAGCTTCAAATATTTCAGGGTCCGTATTCCTCAAAGCTTCAAGGAGCATATTGCGGGTATTTTAAGGTTGGTATTTTAGAATTTTGCCCGGGCGGTTTGCACACCTACGCTAAATTCCGCTCTCGGATAGGAAACAAAGGGTGCGGAAATACAGGAATCTTTCATATCAACACAGGTTTTAAATAGGGGCAATAGATACGCAAAGCCCACGAAATACCTTTCGCCTTTCCCCTTGTTTAACCTTATGGTGTAGTATATCCCGGCGGATCTTCCCACTGCTCCCGTTTTAAACCTGTAAATCTCCGTATAAGAACCCATATTTACACTCCTCTCACCCTCCATCTGAAAGCATGTTAAACCCGCCTGCAAACCGATTTCGTGAATTCCCAAGAAAAGGGAAGATGAAACCCTTACCATATCCTCAAAGCACAGATCCGGATATTTCAGGTTGGGGGCCAGGATGAGCTGAATTGTGGCCATTCTATTTATATATAATCCAGAACCAAGGGATAGACCACCATAAGCCCCAATCGGGGCATTACCCAAACCCGCACTTATGCCACCAAATAAACCAATGGACAAAGTGTATCCTATCATCATCTCGCAATTAAAACATTGCAAGCCCTTGAAGATACATATGCCACAAACTCCGCGCTATCAACCTTAACCCTATACTCTCCGGGATATAATCCCCTAACAATGAAAATGTTATCCTTATAGAATCTTTTCAAGGTACCACAGGTGCTATCTTCTGCCACATATACCACATCAAAATCTGTAATAATGGTTATCGTATCGTTTCCATCGGAACCGCTATTACATACATCGCATCTTGGTGAAGGTCTAAAATTCAAGGAACTGACAAGGTTAGGACAGTAATTTTCTTCTTTTATTTTAACGCTGAGGGTTTCGCATCCAAAATTTGAAGCTTTAACGATCAAGATCCGTTCGGGTTTCCCATTAAAGGCATAAATTAAAACATTGTATTTCCGGACATATCCATCCGAAACCTTTCTCCCCGTACTATCAAATACCTGAACAAATGCGCTCTCCGGTGCAAAAATCATCAAATCCCCCGGCAATTTTTCCTCGGTATAGTATGTTTGCGTACAAGATATAAAGGCAAATAAAAACACAAACCTTTTCATTTCCTAAGCCTATAAAAAACTATACCCAAAACCAATGAGACTATTATAACCACCGCCGCCAAAATGTAATAACCAATTTCCCTAAGTAGAGGATTATATCCCACTTCCAATTCCACCTTTCCCACGCTTTTCCAGACATTAAACTTTTGCCCTTCAAAGTCCCTTTGCCCTTCAAACACGCCGCCTTTAACCTTAACCTTTATACCGGTATCGGCAAAAACCCTGTATTCCAATGCCCCTTTTCTCATTATTTTAAAATAATCTTCCAACACGAAATAATCGTATCCAAAAGACCCCTCGCCTGGGAGGATTAAGGGTGTAAGTACAACCCTATTATCCTTTATAAAGTAATCTTCCTCATCGCCGGTTATGTTAAACCTTTCGCTTTTTTTGGGTAATTCTACGGACATAAGGGGTCCCCTAAAAGCTTTTTTACCATCATTTTTTATGCTTAACAATTCAACGACACGGTATATACCCCTTTCTTTAAAAATCCCTATGCTATGACTCCTTATGGTTAAATTTGAACTGTCGGCAGAAACATCGTAAACATCAATGGTTATAACGGTTGAAGTATCAGTAAGGATAATCGGTTGGGATGGAAACCTTTCCCCCTGATATAGGGCTGTAAGTCCTATTACATGCGGCCCTTTGGGAACCTTTACCCAACCCTCGCCTTTTATGGTTAGGGTATCAAAAACCTCACTTCCGTCTTTAAAAAATCCCGAAATCTCAACGCTTATTTCGTCGTTTATATAAGAGTTTCTTGAAACATTAAAAACCTTTACATAAACCGAATCCAAAAGCGAAATTAACCAAATCGTCATTTACAGATTTCTCCTCAGGGAGGAGAATATAACCTTAACCACCCCGAGGTTTCCCTCATCTACTCCTACTATTATCCATCTATTCCCAATCCTTTCACCGTATATGGTAAAATTCCCAATATAACCCATGTGAAAAGACCTTAGATTTTGCGATAGTAAGGAATTTAAAACCTCAAAATCTTTCCAATCCCCATATATTTTTGAGAATTTGCCTCCGGAAAACTCCAAAACAAATTTTACACCCGCCGGAACCACTATTCCCTCAACGGCTTTTTCTTCTACCGTTTCCTTTATCTCTTCAAATATATGCGACTTTTCCAACTCTTCCTTTAAGGTTTCTAAAATTCCTACCTTTTCTTCAAACTTTTCTTCACTCTCCTTTTCCTTCATTAAAATTTCAAGACCTTTCTCAACCTTCTCAATATCCACCTTCTTCTTTTCCTTTAACTTCTCCAAAACCTCGGGTAGCGTTCTAAGGAGTTTATCCGCTATTTCTATATCAAATGGCGTATTTTCGTTTATAGACTCTATATCCACACCCGACAATTCAGACCACAATTTTACGGCCTCGGGATCGTTCCCCAATTCCTCTTTGCCCTGCAAAACTATCATATAAAGTTCAGACATACAACACCTCCTTTATTTGTTCGGGACTCAAACCAAACGATTTGGCGTAAATAATCGTTCTCAAAGTTATAACTTCCCTTTCCAACTCGTTGAGATATTGTAAAACCGAGTAAAAACTAACAGGATCCCTCCTAAAATCCCTTAAAACACTTCCGAAAAACTTCCTTTCAAAAATAGTATCAATGTTTTCCAAAGCAACCCCTTTTAACCCAATGTGTTCCGATATAACCCTTTGTAAATCTTCAACGGTTTCGCACTGTAAAACCTTTATTTTTAACGAGCCCGACAAATATCCACCCTCAATCCACAGACTGGGTCTCTCACCGTATTGGAGGGATATGAAGGCCAAAGATAAATTTTTCGCATCTATGGAAAACTTATAAAAATCCTTAACGGATGGATGTACATCCCGGCTTAGAATGTTGTGATAAAACGAGGTATAGACTCCGTATTCAAATTTTGCAAGTTCTCCGGCTTTTAGGTATTTAAGGGATTCCCTTGTAATTTCAAAGGGTAAGCCCTTTACGATTACCTTGACCCTCTCCGCCACGGAGTATGCATCCTCTTCTTTCATAAGGTCTCTTAGCCTAATTTCGTCTAAAATCCCAATGGGCAACAAAGCCCTTAAAATTTCTTCTTCTGGATGGGAATAAAACTTTCCCCTAACTATGGTGATAAAATTCTGCAAATCCCATCTTGCCAGATATGTTTCCAAGGAGTATAAAAGGTTCCCATCATCGGAGAGTATTTTTTTAACCTTTTCAAGCTCATCTATAAAGGCCAAATTAACCGCATTTAAAAGTTTGGATATTCCCCCCTTCTCCCCAACCTTGGGTAGGTATTTCCCGTATTTGGTGTCCTTTAAGGCATTTTCCATATTTTCAAGGTCTTCCCTTATTAGCGTTTCCATTTCAATAGGTGTTAGCAGTTTTGCCCTTCTCCCCCTAATCCTTGCATAAGCGTATTCCACCGACATATTAACCCCCTTTGTTATAGTTTGGAGCTTCCTTTATTATAAATACATCGTGTGGATGGCTTTCTTTTATACCCGCGTTGGTTATTTTTATAAACTCCGCCTTTTCCCTCAATTCCTTTATATTTGATGCTCCTAGGTATCCCATACCCGCCTTCAAACCCCCAACCAGTTGAAATAAAACATCTTTAACACTTCCCCTGTAAGGTACCATACCTTCCACACCCTCGGGAACAAATTTCAAACTCCCATCCCAACCGTACCGCGAAGATCCACCTTCCAACATAGCCCCGAGGGAACCCATACCCCTGTAAGTCTTGTACCTCCTACCCTCGTAAAAAATATCCTCACCGGGACTTTCATCCGTACCCGCCAACAAATTGCCCAACATAACGGCATCCGCACCGGCCGCCAACGCCTTAACAATATCACCGGAGTACCTTATCCCCCCATCGGCTATTAGTGGAACATCGTTGTAAGAACAGGCCTTATAACATTCCATTATTGCGCTCAGCTGAGGTACGCCAACACCGGCAATAACACGGGTGGTGCATATGGATCCGGGACCCACACCTACCTTAATACCATCCGCACCCTTATCTATAAGGTACATAGCGCCATCGTATGTGGCCACATTTCCGGCCACAACATCAACATTGGGATAGTTTTTCTTTAAATATTCAACCGCATAACCAACCCTTTTGCTATGACCGTGGGCGGTATCCACGACGAACGCATCAACCCCCGCCTCGTATAAGAGTTCCGCCCTCCTTTCAAAATCCTTAGAAGGCCCAATGGCAGCCGCAACCCTCAACCTACCCAAATTATCCACATTTGCATCCCCATCATCCTCTTGGTTGAAAACATCTTTTGCCGTTATAAGGCCAACCAATTCATCCCTTTCGTTTATAACGGGCAATTTTTCTATTCTATGTTTCCTAAGTATATCCTTGGCCTCCTCCAAAGTTATGGGATAATATGCCACTATTAACTTTTCCCTTGGGGTCATGTACCTTATTACCGGTTCCCAATCGTTTTCCGCATAATAAATATCCCTTCTGGTTATAATGCCTTTCAGCTTGCCGTTATTATCAATTATGGGTATTCCGGATATGTTATGGGTATGCATAAGATTTTTTGCATCGCCTATGGTGGATTTTTCCGTAAGGGTATAAGGGTCTATAACCATCCAAGCCCTAAACCTTTTAACCTTTTTAACCTCCTCGGCCTGTTTTTCAGGCGGAAGGTTCCTGTGAATAACACCTATTCCACCGTTTAAGGCCATGGCAACCGCCATTCTATACTCGGTGACGGTATCCATAGCAGATGAAACTATGGGAATATTCAAAGATATATTCCTGCTAAATCTACTTTTAACGATAACCTCCGAAGGCAAAACCTCGCTATACTTGGGAAGCAAAAGAACATCATCAAAAGTTAAAAGTTCTTTGAGATGGACCTCCACCTTGTTATCCATTTTAATCCCTAAACTTCAATTCTATTCTTTCGTATTTCGCTCCGGATTGAAAATATCCCTGATTTATCTTTAACTTTTCCGGATCTATTGGTGCGTTTTTGAGTATCAGTTCTCTTAAAACCTTTGCCCTATCCTCGTAGAGAAAGTTGTTGGTGGCATAAACATAAACCTCCACCGGACCGTTACCCTTATACTTTGCCTTTAAGAAGTTTAACATTTCCACAATCCTCTCTTCACCATCCGGTTGCAAGTTTGCCCTTCCGGGTTGGAATACATAATCGGTGTTTAGATAAATCATGTTATCACCTTTGGGATCGGATATGGCAAATCCTACGATTTCGGGTATTTCCCTAACCTCCCTCCTCTTGGCCCCGCTCTTTCTCTCCAAATATATCCTATATGTAAATCTCTCACCGGGTTTTATTGCGGGTACTCCCTTATCGGATATACCGTCCCATACTATTTCGTTGGGCACCCCTCCCCTTCCTTCAAAGGTTTTTACGGGTATTCCAGCCGAGTTGTAAACAACTATCTTCCAATTATCGGGCTTGGGCAATTTCCCAGGTTTTATAACTATTTTATCCACTATCATAACGGGATATACCGGCCTTCTGAGGAATGGGTTGTTTAGTTTCACAACTTCCGATAATTCCTTATCTATTCCCGCGGGTAACCTCTTTTCCAAACCCTTTTCTTTTAAAAGTATAAAGCTATCAACCGGTTCAAATGGCCTTAATTGGAGGTCAACAATGGGTTTCACCGCATCATCTATCTTGTATTCCGCCGTACCGACAACGGTCTCTTCTTCGGAGATTTCACCGCCTTGATCCTGAGCATAACCAAGCACGGGCAATCCAAAAAACGCCAACAGTATCAAATACCTTTTCATGCCCTTACTCCAAAACGAACCTCATGGTTATCTTACCGGAACATCCCTCGGGGACATTGCTTGAAAACTGCCAACCTTGTATGGCGCTTATCGCAGCCCTATCAAGGATGTCATAACCGCTTGATTTGACGAGTTCAAGATTTTTGATTGTACCGTTTGAAGATAATACTACCTCAACAACCACAACTCCCTGCCAACCTTCCCTACGAGCCCTTAGAGGGTATTCAGGCTTAACCTTGCGGACAACCTTACCCTGAATGCATCCTTCTATCTCAATAGCACCACCTCCTTTCACCTGCACCGGTTCGGCAGGGGCGGCTATCTCCTTCGCCGCGGGTTTTGGTACGGCCACATCAACGGATGGTGCCGCGGCGGCCAATCCGCCACCTCCACCACTGCTCAAGCTTATACCTCCTCCACCCCCTTCACCACCAAGGCCCAAACCTCCACCAAGGGAGCCTTCAAATCCAGCCCCACCGAGGGATACGGCGGGAACGGCCTCTTGTGCCAATATATCGGCCGTACTAACGCCCTTTGTCGGAACTGCCACCACAACATCCGCCGCTTCGGCGCTCAAAGATTGGTCAAGGGATTGTATATCTATTTTTGCGGAAGTTTCCAATGCCGCGTTCAAGTCTATGTTTTTAACCTGAACCTGTTCGGGGAGCATTTGGGTACTCGCTATCTGAAGTTTTATGTTTTGCGGAATATCTACATTTAATTTTGGACCACCGAGTTTTATTGTGGGGTTCAGGGTTTGTGATAGTTTTGCCTGCAAATCTATTTTCTTCGGTTCACCGGGTTTCTTTTCATCCTTTTTTTCTGCCTCTTTCTTGGCCTCTTCCTTTTTCTTTTCCAATTGCTTCATCAACTTGGGGGGTACATTCTTCTTTTTGGCTAACTTTTCTTCCAATAATTGGATTTCTCTGAGTCTTGCCTCTTCAAGGGCGGCCGCTATTTGACCCCTCATAACCCACGCCAAGCCCGCCAACACCACCAAGGACCATAGAAAGAAGACCGCCAACCTCTTCTGCGCGCGGTCCTCCCTCTCCTCAGGTAATTTAATAGTTCTTACTTGTGCCATGTCCCACCTCCTGTTCTGTATATTATAAAGGTGAAAAATTTTTCCTTCAACCTCCCCCCCTCCTCTTTATAACCGCAAGGGCGGTTCTTTTACAACCCGCCCTTTTCGTCTCGTCTATGACCTCTAAAACCCTTCCCCAGTTTATTTCCTTGTCGGCCCTTATAACGGTTAGCTGTTGCCCTTTGAGTTCTGGGTCTCCGGCATCAAGGGCGTACTTTTCCTGCAATTCCTTTACCCTATCCCTTAAAGCGTTTAAATCGGGCATCTCCTTATCTTGAACATATACCTTCCCATCCTTAGTTATGGATATGGGTATGCTCTGCTCCAAATCAACCTCTATGACATTTGCCTTGGGAATATCAACCTTTATACTGGTACCCTGAAATAGCGACTGAGCGTTTGCTATCATTGTTGCCAAAACCAATATCATTACCCCGGCCATTGGGAAGAGGTACTGGCCTACATCGGGGGCTTCCTTCTTTTCTAATTTTTTCGCCATAATTTACCTCCTCTTTGCCCTCTTCATTATTAACACATCGGAGGCGCCCTTTTGTTTTAATAAGTCTATTATTTGGATAACATTCTCATATATAACCTCCTCGTCTGCCGAGAGTAAAGCCTGTTTCTTCACACTCCTTGCCAAGAGCTTGGGTATAAGGTCGGGCAATAAAGATGGGTCAACGGGTTCCTCGTTCAAAAGTATTGTTCCGTCGGCTTTTAAGTGTATATTAACTTTTATATCGCTCTTTTGAGGTTGTTGGGGGGTAGGCATTCTTATGTTGGCCGGCAAGGATCTGCTTATGTAAATACCGGATTCCACGAGGAAGGGTATTGTTAGCATAAACATTATGACCAAAGAGGTCGTCACATCGGAGAAGGGGCCGAGGTTTACACTCGGCCCCTTGGGTTTAGAAAATTCCTTTTTTCTGGCCATATTAAGTCTTTTGTAATTGGCTAACTATTATCAAAAGCCTCCTAGCCGCGTTGTCTATCCTCGTGGTTATTTGATCTACAATGTTTGTTACATAGTTATAAACGGGTATGCTCATCATCGCTATTATCAATCCCCACCAAGTAGTGACCAATGCCGTGGATATACCTTTACCCACAACCTCCGGCCCACCTGTCCCGGTAACCGCTATCTGGTGGAATGCGTCTATCAACCCATCCACTGTTCCGAATAGACCGGCAAGGGGAGCGACGGCAATTATAGAGGATAAACCCGAGGTGAATTTGAGCAGCTTTGACCTTTCAAATGATAACACCGAATCCATCATATCGTACATCTGGTCAAGGGGTAAATGTATGTTTTCAAGACCAGCCCTAAGGGTGTTGTGTAATGGGTGATCCGTTCTTTTGAGGTAAGCTATTGCGCCTTCTACATCCCCGTTTTCAAGATATGCCTGAACATCCGACAGGACCTTATTGGCGTTGAAGTTCTTGCGGCGCAAGACATAGAATAACCTCTCGCCTACGAGTATTAAGGCTGCGATGAACAGGATGAGTAGAACAAACATCGTTAAGTTATCAAAGAACCCAATAAAGGTGACTACGCCGTCCACCACTGCATATATACGGAATATGTTGAGTATATTAAAGCCTTCCTGCAAGGCCGGCAAAATTGCAAAAACCATTTCCATATTTCCCTACCTCCTTTTTATTGCGGAAGTTGTTTAATAATGTCTTCCATTTGTTGGGCCTCTGTGGCCCTACCCTGCTGCCTATAAAGGTCAGCAGCCTGCCTAAACGCCCTCGCCGCGTTCCTAACATCCCCCATTTCATTATAAGCCACCCCCATTATACGATATGCATCGGGCACTTTTTGACTATTTGGAAACCTCTTTATAAATTCCTGTACAGCCTTAATAGCGGCGTCGTATTCCTGTAAGGACAAATGAGCGGTTGAGGAATAGTAGAACACATCCTCCGCGTGTTGCCCATCTGGGAAGAAGTCTTTATACTTTTTGAAAGCCTCAATAGCCTCTCTAAACTTCTTGTTCTTCAAATAGAGGGTTCCAGCGTAGTATAATGCTTCCTCGGCCTTATCGCTCTTTGGATACTCGTTTCCAAGGCGGAAAAAGAGATCGGCGGCTTTTACTTCATCCCCGGCGTTCATTGCATCCGCCGCGGCCTTATAAAGTGCAAGGGCCGCTATATTGCTTGTTGGAAACCTTTCCAAGAACTTTTCAAGATAGTTGGGGTCTTGTTCTGTTAGCCTGAAATAAACCCTTTCAAGGCCGGTTTTAGCCTTGGGGGCGAGTTCATTTTCCGGGAATTTGTTTAAGAAAGTTTCGTACTCCTGCCTTGCGGATTCCCAATCCTTCTTACCCTCATAGGACTCGGCTATCCAGAATTGAGCCCTAGGAACCTTTGGATGGTCGGGGCAATGCTCCAAAAACCACCTAAACCTTGATATGGCATCGTCAAACTGTCCGGCCATTTTATACAATTCGCCGGAACTGAAAGCGGCATCACAGGCTTTGGGTTGTCTCGGATATTTCTGCATGGTTAAGTCCCAATTCCTAACCGCATCACCATAAGACTTAGCAGCCTTTGCCGCATAACCCGAGTAATAAAGGGCCTCGGATGCTATTTCCTCCCTCTCGGGGGCAAATTGATAAACCGCGTAAAACCTTCCAAAAGCATCTACATATTTCCCTTTGTTAAACTCCGCCACCCCTATCCCCAAAAATGTCGCCATAACAACGGATGTATCGGGTGATTGTCCCGCTATGGCGTTTAACTGGGCCAGGGCATCGTCCAAGCGGTCCTGATGGATATAAACCCAACCCAAGCCTAACCTTGAAAGTATTATTAAATCCTTTGAAAGCCCATATTTGAGGTTTAGGTTGTACAACTTTTCTGCCGTCGCATAATCCTTGTTATAATAATGCGCCTCCGCCAATGCATGAACGAACCAAGAGTTCCATATCGTAAAGGTTGTGTCCTGTGAAACCTCTTCGTTGTAAAGGTTACCCCTTGCCATTGCGGCCTCAAATTCGTGCTGGTTTATAAGGGCGAAAATCATCATGGCCATAGCCGGCCTCCTGAAATAAGACCTCTGATAGTTTTCTATGAGGAACTGGAACTGCTCCATAGAAGCCGGATATTTTCTCAAAAGGTAATGGATGGCGCCGGTTAAATATTCGCTTACACCCTGCTCCTCATGGGATAAGGGGAATGAACCCAACTGGTTGGCCAATAAATACGCGTTATTTGTATCCCCTTTGTAATAATAAGTCTCGGCCATTCTGAGGATTGATATAAACGATACCACCTGATCGTTAGCCCTTGAACGGGCGGTTTGATAATAGTTAAGGGCATCATCGTACTGTTTTAGCGCAAGTTGAATATTACCCACAAAATACGCGGCCAAACCCGCCAATTCAAAGTTTCTCTTCTTGGTTAGCAATGTAAGCTTTTCCAAGGCTTTGGGTAGTAATACGCTATCCTTCTTTCCACCCTCACCCATACCCATACGGTAAAGGGATATACCCCAGTAATACTGTACATAGTCGGATAGCTTATGCCCGTGGAACCTTTTTGTAAAAGCGTCTGCCATCTCGGAAGTGGCCTTGTAATCACCGTATATGAAGTTTGCCTCTACCATTCCGTAGTTTATTAAAGCCTCCTGCGGGGTTCCGGAATAATCTTCAAGGAGTTCTTTATATATGGCCACGGCATCCAAGGGTTTTCCGAGTATAGCCAATGTCCTCGCATAATAAAACTTGGCCTCTGGAACGGTTTGAGCCTTGGCCAATTTTTCGGAAGCCTCTAAGAACTTACCCTCCCTATAAGATATCACCCCGTCAAGGAACTTTGTCCTATCGGAGTTTTTGTAGTATGGGTAATTTTGCAAATCTAACAACTTTTGTTTGGCAATATTGACATCCCCCTTGATAGCATAGGCCAAGGCAACGGCATAGGCTATTTCCTGTTCCAAGTATGTACCCTTTACATCTTTCTCCTTAGCCAGTTTGTCCCATTCTTTTATAGCGCCGTCAAAATTACCTTGATTAAACAGCGCCTCGGCTATTCTGTACCTCGTTTCGTTTCCAAACCCATACTTGTAGGAATCCCTGAGGATCTTACGGTATATCTTTTCGGATTTTGAGTAATCCCCCTTCCTGAAAAGTTCCTCCGCGTCCTTATACGCCCTATAAAAATCATTATAGGACATTGCAAAAAGCATTAAACTTGCCGTTAGCATCTTACCATACCTCCACCCTTTTTACCGTAACCAAATAACCCGCGCGTTCATAAACTTCACCCCCCGAATCTATTACCCTATAATGATAGTTATAGTTCCCGGGGGGTACTATTCTTCCGGCGTCATCCCTACCATCCCATTCAATCCTTACGGGAGGCTCACCCTCACCGTAAAAGGTTCTAACCACTTCACCCGTTTGTTTCTTTATAATAAACTCCCAACTCTCAACATCCTGCCTTGGGAAGGTGTGGAGATATACAAACGCTATGTTTGCTTCCCCTTCCGTAGGGGAAATGAGTTTTGGATCGGCATCCGCCCAAACCCTATAACCGCCAAACTTTATAACACCGGAAAACTGCATATAATCCTTATACACGCCGTTTGAAGCATAGTTAAATGTATAAGCACCGTCAAGCCTGAAAATTATATCCCTTATTGTGAATTCAAAACTCCCACCACCGGAAACCTCCTCGTAGTTTATACCCCCTCTAACATAAAGGAAGGAGAGGAGTCTCGCCTCGGCACCCCCGTAAAACTTGAATCCGTTATAAAAGGTTGAATAAGCACCATCAACTACGAGGTTTATCCAGTTAAAGGGCCTCAAACCTATCCCAAACCTCCAAACCTGAGGGTATGTTTGGGATGTTATCAAATAACTCTCTTTGGGTGGTATAAAGTGCTGACCCACTATTCCTAAGGAGAAATATTGATTCGGGATAAACATCATACCCACCATAATCCCCGCACTTGAAGGCGATGAGTTATAAACCCTATGGTATACCAATTCAAGGGCAGCGCCTACGGATATGTACCTTGAAAAGGATTTTGAATATGCTATTAGGCCCGCGTTAAAGGGCGTCCTATCATTGTTACCGGATTTCGGGAAATCGGCATAAGCGAAAGTTGAATCCGTACATACATACCCTTCAAATCTCGTACACTGAACGGAATCAAAAAATATTGCCCCCTGATCCCTTGTGGGATTCTGTAATTGCATTACGGTTATGCCAAAACTGCCGAATGTTGCCGTTGGGAATGTAAATGCGGCGTAGTAGTATGTAAAATCGGATATGGGCAATTGGAAATATCCGGCCGTCGCATTTACCCTTTGCAAAAATGCCAAGGCTCCGGGGTTGAAATAAACAGCTTCCGCATCGTCTGCCAAACCCGTGAAAGCCCTACCAAAACCATAAGGCCTTGCACCTATTGCGTATGCAAACATATAACCGGGTATTCCACCCGTACCCATCTGCGATAGTAGAAGTATCACCATGGCCTTACCTTACCCTTGGGGGAACCTTAACCAAGACATACTGCCTGCGCGATGTGCCGCTTGGAGCCCCTCCGGCTTGAAACCTCAAAACCGCAAGGTAAATGCCAGGAGAAACGGGTTTCCCCGCACCGTTTTCTCCAAACCAAAGATAAGCACAGTTGGCATAGGTTCCGTCTTTCACCTCATTTCTATCACCTTGTTCAAACCTTTTAACGAGTACGCCAAAGGGGTCATAAATTTCAACTATGTCGGACTGGTGTACTTTGTAGAATACAGCAGGTCTGGTATTACCATTGGCATCAAGGGCAACAACGCTTGGATAGGCAAAGGCAAAACCCTCACCAAGGGGATTATTAGGAATTCCTTTTGGAGGGTCTGGGCAATTGGCAAAGCCCAAAGTCGGCAATACAATCAATACCGCAAAGGGTAAAAAATACCTTATCATTTTCATCATTTTAGCAATACCTCCCTTTTCATGGCCTCGTAATTACCCTTCTCCCCCAACTGTTCCTCCAACTGCGTTATCAATTTCTCCAATTCCTTGTAATAAGGAGTCCCCTTCTTTATGGGCCTTATCTGAACTTCGTTATCCCAAGGCCTTGTCCCTATAATCTTTAACAAACCTTGTAGTTTAATGTAGTTTAATGTATCGCCCGGGACCTGACCAACATATGCTATAACCTTTATCCAAGACTGCCTTACCCCTTCAAACATATAAGCAAAGCAGCAAGAAAAGGAACTTTTGTTTAGTTCCCTCCAATCGGTTTCAATAATACCTTCGTCAACGGAATATGTTGCAACGGCGTATTTGTTGTTATACACAACGGCTTTGAACTTACTAACTATGGAATCCTTAGGTGATTTAAACCTAACTTCCAAAACATCCGGGGCTCCGCCCTTTGGAGGTAGGGATGAGCACCCCACGATTAACCCAATAATTAAAATGGGTATAAATCGCATAGCGGATATTATAAGGGGTGAAAATGTTCTGTGTGGGGAAAATATTTTCCGACTTAGAATTTTTGTTATGCTTGTGGTTTTTGTAATGTTTTGTGTCTTATTCCTCATAATGGGGTATGTATTATACGGGGGTTTTTTGAGTCGTGTGTTTCAGGTTGGGGATAACCCAACTCCTGCCGAAAGGCTTTACGATGGCAGGGATTATGTACCCGCAAGGAGCTGGTTGGTACTCTTTGGTCATCACTTTGCTTCAATAGCAGGGGCGGGGCCAATAGTCGGTCCCACACTGGCTTTAATATATTGGGGTTGGCTTCCGGCATTTCTTTGGGTTCTTTTTGGAAGCGTATTTATGGGGGGTGTTCACGATTTCGGTTCCATGATGGTTTCCCTTAGGAATGATGGGAAAAGTATATCCGAGGTATCAAGGATTTATGTATCGGAATATGCAAGGGTTTTGTTTTCCGCCTTTGTATGGTTTGCCTTAGTTTTGATAGTGGCCGTGTTTGCGCACTTTGCGGCGAAATCCTATGTGGGAGACCCGCATATAGTAATACCCTCCCTCGGTCTTATACCCGTGGCCTTAATTTTTTTAACCTATAAACTCAATATAAACCTCCTGATTTCCACGATCTTGGGTATACTGGGGTTGATAATCCTTATCCCCTTGGGGGAAATGTTTCCCATAAAAGCATCTTATCATTTCTGGCTTTTAATCCTATTGATATATTCCTTTATGGCATCGGTGATTCCCGTGCAATACCTATTGCAACCGAGGGATTACATATCCTCATATCTGCTTGTAGGGGGAATTCTTGTAATGTTCGCCGGGGCATTGATTTCGGGAAAACATTTTAACATACCCCCAGTAAAGTCTTCGGATATACCTCTTGTACCCTTTCTGTTCGTGACGGTGGCCTGCGGGGCTATATCCGGCTTTCATTCCCTAATATCCTCCGGGACATCGGCAAAGCAATTGCCAAAGGAAAGGGATTCAAAGAAAATATCTTATGGCGCTATGTTGTTGGAGGGTTTTTTGGCGGTGTTGGTAATAGCAGCGGTTGGGTCGTTATCCGGAGGTTTAGACCCTTCAAACCCCATAGGTACATTCGGTAAGGGTGTGGGGAATATTACACCTTTTCTCGGGAGTTATGGGGGATATTTTGCCATACTCGTCCTAAACGCTTTTATACTAACAACCCTTGATACGGCCACACGCATCGCCAGGTATATAACAACGGAGTTCTTTGGACTGAAAAATATCTATATTTCCTCCGCCATTGTCGTAATATGCTCCCTAGCCCTGTTATTGGGCGGACAAGCGGATAACCTATGGACGGTTTTTGGTGCGGCGAATCAACTGTTGGCCGCCCTTTCCTTATTCGTAATAACCGCTTGGTTGTTTAAAACGAAAAGGAACTATATTGTTTCCTTAATTCCGGCAATTTTTATGAGTATAATAACCCTGTGGGCACTTGTATATCAGTTTGGGAAACTAAATATGGTGGCCTTGATTTTTGCGATAGCGTTGTTTATATTGGGTGTTTTTGTATCCCTGAGTTCCCTTATGGCGATATTTAAGAGGGCGTAAATGGAAATCCTTTGGACATTCACACATATGTTTCCGGTAGTGGCGGTTGATTGGGGAAGTATGGGAATAGTTACGGCGGATAATAGGGGTTATGTGTATATCTGGTCGGATACCGGGCCGAGTTTAAAATTAAAATTTAGGGCCGGTATGAGTAAAATCTCGGATGTTAGGATTTCCCCCTCGGGGAGGTATATAGCGGTTGCCGGGGATAGGGTAATAATTTATACCTTTTCCGGGAACGAAATTTATAGGTTTAAAAACACATCATTTACGAACAAGATTGTATGGTTTCCCGATGAAAAGAGGTTATTGGCCGTTCAGAACAAAGGGGTTGCCTTAATAACCCTTTTCCAAGATACAGCAATGGAATCCAATACGGAAACGGGTTGCCCCTTGCTTTCGGGCGATATATCACCGGATGGGGAATTCTTCGCAACGGGTTCTTGTGATGGCAGGGTTGATATTTGGAGTACCACGATTATGAAACCTTATAGGATACTTGATAGGTTTCAGTCGGAGGTAAGGGATATAATTTGGACTAAAAACGGAAGGTTGTTTGTAATAGGCGATGAGGGGTTGAAAATCTATGATACCAAAACATGGAAAACTTTGGGAGAGATTAAGGAAAACACCTTCGGTTCCCTTTTCGTAGCCGTATCCCCCCTTGAAACGGGGGTGATATACGGGGGTACAAAGAAAAGGGTTTATTATTACGATTTTAAAAGGAATAAGTTACTCGAATCGGAACCATTTTTCCACTGGGTGTTAGATGGGGTTTGGTCTGAAAACGGCTTAATGTTTGCGGTGGTTGGTGCGGATAATACCGGGAGGGTGTATATGGTTAAACCGCATTAGAATAACCGTTATGGAAAAGGTTATGGAAGTGGCAATAGAAAGATTAAGGGGTGTGGATTACGGCGAGGTTAGATATGTAAGGATTACAAAGCAGAGTATAAGGCTTGAAAACGGCACAATTACATCCATAGACGAGGCGGTGGAAGAGGGAATTGGAATTAGGGCTGTTGTAGGTGGAAGCGTGGGATTTGCATCAACTAGTTCCCTTTTCTTAGACGACATAGTTAAAACCGTTGATAGGGCAATAGAATTCGCCAAATCCTCTTTTAAAATAAGCGGCAAATCCTATCCCTTTTTAAGCGAACCACCCCATAAGGGTGAATACATTACACCCATTAAAACCGATCCCTTTTCCATACCTTTGGAGGAAAAGATAAACCTATTGGTTAAAACGGATGAAATCCTTTCAAAGAACAAATTTGCGGTTTCAAGGGATGCGCATTTAAACTTCTTTAAAACGGAGAAGTTTTTTATGAATACGGAGGGTTCAAGGATAAAACAAACCATATACGAAAGCGGTGGGGGTTATACCATCTGGGTTTATGTTGATGGCAATTTACAAAGTAGGTCTTACCCCGCCCCACACGGCGGGAATCATTTGCAGGGAGGTTATGAAATAGTGGAGGAGATGGATTTTGTTGGCAATGCCGAGAGGATAAGCGAAGAGGCGGTTATGTTTGCTAAGGCTGAAAGGTTGAGCGAAATGGAAACAACCTTGGTTGTGGGTTCCCACCAAATGGCATTACAGATACACGAAAGCGTGGGTCATCCCTTGGAATTGGACAGGGTAATAGGATACGAGGCCTCTTATGCCGGAACGAGCTTTGCAACCATTGATAAACTCGGAAAATTAAAATACGGATCAAGGTTAATGAATATAGTTGCGGATGCCAAAACACCAAGGGGTTTGGGTACATTTGGTTGGGATGATGAGGGCGTTGAGGCCCAGAAGATAGACTTGATAAAAGAGGGAATACTTGTAGGGTATCTGTCTTCTAGGGATAGCGCTTGGGCTATCGGACTCAAGAGGGCCGGTGGAACCGCGAGGGCATCATCTTATAACAGGATGCCCATGGTTAGGATGACAAACATAAACCTTTTACCGGATAAAGGCTCATTGGAGGATTTGATCTCGGAGGTTAAGGACGGCGTGTTTGTTGATGGGAACAAATCTTGGTCAATAGATCAGAGGAGGTTAAACTTTCAATTTTCAACGGAAGTGGCATACCGTATAAGAAATGGAAGATTGGCCGAACCCCTGAAGAATGTCATATATTACGGTATTACCCCAGAATTCTGGAACTCTTTGGTTGCGGTTGGCGGCGAGGAGGAATGGAAACTCTGGGGTTTGCTAAACTGTGGAAAGGGGGAACCAGGACAAACGATGCATACGGGTCATGGGAGTTCCCCGGCGGTATTTGTAAAGGTTAAGGTTGGGAGCGTATAGGGTTTAAAAGGCTTTCAACTTTTTCCTTCCATTTCGGATTTTTATCCATTATTTCTTCGGCTTTTTTGATATAGTTATAAACCGTTGCCCTTGAACAGTCTAGAATTTCACATATTTCGTTGATAGAAACCCCGGTCTTTTTCAAATAATAAGCAATGAAGTATTTTCCGGGTTTTCCCCTGCCAAAAACCTTAAAAACATCCAATTTTCCACCTTCTACCAAGTCGCCCAAGATTCTCCTTAATTCTTCTCCCTCGGGATATATACCATAAACATCGTAATAGGCCTTTATCCTCGTAGCCGCCCCTATTATCCCACGGGGATTGTTAATATTGTTTGATACAAAATCAACCGCTTTGTATCCAGGAGATATCCCGAACCTCAAACAGGCTTCCTTAAATATACTCTCTCTAACCCTCTTTGTTGGTGGGTTAAGCGTTAGCCTTAAAGATGACATCAAACGGGTTTTAAAGGATGGGGTATCGTTAAATTGGAATAAAGAGCCTTGGGATGACATAACCAATGTTTTCCCCGAACTTTCAACCTTATCCACCAACCTTGCTAAAAATTCCAAAACAAAGGTTTTCCCCTTTAAAAGGTGTAGGTCGTCTATAAGGATAATATCCGCACCTTTCAAAAATTCAAAATTTGGTTTTTTCTTATTCCTATAAGATGAAAGAATTTCGTCCAATATCCTTTGCGATTGAACATATATTGGCTTTTTACCGATTTCAAGACATTTATTTGCCATCGCTTTTAACAAATGTGTTTTACCCAAGCCCGCATCCCCAAAAATAATTGCTATCCTGTAATTTGATGGGTTGGTAATTAGGCTTTTTAAGGCAATAACCGCAAACTCGTTTTCTTTATCATAATAGAAGTTGTCAAACGTTTCCCTAAAAACCCTTTTCTCCTTACCTGGGTATAAAAGTTCTACTAAATAACCCTTGCTTTCCAGTTCTTTAAAAACATCCATAAACCTCTCCCCTATCAATTCCGCCAATATTCCGTTTTTAACCCTTATTAAAATCTTATTCCCCAAAACCTCCCAACCATCGGAAAACCGCAATAAAGGTTCAATGACCGGGAGTATCAACTCCATACGACCGCATATTATGAGGGTGATGGGGGGGCATAATAACCCCCCCAATAAGGCCGGTGGATATTATCAGCTGCCCATTAAGGGGCTTAATTTGTATGCTTAACCGCTAAAAGCCTTTATACCCAACTTTTCCTAAAAACCGCTTGTAATGGAAATTTTTAGCATCCTACCGGGTTCATAAACCCTTTTCCCGGACATAAAGGGGTCTCTGTAATAAGAGAGGTGGGTGTAATATGTTTCGTTAAGTATATTCTCCAAAACCAAGGAGATGGAGAGGTTTTTAATTCCGAGTTCATAACCCAAATCCACGGTTTTCCAAGAGGTTGTAGGTTTTTCGTTTATGGATTTTGAAACCCTAATTTGCGCATCGTTATAGTTAAACCTTATAAAACCTTTGGATTTTAGGAATTCGGGTGTTTTAAGTTTTATGGAAACCGAAAGGGGAGGTATTTCGGAGAGGTAATCGTTTATCCTCAGGTTTTTACCATAAGTGTAGTTTGAGGTTATATCGATGTAACCGGTGGCGATTTTGATATTAAAACCTATGAGTAAAGCGTCTGTGTTTTCAAATGTTGTTATTTTTTTACCATCTAAGACCTTACCAACCACCTCAACATAATCCTTAACGATATGGGAAAATAGAAGCAGGTTTATGAACTTATATGAGGGGTTGAGGTATAGGGAGAATTTTATGGGTTGTTTTAGGTCGGGATTTCCGAAAAATGAAGGCCTTGAAAAGTATAACTCTTTGGGATCGGGAGCACTCGAAGATACTTCAAATGATAGTATTGAATAAGATGGTCTTAGGGCGAAGGGAATAAAAACCCTGCCCTTATTAACATCGGTTTTGAAGTATTGAAGGCCCAACTTTGCGTATATGTTTATATAACCCGTATTGAATTGATGACCGAATGCGGCATTATAAGAGGAGAAGTTAGGCATAACCGTTTGTTTCATGTGATGCATTTCGCTTTCAGCATACCATCTATCGTAATATATATCGTAGTTTTGGCCTACAATTCCGAATTTATAGCGCTTGGCGTTTGCGAGCATATACATCATTTCATTTCTTAAACCGTTATCCATAGTGTGATCTGTAAAGTTGGCATAAAGTTTGTTTCCATTATAGGATAACCCAAGGGATATGGTTTTACTATCCCTTTCATCCATCATAAGATAGGGATAAAGGACATCTTTATAGTACCAAATGCCGACATTGTAGGACAAACTCCGTAGGGAACCCATTAAACTACCCTCGTAAAATGTATGGGCAAACTTTACATCGGGTTTATATCCATAAAGATTTTGAAAATCCCTGCCATCGCCATCTTTGTATGTATTCATCCTCGAAAATCTGAGATATAATCCGTGGTTGTAGCCTTCAAAAGCGGTTGAAACTTCTCCTCCGGTTGAAGATAGTGTGTTCAGCCCCAAATACCCCATAAGTGATGGGTTTTCTGATGGCCTCCTCCTTATAACCCTTATTTCTCCACCTAATGCGGAACCCAAACTCGATGTTGGATAAACTATAACATTCTTTACTTCAATTGGGTTTATCCTTATAAGGGGAACATCCATCCTATTGGGGCACGCGTTGGAGAACCTTTCACCATCTACGGATATGTTTATATCCTTTCCCTTGAAGCCGAAGAAGTTTATATCCGATGTTATAAAGGAACCACGCGTTACGGGTGTTATTCCGAGATCTTTTAGGGCGCCTATTGTACCATCCTTTCCTATCTCAGCCTCTATGGACACCTTTCCATTTTCCCCCATTACCACTATGGGCTTCATCCTAAACACCGGCATGATCGTATCAACTGCGATAATCCACATCATAGCCAAATATTATAAAGCGGTAAATTTATTATAAAATACTATTTTGGGAAGTACTAAGCCGAGTAATAAGGATTCCTGTGCCCTTTATCCAAAACAACATTTTCCAACTTAGAATACCAAACTATGGTAATAAAGGAGGATTTGCTTTACACGAAAGAGCACGAATGGGTAAAGGTAGAAGGGGATATAGCAATTGTTGGAATTACGGATTACGCCCAGGAACAGTTAGGGGATATAGTTTATGTGGAGCTTCCGGAAGTTGGTAAAAATGTAAAACAGATGGAAGCCGTTGCAACGATAGAGGCGGTGAAGACGGCCGCGGATGTGTATTCCCCACTATCGGGTGAAGTGGTTGAGGTAAATGGGGAATTGGAAAGCAAACCCGAGCTTATAAATCAAGACCCTTACGGTAAGGGTTGGATTTTTAAGTTAAGGATTTCAAATCCCGACGAGATTAATAATTTGATGAAAGGGGAAGAATACAAGAAGTTTGTGGAGGAGCAATGAGATACCTTTCCCTTTCGGATAAGGATAGGGAGGAGATGTTAAGGGCGTTGGGGTATAAGAATGTTGAGGAGTTGATGGAAGATGCCGTGGGGGGTGAAGGGTTTTCGGAACCCCAAAATATCCCATCTCTATCCGAAATCGAAGTTTATGAGAAGATTTTTAACATTTCCATTAAAAACGCTTACAACTTACGGGTATTTGCGGGTGGTGGTGCTTACGATGTATATACCCCGGCCGTTGTAAATCAGATACTTTTGAGATCGGAGTTTTATACCGCCTATACCCCTTATCAGGCGGAGGTTTCCCAGGGGACACTTCAAAGCATATTTGAATTTCAAAGTTTTATTTCGGATTTAACGGGAATGGAGGTGACCAACGCCTCAATGTATGACGGTGCAACATCCTTAGCAGAGGCGATTTTGATGTCTTTTAGACTAACGAGGAAATATAAGGTTTTAATTCCCAAATCGCTTAACCCCCTTTACAAAACCGTTATAAAAACATATCTGCCCGAATTTGCGGTTATAAGGGAATACGGTTATACACCTTCCGGTGAGGCCGATGCCGGTGAAATAGCATCTTTAATAGATGGGGATACCGCCTCCCTGGTGGTTCAAAGCCCAAACTATTTTGGCGTTGTTGAGAATATAAAGTTTTTGGGTTCCCTTGCAAAGGAAAAGGGGTTGATATACATAGTGCATTATGACCCCGTGGGTGTTGCCATATTTACACCTCCGGGTGAGGCGGGTGCGGATATAGCCACGGCGGAAGGTCAAGTTTTGGGTATCCCTCTGGGTTTTGGAGGTCCTTACTTGGGATTATTTTCATCCTTGAAAAAACATATAAGGCAGATGCCGGGTAGGATAGTGGCGGAAACGGTTGATGTTGAGGGAAAAAGGGGATATGTTACGACATTGCAGACGAGGGAACAGTTTATAAGGAGGGAAAAGGCAACGAGTAATATTTGCACAAACAATCAACTCATGGCGTTGGCTGCAACGGTGTATTTGGCCCTTGTGGGTAAAAAGGGGCTTATAGAAAACGCAAAAAAGACCTTGGCAAAGACGCATTACTTTATAAAAAACCTTCCAAAGGGGTTTTCCGTAGCATTTTCGGGTTTTCATTTTAGGGAAGTTGTAATAAAGACACCGACAAAGGCTAAGGATTTAAGGGATGCCCTATTGGAAAAGGGTTTTCTCGTCGGTCCATTGGTTGAGGAGTTGGGTGATGGGTATATAATATTTGCCTTTACGGAGAAGCACACAAGGGATGATATAGACAAATTGATTTCCGAAATTGGAAGGTTTTAAAGACCCTATAAGGGAAAAATTTGTAATTTTTGCCCCGGAGAGGACAAAGAGGCCAAACGAATGGAAAGGCGGTTTTGTATGTCCCTTCTGTCCGGGAAATGAAGGTTTAACGCCTCCCGAAATTTCAAGGGTTGAAGAAAACGGGGAATGGATTATTAGGGTTTTTCCAAATAAATACCCCTTTTCAAAACACCACGAGGTTATAGTTGAACACAGGGAACATTATGCGGATATTGATGGGTATGATGTTGGGCATATGGAAAGGGTTTTGGGGGTTTGGATGAAGAGATTAATGTATTACTCGGAAAGGCCTTATACGATAATTTTCAGGAATTACGGGCAACTGGCGGGGGCATCAATTTTGCACCCCCATACCCAACTCGTATCTTTGGATTTCGTCCCGGAAATACCCTTAAAGGAAAGCGGGAATTTAAATATTGAAAAGTGCGTCCTATGTAATGCCGAGGAAAACTTTTATATTGCCCATAATGGGGAATTGATTGTGGGTGTTCCAAAAATACCCTTTTACCCTATGGAATTTTGGATATTTCCAAAAAACCACCAAAGGGAGTTTTATTCATTTAAAAACCTTAGGGTTTTGGCGGATATTATGATAAAATCCATAAGGTTTGTAAAAGAAGGGTTAAAAGTTGGGGATTACAACATAATACTACATTCCGCACCCCTTAATACGGACTATCATTGGCATATTGAGGTTATACCGAGAAAAGGATATATGGCGGGTTTTGAGTTTGGAACGGGTATAAATGTAAATCACCACCAAGCTGAAAAACTCTTTGAAATATTAAAAGGTTTTTTAAAATAAACCCCACCGATCAAGGTAAGGATGTATGTGGTATAGCCTTAAACACCCGGAAGTTGGGGAGAAGGGCTATTATGAGATATACCGTTAGTGTTTTATATGTTTCACATTTTAAAAAGCAACTTCATAAACTGGACAAAATTGGGGTTAAAAAGGGTCATAGCCAGAATATTAAGGATTATCAGAAAGTAAAGGATTAGGGTTATTTTGTTAAACTTTGAATTCACATCACTCCTAAGCGCATCTATTTCCGCATCCGTTCCCCTCTTGAAAGACTCTAACTTCTCATTTAAAGCTTCAAACCTTGCGTTTGTTTCTCTCTGATAGGCTACGAGTTTTTGGTCTAAGGCGTCTATCCTTTGATTTAAAGCTTCAAACCTTGCATTTGTCTCTCTCTGATAGGCCACGAGTTTTTGGTCTAAGGCATCCATTCTGGTGCCCAATTCCTTGTAATATGCTTCTAACTTTTCATCCAAAGCCCCAATTTTTGAGTTTAATTCCCTATGGTAAGCCTCTATTTTCTCGTTCAAGGATTCAAATCTTGCATTTGTTTCCCTTTTAAACGCTTCAAACTTTTCCTCTAACGATCCTATTTTCGCCTCAAGCTTTTCCTCCAACGATCCCATTTTGAACTCAAACCTTTCTTCCAACGACCCTATTTTCGCCTCAAAGTTTCCCTCCAACGACCCTATTCTGGTCTCAAACTTTCCCTCTAATGACCCTATTTTCGCTTCAAACTTTCCTTCTAACGACCATATTTTGAACTCAAACTTTTCCTCCAACGATCCTATTTTCGCCTTTATCTCTTCCTTAAAAGTCTGGATTTCCAACCTTATCTCCCTACGAAAGTCTTCAAATTCCCTCCTTGTGGGTATATTCTCTTCCGCAAATGTTTCCAAATACTTGGCAATGGCCGTGGCATTCTCGGGACCCATCGTCTTTTCTAGCGCCTTATAAAGTTCAACGATACGGGACATATATCGGAAAACTAAACTTCACCTAAGTATAACCTTTTCAACCCTACCCCCAACCGCCTTGAAGAAAACCCCTTTGGTTGGCTTATTAATTCTCCTACCCAAAACATCGTAAAATACAGCGCCTTTAAGGGTTAATGTTTTCTTAAATTCTTCTACACTTGTAAAGGCTATCGTGGGCGTTGCATGCCAAGCATCCCCACCTCCCGTAGAACCATTAACCTTTCTCCACGCTATATGGACCCTAAAATCACCCGGAGTCGCATACCTAACGACTGAACTCAAAGCATATGGTTCAAGCATATTGCCCATATCAACCTTCAAATCCTTGGTATCCCAAGCGTCAAGGGATGAGCCAAGCCAGTTTGTCCAGTAAAGGGTGCTATCCGGATAGGAAACCCAAACCCTTAAAACTCCAAAACGAGTATTAAGCGAATCGTATAATACGCTCAAAATTACCCTACCCTCGTTTGGAGCATAGGCTACGGATGGGGAACGGTAAGGTCTGTTGTTTAAAGAATCGAATATAACTGTGGTCCAAATGGTGGTATCTATTCCTTTGTTCATTAAAACGGCGTAGGCATTTGGTCCAGCCGTCTTTCTGCTAAAAGTCATTAGGAAAACGCTATCAAAGGGGGTTGAACATGTGCGGCGGCAATAAAAGGTATTGCTTATAGGTCCCTCTAAGGAATCGTACCCGCTTGTAGGACCAAACCACCATAATCTAAAAGTATCCGGAGAACTCCCCCATTCGGCGTACATAACATAATACTTGTTATCCGCCCCCGTAAGCGGGTCCGTGGCGTCGTTTATCTCTATAAACGAGAAATATGTACCCCTGTTGGCACCCGCCTTTGAGGAAGCCCAGAAATACCTTGTAAATGAGGGCCCGGAATTCCAGCTCCTCGCGTATGTCCAAGTAGCACCTCTATCGGAAGATTTATAAAAATCTACATATCCGCTCGGATCCAAAAGCATTGCAAATACATAGCTTGTTGTGGGTTCGGAGGCTATAACCGCAGTATGGTATAACCAAGATGAAGCGCTAACCTGAAAAACCCCTTGGGTACCGGAAACGGTTGTGCATCCGGAATTCGTTTGAAACCTTAACACGGAAACGGTATCGGCGTTGTAATTCCCATAAGAGTTTTTCCTCGCATAGGTGAAAATCACATAAAGATAGTTATCCGAAGGGTTTATGTTTAGAAATGGTTCAAATATCCCCTTAGCGGGGTTATTTGAGGCCAAATTTCCAACATAAAGCCAAGTGTTTCCACCATCCGAAGAGCAGAAGATATGTAAAGTATCGTTGTTTGATACTCCATCCGATGAGGAATAAACATACCAGAGATCGTTAAAGGAATTTATTCCTATACCCACTTTGTGTTCAAAACCCGAATTGCGTCCGGAGCTTACATGATTGTTCAACCAGTTTATTGGCGCCCTGAAATAAAAATCCGACTTTGGTATTGGTTTTGGGTATATGTTGAGTTTTAGGGAATTTATGGGATTATTTACGCTTATGTTGGTTGGAACCCTTTTTATGGTGTTTAAGGGTTCCGCCTCAAACCTTCCGGCAAGCTGTGTTAAAGAAATTATCCAGAGCATGGTGAGGGTATTATAAGGTTGAAAGCGCCATCCGATTATACCCTTTTGCTTTTGGGATAGACAATATTGGCAAGTCTCGGAGCCAAAGCGAATAAAAGTGCCCCTACAAGAGCGGTGCCAAATATAAAAGGTATGGACAACATCTTAACCGTAGGATCAAAGGAGGATAATATGACCGAAAATTCACCTCTGGGTACAAACGATAGGGCTGTCCTAAGCCTTGCCTTTTTCTTCATACCATAAAAGTACGCGGATATATATGTTGAGATAATCTTTGAAATTATTCCGAAGAGTATGAGCAATATCACGAATATTGGATTTTTCGGAATGCTTAAAGGTATTTCGTAGGCAAAGAAGAAGAAAAATATACCAATGGAAAATTCTTTTAAGGAAAAAAATTGACGCTCAATGTTTTCTTTAATACGGCTTTCGGGGACCAAAACACCGAGTAAAAAAGCCCCAAGAGCCTCCGAAATCCCAAACTCCTTAAACGAAAAGCCAACAAGCATGATAAACCCGATTACGAGAAACGAAAAACTTTCATCCTCTGAAATCGCGTTTAGCCAGGAATTTATTCTCGGTAATACAAAACGGTAGAGTGCGTAAAAAACTGCAAGTACAATTAATAACTTTGCTAAAATGGTAAAAAACATTTCAAACTGCAAACCACCTATTTCCTTTAAAGGGACTAATAACGATAATATTATAATGGCCATCAAGTCCTCAAAAATCAATATACCAATTAATAATTCCGCTTCGGGTGATGCAAGCCTTTTAAAATCCGTTAAAAGTTTTGCAGTTATTGATGTACTCGTTGGATAAAACACACTTGCTAAAATTAAAGATGTTATAGGGTTCAAACCAAACAAAAGCCCCAGAAGAAAAGCGGGTATAAAATTTAAAGCAAAATCAACCACCCCCGGCTTCCATATAAAAAACATATTCTTCAACCTCTCAAAGGTATATTCTAAGCCTATGAAGAAAAACAGAAGGATTATGCCCAGTTCTTTGAAAAACACTATGTAATGAACATCTTCTTCTCCTAAGAAAATTTTAGCTAAAAAGCCAACTAATAGAAAGGAAATTATTGTCGGTATTCCGAACCTTTTAAATCCGGATGAGACAAAAAACATAAAAACAAAAAGCAAAGCGAGTTTAATAAAGGCTAAGGATGAATGACTATCCATAGGTTATAACCTCAATGGGTGCAATCCCCACAATATTTTAAGAAGTTGTTTATCTGTTCCCTTGTCCCCACCACAACGAGTATATCTCCCTCCTTTATTACGGTTTTGTGCGGATCGGGATTTACTATCATATCTTTCCCTCTAAGTATTGCCAATATTGATGTACCCGTTCTTTCCCTTATTTGGGCATTTACGAGGGTTTTATTTACAAGGTTGGAATTTTTACCAACTTTTACCCACTCCATAACCATTTCCTTCATTATAAACTCCATTCTCTCGGGGGATACGGATTGATAAGTAGTTCCGGCGAGCAAAAACCCTAAATCTTTTGCCTCATCCTCCGTTAAGGATAAAACACATTTGGGTTCTTCCTCTTCGGGTTCTATTATGTAAATCTCCCTCCTTCCAGTATTATGAATAATAAGCGTTATCTCCCATCCGCTTTGTAATTCAAGGGTATATCTTTTCCCCACACCTGGCAAATCCGTTTCTCTAACTTTCATTTTCCTCCTTTACTTAACAAGGGCAATTTCCAACATTTCTTTAAACTCTCTAATTTCCGACAAGGCCCTCTCCACTATAAACCTTATCCTATGTTCCCTTTTCATTTTTGGAACATCGGGAACTATTCCAAAGTTTGCGTTCATGGGCTGAAAATCCTTTTTAGGCGTGGTTATATAATGGATTAAAGACCCTATCATCGTATGTTTTGGGGGGACAACGGGTTCCAGGCCCAAAGCCATTAAAGCCGCATTCAATCCGGCCAAATGGCCACCCGCTATTGCGGGGACATAACCCTCCGTACCCGTTATCTGACCGGCGAAAAGTATCCTCGGTTCCTTTTTAAGTTGCAGTGTTGGTAGTAAAAGTTTTGGGCTGTTTATATATGTATTTCTATGCACGGCTCCATATCTTAAAAATTCCGCGTTCTCCAAACCCGGTATCATCCTAAAAACCCTTTTTTGTTCCGATATTTTTAACTGTGTCTGAAAACCCACCAAGTTCCAAGCCTTCCCTTCGGAATCTTCCCTCCTCAATTGAACCACGGCATAAGGTAGTTTTCCCGTTCTGGGATCTTCCAACCCAATAGGTCTTAAAGGTCCATATAAAAGGGTTTCGGGGCCCCTTTTCGCCATAACTTCTATGGGCAAACAGGACTCAAAATAGCATATATCCCTTTCAAACTCCTTGGGTTCGTGAATTTCAGCATTTACAAGGGCTTCCCAGAATGCCATATATTCCTCCTTTGTCATGGGAGCGTTTAAATATGCCGAATCGTCATAACCAAACCTGTCTTTAAAGTATAGTTTTTCGTAGTTTAAGGAGTCGCCATCAACTATGGGGGATTGTGCATCGTAAAAGAAGAGATATTCTTCACCTATTAGCCCGCCAATGGCTTCGGCCAAAGCGTCCGATGTTAAGGGCCCCGTTGCTATTACAACAATTCCATCCGGTATTTCCCTTATTTCTTCGTTTATAAACTTTACATTCGGATGACTTTTTAATGCCCTTTCAACTTTATCGGCAAAGCACCACCTATCAACCGTTAAGGCCTTTCCTCCCGGAATTTCGCATTCGTATGCAAATTTTATTAATGGGGAATCCAAAATCCTTAACTCCTCTTTTAACAAACCCGGAGCGGAAAACAAATCCTTAGATTTTAAACTGTTTGAGCAAACCAATTCTGCGGGTTTTCCCGAGGTGTGGGCGGGCGTCATTTTCTTAGGCCTCATTTCGTATAGGATCACATCAACCCCCATATTCGCGGCGACTAGGGCAGCCTCGCTACCAGCCAAACCCGCCCCTATTACGGTAATCCTTTTCACAATGGGAATTTTAAAGTCGTAAAATTTCTTTTAAAACTTCCACCTCGTCGTATTTACCCTTTAAGAGTTTGGAAATTTCCTTTGATAAGGCGGAGAATTCCTCCTTTCTGCCATACATCTCCAAAACCTTTTCCGCCACACTTTCCGGTTTTATGTGTTGGACGAATTCCGGATATACTTTCCTTTTCAAGACTATATTCGGAAGGCTTATATAGGGTATTTTCAGCACAATCCTACCGAGCCAGTATGTTAATTCCGAAACCATATAGAGGACAACCGCGGGTTTTCCTTCAACGGCGGCTTCCAATGTTGCCGTGCCCGATGATGAAACCACAACATCGCTGGCCCTTATAACATCCCTCCCCATACCTATAACATAATGTGTATCGGGCAGGTCAAATTTGTAATCAAATGGTACGGAGAACAAAAATTTGGCCTCGGGAAGGAGCTTTTTTACGAAAGCCGCTATCCTTATCATACGGGGCAAAAGCCTCCTAACCTCGTCCTTCCTTGAACCGGGTAAAAACCCTATCACGGGTGGGTTTATCCGTATATCCTTACCCCCGTTATTCTCTTTAACCGCTGGATGTCCCACGAAAAAGGCATTAATGCCATAAGACCTTAAAAAATCCTCCTCAAATGGAAGGATGCACAAAACCGCATCAAATAACCTCAAATCCCTAACCCTCCACTTCCCCCAAGCCCAAACCTGAGGGGATATGTAATAAACCACCTTTTTCCCCTTTTGTTTTAGGTACTTTAAAAGCGGAAGGTTAAAACCCGGAAAATCAACCCCTATTATCAAATCCGAACTCAAAGCGTATTCCAAAACCTTCCTTTTAACCCTGTTTATTTCGCTTAACCTAGTTATGGCTTCCTGAAAGCCCACAACGGATATGTTTTCGGGGTTTTCCACTATATCAACACCCTCATATCTGAGGTTTTCCCCTCCAAGGGCGTAAAAACGCCAACCAAAAACCTTTAATTTACGGACCAAATATGCGGCATTTTTATCCCCGGAAACCTCACCCGTTGATATAAAAACCCTCAAATTTTTAGGTTTTTAAACTTAACCTTTGTGGTATCCGTAACTATCAAAAGGATAAAGTTTTCCGTATTAAAGTGTTTCCGCGCGGTTTCGTTAATATCCTTTAAGGTTAATGACCTTATCTCATCAATGTCCTTAATCCAAAACATATTTGGGAGTTTGTATTCGTATTGCGTGGATATTAAATCCGCTATTTGGGAATATGTTTCCGACAACCTAGCTATATAACCGTTATAAAAACTCTTGGCGGCATCTAATTCCTCTTCCGTAAAACCTTTTTCCTTTGCCTCTTTTATGAGTTCCACCAGAGTGTTAACGGCATCTTCGGATGTTTCAACCCTGGTTTGCAAACCCGCTATGAAAACTGAGGGGTAATTCTCCTCCTTCCAAACTATGTTGGGCATAACATAGGAGTATGCCGAGTAAGCGTATCCCTTTTCAACCCTTATTTTTTTCAAAATCCTACTTGAAAATCCGGAACCTCCCAAAATGTAATTTGCCACACGCACCTTGTTATAATCCGGAGAATTGCGCTGAACATCCACGGGGAAGGCAAGCCTGATATATGCCTGATTTATACCATCCATATGGAATATCTCAACCCTCTTTTCCCCCTTTGGCTTTGGTATATCCGGGAGTGAAATCTCTTTCTTTTGCCAATTCCCGAAGAACATTTCTATTTTCCTTATAGCCTCTTCGGGCTCCAAACTTGAAACCACCACAATATAGGAGAGATTTGGTAGCCAATAGTTTTTATAAAATTCATTAACATCATCCAAGGTTATTTTTTCAACGCTTTCAACATAACCATCCGTTGGGTGTTCCATAGGGGTACCCTCGTAAACCAGTTTGTCCAATTTAACAAATGTCACATAATTTGGATTGCTCAAATTGTTTTTTAAACCTGAAATCTGCCTCCTCTTTTCCCTCTCAAACTCCTTTTTGGGGAATGTGGGATACATAACGATCTCGGATACTATGGACAGAAGGCTATCCGCATCCGGGGTTAAACATTTGGCCGTAATTTCCGTTCTAGTTTTACCCACGGATACATTAAAGTTCGCCCCAAGGCTTTCTATGTATTCGGCTATCTGTTCGGATGTTTTGTTTTTAGTACCCTCATCTACCAGAGACCCCACCAGGTTTGCCAACCCCTCCTTACCCTTGGGATCCAAAACCGAACCCGCCTTTAAAACCAACTCCATATAAAATATCGGCAGTTTATCCTTCTTTACCGCAATTATGTGGAGACCGTTTGGCAAGGTTTTTTCAACGGTTTTTATTTCGGGTATGGTTAAGGGTTTTATCTCCTTTTGTGTTTCTTTTCTCACGGCCCCCTCCTCCGTTGTTGCACAGGAAATTATAAACGGCAAAACGAATAAGAACCTTTTCATGCCCTTTCAAAGGGGAAACCGATCGCCTCGAGCAGCCTATAGGCCAGCTCATCGTTCTTGGCAGATGTAACTATGGTTATGTCCATCCCAAAAACCCTTTGAACCTTATCAATGTCTATTTCGGGGAATGCTGTGTGCTCGTTCAAACCGAAGTTATAGGAACCCCTACCGTCAAATCCGTCCTTGGGCAAACCCCTAAAATCCCTAACCCTTGGCAATGCAAAGTTTATAAGCCTTTCAAGGAAATCGTAAGCCCTTTTTCTCCTCAAAGTAACCTTTAAACCTATCGGCATGCCCTTCCTAAGCTTGAATTGCGCCACAGATTTCCTCGCCCTAGTGATTACGGGTTTTTGACCGGTTATAATGGCCAGGTCTTGGGCTACAATTTCTAAGGATTTGGGGTCTTCAACCGCCTCCCTACCCCAACCCACATGTACCACAACCTTTTCTATTCTTGGTACCTCCATAATGTTTAAATTTAACTCCTCGGCCAGTTTTTTCCTTATCTCGTTTTTATACCTTTCGTACAAAGCCATAGTGGGAATTCTAAGGCCGTTTTAATACCCTCACAAAGGCTTTTGCGGATGCCACACTCCCATCCTTTAACCTTACCTTTGCTATTATTACGGCCTTTCCGGGCTTTAAAGCCGTAAAAACCCCATCACCGGATATATCACCCACGCCCTTTGGTAAAATTTGCCAATCGGCGGAAATATAATCTCCGGAAATTGAAAACTTTGTAGCCTCCCCAACCCTTAAAACCACCATTTTTGGCGAAATATAAACTTTACTTTTCCCTTCAACTACCAATGGTATTGGAAATTCGTCCAAAATCCTATCACCTTTAACTATATGCACCTGCAATATCCCCCTTCCTTCCGAAAGTCCTTCCAAGGAATCCCCTATAACCCTTGCCAACCAAGGGGGTTTTACCAAAAAATAAACTTTTAGTTCCTCTGGAAACCCGAATTTTGGAAGTTTTACCCTTTCACCCACACGCAAAAATATGGGTTCAGGTCTTTCAAACCCCTTCGGAACAACCCTTATAACAAAACCCCTCTCTATCTCCCCCTTTCCGCATAAAATTATGGATATGCCAACGCTTTTGGCTATTAAAGTGTCACCCCTTAATTCAACCGCGTTACCCTCCTCAACCTTACACACAACCCCCCTATTTTTAAAAAACCCCCATCTGGGAAAGTTGCCGAGTAAAAGCGTATCACCCTCGTATAAGGTTATGGCCTTTGGCATAACCCCTAAAAGCATCAACATATAGTGCTACCCGTTTAGCATTTCCAATTGCCTTTCAATATCCGAAAGCTTTGCCTTTAAGGTTTTGTATTTCTCCCTTTCATTTTCAATTACATGTTTGGGCGCCTTATGGACAAAGTCCGAAGAAAGTTTTTTCTCCACCTTTGATACAACGCTTAACAGCTCTTCCCTTTCCCTATTTAACTTTTGAACAACCTTATTTTTTTGTTCCCTTGTAAGCCCGATATACACTTCAAACCTTGAAGGTATCTTCACCCAAATCTCGGCATCCCCATTTTCCGCACCCGCCAAAAATACAAAAGATTCATCAACATCACCCCTATAAGGGGCGCTTTTTATACCAACCAAATCCTTTATAGACCTGAAAACGGTTATAGCCTCCTTCAAATCCTCAAAATATTCGTATTCATCGGGATATTCGTATTCCCTCCTTGGCCATTCCGTTTTCATAAGGGTTATTTCCTTGTTTTTTAAGGGCAAAGTCTCGTATATAGCATCCGTGATAAAGGGCATAATGGGGTGTGCCAATTTTAAGGAGTTTATCCATACATAGAGTAAGACATCCAAGGCCTCCCTTTTGCCCTCTTTTATGTAAGGCTTTGAAGCCTCAACCAACCAATCCGCAACATTACTCCAAATTAGGTGGTATAGGTTTTTAACATAATCGTCAAACTCGTAATTCTCAAGGTTTTTGGTTATAACATCAATGTAATTCCCGAGCATATGCAAAGCCCACTTTTGATAAGGCTTAGTAGGATTTGGCTTTACCAAATCAACCTCCCCTTCAAGGTACATGTTTATCAGTCTGTTTATGTTCCACATCTTGTTCGCAAAGTTCCTCCCAACCAAGAGCTGGTTTTCGTCAAACCTTATATCCCTACCCTCGGGTGTTAAACTCATAACGCCAAACCTAAGGCCGTCGGCACCGTATTTATCCAAAAGTTCAAACACATCCGGAAAGTTTCCCAAACTCTTTGAGAACTTCCTACCGTACTTATCCCTTAACAACCCGTGGAGGTATAGGACTTTAAAGGGAACTTTACCGGTGAAGAATAGACCCGCCATAATCATACGGGCATCCCAGAAGAACAGTATATCCCATCCGGATTGGAGGAAATGGGTTGGGTAGAAAACTTTTAGATCCTCCGTTTCTTCCGGCCATCCAAGGGTTGCAAAGGGCCAAAGCCAAGAGGAAAACCAAGTATCCAAAACATCTTCATCCTGCTTTAATTCAACTTTTTCACCGTAACGCTTTTCCGCCTTTTGAAGCGCCTCCTCGTAATTCCTACCCACAAATACTTCCCCATCCGGCCCATAATATGCGGGGATCCTATGCCCCCACCATATTTGCCTTGATATACACCAGTCTTTAACATTTTCCAGCCAGTTTTTATAAACCTTACCGAACATTTCCGGAACTATTATTAACTCCCCTTTATCGTATGCCTCTAAGGCCTTTTGTGCCAAAGGTTTCATCTTTACAAACCATTGAAGGGATGGCAAAGGTTCTATTACCGTAGAACACCTATAACACCTACCCGGTGAATACGTGTGTTTTTCAACCTTTTCAAGCAATCCGGCATTCGCAAAGGCCTTTACAATCCTCTCCCTCGCCTCAAACCTGTCCAAACCCTTCCACTCCCCACCGTTCTCGTTTATTTTCCCATCAAAGTCTATTACCTGAACCTTGGGGAGTTTGTGCTTTTCGCCTATCTCCCAGTCGTTGAAGTCATGGGCGGGGGTAATCTTTACGGCACCCGTTCCAAACCCCATATCAACGCTTTCGTCGGATATTATAGGTATTTCGGGATATACCTCCTTGCCCTCCGCATCAACCCTTTTGCCCACAAAGGGCAGCTTAACCCTTTTACCTATTAGACCCTTATACCTCTCATCTTGCGGATTTACCGCAACGGCCACATCTCCAAGGTAGGTTTCGGGCCTTGTTGTTGCGACGACTATATAACCCCCTTCGGTTAAGGGGTATCTCAAATAATATATATAGCCGCTTTCTTCTTCCCTTTCAACTTCATCGTCGGCCAAGGCGGTTCCACACCTCGGACACCAGTTTATAAGCCTATAACCCCTGTATATCAAACCCGCCTCGTATAACCTAACAAAAGCCTCTATAACGGCCTTACTATAACCATCGTCAAGGGTAAACCTCAACCTATCCCAATCCGGAGAAATCCCGAGTTTTTTCAAAGATTCAATTATCAGATTGCCGTATTTTTCTTTCCATTCCCAAACCCTTTTGATAAACTCTTCCCTCCCCACCTCCCACCTGGTCTTCCCTTCTTTTTTCAGTTCCCTTTCAACAACATTTTGTGTTGCAATTCCCGCGTGATCCGTTCCGGGTTGCCATAGGACATAATAACCCGTCATCCTCTTAAACCTAGCAACGACATCTTGAATGGTGTTATCAAGGACATGACCCATGTGGATATTTCCGGTTACATTGGGTGGAGGCATCATTATTGTGAAAACCCTTTTACCCCTAGCCTCATCAACCGTAGCCCTAAAAACCTTAGCATCAAGCCACTTTGAGTATAAGAACCTTTCCCACTCCTTAAAATCGTATGTTTTTTCTATTTCTTTCACGACTTGTTATTTTAAACCCGTTAAACCTTTTCCTCGGCTATCTTGTTCAGTTTCTCAACCAATTCCGGTAATACATCCTCCCATTTGGAAACAATGCCGTAATCGGAAATCGTAAATATTGGGGCTTCGGGGTCCTTGTTGATTGCTATAATGTTTTTTGATGTCCTCATACCCGCCTGATGCTGTATGGCCCCGGATATGCCTATGGCAAAATAAACCAAGGGGGAAACCGTTTTACCGGTTTGTCCAACCTGATGGGAGTGATCAACCCAACCCGCATCAACCACGGCCCTCGAAGCGCCGTTTGCAACCTTTAAGCCCGTGGCCTTTGCAACGGCATCCCTCAATGCTATTATCCATTTGTGATAGTTTTCGGGACTTCCCATACCCCTACCACCCGATACCACGATGTCCGCCTCCGTTACATCCACCTCTTCGGATGACTTTTCGTGTATTTCAACGGGTTTTGCCGAGAAGTATTCCTCGGGTAAGTTTATATTAACCTTTATAACTTCCGGCGATATCCCATCCTCAACTGGCTTAAACGCCCTAGGCCTTACCGAAAGTATAACGGGATTCCCATCTATCCTGATATGGGCAAATACCTTGTTGGAATAAAAGCCCTTTACAAAATATCCGTTTTCGTATGCCATAAAATCGTCCAATATAGGCGCATCAAAGGCGGCGGCAAGCCTTCCACCCAACTCCTTACCAAAACCGGTTGCGGGCAGAACTATAAACTTTGCATTCTCCTTTTTTTGAACTTCTTTTATAATCTCCGCCACAGGCTTTGATATGGGTATTAATAGCCTTTCATCCTCATAAACATAAAGTTTATTCAAACCCTTTACTTCGACACCCTTTCCCACAACAACACCTATAACCTCATCCGCCAAGATCTTCGCAAAGTTTATGGTTTCCAATGAGGCCTCCCTAACCACACCCTTTAAGGTTTCAACAAATACCAAGGCCTTCATAATATCTTTACCTCCTCTTTGAGAACTTTTATCAACTCGTCTACCGAATTCAAAAGTCTTACCCCTTTACGAGGGGGCGGGGGTGTGAATTTATCAATTGCGTAATCGTATTTGGGGAAGTTTATTTCAAGTTCTTCTATGTCTTTTTTCTTTGCCATCATTATACCCCTCATGTTGGGTAGTCTCGGCTCGTTCAAACCCCTCTCCGCGCTTATAACAACCGGGAAAGGCGCCTCCCATATTTCGCTACCCAAATCCGTTTCCCTTTCCGCTCTAACCTTCCCGTCAAGGTATTCCAATTTTGTTACATATGTTATGAGGTTATACCCGAGTTTTTCGGCTACATATGGGGCTAAGGAATAGGTGTAATCGTCAATGGTAAGTTTTCCCGTTATGATCATGTCTGGGTTTTCCCTCCTTGCAACCTCAACTATTGTATACGCGATTTGAGAGGGGTTTAATTTCCAGTATTCGGGATATTTTACGAGTATGGCCCTGTCCATACCCATGGCCAAGGCCCTCCTCAACTGCTCCTTAACATCATCGCCCCCTATGGACATAACAACGGTTTCCGCCCCCCTATTCTCCTTTAACCTTATGGCCTCTTCAACGGCAAATTCATCATAAGGGTTTATTATAAAGGGTATGTTTGTTCTGTCTATATCCTTCCCATCGGGGGAGGGTTTAACGATGGCCGCAGTATCCGGTGTCCTTTTTATAAACACTAAAACCTTCATAAGGCGGGAATTTTAAGGATGTAAATTTTACAGGATAACAATCTTCTCGGTTTTACCTCCGGCCTTCAAGAAATATACACCCCTTCTCAAAGGTATGTTATACACGCCTGACTTTACAAACCCCTCATCGAAAACCTTAACGCCGTTTGGCGTGTATATTTTCACATCCACACCCCTTTCGGACTTCACCCTTAACCTCAGGTTATTCCCTATCACCGTATAGTTTATCTCGCAACTAACAAACCTTTCATCCATTCCCAATTCTTCATCCCCTTCACCCAAAGGATCCAATCCGCAGTTTATCCTGCGTGCAACCGAAATGTTCTGAACGCTTACGGTATAACCGCTGGTGCTCATGCTTGGATAATATACGGTAAACGAACCGGATGCGCTAAATGTCGGGTAGGTTATTGTTGGAGAATAATTTCTCCAATAGCATGTATCCAATCCTCCGGAATCCGCCGCAACCAAACCGTCATAATTTCCGACAGACCAAGCGGTGTTGTTTGTATATCCCGCAACATAAGGGATACCCATAACGGGCCTTATATCCATACTCCTCCCCTGTTCATCCGCACCCGAAAGTAATCTCCTAACCTCTATAACATTGCAATCGGTTTTCCTTATCTTCGCTATAAACAGATCGTTGCCGCTTACACCCAAACTCCCAGTCATCCAATACCAGTTAGGCCCTTCAACCACATCTATACCGTAATCGTTACCAGATGTTGATATAACTGCGGCGCATACAAAATTGCCCGATGAATTAAACTTCATAAACAGGGCATCATCACCAGAACCCGCTATATGGGTGGCCAAAATGAAACCACCATCGCTTGTGAGCTTCCCCCAAGAAAATGTTATCGTTGAAGTCGCTATACTCCTCGGATACCTCCTTTGCCAGATAAGGCTACCACTTGGGTCAAACTTTAAAACCCCTACCTCATACCAACTCGGAGCCAAAAGGACATAATTGCCATCCGTCGTTTCAAAAGCCGTAGTGGCTATATTCCAATCCGCAGCCCAATCCACTATCCTTATCCATTGAAGATTAGCGGTAGAGTTAAACTTGGCTATGAAACCGTCTGCATCGTTGGTAATACAGCTTCCCCAACCATCATCAATATTATATGTCAAAAACCCCGCCGCCAAAAATCCGCCATCGCTTGTCGGTGATACATGCATTACCCTCGTTTGTCTATTCGTATTCCCAGAGCATCCCCATAGGTTTGAAAAATCCAAATGCCTACCCCACAGAAAATTACCCGAAGAGTTTAAACCCACAACAAAACCGTATAACGGTGCATAACAACTACCAGGACCAGCGCCCCCATCGTTGCACCAAGCACCACCTACAACTATATTTCCACTGTTTAGCCATTGGGTCTTATACATCCAGTCATCCCTTCCACCCGTATTCCCTATAACCTTTTGCCAAGATGGTGTTATCAAAACATAGTCCTCATCGCTCCCACTTATTGAATAGGATATAGTAAACATTCCAAGAACGGGTGTTGTACCTCCCATGAAATCTATGGCCCACATCTGATCGTAATTTGTACCCCCGTATGTGCTTAATCCCGCCCATGTTTGGGCTTTAAGCCCCAAAACCAAAAGGCTCAATAGCGCAAAAACCTTAAAAGCGTATCTCATACCCCTTTACCCCCGCTTTCCTTATTATATCCCCCAACTTCGCGGTATCTATGGGGTTTATATACCTTATCATAAGCGATTTCTTCAACTGGGAGTACGCTATAAACTCTATACTCCCAGAAAAGTATTCGTATATCTCCCTTTGCAGGTTATCAACACACCTGTTGCAGTTTGCAAAAGCCTCATCGTATATATTCACCCTTATAACATCTTGGGGTCTTGAAACCCCATAGGGATTTGCCACTTGCGCTATTACTACCATTATCATATCCCACCTCCTGTCAGATGTTATTCTAAGGCTAAAAGGTTTTCCGTGTCAAGGAAAATAAAACTATAAAATGATATAAATGTAGTTAATTTTGGTTTATATGTTCCCATAAAAAATTAAACGGCAATATAATACCCACCTTATGAAGGTGCATTCTTCGGTGAAAAAGAGGTGCGCTTACTGCAAGGTTATACGGAGACGGGGACGCGTTTATGTTATATGTTCGCGGAATCCAAAACATAAGCAAAGGCAAGGATAAGGGGGAAAAATGGCAAGGATAGCAGGGGTTGATATTCCAAGGGATAAGCCGGTGTGGATAGCCTTATCCTACATTTATGGGATAGGGCCGGCTTTGGCTATGAAGATTTTGGCCAAAACGGGAATTGATTACCGTAAAAGAACGAGGGAATTAACGGAAGAGGAGATTCAAAAGTTGAGGCAAGAGGTTGAAAATTACAGGGTTGAGGGTGCGTTGAGAGCCGAGATTCAGAGGAATATCAAAAGGCTTATAGACATAAATTGTTATCGCGGTATAAGGCACAAGTTGGGATTGCCCGTTAGGGGGCAGAGGACGAGGCATAACGCGCGGACTCGTAAGGGTCCCCGCGGAAACATATTTGCAAGGTTAAAAAAGAAACAACAGTAAAAGGGGGTAGTTATGGCAAATAAGGGAAAGAAGAAAGCTAAGAAGGCGCCGGCAGAGGGCATAGTTCATATACAATCAACATTTAACAATACGATTGTAACCGTTACGGATTTACAGGGGAATGTTATAACCTGGGCATCCGGGGGTTCCGTTGGCTTCAAGGGTACGAGAAAGAGCACACCATTTGCGGCATCAAAGGCGGCCGAAACCGCATGCAAACAGGCTAAGGCTTTGGGTATGCAGAGGGTAGAGATTAGGGTGAAGGGTGCCGGGCCGGGTCGCGAGGCGGCCATAAGGTCGGTTGCTGCATCCGGATTAGAAGTCATCGCGATAAAGGATGTAACACCCATACCCCATAACGGGGTAAGGCCACCAAAGAAGAGGGCGGTGTAATATGGCAAGGTATACAGGTCCGGTTTGCAGGCTTTGCAGGAGAACTGGTGAGAAGTTATACTTAAAAGGGGAGAAATGCTTTACCAATAAATGCCCCTTTGAAAGGAGACCTTATCCTCCGGGTCAACACGGTCCTACGCAGAAAAAAGTAAAACTCTCAATATACGGTCAGCAGTTAAGGGAAAAGCAAAAGGTTAAGTGGATGTACGGAATGCTTGAAGCCCAGTTTAAGAGGTTTTTCCGCATAGCCCAGAACATGCCCGGAAACACCGGAGAGAACTTCTTATCCCTGTTGGAAAGGAGGTTGGATAATGTAGTTTTCAGGGCCGGCTTCGCGAAAAACAGGAGGCAGGCGAGACAATTCGTAAGGCACGGGCATATTAAGGTGAACGGCCAAAGGGTGGATATACCATCTTATATCGTAAAGGTTGGGGATGTTATAGAAGTTTTTGATTACTTTAAGGATAACCCCGAGTTAAAGGGTGCTTTGCAAATGAATAGGCCGGTTCCCTCTTGGTTAAAGGTGGATAGGAATTCCCTTAAGGCCGAGGTTGTAAGACTACCGCAAAGGGAGGATATAACGCATCCGATAAACGAGAGGCTCATAGTGGAGTTCTATTCAAGGTAAAAAAAGGAGGGGAAAATGTTAAACGATATTTTAAAAAGCAACGGTGTTTATTATGAGGAGGAGGATAATTACGGCAAGTTTGAGATGGCCCCTTTACCCAAGGGGTTTGGTATAACCCTCGGAAACTCCATTAGAAGGACGGTTATGCTATCCTCTTCCGGTGCCGCCTTAGTGGCCGCGAGGTTTGAAGGCGTAAAACACGAATTCAGCGGTATCCCCGGAATAATAGAGGATGTACCCACGATTATCTTAAACCTAAAAAAGCTGCGTTTTAAGGTTAATAAGCCCTTTGAAAATGTTGTACCGATAAAGCTGAAATTTACGGGGGAACAGGAGGTTAAAGGCAAGGATTTGGATTTGCCCAATGATATAGAGGTTGTGAACGGAGAACAGGTGATAGCAACATTATCCGATCAGAGTGCAGAACTAATAGGGGAAGTTTATTTAGCCTATGGAAGGGGGTACCTTTTAGAGGATGAAACCCGTGAGATATTGGAGCAAACCCTTGGAAATACGGAAGGGATTATATATATGGACGCAATATTCTCACCGGTTGTAAGGGCAAACTTTTACACCGAAAATTTCCTATATGGGGGGAAGCTTGATAAGGAAAAGTTGTTCGTGGAGATATGGACGGATGGCTCAAAAAAGCCTTCGGAAGTTTTCTTTGAAGCCGTGGATATACTCATATCCCAGTTTCAGGCTTTGAAGAATGTCCTTGACAAACCCATAAAGCCCATAAGGGTGCTATTACCCAAAGAGGAGTTGGAGTTTAAGAGGAGGAGATTACAAGACCCAATTGGGGCAATCCTTAGGAGCGAACTACCTTCAAAACTCGTAAAATCCTTAGAAAAGGCCGGTATAACCGTATTCGGAGAACTCTTAAAGTATAAGCCGGAAGATTTGCGTGAGGAACTCGGGCTTTCGGAGGATGATGTTGTACTAATAGAAACCGCGGTTAAAAGGCTTGGTTTTGAAATGGGAAGGGATTATTGGAAGGAATTGGAGGAGTTAAAAGATGAGGCATAGGGATAAGAGGGTAAAACTCGGAAGGGAGAGGGAGCATAGGAGGGCATTGTTGGTGAACTTGGCAAGGGAAATGATAGATCACGGTGCCATAACAACCACAACGGTCAAGGCAAAGGCTGCGAAGTCTTTAATAGAGCGCCTTCTATCCTTGGCCAAAGAGGATACCGTGCATAACCGCCGTAAGGCTTTCAAGGTTTTGGGCGATAGGAAGTATGTGAATAAACTCTTTATGGAGGTTGCCCCTAAGGTTAAAGGCGTGAGGTTTATAAGGTTGGGTTTTAGGAGGGGTGATGCGGCGGAAATCTCCCGCTTAGAGTTCATAGAGTGAAAACCTTAGTCGTTGATTTCGGCGGGACAAGGGTTAAGTGGGGTTTATTTGCCAATGAAGAGTTAGAAAAGAAAGGTTTTGTTAGATCCGATTACCTGTATTCCATAAGCGATTTTCGGGAGTTTTTGAAGGATTTTAAGTTTGATAGGCTCGTTTTGGGCTTTGCGGGAATGTTGGAAAACGGCATTGTAATACACGCCCCGAACCTTCCGAGGTGGGAGGGTTTAAACTTATACGAGGAGTTTAAGGAATACTTCCCAATAATTGAAAACGATGCAAACCTCTTTATACTCGGTGAATACCATTACGGTGCGGCCAAGGGGTATAAGATTGCCGTAGGTATAACCTTGGGAACGGGTGTGGGAGGGGGTGTAGTTATAGATGGGAAACTTTTAAGGGGTAAAAACGGATTTGCCGGAGAACTCGGACATATATGCATAGACATAAACGGACCTCCATGTAATTGCGGTTCTTTTGGTTGTGCCGAAAGCTTCTTGGGAGAAGCGTATTTTGTGGAGAGGGCGAGGAGGGTGTTTATAAGGTTTGGCCAAAACCCACCTACGGATATGAAGGTTCTTGAAGATAAGGCCAGAATGGGTTCGAGTTTGGCAAAAACCCTATGGGATGAATACGGGAGGTACTTGGGGGTTCTCATATCCAATATAATCTCTGTATTTGACCCCGGGGTTATCGTTTTGGGTGGTGGAATATCAAATGCGTACGATCTGTTTGAAGAATCTATGAAACGGGAAATTCTCAAAAGAAAGGTTGCGTATAAGGTGGAGGTTCCGGTTTTAAAGGCTAAACTTGAACATTCCGCGTTATACGGCGGGGTTTATTTGGCGAATCTGTTGTAAATTAAAGCAAAAATCAGCATCGCAATATCCACAGCGGTAATAACTAAACGGGTTAAGATTGAAAAGGTTGAAGATTGTATGTTATATCCCATTAAAGCGGATATTATACCCTCCCTTATACCCAAACCCGCAGGTGTTAAGGGTAGAACATAAGAGGCCACAAAAGAAAAGGAAAATACGAATGCTATATACCTATATCCGTAGTTTGAGAACAAACTTAGAGAAACAAAATATGCGGATAGGCTTGAAAAAATCCAGTAAATAGTGGAAAACAAAACGGATAGAAAAACGAGTTTTGCGTTTTTTGGGGCATATGAGAGATTGGGGTTAAACCTTTGGAGGAACTTTACAGAATATCCCCAGATTATGGTTATAAGGAGAAGGATTAAAAATGTGAAACCCTGAATGAAGGGGTACCTGGTATATATAAACGAAAACATTGCGGCGGAAAGCATTAAAACGAGGTGTTCATAAACCATAGCGCTTACAACCTTTCCGGCCGGATGGTTTAAACTTGATACCCTCCCCGCAAATTGCCAAACCTTCCCCGGTATATACCTCCCTATGGATGAAACATACCAAGAAACCACACTCTCCTTAAATGTTATCGGTATTCCGAAGGAACGGGCGACAAAAAACCAAACTATGGGCAAAAATACATATGAAAACATCAGAGTGAAAAAAGAAATTAGCAGAAAAAGTGGGTTAAAACTTATACCTTTGAACCCCCCTTTGAAAATCGGGTAAAAGGCAAACAAAAAGCCCACAATTGCTATTAAGAATTTTAGGGATTTACGGATTTTTATAATGCCGGGGGCGGGACTTGAACCCGCACGGGCGTTAAAGCCCAGCGGATTTTGAATCCGCCGCGTCTGCCATTCCGCCACCCCGGCATCAAGTGGGTATTTTAAGGCTGAAACGATTTTATAATATCTTACTTGCCCTTTATTTTATTGCTTATAGGCCCAGCAGCGATTATATACTTCATCGCAAGGGATGGTTTGGGGATCTCAATGGGGGATTCCGTAGCATACTTACAGATGGCGGAAAATATAAGGAATTCGTTCTGTGTATGCATTTATGCGGGTTGCGGAAAGAGAATCCCCATAGAACACTGGCCTTGGGGTTATCCCCTTTTTATATCGTTTTTAAATCCAAAAGTTGCAAATCCCATTTTGGCCTTTATCACAAATGTTATAATCCTAAAAATCCTTGAAGCGGGAAAATTGAAGGGCATAAAGGCATATATAGGCGTTTTGGTGGTTAGTTTATCACCCGTTTATATAAATGTATTCACGCATTTATGGAGTGAAGCCCTTTTTGTGCCCATTTTACTCCTAACCATATACTTCTGGATTAAGGGTAGGTTGATACCTCTAACCTTCTTGACGGGGGCAATGCCCATTATAAGGTACAGCGGAATATTCTCTTGGGTTATGGCGGAAAAGCCGATAATTTTGGTGCTATCAACGCTGCCCTTTATATTTTGGAAGGTCAGAAATATGCTTACAAACGCTTTATCTTGGAGGGATATAGCATATCATCCACCAAACTCCGAACACCTGCGGGTATTTTCCGAAACTTTATACGGATTTTTTGGCATAAATTGGCTTTGGTATCCGGAAAGTGTGGAATTAAAAATCGCAATATTCACCTTTGTTATGGTTTTTGCAATTTTGGTTTCAAAAAGGTTAAAGATTACTAAACCTTTAACCCTCCTCGTATCATCCTATGGTCTCCTCTTAACGGCAAGCATAACATTTTACGACCATTCAACAACCCCAAACCTTAGGATACTTTCACCCATTTACTTCTTATCGTTTATCCTTATAATTTTGGCGGTTAGCCGTTTTGGGAATTTTCTATTTTTGTCAATACTATCACCGATTGCATACGGATACATAAGGGATATGAGGCATTACAGGGTTGAGGGGTATAACTCTATAAGGTTTTCCGATCCGAAATTTGTGGAAATGTTAAAAGGTTTAAAGGAAAGGTATGTTTATTCAAACGCCCCGGATTTTATATGGTATAGAACCGGAATTTATGCGGAATTTATTCCGAGGATTTACGAACCGCACAATGCGAGAAAAAACCCGAATTTCTATGAAGAAATTGAGGCTTTAAGGGATACCATGGCCAAGAGAAATGGGGTTATAGTTTGGATTAACGGGATTCACAGGGGCTATTTGCCCGATAAGGATTATTTGGTCAAAAGACTCAAATTGAGGTTGCTTTTTGAAGGTGGGGATGGGAGTATATGGGTTTATACGGGTTTAGAATAACCGTTTATGCCGTATATAAAGGAATTGTGGGAAATTTCCAAAGGGAAAACGGTGGAAATAGATGAGGATGAAATCCGCGCTCTTGAGGAGAGGAATAAATCCTTTTACAATGCCGCAAATGATAAAACCGTTTATGGGTATAACACGGGTTTAGGACCCCTTGCGAATATAAGGTTATCGGAAAGGGATTTAAGGGAGTTTCAGGTTTTAACCGTTAGGAGTCATGCCGTTTCAACGGGGAAACCCCTACCGATACCAATTGTTAGGGCCGGGATGTATGTTAGACTAAGGCATTTACTCAACGGGAGTTCCGGCGTTAGGCCGGTTGTGGTTAAAAGGTTGGCGGAATTTTTAAACATGGGTATAACACCAGAGGTTTATGAATTTGGTTCCGTTGGTGCAAGCGGGGATTTATCGCCACTTTCCCATATTGCCCTTACCCTAATGGGTGAAGGGTGGGTTTATTTAAAAAACGGTAATAGGGTTCCTTCAATAGTAGCCCATAGGATGTATAAACTTGAACCCTTGGAGTTTGAACCTCGTGAGGCCTTGGCTTTGATAAACGGGTACTCCTTCTCATTATCAAACCTGGGCTTGGCTTTGTACAAGATTGAAAAAACCTTTAACATTTCCATAGAGGTATTTGTTTTAAGTTGGAAGTCCATAAAGGGCAGAAAATCCCCGTTAAACCCGGATGCGGTTGGAATTATGGGTGATAAATATGCAAAAGAGGTTTCCCAAAAGGTTTGGAATTTAATAGAAGACGAAGGAGACGGTGAAAGGGTTCAAGACCCATATTCTTTTAGGTGTTTTCCACAAATAGCCTCTCCACTTTTGAGGGCTATAAAATCCGCCGAGGGTTTGTTTTCGGAGCTTTATAAGGGATGTTCGGATAATCCCGTTTTTGTTAATGGGGATATATATTCAACGGGAAACTTTCACGGGCAAAGCATCTCCTTCGCATCCGATATGTTATCTTCGGCTTTAACGGCGTATATGGGGGCGATTGAGAGGAGGGTTTTCTTTATGCTAAGTGAAAAATCCGGCTTACCCTTAATGCTTTCCGAAAATCCGGGGAAGGAATCGGGTTTAATGATGCTGCAAACGGCGTTGGCATCGCTTTTTGCGGAGTGTAAGGTTTTATCAACGCCTTATTCTTACCAATCCATTCCCACGGGGAACGATCAGGAAGATTGGGTTCCCATGAGTTTTGGAGCAACTTTAAGGCTATTAAAGCTTTCGGATATTATGTTAAAGTTTGTATCGGCGGAATTCCTATGTTCTTACAAGGCCTTGAAAGTTTCGGGAAAGCGGGAAAAGATAATGGAGGAATTTGAAGAATATCTCCCACAATATAGGAAAAATCTGTCTTTATATGAGGAGTGGGATATGGCGGAAAGGTTTATAAGGGATAAATCGGGAATTATATAAACCCCTCCACTCTGTCAAACCTTAGGACTTCCCCTATTAAACCGTATGCCTTCTTTAAAAGGTTTAGCCTGTAATTTCTCTTTCCCTCATCCTCCACCATTACCGGAACATTTGAAAAGAATTCGTCAAGAATATCGTATAAACCCATCAAATTTCCCATATATTCATTCCAAAGCGAAAAAACCCCTTCGTTATCAAGGTTTTCCCATTTTAAAGCCTTGGATAGGCTAATTTCCAATTGCGAGAGGTAATCCTTTAAGGCCTCTTCATACCTTTCATATCCACCCTCATCCTTTAAAAACTTTGTAGGTTTTGCTTCAAGGATATTCTTTACCCTTTTGGTAATCGTTATAAACCTTTCGGCATCCCCCCCCAGGAGTATAACCTCCAAAACCTTCGCCTTTACGCATTCAAGGAATAGGTTTTCACCCTTAAAGGTTAATTGGGTAAATTTCCCCTTAATGGGATAGTATGGATAATTAAAAATCCTTTGTAGGTATTCCACGGATGTTGGTAGGAGTTCTTCTATTAAGGAAACCACCGCATCCGAATGTTTGTCAAAGAACTTTAAGAATCCCTTTAAGGGTTTTCTCCCAAGGGTTATACCGTTGTTATCGTAAAGTAATAAGGCGATGAGTTTTCTAGCGCTCATCCTTATGCCAAGGGGATCCCTTGAAGATGTCCACTTATAACCCATATCCAACAATCCCCTTATTTGCACGATGTTATCCGCTAAGGCAACTATATGCCCTTCATAGGTTTTTGGAAACTCGTTACCTTTTGGGAGATGGGAATCGTATATGGCCCTTGCCAAGTTCTCATTTCCGGTTATATCCTTGACATAATAATAGCCTATTTTCCCTTCAAGTTTTGTAAATTCCTTCCCGTCTGCTATCATTGATGTTGCGGTGTCAAAAAGGTAATGCTTCGCAACAAATATAAGGTTTTCGTTAATTCCAACATCCGGGAGGTTTTTAACAACTTCCAAAACCTTTTGCGTTTTATCGTAAAGCGTCCCAACACCCTTCAACCACAGAATATTCCTTAAATTCCCAACATACCAATCCAAAGGCCTCTTCAAATCCTCGTTCTTATAAAACAAGGCATCGTTTAATCTCGCCTTCAATACATTTTCAAAACCCTTAACCTGTCCGGATAAGTTTTTTGGATTGTTTGAAAATGCCACAAAACCCGCATGCAATCTTCCGTTTTCAATATGGGGAACATACCTCTGATGGGATACCATAGCAACCGTTATAACATCCGGGTATAGGTTTTTTAAAAAGCTTTCATCAAATTTTCCATAAATCGCAAATCCCTTTTCAACAAGCCCGGTAATTTCATAAATCAGGTTTTCAACATCAACATTGTACCTCTCAAAATCCCCTTCAATTATCGGGAAAAATTTTTCAATTTCTTCCTTTATCCTTTTCTTCCTCTTTTGGAAATCCGGAATAATGTCGTTCTCCTCCAATATTCTCTCATAATATTCCGCCTTATCAATTACTACACTTCTATTTTCCGGAACCCTTGAAAGGTAGGTAATGTTTGATGAAGAGATATTCCCCAAACGAAAATTTAAAACCTCATCTTCAAGGATGCACAAAATCCACCTTATAGGTCTTATAAATGTTATACCCGAATTATCCCACCTCATCCTTTTAGGCAAAGGCACGGAACCAATGTATTCCAAAATCAGGTTTCCTATAACATCTCCTATGAACTCCCCACCCCCTTTTACCTTAACCCCCACATACTCCTTATCCCCTTCCCTTATAGTATAAACATCTTCCAAATTCGCACCGATCCCTTTTAGAAAGGACAATAATGCCTTTGTGGGATTCCCTTTATCGTCATAAGCAACTTTTAAAGGGGGCCCCTTTTTTTCTATTAAAACCTCTTCGCTGTAAGGGGAAACCTTTATTAGGGCCGCCAGACGCCTCGGAGTTGCAAAATACTTACCCCCCTCTACCTTAAAGTTCAATTCCTTTAACCTTTGAACCAAAAAGTTGTGAAGGAATTCCGCGGCACCCTCTTGAACAAAAGCGGGGATTTCCTCACAACCCAGTTCAATTAAAAGGTTTTTCACGGATGGATATTCTAAGGTCGCCACAAATTAAACAGCGATAAAATCCCCCACTTGAAAAGGCTTGATATTTATACCGTAAAAAATACAATAAAGCCCTTTTTTGGGGCTTTACTCGTTACAACTATGATATTGCTTTTAGATAGGGTTTTTGACCTAATGGACCTTATAATAAAAAAGGGTCTGCCCCTTGATATCGTATCGCAGGTTATGTTGTATTCCCTACCCTTTATCCTATCAATGACCATCCCCATGTCGGTTTTTGTTGGCTGTCTTGTGGCCTTTGGCAGGATGGCGCAGGATTTGGAAATAATGGCATTACAATCTTCGGGTATAAGTCTTAATCGTATAGCACTTCCGGTCTCCATAGTGGTTGGGCTTTTAACGGCGTTTATGTTTTGGTTCAACGATAGGGTAGTTCCCGAGAGTAATTATAGGTTGAAAAACTTACTATTGGATATACTTGAAAAGAGGCCAACCGCCCAAATAAAACCGGGGACATTTTCGCAGATAGGAAACTTTTGGATATATGTGGGTAAAAAGGATGATAAAACTGGGGAAATATCGGATGTGGTTATACAGCAATTGGAAGGTGGAAATATGCAAACCATAGTGGCAAGTGATGGAATAATGTTTATAGATGCCGAAAGAAACCTCAATTTTATATTAAACAAGGGATACCTTCACGATTACGATGACAGGGAAAAAATATACAAAAGGGTGAATTTTTCCGAATACAGGCTTCAAATCCCATTAAACGACGAACTCATAAGGAAACAAAGGGAGTGGAGGTCTGATAGGGAAAAGAATATAAAAATGCTTTTAACGGAGATAAGGCAATTAACCGATCAATTTACAAAAAGCGGTAAGGAGGATGTGGGTTTAAAGAGGAGGATAAACACCTTAAAGGTGGAGGTTCATAAAAAGTTTTCTATGCCCTTTGCGGCGATTATATTCGTTTTCTTGGCCATGTATATAGGTTTTGTTTTAAAGAGGGGGGGATATGGCCCCGCCTTTGGGGTATCCTTTTTCGTATTCGTAATTTATTATATATTCCTTATAAGCGGGGAGGATTTGGGTAAGAGGGGTATAATTCCACCCGAGGTGGGTATGTGGTGGGCAAACGCCTTTTATACGGCTATAACCTTTGCGATTTATAAACTCTGGGTAAACCAGTGATCAAACGGCAGATACAAAGTAATAGGGGAAATCGGATAGGTTTATCGCAAAAGTCTTGTTATTCCCCGTTATCACAAACGACTTCCCGCTTTCGTCTTTGAGGCTAACCTGAAAACCCCTTTCATTCGCCGCCAAGAAAAGTTCGGGGAATGAGTATTTTAAAAGTAGTTCATCGCCACCCAAGGCAAAAAGGGATTTAAAATCCCTATGGGTTAATGCGTTATAAAACCTCCCGGAAGATAGGAAAATCCTGCGATGTGCCCTTGGGGATGACCCTATTTCGGATACTTCAAAGGATAAACCTACGGAGAAAAAGTAATCCATAAAGGACTTTATGGTTTCAAACCTAACATCCAAACTATCCGCCAAATCCCTATAAACAAAGGGTTGCCCGTGGTTTTCCACTACAAAGTTTAAGAATTTCCTCAAAAACCCCTTTTCCCTAATATCGTAAAACTCGTTGATTATATGCAAGGCCTTATAAATGCTTTCCGTATGTGAGTTAAGATTTGGAAAACCCATCACATCCCTCCAAAAGACCATTTCCAACCTTTTTGAAATATCCCTATCATTTATACCCCTTAAAAACCCTTCAAAATCCCCCTCCCAAAACCTTTTTTCCAAATCCTTAAAAACATCCCTTTTAAACCTCAAAACCCTTATGTTTGCATCCTCTACAAATATTGGGTATATCAACAGGATTGTGGTTTCATCATCGGCGAATTCTTCAATTCCCTTATACTCGTTTAGTATATGGGCAGAATTTATCACTATTAGCCTCTTTTCCGATATAAAAGACATACGGGTATAGTAGAAGTTTAAGGCATCGTATAGCATATCGGGTAGAACCTCAAATCTACCCAAGTCAAAGAAGAGTACGGAAAATTTCCCATATAAATCCGCCCATTTTTGACAAAACCACATTATCCCATCCCTATCAACCCTACCCGGGGGTATCCAAATTTTTAATATCCCTTTACCCTTTATTTCGGGAAACCAACCCTTACCCTCAAAACGATTAAGCCACCAAGGATTATCCTCAAACAGTAGATCTGTCAGGTGCATACTTTTTAAGGTAATATTCTATGGTTATTCTTAAACCCTCTCCCAAGGGGGTTGTGGGCTTCCATCCGAGTTGCAGAATTTTTTTATAAGAAAGCTTATACCTCCTATCGTGCCCCGGTCTATCTTTGACAAATGATATAAGACCTTCGGGCTTCCCCATCATTTTTAAGATTATTTTAACGAGTTCCAGGTTTTCCAACTCGTCTTCACTGCCTATATGGTAAATTTCAAACTTTTCCCCCTTTTCAAAAACATCCATTATTCCCCTTGCAACATCCTCGGCGTATATCCAAACCCTCCTTTGCCTTCCATCACCGTATACCGGTATTGGCGTGTTATTTATCGCGTTCCGTATAATGGTTGGTATAAACTTTTCATCGTGTTGCCTTGGCCCGTAAGCATTTGTAGGTCTAACGATAATTATAGGGGTTCCGTATGTGTTTATATAGCTCTGGGCGAAATGTTCTTGTGAGGATTTTGCGGCGGCATATGGATTTCTGGGTTTTAAAGGGGCGTTTTCATCGGCCTCACCCGTTAATATCTCCCCGAGAACCTCATCGGTTGAAACCAAAAGGAATAAACCATTAGTTCCCCAAACCCTACGAAAAGCGTCTATTATACTGTAAAATCCCAAGATTTCAGACCTAACAAAATCCCAAGCGTCTTGAATGGATTTATCCACATGGGTTTCGGCCGCTAAGTGTATAACATAGGGGGAAAATCGGAGGACTTCCATCATTAATTCGTAATCCTCTACGGAATCTATTATTGCCAAAACATCAAGGTCGGAATTTAAGAAGTTTTCTATTTCTGCGGGAATGTTTCTAACCAATTCAAACTCAAAATTCCTAATCCTGTTTAAAACCTGTATATGGCCGTTTCTTAAGGCGATTTTCCCCCAAACCGTTTTCGTTTCGGGTTGTATTATCCTCATTTTGTGGTGTTTGAGGTATTCGGGATTTGCCGCGTAGGTTAGGGCGTCTATTAAGATTACCTTGTAGTTCCTCTTTACAGCCTCATCCACAACCCAACTACCCAAAAAACCCATACCACCCGTTATAACTATGGGTCCTTTCAAGGTTAATCCTCCAATATAACCCCTCTTCTGCGGGACTTTGCCTTATTAGAAGTTTCGGAATCGGGTGTAGCCCTTTGCGGTATTGGGACAAACATCCGGGGCATACTCGGAACCACTTGCACGCGGAAAAGCCTTTCAAGGGTTATATCCCTTATCTTTGTAAGGGTTTCATCAAATAGGGCAAATGCCTCTTTCTTGTACTCTACCAGCGGATCCTTTTGTCCATAAGCGCGGAGATTGGTGCCCTCTTTTAGATGGTCTAACTTGTAAAGGTGATCCTTCCATAGCTCGTCAAGGGTTGTCAATAAAACTATCCTCTCAATTTCCCTCATTTGCTCCCTTCCAAATTCTTCTTCCCGCCTGGAATACATACTTAAAATATGTTCAACCAACTTTTCCCTAAGTTCTTTTCTATCCCTTATCTCCTCAACAAACATAAAATCACCCAAAAATATCAAACTCAGCCTTTCTATAATCTTTTTCTTATCCCAGAAATCGGGGTTTGGTGAATTTGCATATTTATCAATCACCTCATCCACCAACTCCTCTATAAACTCCCTTACCACATCCGATATATCCTCACCGTCAATTATCCTATCCCTTAGGGTGTATATAACCTTTCTCTGCCTGTTTAAAACCTCGTCGTATTCAAGGAGCCTTTTCCTCATTTGGAAGTGCATGTATTCAACCCTCTTTTGGGCGTTTTCTATGGCCTTTGTAACCATCTTTGATTCCTGAGGCCATTTCTCCCTATGGCCAAACTTTTCAGCCATTTCTACGGCCTTATCGGCCCCGAACAGCCTCATAAGGTCATCCTCCAATGATAGGAAAAACTTGGACATACCTGGATCACCCTGCCTACCGGATCTTCCCCTTAACTGGTTATCAATTCTACGGGAATCGTGCCTTTGGGCACCCATAACATAAAGCCCGTAATACTCCCAAGTTGTTGGATCGTTTTCGTCATAAGGGGGTATATATCCCCTTTTAACTATCTGTTTCCATGTGGGGATGGGGTCATCTTTCATTTCTTCCACGAGCTTCTTAACGAGTTCTTGGTCGTATGGATCTAAGACACCCGGACCGAGTTTTATATCGGTTCCCCTTCCGGCCATATTTGTGGCTATGGTTACCGCACCCTTCTGCCCGGCAAGGGCCACAATCTGGGCTTCCCTTTCGTGGTGTTTGGCGTTGAGAACCTGGTGGGGTATTTTCCTCATCCTCAAATACCTTGACAACAATTCCGATTCCTCTATGGATGTTGTACCCACAAGGATTGGTCTCCCGAGTTTATGCCAAACCTCTATTTCCCTAACCATAGCCAGATACTTATCCTTTTTCGTCCTGTATATTATGTCGGGTTTATCAACCCTCCTAACCGGTTTGTTTGTTGGGATGCTTATAACATCGAGTTTGTATATCTCCCAAAATTCCTGCGCCTCCGTGGAAGCGGTTCCCGTCATACCCGCAAGCTTCTCATACATCCTGAAATAGTTTTGTAATGTTATGGTTGCGAATGTCTGGGTTTCCTGTTGTATTGGTACCCCCTCCTTTGCCTCAACCGCCTCGTGAAGTCCGTCCGACCACCTCCTACCGGGCATTAACCTACCGGTCTTTTCATCAACTATTATAACCTTACCGTCCATAACCACATAATCCACCTCTTTTTCAAATAGGGTGTAGGCTTTTATGAGCTGCTGGATTGCATGGATTTTTTCCGTTTTGTCTTGAAATTCCCGATATATCCTCTCCTTTAAGGCGAACTTTTCCTTTGGGGGTATTTTCGGATCCATATCTATAAGGTGTATTTCGCTGGCTATATCGGGTATTTTAAAGAGGTCTGGATAAAACTTATGTATAAATTCCCTGCCCTTTTCTGTAATATCAACGGAATGGTACTTCTCATCAACAACATAGTAGAGTTCGGCATCCCAAAGCCTTATTTTCTTATCCTTTAAACCCTCGGATTCCATTTTATCAACGGCCGACATAATACCAGGCTCTTGCAAGACCTTGAAAAGCCTACGGTTCTTGGGGGCTCCCCTCTTAACCTGTAATAACCTCCTTGCAGCCTCCTTGATGTTTCCCTCTCCGAGGAGTCTTTCGGCCTCGTCAAGAAAGCGCGCTATGAGTTTTTGCTGCTCTTTATACATGCTTTCAACTATGGGCTTCATTTCTCTGAACCTTTCAACATTGGAGTGTTGAGCCGGACCGGATATTATCAAAGGTGTCCTCGCCTCATCTATTAAGACGGAATCAACCTCATCAACTATGGCATAATAATGCCCCCTTTGAACCTTTTCTTCCCTTGAATAAACCATATGATCCCTTAAATAGTCAAAACCGAACTCGTTGGCCGTACCGTATGTTATATCGGCGTTATAGGCTTTTTTCCTTTCCTCCGTAGGCATTAGGGACTGTATAACGCCCACGGATAACCCCAACATATCGTATAAAGGACCCATCCATTCCTTATCCCTTCTGGCAAGGTAATCGTTTACGGTGGCTATATGAACACCCGTTCCCTTTATTCTACCTATCAATCCGTGAAGGTATAGGGGTAGGGTCGCCACTAAGGTTTTACCCTCACCTGTGGCCATTTCGGCAATTTTACCCTCAAACAATACTATTCCACCCAATAGTTGCACATCGTAGTATATCATATCCCACGTGTAAGGGATGCCCGTAACCGTCCAGGATTTACCTACGAGTAATTTTGTGGCATATTTTGCAACCGCAAAGGCTTCGGGTAATAATTCCTCGGGTTTTGCCCCCTGCCTTAATGCGGCTTCAAAATATTCCGTCCTCTTTAAGATATCCTCGGGTGTCAAATTCAACTTTTCGTAAATTTCGTTTATTTTTTGGACAATTTTCCACCTTTTCCTTACTTCCCTCTGGTTCCTAGTTCCTATAACAAACTTAAAAATTCTGTCAACCACGGTTTGAGAATTATAAGGTTGAAAAATTTTAACCCTTTAACGAGGATGGGGTGAATAGTTTTTCAATTAATAGCCTTGACGAAAACGACAATAATTTAAGAGAAATATAAAATCGGGGTGAGGAAGTGAGGCGACGAAATCCTCGGGCGATTGGAACCGCTCGGCTCAACCCCTTGCGGGGCTTACACCTGCGGCCCATCAACGGGGTAGTCTCCCCCGGCCCTTACCCCGGAGTCCGAAGACTCCGGATGGGGCGCCTTATCTTGGGGCCCGCTTCCCGCTTAGATGCTTTCAGCGGTTATCGGTTAGGCACATGGCTACCCGGCTTCTGCCGCTGGCGCGACAGCCGGTACACCAGAGGTGCCCCCAACCCAGGTCCTCTCGTACTGTGGGCAGGCCCCCTCAAGCGCCCTACGCCCACGGCGGATAGGGACCGACCTGTCTTACGACGGTCTGAACCCAGCTCACGTAGCCCTTTAATGGGCGAACAGACCAACCCTTGGGAGCTTGTTCACCCCCAGGATGGGCTGAGCCGACATCGAGGTGCCGAACCGGGCCGTCGAAGTGGACTCTCGGGCCCGACTAGCCTGTTATCCCCGGGGTACCCTTTATCCGCTGAGCGACGGCCCTTCCACACGGGACCGCCTGATCACTAGGCCCGGCTTTCGCCCCTGCTCGGCCTGTCGGCCTCGCAGTCAGGCCCCCTTATGCCCTTGCACTCAACGGGCGGTACCGTCCGCCCTGAGGGGACCTTATGGGCTCCTCCGTTACCTTTTAGGAGGACGCCGCCCCAGCGAGACTGCCCACCTAGCGCTGTCCCCCACCCCGATCCATGGGTGTAGGTTAGAACCCCGACAGGACAAGGGTGGTATCTCACTGGTGGCTCCACCGGAGCTGGCGCCCCGGCTTCACAGCCTCCCACCTATTCTGCACATGCCCTGCCAGAGTCCAACGCCAGGCTGCAGTAAGGGTCCACGGGGTCTTTCTGTCCCGCCGCGGGTAGCCAGCATCTTCACTGGCACTGAAACTTCGCCGGGTCCCCCCCTGAGACAGTGGCCCAGTCGTTACGCCATTCATGCGGGTCGGAACTTACCCGACAAGGAACTTCGCTACCTTAGGACCGTTAGGGTTACGGCCGTCGTTTACCGGGGCTTCAGCGGGGAGCTCATCACCCCCCGCCTTAACCTTCCGGCACCGGACAGGCGTCGGCCCCTATACATCCCCTTACGGGTTGTGCAGGGACCTGTGTTTTTGGTAAACAGTCGCCAGGCCCTATTCTCTGCGACCCGTTCGGGCTCGGCCCGCGGAGGAGCCTAACCCTACTAGGGCCCCCCTTCTCCCGAAGTTACGGGGGCAACTTGCCGAGTTCCTTAGGGGGGGTTATCCCGCGCGCCTTAGCACATTTATGCCCGCCCACCTGTGTCGGTTTGCGGTACGGTCACCGGCGCTTCAACGCCCGCGAGGTTATTTCTCGTCGGTGTGCTCCGGGCCCTTCCCCGGGGTTTCCCCCGAGTTCCTTACTCCCCCTCAGGCTCGGGGCCGGGATTTGCCTCGGCCCGTCATCGCCCTAGAGGTTTGGAGGGGCTAAGCCACCAGCCCCCGGGCCCTTCGCTCCCGCGTCGCCCCTCGGGCTCCACGCCGGTGGCGGGGGAATATTAACCCCACTTCCCATCGGCTACGCCTTTCGGCCTCACCTTAGGGTACCGGCTAACCCACCGCGGACGAACCTGCCGGTGGAAACCTTGGGCTTACGGCGGGAGGGATTCTCACCCTCCTTATCGCTACTAATGCCCGGATTCTCACTTCCCAGGCTAACGCCTGGGAACGCCCCCCTACCGCTGCCGGTGGTTAAAACCACCGACAACCCACGGCTTCGGCGGCCGGCTTGATCCCCGTTAAATTTTCGGCGCGGGGACGCTCGGCTGGTGAGCTATTACGCACTCTTTAAATGATGGCTGCTTCTAAGCCAACATCCCAGCTGTCTTAGCGTCCCCACCTCCTTTACAACTTAGCCGGCACTTTGGGGCCTTAGCCGGTGGTCTGGGTTGTTTCCCTCTCGGACATGGAGCTTATCCCCCATGCCCTCACTCCCGGGCTGTCGGGGTAAAAACCCCTACCCTACGGGTATTCGGAGTTTGTCGGGGTTCGGTTGACCCTAGCCCCAACAGTGCTCTACCCCCCGTAGGGACCGCCCGAGGCTGCACCTAGATGCATTTCGGGGAGAACCAGCTATCACCGGGTTCGATTAGCTTTTCACTCCTACCCACAGGTCATCCGAGGGCTTTTCACCGCCCACCGGTTCGGGCCTCCAGCGGGTGTTACCCCGCCTTCACCCTGCCCATGGGTAGCTCACCCGGCTTCGGGTCTGCCGCCACCGACTAAGCGCCCTATTCGGACTCGGTTTCCCTACGGCTCCCCCCACGGCTACCCACCGCAGGGTTAGCCTCGCCGGTGACGGCAAGTCCCGGGCTCATTTTGCAAAAGGCACCCCGTCACCCGCCAAAGGCGGGCTCCGAGCTGTTGTAGGCCACAGGTTTCAGGTTCTATTTCACCCCCCTTCCCGGGGTGCTTTTCAGCTTTCCCTCACGGTACTCGTGCGCTATCGGTCAGGGGGTAGTATTTAGCCTTAGGCGGTGGTCCGCCCAGATTCCCGCAGGATTCCACGTGTCCCGCGGTACTCGGGGTCGTAGCCCCGGGAGACCGCTCCCTTTCGCCTACGGGGCTCTCACCCTCTATGGCGCCGGTATTCCACCGGCTTCGGCTAGAGAGCGGTTTTGTAACTCCCTGAGGGGTCCGGGGCCCCCTCCGGCTACGCCCCACTACCCCACCCCTACCAACGCCCCCGGGCTTTAACGGTAGGAGTGGTTTAGGCTCCTCCCCTTTCGCTCGCCGCTACTCAGGGAATCGATGTCTCTTTCTTTTCCTCCGGGTACTGAGATGTTTCACTTCCCCGGGTTCGCCTCACATGGGTACTCGGGCAAAGCCCTTCCCCATGTGATGACCCACCTCAACGGTGGGCCGGGTTTCCCCATTCGGGCATCCCGGGATCACAGGCTTTATGCGCCTCCCCCGGGCTTTTCGCAGCTTAACACGCCCTTCATCGCCTCCCCCTGCCGAGCCATCCACCTGTGGCCCTTAGTAATTTCGTCGCCTCACTTCCCCACCCCGTTATTCTCGCCTATCATTCAAACCTTTCAATTATGCCTTTTGGGTAGGGGTTTGTCAAGTAATCCCTACCCGGGCAATCAATAATGCCTAAGTTAGGTGTGAATGTCAAGTGAGGGGTGGGGGCTTGGTTGATTACCTAACGACAACCTTTACAACCTTCCCGTCTTCACCCTTAAAGAAATAAACACCCTTCTTTAAAGGAGGTAATTTCCCGCTTAACTTACCTTCAAATACCTTACGACCGTTTATATCATAAACGGTATATTGCCCAAAATATGCAATAGGCTGATTTATGTCTTTTGAGGATGGAACCGAAAAACTTTGAGTGCTGATACTTGGATCGTGATCTTGAATGTCGCTTTGAATTTCGCAACGCTGAGGCCCGTATTGACAAAGGGGTTGGGGATTATCCGCTATTTCTTGCAAAAAGTTTAGCACGCCGTTATACCAATTACGAAATGCCTTTATATCTATCTGGCCTATCAACCTATGAGGTATGTGGAGATGTAAAACTATGCCTTCGGGAGTTTTCTCTTTAACAACCTCAATGTAATCATAGCTTGGAGAAAAGGGGGTTAAAATGTTATCCTTATTGTACGCAGGTTTACATACTATAACCGCGTTTTCCGTTTTCAATTTTACTATTGCAAGGGTATCAAAACCTCCATCAATCAAAGCAACCACAAACAAAGACATACCTTTACCTCCTTCCCCCCTTTTTCCCAAGACCCCTATGGGCGAAAGGGGGTTAAGCCCATAAGGGCCTATAATTCAGCCCCCATCCCGTTATTCTCGCCTATCATTCAAACCTTTCAATTATACCTTTTGGGTAGGGGTTTGTCAAGACAAAAGGGTAATCCTTATAAAGTTTATCAACCTTAGAATAAACGAACAGATGGAAAGGAAAGGGAATTCTTTTATTACAACACTCGTAATTTGGGGGATTTTGATATTGGTGGGGTTTTTGGCTTTGCAGTTTTTTACACTGCAAAACACGGGGAGTGTGGAAATTACATACAACACCTTTGTTGAACAGGTAAATTCCGGAAACATTGATACCATTGTTGTTAGAGAAAATGAGGTTTTTGGTGTGTTAAAACAATCTATTATAATCGGTGATAAGCAGGTAAAGAATTTTCACCTTTATTTACCCTTCAACGACGAGAATACTTTTAGGGAACTTGTGGAAAGCGGGGTAATAGTTAAATTCAAGCCCAAGCAGATGTGGATGGAAATGATTATCGGATATCTACCTTGGATACTCATACTAATGTTTCTATGGTTTTTTATGTTCCGTCAGATGGACGGTAATGTTAGTAGGGCCTTTGATTTCGGAAAGAGCAGGGCAAAAATTTATACGGAGGATAAACCCAAAGTTACATTTGACGATGTGGCGGATGTGAAAGAGGCAAAAGAGGAGTTAAAAGAGATAGTGGATTATCTGAAAAATCCCCAAAAGTATGCATCTTTGGGTGCGAGGGTACCAAAAGGTGTTCTATTGGTAGGACCTCCGGGTACGGGTAAAACCCTGTTGGCAAGGGCTGTTGCCGGTGAAGCGGGTGTTCCATTTATATCCATTTCCGGTTCGGAATTCGTTGAAATGTTTGTAGGAGTCGGGGCCGCAAGGGTTAGAGATTTGTTTGAAAAGGCAAAAAGACTTGCCCCAGCTATTGTATTTATAGATGAAATAGATGCGGTGGGCAGGGTAAGGGGTGCCGGAATAGGCGGTGGTCATGATGAAAGGGAACAAACCTTAAACCAACTGTTGGTGGAAATGGATGGATTTGAGGCGGGTACGGGCATTATCGTTATAGCGGCAACGAATAGGCCGGACATCTTGGATCCGGCGTTGTTGAGGCCGGGAAGGTTTGATAGGGTTGTTGTTGTTGATAGACCCGATGTTGAGGGTAGGTATGAGATATTAAAAATACACGCCCGGAAGGTTAAACTCGCGCCGGATGTGGATTTAAAAAAGATAGCAAGGATAACCCCGGGTTTTTCGGGTGCGGATTTGGCGAATGTTATAAATGAGGCTGCCCTGCTTGCGGCGAGGAGAAATAAGAAGTTTGTAGAACAGAGCGATTTGGAAGAGGCGGTTGATAAGGTTATGATGGGTGTAGCAAAGGAAGGGGCATTGAATCCAGAGGAAAAGAAAAGGGTTGCATATCACGAGGCTGGGCACGCCTTACTCTCAAAACTCCTTCCTAACGCCGATCCCGTACACAAGGTTACGGTTATTCCAAGGGGTATGGCCCTAGGGGTTACCGTTGCGGTTCCCGAAGAGGATAAAAAACTCATGACAAAGGAATACATAGAGGACATGATAACGGTGCTTATGGGGGGAAGGGTTGCGGAAAAAATAATATTTGGTAACCTATCAACCGGGGCGGCAAACGATCTGGAAAGGGTAACGGAAATTGCAAGAAAAATGGTGACGGAATGGGGAATGTCGGAAAAGCTCGGACCCGCCACATTTGGGAAAACCCAGAGGGAAATATTCTTGGGTAGGGATTTGGGATTAAAAACCCCAATATCGGAAGAAACTTTAAGGATAATTGACGAGGAGATAAAAAGGATCGTTGAATGGGCTGAGAATAGGGCGGAGAAGATATTGAGGGAAAATATAGAGAGCCTTCACAAAATAGCCCAGGCGCTCCTTGAAAAGGAAACAATAAGCGGGGAAGAACTTGAAGAACTTTTAAAAGATGGAAAAGAAAAGGAAAGTATTTCGTCGGATAGTAAATCCGAAGAATCAGAATATAAGGGTTGATACATACCTTTACATAAGTGGGTGCGGTTTATCAAGGACTAAAATAAGGGAATTAATAGAAGGGGGAAAGGTTTTGGTTAATAACAGAACCGTTAAACCGAGTTATAAGGTTAAAGCGGGCGATGTAATATATGCGGAGTTTGAAATTGAAGAACCTCCGGATATAATAATTCCAGAGGAAAGGGAGGTGAATATAATTTATGAGGATGAAGACATTATAGTTATAAACAAACCACCCGGAGAGGTTGTACATCCCGCCAAGGGTCATTTCACCGGAACCCTTGTTAACGCCCTTTATAACAAACTCTTAAACGCCCCGGGTGCGGAGAGAAAAAGGCCTGGGGTAGTGCATAGATTGGATAAAGATACATCGGGTGTGATGGTTGTGGGAAAGAGCGAAAGAGCCGTAAGGGAATTGGCAAGACAGATTGCTTTAAAGGAAGCAAAAAGGATATATTTGGCCCTCGTTTGGGGAATAGTTGAAAAACCGGGAACCATAGAGGCCCCAATAGGGAGACACCCACTACACCGCGAAAGGATGGCAATAACGGTTATAAATTCAAAACCGGCCATAACGGACTTTGAACCCTTGGTTATATTTGACTTTGCGACACTTTTAAAGGTTAGCCTTAAAACCGGGAGAACGCATCAGATAAGGGTTCATATGGAATATTTTGGACATCCAGTAATAGGGGATCCCGTATATTCCGGAAGGGATATGGGGAAAATTATTAATGCATTGAAGGGTAAAAAAGCACCCATTGAAGATGTATTAAATATTATACATAGGCAAGCATTACACGCCTGGAAATTGATAATAAGGCATCCAACAAGGGCCAGCTATATGGAATTTATAGCACCGGTTCCAAAGGATATATCTAACCTGTTTGCTTTTTTAAAAAGGTTTCCACAAAAATAAAATTTCCCCCTTATAATATCAACCCCGTTTGCCCCGCTAGCTCAGCCCGGTAGAGCAGCGGATTCTTAATCCGCGGGTCGGGGGTTCAAATCCCTCGCGGGGCACTTATGATAATACTAATATCATACCTATCAAATACGGGCCTTGGCGGTTATTTTGATATGTTTGACTGGAGGGCATCCTCGGAAAAGCTCGTATCTGGGGGATATCTCAACTACCTGCAAACAACGGTATATCCCAAGCAAGTATGGAGTAGTCCATACGGCATTGAGGAATTCCTCTTCGGTTGGGGATCTATAAACGCCGTACCAATTCGGAGGTTAGAGGTTTTCGCCACATTAAAGGGTATGAACTGGCTTCCGGATACCGCTCTATCCCCCCAAAGGAGATGGTTCGGAGGAATGAGGGACTTTGATTTCGGGGTAAAATGGCAGTTTTTGGATAAAAGGAATTGGGGAGTTTCCGTAATACTAAACGGAACCATCGCCACGGGTGAAAGGCAGGCCACGGAAATATGCGTTCCCCCGGATTGCAGTATGTTAAGGGATTCTATAAAAATCCGTGAAGGTTTGCACGGGGCCAGGGCGGGATTGGCAACCGGTTACGATTTTGTAAGGGAACTTTGGTCCTTTAGGCTACTCTTAAACGCCGCCCTTGGCTTTGGTTATAATGTTGATGAAGGGAGTTTTGGTTTAACAAAAACGCCTCTGTTTGTTGGATTTGGTTTATTTACCTCTTATTATGATTTGGAATCCGGTTTTGAAATCAAGTATTATGGACCCTTAGGGTTTAATCAAGATTTCGTATTCGTCACCCCAATGGCAAGGTATAAATTCTTTAACGGTGGGTTGGTTCTTTCGGCTGGAACCAATTTAACTTGGAACTATTATACTAACAGGTATTATTTTTCACCCAAGGAACCTAAAAAGTGGGAGTGGAACTGGGAATTGTTTGTAGGGGCGCATGTATCACCCGCCCGTATAGCCGAAAGGATATTCCAACCCGTCCCGGGAGGGGGTGTTGGAGGACCGATAGGTGTCGCGATACCTGCGGAAGAGGAAGCCAAAACCGCCTCGCTTATAGTTATGGTGGTTGATTCCCTATCCGGAAAACCCATACAGGGTGCGGATATAAAAATCGTTGGTAAGGTTAGTAAGGAGGCAAAAACGGATAATGCGGGAACTTACAGGGAAGATTCTTTACCGAGGTCAAATTACCTGCTTACAATATCAAAAACGGATGAAGGTTATCAACCGGTGGATGTTGGTGTTTCCTTGATGACGGATGCGGTTGTTAAGGTTAAACTGTATAAGAAGCTTTCAAGGAAGCCCCAACTCGTTGCAACGGTGTATTTTGACACCGACAAAACTATAATAAAGTCTAATTACCAAAGCGAACTTGATAAGGTTGGTAGAATGCTCGTTGAAGAGCCCTATGCAAAGGCTGTAATAAGGGGGCATGCCGATAGGAGGGGTGGAGCCTTTTACAACGAACTCCTATCACAAAAGAGGGCATTGGCGGTTAAGGAATACTTAATGAGGCAGTTTGACCTGGATGAGAGTAGGTTTATAGTTGAAAACTATACAATATTTGAGCCTACGGGTAAGGGGCTCGCAAGCGACAGAAGGGTTGAAGTTTATATACTTTTGCCCGAGGGTAAAGAGGAAGGGGGGAAGAGTAAATAATTGATAGGTATAGTATCTTCAAGGTTTAACGATTTTATAACGGAAAGGCTTGTAAGGGGGTGTATTGAGGAGTTGGAAAAGGAAGGGGAAGGGTTTAAGGTACTATGGGTGCCGGGGGCATCAGAAATACCTTATGGAATATCAAAACTTTACCAAGAGGGTAACTACAAGGGTTTTATAGCCGTAGGATGCATAATAAAAGGGGAAACCAAGCATTGGGAGTTTCTGGCGAATTCCGTTATAACGAACATAATTAGGTTTTCAATGGAAAAGGTTATCCCCATAACCCATGCGATATTAACCGTGGATAATTTGGAACAGGCCATAAATAGATCGGGTGGTAAATTGGGTAATAAGGGGAGGGAAGCGGCAAGGGCATTGTTGGAATTGTTAAAATTACCTTAATTCCATTCTTTTCACATTGCGTAAGTGCTCTTTATATGTTTTTGCGAAATAGTGCTCTGTTCCATCTTTGGAAGAAAAGTATAAGTAATCGGTTTTAGTAGGGTTTAGAACATAATATATAGTTGAAGCGGATGGAGAGCATACGGGTGTAGGGGGCAATCCCGGATATTTATAAGTGTTGTATGGACTTTCAATTGTGGTGTGCTTATAGGATAATATTTTTGGTGGGTTTTCAAGGATGTATTTTATTGTTGGATCAGCCGCCAAAGGCATACCCCTTTTCAACCTGTTTAAAAAAACCGATGCTATTAAGGGCTTTTCGTATTCAAGAACCGCCTCTTTTTCCACAATAGAGGCCAAAATTAGAACCCCGTAAGGCGTTAAACCAACATTCTCGGCTTTATTTTCCACATCTAAGGAATCCCAAACCTCTTTAAACCTACGCAAGGGAGGAAGAAAAAACTCCTCTTCCGTAATGCCGTAATCCAAGAAATATGTATCCGGGTATAAGAAACCTTCCAAGGATCTTTTCCCTTTTAGAAATGGGAAATTGTATCTTTGGGATAAATACGAAATGAAGATGGTATCCCTTGAAAGCCGCATAATTTTTACCGGATCCAAATCCAAATCTTTTACACTTTTAACCATATCCCTTATAGCATCTCCCTCCTTTATCGTGAATTTAACATAAGACATTTCGGGTCCTTTTTTTATGGAGATAAAAGCGCTTATTTCGTTTTGATTTTTGTAAAATACATACCTTCCGGGTTTTAAAGCCTTATCAATTCCGGAAAACCTTAAAAGGATTTTTAAAATCGTGGGGTTTTTTATTACGCCTTCCCCTTTAAGTTTATTTAAAAAAACGTCCAAGCTTTCACCCCTTTTCAGTATAACATAAACCTTTTCACCCCTTTGGGCGCACGATAAAAAAATTAAAGATAACAAAACCAACACCCTCATAGTATAAGCATGGCATCACCATATGAGAAAAACATATAGTCCCTTTTAAGGGCTTCCTCGTATGCCGCCATTGTTTTTTCCTCCCCGAGGAAAGCCGCTACTAATAATATAGGTGTCCCATCGGGCAAATGAAAATTCGTTAATAAGGCATCGGTCATTTTAAACTCAAAGGGCGGCTTTATAAACAAATCGGTATAACCCCTTACCTTTCCCGTTATAGCCCAACTTTCAAGCGTTCTAACGGTTGTGGTACCCACCGCTAAAATCTTTCCACCCCTTTTGCGGTGTTCCAATATCTCTTTTAGGGTTTCTTCGGGTATTTCGTAATATTCTTCATCCATCTTATGGCTTTCTATATCCTTAACGGGTTTAAAAGTACCCGGTCCCACATGAAGGGTTATAAACCTTATCTTTACATCCTTCTCTTGGAGTTTCTTTAATATTTCTTCCGTAAAATGTAATCCTGCGGTTGGGGCGGCTATTGAACCGGGCTTTTCCGCATATACGGTTTGGTAATACTCCTCATCTTCGGGTAAGACATCCCTTTTAATGTAGGGAGGCAGAGGCATCCTACCCTCTTCTTCCAAAACTTCAAAAATATTCCCCTTAAATTCCAAAAGTACATATCCTTCACTATCCCTTCCCATTACCAAAAACTCCGCGCCTTTCGGCGTTTTAAGTATCCACCCATCCTTAACCCTACCCTTCAACATACCTCTTATGAATCCCCTTTCATCAAATCCCACGAAGAGTAAATCCACAAACCTCCCGGAAGGTTTCCTTAAAGGTAATCTGGCCTTTAAAACCTTGGTGTTGTTGAGTATTAGCATATACTCCGGGGTTAATATATCAACGATCTCGTAAAATTTACGGTGTTCAATGGAAAAAGGGTTTCTCCTTACAACCATCAAAAGGGATTTACCCTTCCCCCTAGGGAATTTCGCTATCCTGTTCTCCGGAATTTGGATGCTCAAAAAGGTCTTCATAGAATTTTAACGCTTCGTATTCCTCCGGTATATCGGTAATGTTCATATACCTGTCCGCAACGCGGATGAGCTCTATGGCAACGGAACCCTTACGGGTTCCTATAACCCATATTCTTTTCCCCATTTTACTCAAAAGGTCTATTAAGGGAACAAAATCCCCATCCCCGCTTATTAACACCACTTCATCAAGGTATGGGGCCGTTTGTAAAATTTCAATGGCTATCTCTAAATCCATGTTTGCCTTTATGGAACCGTCGGGTAATTTCCTTACAGGCCTACTTATAACCCTCCAACCCTGAAAGGACAATGCATTTATCAGGTTTTCATGCGCTTCCCTTTTGGGAACAAACGCCACGGCCTTCCACAGAGTTTTGCCTTCTTTCTTACATTCGTCTTCTATAAACTTTAAAATCCTGTCAAATTGAACCCTACTTTTAACCAAAGCAAAAGTGGAGACAACATTCTCAACATCGCAGAACACACCCACCTTTATCATGCTTTAAGGACCACCCGAAGGCGCTACATTTTCGTCGTTTTGAAGGTTTATAGGGCTTTCCCTCACAAACGCATCCGAATAGCCCAATTTGTGAATGATTTCAATATATTCTTCGGCTTCCTCTTTCGTCCTGAAATCGCCTACAAGAACTTTGTACCAGGGATTTTCCACAACTATGTATATCGGTAGGTTTATCCTTTTATCAAGGATGGTGGCCGTTTTTTCGGCGTTTTGGCGGTATATGAAGGCGCCAACCTGAATCCTCCAACCCTTAGCATTTCCAACGGGTCTGTCGGGATCTATAAAAACCCAACCGCCCACTTGGGCAAAAATTATGCTACTTAATACCATACCTTTCCTTGAATCTCCTAACCCTACCCCCTGTATCAACCACCTGTTTTAGTTGTCCGGTATAAAACGGATGGCACGCGCCGCATATCTCCACATGTATTTCCTTCTTCGTGGAACCCGTTTTTATAACATTTCCACAAGCGCACTTTATAACCGCATCCTCATAATATTCGGGATGTATTCCCTTTTTCATGCCAATACCTCCTTTTTTGCGCATTCGCTACATAAACCGTATATGTATATATCCATCTTCTCCACCTTGAAACCGACAAGTTTAAGGGGGAACATTATGTCTATGTCAAAAATCCTGCCACACTCCCTACACTTAAAATGGGCGTGGTTATCGTGGTTTAAGTCGTATCTGGCCTTAGTTTCTCCTTCTATATGTAGTTCGGTTATTTCACCCCTTTCAACCATCTCCTTTAATGTCCTGTAAATGGTTGATAAACTTATTTCGGGAATCACCCTTTTGGCCAAATCGTATATCTCCAAAGCCGTTGGGTGATTCCCGCGCTCCCTTAAAATTTGCAGGATGGCTTCCCTTTGCTTTGTCATCCTCATAGCCTAAGATTATAAAGCCGTTTAATGTATGAAAAAATTATAAAAGATTTTGATTTCCAAAATACACCAAACCTTTCCAACATTTTATTACCTCTGTATCAAGATATTATAAGGTTGAAATATTTACTGTAAGGGAAAATCTTATAACGGGGTCGCACTTTTATAAGGAATACAAAGGGTTATTATGGTCTCAAAAAAGGGATCGCTTTTTTCTATAAAAACCGTTCCCTTGTGTATATCCGCAATCTTTTTAACAAGCATTAAACCCACACCCCAACCCCTTTGCTTTGTTGAGAACGATTTTTTAAAGGCCATTTTTTGTTCGTTTTTGGAGAAACCCTTACCGTTATCAACTATTGATATGCAAACCCTGTTTTTGACTATTTTCACATTAACCTTTATTTTATCCGCGCCCGCCTCAACGGAATTTTTAATCATATTTTCAACAGCCCATCCCAAAAGCTCCGCATCCCCCTTTACCGTTATTATACCCTCCCCTATGAATGTAATGTTTGCGGAATTACGATACCTTTCGGCCATATCCTTTACAACACTTTCAACAACCTTAACAACATCTATATCCCCCAATATTAAAGTTCCTCCCAACTTTGAAAACCTCCTTAAAACGGAGGATAACCTTTCTAAATCCTTCTTTATACCTATCCTAGCATCCTCGGGTATATTTTCCTTGACGATCTCATACCATCCGTAAAGAGATGAAACGGGGGTTGCGAGTTGGTGCGCCAAACCCTTGGCAAAACCCATCCAAAATTCCACCTGCTCATACCTCAGGGAAAAGTAAAATGAATAAATTATCAGGAATATAAAAATCGCCATACCCCCATAAAGGATAAGGGTAATCATTCGCAATACCCTCGTATAAGCCGGATAATCGTATTTCAATTCCCCGATTTTTTTGTCGTAATACATTATATCTTCCTTAAACCTCAGTTTGTGTATATTTTCCTCATTAACATTTTTGTATGCCCTAACCTTCCCGTCGTTGTCAATAATGGCCACGGGGAAATCGATACCGCTTATAACTTCTTGGAGTTTTGAATAAGTTTCCTCATATGTTAATGATGAAACGAGTAGTGAAGATATTAACATGGAAAGGGATTTTGAACTTTCCTTAGAATTCTTTTCAAGTTTTGAAACCGCCCAAAGGGATAAAAACATACCCGAAAAAACGAATATTCCAAGGATAAACAAACCCGCAACCCTTAAATTCATCAGAAAACCCCCCAATCCTCCAAGGATTTTATTATGCCCTCATCCGTTAAGAATTCGTCTGCTATTCCCACAACCGCCGATGGCATACCCCATACAGGTGCAACCCTTTTGTCCTGGGCCAAAACCTTACCGTTAAAGTTTTTAATCTCCATAGCGCCTTTTTGTCCATCCTTTCCAATGCCACTTAAAATTATTCCAAGGGTTTTATCTTTAAAAAATTTGGCCGCAGAAGAGAATATTATATCAACCGATGGTTTAAAGGGTGTATCGGTTTTATCTTCCTTTATGGTGTATTTTGAAACAAACCTGTAATTTGTGGATGGGTATAACAAATATTTATCAACGGATATTGTACCACCCTCTGGATATATGACCTTTGCGCCTAACCTTTCCGCGAAGGATTCCGCAAAGTACTTTTGAATGTGTAGGCATATAATTACGGGTATATTAACCTTTTTTTCGGAAAAGATTTTTATAAGGGATTTTGGGGATCCGCTTGAAGCACCCACAAGGACGATTTCGGGCCTAAATTTTTCCTTTTGAGCCGTAGGAATTTTTAAGGGTTTTCCTTCCTCCGGAAACAAGACCTCACGGGCAAGTAGTACAACTTTTGCCATATCCCCCGGATGTTGGGGCTTCGGTAAGAAGTCCAAAACCCCTAACTCCAAAGCCCTTAAAGCAATATCCTTATCCGAGGAAAAAACCAAAACCTTTTCCGGTGGGTAATATTTAAGGATTTCAAAACCCTCTCCATCGGGTAGGTGTATATCCAAAATTATTAAATCCGGATTTTCATTCAGCATTTCTATACCCTCTTTAACGCTTGAAGCCGTTAAAACCTCAAAACCCTCCTTACTCAAAACGCTTTTAACAACACCCCTTACAAATGGCGAATCATCAACAACCAAAACCCTCACCTTGAACTACCGTTTTCCGTATCCTTTTGTTTTGTTCCGGTCTCCTTTTTTGGTTTCTTTTTTTCATCCTCCGTAGGCGTCCTATAAGCGTTTAAAAGCCAAGAGTACCCCATAGCGGTTGCATAGAAGCAACATGTGGGTTCCTTGGCCGCCAATGTCAAAACCCCCAATGCAGACCCTCCTGTTAGGGCTATCCCCAAGTTGATAAAGGGATAGTATGTCCCATCCGCGTAAAAGTATGAACCCCCGAATTCTATCCTTAAACCATAAGGTATATCGCTCTTTTGACCCCTAAACTTACCGGTTAGGTCTATACCAAAACTTATATATTGGTGTAAATTCGGTATCCTCCTTATTGCCCCGGGTATTTTAAATGTGTCCGTTGATAGCAATGGGTTGTAGATATATTCGCTTGCCGAGTACATTACCTGATACCCTATATACCAAGATATAACCCTGTTGGCCTTGGCACCGAATATCATATCCAGCTGCGGGGTAAGCATGCTCGTTGAAAAGACATCAACATAAAGTTTTGGGACAAGGGATATGTAGGATTCGTATCTTGGGAACTTATAAACCGTCCATTTTGCATAAGGTCCTATTCCCAAAAATGAAGCGCCCAAACCCACACCCAAGTTTTTCGTTGCCCCAACACCCGCAAAAATACCCCCGTACGGTAAGATCGCATAGTTGTTGTATATAGCGGCATTTTTTGATTCTTGGGTTAGGTAAGCGGGGAAGTTAAAGTATAATCCGAAGTCTATCTCGCCCTGGTTTATGGGCTGGGCGGTCTGAAATGTCCCGAAGAAACAGCCCCAGAAGGTTAAAGGTATCAAAAATAAAAACTTTTTCATAGTTAAATATTTTAAGGTGGCAATTTTACACCCGCAAGGGGGTAAGATATATTTGCAAACGATTTGCAACTTTTTTATAGTTTTGTAATTTTCTCATATATAGAATATTTGTATCATGAAAGCAAAAATACTGATTTTAGGAGGAGGAAGCGGAGGACTGGTATCCGCCAATAAATTGGCCAAAGTGTTAAAAGATAAGGCAGAGGTAATCGTCGTGGATAAAAACCCGTATCACGAGTTTATGCCGAGTTATCCGTGGGTGGCGTTAGGCTTTAAAGAACCCGATGAAATAAGAAGACCTTTGAATCTATTGGAAAGGAGGGGTGTTAAGTTCATAAACGACGAGGTCGTGGAAATATTACCATCCCAAAACAAGGTTTCCTTAAAAAACGCCGGGGATATAGAATACGATTATTTGATAGTTTCCCTTGGGGCAGAAATAGATGAAGATGCATTACCAAACTTCAAAACCGAGGCCTATCACCCTTGGACCATGGAAGGTTCCTTAAAGTTGCGTGAAGCGATAAAAAACTTCAAAGGCGGAAATGTTGTAATAGGTATATCGGGTATGTACTACAGATGCCCACCGGCACCCTTTGAAGTCGCCGGACAATTAGACTTCCTATTAAAAACCAAGGCTTTAAGGGATAAAACCGAAATAACCGTTTTTCATATTACACCAGGACCTCTATCAAATATGGGCCCTGCTATAAGTTCCATTATATCGGAAATACTTACCAATAAAGGTATAAAGTTTGTCGGAAATTTTGATCCCGCGAAAATAGACGCGAGTTCTAAAAAGGTTATATCCAAAGATGGAAGGGAATTACCCTACGATTTATTGATAATGACACCACCCCACAAACCCAGTGGTGTGGTTGTAAAAAGTGAATTGGCGGGACCAAAGGGTTTCCCACCCGTAGATCCCCTAACCTTCCGTTCCAAGAAGTTTAACAATGTATTCATAATAGGGGATGTGGTAAATCCCGCCATAAACCTACCCCCTGCCGGTGTTGTGGCGCACTTTCAGGCGGAATATGTATCAACCGAAATAGTATCGGAAATTAAGGGTGCATATGTTGGTGAGAGTTTTTCGCCGGTAGCCATGTGCATTATGGATTTTGGGGATGATGCGGTTTTACCCATGTGCGAGTTTTCAAAAACATATATAGACCTTTCGGGACCACCGAGCTGTGGAATCCTCGGGCGCGGTAAAGAGGTTAGGCTTTTGAAATTGGGCTTTGAGGCTATGTGGTTTGCAAGTTATTTACCAAAATAAAGGAGGTGGGAAATGATGGAGGCAAAAAGGGTAGAAGCTTTGGAAAGGATGATGGATTTGGCGGTTAAGATGCACGAGAACGGAACGATTGATTTTTTGGAGAATTTAAGCGAGATCTCTTCGGAAGCCTTATCCTACCTTACAGATCCCAGAATACTAAAAATATGGGCAAACATTGCATATATCCTACACTTCTTTGAGCTTATGGATCCAACAATCGTATCGGTTATGGGGAACAACTTTGTAAAGGCCTTGAACGACAGCTTAACACCCGAAACCTTCAAAAACCCACCAAGGGTGGGGTTATCGGGCCTTTTGAAGGAACTCGGAGACCCGGATGTACAAAGGGCGCTCGGGTTTATATTCTTACTCCTGAAAGCCTTGGGTAAGAGCATTGATACATCTGGGAAGCAATTCTCAGACCTTATGCAGCAGATGGAAAAGCAGTTTGAGATGATGAGAAAACAGCGCGAGGAAATGGGTATATGAAAAAAAGGGGGGCAAAAGCCCCCCCTTATCCTTATTGTTCCATTTTTAAGAGATCGGTTATTTTGACACCGGGTGTTGAACCTTTACCCTTAAAGACCGAACCCGTTATCCCATTTTCCAACCTCTTTTTGGCCAATTCGTAAGCCTCATCGGGTAGGGGAATATATCCAACATCGTCAATTAAATCTTTAACATTCGTAATGTAATAATCTACGAATTTCTTAACATGGGGCTTTTCGGTGTAAGACTTTTTATTCACATATATGAATAAGGGTCTTGAAAGGGGTTGATATGTACCGTTTATGACATTTTCATAAGTGGGTTCAACCGGGCCGCTTCCGTTGTCTATTGGAACCGCTTTTACTTTATCCTTGTTTTGGATATAATACGCAAAGCCGAAATAACCCAAAGCGTACTTATCGTTTGCCACTCCCACAACCAGAACATTATCATCCTCGGAAGATGTGTAATCACCCCTACTTGCATCTTCTTTGCCAACTATTGCTTCGGTGAAATAGTCAAATGTTCCGGAATCAACGCCCGGACCAAAAAGGTTTAAGGGGGCATCGGGCCAGTTGTTCCTTATCTGATTCCATTTCGTTATTTTTCCTTGGGCCTCCGGTTCCCATATCCTTTTCAATTCCTCGACGGTAAAGTAATCCACCCAGTCGTTTTGCGGATTAACCACAACCGTTAAGGCATCATAACCTATTGGTAACTCTATGAACTCTATGCCATTTTTCTTACAGTTCTCTATTTCCGACTCCTTTATAGGCCTTGATGCATTGCTTATGTCTGTTTCTCCCCGGCAGAACTTCTTAAACCCTCCACCAGTCCCCGATATTCCCACGGTAACCTTTATGTCCGGATTATCCTTTTGAAACTTGTCGGCCACGGCCTCCGTTACGGGATATACGGTAGATGAACCATCCGCATTTACTATTTTGCTCCCCCTACCTCCGGGGGAACAGCCTAATACTAAGAAAAGCAATAAAATAAACCTTTTCATGGTTTTTCCTTAAAACTTATAAAAAACCGTAAATCTTGAAATAACCGTGCTTTTGAGGTTAGAATCGTCGCTCTTTACAATCTCAACATTTGGTGATAGGAAGACATTCTTAACCGGTGAAAATTCAAAAGAGGCGAGAATGAAATGAAAGCTCGTATCGGAAGGGAAATAAATATAACTCTGGTTTAATACATTTCTGTTCTTGTCAAAACTCCTGTCATACCTCAATACAAGCCCAAATTTTTCCATAAACTTTGCCCTGAAATAGATGCCCGCTATCCTCAAATTGCTCCATTTTTCGGGATTTGAATACCCACCCTGTGTTTGCTGTCGCGTGTATGATACACCAAAACCCATATTATCATTCTTGTATGCTAAAAATACATGCCCGGTTCTCTTGTCCTTTTCCCCGGGTATGTCCCACCAGTCGCCATATACCTCAAAGGTTAATCCTTTTATCCCCTCCACCGCTAAACTCAGCATCCCCTTCTTGTTCCTGTTATACTCGGACCTTTCACCTTCCCCATTCCCCACTACGGCATAATACTTGAATATCTTATATCTACCCTTTGCCCCTATTCCAAATTCCCTTGATGGACCTATCCTGTAAAGGTCATCGGGTGTTTTCTCTAAATACCTCTTTCCCCATTCCTCTTCCATTAGTTCAAATGTCGGAGATGGTATTATCCCAAACATTAAAGATTGTGCGCCTACTTTGTACTTTAAGTACGCGTCCTTTATGTATGGAACTAAATAGTCCGGTTTGTTAAATCCATAAGGTGTGTTTATCTCAAACCTCACCCTAGCTGAGAATTCTTCGGATATATCGCTGTCAAATGTCAGGTATATCCGCCTTATCCAGAAGCCATTCTGGTTTTCTATCGTGCTGTCTTCCGCGGATGTGAAGTGGTAGTAGTCCCCGAACACCAACCCGCTAAACTTCAATTCCCCACCCATGGCAAGGGTGGGAAGCAGCATTAAGAGATAGGGATAATAACTCTTCATACCCATAGGCGGATATTCTACGGATGTAAGAATCCACGAGGCGTTGTGAAACCTGTGAAACAAATATCAACAACCTTAAAATTTTTAGAATGCGAAAGATCCTCATTTTGCTTTTATCTTTATCGTGTGGGGGTAAGGAAGAAATTAAATCGGGGAATATCCAACCTGGTGCCGATAGCATTGAAGTAATATCAACTAAGGAGGGTACAAAAATGTGGGTTATGAGGTCTCAAAAGGTCGTTGAAAGGGGTGATTCCCTTGTGGGTTTTGGGGTAAGGATAACATTCTTTTCGGGTAATAAACCCTCATCCGTTTTAACGGCCGATAGCGGAAAGTATAATCAAGCAACGGGGGATATGGTGGCTTATGGGAGGGTTCATCTAGTATCGTCGGATAGCACGGAACTTTGGACAACATCCTTACATTGGGATGCCAAAGGAAAAATTATATGGACGGATGATTCGGTAAAGATTAAGCAAAGGGATAGGGTACTCTTTGCAAAGGGTATGGAAACCGATGCGGAAATCTCGTATATAAAATTCAAATCACCGGTTAGGGGAGAAGGGGAAAAACTTGAATGAACAAAACCGCTATATAATGGGCGGTTGTTATTACCGATTATAAAGTTGAAGGATGTAAAAAAATCGTACAAAGTGGGAGAAAATACGGTTGAAGTTTTAAAAGGCGTAAACCTTAGGGTTGTACCCGGTGAAGTTGTAGGGATATTTGGACCTTCCGGTTCCGGAAAATCCACCCTTTTAAACATAATATCAACATTGGATTTTGCCGATGAAGGGTTTGTTGAAATATTTGAAAACGAGATAAATCCCAAAAATTTTACGGATAACGAGTTGGCCCTTTTTAGGAGGAGGTATATCGGTATAATATTCCAATCGCATAATCTAATGCCCGAGATGACCGCCTTTGAAAATGTTTATTTTTCCCTTCTTTTAAAGGGCTATTCGCCCAAAAGGGCTAAAAGGAGGGCGGAAGAAGTTTTAGAGGTCTTGGAAATAGATAAATCCAAAATGCACAAAAATATACAGTTGCTATCCGGAGGTGAAAGGCAAAGGGTGGCGGTTGCGAGGGCCTTGGCCATGGACGCCGAAATATTCGTTTGCGATGAACCTACCGCCGAACTTGACAAAGGGAACGCCATAAACCTTATAAGCATCATGAGCAATTTGTCATATACGGGTAAGACTTTTATAATAGCAACGCATGATGAGAGGCTTTTACCGTTTTTTACAACGATTTATAGGCTTGAAGACGGGGTTTTAAACTTGGTGGAAAAAAAGGAGGTATAGATATGGAAAGACTGATGGAAATATTGACGCAGATGGCATCGGAAATACCCGGTTTTTTGGCCGGGGCTTTGGTGGATAAAGAGGAGGGTTTAACCATAGCGGAACAGAAGTCGGATCCAAACTTTGAAATATCCATAACGGCGGCTTATAGCGTAGAACTCCTAAGGGCGCAAAAGAGGGCTATGGAAACCATAGGGGAAAAGGACGAGAAGGTGGAAATCTTTGCATTTACACCAAAGTATATATTCATATCCAAGGCAATAGGGGATACCCCGTTTTATATGCATATAGTTCTTAAACGCGAAAAGGCCGTTCTCGGATTGGTATTCGCGTTCTTAAAGAGATACGAAAGCCTGTTTGAAAAAGCCATTAAGGAGTGGCAAGCGGCATAAAAAGTGCGCGGGCGGTTTTATGGAATTACGGATTTAGGTAAGGTAAGAACCAGAAACGAAGACGCGTATGTAATAAATCCATTTACGGGGTTGTTTGCCATTGCCGATGGTTTGGGTGGTAGAAAGGCCGGAGATTTTGCATCAAACTATGCCCTTGAAGTTTTGGATACCGAACTCCAAAATCTATTAACAATTGAGAAGAACCCAAAAGAGGCTTTAAGAAAAGCCTTTATAAACACATCTATGGCCGTATTTCAGAGAACATCTTCATCTTTGGATTTAAAAGGTGCTATGACGACATTAACCGCCCTGTTCTTAAAGGATTCCAAGTGGTATATAGCCCATGTGGGTGATACGAGGGCATACCTCCTTAGATGGGGACACCTTTACCTATTAACGGATGACGATACGAAGGCCCAACTTTTGGTTAGGCAAGGGGCTTTAAAACCAGACGAGGCTTTAAACCATCCAAGCAGGAATGTATTGGTTAGGGCACTCGGTTCAAGGCCAATAGTTAAGCCGCATATGTACGAGGGGTATATAGCAAAGGGTGATAAATTCCTTTTGGCATCCGACGGGCTTTATTCATACTTTACATATAAGGAGCTTCTTGAATTTATTAGTAAATACGAACCAAAGCCCCTTTTGGAAAAGTTGAGGGATGGGGCAAACGAAAGGGGAGGTGAAGATAACCTTACGGCGGTTGCCGTTGAAATAATTGATGCCCCACTTTATTCCACGCTCCTTGCAAGGTTTCAAACTTTAACTTTAAGGAGGTTGATATGAACCTTGTAGGTAAAACCATAGGTGGAAAATACAAAATCACCGATAAGATAGGAACGGGTGGTATGGCCACGGTTTATAAAGGGGAGCATGTATATCTAAAAAAACCCGTAGCCATAAAGGTATTACTACCTTCCTTCTCGGAGAATAAGGAGTTGGTTGAAAGGTTTTTCCAAGAGGCGGAAACCGCTTCAAAGTTAGACCATCCAAACATAGTAAAGATTTTTGATTTTGGGGATGAGGAGGGGTTTTTATACCTGGTTATGCAATATATTGATGGGGAAACCCTTGAAAAGATTTTACAATCGGTTAAAAAATTACCCCTAAGGGATGCCATAAACATAACCCTTCAAGTTTTATCCGCTTTGGATTACGCCCATGAAAAGGGTTTGGTGCATAGGGATATTAAACCGGCAAATATAATGATAAATAAGGATGGTAAGGCCTTCCTTTTGGATTTCGGAATAGCCATATTGGCAGAGGCTAAGAGGATAACCAAAACAAAAGTTGCGGCGGGAACACCCGAATATATGGCACCGGAACAGTTTAGGGGAAGGGCGGATAAGAGGTCGGATTTGTACTCGGTTGGCGTCGTCCTTTACGAGATGATAACGGGAAGAACCCCATTTGGGGATGCCAAGGATGTATATGAATTACAGTATAAAATACTTAGAGAACCGGTACCCCCCACGGGTATAAGCGAGGCTTTGGATAAGGTTTTACAAAAAGCCCTTTCAAAACTTCCATCCGAGAGATTTCAAAGGGCAAGGGAATTTGCGGAGGCTTTGTTATCTTTACCGGAGGCGGAAGGATTGGAATACACCGTTAAAAAGAAAACGAGTATATCCGTTCCGCTGGTTGAAGAATTTGAGGAGGAGAAAGACGAGGGGGAAAAACCTAAAAAGATTACACAATTTATAGAACTACCGGAGGAAGAGGAGTTTGAATTAGAAGACAAGGGATTCCCTTGGAAGTTGTTTATAACCTTAGCGGTTTTGGGATTACTCATACTCGCCGCGGCCATAGGTTTGCTCTGGTACTTCTTTGCAAAATGAAAGGTTTTGCTATATAATATCTTATGGTGAAGGTTAGGGCACCCGAATTAAATGGGACAACGGCGTGGATAAACGGTGAGGTGAAACTAAAAGAATTAAAAGGTAAAAAGGTTGTTTTGCTGGATTTCTTTGAATTAACATGCGTCAATTGTATAAGGACATTTCCCTATTTAAAGGAGTGGTGGAATAGGTATAAGGACAAGGGTTTGCTCATAGTTGGAATACATACGCCGGAATTTGAAAGGTCAAAGGATATGGATTTTGTTAAAAGGGAGTTAAAAAGGTTTGGAATAAGTTGGCCGGTAGCCGTTGATAACGAATACAAAATATGGGATGCATATGCAAACATGTATTGGCCGAGGAAATATCTAATTGACAAGGATGGTTATATAGTTTATGACCACATAGGTGAAGGGGCATATACGGAAACCGAAATTGAAATACAAAGACTTTTGAGGGATTTAAACCCTTCCCTTGAACTACCGGAACCCATAAAACCCTTAAGGCCGGAAGACGATTTAAACAGGGTTTGTTATCCGAGAACTCCGGAAACATATTGCGGGTATTTCAGGGGGAAGTTTGCGGGTAAAATACTCCCGGATATTAGGACGGCATACAATCATCCAATTGTGCAAGGCGATGGGGTTATTTCATTAGTAGGGGAATTCGTCGTTGAAAGTGAAAGATTAATTTTTATAGACGGGAAACTCGTTTTAAACTTTAAGGGGAACGAATTGAACGCCGTTATGTTTGGGGATGAATTCGTTGAGGTTAGGATAAACGGCAAACCCATTCCGGAAAATATGAGGGGTTTGGATATAAGGGTTTTGGAGGGTAAAACGGGTTTATTGCCAAAGGATTACAGGATGTATAACATAATAAAAACCGAGAAATGGGGGATTTATACGCTTGAAATCTTTGGAAAAGGTACGGAAATCTATGCATTTACATTCGGTTCATGCGCGGTATAAACGAATGTTTTGGCTATTCCCGATGGGAATGGGTTGAAATATTATCCGGAATATTAAGGATACCAAAGGCAAGGGCTTTAATAGGTGATTTTGATGTTAAAAGGCTAAGGGAAGTTTTTGATGTTTTACAGGATTACCCAAAGGGTTATCCGTATCAGTATATATTGAGGAGGGCAAACTTTTACGGCTTTGAGTTTTATGTTGATGAAAGGGTTTTAATACCGAGGTCTGATACGGAAGGGATAATCGATATAGCCAAGGAATTGGCTCCGAAGAATGGTTGGGTTTTGGACTTATGTACGGGTAGTGGAATAATAGGGATAACATTAAAGATTTTAAGGCCGGATTTAAGGGTTTTTTTAACGGATAAATCGTTGGATGCTTTAAAGGTTGCTAAGTTAAACGCCAAAAGGTTTGGGGTTGATGCGCATATATTGGCATGCGACCTTTTATCGTGCTTCAAGGGTAGGTTTGATATTATAGTTTCAAATCCCCCTTATATACCGGAAAACCTTTTGGGTAAATACGATAAGAAGGTGTTGTTTGAACCGAAAATTGCGCTTATTGGTGGTAAAACGGGCTTTGAGATAACCAAAAGGATATTGGAAGGTGCTAAAAGCGTTTTAAAAAAAGGAGGATACTTAGTAATTGAAACCGACCCCCAACACTTTGATAGGTTTCCAAAAGGGACAAGATTTTACGATAGGTTTGCGGTTATCAGTTGGGAAACTTTGTTAGCAATATAAATTGGGGGCGAAAAATTTGTTGTTTTTGCAAGTTGATTAATTAGCGGTTTTGTATTGTTTCAATTATGCCGTTGTTTGCGTTTTAAAATGTGTAATTTTATTTGCGTTTTAAACCATTTTTATGCCTTTATAACTGCTTTTATACGATGTTCGGCAACCCCCCTTTTTAAAAAGGCCGTTTCGTTTTATTCAAATCATTATTTTTGCGTTATAAATGCGTTTTCTTAATAATAAAGCCACACAAAAACCGTTCGGCAACCCCCGGGGGTTTTTACACTATCGGAGATTCCCGAACACTTGACACCAAGTTTTTCACCCTTATAATACCCGGAAAGGG
>JBDRWW010000002.1:0-309612 GCA_039802605.1 Caldifarciminota bacterium | reverse complement strand
CAGTTAAGGTGAATATTATAAAGGTGAAAAGTTTTTTGGTTTAAAAGTTTATCCTTACACACCTGAAAAGTCCTTTGGCTTAAAGTTTTTTGGATTTAAAACCTTAACATCTTTGCCATCTTTGTGCTTTAAAACGATAAAACCCTTCTTACTCGCATACCTATCCGCAAACTGATGGAACTTCATCCCCGCAACCGCACCGTACAACTTATAACCTTTGTACTCGGGGAAAAACCTTAAAAACCTCTTTTCCAGCTCTTCAACAAACTCATCAACATCATCAACCCTTAATGTGGTTTTCACCTCCAAAACTATAACATAATCATCACCTAAAACAAGCCCGTCTATTTCCATAATATCACCGTCCATTTTACTCTTTAAATTTTCTCTAACCCTAAAACCCTCAAACCCTAATTCTTTCAATGCATACTCCAAACCCTCCCTTATTGTATCTTCCGTGTAGTCTTTCCAAATGCCGTTCAAATCTGCTACCGCTCTGGTTGTGTTCCTAACCTCTTCGGAAACTTTACTTATTTGAACGCTTAACTTCTTTATCTGCTCTTCGGTTTCCGCATGTTTTTCTGCAAGTTCTTTTAGTTTTTTATCGGTTTCCTCTTGGGCTTTTCTCAACTCTTTTATTTGCCTATCCGTCTCCTCCTGTCTTTTTGCAAGGCTTTCAACCAATTTCCTCGTTTCCTTTAACATCTTATCCGTTTCCTCTTGGCTCTTTGCCAACCTATCAAGCCTTTTGCCTACCTCTTTTAGTATTTCCCATATTTCTCTTGCATTCTCCATACAATGGGAATTATACGCTTGAAAAGTCCCATATTTAAAGTCTTTTAAACCGACCGTTTAATTATTTAATTTATCGTCGCGTTCTTTTTTATTCAACTCACTTCGCCCCGGCCAACTCCTCGCTCTTTTTAAAGATTACCTTTTCCTTCTCTTTATCAATGTCCGCTATTATATGAGAATTGTCCGTTATTTCCCCGGCTATTAAGACTTCCGAAAGGGGTTCCTCAATATACTTCCTTATAACCCTCCTCAACGGCCTTGCGCCGTATTCTGGGTCATATCCCTTCTCAACCAACCACCTCTTCAACTCATCCGTCAGTTCAAGGGTTATCTTCCTCTCCGCAAGCCTCTTTCTGAGATCGTTGAGCATAATTTCAACGATTTGCACGAGATCTTCTTTGTTCAAAGGCCTGAATATGATGACCTCATCAACCCTATTTAAAAACTCCGGTGGAAGCGTCTTTTTGAGTTCGTTTATGAGAAATTCCCTCATCCTTTCAAAATCAAACTCTTCTTCTCTCTCATCGCCGATTGCAAACCCCATTTTCCTCGCCTCTTTTAACCTCCTAACCCCAATGTTTGATGTCATAATAATTATTGCGTTCCTGAAACTGACGGTTCTCCCAAGACCATCCGTAAGTATCCCATCTTCAAGAACCTGTAGTAGAACATTTAAAACCTCGGGATGGGCCTTTTCAATCTCGTCAAATAGCACAACGGAATATGGTCTCCTTTTAACCGCTTCCGTTAATTGCCCGCCTTCTTCGTATCCCACATATCCCGGAGGGGCACCTATCAGCCTTGAAACGCTGTGCCTCTCCATATACTCGGACATATCTATCCTTATAAGCGCCCTTTCGCTTCCAAACATGAATTCAGCCAATGCCTTTGCGAGTTCGGTCTTGCCAACCCCGGTTGGACCTAAGAAGATAAAACTCCCAATAGGTCTTTTTACATCCTTTATTCCCGACCTCGCCCTCCTTATGGCCTTGGCCAATGCACTAATGGCATCATCCTGTCCCACAACCCTCTTTTTGAGTTCTTCTTCAAGTTTTAAAAGTTTCTTGGATTCATCGTATGTTATCTGCGATACGGGTATCCCCGTCCATCTCGCAACAACCTTTGCTATATCTTCCGCGGTAACAACGGGTTTGTGCTTTCTCTTGATTTCCTCTATCTTCTGAATCAATTCCCTCTCCTTTATCTCCATTCTCCTCATAGATTCTACATCACCCCTACTCCTCGAAAACTCCAAAAGCTTTCTAATCCTTTCAAGGTCATCTTCAAGCTTCTTTACCTCGGGAGGTATTTCCGCCGAAAGCTTTACCGCGGCTCCCGCTTCATCCAAAAGATCTATGGCCTTGTCGGGTAAATTCCTGTCCGTTATATACCTATCTGACAGTTTGGCCGCGGCCTCAATGGCCTCATCCGTATATATTACCCCGTGAAATTCCTCATACCTTGGCTTTAGGTTCTTTAATATCTCAATGGTTTCCTCTACGGTTGGCGGTTCAACATATACGGGTTGAAACCTCCTTTCCAAAGCCCCATCGTGTTCTATATGTTTTTTGTATTCCTCAACCGTCGTTGCCCCTATTATCTGAATTTCTCCCCTCGCCAATGCGGGTTTTAGTATATTTGCGGCATCAAGGGCACCCTCGGCGGCACCCGCGCCAACAAGGGTATGTAGCTCGTCAATAAACAGGATAACATCCGGGGCATTTGTCGCCTCTTGAATTATGGCTTTTATCCTTTCCTCAAACTGTCCCCTATACTTTGTACCGGCAACTATACCGGCCAAATCAAGGGCTAAAATCCTCTTATCCTTTAACTCGTCCGGAACTTCTCCCTTCACTATCCTTTGGGCCAAGCCCTCAACTATTGCCGTTTTACCAACACCCGGTTCCCCTAAGAGGACGGGATTATTCTTTTTCCTCCTTGAAAGTATGTGTATAACCCTCTCTATTTCCCTTTCCCTACCAACAACGGGGTCGAGTTTTCCGAGTCTTGCAAGCTCCGTTAAATCCGTTGAGAATTGGTCAAGTGTCCTTGTGCTACCCTTACTGCTCCTTCTCTGTTCCTGTCTCTGAGAAGAGGATGAAAATCTCGGGGGCTCAAAGGTTGGCGTGAATGGTGAGAATGTATCATCCGTCCTACCGTTTTCCCTCAACCTCTTTATCTCTTCCCTAACTACTGAAGGGTTTATGCCAAACCTGTTTTCCAAAATCTGGGAAGCCATAGATTTACTTTCAAGCAGTATTCCCAACAAAATATGCTCAGTGCCAACGGATGAATGACCCATCCTCTTAGCCTCGTCTATGGCGTTTTGTAAGGCCCTCTTAGCCGATGCCGATAGGGGAATATCCTGCGCGTATGTCCTCCTCATAGGACCACGGGATAAACCCTTCTCTATTTCCGTTCTTAAATCCATAATATCCACGCCGAGGTTGGTTAGAATGAGTACGGCCATACTATCAGAAACCTGCGTCATTGCTAAAATCAAATGTTCTGCACTTATATAGTCATGGCCGAACTCCATAGCCTCGCGCCTTGCGGACATCAAAACCCTTCTCGCCTTATCCGTAAAATTTGGTGTCCCCATGAACATATTTTACCTCCTCCCAAACGCTTCGGCAACCCTCATAAGCGCCTTCGCCCTACTATTATAAGGCGAAAACATGTCCTCGACAATGGGTTTTAAGACATCTCTTGCCTCTTCAAACCTTTGCATTTCTATGAGGTTTTCCGCCAACTTTATCGCAAAGAGTTGGGAAATGGTTTTGTAATCTTTAACCGATGAACCCTTTTTAAGGTCATCCAAGGCGTCCTTCTCCTTTAAGTCCATCTTTATGGCATACATATAGGAGTGGTATGCATACTTTGTTATTGGGTTTTTCCTATCCATACCCTCAACATACTCACGGGTTTTTTTCAGGTCACCCTTTGAATACGATAAGTTTGCAAGGTCAAGCAATGCCATATCCGACCATACGGTACCCTTGGAGTTTTTGGCAACATCTTCCAATAGCCTCGTATCCCTTAAACCCATAAACAATGCCCTCAAATATCCAATTTCTCCCCTTTCCATTTTCGTTTTATTCGTGTTATACCAATAATATATACCCCCTGCTATTAAGACTAAAAAAAGCAAGCCCCCCCACATCACCGTATCCCTATTTTTCTTAACATATTCCGTAGCGAGTTCTATAAACCTTTCCACGCTAAGTATTATAAGGTTGCATAAGATGTCGGCAACCCTATAATTCTCACCTTCATGGTTTTAATTCCCAAAACGAGGTTTTCCAACATCCACATGATAGGTATAGGCGGCTCCGGGATGAGCGGAATAGCGGAGATTTTACACAATCTCGGTTTTAATGTTAGGGGGTCCGATACTTCCAAAAAGGAAACCACGGAAAGGTTGGAAAAATTGGGTGTTAAGGTTTTCTACGGGCATAAGGCGGAAAATGTCGAGGGTGCGGATATAGTTGTATATTCCTCGGCCATTACCCCCGATAACCCGGAACTTATAAGGGCAAAGGAATTGGGGATACCCGTTATTCAAAGGGCCGAAATGTTGGCGGAGCTCATGAGGGTTAAGTTTTCCATCGCCGTTTCGGGTGCCCACGGCAAGAGCACAACAACATCTATGATAGGTCATATACTGCAAAGGGCAAACAAAAACCCAACGGTAATAGTGGGCGGTATATTGAGGGATAGGGGTTCAGGTAGTTTAATGGGTAGTGGGGAGTATTTAGTCGTTGAGGCCGACGAATCCGATAGGTCTTTTTTAAAACTCCTACCATCAATAGCGATCATTACAAACATAGACAGGGAGCATATGGATACCTATGGGAGTATGGCCTCTTTGAAGATGGCCTTTATTGAGTTTGCTAATAAGGTTCCCTTTTATGGGTCGGTTATACTATGCGGGGACGATAAAAACACCCGGGATATAATACCCTTTATTGAAAAGAGGTTTTTTACATACGGGTTTTCAGGCGAAAACGATATATTCGTCGAAGATTTAAAGGTTGAGGGGTTGGGTAGCGAATTCGTGGTTAAGGGTTTTGGTGAAAGGGTTTTGGGAAAACTCAATGTACCCGGTAAATACAATGTTTTAAATGCAATGGCTTCCATAATCGCCGCTTGGGAATTGGGTATAAGCTTAAGGGAATCTTTGGAATACCTTGTGGATTTTAAAGGTGTAGGTAGAAGGTTTGAGATAAAGGGGGAAAAGTTGGGGGCCACCTTTGTGGACGATTACGGGCATCACCCAACGGAAATAATGGGTGTTATAGAGGTGGCTAAGGGAATGGGGAAAAGGGTTGTAATGGTATTCCAGCCCCACAGATATACCAGAACTATGGACTTACACGGGGAATTTGCCAATGTATTAAAGGAGGCGGATTTCGTAATACTCCTACCGATATATCCCGCAGGTGAAAGGCCTATAAGCGGCGTTTCTTCCGAGTTGATATACAAAGCCTTAAAGTCATTGGGTTATGAAAATGTGGTAATGGTTGGAGATTTTGACGAAGCTGTGGATACTTTAAGGAAGGTTGTAAGGGAAGGGGATATAGTTTTGTTGCAGGGAGCGGGTGATGTTTATAAGATCTATGAAAAGGTTTAGTTTGGTGCTTTTAATCCTTTCCTGCATCCCGCAGGGTAGGGGGGGTATAGTATCTTTGGTTCCCTCTGCCGATGAAATTATATACGCCTTGGACACTAAGGATAAACTCGTCGGTGTTTCCACTTACAGCCCATATAAAGGTGAAAAACCGGTTGTTGGAGACCTTTTAAACCCGGATTACGAAATGATAAAAACGATAAAACCCTCTTTGGTTATAATAACATTGCCAATGCAGGCAAATGTCAAAAGGAATTTGGAAAATCTCGGTATAAAAACCTACGACTTTTCACCCGAAAGCGTTGAGGAACTTACAAAGGATATAGTTGAACTCGGCAACATTCTCGGTAGGGAAAAAAGGGCGAGGGCATTGGCGGACAGTATTAAGGAATTCGTTAAGGGTATAAACCCTTTGCCGGATTTCACATTTGCCGTTCAGATTTCCGAATCCCCCGTATATGTAGCGGGTGATGATACATACATTTCGGAGATTCTGGAACTCTTTGGTGGGAAGAACGCCTTTGGTTATTTAAGGGGATATAAACCCGTATCAACCGAGGATGTTTTGGGAAAGGGATTTGATATTTTAATCGTGCCTTACGGCTTCAAAAACAGGTTGGGTTTTGAAAACAAATGTGTAATACAAATTCCCGAAGATTATCTGTCGCCAGGCTTAAAAATATTCCCCTTGATTGATAGTTTAAAGTTATACCTTTTGAGTTGCCTCAAAGAAAACCTTATCCGCCCTGTAAGATGACCTTACCAAGGGCCCTGAGAACACCTCCTTAAATCCCATTTTCAGAGCCTCTTCCCTGTAAAACCTAAACCTTTCCGGTGGTACATATTCCGCCACCGGTAAGTGTTTTGGTGTTGGTTGGAGGTATTGGCCTATGGTTACTATATCCACACCCACATTCCTCAAATCCCTAAGCGTTTCCAAAACCTCTTCTTCCCTTTCCCCCAAGCCCACCATTATGCTTGATTTTGTATATATCTCCGGCCTTATACTCTTTGCGTATTCAAGAACAAAGAGGGATTGCTCATAAGATGCCCTCCTATCCCTAACCTTTGGGGTTAGCCTCCTAACGGTTTCAACATTATGGGCAAAAACATCCAAGGGTGAATTCACAACCGTTTCTATGCTTTGGGTATTTCCCTGAAAATCCCCCACAAGGGCCTCAACCTTAACATCCGGCCTCAGCATTTTTATGTAAAATATCGTTTTTGCAACATGGGAAGCCCCCCCATCGGGCAGATCATCCCTATCAACCATGGTTAAAACTATATACCTAAGGTTTAATCTGCTTATGGCCTTGGCGACATTCATAGGTTCATCCCTATCAACCCACCCCCTCGGATTTCCGGTTTTAACCGCACAAAACCTGCAACCCCTTGTGCATACATCCCCCAAAATCATAATCGTAGCCGTCCCATGCCCCCAGCACTCATAAATGTTCGGACATCTCGCCTCTTCGCAAACCGTATATAGGTTGTGGCTTTTTAATGTGGATTTAACATCTAAAAATTTACCATCCGTTTTGAGTTTTATTTTCAACCATTGCGGTTTTCTGTCAAACATGGTGGGAATTATAACCCTGTATAACCTCCTCAAATGTGGTTAGTTTTTCCTCAATGCTAACCAGTTCCCTCTCCATACCCCTCAAAGCCTCCCTAACCTTGTCCATTTGGCTTTCCAATATACATGTCCCTATGCTACACCTTATGTTCTCAATGGATGCGGATATATCCCTTATCTCCCTCTCCAATTCAAAAACCCTGTTGAGTATTTCCTTTCTGCGGGTGTTTTCCTGATAAAGTTTAATCGAGAACACCAATGAAATCCCGAGTATTATAAGGAATTGGGCGGTTATAGTTTCAACCGTGGGATAAATCCCCAAAAGTTCGAAAGAAGGCATCCAAGGTATATGGGTTATAGGTAACAGTGTCGCTTCCTGGAATGCCTTTACACCCTTACCCACCAATGTGAAGGATAGGATCAAAAGCAAACCCCCGCTTATCGCAAAGAATTGCGAGAGGGGAAGCCTCTTTTTCAAAAAGAAGATACTCCAGGCGATGAGGACTAGGGAAATCACTCCCAAAACAAAACCCCCTACAAGCGCCAACCTTTCACCCGTTTGCATATACAAGGCCTGATAGAACAAAATCGTCTCAAAAACCTCCCTAAAAGTCGCTATAAAGGAAAGCGCAAACAAACCAAAGGTTTGGGTTTTTTGCAAACTCTTTTTAACCGATGACTTTATATAATTCTTCCATTTTTGTGCATCCGAATTTGCCAACATCCAATGCCCCACTTGGAATAAGACAACGGAGGCCAAAAGTGCGGATATACCTTCAACCAATTCCCTACTGGCTCCCGATATTTTAACGGCCACTTGGGCAACAACCCAGAGTATAACACCTATGAGTATTGCGGAAATCCAACCAATATGGACATATACACCTTCCCTTCTATATCCCAATGAGTATAAAACGGCCAAGATGGCAGCAATTATAAGTATTGCCTCCAAACCCTCCCTGAAAATGATTCCAAAGGAACCTATAAAGGCAAACCAGGGGTTAAAACCGTTGAGTTTTAAAACCTCCTCTTTTAGCGATAATATTTCATCGTATGCCCTAAAATCCCCTTTATCAAGCATTTCCCTGATGTTATTGAATTTTAATTCTACCTCCTTAACCTTTTGCGGACTTAATATACCTTCCAAGGGTTCAAAACCTTCAAAATACGCATCAAGTAATACCTCCTTGGCCTTATCAAAATTTCCACCTTTTGTAAGCACAAGGGCCAAGTTTAGGTATTTTAACAACTTGTCCTTTGGCTTTTGGGATAGGTATAAATCGGGTCTTGTCCTCAAAGCGTTTATATAATCTTCCGGGTTTTCAATTCCTAAGGATTTCATTTTTTCATAGAGTTCCGCATCGCTAAGCATAACCATATCCGATATGCTTAGGGGGAAAACCATATCACCACTTTTTCTACCCAAAGACATCACATAAAAGGCTATATCCCATCTTTCCTTTTCGCTCAAATTTGAAAAGGACGGCATAGGCGTCCCCTCAACCCCATAAGTTATAACCTGAAAAACCCCTATAAGGCTTAAATCCTCGTTTTTATAAAGTATCCTCGGTTTTGGATCCATATTTTGAGCCAATGGCGTATTTGATCTGCCATCCTCCCCGTGGCAAGAGGAGCAATGTTTTATATACAACTGCTTACCCCTCAAAAGGTCTGGAATTGGCGGGGATACCTTTAACCTCGTTCCCAATGAGGTTTTTACGGATTTTATATATGAAACCAAGGAGTCGTAAGGAACTTTTCTTTCCATAAGCTTTAAGAGCGTATCCGCAAATGTATAACCCGCACCCTTTAACTCCTTTGCAAAACCCGTTATCTCTTCCCACTCGGTGGTATCCACAACCTCACCATTTGAAACAACATCCCTATAATCCCTTGCAATATAATCCAAAATGCTTATAGCCCTTTCCGTTGATATTCCTACAAATAGCCAAAGCATAATCAACCGATAATTCTCGGATTGTAATCCTTACCAAAAAGGTCAGGTTTTGCAAATCATTTGCAATAAGGTCAGAATTTCATCCCCAACCCTTTCAAGGGTATATTTGTCGGAATTTTTGGGTTTGTACTTCCCCTTTAAAGCCTCTCCTATACACCTTTTGATATCATCTTCCGAATTCTTACATATGCCCAAGCCCAATTCTTCCGCAACCCTTTTGATATATCCCTTTGGAGATATAACTATTATAGGCTTTTTCGCACCCAAATATTCAAACAGTTTTACGGATGAAACGTATTTCTGATCTTCACCTTCTCCGAATATGGCAACCAATATATCCGCGGAAACCATTTCCCTTATAGCCACGCGCCTTTCAACGGGTCCCAACCCACCAAACCTTTCCGAACCCGGACCCACCAACCTTAAAGTTAAACCCATATCCCTAAGGGCATTTATAAGGGGATTTATATCCCTCTCGTTAAAAAGGCTGCCTATATGGGAAACCCATATGTCTGAATGGTTAATGGGTTCAACCTCATACTCTTTCGGGTTGTAAAAATGCGGTATCAAAAAGGCGTTTTTGTTGAACATTTTCACCTCCTTTAAGGAATAGTCGTTTATGCAAAAAACACCCCTCGCATTTTTTAAAGCCCACATTTCAATTGTAAAATCCGCCAATTTGTTAGGCCTTCTTGGATCATAAAACCAAACATCCCTTAAATCCACTATATAGGGGATTTTAAGTTTTAGCAATGTGCGAACCGTTAAAACCGACGAGAAGGGAGGAACGGAAATTATTACAACATCCGGCATTTCCCTTTTCAAAATGGCAGAAATTTCTCTGTAATACTTTACGAAGAACAAAACCCTGCTATCCAGAACTATAAAGAACTTTAAAAGGTTTAATTTTCCGTGCACGGGAAACCTGTAAGGTTGGGAATACCTCAGGGGATATATCCTTATAACCCTTTTCAAAAGCCCAAACCTCTCATAATCCTCACCACCAAACCTATCCCCTATTGAAGAAATAACAAACACATCAACACCCTTATCTTTCAGATATTCCGCGAGCTTTGACCACCTTTGTGCCCCCGAGGAATTGTTCGGTGGGAAAAAGTACGATATTATACCTACCTTCACCTCAATATATCCAAATACCCTTCCGGGACAAGTCTATAATCCCCCGTTCCATCAAAATCAACAAAAACGAACCTCAAACCCAACCTATGGTAATACCAAACTTCATAGGGTTTGCCTTCCAACCTAAAAGGTTCGGAAACTATTTCATCCGGGGGGCCAAACTTGGTATATACCAATGCCCTATCGGATATTTTGTTCCTCATATTGCTCGGATACAACTGCATACCCACATATAACCTATCCAAAAACTCCTCCTTTGCCTTTTGCCCCCCAACGGTTTCCCAAAATTCCTCCCAAGCCCTTAACCTCTCCTCCCCCTTCTTTCCCTTTAATATATCCGTTTTCTTGCCATAAACGAAGTCCAAAACGGAAAGCAAAACATCAAAATCCCGATCGTTTTCAATGTTGAACTCGTTAAACAAAACTTCCGTTTCCCTAATTACACCGTCTATGTTAGCCCAAAACCTAACCTCGCCAAAGGCCAAATACTTCTTGGGTATAAGGTATTCAACAAGGGTTTCACCGCCAATATGGGCTTTAATCTCGTCAAAATACTTCCACGCCTCCCATTGGTTTTTTATGCCAAACTTGACTTTTACATCCCTTTCCCTTTCGGAAAAAACCCTCAATTTTAACTTAACGCCGTTTTCAACATAATCGTATATCAGTGAAGATACAAACATATCTTTGGGGTTTTTGAGGTTTCCCGTTTTTAAATTCCTTAAAACCTTCCCCGAATTGTAATCCACAATTTCGGCATATATTTTAAATACCCTTTCGCCTTTTAAAACACAAATTACGCTATCCGATATTATCCTCCCCTCATCCGTAATTACCGATTCCCTATACTCAACCTTTGTGCACAAACCCGATACATCCAAAGATATCTTCCACCTTATCGTATCCCTTTTGGATATGAATATGCGGGCGGGGGCCGTCATCTTTGCATAAACCAATGTGCTCTCCGGATAATATATCTGAAATACGGCAAATATAAACCCCCGCCCGAACAATTTTTACTCCTTCAACTTCTTCAACCTTTCCATTTCCTGCTTTAATATGTCTCCGAGGCTCAGGGTGGGTTTTCCTTCCGCTATCTTCTTTTCCTGTTTTGCCATTTCTTCCTTCATCCTTTCCTTTTCTTCGGCCTCCTTTATCTTCTGGTATCCCTTCTCCGAAAAGACTATTCTCTTCTTATCCGGCTCCAAAGATAGTATGGTCACATTTATCCTTTGACCCTTTTCGTAATCGAAGGGCGACTTCTTAACGAGTTGGGATACCGGTATAAACCCTTCTATTTGATATTCCGGTAACTCAACCATCAGGCCCTTACTTGAAGCGCCCCTAACCACAACCTCAACGGGTGTGCCCTCTCCCATTTCTTTCCGGATTTTATCCCAAGGATTGGGATATAGGTGCTTTAATGATAGTTCTACAAAATGCCCCTTTTCGTTTATTCCGAGGACATAGAAGTCATATAACTTACCCTTCTTTAACGCCTCGGATGGATGCCTAAACTTTTTGGTCCAAGAGATGTTTGATATGTGCAAGTATCCTACAAGTCCATCGTCCAGTTCAACAAAAGCCCCATACTGATCAAAGTCGTATATCCTTCCCGAAACCCTATCCCCAACCTTATACCTTTCCCTAACTGTTGTCCATGGGTCGGGTTGGGTTTGCTTAATCCCCAAAGAAATCCTCTGCCTTTCAACATCAACATTTAGTACGATTGCCTCAACCTCCTGCCCCACTTTTAAGACTTCGGAGGGATGTGAAGGGGGCCTACCCCACCTTATCTCGCTTATATAAACCAAGCCCTCAACTCCGGGTTCCAATTCAACAAACGCCCCGAAATCTACCAGTTTTGTAATCCTACCCTTAACCTTTGAACCAACGGGATATTTTTCCGCAACGGTCTCCCATGGATGGGGCAATAACTGTTTTATTGATAGTGATAGTTTTTTCTTTTCGGGATCCACATCCAAAACTTTGGCCGTTATTTCCTCACCTATCCTAACCACATCCTCTATCCTTCTTGGCCTATGCCAAGCCAGTTCGCTTATATGAACAAAACCCTCAACACCACCTATATCCACAAAAACACCGGATTCTATGGTGTGGCTAACCACACCCTTAACAACCATACCGGGTTTTAGTTCGGATAATTTTTGTTTGGCCATTATCTCCTCTTCTTCGAGGGCATCCTTGCGGGATACGACTATGGATTTCCTCTCCTTATCCGCCTTTACTATCTTCACCCTAATGGTTTTACCACTGTGAAGGGTTTTAATTTTACTAACATCTCCGGAAAGGGATTTTGGCATAAAGGCTTCAACTCCGAAAATATCCACCATATACCCGGCTCTACTCCTTTTTGTGATTTTACCCTCTACGAGGGCGCCGCTTTGGAAGGCCTCGTTTATCTGGTCCCAAGCCCTCTCAAAATCGGCTTTGTATTTTGATAGTTTTATACCCCTTACCCCATCGGCCTTTTCAACATACACCAAGATCTTTTCGCCTATTTTGGGGATTTGACCCTTGAACTCGGAGATATGGACGCTTCCTTCCGCCTTTCCGCCTATGTCTATGAAGACCTCATCCCCCTGTATTGCCATTACCACACCCTCTACGAGTTCTCCCTCTTGGGGTAGATCCAAATTCTCTACCCCCTCCTTTAACACCTCTTGCGGCAAACTTTCCACTTCCTTAAAAATTTCAAGCTCCATACCCTACCTCCTTTTTTTCCTTTAAGGTTAAAATTTTTTCCCCTAACAGGTTTAAAAAGGCATCCCTTTCAATTTCTCTGGGATATAAGGGTTTTCCGAAAAACACATCAAACCCCCTTTTCTTATGTTCTATCCAAGTGGGAACAACCGCAACCCTATCATAAATCTCCTCATTGTAGGCCAACCATTCTATTCCCCTCCTAAGGGGGAGAAGGGGTTCATTTGTCCTGTTCCTCGTACCCTCGGGGAAAATTATTATGGCAAGCCCACTTTTAAGCAAATTTAAAGCGGTCAATAATGCCCCCTTTGCGCCGGCAGACCTTATAATGGGATGTGCGTTATAAAACCTGATAATTGGGGATAGAAACGGATTAAACAATTCCCTCTTTGCTATGAAATGCACCTCCCTGGGCGATGCGAATCCCAAAACCGGGGGGTCCCATCCACTCCTATGATTTGATGCTATTATAACCGGACCTTCAAGGGGTACATTCTCACGACCAAAACCCCTAACACCAAAAACAAACCTAAAAAAGGGGTATGCAACCACATAGGATACCTTCCACTTGAAAGACGCCCTTTTAACCATTTAACCCTTTTATCCCCCTACATAATTTTGCGGGTATTATAAGGGTGATAAACTTATGTTTTGAGCTTCTTCTTCTGGGCGGATGGTAAGAAAATGTTGTTTAAGATTATCCTATAACCGGGGGAGTTTTTGTGTTTGCTTAGGTCCGTTGGGGGTTCTCCGACGAAATGCTGGTAATCCTCCGGGTCATGCCCAAAGTAGAAACTGAAAAACCCCTTTCCGTATTGCGAGAATATATACTTTGCCGCTTGGACCCTTGTATTTTCCGCAAGAACGATGACATTTTCCTTCAACTTGTCCCTATAAATCCCCGAATCCTGTCCCAAAAACTCCCTTATAGCCCTCGTATGGTTTTGCGTTAGCATTGTGGGAATTTCATCAACCTTTGCCGAAAACTCGTAAAGGTAAAAGTAAGAGTTTGGCCCCAATGCCGCTATGTCCTTTGTGGCATCCGCATCCGAATGTTCGTATATGTAAGGGTTGGCTATAATATTTGCACTTTTCAAGAAAAGCGTTTTTGAAAAATCCAACTTTTGCTGATAGTCTGGGTCTGGTGGTGTTCCATCAAACGGTACATCAAGTATATCAACCCCTTCTGATGCCAAGGCCAAATCCAATGTTATCGGTGCAGAACACATGGCAAACAGATAACCTCCGTTTGAAACGAATTCCTTTATTTTTTTCGCAACGGCCAACTTTTCCTCCTTAACGCTTTTGAAACCGTATTTTTTAGCAATCGCTTCGGATGTTTTAACCATATTTATATACCAATCCGCATGGGAGTATCCAGCCCAGAATTTTCCAAACATCCCCGTAAAGTCCTCGTGATGCAAATGAACCCAATCATAATTTTTTAATTTCCCCTGCAAAATTTCCTCATCCCATATTAGATCGTATGGTATTTCCGCATAATCCAAAGCCATCCTAACCGCATCATCCCAAGGCTCCGCGTACTTTGGCGCATAAACGGCCAATTTTGGAAGGCTCAGGAGTTTAACCTTTGACATATTACTCCTTTCAATTATCCCATCAATTTCCAATTTATCGCTTTCCCCAATACTTTCGTAATACACCCCTTTATCAACCAACCTTTTCTTTATCTCGGGAGAATTTGAGTATATCAGAAATGAACCCCCCCTAAAATTCAAAAGCCACTCAATCTCAACTCCCCTTGATATAACCCAATAAACAACCCCATAGGCCCTTAAATGGTCTGTTTGGGTTTCATCCATAGGAATTAGGATATAAGATGTTATTGCCAAAAACATATTGGAATTTTAAGGGTGTTTACAAATCACCTTTATAATCCCTGCATTATGAAAGAAAACATCACACAAGAGGACATTGAAAAGAATAAGCTGGTGGCGGCTTTGAGTTATCTGTGGATACTCTTTATACTTTATTGGTTGGTTGATAGTCAATTCGTTAAATTCCACGCAAAGCAGTCCTTGGTGATATTCGGGGGTGATATTGTTCTTTTTGTAGCCGGCTTCGTTCTCGAAAATCTGATACCCATGTGGGGGTTCATCTCGTGGCTATTAAGGCTCGGTTTATTTGCCCTAAGGGTTATAGGGTTTATATACGCGATAACGGGAAATGTTAAAGAAGTTCCCATAGTTGGGAGTATAGCCGAGAGTATAAACATATAATGGTATGGGTTCTAAGCGTAATACACTTTAACGCTAATGTTTTGGCCGTTGATGGTGAAACATTAAAGGTTTATGTATGGTTGCCCGATAGTGCCGTATCCGGCCCGGATACCCTTCCATTACCCGTAATTACGACACTTTGGGGTTAAGTTCCTCGTATATACCCATTATAACCTCTTTGGGTTATGCATATGTTGTTAGTACTTTTAGGGGTTATTGGGGAAGTACGGGTATAAGGTTGTCGTTTATGTCAGATGGTTGGGGTCCCTTACACGACGGGCTTGATGTGGCAAACTGGATAAGTTCAAGACCTTGGTATAACGGTAAAATGCGTATGGTCGGGGGATCGGCGTTGGGATTTTCTCAATATTTTCTTGGGAGGTACGGGATTTCCGCTAACCCGTATTTCTCCGGCTGTTGCCGGCATAAGCCTCTATAACGAAATTTATCCGGGTGGGGTTATGAGGAGATTCATAGCAGAGTATTGACTAACAAGGAGTATAGGTAAAGGGGTTTATTCCCAAGGGACAAAGATGTGATATTCGTCTATATACCCCCTCCTCGCCTTACATTTACCCCTTACAGGCTTTAAATTCGTCATCCCGCAATACCTACACACATATTTCTTAACACTTGGGTCGTAGGGTATCCATTCGTGTGGTAATTTTGTTCCCGCGCAACGGGAAGGTATAGGCCTTAAGTTCCTCATCCCACACCTTGCGCATGTTACGCCTTTCATAAGGCTGATAAGTCTAAGGAATTTTTATGTATCACTCCGTGCTTTATATAACCACACAGTGAGACAGGGATTCATATTAGAATACAGGCGTATGGTGAGGTTTAAAGCAACTCAAAACCTATTCAACATTACAGCATTTAACGACCCCAAGGATGAGGAAAGCAACAGGATAACCTTGGGGTTGGCTTCGGATGAAGGAATTAGGCTTTTGGTTGCCGATGTGATAAAACTTGCGGGTATAAAGAATAGGAAAACCGAAAAACTCTTGGGTTTAATATCAAATATGGAGGAGATTTTAAGGGGACGGTTGATACGGATTAAATATTTCCCATATCTTAACGATCTGGACTTGTTCATAGGTGCCGACGGTTTTTCGGTGCGTTGTTATTTCAAAAAAGCCGGAAATTCATCCTTAGATGTGTATTTAAGGATATTGGTTAATCTTCTTGAAGGGTTTAACCTACCCATACCCATATTGGAAATAATTGAAACCCTAAAAGACTTGGAAAAGGATTTGGCAAACACCCTTAACAGGAGGTATGTTAAGTTTGAACTCTCTTCGGGTAGCGATCTTAAAGATGGATTTTATATAATTTTCCATTTTTTTGGCAATTTTGCGCATATGTTTGAACTCGGTATAAAGGACGAGACGCTCGTGGATAAGGCTTTAAGCGTTTTAAACATTGACCCGGAGGCTAAAAATTTGCCTAAAACCTTCAAATTACTATATCCGTTTGAGGACGAAGTTTCATTTACAATAACAACGATAAAAGATCTAAAGGCTATACTTATCAACGAATTGATTTTGTTAGGTAATAGGGAGGTGGAATATGATGATTTTAGAATTTAAATCGTATTTTGGAATTATGGCCGTTAGATTGTTTGAGGGTAAGATTTTAGAGGATTTGGAGGTCAGTTCAATATCTCAAAACCGTCTATCCGCAACCGCTTTAAATGTTTTAAGCACCTTTAATTTGAATAGCGATAAGGTTGGCGAGTTGATTGATCTTTTACAAAGGTTTGAAGAAGGTTTTAAAGAGGGCGTTTTACAGTTCGTTTATTTCATCCCTTGGGATATTGCGAGGATGTTCATAATCACAAACGATTATTTGTTAAAGGTGGGGGATGGGCTTATGGGAATGAAATATTTACACGAACTCAAACAATCCGAGGGCCTAAGGGATAAGATCTTAGATATTATTGATTTACCCGTTGATATGAGGGAAATCTTTAAAGCCTTAGAATCCCTATATCCAACACTCAGAGGAACCTTAAACTGCGATCTCTTAAAGGTAGAGTTTTCATATGCCCCCAAGGTGATTAAAGAAAAAAAGGTATTTTTTGAAATTAGCTTCGGAAGTTTATACTTCGGGGTAGATATGGAAAATCAAGACCTGATTAGCAAGGCTTTGGAAACCCTAAACCTCCCGAGAAATATGGACAAAACCTTTAAACACTGGCAAGAGATTGACGAGGAAATCGCGAATATCCGCATTTCTTGGGATAAAAAGGGCGAAAGAAGCGCTTTTGTTTAGTGATAACATAACGAACGATTCATATGTATAATACCCACTTCGGGCGGCACCGGCCTTGGATGGTAGGTTCCCACCCCTTGGTGCCGGGGGTGGGGGAGAAAAAAAGGAGGAGGAAATGGATAGAAGCAACAATACAAATCAAATAAAAGTATATGGGCTTTATTTTTCGGATACAGGGCTTAAAGGGTGGCTCGAAGAAATGATTAAGCGTTTTAATGAGTCCGGTAAGCCCTGTACTTTATATTTCTGGTGGCATCAAAATCCTGTAGGCACAGACGAAACTTTGAGACAACTGAAAGAAGTTCTTAAACGATATAAAGGTTTCCCGGTTCTTGCATTTTCTCATAACAAACTTGAAGCTATATTTAGAGTTGAAGGTTTTTTAAATGTTCAGAAAGAAGTTATTCCCGATGAATGGTCGCAGTGTGAAGAATATGATTATTGGAAAAATAAAGAATATGAAAATGAAAAGAAGCGCCCAAAAATCCTTTTTAAAGTGACTAAAATAAAGAAGATAGAAAAGCCTTTTGAAACCCATATAAACACTAAGGGTTTGCAAGATAACATGTATCCATTAAAGGATGAAGATATCTTTAAATTGGGTTCTATATTAAAAGATGTGGTCCCAGAATTAGAGGAGATGATTAATACCCAAAAATTTCGTAAAGATGCTTAAAGAGATAAGGAAGATGCTTAAAGAGATAAGGGATTTACTCAGCCACAACCCCAATATCATTCTTTACGGCCCGCCGGGAACGAGTAAAACATATATGGCCAAAAGTTTTGCATATTTTGTTATAACAGATATACCCTCTAACAATAAATGGGAAGACGAATTAGAGATTTACAAACTTAGGGAAAGGTTGCATATAGTTGTAAAGGATGTTAATAAAATCTTTATACCTGAGGGGGCTAAGGATAATTTTGCACAAGATGATTTTGTTCTTGTGTATAAAGGGAATGGAAACGCCAATATAGGGAAATTAAAGATAAATGGGGATAGGGAGGGGGTAGTAAAAATAGAAAAGGAAATAACCATTCACAGCGAAGACATAAAAGAGAAGTTAGAGAAGTTAAACAACTCAAACAATAACATCTGGCTTGTCGTAAAACCCTCGGGTGTTGTGCCTTATGATTATGAAGGTGTTGAGGATATAAAACTAAAACCCCATGATATTTTTCGTTGGGCTATTGTCCAGTTCCACCCTGCATACAACTATGACGATTTCATATATGGCATTGAGGCGAAAGCGGAAGGAAATAATATACAGTACAACACGGTGGAAAGGGTTCTCGTTCAGATATCAAAGTTGGCGGAAGAAAACCCCAATAAGGAATATATTCTAATTATAGATGAGATAAACAGGGCTAATTTGCCGGCGGTTTTGGGTGAATTGATATACGCCCTTGAATATAGGGGTAAAGAGGTTAATACCCTTTACGGAAAAACCGTAAGAATACCCGAAAACCTTTATATCATAGGCACAATGAACACGGCGGATAGGTCGGCTGGTAGGATTGATTACGCTATAAGGAGGAGATTTACATTTTATCCGATGCATGCGGATCAAGATTATGCCGAAAACACATACAGCCAAAAATTAATGGAAGCGGTTAATAAATTTATAGAAGAGCATATTTCACCCGAATACGACCCCGAAGATGTAAAGATTGGGCATACTTATTTTATAGGTGATATAGACAAGATCGCCTATAAGTTTATCTATCAAGTTGTGCCTTTGATAAATGAATATGTTCAGGATGGCCTCATAGATTTGAATAAAAGCCCAAATAACCCTAATAAACAAGACGACATACATATAGTTGTGGAAAATAAGGTTATAAAGATTAAAAAGGACAACAATGAATTTGAAATCAAGGGGGGTAAGTTGGTTAAAAATGGCCAAGATGTGGATATAGAAGAATTCAAAAACTTCCTAATGGGTGAATGAACTAAACTCTCTTATGCCCTTGCAGACCTAATAGAGAAATCCTTCATGGTGCAAGATAATAAAGACGGATGGGAAAAAAGGAAGTTAGAGGCTTTAAAAGATTCGGCGGTTAAATACTTAAAGTCGCTCGATGATGAAAATAAGGTTTTAGAAGAGTTCTTAAAGGTTTTAGAGAAATTTTCAGGTTATATAGAAGACAACAAAGAGGTACAATTAAAATATGAGGGCAAAGGCAACAGATTTACCTTGAAACTCCTTAAAGAAAATGGGAAAATATACTTACACGCAGAATATAAAGATAAAGAAAACAAAAATCAAAAAAACCCGCAAAAAAAATTACAAAGCATTAGCAATATTTCCGAATTCTTAGAATTTCTGAGAAATTCTCCCAAGGACAAATCCCAAGAAAAACCCCCAAAAAACGAAGAATTAAACGAAAAACAGGAAAACCCTGAGCAACCCCAAACTTAACACCCTTTAAACCCTACCAATAACCGCAGGTGTATTCCATTCTAAACTCATTAACCCCAATATCCATTAAAACCCTTAAAAATGAGGATGTGGCAAATATATCCATAGCGACCTCTTGGGGGCTTAAAATATTACCCTTGCGGAATCTATTAAATCGGAATAATTGTCGTCCGGAGAACCGTTTAATATCCTATCGGGATACCTGAAAACTATTTCCATCCAGAGGTATATTCCACATACCTTTAACCAGTTTGTGGGGTTATATTCCGAAAGTCTTTTCATCGTATAATCCATAAGTTCCGGAACGGCATCCGTACCCCTTTCCTTTAAATGCTTAACCAAAGTTGCCCTAATACCTTCCATTTTCGGATTGTTTGTATAATCATCGTAAAGGCATTCGGGGTCTGCAAATGCAAACAATAAAATCATTTCCCACCTCCCGGTAATTCTTTATATTCCTCAATATATAGATAAAAGGCCTCGTAAAGTGCCACCACAACGGCCAAATTTTGGTATCCGTCAAGCCAAAGGCTGTCCTTGTTTCTCTTTATATAATCATAAACATCGTTAAAGATTGTCATCCTCGCCTTATGAATATCGTATATCTTTGAACCAAAAACATCAGGGTAGTTTTTCCTAAAATAATCCGAAACCATTTCTGCACAGGTTTTTAACTCCGTTCCCGGATAAGCATTAAACCAGTCATACTTGTTTTGCAGAAAATGTATTTTTTTTCTAACTATGCAAAAAGCCCACCTTATTCCCAAAACCGCCTTTATGGTATCCTTAGAATATCCCTAACTCCCGGTAAATAATCATCACCCATTAAAGACATTCTAAAACCCCCATCCTTTGAGAGCGACCAAGACGAAAAACATTTTCCGAGGATTGTCGTGGTATCATTAAGGGCATTTCCAACCTTTATATCCTTTTCAAAAACTATACCCAAAACCCAAATCATTTTTCACCCCCTTCTTTTAATTTTTTGGCGGCTAATTTTAAGGCTTCGTTAGACATAGGAATTACGAGCACGAGTTTTGCATAATGGTCAAATATATTATAATCCAAGCCTCTTTTATCAATATGAACTAACAAACAACCCGTTGCAAGCAAGGCGCTTTCCGCTTTATCGTAAGCCAACGAGTCCCCATTGGCGATTACATATTGAATGTAATTCTTCAAACCCTTAAAAACCAACGATATGGCCTCATACCTGTTATTATTACTCCATTTCCGCAAGGAATCCATAACCTCATTGCCGTAAAACCTTGACCACGAGCAATAGAAAAAGTTTTTCATATATTCCTCCGTAAAAACATCGCTTGCCAAAAACCCCCGAGCCATATTATCAACGGCCATCCTATAAGTTGAGCCTATGGGTGTTGTGCTATCCGAAAGTTCCTTAAATAACTTTTCTCCCGAACCGCCGTTTTTAATCTGGTATTCTATCATATCCTTTAAACCATACCCCAAATCCCAAACGGTACTCATCTCCATCGTTTTAAGGAGTTGTTCCCACGAGTTTATAACCTCGTATGTGGCTTCCGCCATCTTTTCTACGAGTTTTCCCTCCTTTGACAGTTCTACCTTTTCCGAACCCGAGCATCCCCAAATAATCCCAAGCACAGGCAAAATTATTATAGGGGTAATGTAAGAGGATAGTAATAATATCTCCTTTTCGCCATCACCCAATTTTTCCAGCATTTCCTCAACCTTTTGGGGTAAATACGACCTTTTCATATCCAAACGCTTATAATGATGCCGTTTTAATTTTCACTCTGTGGCTGATTGAAATCCGAACAACTACATTTTGAAAATCATCTTTATTATTTCAACAAAAGAAGGGTTAAAAATCGTCATCGCCAATACGATTAAAATTATCACAAAGTAAAGTATAAGGTTTATCCTATCAATTTTTGCACTTAGTTCCTTTCTAAGAGCCTCTATTTTGGTATCCGTTTCCCTGTGATAGGCTTCCAATTTTTCATTCAAAGCCCCGATTTTCCCGTTTAACTCCTTATAATAGGCCTCTATTTTCTCATCTAAGGCCTCAAACTTTGCATTTGTTTCCCTCTTGAAAGCCTCTAATTTTTCATTCAAAGCCCCAATTTTATCATTTAACTCTTTATAATAAGCCTCAACTTTTTCATTCAACGCGTCTATCCTTTGATTAATGGCCTCAAACCTTGCATTTGTTTCCCGATGGTATGCTACAAGTTTTTCATCCAAGGCGTTTATTCTGGTACCCAACTCTTTATAGTAAGCCTCTATTTTCTCATCCAAAGCCTCAAACCTTGTATTAGTTTCCCTCTTGAAAGCCTCTAACTTTTCATCCAAGGCTTCAAATCTTGTATTTGTTTCCCTTTTGAAGGCTTCAATTTTCTCATCCAAAGCCCCAATTTTGGCGCTTAACTCCAAATAATACGCCTCTATTTTTCCGTTTAACTCTTTGTAAATAGCGTCTATTTTTTGATTTACGGCGTCTATCTTAGTGTCTATTTTCTGGTTTAAGGTTTCTATCCTCGTATTTGCTTCCCTGTTATAAAGTTCCAACTTCTCGGTTATGTAGTTAAGTGTTGCCCTTATCTCGTTTTGGTAAGCCTTAAACACTTCCTCCCTAAACGCTTCAAGGTATTTTAAAACAGCGCTTGCACCTTTTGTTCCCAATGCTTCCTCCAATTCCTTGTAAATTTCTCCGATATTTGGCATTAACCGATATTATAAGGTTGATTTGGTAAAACTTAAAAACCATTTTCAGCCACACAGTGAGACAAACCTCAGTGTTAAAATCGTCATCTTATGTTCGTAATAAAATGTCCGGAATGCAAAAGTTATATGGTAAAGAAACATTCGGAGAACCCTTTAAGGTTTAAGTGTAAATTGTGCCACAACACATTTTCCCTTAACATCCCATCAATAAACCATGAAGGGCAGGCTAAGAGATTATCCTCCCTTGAAATAGCCAAGATATTGGCGGATCTGAAACTCGGAAAAAGTGAAAACGAAATATTATCCCAATATGGGATTTCAAGGGCAACACTTTACAGGATAAAGGATAAAAGCAAATCTTTTCGCTGGGTATTTACTTGGAGGTTAAATTACGAGAGCGATTTTGAATTTTTGAAAAATGAAGCCCTAAAAGGAAGGTTAAGGCAGGGCTGGGGGTGGTGCGATTTGAGGAAGGGAATTATAAACTTTGCCGATGCTTGGAAAAAGTTAAATCCCAATGTTTCAAACGAAGAAATTGAAAAGAGGTTTAACATTTTAAAGGTTATGATTTTGGCGAATCCCGGCGATATAGTATTGGTTCCAAAGTTTAACGGGTCTCACACATTTATGTTGGCTAAGATAAAAAACGGTTATAACTTCTCTTTTCCTCCGGGATATAACGACTATGGGCATTATGTTGAAATTGAAGGAATTAAAGTGTTTTCTTCCACATTTGAAAGCCCGGAAGATGCTAAGGTGGGATTTAACCTCGATGTCCAGATAATAAACGAGTTTTTACGGACAACAAAAAGGTTTTACACGGCCATAAGCGTTATGGGTGATGAGTATTCCACCATAATTAAAGTTTTGGAGAACCTTTTGAATCCGGGGTAAAATACCAGTTATGGAGAGGGTTAAGGGTAGGGAGTATGGAGACTTAGGGGTTGAATTATTGGAGTTAAAAAAGGAAGAAGATAAGGTTATTCTAAAATTTAATAACCAAGAGATTGAAATAACCGATAAAGAATTCATTGAAGCCATTCAAAAACCACCACCCGATGAAGATGATGAAAAACAACAAACCCAAAAAAGCAAATACCTCGGCCTTCATTTGGATGAAAATAACAAACTAAAAGCCCACTGGTTTGTAGGCCTTTTGAAGTTAAACGGAAAAATTAACGGTAATGACGAGGAAGTTATATTCCTCATAGAGCCAAAGATAAACCTGAGTTTTTCAAGGATGTTCTTAGAGGTAATGAAAAACCCTTATGCAGGGGCACACTTTAAGAGAGGAGAAGATTGGGATATAATTACGGGGGAAATTATAAGGTTGGAGGAGGATTTTAGCGATTTTATGATTTTCGTCATTTTGTATTATATGGATACCCTTTATAAACTCCTGCACAGGGGATTGCAAAGGGGTTATAAGAAACATATGGAGAATTTGAGGGGTAGGATAAGGGGTAGGGTTTTGGTGGGGGCTACTGCTGTTGAAAATTGGCCGAGGGGGAAAAAGCATTACGCATATTGTGAATACAACGAATGGACGGAGGATATATTGGAAAACAGGATATTAAAGGCCGCATTCTTAAAGGGTATAGGGTTTTTGAAAAGGCATAATATTGAATTGGGAGAGAAGATAAGGTATATCAGCCTTTCTTTTGAAATGGTTTCAACAACCCGCATATATCCCCAAGATTTTAGGATTACCAATGTTCAGAGGATAAGGAGAGATTACAAGGAAGCCTTAAAGGTTGCGGAAATCATATTAAGGCATTTGGGTTATGATCCAGAAGTTGAAACCCAAGAGAAAAAAATAAACACGGTAATGCCTCATTGGATAAATATGAACGAACTATTTGAAAGGTATGTTGAAGTTAAAATAAGGAACGGGGAGATTTTCATTTTCAAAGATTACGATGTTTATCCGGGGTATAAAGACAGGAATATAAAAACAGAAGTTGGGAAGTTAAGACCCGATTTCGTATTGGTGAAAAAAGACCGCAGTGAATACATCATCGCCGATGCAAAGTATAAAGATGGTTATAATACCGGATGGGACAAGGAGGATTTCAAGGAGGATTTAGCCCAGTTGTCCCTTTACGGTAGGATAAAGGGGGAAGAAATAGAAAAGTGGATAAAGGAGAAATTCCATGAGAATGTAGAAATTAAGAACAGGGACAAGGAACCAAAAGTTTATATAATCTATCCTTTAACAAAAAATGACAAGGGGTGCAAGGAAGAAGAAGCCAAGAGTTTCCGAGACATATACAAAATCTGCGTAAAAGTGCAAACTAAGAATTCCTAAAAACCTCCAAATGCTTTGATATAAAAGCCTCTTCATCCGAAAACCTTAAAGCATAGTTCCTAATATCATCCCCTTTAATGTTTGAATTCAAAGCCTTTTCTATTCCATACGCAACGCTTTCAACATCCAAATCCACCCTTATTGTCAAACCTTCCGGCGCAACCTCTTCGGGTATTTCCTTAGAAACCACCACATTTTTACCAAAGAGCATGGCCTCAACAACCGCTATTCCAAAGGTTTCGCTCCTGGAAGGCAAACAGAAAACATCCAAAGAATTGTAAAAGTGCCATAGTTTATCACCGGAAATATCACCGAGAAAAACCGCATTAATATTTAAATCCCTTGCCAATTTAACCGCATCGTTAAAGCCGGAGCCACCACCCGCAATTACCAACTTCCAAGGCTTATTAACCGATGCTTTTATTAACAAATCTTCCCCCTTTCTACCCGTAAGCATACCCGCAAACCCCACAATTAAATCACCTTCCAAACTCAAAACCTTGCGGCTTTCCTCCTTTGTATAATTCCAATTTGGAACCTTTACAACCGGCGGAATAACAAAGGTTTTATCCCTATCACCAAACAATTCCTTAACCTGCTTCTCAACTTTTGAAGATAAAAATACAACCCAAAGGGCATTTTTATAGGAGTAAAGCATATTATCGTAAAATCGTTTTTTTAAATCGGCGTTTCTTTCAAACATGTAAGCGTGTATTGATGGAAATTCAACTATGAACCTTAACCCTTTTAAGACCTCCATCCTGTTTGCGGGCGAGTGGGGTATATGCGAGTAGAATATTTCGGGTTTTAAGTCGTCTATTATTATTTTTAGCCTTGAATTCCAAAGCCATTTTGAATTGGGTTTAAATGTTTTTGTATAAAGGATTTCCCTAAAAAACCAACGCTTACTCGGAGGACCATAAACAAAAACGTTGCCGTATTCCCTTTTAAAAAACCTTACATTTTCCGCCAAAAGCCCTATTTTAAAACCCTTTAAATTTTTCAGAAGATAACCTATATATGTTGCAACCCCTCCGCTGATTTCCCCACCGAACTCCTTCGGCGCATACCCGTAAATTAAAAGCCTCATACATTTATTATTACCCTTTGATGGCTCTTATTCTCATCAAACTCCGTTTTCCAATCCGCATTGTAATAAATATTATCAAACTTGTTGAATATACCAAGGGCTGACATCTTAAAGTCTTCCTTATATGCTTTTAAATCTAATATGGCAAATTTTGAAGCCAGCATTGCGCCGGCTGCAAAGTAGGATCTGGGCTTTGATTTTAAGGCTAACGCATAATTGTTGTCATAAAAGTTATATATATCAAGCGTTATTTTTACCTTTTCAAAGGATGTTTTAACCCTTCCAAAACCCAAATAATCACTTAACTCTATAAAACACCTTAGGGCTTCCATTTCATCTTTTTCTCCAAGGTTGCCACAAACTATTTCTCCAAAAGGGGTGTGATACAAACTTATATATGTAAAGGAAACGCAATTAAAACCCGCCAAAGTTGTATAATACCTTGCTTTTTCTTCGTCAAGAAGCTCAAACATTTTTAAATTAACCCTAGAGTAATATTCCGTGGGGAGGAGTGTTACCCAAACCTTTCTAATATCCGCGAACCTTGAAGGTATTGCCAATACACCCGATTCGTCGGGGACGGGCATAATTTGTTTTATTTTTTCAATCTTTTCCTTTTGGATTTTACCATCCAATCTTATAAATATTTCATCCGTATAGTTGGGTTCTTCAAACCTTTTGGGTTTGTTTATAACCTTTACTTCCATCTTACATGCGGGATTTCCCATTGCCATGCACTCATACTCCTCAACTTGAAGGGTTCCAAGTGGCACATCAAGGGCGGCGTGTAATAAGCCTGATAAGAAACCCCTTTCAACATCGCAGGATGGCTTTTCGGAATGCCTCTTTTCTATTATTATGGATGTATGACCGTGCGTTGAATTATAGAGAATAATTTCGTTTTTGCTCTTAAAAGAAAGAACACCCAAACCCCTACTTTTAAAGTATTCCTTGCCAAAATCGAGTAGTTCTTGCCCCTTAAGTCCCGTTGATTTGAACAGCCTATAATGTGCGATTTCAGATGATTCATACACGAGATCCCTTCCCCTTTCACCCAAGAGGTTAACCACGCCTAAGCGAAAGAAATAATTAAATACATTGCAGTGAAAGGTTGATGGTACCCCAAAGGCTTTTATGACCCCGGTTTCGGGGTCGTATTCCGTATAATCAAAAGGTCCAAAAGGCTTTTTCATATTTCAACCCCGTATTCGATAAGAATAGCCCGTTTAAATTCTTCGGGTTCCGGATGTTCTAAGAAAAACTTCTTAATAATATCCATTTTGGCGTTTTTAGGAAGATATACGGGAAGTTTTTCAAGCGCCCTGCCCATCAATTCTGAAAAGGTCTGAACGTACTGCTTAATATAGAAAACGATTTCTTTTAGGGTTATAATCTCGTAATCTAAGAGCTTTCCTTTCCTGTACCTCGCAATTATTCCGTCCCTTGCGTTTATAGGGTAAATCAGATAGGGTTGCTCTATACTCAAATTTTTTACGAAACTCAAATCCAAGTCCTCAACAAACTCCCAAGATTCCAGCAATCTTTCCATTTTCTCGGGATCTTGGATTATTGCCTTGCAATATCTATTTTCCGATTTTGAATAAACATAGATTTCAATATTGTAGGGACACACCAAAATTAAGGGATTGGGCTTTTTTACGGGTGGTTCCGTAATTTCATGATACATAATACCGGCATTTCTGAGTTTAACCAATTCATCGGGTAGTCTTTTTGCAGATATTCCGAACATGCTTTCAATGTATTCCTCATCGTATTCTACAAACTCCGCTTTTACCTTCCAACCGTTCACACTAATCTCCTTTTTAACGGTTTCTTCAACTTTTTTACTATAATCTTTCAGGTGTTCCATAAGTTTTTCAAAACCAATTTTATCCGCCGCAACCCTGAATAGATTTTTACCGAAATTCAGATCAACCTCTTCTTCCGTTAAGATCCCTTCCCACCACTTGGGCTTATATAGAAAACTCTGCGAGAATACTCTCTGACCATTGTAAAAGTATGAATACATAACCGGATCCTCAAAAACTTCCCTCTTTAAAATCACAAGCCCCGTTTTTGTTCCTAGCTCTTCAACAACTTCGCGCATATTTCACCTCCTTTTTTAACATCTTCAAAACTAACATCGTTATGGAATACAAATCTAACCTCTGTGGGACTTATAGGTAAGGCCAAGACACCGTTTCCCTTTAACCTTTCAACGAACCTTTGGGCATCGTCCACCTTTAAAATCACTATATTCGTTGGGAAATCCTCCGGGTTTATTTCACAACCCGCATCCCTCAAAACCTCACAGAACATTTTGGCCTTTTCGTGATCCTCTTTAATCCTATCAACCATTTTTGTTAATGCCACTATTCCGGCTGCCGCAATAACGCCCACCTGCCTCATACCACCACCCAGCAACTTCCTTATCCTCCTCGCCTTTTCTATAAAGTCCTTAGAACCCACCAGCATTGAACCTATTGGGGCGCATAACCCCTTTGATAAACTGAACATTAAGGAATCACAATACTTGGCGTATTCCTTAACGGATATTCCGGAATGGGCGGAAGCGTTGAATATCCTCGCACCGTCGATATGAACCTTTAAACCGTTTTCCTTGGCCAACCCCCAAATACTTTTTATGTTATCAATATCTACAACGGCACCACCCCAATAGTTATGCGTATTTTCAATACATATAAGGGAAGTTTTTGGAACATAGGGCCTGTTTCCCCTTATAGCCTTCTTTATTTCATCCAAATCCATATTTCCCCTATAAGACCCAACGGGTCTCGGAATAACCCTTGAAATAAAGGCCAAATGCCCCATTTCCATAAGGTATATATGGCTCCTCTCTTCAACTATCACCTCATCCCCCTCATTTGTATGGACCTTTACGGCCGTTGCGTTTGCCATTGATCCCGACGGGAAAAATAACGCCTCCTCTTTACCAAACATATCAGCGGCCAACCTTTCCAATTCCTTCACCGTTGGGTCTTCGCCCAAAACATCATCGCCCACTTCCGCCTCAAACATTGCCTTTCTCATCTCCGGCGTGGGTTTGGTTACCGTATCGCTTCTAAGGTCTATGAACTTCATTTCTTCCTAAACTTTATATCTTTAACGACATTTTCACCTAAAAACGCGTTTATTACCCCAACGATTTCCGTTTTTTTCGCCTGTATTTCAAACCTCCTTTCGGGTTTTGCCGTCCAAACGAATAATATACCCCTATCATATGATAAAACATCGCATTCATAGGGCTTTAAAACCCTTTTGGCAACCTTTATTATCCTTATGGAATTCAAAACGCCTTCGGCCTTTAAGTGTTTTAATACGCCCAAAAGGGCATCGCTAACCCTTTTCATAGCGGCAACTCCCATTGCGGCATAATGTAAGATATATACTGTATCCAACCCGTAATTAGGAGGATTCCGAGGATAATCAAAAGTATTCCCGAAATTATCTCAAACCACCTCAAAGCCCTTCTGGTTCTTGATATGAATCCAAATATTTTTCCGGCAAATATCCCCGAAAGTATAAAGGGTATCCCCAAACCCAGGGAATATATGAAAAGCAGAACCCCTCCTTGCCATATGGTATCCGAAACGGCGGCAAGTGCCAATATCCCCGAAAGGGTAGGGCCTATACAGGGCGTCCAACCGAATGCAAAGGCGGCACCCATAAGGAATGATACAAATATATTGGCAGTTTTTGCCTGAAATTCCGCCCTTCTCTCGTAATCAAGTATAGGAATCCTTATTATTCCAATAAGATGAACGCCGAAAATAATAAGGAGGATACCGGCCAATAACCCTATTACGCTTTTGTTTTTTGCCAAGAATACGCCAACCGCGGATGCGGTTAATCCCATGAGTGTAAATACAACGGAAAACCCCAATACAAAGGATATTATACCCGCCAACAGTCTCCCACCACCTTTACCAGACTTCAATTCAGCAACGCTTAAACCGGAAACATAGCCCAAATATGCCGGAACTAACGGCAAAACACAGGGAGATAAAAACGATAGCACCCCGGCTGTAAAGGAAATAGCCATACCTCCAACGGTGAAACCGATGTTTTCCATAATGCAAAAGGTATGTATTATAAGGGGGAAAACAATTAATGTATTTTTACCCATCTACCCTTCCAATAGACCGCACCTTTAAACTTAATCCAATAGTATGACCTCAGAGAGACAAATATAAACAACAATGAGCCCACCAATAAGTGTATAACCGTATAGAACTGGTAATGGTTTCGGAATGCGTAAAATGTGTACAAATTACCCAAAAGAAAAACCCCGGAGGCTAAGCCGTATTCACCCACAAATGCAAAATAAACCGTTAAAAACACTATTGCCAAGGCTTCAAACAGGTGCATAAATCCAAAGGTCAAAGGTAAATAGAGTTTTTTGTAAGATAGAAGAAACAGGTTTTTTGACCATCCGTTTATCAGATCTTTAAAACCCTTATACATCCTACACCTTACCCCGTAATCCTTCCCGTTTAAAAGTAGTATCCTAAAACCCGATAATTTAACATTCCTCGCGAATTCCACATCTTCCAATATTTGCGATATAACCGCCTTATGCCCGCAAACCTTCTCATAAACCCCCCTTTTAATGAGTATAAACTGTCCGTTTGCCGCCGCCACCGAACTCTTGGGGTCTTTAATCCTTTCAAGGGGATAAATTGAAGATAAAAATTTAAAAACAAAGGGTTGTAAAGAAGCCTCAAAGGGAGAACCCGTTTCTTGTCTTGGACTTACGGAAACCAAGTCGTAATCCCTTAAAAATGGAAGTATTCTTTCCAATGAACTTTGTTCAAGTTTAACATCCGCATCCAAAAAGAGCAACACATCCCCTTTTGATACCTTAAAACCCTTCCATAAAGCGAAATTTTTCCCAACGGCCGTTTGGGGTTTTTCGGTAATCCTGATAAGTTTAATGTCTTCCAACCCCTTTAAAATTTCATATGTCCCATCCGTAGAGTTATCATCAACAATAACGATTTCAAAATTCAATTGGGAATTTTTTAGCGCCCCCTTTACGCTGTCAATTACACCCATTATGTTATCCCTTTCGTTTCTAACGGGAATTATTACGGATACCGGCAAGACGGGAATTTTAAGGGGGTGATGGCATTAATATTTACGACTTTAAAATATTCGCTTTACGGAGAGGTGCCCGAGCGGCCGAAGGGGCGCGATTCGAAATCGCGTAGGGGCGTAAGCCCCTCGTGGGTTCAAATCCCACCCTCTCCGTTTGGAAATCAAAATACTTGGGGGTAATTCAAATAGGAATTTAATGCTTGGTATATGCGAAGAGTTGGGTATAGAACCGACAAAGCATACGGTTAGCAGGTTTGCGGATGGGGAAATCTTCGTACAAATTGAGGAAAGCGTTAGGGGGGATGATGTTTTTATAATTCAATCGACAAATCCACCGGCGGAAAACATATTGGAACTTTTGCTTTTGGCGGATGCGGCGAGGAGGGCATCTGCCGCCCGAATAACCGCCGTGATTCCGTATTTTGGATATGCCCGTCAGGATAGAAAGGATAAACCGAGGGTTCCGATATCCGCCAAACTCATCGCAAAACTCGTTGAATCTTCGGGTTTTGACAGGGTTTTAACCGTTGATTTACACGCGGATCAAATCCAGGGTTTTTTTGATATACCCGTGGATAACCTCTATGCCACCCCAATATTTAAAAGGTATTTACAATCCGAGTTTCCATTGGGTTTAAATCCGGATGAATGGATAATAGTTTCTCCGGATGTTGGGGGAATAAAGAGGGCAAGGACCATTGCCGAAAAACTTTGGAATTTACCCATTGCATTAATTGATAAGAGGAGACCAAAACCCAATGTTGCCGAAGTTGTAAGGGTTATAGGGGATGTTAAGGAGAAAAATGTTTTGCTCATAGACGATATAATTGATACCGCTACAACCATTTCAAACGCCACATTTGCTTTAAAAAACGAGGGTGCAAACAGGATTATAATAATGGCAACCCACGGATTGTTCTCCGGCGATGCCCTTGAAAAGTTAGCAAACTGCCCGGCGGAAAGCGTGGTTATAACAAATACCATTAACCATAACAAAGAATTACCCAGCAAAATCATAACCCTTGACATATCACAGCTCTTGGCCGAGGCTATAAAGAGGATACATAAAGGTGGCTCTGTAAGCCAACTATTCCTATGAAAAAGAAGTTTGAAACCACATTTGGATACAAATTTAAAGAGGTTTATACCGAAGAGGATTTAAAGGATTTTAATCCCAAAGAAGCCCTTGGACTCCCCGGACAACCACCCTTCACGAGGGGGGTATATCCCAATATGTATAGGGGAAAGGTTTGGACGATGAGGCAGTATGCGGGTTTTGGTACGGCAAAACAGACAAACGAAAGGTTTAAATATCTCTTATCCCAAGGGCAAACCGGACTTTCCTTAGCCTTTGATCTACCCACTCAACTGGGATACGACGCCGACCATCCAATGGCGGAAGGGGAAATAGGGAGGACGGGGGTTTCAATTTCAACAATTGAGGATATGGCAGAGGTGTTTGAGTTTATAGATCAGGAAAAGGTTTCAACATCTATGACCATAAACGCTACGGCGGGTATAATATTGGCCTTTTACACTCTCGTTGCGGAGGGTAAAGGTGCAAACAGAAAAAACCTATCGGGAACGGTTCAAAACGATATACTAAAAGAGTTTGCGGCAAGGGGGAATTACATTTATCCAGTAGAGCCGTCGATGAGACTCGTGGGTGATATAATAGAATTTGCGGCAAAGCACATGCCAAAGTGGAATTCCATATCAATATCGGGGTATCATTATAGGGAGGCGGGGGCGAATTCCGTACAGGAATTGGCATTTACATTTGCGGATGCCATCGCGTATGTTGAAGAGGTTTTAAAGAGGGGAATGGATGTTGATGAGTTTGCACCAAGACTTTCCTTTTTCTTCAACGCCCAGATAAACTTTTTTGAAGAGATTGCAAAGTTTAGAGCGGCGAGGAGGATTTGGTACAAGATAATGAAAGAGCGCTTTAAAGCCAAAAACCCGAATAGTATGATGTTAAGGTTTCATACGCAAACCGCCGGTTCATCCTTGGTTGCCCAGGAACCCTTAAACAATATCATAAGAACGACAATTGAAGCCCTGGCCGCCGTTCTCGGGGGAACCCAGTCCCTACATACCAATTCCTACGATGAAGCCCTTTCTCTACCAACGGAACAATCCGTGTTGTTGGCCCTAAGAACGCAGCAAATAATAGCATATGAAACGGATATACCCGATACGGTGGATCCATTAGCCGGTTCATATTTCATAGAGAGCCTTACAAACGAAATAGAAAACCGGGTTTGGGAATATTTGGATAAGATTGATTCCCTTGGGGGAGCAGTAGAGGCCGTAAAAATGGGGTTTTTCCAAAAGGAAATAGAGGAAAGCGCGTACAAATATCAAATGGAAGTGGAAAGTGGGGAAAGGGTGGTGGTTGGTGTAAATGCCTTTAAATCCGATAAATTTGAGGAGCAAAAAATAGAGATCTTTACCCTACCCGAAGAGGTTCAAGAGGAGCAGAGGAGAAGGGTAAAGGAATATAAATCCAGAAGGGGTAGGGGCTTCTTAGAAGCCCTTAAAACTTTAAAACAAAAGGCAAAAACCTCCGAAAACCTTATGCCTTATATTTTTGAATGCGCAAAAGAGGGGGCAACGCTGGGGGAGATATCCGATGCTTTGAGGGAAGTATGGGGAACTTACGACGAATTGAAAACTTAATACCCTTAACCGTATTATTTTTGGCCTTAATAAACCCCCATCCCTCCGAGGTTTTCGGATATAGAGCGGTTTTGGTGGTTTATTTTATTATATTTATCGTATTTTTTGGCATTTTTTGGAACTTGGCATTTTTACCTTTACCCAAGGGGGATAACATTTTAAATTATTTGGTAATCGCGTTCCTGATGACATATATACTTTCCATCATAAGCGCCCTTGGTTTGGAAAAAACCCTAAGATTGGACGAGCACAGGTTTATACCTTTTTTGTTTGCTTCCTATTTCCTCGGAATATTTGCGGATAAAAGGGAGGTTCCCAAAGTTTTACCCTTTATTTTTATGGCTTCAAGCGTGTTTATACTTTTAGAAATCATAGTTGATATTTTCAAAGAGTATAACCCCACATTTCGGTTTGGTTATAGGAATGTGTTCTATACGCCCTTCATATTTGCGATTTCCGTTTATTTGATGTCCGAGGAAAAAAGTGGGATAAGGAAGATTTTGTATTTTCTTGCGGCGTTTATTTCGTTGGTTTGCATTGTTTTGTTCGGAAATAGGACAAACTATATATCCTTAGGCGTTTTAACCGCTTTAATTTTTATATATGCGGCTTTTAAGGGTAAAAGTATTAAAAGTTATATCATAAACGCATTTGGAACCCTTTCCATAACCGGTTTGTTGGGTTTGGGTATGGGATACGCGATGTTTGGATATGCGTTTTTAATATATGTTTTTTTGAGAATCTCAACGCTTTTTACCCCTTCCGAAACCATATACGACCCCGCGGCGCAAATAAGGATTTACGACTACTCTTTGGCTTTCCAAAGGTTTTATCTAAGTCCCTTTTTTGGGCAAACGGAATTTGATATGCTGACGAGGTGGATAGAAGGAAAAATCGTGAATTTTGTTGATAGCTCTTTTATTACCGTGCTTTGGAAAATGGGCATTTTTGGTTTTACTATATATCTTGCCCTTTTAATATACTCCTTTGCGATTGTTTTAAAAGGGGTTCTCAGGAAGGATGATTTTGCCTTTTTCACATTACTGCTCTTTACATCCTTTTTAATAACTTCCCTGACAACAACAATCCTTATATACTACATCCACATAGCACCCTTAATGATATGCGTGGGCATTGTGGCAAAAAGGCTAAGCGACATATCCCATTAAACTCTTAAACCCAAAAACCTTTTGAAGCCCTATAACCAATTTCCTAAACCTTAAAATGCTCGGATGCAGATAGACCTTTATACCATCGTAATCGTACTCAACCCAATCCCCACTTTCCTCATTAAACGAGAATTGGGGTTCAAACCCCTCCAATCCGCAACATCCACTTATGCAAACGATTTTAACCCAAACCCTTCCACCCTTTTCTTTTATAAATTCTACCGCTTTCTCGTCAATTTTTATTACAATATCGCCTACCAAATGGGCGGTGGAGGATTCGAACCTCCGACCCCCGGTTTGTAAGACCGGTGCTCTCACCGCTGAGCTAACCGCCCGAGTGGATATTTTACTGGGGTTTAATTTATCGGTTATCCCCCAATGCGTTTTTAAGGGTTTTAATCCTATCTATCCTATAGGGGTCGGTTGAATTTTGTAATGCGAGCCAATAACTGACAAAATCCCCATACCAAATTAGATAAAGCAGTTGTTCCACCTTGCTTTCCCCCTTTGCCCATATCTCCGAGAACCCCACAACATTATCCCTTAAAATCTCCTTAACTATATCCATTCTCAGCTTCACCCTCGGATGATCGTAGTCCGTCCTCAGAAATATTATCCAAGATTTATCCTTAATAAATTCGGGGAAATCAAACCCCTCAATCTCGTTGTGGTTGTGTTCCGGAAAAAGGGAAACATGTGCAAAGTTATTGGCGTTTTCGTTTATCTGATTTTTCCACCTAACCGCTACGGATTGAAACTGCGAATATATAAAGGGTAGCCTCTTGTATATCTTTGATGCAATTTCGTATGTTTCGGAATTTTCATAGGATAACTCCGAAATGTATCCGCCTAACCTTTCACGGGATTCCAAGAATTCTTTATAGCCTTTCTCATCTATATACCCTACGGATTTCAAAGCCTTTACGGATGCCGATATTAAAAATCCGTAAGCCTCCCTTGGTTGATACCCTTCGGGAACCTTTAAAAAGGGAAATCCCTCGTTTAAGGACAATTCCATCAATTTACCGCCCGATGATATGCATATACACTTCAAACCCTTCTTTAAAACCTCCTCAAAAACGGAAACGGTTTCCTCTGTATTCCCGGAATAACTTATGAGTATTACCAAATCCCCCTCAACGGCAAAACCCGGCAAATTGTACCCCTTTACGGGTATTATCTCTTTATCCAACCAATCGACTAAGAAATCCGCCACCGCACCCGAACCGCCCATACCCGCAACAAACACCTTACCATAAGTATATTCAAACAAATCCCCTTCAATTTGCGGATCGTATCTTAATTGGTCGGGAAATTTTTTAATGTTCTCCAACATAGGTTTTCATTCTATGGAGGATTATGTTTTTCCATTCACCAACCTCATCCCTTAAAAAGTTTCCGAATCTTAAAGTTATGAAGGCATCCGTATCAACGCCAATATACGCCCTTGCCCTTGAAATATACTCGCCTAACCTCCTTTTTGGGGAAAAACTTTCCGGAAATATAAGGTGCGCGTATTTTTTAACCTTATCGGCGTCGTTATTAAAAGCCTTCATAAACGCCAAAACTATAAGCGTTTTTTTCCTTTCCTTCATTTCCCCTTTCCCTTTCATTAACTTCAACTTTCCGGCAAAACTTAAATACATTTCCCCGGTTTTACGCTTATTCAAATACCAAAAGAGGTTCTTCAATCCTATTAAGGAATAAACCCCATCCTTTCCGGAGGCCAAATCATTCAAAACTCGGAAATATCTTATTTTAGCCGTATCACCCTTTAGCCTTACCCTAAGCCCTTTAAAAAACCTGATATATATTCCAGTCTTTATGTAGTTGTACCTATCCCCGAGGTGTTTTGACACCAAACTCGCAAATATAAGGGGCACGGTATCGCACTCAACAATACCCTTTGAAATGTAAGAATTTATGGCGGGACCGTACATTCCCATGGATACCGCTAAATGGAAGTTTTCCTCCGAAACATTTATTGCCTTCTCAAACTCACCGGATAATGTATATTTCGCACCCAATATGTTGTTGTATATAACCCTGTTCGCATCATCCAACGGTTTATCCAATTCATAATCTTTACCCATAAGGTAATAGCAGCTGGCCTTTGTGTATTCGTCGGAAGTTAATTTCAAAGCCTTTTCCGGATATCCGTAGGACATCAAGATTACCGCTTTGTATTCATTAGGTATCTTTTTCCAAATCCCTTTAAGTTTCCCTACCTTTAAAGTCCTTGCATAGTACAATCCCAAAAAGGTATAAAAAATTTCGTCCAATGGAAGGCTTTCCCTCCATATTTTCAAATACTTTGGAATTTCCCTTATTAAACCCTCGGCCGCCAAGTACCTGAGGAGGGTTTTTAAACTTTCCACATCCGGCTTTTCCCTTATCCTTTTCTTCAATCGGTTTATCTCTACATTTAAGTTAAAACCTGACATACACAACCTTCATATACTGGGAAACCGCACCGAATACACCCTCCGCGTTGTTAATATTCCCCTCCCCATAAAAACCCCATAAATGCCTATCGCGGTTTAAAGCCCAAACCTTTATTGCATAATTACCATTTCCCCAATCAAATGTGGGATCTTTATAAAAGGCAAAAGGTGGAAACCCCCTTAAACTATCGGCTATACCTCCTATTAAGGCGCTGTCAAGCACCGGTACAAAGATATACCTATTTGGGTTGTAGTCCAAGAGGCTATCCCTCTTATCGTAGTTATAAACATATGAATAGTAAAAATATGCCCCATTTACTTTTTTCCATATTGCCAAGACGGAGGAGTCTTGCGGTAATCTGACGGTATCGTTTATAAATGTAAACGTGCTGTCGGGGTTTATCTTAATTAGAACAAAGGAAAATGTATCCGGCGTTGTTGTTTGGGCTCTTGCCGTATCTTTACCCCTTATAACGGTTAGATAATAAGTTTTAAGTGGTTTTGGCGAAAACTTGGCTTTGTAAAGCCATATGGTGTCCTTTCCCCTTCCCGATTGGAATTCCCAGATAATATCTATTACGGTTAGTTCGGGTGTAAAAACATATGTGGTTTCACCATCCGAAACCTCAACATATGCATCGTTAAACCCCTTACCCCGGGGCTCCTCGGGTTTTCTTGGCATATCAACGAAAACATACTGAACGGTATCCCCTACAACCAATTGGGCGCTTATGTATAATGGCTTTAAATCGTTGGGAAAACTTATGTCCTTGCAGGTAATAAAAAACACTAAAACTAAGAACCTTTTCATGGGGAAAAGGGGGCGCAAGGCCCCCTACGGTTTATTTTTTAACAAACCTTATAAGCCTATTTCCGACCTTTACAAAATACAAACCCCGCGGATAACCCTTTAATGAGACCTTTTCGGTTTCGCCTTCAAACACAACCCTCCCGGATACGCTATAAACCTTAACATGGGTCTTACCGGAGAGGGTTATTACACCATCCTTGGATATGTGTATATCTGTGGGTTTTGTGGATTTCCCTTCGCTTATAGATGTGGATTCTAGGGATTTACCCCATACAACAAATGCAAAATCCGAGGTTTCCATATCCCTATAAGGTGCCCAACTTACACCGTCGGTTGATTCAAAGGTTTGCCTTGAAACGGGTTTTGATGTATCCATACCAACAGAAGGGCCAAGGCTATCGGGCTGAATGTAACCCACGAAGAAGGGCCTATTAACAACCAATGGGGTGGGCGGTATTAAGGTGTATATCTTTGCAGAATCCCTTGAAACGGGTAATGTATCGGCGTATAACCATGTTCCAACGGTCCCGTTGGTATCGGATGCTATAAACATCGGTGTGTTTATTGGACCCGTACATGCGGGATCTGCGGATAAACATCCGGCAACCACCAACCAGGCGGAGTCAATTTGGAAGGGGTAATGCCTTGGATCAAATCTTTGTGCCCATCCACCACCGGCTCCAAGCCACCTCGTGAAAACGAGATTACCAGTTGCCAAATTGTTCCAGTTAAACCAATAAAGTGTATCGGGATTTGTCCAATGGTATAGCCTGATTTCAACCCTTTGCGTGTTGTTTGTGGTATTAGCATCCGAGGAGTTGGAAACGGTTAGAATTGCAGTATAAAAGTCCCTTGCAAATGTGGAGAAGTTTATAGGTGTTAGGGTTTGAGATACAACGGAACCCGGTGAAATTGTGGGTATCAATACGGAATCCCTGTATGAGATGGATCCCGAAAATCTCCTGCGTATTACAAGCTTTGCCCAAGTATTGTAAAGAGTGTCCGTTCCCACATTTTCAACTTTTATTTCCGGAATAAAGGCGGTTTCCCTGTTATACGCTATGAATATTCCGGCGTTTAACACATGGTTAGTTTCGTTCCCGAATATGGAGTGAGCCGAAGCATCCGCAATCCTGAAAGTCGTCGAATCCGGCCTGTAAATCTTTATTGCAAAGGAATCCCTCGGTTGCGAAGTTGTAGGGGTTCCATCCTCATGAACGCTCAATCCCGGATTACCCAAAACGGATTCAATTCCTATGGATATTCCGACCTGACCTATACCGTAATCGTATCCGCCTATTTGCGGTCCGTAGTTAAATGTGATATTTCCATCCGCCGTAAGGATTATCTGGAATGTGTGGGCACCGTTGCAATCCGTACCGCTCCACCATGTGGGAACGCTATCAAATGTAACGACTAGGGAGTCCGTGCCGTTTGTCCAGTAGTATATTCTTCCCCCACAAGAGGGGTTTAAGTCCGCGCCAAGGCCTACTACTATATCGTTGGGTAATGCGGCATTGGGTATAAAATTGTCGTGAGGCGTCCAGAAAGGACCGGAACGAAAACCTATTGCACCGTTTGAGTGTATGTAAAACTGGGAAACCGAATACCAGTAATAGGGGAAAGTAAATCCTATCGGGAAAGGCCCCTGTATGTCGTCATCGGACATTGTTAGATATACCGTTGAGGGATCGGAGGATTTATCAACCCAATTCCATGTGGGGCGCATTGAGGATGTGTCATCGGATGTGATGGCTATGTACCCGTAGGGGTCTGGACCGTATATACTCTTTGGGGAAATATCCCCAACCGCTTTAAAGCTCAAACTTTGAACCGCGGACAAAATTATCCCCACCATAGTTTGGATATTTTAAAGCCGGAAGAGATTATTTGTATTGAAGTTTTCTATAAGCCAAGAATATCCTTTGTAGAACCGTAAAAATCAAAAGCAAAGCGTATATTGAAAGGGTATATTTAAACCACAAAATTCCGAGAAATTCCCAGATCAAAATCAAAATCAAGAAACCGAAGAACCTCGGATACCTACTCATAAGGCCCTCTTTTAATTCCCCCCCAAGACCTTCAACCCTCGCGCGGGTATAACTTATCAAATACGAAGATATTAGGGAAATAGACAATAAAGGGAAAAGAATTTTGTCCCCTCTGAAAACGTACATCAGGGATAAAAATATTAAGGAATCGCTTACCCTGTCAAGGGTTGAATCCAAAAATGCGCCAAACTTGCTTGTTTTCCCCGATATCCTCGCAACATAGCCATCAACCGCATCTAAGGGTGCGGTTATTAAAAACCAAAGAAAGGCTATAAGGGGTTTTTTTAAAATTATCCATACGATTCCGCTTGATGTAAGCATAAAGGAGAGCAGGGTTATAAAGTTGGGATGTATTCCGGTTTTTGCCAAGAAAATTGCAAAGGGTTTTAAAATTTTTCTGTGTTTATCTTGATACGATGTAGCCATTTATCATATCTTGGTATTCCCTCAATAGGGCAAAGAACTCGGGTTTTAATTCTTCCGGAAGGGGTTTTAAAGGCTCGGATTTTATCCGTAGGGGGTTCATGAGTTTCCCGTGTTGTCTTATTTCAAAATGTAGATGTGGGCCTGTTGATAGCCCAGTTGAACCCACGGCACCTATTACATCCCCTTGCTCCACGACTTGCCCGGTTTTGACATATATCCTTGACAGGTGGCCGTAAAGGGTTTGATATCCATTTGTATGTTTTATTATAACCGTCTTACCATACCCGCCCTTCCAACCGGCAAACACAACCCTACCGCTTGCCACGGTATGAACCGGAGAACCATAAGGTGCGGCGTAATCAACGCCATGATGGGGCCTGTATTCCCTCAAAATGGGGTGAAATCTTATGCCAAAACCGGATGTTATAACATAGGATTTTAATGGTGATTTTAAGAACATCCTGCGTATATTGTTGCCCTTATCGTCGTAATACTCCCCCCTAAACCTAACGGCCACCCTTCTACCCGTTGTTTTCCCTATATACTCGGCATAATACACTATTCCCGCATCCGAATAAACCATCCTCAAAGTATCACCGCTTTGGGTTTCGGATGAGAAGTCAATATCCCAAGCGAATATATCGGTAATCTCAACAAACAATTCCAGGGGTAGGTTTTCGTTTAGGAAAGCATCCCACAAACTCGTATTTATAACCAATTGGACGGTTTTTGGAATGTATTCCTTAAACCTTTTTATAAACCGCCCGCTGCCCGTAGAAAAGTCATACTCGTATATTCCCTTTAACTTCCTTATTTCCAACCTGCTTAGGGTGTCGTTTATGAAAACAAACCTTATCGTGTCGTATATGTTTAAAATCCTTACGCTATCGGAGAACCACTTTACAATTTCGCCCTTTTGTGGTAGGAAATCCAAATTATTGACAATTTCTCCAAAAACATCGCCCTTTTTCACCACAATGTCTTTAAATTCCACCCTTATATCCCTTTGGTTTTCGGGCCCCTCCAAGGTGTTAAAATTTGCAGAACATCCAAGAAAAATTATCAAAAACGCCCATCGTTTCAAACCGCTATTTTAAGGTTGCCAGAGTTTTGTTTCTCAGCCTTATAATACCCAATATGTTCTTAATAATTTTAAACGATTACCCTTTTGTCAATGTGCGCGTGGATGATTACCCCGATAACACAAGCCATGCCGAGGTTTCGGGTGCGGTTATGTATAGCCTCGGCGGTTCGGGGTGGATAGATATGGATATAACGGGAGAAAACGCCTTCTCCATAACGCACGATGGAGGACTAACATGGGGGGCACACTTCGGCGATCCCGGACCGGCCTGTTGCGACCCCGTTGTTAGGATTTGGGGTAATACCGTTCATCTCGTTTGGTTGGGTAATTATTACACATATTATATGCGTTCCACGGATGGAGGCCTAACTTGGAGCTCCGCCATAAATGCCGGAAACTGCTCATCAACGGATCACCCCTGGATAGCCGTAAGGAACGATACAGCGGTTATAATTTACTCCAACTATTGCACATCTTCTACGATTTATTCCGCTTACTCTTATAATAACGGTGCCACTTGGAGCAGGGCTGCGGTTTATTCAACCGGGGGTGTTCCCATGGCGGCATCCGACGACTCCCTGTTTTATGCCGTTTGGTGGAGATCAAGCGGTTCTTGCATATACCTCTATGTTTCAAGGAGCACAAACGGTGCCACATGGTCTTCCCCAACAAATGCCGCGTGTATGACCCCCGATATAGCCCCAAACCCCTATCCCGCTGGTTATCAACCCGTTGGGTGGGGTAAGGGAAACATAGGTATAATCTATATGGCGGGTTCTTTGAGCAACTTGAAGGTTGAGTTCGTTAAATCAACAAACGGAGGCGCAACCTGGTCATCCCCCGTAAGGATAACATCAAATCCCCCTTCCGTTGCGGAATATATGCCCGCTCTGGCGGCAGATCCTTATGGAGGTTTGCACGCATTTTGGTACGATAACAGTGCGGGAACCGGTTTATGGGGCTTGTACTACTCATACTCAACCGATGGCGGCAACTCTTGGTCTTCTCCAATAAGGGTTTCGGATACATATTTTCCATTTGTCGATAGGAGCGGATGCGGTGGCGTTAGCGGTGTTGATTACACAAACGACTGTTGGCCGGGGCACTACATAGACGCTTGGGCGGATGGCAACAATGTTTATGTGGTTTGGTCGGATAATAGGATAGTCTCCGGAGGTAGGAACTACTGGCATATATGGTTTGCCTACGCCCCAATACCATATTTAAAGGTTTCGGAAAATCTTAGTGTAAAAGGAGAAGAAGCCGAGGTTTATAATGTTGAGGGTAGGCTGGTTGGTAAAGATATTAGCAATCTTCCAAAGGGGGTTTATATGGTTAAGCGCGGGAATAGGGTTTATAAGGTTATAAGGAGGTGAAGTATGTTTTGGTTAATAGGATGGATTTCTTTAAACGGAGCACCCCTTGAAGGCAGGGGTAATATGTTTGTTGCAAACGAAGAGGTTTATAAAGAAATCCCCGCAGATTATAGGGTTTTTAGGTTTTCAGCCCAATCCGAGGGTAAATTCACCGTAAAGGTTAGGTTCTGGAAGGATGGGGAGTACTGGGAGAAGACCTTTACATACGAACCCGGGAAACACACAATAGTGATTGACATAAACCGCATAGAAGATGCGGAAATGCTTCCAACACGGGGTATTGGAAGAAAGCCCACAATAATAAATGTAAAACCCGGGAATAAATCCCTAATACTATCGGATGTTGAAATCATGTAAATGGAGCCTTTTAGGTTAAAGGGTGATCGCTTAGAGGTTTTAGATCAAAGGCTCTTACCGGATAGGGAGGTTTGGATAGAGGTTTGTGATGCCTTTGAGGGCGCCAGGGTTATAAAGGATATGGCGATTAGGGGAGCCCCTATAATAGCAGTTTTTGCCGCATACTGCTTGTATATACATTCCCTGCGTTCCCCGGATACGATTCAAGAGGCTTGGAAAGTTTTAAAGGAATCGAGGCCAACGGGTGTAAACCTCCACAATGTTTTGGAAGAGGCAAGAGAATTACTAAAAAACGGTGCAAAACCCCAAGAACTTTACGGGTTTGCGAAAAAGGTTGAAAACAGGGAAAGGGAGATAAACGAAAGAATAGCGGAATACGGACTATTACTTTTTGAAAAACCCAAAAGGGTATTAACCTATTGTAATACGGGTTCATTGGCCACGGTTGGATTGGGTACGGCCTTGGGAATAATAAAACTCGCTTATAGAAAAGGCCTTGTAAAAGAGGTTTTCGTCGGTGAAACATCCCCTTATATGCAAGGGGCAAGACTAACCGCTTATGAGTTGAAAATGGAGGGCATTCCCTACAAAGTTGTCCCGGATAACCACATGCCGTTTTTAATTTCAAGGGGTTATGTTGATCTGGCCATAGTTGGTGCGGATAGGATAACCAAAGATTTTTATATCTTCAATAAAATAGGGACACTGAGTATAGCGCTGGCGTGCAAAAGGTTTGGTATTCCATTTGTTGTAGCCGCTCCATCAACAACCTTTGATGAAAGAAAATTCTCAGAGGATATGGAGGTGGAGAGGAGGGGGGATATACCGAGGGAGGATTACTTATACTTTGCGTTTGATATAACGCCTCCGGATTTGGTAGATTTTATAATCTCGGAGAGGGGAATTTGGAAGGTTGGTTCTGGATAATATTTCCGGCAATCTTGGCGGCGGTTTTTACAATAATAGTTATAAATTTTGGAATTGTAAAAAGCGTTGCACCTTTGGCCTTTGCCACAATAGTTTTTCTTACTATATCCTATCCCTTTTACGCCTTTTTGGTTTTAAACATATTGAAACCCGTAATTGATGCATACTACGAACTTTACATAGGCCCTTTAAAAATAACCCAAATCACTTCCGTATATGCCACATTGGTCTGGTTTTTTTATATATTTGTCAACAGGAGATTAACCAAACCCATAACGGCATTTGATTACATAAATATCCTAATGTTAATCCTCATTCCCGCCCCTTTAATTTTTGCACCGGGAATGCCTACATTTGAATCCGTATTTAGGCTCTTATCTGGATGGGGCTTTTATTGGTTGGCTAGGGAATCCAACCAAAGTGAGGAAAAAGCAATTGAAACCGCCTTCATACTATCGGGAATATACCCAACAATTACCGGAATTTTAGCCTTAATGGGTTTCATTCAAGATGCCTTTCACGAAGAGGAGTTGAGAAGGTTAAAGGCGGTTTATTACGATGCTACGGCGTTTGGCTTTGAACTCGTTCCCATGTGGTCAATATTAATTTACAGGTTGAACAAAAGGATATCTATACCCGAACTCGTTTTATTTGTATTATCCACATACCTTTTGTACAAGACTTATACGAGGGCGTTATGGACAAGCGCCTTTTTGGTATTGTTAATAACGGCAATAAGGGGTGGTAATTTTTCAAGGTGGGTTTTGTTGGGCTCCGCGATATTTATCCTTAGGAACATGGATGAGATAGTCCTAAGGTTTTCTGAAAGGGGATTGGGAACGGATCCGGAATCCCTAAACGGGAGAATACAGTTATGGACTATTGGTTTGCAAAGGTTTATGGCTTTGGATCCCATACAAAGGTTTTTTGGTGTTAGCATAGTTGGTAAGCCTATGGGTTTATTTTTGCATAACCTGTTTTTGGTATTCCTTTTTGATTACGGGATATTGGGGGCAATAGTGTTTTCCATTTGGAGCGCATTTGTTATTTATTTGTTGTTTAGGTCAAAAAGCGAGAAAATATTTTATCTTACATCGGCCGTGGTGTTTTCCTATGTTGGTGGTTTAACAACGAGTTCCTTCCTATACCCGAACTTTCAATGGTTTGTCATGTCAAGTCTCGGCTTGCTCGTTAAGGACCACATCGGGCAATTCATATCCAAGGATTTCAAGATAACTGGAAGTTCCAAGCCACAAAAGGCCAAATCCCGAAACACCTAGGGTTACGCCCAGTATTAACTGGTTTATAAACACCGAAAGTATTGAAATGAAAATCAAATAAAGGCCCCAAAAGATTTCAGGTTTTGATACCGAAACCTTTTTGCTTATATCCCTGTTCACCGGTATCCCCTTATCCCCCGCTTTTGGCGTTCTCTCAAAGACATTTTCTTTACCGAATAAACCCTCTATTATAGCCATAGTGTTGTTTATGGTCAAAGCGCCTATTAAGGCCATGCCCAAGGGTGCAAATAACACATCTCCCCAATATTTCCTATAATGATAGTTTGCCAACGAGAATGCCCCCCAAACTATTGACAAGTCGATTACCGACAATATTCCCATAAAGAAGAACAGCTCCGGTGCATATCCCTTAAATTTTAAGTATAAAATGCTTGGAAGCAAACCTACCAAGAACATACCCAATGGATAACCCAAATTACCTACGGTTTGGAAGAGGAATTCTATTTTCCAAGCAAAGGGTATATTACCCATAAAGATGTCCTTATAAAACTTTTTGAAAACCTGGACTCCACCCTTTGCCCACCTCTTCTGCTGTGCCTTAAAGGCCAAGGGGGAATTCGGCAATTCGGAGAAACAAACTATATCGGGAAGGTAAAGGATTTTATAACCCTTCTTATAAAGCCTGAAAGAGAGATCCGCATCTTCCGTAAGGGTGTCTGTTTCCCAATTCCCCACCCATTCCAAGGCCGACCTCTTCAAAACCCCCGCCGTCCCGTTAAATGTTAGCCATAACCCCTCCCTACTCCTAACGAATTGTTCGAGTATAAAATGCAAGTTCAACATAAACCTTTGAGCCCTTGTAAATAAGTTTTCATCACCGTTTATAAACTCCCATCTGGTTTGAACCGCTCCCAATTTTGGGTCGTTTTCAAGAAATGGGATGGTCTTCAGGAGGAAATTTTCCGGAGGCAAAAAGTCTGCATCAAATATTGCGAAGTACTCTGCATCCGTCAATTCCATACCGTATTTTAAAGCGCCCGCCTTAAAACCTTCCCTATTTTCCCTCCTAATGTGTTTTATATTAAATCCCTCCCTTCTCAACTCTTCTACTACCTTAGCGGCAATAACCGGGGTTTCATCGGTTGAATCGTCCAAAACCTGTATTTCCAGCTTGTCCTTTGGCCATTTTATACGGGTTGAGGCCCTTATTATCCTCTCCACAACGAAGGGTTCGTTAAATACGGGAAGTTGCACGCATACTTTGGGAAACCTTTTTAAAGGTTGGGGTTTTAGCACCCAAGAGTGTCTATTTACGAAATACCCAACGATAATATACAAATAACGCATTGATATTAATGTGAAAACCATCAAAAGGGCAAAATAGGCGTATAACAAAACTTCCATTGAGGTGTGAATTCTAAGGGTGTTATCCATTGCTTTCTAGAAAAGTTTTCAAGTTTATAATATCCTCCTTTGAGAAAGTGGGGTGATACCTTTTTAATGTTAGCGGGTTTATTTTTAACATATTTTGCGTTGGGGGTTTTGGTGGTTTTAATTGTAGATGTATTTATAGACGCTTTACCCCGTTTGGGTATAAAGTTTTTAACATCTTACCCATCAAGGTTTCCCGAACATGCGGGTATTTTACCCGCTTTGGTTGGCTCTATATGGATAGGTATATTAACGGCCGCTATATCTTTCCCCCTAGGAGTTTTAACCGCAGTGTATCTTGAAGAGTACGCCCCAAAGAATTTATTTACGGAAATTTTGGAAATCAACATATCAAACCTTGCCGGGGTCCCTTCAATAATCTATGGCCTTTTGGGTTTGGAAATTTTTGTTAGATTAATGGGACTTGGAAGGAGTATAATAGCAGGAGCTTTAACGCTATCCTTGTTGGTTCTACCCATAATAGTTATATCCTCCCGTGAGGCGATAAGAACGGTTCCCGAAAGCATAAAGGAAGCCTCTTATGCGTTGGGTGCCGCAAAATGGCAAACGGTATTTTACCAAGTTTTACCAGCGGCATTACCCGGAATATTAACGGGTACGATTTTGGCAATTTCTCGGGCGTTGGGTGAAACCGCACCCTTAATTACCATAGGTGCCCTAACCTTTATAGCATTCATACCCGGAAGTATTTTTGATCCCTTCACGGTTTTACCCATTCAGATCTTTAATTGGGTATCCAGACCTCAAAAAGAATTCGCAATAAACGCCGCAGCGGGAATTGTTGTCCTGCTCTGTCTAACATTCGCCCTAAACTTATTGGCCATTTATTTGAGGTCGAAATACGGTAAGTTCAGATGGCAGTAGTTTTGTTCCTATTGCCCGCATTACTCGTTTTGGGTATTTTCCGGTTTATACCATCCTTTATGGTTTTTATAAACTCTTTTCAAAAATGGGGCTTAATAGGGTTTGAGAAATGGGTGGGTTTTGAAAACTACTTAAAGCTCATTAACGATCCCTTCTTTTGGAATGCTCTGGTTAATACCTTCTGGTACTCTTTGCTCAGCATCTCCATAAGTATAATCCTATCACTTGGTGTGGCATCAATTATGCTCAATTCAAGGATAGGTGGGGTCATAAAGTTTGTTGTTTTTATACCGGTTGTAATATCCCTGATTCCGGCGTCCATAGTTTGGAAGTGGATATATAACCCTTCATCGGGCTTTTTAAACTATTTGCTTATGGTCTTTGGATTAGAGCCCCTAAAATGGCTGCAGGAACATCGCGGTATATTTTTTGGATATGGCCCATCTTTGGCCCTGTTATCCGTTGTAATCATGTCAATATGGAAGAGCTTTGGATATAATACGCTAATACTTTACGCCGGCCTAAAATCCATAGACAAAAGCGTTTATGAGGCCGCCGAGATAGACGGGGCGAATTCTTGGAGGGTTTTTAAAGATATAACCTTACCCCTTTTATCCCCCTCGTTGTTCTATGTATATATCACGAGTTTCATAACATCCTTTCAGGTTTTTGCGCCCATCTGGGTTATGACCGGACCGCCACCCGGGGGACCCCTTGGAACCACAAATGTTTTGGTGTATTACCTTTACCAAAAGGGCGTTGAGGATTTTAACATAGGATATGCCTCTGCCGTGGCAATTGCCCTATTATTCGTAGTTGGAATATTAACATTGGTACAAAAAATTTTCATAGAAAAGAGGGTATATTACGAGATATGATTTTGATGGTTTTGACGGATGTTTGGGTTGGCATTGAGGAGTTAAAGGGGTTTGGCGTAAGGGTTGAAAAAAACAGAATAGTTTATAAAGGTTCTTCTGCCATTATAACGGATAGCGGATTGGCGTTTATAGGCAAAAAGGTTTTCCCCCTAAGTATTGATACTTCAAATGTGATCAGATTTAAGGGTGATGAATTGGCCCCCGTGCTTTTCAATATGGGGTTAAATGTTTTTTGGGATGTAGAGGGTGAAAGGCTTTTTATCGCAGAACCCACAATAAAGAATCTCCTTATGGGGGCAGTTGATACCACTTACCGTATTACCATAAAAGGGGGCAAGGATTTTGATGTTAATTTATATGAAGATAGCATAGTTGTGAATGTTAATGGGCTTTACGGGAAATACAGAAAGGTACTCGGTGATGGAAAGTTTGTAAGCGTAGTTGATATATTGCATACGAAGACAAACACGAAATTTATAATACATTTGGGATTTGGGGCGGGTAAATCTTCCGTGTATAAAGGGGATGACGGTATCACCATTACCATATATCCCATAAAAACTTTGAAAACAGGGGGATTGCCCGTAATCGTTATAGACCCGGGACATGGGGGAAAGGATGCCGGAGCCGTGGCCAACGGTTATAAGGAAAAGGATATAAACTTGGCCGTCGCTTTGGAACTGGCAAATATCCTAAAAGGTTATGGGTATAAGGTTATACTAACCCGTGAAGGGGATGAATATGTACCCCTATCAAAAAGGGCGAGGATTGCAAATAGAAGCGGTGCGGATTTATTTGTAAGTATCCATTGTAATGCCAGTATAGACAATGGGGCGGATGGATTGGAAACATATTTCTTATCCGAGAGCAGAACATCCGAGGAAAGGGCGGTGGCTTTGCTCGAAAACTCGGCTGTTAAATACGATTTGGGTAATCTGAACCCTACGGATGAGGTGGGAATAATTGTCGGGGATTTAATACAAACCCTACTTTTGGAACAATCCTATAAACTCGCCGGATATATACACGGAAAAGCCATTGAGTATAAGCTGTCAAAGGATAGGGGGTTAAAACAGGCGGGTTTTTATGTTTTAAAATGGGTAGGTATGCCATCGGTTTTAATAGAAATTGGCTTTATAACCAATAAAAAGGAGGTGGAAAAATTGGCAAGTAAAGACTATCAAAAAAGGATAGCAAAGGCGATCGCGGAAGGTATAAGGGAGTTTTTGGATAAGGAAAAGGGGAGGTAAGATGAATTACAGGGTTAACGAGCAGATTAAAGCGCCGAGGGTTCAGGTGATAGGTCCGGATGGTAGGAATTTGGGGGTTATGGGCATAAAAGAGGCCTTATCCCTTGCGGATGAGTATGGTTTGGACCTTGTAGAGGTAGCCCCAAACGCATCACCCCCAGTTGTAAGGATAATGGATTACGGAAAGTTCCTATATCAGCAAAAGAAGAAGGAAAAGCAAAAGTCTAAAACCCCTACTATGAGGGAAATAGAGATGTCTCCGAACATAGGGGAACACGACCTAATGGTCAAGGTTAAAAAAATTCGGGAATTTTTAGAAAAAGGAAACAAGGTCCTAATTGAAATCCGTATGAAGGGAAGGCAGGCGCTTTATTCGCATTTAGCGGAAGACTTGGCAAAAAGGGTTATAGATATGTTAGGGGATATATCAACACCCGAAAGGGATCCGGTTGTTGAAGACAAAAGGGTTTATTTTATATTGAAACCCAAGGGGAATAAATGACTATTTTGGTTCAAAGGGTGAATTGGGCGAGGGTTAGTTGTTCTTCCGGAAAAGAAGAGGGTATCGGTAAGGGTATATTGGTTTATGTGGGTTTTGAAAGGGGGGATAATGAAGGGGTTTTGGAAAAAGGTATAAGGAAAATTTTGAACTTACGCATATTTGAGGATGAAAATGGGAAAATGAACCTATCCGTAAAGGATATAGGGGGTGAAATTATGCTTGTACCAAACTTCACCTTGGCGGGGAATGCCCAGAAGGGAAACAGACCCTCTTTTGATAACGCGTTGAATCCGGAAGAGGCGTCCAAACTTTTTGATAAACTATACGAGATGTTAAAAGGGGAAATACCCTTGAAAACGGGGGTTTTTAGGGATCATATGATAATCCAATCCGAAAACGATGGGCCGGTTAATATAATTATTAAACTGTGAAAATAGGTTTTTACGATTCCGGCGTAGGTGGTTTAATGGTTTTGAGGGAGGTTTTTAGGATAAAGGGGTGTTTTGATGTGGTGTATCTCGGTGATTTGGCCAACTTTCCATATGGTAATAAGAGTAAAGAGGAATTACTCGTTATCGGGAGAAAGGGGATAAAATTTCTTATAAGCAAAGGCGCTGATATGATAGTTGTTGCCTGTAATACCCTTTCAACGGTTGTTGGAAACGATTTAAAAGCCATATCAAATGTCCCAACATTTCTAATAACCGAATGGATTGGGGAATTAAACATATATAGGGATAACCTAATCGTAATAGGCACAGAGGCCACAATTAAATCCGGTTATTATCAGCAAATTTTGAATGCCAGAGGAATATCCACACCAAAGCTGGCCGAATTCGTTGAAGGCGGAATTTGGGAGGGGGAAATCGTTGAAAATTATATAAATTCCCTTCTCCCAAGGGATGAATACACACTCCTTTTAGCATGTACCCACTATACCGCTTTGAAGGAAACTATAAAAAGGATCCGCCCAAATGTAGAGATAATTGATATTTCACAAATTTTTGCCGATTTCTTTTCCAAAAAACTGAAAAACTCCGGTGGTGGAAAAGTTGAAATCTTCTTTACATTAAATAGGGAAGGGTACGATGGGATTATAAAAAGGCTAAACTTCCCCTGTGAAGTTGTAATTAATTACATAAACCCGCTATGATAACCGTTATTTTCGCGTATTATGTTGAAGTTTTGGGAAATGTCCGCACCAAGGAATCTTTTGTGTTAAGGGTCATAGGTGCCGATACATGTAAATGCGTTAATGATGTTCCCCTTGATTTGATAAAAAAGAGAATAGAGGAAACCCAACTTTTTAGGGATGTAAAGGTAGATCTTATAAACGATACCGTCTATATTTTCCTCAAAGAGTTTTGGTATATATGGCCTTATCCGGTAATAGATTACAGTTTTGATGTGGGTTTGAGCTTGGGCTTGGGTGTTATTCATACAAACTTTCGGGGCAATGGTGAAAACCTATCGGGATACTTTATGATGGGGGCCCGGAGGAGTTGGGAAATAATGTGGAACACTCCGAATTACCGTTTTTTTAAAAACTCAGTAGGCTTTGGCATAGGTTCCTCTGGGTATTATAGTCTTATATACCAAATACCCATTCACAAGACATGGGTAGAGGGTGTATATAACACGAAATTATCCGAAAATCTTCGTATGCAGTTGAAAATAAGGGGGGTTTCGGTTAAGAGTGATAGCTTTGGTATAGAGGATATTTTTTCCGAAAATTCCGTAATCGTTTTTAAAGATACCCGTGATTGGATTTTATATCCCCAAAGGGGTTATACCTTAAAAAGCGGGATTTATGAGTATTTTGGAAATTTTGTTGCGAGGAAGTTTGAGTTTTACTATGAGGGTTTTAAATCTTTGAACGATTTAACATTTGTGATTTTCGGAGGATATACCCACCTTTTCGGATATCCACCCTTATACCTTTTACCCAACTTCATGGGTACGGATGACGCTTTAAGGGGGGGAATACCCAAGCGTAGGGTGGTGGGAAAAACAAGGTACTTGGTTTCTTTTGAGATGAGGAAGGTTTTGGCAAAAGAGTTTCCGGATATAATCGGAAGGTTTGTAAGCGGCGGGTTTGGTATTTCGGTATTTACGGATTTTGGGGGTGTTGATACCACTATGGGCATTTCCATAGGATTGGGTGTTCCAATATTTTCCTCTTTAGGCGGATACTTACCCGCTGTGGTGTATAATACGAGATACGGTTTTCAAACCTATATCGGGGGTATAGTTAGGATAAAATAGTCCATATATAGCCCGATTGTAGAATGCTCTCATAAAGGGTTTCGCCCCCTTGCGGGGTAAGGGCTTTACTATGCCGATAACATAAATTGCCGGTAAAAGACGGGAAAATAATGGTAAGCATATCCGTGCAAGATTTACCCTACGGTCTATCTTGGGCCATTTCACCCGACCATTTACCTCACCCCGTGGAAGTAGGTATATTTATTTATTTTCTGTGGAAGACTTCGTTTGATGTGTCCTGCATCACTTATGATATACTCGGTAATGTTTCCCCCATAAAATAATCGGGTTGTGAATAAAAGGGAAGAGTTTAAAAGAAAATTAAGGGACATACTTGAAAGGGCCGATAAAGACGAACTAAAATATTACTCCATTGAAGCCATTAAAATGGGGTGGTACAAGTACTCATACTATATTGTGAAAAAATACCTTGAAAAGGGGTACGAATACGACGAAAGCATAGATTTTTCCAAGGGCGTTATAACCTCTATGATTTTTTTCAATATGAAGAAAGCCTACCGTAAGGCTAAATACAAGGATACACGTAGGTACATCCTTGAACTGGTAGGACTAAACGATAGGGCTTACGAATATTTTGAAGAAACCTTTAAGGATGCAAAGGATACCTATCCGGCATCCTATATGTTTAGGTATAACATGTTTAAAATGTTTAAGGGTGAGATTCCGGAGATAGATGAGAATGTTGAGATTAAAAGCGAAATGGAGATTTATAACTTGAAATTGGCAAAGGGTATGGCGGAAATGATGAAGGGAAATTATGAACAATCTTTAAGAATACTATACGAAAACTTGCAAGGGGTACTTGAAACCGGATATGACCACACGGCTATGTTTGTTCTCAGGTTTTTAATCCCTTTGGTTTACAACCTGCAAGGTAAAGATGCCTCAAAACCCTTATTACAATTGGCGTTTGACATCACGAACGAAACCGCAAACATGTGGTTCTTTGAACTTTTCGAAATATACAGGTGTTTTGTGGATGAAATCTATCCAGAGTATGTGGAGAGTAAAATCGGTTTATATGTTGATAGATGGGCGCTGATACACGAACTCATAGCAAGGGGGTATCTGCACTATAAGGGTAAAAACCAACACCGTAGGATAAACCATATAGTTAAGGAACACCACCACGAGCATGATTTAAGGGTTTTGGAGCTTTTCGGATTGGAAACTTGAATGTCGGGATTGGTTTATCTTTTGAAAGAGATAGAGGAAAGTCTAAAAAGGGGGGATAGGGAGAGGACTTATAATTTGGGAGTTTTTATTGCACATATGGGTTGGTTTAATAGGCTTAACTGGTTTATGAAGGCTTATAAAGAAAGGTTCGGGAATGAAGAACTTGACTGGTTTAAGGAGGTTAAATACGCTATATCGGTTATGAACTATGATAAAGCTAAAAGATATGCCAAGAGTATCCCAAACAAAAGGATATTATACGAATACTTGGGTATAAACCCTTTGGCTTATTATTATTCGCTAAAAGAATTGTCGGAAAGTATACAAAGCCCGGAAATTGAAAGGTTCTGGAAGCCTTTGAAGAATTTATATTTTAAAATTTATAAAGGTGAGGATGTTCCCCACGATGAGGTTTTTTCATTGGAAATCTACGAAGGTGAAGGGGGTTTAAATGTTGTCCCGCAAATTATTATGAGGGCTTATGTTCGCATCCTGTATTGTTTAATAAACGGCGCCGAATCCAGAGAAGTACTTGAAGAGGCTATAAGGGTTTTGGACAGTGGGTTAAAAGATGGATACCACCACACGGCTTTAAGGCTACTCCAACCCTTAATACCTTATATGGTTTTTATGGGTTTAAGGGGAAAAGCAACACAATTGGTTGAATTGGCGATTAACACCGCAGAAATCAGTAAGAACGCATACATGTACGAATGGTTTAAAATATACGGATGGGCGTTAAAAGGGTTTGAAAGGGATAGGGTTAAGAAACATCTGGCCTTTTATTCAAAAAACAGGTATGTTTATCATACCCTTATGACTCTATACCTTTTGAATTCCAACGATGAGAGAATAGAAAAATACACCCAAAAATATTGGCACAAACACACTTTGCACTATATAAAAATCCTTAAAGAAACTTAACAAAACCTAAAAGGATAATAAGGTTCAAAAACCAGGGATAACAAAAGCCATGCGACCGACCACCTTATAAAAACCCTTTTATCCTTTAAGCCGTTATAAACCCTGCCATCCTTATCCACGAGCCTCTCAACCGCCCAACCTTCAAGTTTTCTTGCCCTATCCATATCCTCAAAAATCTTAAAGGTTATGATAGAAGCTGCCAAATCGTGGGTATCAAACCCCTTTTTCCCCAACTTTGATATGGGGAAACCCCATCTATCAAACAGGTTATATTTATAAAATTCGTATCCCTTCAATATAACCCCGTCAAAATCGTCGATTTTTAGCATATTTCTTATACCTACAAGTCCCCACAGATTATAAGCGGTATGTATGTTATCAACATATTTCATAGTCATCCTGTCAAGCCCGTATATCCAACTGCCGTCCTCCCTTTGATAATTCTGCAAGGTTTTCGCTATTTCTTTTGCAAATTTACCATCACCACCGCACATCATATAAGCCAACGCGCCCAAAACCGAACTGTTGAAAATCCTCAACCTATCATAAGGGGTATAACTTATCCATAAAAACCCGTTTTCATCCCTAAAAATATTTAAAGTTTTCTCATAGAAAGGAAGAAATACCCTTAAATCCACATCCCATTTGAAAACCCTTTTGGCATAATTTAAGGCAAAAACTACAAAACTTGTGGCTATTATGTTGGGTGTTCCGTAAGGGACGAAAAATACGCTGCTTTGCCATGGAAAGTTATAACCAAAGGCAATTCCGTTATTTGTTTTTATTGAATACACCTTCAAAAGTTCCCAAATATTTTTTGCTTTCCCTTCATCCCTTAAAAACGCATAAGACCATAAAAACAGGGCTAAGGCTTTCGGGTTATGTCCCTTGGGGATAAACAAAACCTTTCTCGTCCAAAGGCCAAGCCTTTTAACAAATTGTTGAAACAAAAGCCTGTATAAAGGAATACTCAACCTAGAAAATGGAGATAACAAACCATCATAAGGGTCATAGCCCTTATAATTTTCTTTTTCTATGTATGCGAGTATTCTTTTTATCTTTTCCCTCTTACCCTCCGGATATTGGCCCAACATTTTCATCTTTTACGGAACTCATAGCCGGGTAGTAATTAACCAAGGTATCTATTATGAAGGACCAAACCCATGCCACCACTGATGTTAAACCACAAGTGATAAATCCTACAGCGAGAAGACTTAGTTGGATTATACCATTTCTCTGTATATCGTTTGCATCCGCGTTGGGATTTTTCCCAGTCCTTTTAAGGGCTTCCGCTATCTCTTCCTTTGCTATAATGTGCCCCAAACCCGGGAGTATTAGGTTTAATATTAGAACCAATATTGCCTTATCCTTTATATCTTTTGCCGTCATAGTTCAAGCATTATAAGGTGGAAATTTTTAAAACTTGCAAATGTTATCGGGGTAATAAAAATTTAAAGTTTTCACCCTTAGTATTAACGGTTTATGAACAAGTACTTGGTGGCGGCATTTTCCTTGGTTTCACTGGCTTTGGGTGTTTTTGTGGGGGCTTTTGGGGTGTTATACCTTCAAAAGACGGGTAAAACTTCCAATGCAAGAGTTGAAGAAACCCAAGAGGATGTTTATAAAAAGGTGGGTGATGTTTATATTACGCGTTTAGATCTTGATATAGCCCAGTCTGTACCCGGTTTAAGTCAATCGCAAGAGGATGTTGAAAAGGGACTTTTAAAATTGGCACTATTTTACAATGAGGGTAAAAACCTCGGTTTGGATACGGATAGCGTTGTGAAAAGGCTTAGGTATTGGGCGGAAAAGAGTGTTGTGGCAGATGCCTTTTATAGAAAATATATCCTACCCAAAATAAATGTTGATACATCCGAAGTTATTAGGTTTATTAACAACCACAAAGACGAGTTTTCAAAGGAAATAGCCATGCTAACCGTTGCGTATGGCGATGTTAAACTAACCGATACTTTAAAGAAACTCTTAAAAGACGGTAGTTATGCCGCAAACCTCATGCTTGAAGAGTTTGCGAAAAGCGGAAAGATAGGCGTTCAACCATCGGGTTATCAAAATGTTGGCCTTGGCAGGTTTGCACTATCCGAAAAGGAGTTTGAAGCCTTAAAAAACGCCAAAAAAGACGATGTTATAGGTCCATTTGCTATGGGTCCCAATGCCTATGTGCTCGCCAAGGTTGTGGATATAAGGAATGTTAATATAAAAGACCTTGATCCGCAGATTAAAGGGACGGTTTATCAGTTCCTTTTGGAGCAGAGAAGGAAACAAGTGGAAGACTCCGTTTTTACGGTTCTTTTAAACAAGTACAAAGGGGGTGAAAGATGATTTTGATGTTATTATCCCAACTTGATACGCTTGACAAAATCGTTGCCGTAGTTGGGGATAGGGCCTTTTGGATGTCGGAGGTTGATGAGATAACCCTAATATACGGCGGTGCCATGGGTATAACACCGGATAGGTTAAACGAGTTTCGCAAAAATGTACTGAACGAACTAGTAAATATGGAGTTGTTATACCTAAAAATCAAAGAGGATACCACCATAAGCGTTAGCGATAACGAGATAAACTCCGTTTTGGATCAGCAGATAAAGGCCCTTATGGGTAAGATGAGCAGGGAGGAGTTTGAAGAGAGGTTAAAAGAGGCCGGTTTAACATTGGATTATCTAAGGGATTATTACAGGAAGATGATAGAAAGGAACCTTTATGTTCAAAAGTATGTGGAGTTTAAAATTAAACCCAAGATAAAAATCGGGGATGATGAGGTTATGCAATTTTACAAGATTTACAAGGACTCCTTAAAAGAACCCGACGAGTATAAACTTGCGGTGATATCCTTACAGGTTAAACCCTCCGCTTCGGAAGAACAAAAATACTACGAGAAGGCAAAAGGCATTTATAATATGCTCAGGAAAGGGGAGAGTTTTGAAAATTTGGCGGAAAAGTTCTCGGATGATAGGGAAAGTGCCAAAAACGGTGGAAACATAGGAATAGTTCCCAAGAGCGCCTTTCCACCCGATTTTATACAAGAATTGGATAAAACACCCGAAGGGGGTATAACAAAACCTTTGAGGGGGCCTCAGGGTTATCATATCTTTAAGGTTTTGGGAAAGCAAGAAGATGCGTACCTTTTGGCCCATATACTCATAAGGGTAAAACCATCTTCATCCGCAAAAAACACCGTTATGAAAAGGGCCGAAAGGATAGTTAATATGGCAAAGTCGGGATACGATTTCTCAAAACTGGTTAAACAGTACTCCGAAGATCCAACAACAAGGGAAAACAACGGGGAAATAGGTTGGGTAAATGAAAGGATTTTACCCCCGGATCTTTTAAAGGATTTGAAAAAGGCAAAGGTTGGAGACATCATAGGCCCAGTGGAATCCCCAGACGGTTTATCAATAAACATCTTCAAGGTTTTGGATAAGAAGGAGGGGAAAGAACCCACATATGAGGAAATAAGGAACCTTGTTATAAACAAAAAGGTGGATGGGGAACTGCAAAAACTCGTTGAGGAGGCCAAAAAGGAATTTTACTTTAAAATATATTTATGAGATTGGGGGTTCTAACCTCCGGTGGGGATTGTCCCGGACTCAATGCGGCGATAAGGGCTATCGTTAGAAGGGCTATAAACGAAGGGGATGAGGTTATAGGTTTTAGGGATGGTTGGAAGGGTGTGACATTTGGGGATTTTATAAACTTGAATAGGGAAAGCGTTAGCGGGATAATTTATCAAGGGGGTACCATTCTCGGAACATCAAGGTTTAACCCCTTGGATGATGGGGATTTTTTGAACAAAGCCCTTGAAAACCTTGAAGGTATTGATGGTTTAATCGTTATAGGCGGAAACGGTTCTTTACACATTGCAAACCACTTTCAGAGGGTTTGGGGTAGGGTTGTGTTTATTCCGAAAACCATAGATAACGATATATGGGGAACGGAAAGCATAGGGTTTGATACCGCCGTTAATGTCGCAACAAACCTTATAGACAGACTCCATTCCACGGCGGAATCCCACAAAAGGGTTTTTGTGGTTCAGGTTATGGGGAGGCATACGGGATGGATAGCCCTTTACTCCGGAATATCGGCAGGTGCGGATGTAATAGTTATTCCCGAATATCCTTTAACAATTGATGAGATAGCGGAAGTTATTGAAAATAGGAAGAAGATAGGGAGAAGTTTTAGTATAGTTGTGGTTGCGGAAGGTGTTAGATATTCCGACCAAAAGGTTCAAAATGTTGGAATACACATACAGAGGAAGCTCGCAAGTATATTAAACTTGGAAACCAGGTTTGTTGAAATAGGTTATGTTTTAAGGGGTGGATCCCCATCCGCCTATGATAGACTTATGGCACACACAATGGGGAACTTCGCCTATGAGCTTTTAAAAAACAAAAAATTCGGTTATATAACCGCGTACAACGGATACGATGTTATGACTTTGGATATGCATGCCTGCGTTGGTAGATTAAAAACCGTTAGCGTGGATGAGTTTCTGAACGCCAAACACTTCTTCGGTTAAAATGCAATGCATTTGCAACTTTACCACTTTATAATATCAAGTCTATGTGGATAATTACACTTTTGCCGGAAAGGGCATCCACATACGCCGTAAATACCGATACCGCATTTTGGATTACCTTCTGGCTATCGTTTGTATTCTTTGCAATAATAAACATAGCGCTCTTGGTTTTTATAATAAAGTATCGCAGAAGTCCGGGAGATGAAGGAGTGGGAGCACCCATAAGCCATAATACCACTTTGGAAATAGTATGGACGGTTATACCCACAATCCTACTTTTTGTCATATTCTGGTTCGGGTATAAGGCTTATGCCAAAGTTAAATGGCCGGAAAACCAGCCTTCCCTTGAAATCAGAATAACCGCAAGGCAATGGGGTTGGACTGCGGAATATCCCGATGGTAAAAAGATTATTACGGGAACCATAAAAGACGATAAGGGTATAACGCCTAAGGATTTTCAACCCGTAATTTTTGTACCCGCGGGGGAACCCGTACGGTTAATCCTTACCTCGCAAGATGTTATACACAGTTTTTATGTTCCAGAGTTTAGGGCAAAATACGATGCGATTCCCGGCAGGTTCACAAAGATATGGTTTGAGGCAAAAAAACCAGGGGAATACGAGGTTTTCTGTACGGAATATTGTGGGGCTTGGCATTCAAGGATGCCGGCAAAGGTGGTTGCATTGCCACCAAAACTGTTTGAAAGGTTTAAGTCCATACCCGCCGACAGGTTTAACAACACTTTGGCAAACATGCCCTTAGACTCCGTTTATGCCATATTAAGCCTTTCGGATGAGGAGTTTAACGAGTGGTCCGGGGCACAGGAAAAACTCTTAGCCTCTTTATCCCCGGCGGAAAGGGGTAAAATAATATCACAAAAACTCTGTGTAAGTTGCCATTCTTTTGATGGTTCTCCGGGTATAGGTCCAACTTGGAAGGGTTTATTCGGCCGTGATGTGGAGTTATCCGATGGAAAAAGGGTTGTTGCCGACGAGAATTACATAAGGGAATCCATCCTTGAACCCAAGGCTAAAATAGTTAAGGGTTATCAGGCGGTTATGCCCTCATTTCAGGGGCAATTGACCGAGGAACAAATTTCGGACATTGTTGAGTTTATAAAAACGCTTAAATAAAGGAGGTGAAAAATGGAAGTAAGGGAAGCGGTTGAAAGGCATAATAGCTATTTGGATGCAAAGGGTTTAAAATCGTGGCTTTTTACCCTGGATCACAAGAGAATAGGCCTAATGTATATGTTCACAAGCCTCATATTCCTACTCGTTGGAGGACTGTTTGCAATAATATTCAGAACCGAATTACTCTTTCCCGGAAAGCAATTTTTATCACCGGAAGCCCACAACATACTCTTCACCCTACACGGTGCAATTTTAATCTTTTTGGTGATAATTCCCATAATACCATCGGGTTTGGGAAACTTCTTTTTACCCATAATGATCGGTGCAAGGGATGTTGCGTTCCCGAGGATAAACCTTCTGAGCTATTGGATCTTCGTTTTGGGCGCTTTGATGCTTTTGGCTTCCCTTCTATTTGGACCAATAGATACGGGTTGGACATTTTACACACCTTACAGCGCAAACAAGGGACTTAATGTTTTTATCGTTTCCTTAGCCATTTTCACACTCGGAATGTCCTCCATTTTAACGGGTATGAACTTCATAGTTACGATTCATAAATTAAGGGCACCCGGATTAACATGGGGTAAATTACCTTTGTTCGTATGGGCATTGTATGCCACAAGTTTAGTGCAGTTGCTAGCCACACCCGTTTTGGGTATAACCCTATTACTCTTGGGCATGGAGAACATTTTGGGTATAGGTTTCTTTAATCCTGCGAAGGGTGGTGATCCGGTTTTGTTCCAACACTTATTCTGGTTTTATTCCCACCCGGCCGTTTATATAATGATACTGCCCGCTTTCGGGGTTATCTCGGAATTGGTATCCGTCCATAGCAGGAAGCCCATATTTGGGTATTGGTTTATAGCGGCATCTTCCCTTGCAATAGCCTTTATAGGATTTTTGGTTTGGGGGCACCACATGTTCGTTGCGGGTATGTCCCCGGTTGCGGATATAATTTTCTCATTTTTAACATATTTTGTTGCCGTTCCCACGGCCGTAAAGATATTCAACTGGACGGCTACATTGTATAAAGGTAAAATTTCTTTCACAACCCCCATGCTTTACGCCTTAGGATTTATATCCCTATTCTTAATAGGTGGTTTAACGGGTTTATTTTTGGCAAACCTCGGAACGGATATACACCTGCATGACACATATTTTGTGGTTGGGCACTTTCACTACGTTATGGTTGGCGCGGCGGTTTTCGCCTTTTTCGGGGCGCTCTTCCACTGGACTCCAAAAATGTTTGGAAAGATGTATAACGAAAAGTGGGCGAAGGTGGGTTGGCTGCTCAATTTCATAGGGTTTAACTTAACTTTCTTCCCGCAATTTATCTTGGGCATTCGGGGTATGCCTAGAAGGTATTGGGATTACCCCGTAGAATTTCAACCTTTGCACTTCACATCAACCATAGGTTCTTACTTCATAGCGGCGGGAATATTGATATCCCTCGGCGTATTTCTCTTTGCCATATGGAAGGGTAAGAAGGCTCCGGATAACCCTTGGGGTGGTAAATCCCTTGAATGGACAATACCCTCACCCCCTCCAACGGAAAACTTTGAAAAAATACCCGTGGTTAAAGAGGGTCCTTACGATTTCGTAAAACACTAAGGAGGTTAGGTATGGAGGCAACCCTTGAAAAACATCATGAAGAAAGGCATGCCGGCCTTGAAGGGGCAAAAATGGGGATGTGGCTTTTCCTGTTCACGGAGTTATTACTGTTCGGTGGCCTGTTTGCCGCGTATGCCGTTTTCCATTCCGTATATGCCAAGGATTTTGAAATAGCGCACCACCACCTCAACAGGACAATAGGTTTTATCAATACCATTGTACTTATAACGAGTTCCTTTACAATGGCTATGGGTGTTTGGAGCGCCCAAACCAACAGGAAGAATCTGTTAAACCTCTTCCTTTTATTGACAATACTTTTGGGAGTAGCATTCTTGGTTGTGAAATTGACGGTTGAATGGCCCGTCAAGTTTCACGAGGGCTTATACCCCGGAGGTAAAGAGTTCAACCATTTCATACAAGAGGGGCATAAGGGTCAAGCCTTATTCTTCTCCCTATACTTTATGCTTACGGGATTACACGGATTGCATGTGTTGGTGGGTGTGTTGGTCCTTACTGGGATACTCATTATGGCTTTAAGGGGGAAGTTTTCATCCGAATATTACGGACCCGTTGAAGTTTCCGGTCTTTACTGGCACCTCGTGGATTTAATATGGATATACCTTTTCCCGCTTTTCTATTTGATAAAATAAGGAGGTGGGGGATGAAAGATAATCATAAGGAACACATAGTTACGCCGCCCGTATATCTTGCGGTTGCAATAGCCCTTTACATTCTAACCTTTATAACCGTTTGGGCGGCGGGGATAGACTTGGGTAAAATTACGAACACCATAATAGCCCTTTCAATAGCATCCGTAAAGGCGTCATTGGTGGCATTGTTCTTTATGCATTTAAAATACGAGAGTAAGCTGCTGTGGTTTATGATAACAATACCCCTTTTACTTCTGTTAATCCTCTTGGCATTACCCATAATTGATGTCCTAACAAGGGCGGGGTATTTTGGTATGCGATGATAATTTTTATCGCAGAATTTAGTACATATGTTCCCAACGATATTAAGGGCGTGGGGGTTGATTTTAAAGGTGGGGTTAAAGTGGATGATGTTTTCCTTACGGATCAAAACGGTAGGAGGTTCAATATTGCCGAAATTTTTGATGGTAAAAGGCCGGTTTTAATCGTGCCGATGTATTACGATTGTCCCGTAGTATGCTCCACTGTGCTTTTAAAAACATATGAGGCCTTGACAAAGATAAAGGATTTGAAGCCGGGGAGGGATTACAGGGTTCTCGTATATTCCTTCAACCACAGAAATACGGTTAAGGATGCTTCTGAAAAGTTTAAAACTTATGAATTCTTCTTCAAAGATGCCGCCATTTTTTCGGTAGGGGATTCTTTAAACATCCTAAAACTCTCCCAAAAGTTGGGATATAAATACAAGATGTTAAAAAACGGCTTGTATTCCCATCCGGTTGCAATATTCACGCTAACCCCAGACGGAAAAACATCCGGAGTTATTTACGATCTGGGTGAGATAAACCCTATGGATGTAAGGTTATCCCTTTTAGAGGCTTCAAAGGGAAATATAGGGGAAAACAAGCTCGTATATCAATTTCTCTTATACTGCTTTGAATATGATTCTGCAAACAAGAGGTATGAGGTTGTTGTTTGGAGGCTGGTAAAACTGGTTGGGGTGTTGAGCATCCTTATGATTCTCGCGGTTTATGGTTATATCTTTTTAATAAGGAAATGAATATGTGGTTGGAGAGGGAAAATTTTCTTGAAAGGGAGTTTGTTTTTAAGGATTTTATTGAGGCTTTGGCGTTTGTCGTTAAGGTGGGAATCTTGGCGGAAAGACTCGGACATCACCCGGATATTATAATAAAATATAACAGGGTTTTAATACGGACGACAACACATGACGAGGGAAATAAAATAACCGATAAGGACAGGAAACTTGCGGAGTTAATAGACGGTATGGCATAAATCCTTAAAACCTTTCACCCATAAAATTCTTTAATTATGTTATCCTACTTGGGTTTAAGCGTAGGCAATTTTTGGGATTATAGGGTAATACCTTGGGGAAACAACGAAAGGGATAGCGTTGCGGCAACATATAATTTACCATTGTACGGCTCGTGTACGGATATATACGGCAAGATTGCAAAGATTTATATTAAGAGGGACACGCTTTTGGACTCAACATTTATTTGGTATGGGAACAATCACTTCCATAACCCCTTTTACAGGTTTGCCAGGTACAACCCTTCCGTTGGCGATACTTGGGAGGCTTGGAACGACTGCCTTTTACCCTTAAATACGAAAATCCCCTTTATAGATACGGATATGGACGGTATGGCGGACACCATTATATATAGTCCTTCTTTGGCCGGTGTTGAATCTCTAAACGATACCGTATCAACTATAACGGGAAATGTTAGGGTTTCTTTAAGGCCGAAATACTTAATAATCTTTACCTCAGCCTTCTCCCCGGATTCCATAATGTTCGTTGAAGTCCGCAGATTTTATTACAAACCATTTTTTGGAATAACAAAGGAGATTTGGGATAGCACATACCAAACGGTTTATTACGGTTCTTCAAGTTATACGATTTCATACCCAGTGGGTACTGGCAAGGAAATAATTTTAATAGGAGTTTCGGAATCGGCAAAGCGTTTAAGGAAAACAAAAGGGGTTATGTACGACATATCGGGGAGGAGAAGGAACGAAAGGTTTAAAATCACAAAGGGGAATTTGGGTATAAGGTAAAATTTATCCGTTTTATAATACCCGACTTTATGAAAATATCGGAAATCAAGAACTTGAAGGATGGGGAAAGTGTTGATTTAAAGGTTATGGTTTTATCCAAGAAGGACGAGATAAGGTATAAGGTTTTTGATAAAACGGGTGAAATCTGGGTTGAAAGCGTTAATGATTTGGAAGAGGGATGCGCTTACAGAATAAGGGGGGTTTATAAAGGAGGGGTGGTTTTTGTTGAGGGGTTTGAGAAAATTGAGAATCCAAAACCAGAAGATTTTCTACCCGTATCCCCAACAATAGAGGAGGATGAAAAGAGGTTTTGGGCTTTGGTTGAAAAAATTGAGGACGCCAGGTTAAGGGACTTTGTTAAGACGGTTTTTGAACCCCTGTGGGATATGTTTAAAAAAGGGGTAGCCGCAAAGAAATACCACCATGCGTACATAGGGGGTTTATTACAACACACCGCAAATGTTGGCGAAATAGTCTATAACCTTTCAAAGTTCTACAATTTAAACACGGATATAGCATTACTTGGGGCGCTCTTTCACGATTTGGGAAAGGTTTGGGAATTCAACATTATGCCCAAATTTGAACACGACAGGTATTATATAAAGTTTGGGCATATATTTTTGGCGGCCACATATATAAGGGATAAGGGCAAGGAATTTGGTATACCCAGAAATGTAATTGATGAGGTTGTACATATAATCTTGGCTCATCACGGGGAGTATTCAAAGGGTTCGCCCGTATATCCCAAAACCCTTGAAGCATTACTAGTTCATCTCGTTGATAACCTTGACGCCCAGATGAACCATATGATGACTAGCGATGAAAAGGATAGGTAGGTGGTTTATCCATAACGGGCATAAATTTTACTTTGTTAAGGTTAAGGGTGGGTATGAGGTCTTTTACAAGGGTAGGGTGTATAGTATTCGCAAGGATTTAAAGGTTTCGGGGGATATGGAAGAATATGTTGAGGATGAGATAAAGGCACCAATGACGGGTAGGTTGGTCTCTTTAAAGGTTAAAAAGGGGCAAGAGGTGAAAAAGGATCAAGCGTTGGCGGTGATTGAGGCCATGAAAATGGAAATCATATTGAGCGCCCCAAAGGATGCAATAGTTGAGGATATTTTTAAAAACGAGGGGGAAATAGTGAATAAGAACGAGATAGTTATAAAACTTTCCTTCCTTGAATAGAATCGTTTTGAATATCTACGAAAACCTTTTAAGGGTTAGAGCTCCCAAGCCCTTGGTTAAAAACTTTAATATCCTTGAAGGGATTTCAAGGTATTACCAAAATTATCAAAGGGAATGGGATTTGTGCGCCATTCCGGGAGACAGGAACATTTTGTTCATAAACAGGGGCATAATTGAGATAAAGGAGGACGACGATGTTTATCTGACTACGGCTTTTTTGGGAAGGGCTTTGAGGAACATTTTTGCACCTAAGGTTAAAGGGTTTTTGGTTTTACACGGTGGGGCGGTTGAAAGGGATGGAAAGGCCGTCCTTTTTCTCGGGGGGCATGCATCCGGTAAAACAACGGCGGTTTCGGGATTCTGTGAAAATTCTTGGGGATACTTGGGTGAAGATATGGTAATGCTATCTTTGAACGGTTTAAAGGTTTTCCCCACACCACCCATTACAAAAAGCTTAAAGGTTCATAAAATCGGTGCCCCTTCCGAAATATATGCAATATTCCTTATAAAGTTCTCCGAAGGTAGGAGTACAGAAATACGCGAAGTTGAACCTTATGAAGTGCTTTTATATTTTACGGAAAACGCCTTAAATCCGGATATTATAACGCCCAAAGTTTTAAATACAATGGCCAAACTGCTAAAAACCACAAAGGTATTTAGAGTTTTTCACTCCTCTTGGCAGGATATTTTAAAATTTTGTGAGGGTTTATTCTAACTATTGCTCAAAAACATCCTCAACCCTTCCATCCAATATTAACACGCCTTTACCCCTATCCTTCCAATACAATATCTTCCCAAAGGATGCGTTTGATATTGAATAAACCGTATCAACCGAATCCGGTTCTCCCCAAGCTTCAATAACATCACCCTCCCCCATGCCCCACCTTATTTCCCCGTTTGCTACGGATTTACTCCTATACAGATCTATAAGTTTTTCATATTCCTTTTTGTATATACCCGCCATTAAAGGGGGTTGTAAGGCGTATGTTATCCTTTCCAAGGAATCCAAATCGTCTATGTTTTCCATTTTATACAAGGCAGCCCTTAGAATTTCCCTATAAGCGAATAAAACATCGCTCCACCTCTCGTCAAAAATCCCAAAATCATAAACGAATAGTACGACACTTTTTAACCCGTCTGAGCATTTAACAAGTGAATCTATGGGAAGTTTATAATAATCCAGATCCTTTGAAATTTTTATAGCCAGGTCCAAAACCTTGGGGCCAAGGGGTGTTGTAGCCATTTTTCTCTTAAACTTTGGGGATCTCAAACTATCTCCGATTTCCCTTAGTACCGATATGGGTTCTTTTTGTGCCCTCTTTTCCCAATCTTTAAATATACCGTACTCCGAGCACGATAAAATGCCAAGGAGAATAACAACCCGTTTCCTCATATCCCCTTAATCTTCCTTATCCTCCCCTCTATTTGGGGTTTAATTCTACCCTTAAACCGTAAATATTCCTCAACTATATCCGATATCCTCCTTCCCGTATCCTTTATATCCCATAAAGTCTTAAACACCACATATTCCCCTCCTCCGTTTATAAGGTAATCGTTAGAAACCAATATATATGTGGAATCGGGGTGAAAAGGTCTTCCTCCAACTTCAAGTATTTTTACTTCTGCTAAGGGTAAGTTATAGGTCTTGACGCCCATGCTGTCTAGGGTTATGCTATCCCTAATAACGGCGGTTATACTATCCAAATAAAGTTTATCGTTGTTGTACTCCAACTTTAAACCCGAAACGTTGAATATTGCATGGTGGCCGTTAAAACCAACCCCTAAAATTTTTAATAAGTCCTCCCCCTTTACCTTTCCATACATTAAGACATTTGGGAAGGGTAGGGCGTTATAAACATCCCTTTTTGTAATCTTTCCATAACGGAAGTTTGCCCTTATACCTCCGGCGTTATAAATGGCAACAACGGGGAAGTCTTTTTCTCCGAGTCTTTCTTCAACATACCACCTCATAGCATCCGTTATAATATTTCCCATAGAACTTTCAACAAACCCACCCCTGTTAAAATCCCCATCGCTTATAGCCACCACTTCCCCGTAAATACTATCCACCTTTTTCTCGTAAACGGTTAATACGGAATCAACATAGGGGTCTGATGGAACCCTTTCCGCATTTAATGTTATTATCTTACCCTTTATATCAACTATGGTTTTGTTTTTCCTATCGTAAAGGATTTCTACAACTCCGAGGTTTGCCATATGTGAGAACGCTTGAACTATGGCCGTTGAATTTATCCGAGAAAAGTACGGCTTATAAAGACCCGTATGGCTATGCCCCCCTATTATTAGGTCTATTCCCCTAATGCTGTCGGCGTTCCTCTGGTCATGCCTAAAACCCGTATGCGTTAATGCTATTACTATATCCGGATTGTACTCCTTCCTCAATTTTGGAACGAATTCCTTAACGAATGAATATTCCCACTTTACATCAAGGTCTGGCATATTTTGGGGTGGAACCATGCCTTTTAGCCAGTGGGTTATCAACCCAAAAACCGCTATTCTTATACCCATGGTGTCAATAATTATGTACGGTTTTGCAAGTGAAGGTGGGTTTCCGAGTGTATCCGTTAGGTTGGCGCATAATAGCGGAAAATTTGCCCATTTTGCAAGGGAATCCAATATATCCCTGCCAAAATCAAAATCGTGATTTCCAACGGCTCCCGCCGTCAATCCTATATAGTTCATAATATCAATATAAAGTTTGCCCTTAGTCAATTCGCCTAAGGGATCCCCTTGAAAATAATCCGCCGCATCAAATACCAAAAGCAAAGAACCCTCTTTCTTAGCCTTTTCACGGTATTTTTTAACCATATAGGCCAAGGCTCGGGCGTTTGATAACAAGGGTGGGAAATCCGGGTCAAGCCAAAAGGCCTCGTTATATCCCATATGTCCGTGGGCATCGTTCCAGTGCAAAACATATATTTTTAAATACTGATTACTGGCCGCAAGTAAAATTTCAAGCATAGAGATGGAATATTATAAGGTTGAACTTACCTTTTAATGAGCTTGCCCTACTTTCTTAGCGTATGAGGTATTTGGAGACTTTTCAAGCGTATAATTCACATTGTATGGAGAATGCAAAAGAAATATGGGAAATACTAAAAGAGGTGGGAAAAAGGCTTGACGATGTTGGCAAAAGGCTTGATGATGTTGGTAGAAGGCTTGATAGTGTTGGCGAAAGGCTTGACAGGTTGGCAAAGAGTCAAGAGGAGACAGATAAAAAACTAAGAGAACTTGCTGAGAGTCAAAAGGAAACGGATAAGATGTTAAAGGAAACGAGGAAACTGGTTGAAAGCCTTGCAAAAAGGCAGGAGGAGACTGATAAAAAGATAAAAGAACTTGCTGAGAGACAGGCTGAAACGGATGAACAGATAAAAGTTATGAGTAAAAAAATAGAGGAAATAGCTATACGAGTTGATAAAACTACAACATCAATATCCCAGTTAAACGGTTTATGGCAAAACTATACGGAAGAAACGATAAGGGAGGGTTTGGAATATGCTTTAAAGGAGTTGGGGTTTAAAGGGTTTTACTTGGAGGAGTATAGGAAAAGGAAGGATATGGAAGTTGATGCGTTGGCCGTTGGAAAAGATTATGTTATTGTCGTTGAGGTGAAAACCACATTAAAAAAGGGAGATGTTGATGAGTTTGAGGAAAGATTAAAGAATAAGTTTTTAAAGGTGTTTTATGAGTATAAAGGTTTTAGGTTGTATGGTGCCGTTGCCGGAATGAGGATACAGAAGGGTGTTGATAGGTATGCGAGTAAGAAGGGTTTTATCGTTTTAAAGCATAAAGACGGCAAGGATGTTAAGGTTTTAAATCCAAAAAACTTTAGGCCAAAGGACTTTTCAAGCGTATAATTCCCTATATGTCAATAAAGCCGTTTTCGGAGGTGGCAAAATATTATGATTACTTATTTGAAGATGTGGATTACGAATATTGGGCGCAGTATATAAGCAGGATCTTTACCTTTTCAAGGTTGAGGGTAAAGGATGTTTTGGAGGTTGGTTGTGGCACGGGTAATTTAACGAAGTACTTAAAAAATTTGGGGTATAATGTGGTGGGAGTAGACTTTTCTGAGGATATGTTAAAGGTTGCTAGGAAGAAATTGCCCAATGTCCAGTTTTATGTCGGCGATGCGAGGAGTTTTTCCTTGGATATGGATTTTGATGCAATTGTTAGTACATTCGACAGTTTGAACAACATATTAGAACCCGAAGAATTGTTTATGGCGTTTAAAAATTTTAAGAGACACCTAAGGCCGGGCGGTATTCTCGTATGCGATTTAAATACAACTTACGCAATGCAAACCGTTTGGAATGAGGCGTTGTTTGTGAAGATTTTGAAGGATGGGATTTATAGCATCTGGAAAGGTGAGTACTTGGGCAACGGTAGGGCAAAATTGACATTAACCCTTTTCGTGCCCTATGGCGACAACCTTTACAGAAAAATAGAGGAGGTTTATACGGAACAGGGTTATACATTAAACCAGGTTAAAAGTTTGCTCTTAAAGGCCGGATTTATAAATGTTTGGGCTTTTGACGACCTGTCATTTGAAAAGCCCACCGCAAAATCGAAGAGGATTACATACGCGGCAATATGAGGTTAGAGGGTAAATATTTGGGTATATTGGGGTTTGGTAAAAGTGGGAAATCTTTAAAAAGTTTAATGGATAAAATCGGTGTAAAAACATTTGTATCCGACATTAATGAAGGGGATGAGAGGGAGAACACTTACAGGATATTGATGTGCGATATCGTTTCGCCTTCGCCGGGAATACCACCACATCACAGGGTTTTGAGTAGGGTTGAAAATTCCAAAATACCAATAATACCAGAGTTGGAAATAGGTTGGAAATTCTTAAAGGGTAGGGTTATAGCAATTACGGGAACAAATGGAAAATCGACGACGGCTTATTTTACGCATAAACTAATAAAAGGCTCTTTTATAGGTGGTAATTGGGGTACCCCGGTTTCGGATTTTGCATTTAAGGAGGGTATATTCGTTTTGGAAGTTTCAAGCTTCCAATTACATTATACAAAAGAGTTTAAGCCGGATATAGCGGTTATAACGAACATATCCCCGGATCACCTTGATTGGCATTTAACATTTGAAAACTATTTGACGGACAAGCTAAAAATCTTTTACAATTTGAATGAGAACGACTTCTCCATCCTAAACGCCGATGACGAATACTTTGAGGTATGCAAAAGGAACGCCAAAGGTAAGGTTCTTACGGTCTCTATAAATTCAAAAAAATCCGATGTTTTTTATGATGATGGTTTTATATTCGGGGAGTTTGGAAGAATAGAAATGCCTAAACATTTACAAACCCCTCCCCTTATATATGACACTATGTTTGCGGTATTGTCCTCATACCTTATTGGGGTTAGAGAGTTTAATTTGGAAGACTTACGGCCTTTAAAGGGTAGGGTTGAGTTGGTTGATAGGGTTGGAGATGTTGAATTCTACGATGATTCAAAGGGTACAAACCCGCATGCCACCCTATACGCCCTTAAAAACTTTGAACGGGTTGTGTTAATTATGGGCGGGGATAACAAGGGCTTGGGGTTTGAGAGTTTGAGGGATGAGGTAAGGAAAAGGGTTAAGGGGATTGTTGCAATTGGCAAAAGTAAAGAGCTCGTAAAGGATACATTTTCCGACATAGTTGATGTAGTTGAGGCGAGTGATATGTACGATGCGGTTAAAAAGGCTTATAGCATATCCTCCGGGGAACCCGTTTTACTATCGCCCGCGTGCGCATCCTTTGATATGTTCAGGGATTACAAACACAGGTCCGAAGTTTTTAGAAATGCCATAAAAAGTTTAAAACTCAACTTAGGGAACTCATAACCTCCGAAAACCTTTCCATAATCCTTTTACGGTGGGGTTCTTTATGCGGTTTAAATTCCCTTTCATTAAACCTTATATCTTCGCCTTTAAAGCCCTTTTTCATAAACCTTTTGATTTGCAATTCCATTAGGGATTTCTCGGGCATTGGCGAAAAAATTACCTCCAAGAACCTCTTTAATCCTTTGCTTTCCCAAACTTCAATCGGTTTATTCGGGTAAAAGTTGGGAAAGACTTTAAAAATCCAAGAGTTTTTGCATAGTATCTTTTTATAAGCGGATTTTGAAGATACGGGTATCATATGGGCTAACTCCCTACAAACGTAGTAATCTTCGGGTTTAAACTCCAAGTTGTCTTCCGCTATGAAAAAATTCGGGCAAATTTTTGGAAAGAACTTAACAAACAACATAACGAATAAGCGACAGGTGTATAACCTTCCCTTTCCGCAAACCATTAAAACATCAATATCATCGCCTTCCGCAGGATATCCCGAAGCCACACTTCCCGTAATAAAAACCCCTCTAACAAACGGAAAAGCGTATATTAAAGTGAGTGCCCATTTGTATTTCTTAATATAACGCTTGAAAACCTCCCGATTTTTAATAGCATTATCCGCATACTCCGGTTTTAAAGCGTAAAACCCATCTTTTTCAAATATTACCCCTTTTTCCAACAGGACGTTTAAAGATTCCATTATCTCACCGTAATCCGCCTTTATCCCCAAAAACCTTTTTATTTCCCCCAAATCCAAACCCGATCCAAAAACCGATGAATAGGCCAAAACCTTTAAAATCTCGTAATCCAATCGCTTCAAATTCAAATCCTCCTCAAAACATAAATGGAATACTCCCCGAAATACTTAAAAGGCGTATTGTTCAAAATTTTATCAATTTCCCAAAGGAACTCAACCCTTTCCTCCTTAAACCTATAAGCCCTATACCATGCGGGGTACGCAATTGAATAACCCTTATAAAAGGCCACCTCCCAATCCCGAAAATATCTTTTCACATCCCAGTAGGATAACGGTTTGCTATCAATATCCTTATACGGCGAATATCCCTTCCAACCCTTAATCCTTTCAAAAGCCTTTTTAAACCTTAACCTCAAAAGGTTAAAAAATATATCAAACAGGTAAAACTTGTTTACGCAGGAAAATACTAAAACCGTATCCTTGTGCGATATTTTTGATAATCTCTTGCAAAAGCCTTCCAAATCGTACACCGTATTAACCGCACCAAAGTATGAATATATCAAATCAAAACTTGTAGTTATTTCTAAGGTTTCAAGGCTTCCGAGGAAAAGTTTTACATTTTTTATACCCTTTAACCTTTTCTGCGCCTCTTTTAACATCCCCTCCGCAACCTCTATGCCCCAAATCTCGGCATCTTTAAACTCTTTTGCAAAAAACTCCAAGTCCAAACCCGTGCCAAAACCTATTTCAAGGATCCTTTTGGGTTCTCCCTTTAAAAATTTTAAGGTTATTTCTCTAAAATCCCTCCTAAGCCTTTTCAAAACAAAGTTTTCTTCATACCTTTTATCAAAATCCTTAGCATCCTCGCTATAATATTCGCCAACTTTTTTGTAATACTCCTCCATCCTTAAAATTTTAAGGTTGAGGGCTTTCGTTATAGGCGGTTCCGGTTTTATAGGTAGGGAAATAATAAACGCGCTAAGGGGAAAGGGCTTAGAAGTTTTGGCTTATGAGCATAAAACCCCTATAAAAGGTGTAAAAACCGTTAAAGGGGGTTTAAGGGGGGTTATTAAACATAACGATTACGATGTTTTATTCCATTTGGCAAAGTTTTCGCATAGTAATACCATTGGTAGGTTTTTAAAATCCTTGTGGGGGTATTTTTTGAATAGTGATATCGTAAGGGTTTTAAAGGGGAGAAAACTCGTTTATTTTTCAGGTTCCCTTGTATATGGAGGGGGTGTTGCAAATGAAAACTCACCCATAAAACCCGTTGGCTTTGCAAGATTTTATTTTCTTCAAGAAAAGCCTTTTTTAAAATATAAAAATGCCTTAATTTTAAGACCCGGTTGGGTTTTGGGTGATGGTTCTTGGTTTAAGAGGTTTTATTTAAATGTTATGCTAAGAAATGGTTTCGTTCCGATTTACGGCCATGGCGAAAATATAATGAGCCTGATAACCCTCAAAGATTGCGCCATTTTAAGTACGGAATTGGCTTTGAAATGTGAAATTGGAATTTATAATCTATTTTCCGAATACTGGAAGCAAAAACATTTTGCGGAGTTATTGTCGGACATAACGGGTTTTCCCATAAAAAAGGTTGGGTTTTGGGAGGTTCTAAACCTTGAAACCTGGGAGGCATTAACGCATAGTTTAAAATTGGAAACGATAAGGGAAATTAACCACGGTTTCGTACCCATAAAGGAATATGTAATGGAAATCCTTAAAAGGTACGGTTTTTAAAACGGCCTTAGAATATTTTCGCTATGTTGCTCCTGTTGTTTGGTATCGAAGAAGGTTTTGTTAAGGAAAAGGGCGAAGAAATTGTAAAGGTATTTATGCAGGCCCTTTTAAACGAACTTGAAGGCGCCATAAAGGAAAAAGGCTTGGTTAATGCCGTATCATATTGTTCCGAAAGGGCATTACCCATAACGGACAGCTTATCCAAGGCTTATAATGTTTCTATAAAACGCACAAGTTTTAATTATAGAAACCCCAAAAACAAACCCGATAAATACGAAGCGAAAGCCCTAAAATATTTTGAGAATAAGGTGAAAAAAGGGGAAAAACCCGAGTATTACATACAAACCTTTAAGAGGGATGGGAAAACGGTTTATAGGTTTTACAAACCCCTATTCGTAAGGCCATTATGCCTAAATTGTCATGGCATTGAAGGGAAAAACATACCCAAAAATGTTTTGGAGGAAATACTCAAAAGATACCCTAAGGATAGGGCCCGAGGTTATTCGGTTGACAATTTCAGGGGTGTGATAAGGGTGGAGTTTGTTGAATGAATTTAGTGGCTTTGTGTATAAACGCCGAAACCCTATATGTTGAAATAGCGGATGAACCTTATGAATTGCAAAGGGGGTTGATGTATAGGGATACACTGCCGGAAAATCAAGGTATGCTTTTCATCTTCCCCTATCCACAAAGGTTATCCTTTTGGATGAAAAACACATATATACCCCTTTCCATAGCGTACATTTCTAGCGATTGGAAGATATTGGAAATATACGATATGGAGCCCCTAAACGAAAAGCCTATAATTTCAAAGAACAGGGTTCAGTACGCGTTAGAGGTTAATAGGGGTTGGTTTAAAAAAAGAGGAATAAAAATAGGGGATAGGGTTAAGTTTCCCTGTGAGTGATCAAAAACTCCCAAAAGGTGAGATATTGAGGGGCAGAAAGCTCATAAAATGGGCTTTTGAAAACAGTAAAACCGTTTATAGGGATGATTTCCTCGTTTTAAGGTTTTGTCCCTATGGGGAAAAAAGGGTTTTGTTTGCGGTTGAAAGGGGTGTAAGAAAGGCGGTTAAGAGAAATAGGATTAAGAGGCTTTTAAGGGAATATTACCGTAAAAACAAAGAAAGATTTGCAACGGGTATTTGGATATTCATAGGAAAGGCAAAATTATTGGAATTAAAATCCTATCAGATAATTATTCCCACAAATTCCATTTCACCCTTATAATACACGGTAAAGGAGGTGAAACATGGAAAAAAGACAAAACAATGAAGAAAGAAGGGTGCCAAGGCTTTCCGAGAGAAAGCCCTATGAAAAACCCGCAATAATCGGCAGAAGCATGAGCAAAGGGGGAAATATACTTATAACCAGTTAAAAATCCCGTAAAACGGGGTTTTAAGTTGTAATTTTTAAAGTAGAATTTTGGAAAGGCTTTTATTTATTGATTGGTTAAAGGGTATATTTGTTGTTTGGATGGTTCCAACACATACTTTTGATGGTTTGTTTCCCGATTTTTTAAAAAAAACGGAGTTATACCAATCCGTAGCTTTTTTCAATGGGTTGGTTGCCCCTGCATTTCTGGTATCCTCGGGATTTTTAGCGTTATACACTTTTAAAAGGGATAAGTTTTTTAGTAGACTTAGGAGGGGAATTGAACTCATGGCCTTTGGTTACGCCATGCAGTTACCGTTTAAATCCCTTACAAAAACCCTTGAACACATGTACCTTTATATTCTCGGCAAATCCCCCGAATTTTTTGAGCAGTCTTTAAAAATATTTCAAAGGGTTGAAATTTTAATATGTATAGGCCTTGGCGCAATAGCCATTACATTGATCCTTTATTTTGTAGAGGACAATTTTAAAAGGCTTATGGTGTTTTTAACCTTGGCCTTTTTGGTATGGGTATTAAGCCCGATAATAAACAAATACGGTGAAAATTTACCGATGTTTATAGCCCCTTATTTTACCTTTAAATACTCCCTTTTTCCCATATTCCCATATTGGGGTTATATGTTCTTTGGTAGCGCTATGGCTTCGGCATACCTTATGGATAAAAGGGTTTTCTTTTTAATCACATTAATACCCATATCCTTCGTTTTCCTTAATGTTTTCTTTCACTTTCCGAGAGAGGAATCTTACCTACCATATATACTGTTGAAAACGGGTGTTATTTTGATAATTTTATACATTCTTAAATACGCCAAAGATGTCGGATATAAATTTCCACTTTTGGCCATGTTGGGAAGGAATTCCCTTATGTCTTACGCTTTTCACAATGCGATAGTTTACGGTTCTCCTTTTACAAATCCCCTAAGGTATTATTACGGATATCAATCTTGGGAAGGGGGTTTAGTTTTGGGAGGTTTTTTGTTAATACTTACAATAATTTTTATATATTCGTGGGAAAAGACCCGTAAAAATTACGGCCAATTACCCGCAAGGAAGTTTTGGGAATTTGTGGCATTGGTTTTTGTATTATCGCCTTGGTAGTTCCCCATTAGAATACCCACTATGCTTAAAGATAAACTCTTTTCCATAGGTGAAGATGTATTAAAGGTAGCGGAAAATGACGGTACTGAGGTGATGGTTTTCGGTGAAAGGAGCAGTTTGATAAGGTTTGCAAAATCCCGGATACATCAAACTACAAATGTTGAGGATATAAGGGTCATGATAAGGGTTAGGTTTGGGAAGAAAAGCGCCGTTGTTAGTTTTTCATTTAAGGGTGAGAGGAGGGATTTGGTGGAGGCCGTAAAAAAAGCCGAAAACATAGCAAAACTATCGCCCGAAAACCCCGACCTTCCCGAATTACCAGAAGGCATTTCCGTTGAAGCATCCTTGGATTATTTTGATGAGGATACGGCAAACATAACCGCAGGGGATATACTCGGTATTGCGCACGATCTAATAAAGAATACGCCAAAACCCTTTGAAGCCTTTGGTGTGGTTTCTGGCGGAAGTACGGAATATGTGTTTTTAACATCATCGGGTTTCATAGGATACAACTATTTAACGGATGCCCATATAAAGTACAACCCCATTTATGAAACTTTTAGTTATATCGTTCAAAAGTCCGCAAAATCGTTTAAGGAATTGCGAGTATATGATGTTATGGAAAGGGCGGAGGAGAGGTTAAGGTTTATTTTAAATCCCGTTGATGCAAAGCCGGGAAAATGGACGGTGATACTTGAACCATTGGCCCTTGAGGAGCTGATATCGTATATGAACTGGGTGGCTTTGTCCGGAAAATCGGCAGTTGAAGGTAAATCCCCTTTAAAGGACAAATTGGGACAGAAAATCTTTTCGGAAAAGATAACCCTATTGGATGACCCCTTAAACCCGAGGGGGTTTATAATGCCTTTTGATTTTGAGGGTAAGAGAAAGGGTTTGACACCTATAATAGAAAAGGGGGTATTTAAGAACTTCGCCCATGACAGTATAACCGCAAGGAAAATGGGTGTGGATTCAAACGCCTGCGCATTACCATTTACAAACTACCCATTATTTACGAACATGTACCTCAGGGGTGGTGATATGGATTACAAGAGGATTGTGGGTAATACGGAAAGGGGCTTAATTATCACGAGGTTTTGGTATGTTAATCTCGTTGATGTTCAAAGTTTAACATTTACGGGGATGACAAGGGATGGCGTATTTGTAGTGGAAAACGGAAAAATTGTGGGTAGTATGAAAAATATGAGATTCAACGAGAGCCTCTTTAACGCCCTCAATAATGTTTTGGATGTTTCAAGGGAAGAGGAATTGATAGGTGAAAGTACATGGTACGATACACACTTCCCAAGGGGAACAATTTTACCAACCGTAAAGATAAAGGACTTTAACTTTTCTTCACCTACGAGTTTCTAACGGTTATCACCTTCCCCATTGGTTGCGAATTTTTTAACCAGGGGATAAAAGGCATTTTTACAACCCTCTTTTAAAGCGTCATCTCCATCCTCGTAAGATTGCCCGTATGCCGTAGCCACATACATAATCCTGCCCGTTTGAACATCTATAATTTTTACACTAACCTTTGATGTATAAGCGTCAAAATCTTTACCGGAGGATACCTTCTCAACGAATGCTATGAGGTTTGCGCCGAGGAGTTTTCCAACCTTAACCGCGGTTTCCTGATCCACAAATCCCGAATGGGAAAACTCCTGCTCTTCCAAAATCTCGTCAATTTTCTGCCTGTCAATTACATCAAATTTTCCGGTCTTCAAAAGGTTTAGAACCGCTTCGTCGTATAATACCTGCTCTTTTGCGAATACCGCTATGGTTTTTATTGTATCAAATGTCATCATCGGTGATATGGTGTAATCTACGGATGATGAACGAACCTTATCCTCCACCGAAGCGCATGAAAGGAGAATTAAAAAAGGTGTAAAGTATAAAACCCTACGCATAATCGGAGATTTTAAGGTTGTAATACGAATAAATCCACAGGTATTTAGCAAAATAATACAAAAATATAAGATTATTATTTTATTCTATTATCTTGCTTGACGGGTAACGATTTTCAGCTGTACAATTTACATATTATGATGGTGGTTGTCATATCGCAATGTGCTCCTGTTCCCGCGGGAACAATTGTAATGTTTGATGGGCCACCCCCTGCGGGTTGGCAAGTATTAACGGATTTTCAAGACAGATTTCCCCTTGGAACGACAACATACGGTGGTACCCTTGGTGGAACCACAAGCCATACCCACACGATAAGCGGCACAACATCCTCGGGTACCACTATTCCCAACTGTGGGGGAACTTCCTGGTCTATTACCCCTATGGATCCCCATACTCACACATATTCAACAACTACGAGTTCCGCAAATCATATACCCCCTTACAGAACCTTTATATTTGCAAAAGCCCTAGTTGACTTTACATATTTACCACAAAATGCCGTGGTTTTATCGTATAACGCTCCCACGCGACCCGAATGGAGTGATATAACATCATCTATGGTTGATAGGTTTCCTATGGGAAACACTACCACACCCGGTTTGACCGGTGGAACCACATCTCACACTCATACATTTTCTGGAACAACATCTACTAATACTTCTTCCTCTTCCGATATAGCGGATTATGGATCTACATACGACACCCCTTATAGCCAACCCCATTCCCATACTTTTTCGGGTACAACTTCCTCGGCAAACCATATACCCCCTTATAGGACTGTGAGGTTTTGGAAGGCAATTTCCGAGCCTGCGAGGGTGGAATCGTGTGTGGTTATATTTATGTTTGATACATTACCCTCGTGTCCTTATTTTTCCATAGACCCGAACTTTGACGGTAGGATTCCGATGGCCAATACCACAACGGGCTTAAACGGAGGTTCATCTACGCATACACATACATACAGTTTTACCACATCAACATATTACGGTCCCGATGTTTGGACTGGTGGCGCCGTATCAAGCCATTTACCGCATGGGCACAATCATACGGCTTCTGGTACAACCTCTTCGGCGGATCATATGCCCCCTTATAGGACGGTTGTGTTTGCGACATATTGTGGTCCGCTTTCATACGATGACCCTATTGTAGTTGAGGAGAGGGGGGTGATAGATTGGAGGGGTAAATTCTCGTTTAAAGTGTACAGTTCCACGGGTAGGGAAATGCTAAAAGGTGAGTCTTTCGGAAACATTAACCTATCAAACCTCCCCAAGGGGGTTTATATAGTATTTTTGGAAAGGGGAGGTGAAAAAAGGGTTATAAGGTTTGTGAAAAGGAGGTAAGGCTATGATAATGGGTATAATGGGTGTTATAGAGGCATGTGGGGACATAGGGGTTTTAAGCCCCTTTGGTGCCCGTAAGGACTGCTGCGGTTCCTCTTACAGAATCAATCTCGATTCCTCAAATATCGTATCTCTCGCCAAATATCCATTCGGGGCAAACCTAACGGCAGACCTGGATGTATCCTCATCAACCTTGGTAATGGGTGTGGGTGGAGGAATCCGGATATATGATTTCTCAACCCTATCACTAATATCCGAAATCAAAACCAATGGAGTGGTGTTAGATCTCCAAATCTTGGGAAATTATCTTTTTGTGGCCAATGGCTTGGAGGGATTGCTCATATACGATATATCCACACCAACTTCGCCCAATTTGATTTACCATTATGATTCACCCGGATACGCCAAGTCTCTAAAAATTTCCGGTATTTACCTCTTCTTGGCCGATGGCGAATTTGGTGTAAAGGTGTTTGATATTTCAACACCGTCTTCGCCCATCCTTGTAGGTATGATACCTACAACGGGGGATGCAACGGATGTGGATGTTTATTCCGGATACCTAATAGTCGGTGAAGGAACCATAGGCGTTGAGATATTTGATATAAGCAACATATCATCACCCGTAAAGGTTAGCGAGATAACGGGTATAGGGAATGTTAGGGCGCTGGAAGTCTCGGGGAATAACCTACATCTGGCATTGGGGACATCCGGTGTTAAGGTTTATGATATATCGGATCCAACTACACCTTCTTTGGTTTCAACTGCTTCAACCACATACAACTACACGGATACCAAGGAAAACGGTTATCTATACCTCGCCGGAATGACGGGTGGATTGGAGATTAGGGATCCTTCATCCTTATCCCTTTTAAATTCGGTATCCACTTATGGCGTAGCCTATAAGATTTCCATAAAAGGCAATTATGCGTTGGTGGCGGAAGATATAGCAGGACTTGAAATTTTTGATATATCAGATCCCATAAATCCCACTTTGTACGGCTTCATTTCCGCAGAGGGATGCTTTTACGATGTTAGGGAATACAACGGTAAGATTTTTGCGGCTGCGGGTAGTAAAGGTGTGAAATCCTTTACCATTTCAATACCCAATATAAATAAGATAAATGAGAGAGCCGGTGGCTATGCCCTTGAGGTTTTCCCGTATAACGGATACATATTCGTTGCATCCGGCACAACAGGTGGTCTTATGATATATGACACATCATCATTAAGCCTTGTGGGTTATTACGATACCCCCGGAAGCGCGAAAGGGGTTTTTGTTTCCGGAAATTACGCCTTTGTGGCGGATGGGCTTTATGGTGTTAGAATAATAGACATAAGCGATCCCACAAATCCCATAGAGGTATCATATTACGATTCTCCGGGAGTAGCCCATAAGGTGTTTGTAGAGGGGAATTTGATGTTTGTGGCCGACGGTACTATGGGGTTAAGAATTGTGGATATTTCCGATCCCCTATCGCCTGTTGAAATATCGTATTACGACACCCCGGGTAATGCCATGGGTATATATGTTTTGTATCCCTATGCTTTCATAGCAGATGGGAGTTTAAGCGGTATAAGGGTTATAAACATTTCAAACCCTTATGCACCCTTTGAGGTGGCAAACTATACTACACCCGGAGAGGCAAAGGATGTGTTTGTACGGGGTAATTACATCTTTGTCGCCGATGGTATAGGTGGTTTAAGGGTGCTTGATATGTCACTACTTCCAACGATTACAGAAATCGGATATTACGATACCCCTTGGTCATCGCAATCCGTATATGTGAATCCATCGAACATTATATTCACGGCTGATTTGTCAGCCGGATTTTTGGTGTTATCCTTTGGTCACTTTACGGGTATATACGAGATTTCCATACCGGATTTTGTGGGTATAAGCGGTGGAAAGGGGTATATAAACCTACACCTAACCTCTTTGAATCCGGGTAAGGCAAAGGTGTTGATTTATGAGACATCGGGAAGGAAGGTTTATGGGAGGGAATATGTTGTAAAGAGGGGTTCAAACGATTTCACAATTGAATTTAATAAAAAGGGTGTGTTTGTCGTAAAGGTTTTACTACCAAGCGGTAATGTAAGGACGGGAACCGTGGTGATAAGGTAAATCGGGGGTGGGGGGGTTCCCCTCCCCCAATTATGAAACTATTATTTTTTGTGCTTTTGTTTTATGGGTGTTCTTTAAAGGGTACGAAATCTGATAACGGATTTCACGAGGTTCCAAAAAATGCCTTAGAGGTTTTCAACAATTACGGGTGTAAAAACTGCCACACCTTACCTCCTACCGATTATACGGATTACGGAAGGGAGATGTTAAAAAAGGGTTATGGATGCATCTCCTTACAAACATTGGCCAAAAAGCACGCCCTTTTGGGTGATGCCCGTAAGGTTTTTATAGAAAACGGGTGCTCCAAGTGTCATAATCCAGACGGTAAAGGGATAGGGGATAAAAATCTTACCAAATTCGGGTTGGAAATTGAAAGGAAAGGATTGGGTTGTGTTGAGACATTTAAACAATTGTTAGGGGAAAGCCAATAAATTACCAATCCTTTCTGTTGAAAATTACCTTTGCCAAAATTGTTGGAATAGCTATCCATAAAGATATTGACAAAAATGCCAGAACTATCCCGACTTTTCCCCTTAAAAATGTCTCAAACAGCGCACCGGTATAACCCATTAGTATTGCAATGTCCATGGTTCTAACAACCAATATTCTCGCAAGGTCTATAGGGTTTAAAAGGGTTAAAAGTATAATCATCTTTTCAACCGGATAATTCCGAAATGAGAGGGATATTATAAGGATTAGGGCATCGTATATCAATGTGAAAAGAAGCCACACCCCTATTACCAAACCAACACCCGCAACCTTATCGTCGTTTAAAATGCCAAATAACAACGCTAATGGGATACACACCCAAACAACGATTAAACCGGAAATGTATAACCATATGGCATAATCGTATGTCCATCCCCTTACAATAATTGGTAAAAGATAACCAATTGTCCAGGAAACCGTCAAAACAAAAAACATTGTCAAGAACTTCCCTAAAAACACACTCGCCCTACTCACAGGGTAGGATAGGAGCATCTCTATAAACTCCCTGCTGTTATAGTAATCCATAATGGTTAAAATCATGACGATTATGGGCAATAGGAACACCACGAGACTCAAAACTGCGGAAACCGTTTTTGAAGGGTCTCCTGTGAAAAAGGCAAAACCGAAAGTTAAAAGGAAAACGAAAAGGGTATATACCCAAATTGTAAAACCTTGGATGAGATTTAAAACCTCGTATTTAAATATTTTTAACATCGTTTAACCTCGTAACCGCCCTTTCAAGCGTTTTTTCGCCTGTGATTCCCTTCAACCTGCGGACATCCCCACTATATTTAACCTCACCTTCGAAGATATATGTTATGTTATCCGAAATATCCTCAACCGTTGGGATTATATGTGTTGTTAGTATAACCGCGGCTCCTTTTTCCTTTTTAGAAATTATTTCCTCCTTTAATACTATGGAAGATTTTGGATCAAGGGATGCAGTGGGTTCGTCCAGAACATAAACATCCGCCTTTATACTCAGGCATAATGTTGCGCTTACCTTTTGTCTCGTTCCACCCGAGAGGGTTTTTATAGGACTGTTCCAAAAGTCTTGTAAAGAAAACATTTCTATATATCTCTCCGGTTTTTCAACCATATCCTTACCGTATATATCAACCAATAGGTTAAAAAGGTCCTTTGGCGTTAAGTTTTCCGGAAGGTTTGGTATTTGTGGCATATAGCCGATTTTTCTCCTATACCCGCTTTTGCCTACGATATTCTCACCCCAAAAAAGTATTTTACCGGAAGAAGGAACGACTAAACCCAAAAGGCATTTCATAAAGGTTGTTTTTCCCGAAGCGTTAGGCCCCACTATTACACTAATTTCACCCCTTCGGAAAACCAAGTTTATATTTTTTAGAACCCGTTTCTTTCCGTAAAACTTATTTAGATTTTCTACCTTTATTATTTCCATAGTTTATAACCTCCATAAATGGCCTTTTATCCTCCACAAGGGAAGGGATTATAGTGGGGAAAAATTTTTCAATATTTTCCAAAACCTGCTGTAATGGGCTTTTTAAAAGTATTGATGTTGCCGGAACTATATCCATTATCACCGAAAACAACCTAACCAACCTATGCGGCACATCTCCAAATCCGTCCCTATCTATGTCATACCCGTCATACGTATCGTAGTAGTTTTTTTCAAATAAAACTTCCACAAACCTGTTATTTACCGAAACAACAAAGGAATTTCCTATAAAGTCGTTGTGCATTATTGTGTCGTTGCCGGAGCTCGCCCAAATTTTTAACGCGTAGCCGTTGTTTAAAAACACATTGTTTATGACTTTTATGCCGTTTGCGTTATCAAATAGCATCCCTACGGTGTTTTTGTAAAATGTGTTTTCAAATATTTCCCCGTAATAGACATCCTTTAAAAATATCCCATAACCCGTACCTCCCCAATGTTTTTCAAATTTATTGTGGAATATTTTGAAACCCTTTGAGTACATAACCGCAACCGCACCGTTTTCATAGAAACCGTTATCGTAAAACTCGTTCCCGTTTGAATACATAAAATGCAAGCCGTATCTCGCGTTTTTAAAACTTATATTGCCCCTAATGGTTGAACTATCAACGAATTCAAAATATATTCCGTCTCTGTGTCCCGTTACGGTGTTGTTCTCTATTAATATTTTTTTGCAGTGCCAAAGGTGTATACCGTTTCCCGAATATGTACCTAAACCTTTCACCTCACCCCCGTTTATATAGTTATTCCTTATAACACCCCCTTCCGAATTTTCCCAATACATAGCCCACATGTTGTTTAGAAACTTATTCCCCTCAACCACACAGCCCTTGCAGTTTTTCACCCTTAGAGCGGAAAAATCCTTGATGAATCCAAACCTCGTATTTTTAAAAACAAATCCCTTAACTATCACGCTATCGCCCGTAATTATTAGAATCTCACCCTCCTTTCTTCCATCCAAAATCGGCCAATTTTCCCCTATTAAGGTTAAAGGCTTATCAATAACGAGGTTTTTAACAAAATAAACACCTTTTTTAACCACAACGGTATCATAGGGTTTGGTGTTTGATACAACATCTTCTAAATTGCAATTCTCACATATCCGTATAAAGGTTAAAAGGAATATCATCTCACTTTACTTTGCCTCCTGATTAAGTCGTTTATTTGGGCCCAGTTCATTAAATTCCCACCGTTTTTATTTAAGAATTCTTCGGCATCTTCGGGATTTTTGAAAGCGGCTATATCGTAGGCCATGGGTGAATGTATTTTATCGCTTTGTATGTAAAAAGCCCTGGTGGCATCTATTAAATCCCCGGTTTTGTAATCCACCACCAAAAACATCGCAATATCCTTTTCCGCGATGTTGTTCTCCCAAAAGAAGTTTATTAAGCATCCTACATCGTCAAACTTATAAACCTTCCCGGTTTTTAAAACTATTTCCCCTCCAAACCTCTTGTCGGATATTATCATACGGCAATAATCGCAGGCATCTTTCCCATAGTTTATCGGTTGGGGTTTGGGGGAACAGGAAAGCGTTAGAGATAAAAGTAATAAAAGCCTTTTCATTTTTTGCGATATGCCCATAAAATCCCTAAGAAACCCAGAAACGCGGATAGGAATACGGCTAAGCCACCTATATGAGGATAGGCATAGATCGTTATATTCAGCATCTTCTTAATACCTATTATTGGTGGTGTATAATCCGTTCCGAGTTTTAAGGGGGCATTTGGATCCAAATCGTGGCCGTAATGGTATAACCACTTATAAAAGTCCGCCAACCCGACAATTCCCAAAATTCCAAATATTATTAACCAGAGTGCGGCTAAAACCCTATTGCCTATAACCGATACCAATATACCAAGGATCGCCAAGCCGATTATTATAAAAGGTATAATTTTTAATTCCGGGAAGGAATCCGGGTGTATGCGTTTCATACCCACATAGTGGTTTAATGTGTTTATGTTGTCAAGATTTCCCGTTAATTTGTTGGCGTATATGTGTAGGTATAAGCCTTCGGGGTATTGGGGTGCCGTTATGTAGTAAGACCATATCGGGAATACAAGGGCAATAAATAGAATTAGGGCCGCCAACCCTACGAATATACGGCAACCCATATTGCATTTTACCGTCATATCACACCTCCTTATAAAAAATCGGGGGGGATTGACCCCCCCAAGGTTTTACAATTGCTTATTCGTTCCCCACTTTAACTCAACCTTGGCGTTTGCGGGCGATACCCTAACATATCCCTGCATTTCTTGATGTAAGGCCGAGCAGAAGTCCGTGCAATAGAAAGGATACACTCCGGGTTCTTTGGGTACCCACCTTAGGGTTCTCGTCTCGCCGGGCATTACGAGTATGTTCGGGCTTTCCGCACCCATAACCGCAAAGCCATGGGGTATATCCCAATCCTGCTCAAGATTTGTCACATGGAAATAGACGGTGTCTCCAACCTTTATACCCTCTATGTTATCCGGTGTAAAGTGGCTTCTTATGGCAATCATATACACATGGACGACATTACCTTGCCTTACCACCTTGGTTTCCGCCTCGCTTTTAACGGCATAGGGGTGCTCGTTTTCGTTCAAGTTGTAAACCTTTAAAGACTTATCCTTTACGAGTTCTGCGGGAATTGCTTGGGCATAATGCGGCTCCCCGACGGTTGGGAAGTCAAGTAGCATCCTCATCTTCTCACCCGTTATATCTATTAATTGTGCGGATTGGTTGAGTTCCGGACCGGTGGGAAGATACCTATCCTTTGTTATCTTGTTCATTGCTAGTACGAACTTTGGCCACGGCTTCCTCGAACCGCCTCCGGGAATCATTAGGTGCCCTATTGCGTAGTAAGTGGGTATCCTATCAACGACCTTACACTCTTTCAGGTCTGTCTTTATAATCTCCGAACTTACGAAGCAGGATGTATAACCGTATCCCTTCCCATCAAACTCCGTATGTAGAGGACCCAAGCAGGCCTTGGGCACAAGGCAATGATTTACCGCTTCAAACTTTATTACGGGGATACCGAAATCCTCCCCCTCAAATTCCCTGTTTTCAATTGCCTTTATCATCTTGCTGAAAGAGTGTATTGGCAAATCTGCGGAGAGTTTTCCACCTGCAACTATGTATTCACCGGTGGGATCAACATCAACGCCATGGGGGGATTTTGGTGTCGGTAGGAAATAAGCCAGACCCGGGCACTCTTCGGGAATCAAAACCGTTACTTCCTTTTCTACCCTTGAAACCGCCATATGCTTCTTTTCGTCGTAATAGTTGTGATAGTAGGTTGCCTGATATTTGTGGCCCTTACCCTGCGCTAAGCATTCCTCCGCCCTCTTCCAGTTCACGGCCAAAATATAGTCTTTATCCTTTTGGGAAGCGTTAGCCTCTAATAGGGTATGCGCCTTTTCCGTATTATAAGATGTGAAGAAGCACCAACCATGAGACGGACCCTTACCGCAATGGGCCAGATCGTAATCATATCCGGGAACTAAAATCTGGAATGCTATGGACATCCTATCCTCACCCTTGTAATTGGGGTCGTTATTAACCTTCACAAATGTTATAGTACCCTTGAAGTTTTCCGCATAAGAGGATATGGGTACATCAAGGAGTTTTCCGGTTTTTATATCAAAGGGTACGGAAAACCTCGTCCCCGTAACGATATATTCCGTATTCTGTGTTATAAAGGGTGATGAGTGTGCGCCACCGTTATTCGGTATTTCAAGTATTTCAACCGTTTCAAACTTCCTGAGGTCTATCCTCGCAATTCTCGGGGTGTTGTTCTCGTTTATGAATACCCACCTTCCATCCGGAACACCGTCGGTTTGCGAAAGTTGGGGGTGATGCGCATCACCCCATGGTATAAACCCGTGGGAGGTCATGAGAAAGGCTTTTGTTTCCTCGGAATACCCATATCCGTTCCTCGGGAACTGTGAGAATACGGGTATTATCTTTAAGAGCCTACCGGATGGAAGCCCGTGTACCGCGAGTTGTCCTTCAAACCCGCCGGAGAGGAAAGCGTAAAACTCGTCATACTGTCCGGGTGGTACATATACGGCTTTTGCCGCATCTTCCATACCTGCCGCGGTCTTCTCCTTGGGTGGGCACCCCAAAAACAGGATGCCCGTGCCCACTATCGCCAGTGCTCCACCTATGAAAATGGCCCTTTTCATAATTCCCTCCATGTTTTCATTCTTGTGAATCCACAAGCCTAAAATATTCAAGTATGGCCCTTGCCTCATCTTCGCTAACATTTTGGAAAGTCATCTGCGTTAAATACTCCTCTAAAAGCTTCTTCGCTATTGGGTCATTTTTCGTCATCTCCTCTGGATTTAAAATCATATTCATAATCCACTCGGGTGTTCTCCTTTTGGTAACCCCTTTTAGTGCGGGCCCCACATACCTTTCGTCCAACTTATGGCAGGCGGAACACTTGGTTTTGAAAATTTCCTCACCTTTCTTGGCCAGTTCTTTGTCTATTTGTGGTGTCATTTTTACCTCCTTTATGGGCCCGATACCTTTATTTTTCATCGGATCTATCTCTTGGGTTTGCTGTACGGTTTCCCTTTGTTGGGTGTTTTCCGCCTTTTCCTCCGAACCCTTTGAACCCCCACAACCGGTTATCAGGAGGAGTACTAGCACGGGATTTATGATAATTTGATTAAGTACTCTTTTCATAAGCCAACATTATAAAGTGGTAAGGCTTTTGTTAAAAAGGGACTTTCCTGCAAATGATTTGCAACACAATTTTGAAAGGAAAGTTAGGGGCTTAATGTAAATTTAAATACTCCCCATCCAATACTCGCCTACATTTTGCCTATACTGTATAGCCTCCGCTATATGATGAACTTGTATATCCTTCACCCCTTCAAGGTCTGCAATGGTTCTTGCAACCTTTAAAATCCTCGTAATTCCCCTTGCGGATATCCCCATCCTTTCCGTCGCCATCTTTAATATATTCTCCGCCTCGGTTGATAATTTACAAAACTCCTTTATCATTCTCGGCGTCATCCTGCTATTCGTGTATATCTTATAATCCTTAAATCTTTTTCTCTGAATTTCCCTTGCCCTTTCAACCCTCTCCCTTATATCTTTTGATTTTTCCCCCTTCTTCCCCCTAAACTCCTCATAACTCAAAGGCTGAACGCTTATAAATATGTCAATCCTATCAAGTAATGGGCCGGAAACCTTTCCCTGATACCTGTTTATCGCCGAAACGGTGCATGTGCATTGTTTGTTTTTATCCCCGAAATGTCCGCATGGACAGGGGTTCATAGCGGCCACCAACATAAAGTTTGCGGGGAATTGGGCACTACCCTTAGCCCTGCTTATCCTAACTATACCGTCCTCCATGGGTTGCCTTAAAGCCTCCAGGGATTGCCTGCTAAACTCCGGTAATTCGTCTAAGAATAATACGCCGTTATGCGCCAAACTAACCTCACCTGGTTTTGGAACGCTTCCCCCACCGATTAAAGCCACTTCCGAAACCGTATGATGTGGTGCCCTAAAAGGCCTAATCCTCATAAGTCCCGAGCCCGATGGGAGTAATCCGGCAACGGAATATATTTTTGTAGTCTCTATGGCCTCCTCTTCGGACATTTCCGGCAATATTGTTGGTATTCTCCTTGCTATCATGGTTTTGCCCGAACCCGGAGGACCTATCATTAGGATATTATGGGAACCCGCGGCGGCAACCTCGCAAGCCCTTTTAACATAATCCATCCCCCTAACATCCTCCATATCAACATCGTAATCCGCTACGGTTTCCGTATTCTCATATTTTGCGGGTTCTACATCCAAATTTCCGAGAATAAAATCAACCACCTCTTTCAAAGTATTTAGCCCAAAAACCTTTAAATCCTTTAAAACGGCCCCCTCCGCTGCGTTTTGAGAGGGAACTATTAAACTCAAACCCTCCTTCCTCGCCAAAATACCGGCCGGTAAAACACCCGGAACCTTCCTTAATACCCCTTCAAGGGACAATTCGCCCATAATCAAATAGTTTAAAAGTTTTTCCGGTGGTATATATCCAAAGGAAGATAAAACCGCAAGGGCTATTGGCAAATCCAAAAGGGAACCCTCCTTTTTAATGCTTGCGGGTGCTAAATTAACCCTAACCCTTCCGGGTGGAAATGGGAAACCCGAGTTTTTTATCGCCGAATGGATTCTCTCCCTACTCTCTTTAACCTCAGTATCCGGTAGTCCCACTATTATGAATTGGGGAACACCCTTTGCGTAATCAACCTCAACCTCAATTTTTATGGCATCAACACCCCAATGTATGGCCGAAAAAGCCTTCGCAACCATAGGGTGGGAATTATAAAGGGATACACCCGCTTGAAAACTATCAATATCAACCTTAAAATAGCTTGTGATGAAAACTTTTAAAATCTTATTAGCCGCCTTGGGGATGGGGGTATTTATACCCATTTATTCTCAGGTAGTTCAAACGGATTGGACGGGTGGAAGCGGTGTTTGCGGAACCGTACCTTCTTTTGGTTCAACCTTTTGTAATGCTTCTCCATCAATGTTTTATCTATTTCCAAACTATTTGAGGCTTGCCGGTATTTACAGGGATTTGAGGGAGCATTTGGTTGATAATACCATCGGCGGTTGGGATAACGACCCCGACATAGTTGATTTAAACCTTGATGGGGCAAATGACCTGCTGGTTTCGGATGAGAGCGGGCCAAATGTTGTTTATTGGTATAGAAACTCGGGTTGCGGTTCCTTTACGAGATACACAATAGACCCAAACATTGCGAGCGTTGATGAAGTGGTTGCCATAGATTACCAAAACGATGGAGATATGGATGTCTTTGCCGCATCCCATCCAACAAGCGGAAAGGATGTTGTACTTTATAGGAACAATGGGGGTATGTCCTTTACAACGGTTGTTATAGATCCCAATATGGGTGGTTCCTCCGAAGCCGAAGGTATAGATGCCGGTGACCTTGATAACGATGGAGATGTTGATGTTGCGGTTTCATGGCTTGCCGGTGGCCTATGGTGGTATGAGAACACGGGTTCGGGATGGACTAAGAGGATGATAACAAACTCCATAGGTTGTGCGGCTTGGGATGTGGTAATAGGTGATTTCAACAACGATGGGAGAAGGGATATAGCCCTTGCAACCGCCTGTAGGCTCTATATTTTTAGAAACGATGGGGGTTCCCCCCTTGTATGGACACCCGTAATAATAGACAACACGCTTAGCAACGGATACGGTTTGACCGCCGGTGATATTAACGGAGATGGCAGGCTTGACTTGGTCTTAACCGACAGGGGAGGAACCGGATATGTGTATTTATACATAAACAATGGCGGCCTAACATTTACCAAGCGCACCGTGGATAACAACGCGAATGGACCTATGGGGGTTCAGATTGCGGATTTTGAACCGGATGGCGATTTGGATATAGCCGTTGCGTCATATGGAAACAGGATTATTTATGTTTATGAACAAACGGGTGCATTAACATTTGTAAGGAGAACGCCTACGATAACCAACAGGGATTATTTCGGTGTTGGCATAGGGGACCTCGATGGGGATGCGGATCCGGATATATTGGTTAGGGCTGGTACAACTTCCACAAAGCAGGGCCTATGGTGGTATGAAACCATATTACAGTATTCTCCAAATGGTTGGCTTGAATCCTCAATTTACGATGCCGGGGTTCAGAGGAGGTGGCTTTCGGCAACCGTTGGGTTTTCATTTGGGTTTTCATTATGTTCTATGAGTGGCGTTTTGGTTAAACTCTATGTTAGGGCTTCAAAAGACTTGGTAAGTTGGACGCCTTGGGTATTTGTCGGGGATTATACCGCTACATCAACACTACCTTTGCCCTCACCTTTCACAACTATAAATTATAGGTATTTGCAGTATAGGTTGGAACTCTACGCATCAAGCGATCAGACAAAAAGCCCAATAATTGATTATGTTAGGTTTGATTACGACCCCCTTGGGGGAGACGATGAACTAAGCGTTTCGGAAAATGTTAAGGGCAATTCCCCGGATTATTACGGGGTTTATACCGTTGACGGTAAAAGGGCTTATGAAATCAAAAGGGGAATATACTTCATAAGGTTAAAGAATGGGAGGGTTATAAAGAAGTTTATGGCACAATAAACCGTATTCATCGGGGGTAGAATACACAACTATGCATTCAGAGTATGAAATAAGGCTTGGAAAAATAAATGCCCTAAGGGAACTCGGTGTAAATCCTTTCCCTTATAGGTTTGAAAGGACACACAAAATTGAAGAATTGAAGGGAAACTTCCAAGAAGGCTTAAATGTTAGGATTGCGGGGAGGGTTTTAACAAGAAGGCCCTTTGGAAAAATGATATTTTCGGATATAATGGGTGAGGGGGATAAGATACAGATAATGATAAGAAAGGGAGAGACGCCCGAAGATTTCTTTGAGGGCCTTGATATTAACAAATTGGAAAACAAAAACCCGGCAAAGGTTTATGAAAAGTTTATAGACATCGGGGATATAATAGGGATTGAGGGAAGGACATTTTACACAAAAACCGGAGAGCCTACCGTTTTGGTTAAAAGATTAACCTTATTGGTAAAATCCCTACACCCACTACCGGAAAAGTGGCACGGATTACAAGACCCAGAGTTAAAATACAGGTACAGGTTTTTACATTTAATTTCAAGTAAGGAGGCAAGGGAACATTTTAAAAGGAGGTTTTTGTTTTTAAAAGAAACCAGGAAGTTTTTTGAGGATAAGGGTTTTATAGAGTTGGAAACGCCAATACTTCAAACCGTTTATGGGGGTGCAACTGCAAGGCCCTTTAAAACCTATTCCAATGCCCTCGATACGGAATTGTATCTCAGGATTGCTACGGAAATATCCCTTAAAAAGCTCATAGTTGGTGGGTTTGAAAGGGTTTATGAGATAGGAAAAAATTTTAGGAATGAGGGGATAGATGCTACGCATTATCCCGAATTCACAGCCCTTGAAGCGTATGCGGCATATTGGGATTACAACGATGTTATGGAATTAACGGAGGAATACTTTTACAATATGGTTTTATTCCTCAGCGGAAAAAACGGGTTTGTGTATAACGGTGAAACCATAAGGGTTGAAAGGCCTTTTAAAAGGATAAAATTCGTTGATAGTTTAAACGAAAGTTTGGGGATAGATGTACTAAACGCACCTATTGAGGAACTTATGAGAATAGCCGAAAAATCCGGAATAAAGGTTAAATATCCAACAAGGGCAAAGTTGTACGATAAGCTCTTTGATCACTTCGTAGCATCAAAGATAAAAGAACCCACATTTGTAATAGACCACCCCCTTGAATTAACCCCATTGGCCAAAAGGCATAGGGAGGATGAAAGGCTTGTTGAGAGGTTTGAACTTTTTGTTTGCGGAATGGAGGTTGCAAATGCTTTCAGCGAATTGAATGACGCCGTAGAGCAGAAAAAAAGGCTTGAAGAAGAGGTGGAATTGAGGAAACGGACAAAGGATGAGGAATTACCAGAGGATATAGACGAGGATTTTATATTGGCCCTTGAATACGGTATGCCACCTACGGGGGGTCTGGGTTTGGGTTTGGATAGGATATTTATGCTCCTAACGGATTCGCAAAACATAAGGGATGTTATACCTTTGCCCACTTTAAGGCCCAAGAGGGAATGAAACTCTATAACACTTTAACGGGTAAAAAAGAAGATTTTCAGCCTTTGGATGGGAAAACCGTAAGGGTTTATGTGTGCGGTATGACGGTTCAGGATAGCCCACATCTGGGGCATCTAAGGGTTTTCACAGTCTTTGATACCCTTTATAGGTTTTTTAAGGTTTTAAATTGGGAGGTTAGGGCCATCCAAAATTTCACGGATATTGACGACAAAATAATACAGAAGGCAAAGGATGAGGGGGTTGATTGGAGGGTTATAGCCGATAGGTATGAAAGCGAATACAGGGAAGTTGCGAAACTTATGAACTTTTTACCCGTATTCCACCCAAGGGCTACCCAACACATCCAAGAAATCGTTGAAATGATACAAAAGATTATAGAAAACGGGTATGCCTATGTTAGCGGTGGAAATGTTTGGTTTTCCGTTAGAAAGTTTGCGGAAGATTACGGTTATGGTGTTCTTTCAAAGATGTCTTTGGACGATATGTTGGCGGGTGCAAGGGTTGAACCCGACCCCACCAAAAGGGACCCCTTGGACTTTGCCCTTTGGAAGGCGAAAAAGGAAGGGGAACCCTATTGGCCAAGCCCTTGGGGTGATGGGAGACCCGGTTGGCATATAGAATGCTCCGCAATGTCAGGTAAGCATTTGGGATTACCCTTTGATATTCACGGGGGTGGTAGGGATCTGATATTTCCCCATCACGAGGATGAGATAGCCCAAACAAAGGGTGCTACGGGTAAGGAATTTGCAAGGTTTTGGATCCATGTCGGCCTATTAACAATAAGCGGTGAAAAGATGTCAAAATCTTTAAAAAACTATTTCTTAGCCAAGGAGGCCTTAAAAGATTTCCACCCATCCGCCATAAGGCTATTGCTGTTATCCGCCCATTATAGGAACGACTTGGAGTTCTATCCGGAAAAGTTAAAGGAATTTTCAAAATCACACGCAAACCTTTATGAAGCTTTAAAGGATGTCGGGGGTGAAAGGGATAAGGCTTTATGGGATGAACTCGTGGAAATTTTAAAGGATGATTTTAATACCCCGGAATTCTTTGCCACGGTATTTAAAAACCTTGAAAGTAAAAATAAAAACATCCTATTCACCCTTAGGGAGTTTTTGGAAAATCTGGGGTTTGTATTCGAAGAAACCGGGGAAGACCTGGTTTTGAGAAGGCTTATAGAAATAAGGGATTTGGCGAGAAGGGAGAAGAATTACGATTTGGCGGACAAAATCCGTGAAATACTGAAACTCGCCGGAGTTGAACTTATGGACACCCCGGAGGGTACAAAGTTTAGGATTTTGTGATAACCATAAGCCTCCTTAAAGCCATTTTATAAACCTCTTCCATAGCCGGAATTAAGTGTTTTCTGGGGTCTATTTCCTTTGGGTTTTTGTTTAAAGACCTCTTTAAACCCAACATAAAGGCCATCCTCAAATCCGTATCCGTATTAACCTTCCTTATTCCCGACTTTATAGCCTTTATAAGTAAATCGTCGCTTAAACCCTTTGCGCCTTCCAAACCCAACTCTTCCACAAACTCCCCATAAACTCCGGATGCCCCGTGTAAAACCAACGGTTTTTTGGTTAATTCCCTAATTTTCTTAACCCTATCAATGTCTATATGGGGTTCTCCCTTGAATTTATATGCCCCATGCGATGTTCCAACCGCAACGGCCAACATATCCACACCCGTTTTTTCAACAAAATCCTTTGCCTGTTGTGGGTCAGTGTATATACCCCTCTCGGCCGAAATTTCATCTTCAACCCCCGCCAGGACCCCCAACTCGGCCTCAACTGTTATACCCAAAGGCTTACAAACCCTTACAACTTCGGATGTTATCCTTACATTCTCCTCATAAGGCTTGTCGGATGCGTCTATCATTACCGATGTGTATCCATACCTTATTGCCAGCATCACGGTTTCAAAAGACCTCCCATGATCCAGATGCAAAGAGGCCTTTATCCCATATCTTTTAACCACCTGTGGAACCATTGCGGATATAACATCTATGCCCATGTATTTTATGGCGCCTTCGGATGTCGCCAGTATAACCGGAACTTCAAGTTCTGCGGCTGCTTTGCATATGGCGTTTAAAAACTCGTAATTGTTGAAGTTTAAGGATGCTATTGCGGTGTTCCTTTCCTCGGCGTAATTAATTAATTCGGAGGCGGGGACCAATTCCCCCTTCATTATATCAAATCCTCTCCACCGTCAACCCTTATTATTGTTCCCGTTATCCAATAAGCTTCCGGTCTTGAAAGTAATGCTATTACATTTGCCACATCTTCCGGAGTCGTTAGCCTTCCCGAGGGATTATTTTCTTTGGCCCATTCTATCATTTTATCGTGCCCGGGGATCTTCCTCAATGCGGGCGTATCCGTAATTCCCGCCTGAATACCTATGACCCTTATCCCCTCCTTTGCCAACTCAAAGGCCAATTGCCTTATATGGGCTTCCAAAACGGCCTTTGCGGCGGAAACCGGACCATAAGAAGGATAAACCCTATGTGAGCCCGCACTCGTCATGGCGAAAACGCGGCTATCCCCATCAAATAGCCCGTTTCTGTAAATATCCCTAACCCAATAAACCAAGGAATTCCCCATAATGTCTATGGTCATTTCAAGGTTTTGGCGGTTTATATCGCTTTCGGGATCCGGGCCTATATAAGGCTTCAATGTTCCGAATGCCAATGAGTGTAATAATACCTTTATCTTTCCCCCTTCGTTTTGTGTAATCTCCTTTATGCTTTTTATAACCTCTTCCCTTTTCCTATCGTCCGCTGCGTTTGTGTTGAAGAAATAAACCTTTACACCGAATTTTTTTATCTCTTCAACAACCTTTTGGGCATTCGGCAATGTTTCCCTCCTATCCAAATGCACACCAAAAATGTTTAAACCGCATTCCGCCAGTTTTATTGCCGTTGCGGCTCCAAATCCGCTTGAAGAACCGAGAATTAAAGCCCAATTCTTCCCATTGTCGATTTTCAATTCCATAGCGGATATTTTAAAGTGGAAGTTTAAACATCGGGGTTTAAAAACACCTTGGATATTACATTTTCAATGGGTGGATCCGTAATACTCAAATCGCTAACGGGTAAATTCATAATTATTTCGCCAATCTTTTTAAAAACCTCATCCCTATTCACTATGAACTTAACCTCAAGGCCCTCAATCTCCCTTATCTCCCCAAACTTCTTTAACTCATACAATGGTACATGCCTTTTCAGTTCAACGGTTATCTCCTTGTGCGGGTCAACCCTTTCAAGAAGGTCGTATAAATCCCCGTCAAATATAAGATTTCCCCTATGGATTACCATTACCCTATCGCATAAGGCTTCTATGTCCGCCATGTAATGACTCGTTAAAATTATTGTAGCCTTAAACCTTTCGTTGTACTCCCTTAAAAACTCCCTTATGGAAACCTGAGCATTTACATCAAGCCCAATGGTGGGTTCGTCAAGGAATAATATTTTGGGTGAGTGTATTAAGGCGGCCACAAGCTCGGCCTTCATCCTTTCACCCAAGGAGAGTTTTCTTACGGGTTGGTTTAGTATATGCGTTATCGAAAGCATTTCCGAAAGTTCATAAACCCGCTTTTTAAAAACTTCCTTCGGTATATCGTATATGGCGGCGTTTATCTCAAACGTATCCATAGGGGGTAAGTCCCAGATTAGCTGTTGCTTTTGCCCCATAACAAGGGTAATACTTTTCAAGAACTCCTTCTTCCTTTCAAAGGGTTTAAACCCCAAAACATTGATATATCCCGATGTTGGGTAAATCAATCCGGTTAGCATTTTTAATGTTGTGGTTTTTCCGGCACCGTTTGGCCCCAAAAACCCCACAATTTCCCCCTCATTTATGCTAAAAGATACCCCATTAACCGCAACTATATCCCTATATTCCCTTTTGAAAACCCTTTTTAAGCTTTCCAAAAATCCACCTTCTTTAATCGATACCCTATAAACCTTCGTAAGGTTCTTTGCCTCTATAACGCTGTTGCTCATACATAAAACTCCCTCTTCAATTCCCTCGTCATGAGTTTGTATATTATTTCGTTTGGTTTATTCTTACCCTCTATAACCCTACAAACCCCCTCCGTTATAGGCATTTCTATCCCCAATTTATCGGCCTCCTCCCTAACCAGAAAGGCCGTTCTAACCCCCTCTGCAACCATAACCATACCTTTTAATATCTCCTCAATCGTATAACCCTTACCCAACATTTCCCCCACATACCTATTCCTTGAATTCTTTGAAAAACTCGTGGTTATAACATCTCCAAGACCCGCCAATCCGAAAAATGTTTCCATCCTTGCACCGAACTTTATACCAAACCTGGCCATCTCGTATATCCCCCTCGTTAATAAAGCTCCCTTTGAGTTTTCCCCCAAACCCAAACCATCGCATATTCCGGCCGCAATTGCTATTATATTCTTTAAAGCCCCGGCAAATTCCACCCCTATTATATCCGTATTTCTATAAACCCTAAAATAATCGTTTGAAAACTTTTTCTGAATTTCCTCCATTATATTTTCGTTTTCTCCCGCCAAAACCACGGATGTTGGGATTTTTTTGCATACCTCCAAGGCTATTGATGGCCCACCGAGGGCAAATATTTCGACGCCTTTTAAATTTTCCTTCAAATGCTCGGTTATAGTTTTTATTCCGTTTCCCACAAAGCCCTTTATAGCACTTATTAATATTTTTATATCCAAATCCTTCAACTTTTCCGTCATTTCCCCAACCGCTTCCGATTTTACGGCTAGTATGTGTATATCAAAACCCGAGAGTTCCGCTAAGTTGTTGGTAAAATCTATACCCTTGTTTAAAACTATTCCGGGAAGCCTTTCTGGGTCAAGATGTTGTTCCTTTAACGTTTTCACCCTTTGGAGATTCCTATCCCAAACCAAAACATTTAATCCGTTATCACTCAAAAGGTTTGCCAATGTTAAACCCCAAGCCCCTCCCCCTATAATACCTACATTCCGGATTTGTAATCCTGCCATAGCCTTATATACCAGTAATCTCCCCTCTTTACAAATGTAAATACCGCTTTGCCTATGGCTTCTCCCTGCCCTTCAAATGGGGGTTCAATTTTTAGGTAATAATCCCATATCCAAACCTCCAAACTCTCGGATTTGTATATTGGGGAACCGTTTATTATGTTTAAAACGATGTTAGACGCATAATCAAATATCCTTTGAGCGGATGTTATTTCTTCGTTGTATCCCCAAGAAAGGCTGTCTATTCCCCACCTATCCCTTAAAATATCCTTTATATCGCTTTGGGATGGGTCAAAATAGAATTTGAAGCTGTCTTTATCAAGGCACTCTTTGTATTTTTCAATATCTTCCAATTTATAGGCCGTTTCAAGGTTTTTTACAACATACTCTGGGGTTATAGGTTCGTAATACAAACCATTTACATCTACGGTTTTTGGTAAAAATATGTTCTTGCAGCCCGTAAGTAATAACGCTAATACTACTAATCTATGGGTACAACGGATACAAATTTCCTCCCCTTTTTCTCGTGGAACTTGACAACCCCGTCTATTAGCGCGTATATCGTAAAATCCGAACCCATACCTACACCATAACCTGGGTGTATTTTTGTCCCCCTCTGCCTGATTATAACCTCACCCTTTTGTACCAACTGACCCCCAAACCTCTTAACACCCAGGTATTTTGGGTTGCTATCCCTTCCGTTTTTTGTGGAACCGCCGGCTTTCTTGCTCGCCATAACTGGATATTATATACCCGTTGTGTTTATTACTTATTTCTGGCTTTCCCTTAAAATATAATGCAATATAGCCACCGCCTCATCCGGTTTTACATTTTGGTTTGTCATAGGTGTCCCGTGCTCTTTCAAAAGTTGCTTTGCCCTTTGGTCGTATTTAAGCATAGAATCGGGATTTAAGATCATATGCGCGGCCCATTTAAAACTAACCCGTTGGTTTAAACCCTTTAAATCCGGACCCACCAATTTACCTTTGCCTATGGTATGGCAGGCATTGCAACCCTTTTGGAGAAATAACTTCTCACCTTTTGCGGCCAAATCCGGTTTTAACTGAGGCCACTCCTCGGGAAATTCAACATTAACCTGAGCGGTTTGCGTGGGCTTTTCCTCCTTTGTTTGGGATTTACCTTCTTCCTTCTTATCCCCACAAAAAACAAAAGTTAAAAGCAAGGGAATAAAAAATATGCCCCTTTTCATAGAAGTTAGTATTCTAAGGATGTTTAATTTGTCCATACAAAAGTTTTCTTTCAACCTTATAATACCCGCATAATGACCCAGAAAAATAAAAAGTTATCCGCATCGTCGATAAGATTACAGGAATTTACATTTGTGGGGGGTTTGGGTAAAAAGGGTTATGACCCGGATGAGGTTAGGGATTTTTTAAATCAGGTGGCGAAATATGTGGAGGAGTTGGAGAAGAAATTGGAAAGTGCCGGGTCGGAAACCACCGGAGATACCACGATGCTGGAAGTACAAATAGAACAGTTAAGCGAGGAAAATCAGAGGTTAAGGGAAGAATTGGAGAGGCTTAAAAGGGAAAACGAAGAATTAAAGAAATCCAAAGGTGATAAGGGGGGATTAAAGTGGGAGGATATACCCGAGGAAATTTTGGCGACGGAAATATTAAAAGCGGCAAAAGATGCGGGTGATAGGATGATAGAGGAAAAGAAAAGGGAAGCCGAGGAAATTTTGAGGAATGCCAAGAAAGAATTGGAAGAAATAAAGAGAGAGGTTGAGGATGCTAAGAAGAATTTGCAAGAGGTGGAAAGGCAGAGGGATGAGATACTATCCAAGTTGGAGGAAATAAAGGTTCGTGTCAGGGGTGAAATACTATCGCTTGCCAAAAAAATTGAGGAATTTGCGGGCACAATTTAAGAATGATAAGGATAAGGGTTTTAATTGGTAATAGGGAGAAGGTTATTACCATAAACAAGTTTCCCTTTGTGATAGGGGGTTCTGTAAAAAGCGACCTTTTCATAATAGGATTACCTACGGAGTATGCGGTTATAGACAAGCGCGGGGATGCAATTGTTCTAAAGGCTTTGGGGCATGGGATTTCTACAAGAGATTTAAAGGATATAAAGGAAATAGAACTCGTACCCGGTTTGGAATTGGATATAGCCGGTAAGATGAAGTTGGAGGTTTTGGAGGCGCCTCAGCCCACGACCACAAGCCAACCCACCCAATTCCTTGAAGCCGAAGAACCCCCGTATTTTAAGATAATAAGCGGACCTGGCGCCGGGAGCGTAATAGAGATATTCTCGTCGGGAATCCTCGGCAGGGAAGAAGGAGTTGAATATAAGGTAGAAGACCCCCATACATCCAGAAAACACCTTATGATACATTTCTTGGGCGATATAGTTGAGGTTGAAAACCTAAGCCAAACAAATCCCACGCTTTTAAACGGAAAGGTTTTAAAGGAAAGGACGAGGTTGAAGAGTGGGGATATATTAAAAGTCGGCAGGATGACGCTTTTGTATGTAAATCCGGCCGAAAAACCCGAAACGGAACTAATGGTTAAACAGGCCCCTACGAGGTGGATCTTTGCCGCCGTGGGGGTTATACTCCTTGTAATAATTGGGACATCTACTTTCCTCTACATAAACCAGCGCAAAAACGAGGCCCAGAGTTCTTTGAGTTTGGCCATATCGACATTTACGGCAGCGGAAAACGAAAGTGATCCGAAAAAGATATATGAGAATTACACCCTCGTAAAAACCTATGCCCAAAAGGCTTTGAGTTTGGACAAATCCATTAAGCAGGCGGAAGATTATATAAAGAAGGCCGACAGCCTTGCAAAAGCTTGGAAGGAGGTGGTTGATGCCCAAAAACTTGCGAAAGAGGGTAAGTTGGAGGGAGCCGTAGAAAAGCTGGATAAAGTAAGGCCGATTTTGGGGGATAGGCTTTTGTTTAACGAAATATATGCGCCTATAACCAATAGGCTTTCTGCTATACAAAATGTTGAAATCGCAAAGGCTTTGATACAACAGGGGGAGTATAAGAAGGCGCTGGTTTTAATAGAGTCTGCCCTTGAAAGCGATCCGGAGAATGAAGAATTGCTAGCATTAAAAACCACCATTGAAGGCTTGTCCAGTAGAAAAGCGCCGGTTAAGGTAGAGACCGTTAAGAAAATATATCAAACAAAGGTTATGGAAATAAAGAAACAGAAGGAAGAAACGAAAACACAAGAAACCAAGGAAGAAACCGTAAAGTCTCCCACAACCACATCCATAAAATTATCCGAGGGGCCAAAGCTTTCTTCGGAAGTATCCATAAACCTGCCAAAACTTGATATATCCTTAGATCAACCCCAACCCACAATAAGTTTAAATACGGGGACCATTGACAAGAGGACGCAGATGATAGAGGCCTATAAGAACGGGGATTTAACCACAACTTTAAGACTTGCGACGGAAATAATTTCCGAAAATCCTAAGGATTATACAGCAAAGAGGTACCAACAGTTGGCACAACTTGAAAGGAAAGCCATGTCTTATGAAAATGCCGGTGATAGGCAAAAGGCTCTTGAAACTTGGGAAATGGTTTTAAAATACGATAAAAACAATCCTAGGGCTTTAAAGGCGGTTGCAAGGTTAAAGCAGTAAAAAGGAGGTAAAAGATGGAGGCGGTAATAAAGGTTAAAGGCTTTCAAATACCGGTTAAAAGGGGGCAAAAGGTTATCGTGCCGAATTTGGGTTTGAAGGAGGGGGAAGTTTTTGAGGCGGATGTTATTATGAGCGTGGAGGGTGATAAGGTTTCCTTTGAGAGGAAAAAGGCTAAGCTAAAGGTTTTGGGGGAAAAGGAAGAAAACCTTATAGTCTTTAAAATGAAAAGGAAAAACAACTACCGCAGGATGTACTTCCATACGCAGAAATATACCGTAGCAAGGGTAGAGGAGATTGGTTGAGGTTTTTAAAAACCTCCCTCCGGAACTCGTCGTCTTTTTGGTGGCATCCTTACCAATTTTTGAATTAAGGGGTGCCATACCCCTTGGTATTTTACACTACAACTTACCCCTATGGAAAACCCTGGTTTTGGGCATACTGGGCAACTTACTACCCGTACCCTTCTTGTTAATCCTGTTAAGACCCATAGCGATATTCACGGGTAGGTGGAGAATAACCAAGAAATTCTTTGAATTCTTATACGATAGGGCGAGGAGAAAAGGGGTTTCCATTGCGAGGTTAAAACTCTTGGGATTGTACCTCTTTGTGGCCATTCCCTTACCCGGAACTGGGGCTTGGACGGGTTCCTTGGTGGCGGAAGTATTTAACATGGATTTCAAACATTCCCTATTTGCCATTACCCTAGGGGTTATAACGGCCGGCTTTGTAATGACATTCGTTTCCTCTTTCGGTATAATTGCCGTAATTGTATTCTTTACCGCGTTAGCGGTAATATCGTATATACTTTCAAGGGGAAGTGAAGGCCCTCTTAGCCAATAAATTTCTATGGGGGCCTATAACCGTTGCGTTCATTACCCAAGTTTTAAAAGTTTTGGTATCCGTTGTAAAATACAAAAAACTTGATATAAAAAGGCTCGTGGATATGGGCGGATTACCCTCTTCCCATGCCGCATCGGTTTCGGCATTGAGTATTATGGTTGGCTTATCCGAGGGTTTTGACAGCATAATGTTTGGAGTTGTCGCCTTTTTCAGCATAATTGTTATGTACGACGCCGCGGGTGTTAGGAGGGCGGCTGGGGAGCAGGCCAAGATTTTAAACATAATCCTTGACGAACTCCTTCGCGGTCATCCGGTATCGGATATAAGATTAAAGGAACTTTTGGGGCATACACCCCTTGAGGTCCTAACCGGGGCATTGCTAGGAGGTATTTTGGGATGGTTGATATGGCACTTGTAAAACATCCCCTTGTAATATCCGCAATCATAATTATATCCTTCCTAATCCTTGGCATTTTTGTTTCCATTGGGGTAAGGTATATACTTTTAAAGGCTTTAAAAGGTAAAGAAAACCTGTTTTACAATGTGTATAGAGCCCTTAGGTTATCCGTAGTTTTATGGTTTGTGGTTTTGGGAATATACATATCCATGAGGCTGTTTGGGGAATATTTGGGGCATAGCTTTAATGTTTTCCTGCAAAAGGCTTTTATTTTACTTTTAATCTCGTCCATATCTTACACGGCTGGAAATTTGTTAAGTTTATTCATTGAATACCAAATTCAAGTTAAATCAACGATAATAGATATAACCGCAAAATGGGGCATATTTCTTCTCGGATTATTGTTTGGTCTAAACTCTATTGGTGTTCAAATCGCTCCATTGCTAACCGCCTTGGGGATAGGTGGTTTGGCGGTAGCCCTGGCATTACAGCCTCTTTTATCAAACCTATTTTCTGGAATATATATAACATCTTCAAAGAGGGTGGAGGTTGGGGATGTTATAAGTGTTGGCGGATATACCGGTGAGGTTGTGGATATAGGGGTTTATTCCACAGTTATACGGGATTATAACAACAACCTCATATACATTCCGAACACGCAGATAATAAATTCGATTTTTTTGAACTTTAACAAACCCACACCCGCATACATTGGGGATATAAAAATAGGCGTATCTTATGAAAGCGATCCGAGGAGGGTTCGCGATATATTGTACGGAATATTAAAGGATATGGAAAACTTTGAAGGGTTTGATAAAACCTTTGAACCGAAGGTTTGGTTTGACGATTTTGCGGACTTTGCCCTTATATTTACCGTTAGGTTTGGCGCAAAGGATAGGCTCTCTTGGAGGGAATGTGCCACGGAGATAAGAAATAAAATATACGAAAGGTTTAAAGAAGAAGGTATAGAAATACCTTTCCCAATTCGCACGGTTTATTTGAGAAAATAATGCGCAAACCGTTATTCGTTTTTGGGCCTTTGGCATTCTTAATATGTTTAATATTACCCTTGGATAGAAGTGCGGCGGTTGTTATTGGAACCATTTTTTGGATGGCATCTTGGTGGATAAGCGAAGTTATACCCCTTGGAATAACCGCCCTTTTGCCTTTAATAATTGCCCCATTGTTTGGTATAGCCCCCGCTAATGAAATATCTTTAAACTATGCAAAGTCCCCAATATTCCTTTTCTTGGGAGGCTTTATCCTCGCTAGGGCTATAGAAAAGTACAACATACATAGGTTTTTAGCTGCTAACATCATAAGGCTTTTTGGAAAATCGGAACTCGGAATATTTATCGGTATTTCTTTGGCAACATACTTTTTATCAATGTGGATAAGCAACACATCAACCACAATGATAATGATACCCCTTATTTTGTCATTACAAGTAGGCTCACTTTTGAAGGCTCTAGCCTTTACCGCGGCGTATTCATCGAGCATAGGTGGTATGGCCACATTGGTTGGAACACCTCCAAACATAATATACGCCGGTACTTTGCGAAACTTCGGTTTGGAGATAACATTTTTGGATTGGTTAAAGTTTGGATTACCCTATTCATTGCTATTGGAAACGGCTTTCTTAGTTTTCTCATCCTTTGTATTTAAACTATCAATACGAAAAGTGGATGTAAAAACATACGACATTGCCTTGGATTCCAAGGGGAAGGCTGTTCTGTTTATCTTTATCATTACGGCTATTTTGTGGATAACTTTGCCCTTATGGGAAAAAACCTTTGGATTAAAGGCAGACGATTCCACGATTGCCATATTTTCCGGTGTTTTGTTATTCGTTTTGGGTTTTATGGGTTGGGATGATATAAAGGATATACCTTGGGATGCTTTGCTGCTGTTTGGAGGGGGTTTTGCACTTTCGGATATGATCGTTAAGGGAAAACTATCGGATCTTATACTCAATTACCTTTCCGGTTTGAAAGGTTTCCCCCCTTTGTTTTTTGTGGCGGTTTGGAGTGCTTTTGTGCTAATCCTAACGGAATTCGCTTCCAACACTTCCATATCCGCAATACTCCTTCCTTTGTCTTATTCCTTTGCCCAAGGGATGGGCCTTGATGCCCCCGCTTTGGCCGCCGTTGTTGCCATTTCGGCTTCCGGGGCCTTTATCCTACCCATCGCAACCCCACCCAATATGCTCGTATATTCCTTTAAACTCGTTGGGTTAAGGGATATGATGAGAATGGGGGTATTTATGAACATTATAGCCTTAATTTTAAACATTCTAATTACCTACAATTTCGCCCCATAACCCTTTCCTTAAAAACCCCTATAACCTTTTGGGGCAAATGGTTTTCTAAAACATAGTTATAAGCCCTTTGGATAATTTTTTCATACCTTTGCGGATTTTTGTTGAAGTCCTTTATTACGCTTGTGGCCTCATCCAAGGTTTTAACCTTTATCCCCAAACCCTTCGCTATAACCCCATCGGGGTCTGCATCAAAAGCGATAATTAGGGTTTTGTAATACCAACTTTCCAAGAAGGTATTGGGAAATCCTTCATTTACAGATGTATTCACATAAACCTTTGATTTTGCCATTACTTTAATGGCTTCCGTGTATTCCAATTCCCCAAGGATTTTTAAGTTTTTTGGATTCCCGAAAGAACCCTTATACCTTTCCGAAATCCTTCCAACCATATAGAACACCTCATCGGGTAATAGTTTCGCCAACTGCACGAAGATTTCCGGCCTCTTTTCCTCCCTTAGATTCCCAACCCAACATACGCCCCTTTTTTCTTCCACTTTTAACTCAACCGGTTCAAAAATTGAAGGCATCTTTATGGATTCCTTTCCGTAGATTTTCTTTATCAACCCCCTCTGCTTTTCGTTTTGGATCACAACCTTTTTACTTATGAGTATCCCGATATAAGCGAAAAGGTCTAATAAAAGTGAGTTGGCAACCGCCAAGATTTTCTTGAATAAGCTCATTCTTTTCTTAAAAACCTTCTCGGTTTCATAAAGGGGATGAGGTATGCGATCTTCGGGTATGAATATTATAGAAGGTTTGAAGGATAAAAAACCGTAAAGGGAAACGGGAAAATAATAATGCCTTATACGGGTTATAACCATATCGGGGTTCAGGTCAAACAGGTGCATAAGGATTTTGGGATATTCAAGGTATTGGAAAATATGGGGGAGCCTTAAAACCCTTAAAACTTTAATACCTTCAACCATCTCATCCCCCTTCCCCGATGTCAAATAATAAACATCACACCCCTCTTTTGCCAAATACTTTGCCAATAAATAGGCCTGCTTCTCCGCTCCCCCGCTAACCTCCTTAAAGAAATAGGGCATTACAATGGATATCCTCATTTACCGGCTTCTTCAAGTTTCCGTTCCAAGCCTTTATAAAATGTTTTAACAACATTTTGATATGTCTCCTTACCTTCCTCAATTTTATCCAACTCTTCCTCCATCTTTGCGGTAAATTTATAGTCAAATATATCCGGGAAAAACCTTAAAAGTTCATCCAAAACCTTCTTACCGAGTTCTGTGGGCATCAAAGATTTCCCCTTCTTTATCACATATTTTCTAACAAACAGGGTTTTTAAAATCGTTGCATATGTTGAAGGCCTTCCTATGCCCAACTTTTCCAGTTCTTCTACGAGTGTTGCCTCCGTATATCTCGGTTTTGGTTTGGTCTTATCCTCTTTTAGTTGGATTTTCTTAACCTTTAAAACCTCACCCCTTTCCAAATCCGGTATATAACCCTCCTTTAAATTGTAAGGCCATACCCTTGACCACCCATCGAAAACCATTTCCCTCCCCTCCGCTAAGAATTTAACATTCCCCGCCTTTATTACCGCCTTCTTATACTCATACTCAACGGGGCCCATCTGGGATGCTATTGCCCTTCTCCAAATGATTTCGTATATCCTCAGGGTATCCTCATCAACCTTACCTTTCAAATCCTCGGGTTTTATATCTGGGTATGTGGGCCTTATCGCCTCGTGCGCCCCCTGAACATTCCCCTTATCATTTCCATAATTTTTACCATGCTTTGGAAGGTATTTACCCGGAAACAAATCCTTTATTGTCTTTCTCAAAAGGTTTATACCCTTGTTTGATAACCTAGTGGAATCCGTCCTATGGTATGTTATCAAACCCACCCTCTTTCCTTCTATTTCTATCCCTTCGTATAGACTTTGGGCTATCTGCATGGTTTTACCCGCCGAAAAACCGAATATCTTATTGGCTTCTTGTTGCAATGTTGAGGTCTTTAAGGGTGGCGGTGGGTTCTGCTTTTTTATCTCCTTCTTGAATTCCTCAACTATAAAGGTTTCACCTTTGAGCGTTTGATAAAGTTTTTTTGCTTCCCCTTCATCAAAATAGTTTTTTTCAGATCTCGCCTTAAAGGTCTTGCCGTTCTTCTCAAAGATTGCCTCAAAATACCAAAACTTTTGGGGTATAAAACTTTCTATTTCCCTTTCCCTATCAACTACAAGCCTTAAAGCGGCCGTTTGAACCCTCCCCGCCGATAAGCCCCATCTAAGTTTCTTCCAGAGTATTGGACTTATCAAATAACCAACGAGTCTATCAAGAACCCTTCTGGCCTTCTGGGATTCCACCTTGTTTTCGTCTATATCCGTGGGATTTTCTACGGCTTCGGTTATAGCCTCCGGTGTGATTTCATAAAACAAAACCCTTTTAATCTTCTTCCTCAAACCCTTTAATTCTTCGTATATATGGAATGCTATCGCCTCACCCTCCCTATCGGGGTCGCTACCTATTAGGATTATATCGGCGTTTTTTGCGAGTTTTTTGATAAACCTTATTACCCCGAGTTTCCCCTTTATTACCTGATACTTTGGCGAGAAAGTTTTTAAATCCACACCCAACTCGTTCACCGGTAAATCCTTAATATGCCCTTTACTCGCCACAACCAAAAAATCGCCTTTGAGATAACCCTTTAAAGTCTTGGCCTTTGTAGGCGATTCCACTATAAGTAATACCTTTCCCCTCTTCGCCATAACTACTTTTCCCTCAAAATCCTATACATACTCCAAACGAATAGTGCTATGATTATACCCCAAGCGGTTAGCATAACCACCAAGGCATCAACAGACATTACGGATATTATACACCCGTTCCGTTTTGAGAAATCTCTGTTGAAAAATTTCTAATACAACCTTAGAATATCGGCGTTGAGGAGGATAATATTAATCGTATTTTTGGTTATTATAGCGGCCGCAATAGGGGGAGGTGTAGGGGTCGGCGTTGCGTATTATTTTTTAAATAAAAACCTCCAAAAGGCGGAAGTTGAATCACCGGACACATTACAAAGCTCGGCCAACCTTAAAGACACCATTTTAAGTAAAGTCATATCCGAAGTTAAAAGTGAAGTTCGTAAAGAAAACAAACCAAAGACCGTTCAACAACAGGAAACCACAGGGGTTTTGAAGGTTGAAACCCAGAAGCCCGATACATCGTCCAATGCCCTAATTATCCCCGAAAACCAACAACCACAAAATACCCAGGGTCAATTGGTTTTAAAGGAACAAAAACAACCGACCCAAACGACGGGTATTCCCGATATAAAGGCTCCAACGATAGATTTGGGTTCCTCAAACCTAAGCGGAAATGTTAGTTTAAGCAAACCTTCCACACCCACAACAAAAATGCCGGACATAACCCCCTCGCTTTCGGGAGGTTTATCTTTGAACATAGAAACATTGAAGGAGGAAGATATTAAAAAGGTTTATTACGATCAGGGGAATATATCAAAGGCAGAGCAGATGGTTAGGGATGCTTTAAGCAAGAACCCAAACGATGAAGTTGCAAAGAAATATATGCGTATAATCAAACTTGAAAAAACCGCTTTGTCCTTAGAAGCCCAAGGAGATATGGAGGGTGCAAAGAGGGCATGGCAACAGATATTACAAATAGACCCGAATCATCCGAGGGCAAGGGCAAAAGCCCAATAACAGAATCCCTGATTTTCCTGATTAACGCATATAGAAAATACATTTCCCCTTTAAAACCCGCCACTTGCAGGTTTTATCCAACATGTTCCGAATATGCTGTTTTATCCTTAAGGAAATATGGACTGTTCAAAGGCTTGTTTAAGGCGGTTTGGAGGGTTTTGAGGTGTAATCCCTTTTCAAAGGGGGGCATTGATTTGCCTTGAAAATCTTTATATCCGGTTCCCCGGGTGTGGGTAAGACAACATTGATAAAAAGGCTTTTCCTTAAAAATCCACAAAGGTTTTACGGATTTTGGACGGAAGAGATAATGGAAGGTGGTAAAAGGGTTGGTTTTAAGGTTATAACCACCTGGGGGGAGAGTGGGGTACTGGCGCATATAAAACTCAATTCGCATTATAGGGTTGGGAAATACGCCGTTGATGTTTCGGGGTTTGAGAAACTCGTTTTACCAAAGATAAAAAACCCCCTAATGGATAAAATCCTCATCTTGGATGAGATAGGGAAGATGGAGATGTTTTCCAAAGGTTTTGTTGAAACCGTTGAAAGGCTTATATTTTTAAAGGACCTTGATATTCTAGCCACCATTCCCCTGAAAAATGTGCATCCATTGATAAGGAAAATTAAGGAAAACTTTGAGGTTGTATACCTTACCGTTGAAAACCGCAATAAGGTGTTTGAAGATTTAACCCTTTCCCTCTTTCAATACTAAGTAAATGAAGAATGGGGAACCTATTATACCCATAATAACCCCAATTGGGGGGTCTATACCAAAAATCAACCTTCCCAAGGAATCCCCAAGGAGTACGAAGGCTATTCCCAACATACCCGAAAAGGCATAAAACTGCCAACCCTCCCTATAGCCCAATATCCTAACCATGTGGGGAGCCATTATACCCACAAACCCTATAATACCGGCATAAGATGTTAAAACCGCAACTATAAGGGATGATAAAAGGGTTGCATAAACGGTTATTAACTTTGGATCATAACCCAAACATAAAGCCTCCAAATTCCCCAGTGATGTGGCATCAAATTCCCTATTTTTTAAAATGAGTAAAAGGGATAAGGCAAGGGTAAATATGAAAACGGTTATAACTATTGCAATGTCGCTTATGGAGAAAAATCTACCCAAAGAACCCCAAAGGGCATAAAGGGTTCTTGTGGATTCAGCTCCGGCCATGATAAAAAACATTATAGCCACAGATGAAAAAAACATCCCCATACCTATTCCTATTACCGGTAGCATCCACTCGTGAACCTTAGGACTTACAAGAATTATTATAAGCGAAACCAATAGGGAGAATATTAGCGATGTGGTATAAAAGGGCATAGGTAGTTTTAAATATTCTGAAATTGCCACCCCGAAAATTGCCCCTCCGGATATACCCAGTATATAACCGTCCGCCAAGGGATTCCTATAAACCCTTTGTAAAACCGCACCCACAACCCCCAGACCCAAACCCGCCGAAATCCCAAGGAATAACCTTAAAATCCTCAAAACCAATATTTCATAACCAAAAACCCTACCCACAAAAATTTCCGATACCATTGAAAGAAAGACCAAAATAAAAATTGCGGATTTTCTCATATAAGCGTTTTAAAAACTAGGCTCCCGATTAAGGCAATTACAACGATGGAAAATATAACCCTCAAAACCTTTACCGGAAGTATTACCATAACCCTTGAACCCAAGAGACCCCCTATTATAGCACCTATGGACACTATGGATGTATGGAAGGGATCCAAATCCTTATTGAAGGCGTAATAAACCGCACTTGAAGATGCCGTTATCCCTATTAGGAACATGCTCGTTGCGGTTGAAACCCTATAAGGCATATTAAGGATCTTATCCATTGCAAAAACCTTAAAAACACCCGCCCCTATACCCAGAATTGCGGAGATAAAACCCGCAAAAAGCATAAAAGCGTAGGAAAAGATGAGTCTAATAGGTGTAAATTTCTCCGTTTTGTTATCCGAAGATAACCCCAGTATGTTTGAATACAAAACCAATAGGGTTATAAAAACGAAGATAAAGATTATTACCTTTTCGGGAAAAATAAACAACACCCTTGAACCTATAAACGCCCCAATAGTCGTTGCTGAACCCAAAAAAAACGCTATTTTAAAATCAACAAGGTTAGACCTTATGTATTTTTCAGAAGCGGATGCCCAGGTTGCTATCGTTGAAAATATACTTATCGCAACGGCGGTTTTGACATTTAGGCCCAGCATTGTTAGCGAAGGCACAACTATTATTCCTCCTCCCAAACCCAAAAGGGAACCCGTAAAACCCGCAAACAATCCGATAAGGGGAAACAAAAAGTACAAGTGGGTATTTTATAGGGGTAATTAAAACGGCCCGATAAAAGCGTTATAGGCTCGCTTGTGAACTTCGCACCATAACCCCTTATCACCGTTGTTGGAGATCGGGCGCGGTATCGGTTTGTGATGTATCGGGTGGTTCCTCCGTGTAATAAAGTGTTATGGTGCTACCTATGGGTACATCCGTTCCCGGTGACGGATTTATCCTTATAACATACCCGGGTTCTTCGTCTATTGTATATATGGGTTCAACCCTTACCGTAAAACCCTGATCTTGCAGGGATCTTACCGCCAAATCAAGGGACATCCCCACTATGTCCGGCACCTTCTTGAAATGCGCCCCTCCCGATACCGTGACGAAAACCCTCCTTCCCCTTTTAACCTTTGTATTTGGTGGTGGTTCCTGACCTATTATAACACCCTTTGGGTGTTCAATGGTTGGAATAATAGTATCAACAACCAAGTTTAAACCAAACTTTTTTGCTTCGGCCTTTGCCTCCTCTACGGTTTTAAAGTTTAAATTTGGGACAACGGTTGTGTTATACCTACCTTGAAATATCGGGATTATCAAACTCAGAAAAAAATCAAAAAACAAAAGCCATATAACAACCCATACCGCAAAATATACTCCGAACTTTAATATACCTTTAAAGGTTGTTTTCATGCCGATTTCTTTATCCTATTCCTTTCGTACCAATCCTTTAAGTAGTCTATTATTTCGCTTATGGGTGTTCCGGGACCGAAAATCCTACCAACCCCCATACCTTCCAAAACCTTTGCATCCTCATCCGGAATTATCCCTCCTCCGAAAAGCAAAACATCGTCCAAACCCTTTTCCTTCATAAGTTTCAGAATTTTTGGGAAATAGGTCATATGGGCACCTGAGAGGATTGATATACCTATTGCATCAACATCCTCCTGTAAGGCCATATTAACCACATTTTCGGCGGTTTGGTGTAAGCCGGTATAAACCACCTCAAAGCCCGCATCCCTTAACGCCCTTACGATTACCTTGGCACCCCTATCGTGTCCATCCAAACCCACCTTTGCTATAAGTATCTTCATCGGCCTCTCTTTCATTTCCGAAAATTTTAAGGTTGATAGGTTTCCAGTATTTTACCATCCCTTAACCTTATAACGACATCGGCCTTTAAGTTTTCGACATCGTGTGTTGCGAGTATAACAACCCTACCATCTTTTGCCAAATCGTATAGTACGGAGAAAACCCTCTTGGAATTTTCTGTATCCAAATTTCCTGTGGGTTCATCCGCAAATATTACCTTTGGATTTCCGGCCAATGCCCTCGCAATTGCTATCCTCTGTTGCTCCCCGCCGGAGTACTCGTAGGGTTTTTTATAGGGGTCGTTTATACCCAAACTTTCAAGGATTTTTAAGGCTTCCGCTTTATCCGTTTTGCCCGCCTTTATGTATTGACCCAACATCACATTTTCAGCCGCGTTTAAATAGGGTATAAGGTAGAAATGCTGGAAAACAAATCCAAAATACCTTTTCCTTATATCCCGCCTTTCCTTCTCATTTATTGAAAACAACCCTTTACCCATAAAGATTACTTCTCCCCTATCCGGCACCTCTATACCCGAAAGGACATATAAAAGCGTGGTTTTTCCGCTTCCCGATGGACCCACAACCCCATAAACCCTTCCTTCTTCAAACCTATAAGAAAAGCCGTCCAAAGCCTTTGTTTTTACCTTTAACCCATAGGATTTTTGTATTTCAAGCGCCTCAATCATTTCCCCAAAGATTCCCTTATATTAACCCTCATCGCATTCCTTGCGGGTAATATTCCCCCAATTATGGGCGCTATTATTGCAATAAATAACGATATAAGGGCGATTTTTGGGGTATAAAGGCCTATTTTCATACCGAAAAACCTATTCAAAAGTTCGTTTGATGCGAATATCATAATTAGGGAAATGGGTATGGATAAAACCCAAGATACGATTCCCAAAGTCAGACTTTGCATTATTACAATCCGGAAAACCTCAAAGTTCCCCATACCCAAAGCCCTGAAAAGGGCAAATTCCCAATTCCTCTCATGAACCGTTATCATCATAATTGCAAATAGGAATATAATGCTTACGAATATTGAAACCAAGGATAAGGAAAACCTAACGGCATCCGAAAGGTTTATAATGGTGTTTATAAAACCCAAAATCTCTTCCGCCGTAAGAACATCGTATCGGTTTAACTTCCTTCTCAAAAGTTTAAGTTTCTCTTTATTGCCGTTTATATTTACCGCTATAAGATTAACCTTATCAATGTTGAAATCCTCTAATGCCTCGTTTATCGGGACGATTATGGCGGAGTTAAGCCTGAAATCCTCCGAGCGTATAACCCCCACAACTTTATAAATACCACTACCGACAAAAACGGAATCCCCCAAATTCTTTCTTAAAATTTCCTTCAACCTATCCCCTATCAACGCCTCCCTATTGTTATCCTTTAAGTCCCTACCTTCCAAAACCTTATACTTTATTGGGCTTTTTCCCACGGGTAAACCCACGATAAAATATTGCTTGTTTACCTGTAAGGGATTCACAACGGGAAAAATTATAACGGGCCTTATATCATAAAATCCGAGATCTTTTAAACTATCCACCAAACTTATCGGTATGCTCGGGGTAAGGGATATGAAGTTTTTGGGTTGGATTATGGCAAAGGGTTGAAAATCCTTCGCTATGTTCCTAACATAAGCCCTTAAACCTTCACCGAATGAAAGCAAAAAGGACATGAAGGCTAAGGATATTGATAGGGCAAGTATAACCAAAAGGAACCTTAAAGGTCTGTGTAACAATGATCCGGTTATGAGTTTAAACCTCATAATTTCCCGAAAAACAGGATATGCAAAAGTTCCGTAAGAAATCGCGGAAAACTTCCAGAGGTAAATATTTCAAAGTGTCTGCTTCTATGAACTTTCTTATACCTTCAACATCCATCTGGTTTGCTATTAACTCTTTCCTGTTGGGTGTATCTATGCCGTAATAACAGGGTCCTATCACGGGCGGGGAACCTATCCTTACATGAACCTCCCTCGCTCCGGCCTCCCTTATCATACGAACTATTTCCCTCATGGTGGTTCCCCTGACTATTGAGTCGTCTATCAGGTATATGCTTCTACCCTTTAAGACCGAAATAACGGGAAAAAGTTTCATCTTAACCGTGCTTTTCCTCTTTTCTTGCGTTGGCTGTATGAAACTCCTCCCGGCGTAATGGCTTCTTATAAGCCCAAAATGTAGGGGTTTTCCTAGCTTTTTTGAGAAGCCCAAGGCGTAAATGTTTCCAGAATCCGGGACGGGTACCACTATATCCGCATCAACATCCTCAACCTCCGCCAACTTTTCTCCCGCAAAATATCTCCATTTATAAACCGATTTTCCGAATATATTGCTATCAGGCCTTGCAAAATAAACGAGTTCAAAGGAACAGGGTAGAGGGGTTTTTTCACCAACTGTAAATTCGGATATTCCCGAAAACGAAGCCTTAACGCCCATACCCCTATCTATTTCTTTTATCGGCACAACTCCCGCCGATATAAGGGCCGAATCCTCCGATGCAAACCAAACCTCCCCATTCCTCCTTCCCATCCATAATGGCCTAAAACCGTATGGGTCCCTGACCGCAAAAAGGTTTTTACCTTCTATTAACAAAACCGTCCAAGCCCCCCTTAAAACCTCCGCCATTTCCCTAAACCTATCCTCCGCCTCCCCTTTTAGGGTTATATAAAGGTTTAATATGGCTTCCGTATCCGATGTGGAGCGGAAAAATACACCCTTTGAGGATAAACCCTCCTTTATCTCGTTATAATTCCTTATATTCCCGTTATGCACAATTGCCGTAATCCCATCTTCCCTTAAAACAAAGAATGGTTGAATGTTTTCGAGCCTCCAACTTTCACCCGTCGTTGAATACCTCGTATGTCCTATGAGGATTTTAACCGTTGGGTTTTCACCGAATTTTTCAAGGATTTGGGATACCAAACCGAAGGTTTTAAATGTTATAAGTTCCCCATCCTTTGTGTATCCCACAAACCCCGCAGATTCCTGGCCCCTGTGTTGTAATCCGTGCAAAACCGTTAAAAAATCGCTAAGTTTAACCCCTTTTTCGCTTATAACCCCGACTATCCCGCACATTATTGTCTAAGGGAGTTAAACACTACGGTAATGGAACTAAGGCTCATGGCCATCGCGGATAACTCGGGTGGGACAAACCCAAAGGAGGCAAGAGGTATTAGTAGGGAATTATAAAAGAAAGCCCAAAATAGGTTTTGCAAAATCCTGCGGTATGCTTTTCTTGAAATCCTTATAACTTCCGGAACCCTGTCTATATCCCCCCTTATTATAATAATATCGCCGGATAATGCCGCCAAATCCGTTGCATTTCCCACAGCTATACCCATATCCGAAGATGCCAAAACCGGGGCGTCGTTTATCCCATCGCCCACAAAAGCAACCTTTCCGAATTTTTCCCTTAAAAGTTCCACCATTTTAACCTTTTCATCCGGTAAAATATTTGAAAAATATCCATCAACATCTAGGGTTTCCGCTACTTTTCTCGTATTTTCCTCGTTATCCCCGCTTATAATAAAAACCTTTAAACCCATATTCCTTAAATCTTCAACGCATTTAAGGGCCGCCTCCTTAACCCTATCATCAACCAAAAACTTAACGCATCCCATACCCTCAACGCATCCGAAAAGCCCTTCATCCTTAACGCCCACAAAGTCCCCCTTCCCAACCTTAACCCTTTTACCCTCAACAATCCCTTCAATTCCGGAACCCGGTACATCCCTAAACTCCTCAACCTTTAAACTTTCCCCGTTTAAGAACTCATAAATGGCCCTTGAATAGGGGTGGGAACTCTTTGATGCCAAAGATGATATATAAGGCAAAGTCCTTTCATCCCCCTCAAAACCCACTACCTTGGGTTTCCCCTCCGTTAATGTTCCGGTTTTGTCAAAGGCAACAACATTTATATTTTTTGCCCTTTCTAATACCTCTGGGTGCTTTATAAGTATTCCCCTCTTTATTGACCTTGAAAAGGCTACGGCTATTGCGACGGGGGTTGCTATTCCTAGGGCACAAGGGCATGCAACAACCATAACCGAAATTGCGGATAATATACCCTTGTTTATATTCCCCGAAAGCGCCCAACCCAAGAATGTTATTAGGGCTATTGTTAAAACCGCAACGGTAAAATATGCGGAAATCTTATCCGCCAACCTCTGAACCCTATTCTTTTCCTCTTGTGATTTTAAAGCCAATTCCTTTAACCTACCTATGAAAGTATCACTCCCAACCCCTTCCACCTTAACTTCCAAAAACCCGTTTATCAAAACCGCCCCCGCATAAATTTTATCGCCCTTTGAAATGCTTACAGGCCTAGTTTCCCCCGTTAAAACCGCCAATGATACCTCCGCCCTTCCATCTATAACCACTCCATCAACGGGAACCCTTTCACCACTTCTAACTATCACTATATCCCCTTCCTCAACCTCCCCAACATATACCCTTGATATGCTTCCGTTTTTTTTAACATTTGCGAATTTGGGTATCCCTTCTACCAAACTCCCCAGTTCCCTATACGCTAAACCCCTAATCCTCTCCTCTAAGGATTTTCCAAAGAGGATAAGGGTTATTATAACCGCAGCGGGCTCAAAGTTAAGGGATATGAGGGCGCTTATCGTTCCAAGCGCTATTAGGGAGTTCATGTTTAAGGAGAGTTTAAGAAAGCCCATTATCCCGGATTTGATTATTGGATAGCCCGCAAACAGCACCACAAATGTGGCCAATATCCCCTGCAAAACCGTGTTATCAAAGGGTTTTATCCCCAAGTGATGCCCCAACAAGACCAAGAGGGTGGGGGGTAGGCTTATCAAAAACCTCTGAAAAAGCGTTAAACCCCTTTCCCTTTTTATCCCTTCTCCCTCAATTTCGTATGTATATCCGCTTTTTTTAACCATTCGTAGAATGCTTTCTTCCGAAACCTGTAAAGGCGAATAAAATACAAACAGCCTATTCCCAACCGTTTCAACATCTACCTTTATAACCCCATCCAAATTTTCCAACTCCGCGGCAACTTTCTTTAAAGCATCATAATCGGCATCCGGTAGTTTAACCGTTATCTCCCCGTAGGATATAACATAACCGAAGTCCCTTAACTCTTTGCCGGCCTCTTGTAGTTTTTCTGGGTTATCAACCAAAATTACGGCCCTTCCAGATGCAAAATCAACGGATACTTCACCAAAACCCTTTGATTTTAGGACATTTTCTACGGTTCTAGCGCAGGAATTGCATGTCATCCCCCTTACGGGGAGAATGAGTTTCTTCAAAAATGGCCGGGGAGGGAGTCGAACCCCCGACACAGGGATTTTCAGTCCCCTGCTCTACCGCCTGAGCTACCCGGCCGAGGTGGATATTATAAGGTTGAAAAACCCGGTTTATAACAGCTTCAAATTAACCATCCCGGCCCTTAGTTTCGCGATTTTGGTTATAACATTCTTTCGGGTGCGCTTACACCCAAGAGATTTAGCCCAACCTTTAAAACATTCATAACCGCAATGGAAAGCGTTAATCTCTGGGAAGCCCGTTTATCCCCTACAACCCTGTTATTCTGATAAAATCTGTGATATGCGTGGGAAAGTTCAATTAAATAATCCACCAAAAGATTTGGGCTGAATTCCGGAGAAATACCCTTAGAGATTCCAAAGAGATAGGTTTCCCTCAAAGGTACCGGAAGGGTTTTTATAAGGTAATACGGGAAAAACTGTAAAACCCTTGCCAGATTTCTCTCATCTTCATTATAAAAATCCCCCATCCTTTCCCCCTTAATTCCATTGGCATAAGCGTAATCCAAAAGGCTTTTTATCCGCGCGTGGGCGTACTGGGTATAATATACGGGGTTTTCAACTCCGGCCTTTTTCGCAAGGTCTATATCGAAGTTTAGTTCCGAAGATGGTGCTCTCATAAGCATAAAGAACCTAACGGCATCATTACCAACCTCCCCAACCAAATCGTCTAAGGTATAAATCCTACCCTCCCTTTTTGACATCCTAAGCCTTTTCCCCCCTTCAAACAGATTAACCTGACCGTTTATTATTACGCAATATTCCCCTTTTAAACCGTAATAATCCTTTAAAGCCTCAACCATCCCCTTTATTCTGGGAACATAACCGTGGTGATCCGGACCGAAAATATCAATTAAAAAGTCGTATCCCCTTATGATCTTGTAAAGGTGGTATGCGGAATCCCAAAAGAAGTATGTGGGTTCTCCGTTTGACCTTATCAGAACCCTATCCTTTTCATCTCCAAACTCGGAACTCTTAAAGTAAAGGGCATAACCCCTTTTGCACTTTTCAACGGCTTCTTTAAAGTCCTCTCCCTTGAACTCCAAAACCTCGTCATCCTTTGAGTAATACAGAAGCCCCTTATCTTTTAACGCCCTCAAAACCCCATTTGGATAATCCGAATTGCGTATTTGAGATTCAAAAACGAAGTTGTTAAATACGATTCCATACCTTTCAAGGCTTTTCTTTTGATCTTCTAATATCCTGTGCGCTATCTCCCTTCCGAATTCTTCCAAATCTTGAAAGCTATCGGCCCTTTTTGAAAATTCAGCGGCCAATTCGTTTATATAATCCCCTTTATAACCGTCATCCGGGAATGGGTAATTTTCCGGATTTATCTTGTGCAAAACCGATAGGGCGAGGTTTATTATCTGATTTCCACAATCATTAACATAATATTCCGATTCCGCATAAAACCCCAAGAACCTTAAAATCCTAACAATTGCATCCCCAACGGCCCCCGCCCTTGCGTTTGCAACATTTAAAGGTCCAGTAGGGTTGGCGGATATGAATTCCACAAGGACCCTCTTGTCTATATCCCTTTTTAAATCCACACCTTGGGCTAAGGTATTCACCACATCGCATAAAAAATCATCGCCAACCGAAAAGTTTAAATATCCATTTACCGCTTCAATTTCTATTCCATTGATGTTTAAAGTGTTTGCCAATTCTTCCGCTATAACCTTGGGGGGTTTCCTCAATTCCTTTGCCTTTTTAAAGGCTAAGTTCGTGTAATAATCCCCGAGGTCTGGGTTTTGTGTCCTTTCCAACTCCACCAAACCGAAACCTTCCCTTAAAGCGTTTAAAATCTCAAAATATGGAAATTTCATCGGAACGGGAATTCTAATTCCGAATGCTTTTTCATATCCCCCTTAAAATATTCGGTATGCTATTGTTAATTTCTCAGTTTGCCGAACCGGATATTATTGAACTTGAAAAAAGGCGATATAAGGGTTTGTATTCCGCGGATCTCTTGGCTTGGCCGGATGTTGAAACCACGGCATACGATATAAGAAAGTATTACATAAAAATGGCCATTTATGGTGGGCAAATACAAAGCGCCGAAATAGGCATAAAACTCCAAGCGAGAACCCCCTTTGATAGTATAGCATTAAACCTCGTGGATATAGTCCTTGACAGTTTGAAGGATAACGGGGGAAATCACCTAACGCATACATATTCCGGAACGGGAACGGGTAGGATGTTAATAATAAACCTTCCATATACGGTTAATACGGGCGATACCCTTTGGATATGGGCGTATTATCACGGATCTCCCGCTTCTTATTGTAGTTCCTTTGGTTCCGGATTGACCATAGAGGGAGATACATTCGTTTATGCGGATAACGAGCCGTATAATTTCAGGTGCTGGGTTCCTTCTTGGGATCAACCTTATGAAAAGGCCGATGAGGGTGTTGAGTTTGAAATAACGGCAAGGGGTGATATGGAGGTTGTGGCAAACGGCGTTTTAATTGATACTTTCAGGACTGGAACTTATAAGAGATGGCATTATAGACACTCTTATGCGATAGCGCCATACCTCATAACCTTTGCCATAAGGAATTTACAGTACAACGAATGGACATGGAACTACGGCGCGATAAGCATGCCCGTTAGGGCATACATACCTCAGGGTAGCGGATGGACAAGTTGGGGGTCATCCTTAACCCAAATGCTTACAGCCTTTTCAAACAGGTACGGGGTATATCCCTTTTATACCGAAAAATACGAGCAATCAATAGTTTTGCCCGGTGGGTGGGCTATGGAGGATCAAACGAATTCCTTTTTCGGTGGGCCTTATGGAAACTCGACACAAGCCCACGAGTTGGCCCACCAGTGGTGGGGTGATTTGGTAACCTGCGGGACTTTTAAGGATATATGGCTTAATGAGGGTTTTGCAACATATTCCGAATTGATATGGAAGGAAGATTCGGGTGGTTTTACGGCTTACAAAAACTTTTATATGAGCCGGGTGGAAAACAGATTTTTATCCTACGCCTCTTTCCCCGGAAAAACGGTTTATAACCCGGGTCCATCCTTAAACGACATATTTTCAATATACACATACGAAAAGGGCGCGGCGGTTTTGCATATGCTAAGGTATGTATTGGGTAAGGATACGGCGTTATTCTTCGGTGCGTTAAGGCATTATAGGGGTAATCACGAGTTTTCATACGCTTTAACCTCCGATTTTATAAACGATGTTATGACTTATACGGGTAGGGATTTAACTTGGTTTTTTAACCAATGGGTGTATAGTCCCGGATGGCCTATATACGATGTAAGGTGGCAAAAGAATTTTAACGGGAGCGGCTGGGATTTGTATTTAAGGATAATCCAAACCCAACCTTCAAGCGCCCCAATATTCAAAATGCCATTGGAGATAAAGGTTTTATACCCTTCGGGTGATACTACAATAACGGTTTGGGATTCCTTACCCGTACAAGACTTTATAATATCCCTACCCAACGAACCCCTTAATATAACCTTTGACCCCGATTACTGGGTACTTGAAGAGCATACGGTAAGATACGACAGCTCCCTTGTTGCCCTTGAAGATGTTGGTAATACCAGAATGGGCATGAGTATAAGGGTTGAGGGGGGATATGTTGAAGTGTTATCATACCTCGGTGAATTTGTAATTTACGATACAAAGGGAAGCGCGGTTTTTAAAGGTGGGGAAAGGGGTAAAATAAAGCTACCCAAAGGTGTTTATTTTGTTAAGTCCGGAGGTGTTCTTAGGAAATTCTTGGTGAAGTAGAACATGGTTTTGGAAGGAAAAACCGTTGAAAATGAGTATTTACGTGAACTTTTAACCCTTAGGGAGAGAATAAAAAAGAGACCGGTTTTAAAGGTTATAACGGATGAATCCGAGGATTCAAGGGCTTATGAACGGTCTATTAAAAGGGTTGCCAAAAATCTGGATGTTGAAATCGTTTACGATGGGGACGCGGATGGCGTAATAAACTTGGGGAAAGAAAGCGTTGATATACTTCCGGATTTGGATATTGAAGGTATATCCCCTTACCACCTAGGCTTACTTTCTTATGGAAAGCCAAAGTTTTTGCCACCCACACCTTACGCCGCCATAAAAATATTGGAGTTTTACGGTTTTGAGGTTGAGGGGAAGGTTTGCACAATTATAGGTAGGAGTGTTAGGGTTGGTAAGCCTTTGGCTATGTTGATACTCTTAAAAAACGGCACTCCGATAATTACACATACAAAAACCCCGGATGTTAAAGAATTTACAAGGCTTAGCGATTATGTATTTTTATCCGCGGGTATAGGGGAATACTTTGGAAGGGAATATTTTACGGAAAATTCCATAGTCGTTGATATATCAACGGTTTTTAAGGACGGGAAGCTCGTGGGTGATGCGAAATTTGATGAGTTAAAGGATTATGTTAAGGCTATAACTCCCGTTCCGGGTGGTGTTGGTAGGATAACAACATTGGTTTTGTTTGAAAACCTATTCAAAAAACTCCTTGAAGAAAGTCTCCCATAAATAGTCTTCAAAGTATCCCTTCAAAAGGGCAATGAATTCCAACTGATAAACCATACCCCTACGGGTGGGCCTTGTGTATTTTCTGCTCTTTTTGGCGTAATCAACGAGGTCGTATATCCCCTCAATTTTTTTATCCCGGGTTTTTGTGCTCATAAACGGGTATTATAAAGGGGTCCTGTTTATAATACCCACCTATGAAATACGATGTCGTGATAATAGGTTCTGGACCAGGGGGTTATGTTGCGGCCATAAGGGCGGCGCAGTTGGGGTTAAAAGTCGCAATAGTTGAAAGGTGGAAGCTCGGGGGTGTTTGCTTAAATGTTGGTTGCATACCCACAAAGGCCTTACTACACGCTTCTCATATTTACCACGAGGCAAAAAACGGGGAAAAATACGGGATAAAGGGGAGTTTGGAATTGGATATTGCGAAAACGAACAAGTGGAAGGAAGGGGTTGTGGATAAGTTGGTTAAAGGGGTGGAGTTTTTGTTGAAAAACCAAAAGGTTGAAATATTTTACGGTGAGGGTTTTGTTGAAAGGCCAAATGAGGTGAAGGTTAAAACCAATAAAGGGGTTGAGACCCTTGAAACGAAAAATATAATAATAGCAACGGGTTCAAGGATTAGGGAATTAAAAGGTTTTGAGGCGGATGGGAAACTCATTTGGAACAGCGACCATGCGGTTTCCTTCCCGGAAATCCCGGAAAGCCTTTTGGTAGTGGGCGCGGGTGCCGTGGGTTTGGAGTTTGCCCAGTTTTACAAAATGGTGGGCTCTAAAAGGGTGGTGGTTATAGATATAGCGGATCAGATAGTTCCGGGAATGGATGGGGAAATGGCAAGGTATTATCAAAGGGTTCTTAAAAAAGGGGGTTTGGAGTTTTATCTAAGGGCAACTTTAAAGGATGTTTCGGAGGACGGAACGGCCGTTTTCGTATCCGAGGGTAAGGAGTATAGGGAAAGGTTTGATAAAATCCTTGTGGCCATAGGTAGGATTCCCAATTCCGAAGGGTTTAAGCACTTGGGGATAAATATGGACGAAAAAGGGTTTATAAAAACGGACGATAGGATGGAAACGAATGTAAAGGGTATATACGCCATTGGGGATGTATCCGGGCCACCCCTCTTGGCGCATAAGGCTTCAAAAGAGGGGATAGTCGCGGTTGAAAACATAGCGGGGTTGTATTCAAGGGCGTCTTGGAGGGGGATACCATCGGTTATATACACCTATCCGGAATTTGCAAGCGTGGGATTCGGTGAGGAGCAGGCCAAGGAGTTGGGTTATAATGTGAAGGTTGGGAGGTTTCCGTTAAGCGCATCCGGGAGGGCTTTAACCATGGGGGGTGTTGATGGGTTGGCAAAAGTCGTGGTTGATGCGGATACGGACGAAATCCTTGGGGTTCATATAATAGCGCCGGAGGCATCATCGTTGATAGCGGAGGCTACATTGGCATTGGAGGTTATGGCAAGCGCAGAGGATATAGACTTAACCATCCATCCACACCCAACAATTTCGGAAATACTAATGGAAGCGGCGGGAAATGTTCATAAAAGGGCTATACACATTATAAACTAACCTTATCCTCAACCACCAATTTGGCGCATTTGTTAGCCGCCCTCCTAACCCTCAGTATAAAGTTTTGCCTTTCCTCCGGTGATATTGCCCTCCTGGCATCCAAAAGGTTAAACACATGCGACATCTTTATAACCATATCATAGGCGGGATACAACAGACCCTTCTCCGCGAGTTTGTGGGCCTCTTTCTCAAAGAAATCAAACATTTTACGGTATTCCTCTATATCCGCCTCCTCAAAGTTAAAATGGCAAAACTGCCTCTCAAATTCCCTATAAATATCCCCCCACTTTATTCCATCGTTAAATTTTATATCAAAGACATTATCAACCCCCTGAACAAACATCGCTATCCTTTCCAAACCGTATGTTATTTCGGCGCTAACTATATCAACATCAACACCGCCAACCTGTTGGAAATATGTAAATTGCGTTATTTCAAGACCGTCAAGCCATACCTCCCAACCCAGACCCCAAGCCCCGAGAGTAGGGCTTTCCCAATCGTCCTCAACGAATCTTAAATCGTGTTCCGAAACATCTATCCCTATGTATTCCAAAGATTTTATGTAGATTTCAACCACATCGTCGGGTGGAGGTTTTAAAATCACCTGATATTGGTGGTATTGCTGTAATCTGTTGGGGTTTTCCGCATACCTTCCATCCTTTGGCCTCCTTGTGGGTTCAACATAGGCGGCCCTCCAAGGTTTTGGACCCAATGACCTCAAAAATGTTGCCGGATTGAATGTCCCAGCCCCAACTTCGGAGTTATACGGTTGAAGTATCACACACCCCTGTGATTTCCAAAATTCGTGGAGCTTAAGGATTATATCCTGAAAGTTCAACTATTCTTCCTCCTCTTCCTCCGGTTCTTCCTCCGCCTCCTCGTAAATCCATGAATTCACCAGTTCCCTCGCCCTCTCTATATATTCCCCGGCCTTTCTGAAAACATACGATAACTCCTGTTCCGTTAGCCTTCCGCTTTTGGCCTCTTCAATCTTATCTTCAAGGTCTTCAAGTAAATCGTATAGGCTTTGTATAAGGGTTTCCGGCGTTTCAACCCTTAACAAAACATCCTCAACATTCTCTTCCTCCTCCTCTTCGCCTGTAGGTTCCTTTGCCAAAGAGTGTAAATCGTCTATAATCTCCTCAATCAAAGTTCTCCAATCCTCTTCAAAGCCCGTTATATCTATCCATAGGTCAAGTATTTCCTTTTCCGACATAAGGCGGGTATTATACTACTGAAATTAGGGTATTACCATAACGGCCAAACCCCTATCTGCGTATAGGTTTAATATTTTGGAGTGTAGGGTTTCTCCCCTTCCGAAAAAGCCTCCACCCAATTGAATTAACGGGAGGACCACGAGATCCGGCCTTTCCGCATCAATGACCTTAATGAGGACATCCTCGGGGGAGCCAAAGAGCAACCTGACTTCGGTTTTTACATTAACCTCCTGGGCATCCTCTACCAAGGAGTATATTCCCCTTTCAACCTCCTGTTCAAACTCCCCAAAACTTAGATCCAATTCGTCAATGGGGTTAACGGCCGAAACTATAAAGAGTTCGCTTCCCAAGTGATAACACAAAACTATTGCCGTCTTTACAACCCTTTTCCCCCTGGGAGAACCATCAAAATAAACTACAACCTTTCTAAACACTTATAAGTTGTCTATTAGGGCTTGCGTGTAATCCGTGGTGGAAAGTGGTTCTACTCCCATATGCCTTGCGAGGTCATAGGTAACCTTTTTCTGCTCAAAGGTCCTGACAATGGCATCTTCTATGAGTTTGGCCGCTTCCATCCAACCCAAATATTCAAGCATCAAAACACCGGAAAGTATTCCAGCCGTTGGATTTATAACATTCTTTCCCGCATACTTTGGTGCCGTTCCGTGAACGGGTTCAAATAGGGCGTGATAATCCCCCACATTCGCCCCGGCCGCCAAACCCAAACCACCCACCAAAGCCGCAAGGGCATCCGATATATAATCGCCGTTAAGGTTGGTAGTTGCTATAACACCGTATTCGTCGGGTCTTAGGAGTATTTGTTGGAACATATTATCCGCTATCCTGTCGTTTACAAAAACCTTTCCCTCAACCCTATCACCTTCCCCTTCAAAGACGACCTTATCGGAATACTCCTCCCTCAAAAGTTCATAACCCCAATCCCTAAAAGCCCCTTCCGTGTATTTCATTATGTTCCCCTTGTGCATAAGGGTTAGAGTGTGATAACCTTTTTTCAAGGCGTACTCTATCGCCTTTCTGACAAGCCTTTGGCTTCTAAACTTTGATATGGGTTTTATACCTATTCCGGCGTCCTCGGGTATATCCGCACCCATTTCTTCTACCAGGAATTTCCTAACCCTATTGCATTCCTCGGAACCCATAGGCCATTCTATTCCCATATATACATCCTCCGTATTCTCCCTAAAAACCACCATATTAACCTTCTCGGGATACCTTAGGGGACTCGGAACTCCGGGAAAGTACCGCGAAGGCCTTATATTTGCGTAGAGATCTAAAACCTGCCTTAATGTCACATTCAAGCTCCTATATCCCCCTCCCACGGGTGTGGTTAGAGGCCCCTTTATGGCGACATAATGCTCCTTTATAGCCTCTATTGTTTCCTCGGGTAGAAGTTCTCCGGTTTCTTCTAAGGCCTTTTCGCCAGCCAAAACCTCCTTCCAGTAAATCTTCCTCTCCCCCTTATAGGCCTTTTCAACGGCCGCGTCCAAAACCGCCCTTACCGAGGCCATTATTTCGGGACCGGTACCATCACCTTCTATGTACGGTATTATCGGGTTATTCGGCACAACAAGCTTCCCATCAATTACCTTTATCTTTTCTCCGGCCATAACCCGCCATTCTACCGTTGAAAAGTTTTTATCGTTGGGTTTTCATCAAAACCCTTTCAAGGGCATAGCCCAATCCAAAGAGTATTAAACCCACAAAGAACAATATCCATTCCCATTTCAAACTTCCCCTAACTATACCCGCATATAATCCGAGGAACATCCAACCCATTCCACTCGCCTGGGCAAACTTTGCCATAAACAAACTAAAAAACCTCATCTCGGAAAAACAAATGCATTTTGAAAGGATATAACCTCTCCCAAATCCTCGTGGTTTAGCACCGATATGTTCATAAACCCTAAGGGGATATTATGCGAAACCGTTATACCAAAGGTATTTCCCAGGTTTCTATAAACCCCTCCAACATCAATATCCCCAAAATCAAGGATCACCCCAACCGTAAAGACCTCATATATTCCGGGTCTCGCAAAGGAGTTTATAAAGAGTGTGGCAAAGTTTCCCTTAAAATACCCCTCAAAGGCTATTATTGGGGTATATAAATACCCCGCGCTTATCCAAACATCCAAAACTTCCCCCCTATTACCCGCCGATAACATTGCCCCTAAGGCGTTTTCGTAATAATCTCCAATTGATACCCAACCGTATATGGCGGATATTCCAAAACCTTTATATTTGCCGCCAACATATATGGAATTATCACGAAACACCCCATCCAATGTTCCAAAAAACCTAAAACCTCCCCCAACCCCCATATACCCCCATCCGAGAAAACCCTCATACAATTCCCCGAAAACCCTACTTCCTCCCCCTTTAAATGTTAAAACATCCGAAAACTTTGAAGGGAAAACGTACTCCGGATTTCCGGATGGATAAAAACCCCTTATATCACCGATAAATGTTATAATCCACGGCAAATCAGTACATTTGTTGGGGTTTGCATTAAAAACTCCTCGGTTATAAGGCCCAACTCTCCGGGAGGTTCGGGGAAAACCATAAGGTCTATGTTGTTTTTTGCCGCCCAATAATATAATTCAAAGGAAGGGTCTCCCTCCAATATTACGGGTTTTACATTAACACCCGGAACCGCCTTTTGGAGTTCAAGGCCTATCTCAAACCTTAATTCCTGTAAGAGGTCGTCGGGGGAGTGTTCAACGAAGTGTTCGTCTATTACATGAACCCTATAAACCTTTGCACCAAAGATCTTTGCTAGGGCGAAAACCATTAAAAGGGGCGTTTTATTTTTGCCCTCAAGGCTTTCGGCAAATCCTATGGATTTTAAACCTTTAAACCTTCCGTTTACGAGTAAAACATTCGTGTGGCTATCCTTTGTCACATTAAGTGCCGTGCTACCTATTGGAATCCTACTCTTACCACCACCCTTAAATCCGAGGATGATAAGGTTATAATTCCCTTTTTTGGCGAAATCCACTATAACCTTATCCGGTTTCCCCTCCAACTCGTGAAAGTTGTACCCGTTTTTCCTAAGCATATCGCCGAGATGGGAGAACATTTCCTTTTTTGAGAGGTTTAGGTTGTTTTCCAGCTCTTTATTCCACCCCACCAAGGGCATGTATATATCCGGTACTACTTGAAACACCGTTATGTAATCCACCAACGAATTCATACCCTCTCCCAAACCTTCACTCCAACTTTTAACATATTCCGTTATATCGGAGCCGTCAACTGCTGCCAAAACCTTGTTAAAAACCCTCACCTTTAACCCCCTTGTTTATCGGTTAATATTTTAATTCCGGGCAAATCCTTACCCGCTAAGAACTCCAAAGTTGCGCCTCCACCCGTTGAAACAAACTCAAAGTCTTCGATGGGTATGTCAAACTTGCGTATGGCCGCCACCGTATCGCCACCACCAACTATAACCTTTATACCTTCATCCTTTAGACAACTCAGGAATACCGCCAAGAGTTTTGTCCCACACTCAAAGGGTTCGCATTCGTACATACCCATAGGGCCGTTCCAGAATATCATCTTTGCACCTTTTAAGATATCCCTATACCTTTTAACCGTTTCAAAACCTATGTCATAACCCACATAATCCGAGCCCAAATCCTTTACCTCCTCAACCTCTTCTTCCTTAACATCTTTACACTCCTTTTCCCCCTTTAAAGCCACATGGTCTATCGGGAGTTCAACCTTATTACCGTTATTGCTTATGAAGTTTTTAGCCCATTCCATTTGTTCCTCCTCAACCCTGGATTTACCTACACTTTCTCCCTTAGCCTTTAAAAATGTATATGCCATGGCACCCCCTATGAGTATCTTGTCGGACTTATCCACCAACTTTTCAAGGATCGGAATTTTATCGCTTACCTTTGCGCCTCCGAAGAGGACATAAAAGGGTTTTTCGGGGTTTTCTCTAACCTTTGTAAGGTTTTCCAACTCCTTCTTCATCAGCATGCCCGCAAACCTCTTTTCAAAGAATTCCGCAATCGCGCTTACGGATGCGTTTTCCCTATGGGATACGGCAAAGGCATCGTTTACATAAACATCGCCGAACCTTGCGAGTTTTTCCGCAAATTTCTTATCGTTTTTCCCTTCCCCTTCCCAAAACCTCAAATTTTCAACTAAAACAACCCTATGACCTTCCGGAATTTCCTTTTCCACATCATCGTGGAAATAAACCTCAAATCCCAACTTATCCTTCAAATAACCCGCAACGGGTTTTAATGATAGACTCTCATCCTTACCTTTGGGGCGACCGCTATGGGATAGGAGTATAATACCCTTTGCCCCATATTCCAAGAGTTTCTTTATGGTTTCCAGCGTTGAATCTATGCGGAAGGTATCCTCTATTTTGCCATCCTTTACGACATTGTAATCAACCCTAAGGATTACCCTTTTGTCCTTAAAATATTCCGGTTCATCCGTTATACACAACTTGTTCATAAGGGGGGTATTATACCGCTGAAAAAAATGCTCCTTAAAACAAACGGCCGTAAAACCCTTAACCTTTTTCAACCTTATAATATTTAACCCGATGAAAAACCAAACTTTATATCCACCTTCAACATTATACGATATCGCCCTACACCTTGAAAGGTTTCCGGGTGGGGAAATACTCTTAACGAGCGTTGGGTTGTTGGAAGACCTATTGGCGCAGGCCAGGGCGAATTCCGTTTGGGGGCTAACATTTGGTTTGGCGTGTTGCGCAATTGAAATGATAGCGAGCTACATGGGTAGGTTTGACCTTGAAAGGTTTGGAACCATTACTAGGGCAACCCCCAGGCAAGCGGACCTAATGATAGTCGCCGGTACGGTAACCATAAAGATGGCTCCAAGGCTAAGGAGGTTGTACGAGCAGATGCCTTATCCAAAATGGGTGATAGCAATGGGCTCATGCGCTATATCCGGCGACCATTACAGGAATGTTTATAGCGTGGTTCCCGGTGTTGATAAAATAGTGCCGGTTGATGTTTATGTCCCCGGATGCCCCCCTTCACCCGAGGCTTTGATAGACGGAATTAGGCAATTACAGGAAAAGATAAAGTTGCAGGCCAAAGAATTGAGGAAAAGAAAGGGATGAAAAGGGCTTTAATGGCTTTTGGTTTGTTGGCCGGATTTGTGGGGAGGGTTTATGCGGATGCGAATGCCGCCGGGGCCGTTGTTTTGACCATTTACCCCGGTTCTAAGGCCATAGGTATGGGTGGGGCTTTTTCCGCTATCGCGGATGACCCATCAACGATTTGGTATAACCCCGCAGGTTTGGGGGCCCTTCAAGGGGGTATTTTGTATTTTGTCCATGCCCCTTGGTTGAGAACCTTGGTACAAACCGGGGATTCTTACTTTGAATTTGCAAGTTTAACATCAAAAACCTCCTTTGGAACCTTTTCCTTTTCTTTCACATATTTAACGGTTGGGGAGGTTGATCTCGTTTATGACGGTATAGATTATGGGACAACCACCCCCTTTGACATGGTTTTTACACTTGGATACGGTAAGGAGTTGTTGAAAACCAACCTTGGAAACCTTTATGCCGGAGGTGCCGCAAAGCTGCTTTATTCTTTTTTAATACCTAGACAGATACTTATAAGGATGGGGGATGACCCCAATAGCGGGTCCGCTTGGGCTTACGCCGTTGATGGCAGCGTGTATTTGAGGAAATGGCCGGGATATAGTATATCCTTTGGGCTTATGAATTTTGGCCCGGGAATAAGGTTTGGAAACTCCCCACCGGATCCTTTGCCCTATAGCGCGAGGCTTGGGGTTGCAGTGGTTCCCGTTTACGATACCGTAAACAAACTCCAAATAGCATTTGACATTCACAAGGTTCTAGTGTATATAACCAAGGATATTAGGGAAATGGGTATAGACAGCGTTTTGGCGGACGCTTGGATGCACATAGGGGCAAACTATACGTTTTACGACCTGGTATCTTTCAGGGTTGGATACTTCTACGACAAAAGGGGTGCCCGTATAGGTTGGACATTTGGGGGAGGAATAAATTACAAGGGTCTATTCTTGGATATAGCGGACGATACGAACATATACGAGTTTAACAAAACGGGAGATGTGGATGTTAAAGCGAATTTGAGGTTTGGAGTGGGGTTTGTAAAGAGGAACTTTAAACTGTTTTAGAATGCCAAGGGTTTTAATAGTTGATGACGAGGAAGATATTCTTTACGGCTTATCGGTGATTTTAAGCAGGGGGGGTTGGGAGGTTTTAACGGCGAGAAGCGTGGAGGAGGCAAGGGAAATTTTGAATACGCAGCCCGTTGATGTCGTGGTTACGGATGTAAGAATGCCCGGTGAAAGCGGTCTCGTATTCTTGCAGGAGATAAAATCCACTAAAAAAGACCTTAGAACCGTTATTATGACGGCTAAGGGTTCCCCCGAAATGGAAAGGGAAGTGGTTTCAATGGGTGCGGATGCCTATGTTGAAAAGCCCTTTGACCTTGATTACTTCATGGGGGTTTTAAAGAAGGTTATTACATCCAAGGGGTTTAGGGGTGTAATGCAGGAATTAACCCTCGTGGATGTCCTGCAACTACTGGCTTATGAAAGCGGTACGGCCTTGGTTGAGGTATCATCGGTTGAGGGTATGGGGAGGATATGGATAAAGGACGGAAAGGTTGTACACGCGGAAATAAGGGAAATATCGGGGGTTGAAGCCTTTGAAAGGATCTTGTCCCTTGAAGGGGGTTCCTTCTCGGTTAAAAGGGGTGTGGAAACCGATAAACAGACGATTTACGAATCCCTTGATTCCTTGCTATTAAGAACCGTATCCGCTTCGGAAGAGGCTCAGGCTCAACAATCCGTGGATTTGGAGAGTTGGTCCCTCCTGGGTTCCTTTGAGGTTGAAGAAGAAATTCCCGAAGATGTTAAAAGTAAGGCAAGTGGGATAATAGAAATGGTTAAAGCCGTTAAAGGTATAAAAGGTGTCGGGGTATTGATAGGGGAACACTATATTTCCTCCGATGGTGCAAGTATAACCCAAGAATCTGCAAAAAGTATAAAGAAACTCCTAAAATCCCTCCAAAGGGAAGAATTGTTTATACCCGGAAATCCGGATTATTACTTCATTTTTAAAGGGGAAGACCTGGTATGCTTAGAGGTGGAGGGCTTGCCGCTGGCGGTATTAAGGGTAGAGATAAAGAAGTTATTCTAAATAATGCTTTATACAGGGGGCACTTCCTCCTGAGCTCCGGATATCATTCCGAATATTACTTTGAAAAGTTTAGGATTTTGGAAAACCCCGTACTTTTAAGAAAATTTTCTCAAAAACTCGCCGAAGAGTTTGCGGCTTTTGATGTTGAGTGGGTTGTGGGTCCTTTTACGGGTGGGGCAATTCTCGCCTACGATGTGGCGTCCTTTATGGGTATAATGGCCGCATACGCGGAAAAAGAAGGGGAAAAAAGGGTTTTAAAAAGGGGATACGACCTTTACGGTAAAAGGGTTGCGGTTGTGGATGATGTATTAACAACGGGAAAGTCTTTAAGGGATACATACGAGGCGGTTTTAAGACAGGGTGGCAATCCGGTTGTGGCGGGGGTTATGGTTAAAAGGGGAGCGATGGAAATTGAAATTCCGTTTTTCTATGTCCTTGAACTCAGCCTTCCGGTTTATCCCGAAATGGAATGCCCTCTGTGTAAATCTGGGATACCTTTGGAGATAAGGGGAAAGGGTGGTGTATAATTTATTGAGAAAGTTGCTATTCTCCCTTGACCCGGAAATATCGCACAATTTGACGATTAAAGGTTTATCCTTTATAAAACCCGTATTGTTGGAGATTTTCAACGGTAGAAGGGTGGAGAGGACAAGGGTTTGGAATATTGAATTCCTTGGAAAATTGGGGCTTGCAGCCGGTTTGGATAAGAATTGTGATATTGGGAGTTTATGGGGGGCCTTTGGTTTCGGATTTGTTGAAGTGGGTACAATAACGCCCTTACCGCAACGGGGAAATCCAAGGCCTAGGCTTTTCAGGTTGGAAAGGGAAAAAGCCTTAATAAACCGTATGGGTTTTAACAATGTGGGGGTTAAGGTTGCAAAGGAAAGGCTTTTGAAGGATCCGAGGGTTGTGCCGGTTGGTATAAACATAGGGAAAAACGGGGATACGCCAAACGATAGGGCTTATGAGGATTACATATTTGTTTTAAGGCAGTTATACGATTTGGGCGATTATTTTGTATTAAATGTTAGTTCTCCGAATACGGAGGGGTTAAGGGAACTACAAAAGGGGGAAAATCTTGAAGTTATATTGGGTGAAATTTGGAGGTTTAGAAGGGGAAAACCCTACAAACCCGTTATGGTTAAACTCGCCCCGGAAATATCGGGTGAGGATTTGGAGGCAATTGCCAAAATCTGCGAGAAGAACGATATAGATGGGGTTATACTGACGAATACCTTAAAGGTTGAAAACGGGGGGTTGAGTGGAAAACCTTTGTTTGAAATCTCAAATGCCAGGATTTCCGAATGGGTAAAAATAAGTAATATCCCCGTAATAGGGGTTGGGGGAATATTCTCTTTAAGGGATGTGGAGAAAAAGCTATCCTTTGGGGCCGTATTAACACAAGTTTATACGGGTTTTGTGTATAGGGGTTGGGAAATCTTTCAACCTTAGAATGCCCAATCAATGAGATATTTGGATTTTGAACAACCTTTGGCCACCCTTGAAGTGGAGATAGAAAAGTTAAAGAAACAGGCGGATGAAACAAAGGACGAAAACCTTTTGAAAAGGGTTAAGGAGTTAGAAAGGAATTTGGAAGAATTGAGAAAGGAGATATTCTCAAACCTTACGAGGTGGCAAAAGGTACAACTGGCAAGACACCCGGACAGGCCATACCCTTTGGATATAATTCAGAGGATTTGCGACGATTTTATAGAGCTGCATGGGGATAGGTTGTTTGGGGATGATAAGGCCATAGTTGCCGGCTTGGGGAAAATAGAGAATTACGGGGTTGTTATTGTTGGAATACAAAAGGGAAGGGAAACCGAGGAGAAAATTAAAAGGAATTTCGGTATGGCGCATCCCGAGGGGTATAGGAAGGCTATAAGGATGTTTTCTTTGGCGGATAAACTCGGTTTGCCGGTTTTAACCCTCGTTGATACGCCGGGTGCATATCCGGGAATAGGGGCGGAGGAAAGGGGACAGTTTTCGGCAATTGCTTATAGCATTAAAAAAATGTTGGAAATAAGGGTTCCAACAATCTCCATAATCACCGGAGAAGGTGGAAGTGGTGGGGCCTTGGCGATTGCGGCCGCCGACAGGGTTTATATGCTTGAATATGCAATATATTCCGTGATATCGCCGGAGGGAGCGGCGAGTATATTGTTTAGAGATGCGAGTAAAAACAAAGAAGCCGCTGAGATTTTAAAACTAACCGCCGATGACCTTTTAAAGTTTGGTATAATAGACGGGATAATAAAGGAGCCCTTAGGGGGTGCTCACAGGGATTACGATGAAACGGCAAGGAGAATAAAGATAACATTCTTAAAGGCTTTCAGGGAGTTGAGGAGAAAGGGTAAAGGGGCATTGCTTAGGGAGAGGTATAAAAAATACCGCAAAATGGGGGCATGGGGATTTGTTGGCGAAAATTTTTCACATGCCGAGGAATAACCCCTTTATAATATCTTCTATATGATGTGGTTTCTTGTAGCATCACCAAACTTCATAAATGCCAAGGGGTATGAGGCCCCGAAATATCAAAAAGTAGAGCCGGTGCTTCCCAAAAGAAGCACCGTAAAAGCTCCAAGGATCCTAGGAGGAGGACCGGATGGCTATGGATACACATATCTATCCACACAGGATGGAGATGCGGTCACATTCAACTTCATAGACATATCCTCCACGGGAACACCTGTGGGTGCTGGTGATGACTGGTGTTCAGGTTCGAATGCTTCAACCCTCTATTACCTCGGCTTTACTTTTCCATTCTACGATAAAACCACGGATTCAATATCAATATGCTCAAACGGAACGGTGGTATTCAACAACAAGTACGATTATCTTGGTTTTAGTAATACATCCCTCCCGAGTAATTCTTATGGCGAACATGGCTTTGTAGCCGTGATGTGGGATGATTTGAACCCCGCGGCATCTGGTGCGGATGACATATATTTCCAATCGTTTTCCACCTGTCCCGATGGGTATTCCGGAGCGTGTGCGGTTGTTCAGTGGAACGATGTTCCTATTTACGGTAGGGCCATCTTTATGACCTTCCAGGTAATCATTTACGATAACGGGAATATAAAGCTACAATACAACAGTACCATAGATTACGGTGATGCAACTATTGGTATTCAGGATTCTACGGCGGCTGCTGGAACAAATCCAACATGGTACTTGCAATACGTTTATAACGGATCGCCCTCCGGGCATATACCCGACAGCGGAACCGCAATACTTTTCCAACCACCGACACCCATTGATTACGATCTGAGGGTTGTTGATATTACACCCTTAGGTTCGGTTGATGTTGCACCCATAAGCATAGTTGCCACGGTAAGGAACAACGGAAATGTAAATACCACAAACTCCCCAATATACCTTTTCGTTTATGATACAACCACGAGTACATTGGTTTTTGCCGATACCCAATTGGCCTCAATACCCGCTTTAACATCCAATAACATAACATTTGATCCATTTACGCCCTCTCCTAGGTCCTTTTACCGCGCGGTTGTAATTGCCGGGGAGCCTATGGATACGGTTCATGACAACGATACCCTCTCGGGAATACTCAGAACTTATTACATATTCGGGGATATCCTCGGAATTTGGACATTCCCGAGCTTGGGGGATGGTAGCGGTTATAGCTTTGCGGGCATAACCTACGCACCTGATAGCGGTAAGTTTTATGTAATAACCATGAATCCGCCTTCAAGAGTGTTTAAATTTGACCCGACAAACCCATCGGGGACATTTAGTATGGTTACGACATGGACCCTTCGCCCATTCTTCGGTACATACGACATACCTTGGGGTATAGCGTATGTTAATGGAAAATTCTGGGTATCCCATGTAGGATTTGATGGTTCTTCCTTTATTGGGAACAAGATGGGTATATACGATGGCAATGGCAATCTCATAGATAGCTTTGACATATGGGCAAATATTGAAAGTGGTTGGTGGATGGCGGGTATGGATTACGATAGGGTTGATAATGTCGTATTGGGTGTTTATGTTGGCGGATCAAACAATATATACAAGATAGACCCAATTACCTACACGAGTACCGGCACAATACCCAACCACACGGGTATATCCCTTAGGGGTATAAGTTCTTTCCCGGAGGCGGATAGAATATATTACGGCGGTTGGAACCAGAATATGATTTACAGCATAATAAGGAGTTCCTTAGCCGTAAACGACAGCGCCGATATGGTTAATATGGCGGATGTTGATGTTTGGAATTACTGCCCAGATAGTACCGCCCCAATATTTGCCTTCATAACCATAAACGACCCGAGCAACACATTGGTAAAAATGGCCACTGGATTTTACTGCGATCAGCTAGGCGTTTCCGAAAGTGTTATGAGTAGTAGGTTTGAGGGTATAGAGGTTTTTGGAAGGACGATAACTTTCAACGGTTCCGGTGTTATATACGATATAACGGGTAGAAAGGTTGCGGAATTCAACAAGAAATACACCTTCCGTAAAGGCGGAATATACTTCGTGAAAGCTGGGGATAGGGTGTTAAAGGTGATAATACGGTAAAAGTTTCGCGCAAAAACCTGAAAATGGGGGGCTTAAAGCCCCCCTATTTTTTTATTAATGCCCCTATGGACGATAGTATTAGGACCACCAAAAATGTAGCGATTATATACGGATCCTTATAACCCCAAAAACCCATTAAAGTTGCACCAAGGGAGGAAAGCCCCAAGATAACCCATAACTTTATCCTCTCGGGAAAGAACAGGTATAAAAATATGCTTAGGAGAAACAAACCGGCAAACAAAAAGGATAATTGGCTCATATTCTAAACCTCCATCCTATCAAAAATCCGGCAAGGGAAACCGCTATACCCACGAAAAACAGATTTAATGTAAGGTTTTCTAGGGGACTTTCGTATATGAACTTAACCCTATGCCTTCCGATAGGGGCATTTATAGCCATGAATGTTCCCCTAAACCTTTCAACATTTGTGGCTTTACCGTCAACAAAAGCCTTCCAATGGTGGTAATAATTTTCCGTTAATACGAGTTTGCAAGGTTTATCCGAAGAATACTCAACTTCGTAAAATCCCCCCCTTGGATAGTAGTTTAAGACCTTAATGTTTTTTTCCACGCTATCCCCACACATAAGGAAAAACCTCGGGAAATAATCCGGATTTTTTAATATCTCAAACCTTTGGTTTGAATATACGGCTTTATACTTTTGGATGTATTCCCCAAACTTTGAAAATTCTGGGTAGTTTTGTACTTCCCCCTTTAGACCCATTGGTGCTATTACGAATTTAACCCCAAGGGTATCCAATACTTCGGGATTGTTTCTTATCTTTTCGCACAAAAACGGATTAAACATTAGCCCCTCACACTTCAAATATTCGTAATAAGTCTTCATATGTTGCCCGTGGTGTCCTCCAACCATTTGTATCCCGAATAAAACCAAATAGTTATCGTCCATCTTGTACCCCAAATCCAAAACCCTATAAATTCCTCTGTTTCCTTCAAGGTATGCTGCTATATCGTCCTTTGCAAAATATGCATTTTCGTTTATGGGTTTATAAAATGTGGATTTACCCAAAAAGTTGTCGGCAAATCCAATAATCGCCAAAAATAACGGTGTGCTTGGGGATTTTGTATTTCCCCTTATAATCATATACGCCAGAAACCATATAACCAGTGTTTTACTTATTGCAAAAAACCTGTCGGTTGATGTTGCCGAGAATATCGCCAATCTCTGCATATCGCTTTCAAGACCCCAAACCGTTAAAGACTTCCCAAACATTAACAGGAACAATGCAACTATCAACCCGCCTATTATAACCCTTGGCGCCAATTCCTTTAACCTTTCAATATCCTTGAAGGCAAAGGCCCCGAGTGCAAAAATCAAAAACCCAAAGACACCCGAGGCCATTGATTGTGCCCTAAAAAGTTTTACCATAGGGAAAAACTCATAAAACAATGGAAATAGGGGATTCACCTTTGCCGTCATTAAAACAAAGAGTATAAACGCCGCAAGGGATAACGAAATAACCCTCCAATTCTTAAAGTTTGTTATAATTCCGATAATTCCAAAGAATACCAATATCGCCCCTAAATACTCGCTGTTTATCTTAAAGGGATTTGAACCCCAGTAATTCTCAAATACCCCGGAATACATTCCAAAGAACATGGAGAAAAAGTCTGCCCAATCCAAAGACCAACTCTTTGAAAACTCTATTCCCTTAACCTCACCCCTCAGAGAATACTCCCTTATATACTCCCATTGATTCCACAGGAACGGGGAACTTATGGCTATTGCTATTGCCAGCGAGAAAACCCCGTATAAAACCACCTTTAAAACCTTATTGTATTCCCTTTGCCTTAAAGAATATATTATCCACCCCAAAGCATAAATGAGAACCGCTATAAATGTGTAATAGATCAATTGGGCATGCCCCGCGTTTGTAGTTATACCGGCAAATAATCCGAGGAGTGCGGCGTATTTCACTTTTCCTTCCAAGGTACCTTCTAACGCCCAAAATATTGCGGGAAGATTGCAAATTATTGACATCTTTGCCAAATGCCCGCTGAAAACCAAACTCGTCCAAAATGTTGCGGTTGAATACGCAACCGATAATAGAAACGCCCATCCTTTATCAACACCGAGTTTTCTTAAAAACAGATAACCGAATATGTAAGCCCAAATTGAATGGAAAACCATTGATAAAGATGCCGCATGCCCCGGATCCGTTATAAACCTAAAAATCTGGTTTATATAAAACACATCCGCATGTGGGGCACCCCAAAAGGGCATTCCACCAAAGATATAAGGGTCCCATTTGGGTATGGGTAATTCCGATGCCATTTTGTGAAAGGGATATGTGGCGGTTAAAAAATCCGTCATTATAAACATATTCCCTTTAATCCATCCGGGAAAAAAGAATACCAAGGTTGAAACCACCGAGAAGGCAAAAAACAAGAGGTCTTCCCTGTATTTGCGAAACATACGGTTGAAAATTCTAAGGTGGGAAATTTATCACCTTTAAACTATGCGGATTATGAGGGATGTGGTAATACTCTCTGCGGTAAGAACCCCTATTGGGAAAATTTTGGGTAATTTGGCCCAGTTTAAAGCAACCGACTTGGGCGCCTTGGTCATAAAGGAGGCCGTTAAAAGGTCGGGGGTTTCACCGGAAAGAATAGAAGAGGTTATTATGGGGCAGGTTATTCAGGGTGGGAGCGGTCAAAACCCCGCAAGGCAATCGGCCTTAAAGGCGGGATTACCCCCAACGGTTCCGGCGGAAACCGTTAATAAGGTTTGCGGTTCTGGTTTAGAGGCCGTTATACAGATAGCAAGGGCCATTAGGGTTGGGGATATAGATGTGGGGGTTGCCGGGGGTCAAGAGTCTATGACAAATTCCCCACACGCGGCCTTTATAAGGTCAGGTGTAAAATACGGGTCGTTGTCCTTAGAAGATTTAATGATAAAGGACGGACTTTGGTGTGCCTTTGAAAACACCCATATGGGGAACTTGGCGGAATATACCGCAAGGGTTGCCGGTATAACGCGCGAACGGCAGGACTGGTTGGCATACGAAAGTCATAGGAAGGCCATTCAGGCCATTGATAACGGTTGGTTTAAGGATGAAATAATTCCCATAGAGGTTAAAACAAAAAATGGAACCGTTATGGTTGATACCGACGAAACCCCGAGGAGGGATACGAGCCCCGAAATATTGGCCACTTTAAAGCCCGCATTTGAAAAGGACGGAACGGTTACCGCCGGAAACGCCCCTCCCCTATCCGATGGGGCATCCGCATTGGTATTGTCTTCTTTGGAGTTTGCGGAAAAGAACGGATTAAAGCCTTTGGCGAGGGTTTTAACATACGCGAGCGGATTTACGGAACCGAAAAACCTGTTTTTTGCCCCCACAATAGCAATTAAGAAGGTTTTGGAAAAGCTCGGATACAAACACATAAACGAGTTTGACCTTATAGAGATAAACGAGGCTTTTGCGGCCCAAGTTCTCGCGGACCACAAGGAACTCCAATGGGATTGGGAGAAGTTTAACATCCACGGCGGAGCGATAGCCTTAGGCCATCCCATAGGGGCATCCGGCGCGAGGATATTAACCACCTTAATATACGCTTTGAGGAGAACCGGAGGCAAAAGGGGGTTGGCCGCCCTCTGCCTTGGGGGTGGCGGTTCAGTAGCCATGGCCGTTGAGTTGGTTGAATGAGGGTTATAAGGGTTCTCGTTTATATACTGTTTATACTGAGCATAGGTTTTAGCGGATACCTTTGGTTTGTCAGAATACCCACCTTGGAAAAGGTCATAAAGGATTTAAACGAAGAAAATCTAAACCTGTTGAGGAGTTTATCGGAAAGCAGATCCACCTCTTCCGATAGCGTTTTAACGATAGTCATTCCTTCCGATGAAGTATTTGAGCCAGGAAGTATTGAAATATCAAAGGGTGGTAAGGAAAAAATGGACAGTTTGGTGAAGGAATTATTACAAAGCGGATTTAACGGGATAGAGGTGGGAGTTTATACCGATAAAAGTCCGGTGCAGACCAATAAGGATAAATACCCTACGAATTGGGAGTTGGCGGGTGCAAGGGCCGCCGCAATAGTTAGGTATATGATAAGTAGAGGTATAGATTCAAAAAAGTTAAAGGCGGTATCCTATGGGGATAGTAGGGCGGAAGGCGTTGGTAGTAGTTATAGGCAGGTAGAGATAAAGGTTTTTTAAAAAACCGCTTTATAATTCTCGGATGTCCGAACAACACAAACCGGTTATAGAAAGTCTTTTAACATTAAAGGAGGCCGGTAAGGATGCCCCAAAACTTGAAGGGGTACCTACGGGTGTAGAGGGTTTGGACGGTATGTTCTTCACATCAAAAATCGTTGATGGAAAGGCGAAAAAAATACCCTTGGGGGGAATTCCTAAGTATGCGGTGATAAACATAACGGGTGTATCCGATACCGGAAAATCCCTGTTCGTTGAGCAGTTCGCGGTAAAGAGGGCGTCCGAAGGCGATGTTGTTATATTTATCACCGTTGAAACCCCCGCACCCTTTGTTTCAATGTCTTTGAAGGAAAGGGCAAAATCTATGGGCATAGATGAGAACAAAATAGAGGAAAACATAGTTATTATTGATGCGGCTTCATACCATACTTTAAGGGAAAACATACCGGCACTCTTGGACACGTTGGCCTATGCGATAAGAAAATACAAATCCAACTTTGTAATCATAGATTCCGTTACCGGCCTCTACGAGGCCAGGGAAATGATGGCGAGGAGTATTGTAAGGCAACTCTTTAACTTTATGAAAAAGTGGTATCAAACGGCTTTATTCGTATCACAAAAGAGATCCGGGCATGAGGAACTGTCCGCGGAGGCGGCCGGTGGTTATGCGGTTAGCCATATAGTTGATTGCACAATGGTTATGTCAAAACAAACCATATTGAGCAGATACGATGAAAGGCTTTACGGGTTACCAATAGGTGAAATAATTAGGTTTTTTAGGATAGACGGTTGTAGAATGTGCGGACACGACACATCAACGCATATAATGGAGATAACAGAAACGGGTTTAATTAGAATAGGGCCGAGTTTAAAGGAGTTGCTTAAAAGGGAAAAGAAATAGGTATGGAGTTAATAGGACTTTTATTTTGGACATTGATTCTGTGGAGCCTTATAATGCCAAGAATACAATACGATATTATCCGGAATAAAAGGTTGGAGGTTATAAGGAGGCTGCAAACAAGAAGGAAAAGCAGGGTTTTGCTTTTAGTACACAGACAAGAGCAATTCCTGTTTTTCGGAATACCCATAATGCGGTTTATAAACATTGAAGATTCCGAGGAAATATTGAGAGAAATAAGGAATACACCAAAGGATATGCCGATAGACCTAATAATACACACACCCGGGGGATTACTGCTGGCCGCCACACAAATAGCCAAGGCTTTAAAAAGTCATCCGGCGAAAACCACGGTTATAATACCCCATTACGCCATGAGTGGGGGCACATTGATAGCATTGGCGGCCGATGAGATAATAATGGATCCAAATGCCGTTCTGGGGCCTGTGGATCCCCAAATCCAGATACCCGATATGGGCGTTGTCCCAGCTCCTTCAATTGTTAGAACCGTAGAAGAGCATCCCGATAAGGTTGGAGATAAACTACTCTTGTTCGCCGATGTGGCAAAAAAGGCCATAAAACAGGTTGAGGATTTTGTTTTTGAACTTTTGAGGGATAAGTATGGGGATGATAAATCTAAGGAATTGGCAAGGGTTTTATCCTCAGGAGTTTGGACGCATGACTATCCGATAACTTACGAAAAATTAAAGGAGTTGGGTTTAAAGGTCAGTACCAATGTGCCGGCCGAGGTTTATGAACTTATGAACTTATACCCCCAACCTTCAAACCCTTTAAGACCGGGGTCGGGGCTTTTTATGCCAAGTTTGACAAAAAAGGAGGTGTAATATGCCAATACTTGGACCGGATGAGATAAAGGAATTTGATATAGATGCAATGGCAATTAGGGTGTTTTTAAAGGCCCTTGAGATAATAGGGGGTCCTAGAAAGTTAATAGAGTATAGGAACCTAACCTGGATACCGAGTTTAATGGAGGCATCTTATGCGATAGTTTTACAGGATATGGCTATGAAGACGGAAACGGAAATAGCGGAATTCTTGGGCTTAACCCGTCAAACCGTTAGGAACATGTTGAGGGCGGAACCCGAACTGGTCATAAAAAAGTTGGAAGGCGAGCTGGAAGAGAAAACCCCGAGGGCCCATACTGCGGGTGGTTTGGCAAAATTAGCCTACCGAGAGGTTAAAGAGGGTAGGGATAACCTCGTTATATTTTCCCATGCATTACAAGTTGCTTCGGAGACACTGGGGATATTCTGGCCCGTTGAGGTTTTGAGGAGGATAAAGGGGTTGGATTTCCCCGTGGAAAAGGAAGTGTTGAAGGAAAGGTTATCCGGTTTGAAGATTGAGGACAAAAGCGTGAACGAAATCCTTGAAAACCTGAAATATCCCATAAAATCCCCCGCTGATTTGCTCTCCCAGATAAAGCAAAGCCTTGAAAAATGAAAGTGGAAATAAACGGGAAGGTTTTGGAAATAGTAAAGGGGGATATAACAAAACAAGACGACCTTGAAGCCGTGGTGAATGCCGCAAACGCCCAACTCGCCCCTGGGGGTGGTGTTGCGGGTGCAATTCACAGGGCTGCCGGTCCCCAACTGTACGAAGAGTGTAAAAAATATGCCCCAATAAAGGTTTCGGAATGTGTTATAACGGGTGCGTACAATCTACCCAATAAGTATGTCATACATTGCCTTGGTCCTGTTTATGGGGTTGATATGCCATCCGATAAACTCCTTTCAAAAACCTATGAAAACGCTCTAAGGTTGGCCGATGAAAAGGGAATAGTATCTATAGGATTTCCCGCAATTTCCACGGGTGCCTTTGGTTATCCGATGGATGAAGCCGCAAAAATAACCCTATCAACAGTTTTAAACACCCTTCCCACCCTGAAAAATGTTAAACTCGTAAGGTTTGTGCTGTTTTCGGAAAGCGCATATAACGCCTTTGCCAAAACCTTAGAGGAACTGATTAATAAACCTGCTTAAAATAGCACGACTCCGATACTTTCAACTTTAATTTGTTTGCAAGGGTTTTGTTTAATGCTGGAATACCCGATGAGACCGAAAATATATAATGCACCTTTACCTTGGGAAATGTAGGGTTTTCCCTTTCTTTTAAAACTTTATCAATTTCGTATAGGGTTTCAAGTATTAAACTTCCCATATCCGAGGGTGAGGGTTGCCACGCATATACCGACCACACGCGAACATTTGACACATCATAAGAGGATACCCCAACTTTAAACTTTTTAGAATAATCCGCTATTTCCTCCGAATATTTCCCGAAGTTTAATAAAGATGTTGGGGGTATCCATACCACTTTAACACCAAAGTCCTTCAAATCCTTTAATGCCGTTTGTATTTGCGTTGGGTAATCTATCAGCCTTATGTGTATTTCGTTTATGGGATTTTTACCGGATACATTTGGAGCCTTTTCAAAAACATCCCTTAAAACCTCCCATTCGTTTCTATATATTAAAATTCCCAAGATCTTCCCCTCTTCAAAGGCACATATCATCTTTTCCAAATGTAAAACCGGCGAGATTGCACCAAAGACCCCTATGAAGTTTTTAGGAACAAAAAGCGTATCCATTTGGTGATAGTTATATACATATATCACGGGTTTTTCCTTTATGTATTTCATTGCGAATTGTAAAGGCTCATCTCCAAGGACAACAACCGCCAAATACTTATCCTTTGTTTTTTCCCACAGATTTTTATAAAAATCTTCCGGGGAACCCTTTGCGCTTTTCTTCCAATCAAAAACTTGGGCCATTCCCTGCAACTGGGATTTTAAAACCATTTCAACGCTGTCCGAATAAAAGGAAAAAGACTTCAATATCAGTACCGGTGCCGATAACATAATTGGGAATTATATTCCCGTTCAATGCGGGATAAAATTTTTATCGGATGTAGAATAACCGTATATGATGGAGTACAAGAATTACATAAACGGGAAATGGGTGCCTTCAAAAAGCGGTAAGTTCTTTGAAAATAGGAATCCCGCTAAACCTTCGGAAGTCGTTTCGGTTCATCCCCTATCTACGGCGGAAGATGTTAACGAGGCCGTTGAGGCCGCAAAAAGGGCCTTTAAACACTGGTCAAGGGTTCCGGCCCCAAAAAGGGCGGAGATCATAAGAAAAGCCACGGAAATACTCTTGTCAAAGAAAGAGGAATTGGCCCGTTTGATGACGAGGGAAATGGGGAAGCCGATTAAAGAGGCTAGGGGCGATGTTCAGGAAGCGATAGACACGGGTTTTTACGCCTTTGGAGAGGGTAGGAGGCTTTTCGCATATACGACTACAAGCGAGCTGCCAAATAAGGCGGCGTATGTGATAAGGAGACCTGTTGGTGTGGTTGCCGCCATAACCCCATGGAACTTCCCAATGGCTATACCCTCTTGGAAGTTATTCCCCGCCCTTGTATCTGGAAACACCGTTGTTTTTAAACCCGCGTCCGATGCCCCCGCTTCCGGTTTGGAATTCGTAAAGGCCCTTGAAGAGGCGGGAATTCCGGAAGGTGTTGTGAATGTTGTAACCGGAGGTGGTGAAAGCGTTGGGGAAATTTTGGCGGCCCATCCGGATGTTAGGGTGGTTTCCTTTACGGGTTCAAGTGTGGTGGGTGCTAGAATTGCGGAGATAGCGGGGAGGACATATAAAAAGGTTGCCCTTGAAATGGGGGGTAAAAACCCCATAATCGTAATGCCCTCGGCCAACCTTGAACTCGCAGTGGATGGAGTCCTTTGGGGGGCGTTTGGGACCACGGGGCAGAGATGTACCGCCACGAGCAGGCTTATACTGCACGAGGCTATTTACGATAAGTTTATGGATATGCTCCTTGAAAAGGTTAAAACCTTAAAGGTTGATAACCCCTTACTTGAAGATACGAACATGGGGCCTTTAATAAACGAAGGGGCTTTAAAGAAGGTGGAACTTTATGTTAGGTATGGGATTGAAAGCGGTGCAAAGTTGGTTTACGGTGGGAAGAGGATTGATAGGGAAGGTTATTTCTTTGAACCCACTATATTCGTTGATGTGGATCCGAACAGTAGGATAGCCCAGGAGGAGATTTTTGGACCGGTTCTATGCGTATTTAAGGTTAAATCTTTTGAGGAGGCGATAGAGTTGGCAAACAACACCAAATACGGCCTTTCATCTTCAATATACACAAACGACATAAGGGAGGCTATGGAAGCCATTGAACTCCTTGAGGCGGGTATAACATATATAAATGCCCCAACTATTGGTGCGGAAACGCATTTACCCTTCGGAGGCGTTAAGCAAACCGGAAACGGCCACAGGGAAGGCGGTTGGACGGCTTTTGAAATATTTACGGAATTGAAGACAGTGTATATAGACTACTCCGGAAGGCTACAGAGGGCACAAATAGACACTTGGGAAGGGTAAATCGCGTAAAACCCCACGAAATACCAAAATTAATACTTTTAAGGTTTTTTCGTAATAAAGCCATAAAAATTAAGTTTATCAACGATGCGGAGGTTTCCGTTGATTTTTATGAGTATAAGAGGATAGTGTCGTTAATAGATTCGGGTCATTGGATTTTGGGGCAAAAGGATGAAGGGTTTTTATTCGACTTTTACGGTTATAAACTTTTCGTCCCGAGGAATAAGTTGAAATGGATGCCCGCGGTTCTTGACAAATCCTCCCCTTATTGGAAGATAAAAAATATAAGTGGGAAAACCGTATTGGATGTGGGGGGTTTTTTAGGCGAAAGCGCTTTATTTTTTCTATCAAAGGGGGCCAAAGAGGTTTTTGTAGTTGAGCCTATACCGGAAAATGTTGAGGTAATTAGAGAAAACCTTAGAATAAACGGTGTTTCGGATAAGGTGGAAATATATGAATTTGGGATAGGGGATGTTGATGGTTTTGTTGAGGTAGAATATGAAGAGTTTGGGGCGGATTTTGGGAGAACTGGTGGAAAAAAGAGGACAAAAATTAAGGTTAAACATATAGACGAAGTATTGAAATTAAAACCCGATTTGGTTAAGTTTAATTGTGAAGGTTGCGAGAGATTTCTTTTAAAAGCAAACCCTAAGTTAATAAGGGAAATACCGGAGTGGTATATCCAAACCCACGGTTGGAATCTTGAAAACGAAATTAAGGAACTCATGCTATCCTTGGGCTTTGAAACGGTTGAAGAATTTAAGCACAAAACCAAAAGCCCCATATATACCTTTCATTTCAGCCTTAGAATACCAACACAACCATGATAATACTTTTACTCGCACAAGGTGATGCGGATGTACAAAAACTAACCGAGGGTATAAAGCCCATAATAGGGGTTGAGGATGCCCCCATAAAAATAGTTATGTTTACGGATCCGGATTGTCCGTACTGCCGTATGACACATAGCAATATTATTGAATACGCGAAAAGTAGGCCGGATGTTGCCCTTTATATAAGGCTATTCCCCCTAGTTCAAATCCACCCGAACGCTTATAGAAAGGCCGAGATTCTGGCCTGTACCCCAAACGAATATTTCCCGGATGTTATGCACATTATAGAGGAACACGGCTCAAGGGAACCTTTCAGTTGGGATTGGCTCTCGGGTATGGATAAAAAGGTTGTTAAGGAGATTAAGGAATGCGTTAATAACGATGACGGTAAAAAGAGGGTGGAAAGCGACCTAATGTTGGGCTTTAAAGTGGGGGTTAGGGGAACCCCAACATTCTTTATAAACGGCAAAAGGCATGTGGGCGCTATGCGTACCCCCGAGGAGGTTGATAGGGTAGTAAGGGCCTACGCTCAATAAATAAAAGTTGAAAAGGGAACTCTATGCTATAACATTTATACGGTTTTTGTTATCGGTTAGCTTTTCCTTATCTTGGCCCTTTATACCACTATACTTGAACGATAGGGGCCTTTCGGTACTAAACATAGGTATTTTTATAACCTCTGCTGTGTTTGTGGCTACATTTTTAAGGATTTTTATGGGAAATCTCGCAGATATAATGGACAGGGTTATCCTCCTGAGGTTCATACTTTCCTTTCGTTTTTTGATGCTAGTATTCCTTGCGATTTTTGTATCTTTAAACTTCCCCTTGCCTTATATTTTTATGGCCACATTCTTAACATCCCTTGGATTTTCCTTATTTTTACCCGTGGCCGATTCCTATGTTGCCGATATTTCGGATGATAGGGTTAGGGTTTTCAGTTTGGTGAGGATTGCGATAAACGGCGGTTGGGCAATCGGTACATTTATGTATATCTATTCTTGGCATCATCCATAGGAATTTTCCTTGCAATAATCTTCACTTTGTTTTTAAAGGAGATTAAAAGGCATACGGGACTTAGGAGTTTTAAAATGGTTTTTCCCGATTACTCCTTCATCGGTTTCTCCATAACTTCCGTTTTGGTATTTACCCTATCCTCCCAACTTACGAGTAATTTCAGTTTGTTTGCCGTAAAAGATTTGGATATACCAAAGCATATGGTTGCCTATCTTTTCAGTTTAAACGGGCTTTTAATAATCCTTTTCCAACTCCCTATAACAAAGCTATTGGAAAAACTGGGTTATACCCTTTCGGTTGTAAGCGGTGGAATATTGTTTGCTTTGGGGTATATTGTCCTATTCCTTTCACAAAACTATACGCATTTAATCTTTGCCGTAGTTTTCATAACACTAGGTGAGATGTTCGTTTTTCCGGTTATTATGGCCTCCGCATCCAATAGGGCACCCGAGGGAGAATTGGGGGCTTATATGGGTTTTTGGAGTACCTTCCAGGGTATGGGTTATTCTTTGGGACCCAGTTGGGGTGGCCTTTTATTTGAAAACTTTAACAGGGGTGCTTGGTTAATACTATCATTACAGGCCTTGATAGCATCGTTTTTGTTTTCCATAAACCCCGAAAAATCTTATAAAACTGGGGAATGCAGGTACAAATAGAAAGGTTGAGCGGTTGGGGTAATTATCCGGTAAGGAATTGTAAGGTTCTTTATCCATTTGCAATTAATAATTTTGAATTTTTCAAGGGTAGTATTCCTAGGGGGATGGGTAGAAGTTATGCGGATCAGTCTTTATCGGATTTTGTGATTAAGAGTGGATACTTGAACAGATTTTTGGATTTTGATGAGGAAAACGGAATACTATGGGTTGAGTCCGGTGCTACATTTGAGGATATTCTGAGATACTTTTTACCAAGGGGTTGGTTTCCCTACATAACACCCGGCACAAAGTTTGTTAGCATAGGTGGCGCGATTGCGAGCGATGTACATGGGAAAAACCACCACAAGGAGGGTTCAATATCAAACTATGTTTTGGGTTTTAATCTAATCATTCCGAGTGGGGAAAGGGTTTATTGCACTAGGGACGAAAATGCCGAATTGTTTTACATTACCCTTGGGGGTATGGGTTTAACGGGTTTTATATTGGATGCAAAAATAAAACTCAGAAGGGTTGAAACCTCTTATATCCTTTATAGGAGTGTTAGGGTTAAGGATTTAGACCATATGTTGGCAACCTTTGAGGAAAACGATCCAAAATACACATATTCCGTTGCTTGGATAGACTGCCTTTCAAGGGGTAAAAACTTTGGTAGGGGTGTTGTTATGTTTGGCGAGCATGCAAAACTCTCGGATTTACCCAAAGATTTAAAAAGCAATCCTTTAATGTTTTTGGGTAAGACTAAGATAAATGTACCCTTTTATCTTCCGGACTTTGTTTTAAGCGATTGGACGGTAAAGGCTTTTAACCAGTTTTATTACTTAACCCATCCGGATTGTTGGGGGGTTGTTGATTACGAAAGGTTTTTTTATCCCTTGGATTCCGTTTTAAATTGGAATAGGGCTTATGGGAAGAGGGGTTTTGTCCAATTTCAGTTTGTCGTCCCCGACGATGCGGGTTTAAAGGAAATATTCTCCGATATTGTGGGCTTTGGAGGGAATTCCTTTTTGGCGGTTTTAAAGAAGATGGGTAAGCAGGATGGTTATTTGGCCTTTGGTATGGAGGGTTGGACCCTTGCCCTTGATTTCCCGATAAGGGGTGGTTTGTTTGAATTTTTAAAGGCTTTAACGGATAAGGTAATAAAGTTTGGGGGAAGGGTTTATTTAACAAAGGATGCGGTTTTAACCAAGGAAAGGTTTTTTGATATGTATCCAAACGCAAAGAGGTGGATGGAAATAAGGGCTAAGTATGATCCTCAGGGTTTGATATATTCGGATTTTTCTAAGAGGATTGGATTAACGATTTGATTTTCTTTAATATTGACGGTTTTACATCTTTTCCAAAGAGGTTTTCAAGTTCCCGATCCATCTCCAAGGTGTGGGTTTTCCCGTATTTGAGGTGTAATAGTTCGTGCGCCAAGATGTATTTTATTTCGTCCTTTGTGAATATGTTCAATATGTTTTTGTTTATCGTTATTCTCTTGGTTTTAAGCGATATAATTGCTATTGATCTTTTTAAAGGTTTTACCCTCAAATAAACCTTATCCTTTAATCCCAGTTTTTCCTTAACTTCCTCCAAGAGTTTTCTTAAAGCTTTTCCATCCATAAAAATCAGTTATATATTGCTCAATGTTTTGTAAAATCTCGTTTCTATTTTGTTTGTATCCCGATATTATTAAAAGCCTTTCCAATTGCTTTTTTATTTCTGGGGTTATCTTTTCCGCTTTATCCCGCCTTTTATGGATTTTTTCGCATATTAAAATTAAATCTTTCATTACTTTTTTGGCTTTTCTCCCTATAAATTTCCTAACTATAGTATATGCAAGGGCTTCCGCTTCGGATATATTTCCCTTTTGAATAAGTTTTCCATAAAACCATATGTTTCTTATCCGCATTAAAATCCCCCTCAAATTCTTATCTTGGGTTTGTTTTAATTGACTTATTAATCTTTTTTCGCTTTTTGATAGAATGATTTCAAGGATGAGTCTGGCGTTTTCCTCTTGAAGGGTTTGGATCCTTTTTATTAAAGATTTGAGGTTTCTAATCACTTCGTAGTGAAGCGGAGTTTTCACTTTTTCCCTTTGATATTTTTCCATTTCCACTAATAAGAAATTGGCTATTATGATTTTTTCGGGGAACTTGGGCGTTAGGATTTTGTCTATGCTTTCATCAATATAGGCCAATCCCCCCGGTTTGAGTTCGGTTTCTAGTATTTCAAGAATTTCTAACTTTAAGTTTTTTATTCTCCTTCTCTTCTTGGAGTTAAGTAAGCCTCTTAATTCATTAAACAGTTCTTCCAAAAATTCTACATCCCTTGCGTATTCCCTCTTTTTGGGATATGCGCCTATGGATTTGTAAGTCCTTAAAGTTTCCTTAATGTTTGCAAAAATTTCCCAATAATTTGAAAAAATCCAAAATACCAATCGCTTAACCTCTTTCTCATCCAAATTATTCCATTCACTTTTTAGTTTTTCGTAATTATAGCCGATGGGCGCTAATATATCGTTTAACTCCTTTTTTAAGTTTTCAAAACTACCGAGAAATTCGTTAAACTTTTCGTCAGAACTAATAAACAGGTTTTTAAGTATGTCCTCGCTTATGTCCTCTTTGTAAAGTTCATAATTCCTGAGGGTATCAATGTATTCACTTAAAAGTATTCCGGTTAAATCTACCACCAAACCAAAGGATTTATTTTTGCCTTTATACGGTCTATTCACCCGGGCGGTGGCCTGTAATAGTGTGTGCCCACTCATAACCTTATGAATATACATAACCTTTAATATTGGCGCATCGTATCCCTGTAATAGCATATCCGAAACCACTAAAACCTTTAACGGACTGTTTTCATCCTTAAAACTCCTTTTTCTATCCCTTATTATCTCATCCCACTTTTTTCCGTTGGTTTTTTCCTCTTGATTTATAAACTCATCTATTTCCCTTTGCCAATCGGCAACTTTAACGCTTCCGGAACCGGTAAATACCACTCCTACCTTTTCATGTCCGAGTTTTTCCCTTAACATTCTACAAAACATAACGGCCGCATACCTGTTTTGAGCCACAACAAAGGCTTTGAATTTAAATTTTTCCGTATCTTCTTCTATCCTTTGTAATATGTAATCAGCCGCTTTTTGTATTCTTTTGGGTGAGGTTAGGTAATCCTTTAAGGTTATGTTTGCGGGTTCTTCATAAGATTCTTCGGGTATATCCCCGATTATTATTTTCCTAACGATTTCCCTTGTTTTTTCTTCCGGTAATTTTATATTCTCGTTTTCCACCGACATCCAAACTATTGGTAATGTATATCCATCTCCAATTGAATCCCCCACAAAATATTTGTGGAGATAGAATTCCCCTTCATTTGGATAAGAGTATGCTTCAAATGTGTTTTTATCGTTTTTGGTGTTTGGAGTTCCGGTGAAACCTACCTTTATAGCATTTGGGAAAATGCCGTGTAGGTTATCCGCAAGTATGCCGTATTCGGAGCGATGAACCTCATCCCTAAGTATTAATATGTGCTTCCGCCGAATTTCTGTAATATTCCCGATTCCTTCTCCTCCAAATTTGTGAAGCATGACAATCCAAACCTTGGATTCCGTTATACTTTTACCCTCTTCTTTTTCCTTTAACCTTTGTAAAATTCTGTTCAAACTATACCTATTATCAATTCTCTCGTATGGGATAATTCCGCCATAAATGTTATTGAAGTATTCATCAAGTATTTGGCTTTCCAGTTCCAACCTATCAACCACGATAAAAACATCCGTATATTTTTCCCTGTAATCTTGTAAAAATATACGGCTTAAAAATACGATTTCCCAACTCTTTCCGCTTCCCTGCCAGTGCCATATCAAGCCTTTATTTTTATAATTATTACCGTTTAGATATGGGATAATCCTTTCATTCACCACCTTTTCAACCGCGTAAAATTGCATATATCTGGGAACCACCCTTGTGCCGTTTTTTAAAGGTATTGTATAATACCTGAGGATTCTTAAAAGTCTGGTGGGTTCTAAAATCTCAAATATATTAGAATTTTTGCTTATCTCATCCTTCCACTCCTGAAAGGGTTTATTAAAAGGTTTCTGGGTATGGTTTGGGTATGTGGCGGCATATCTCTTTGTTTTTGAATATGCTATACCCAAGAAAACGCTTTTAAACAGTTTTGGCGAATACATCTCATACCTTTCAATTTGATCCTCGGCCTCTTCAACTTTATCCTCTCCTCTGGTTTTCTTAACCTCTATTATTACCACCGGTATCCCGTTTATAAAAAGCGCAAAATCCGGAATTATATTTCTCGGATAGCCCTCAAACTTATGCTCTTGTGAAAACCTAAAAATGTTTTCCCTCCAATCATCAAAATCTATGAGTTTTATAACCCTGTTGTTTAAAACCTTGGAATTAAAGCCCATTTGAAGCATAAGCAAAAACCCATTATCATCACTATTTTCAAACGCCTTTTTTATCTCATCTAAAAGTTTATCGCAATGCTCATAAACCCCGTTGATTTTGCATATCTGCCTTAAATCATTATCTATAAACAAGCCCTCCTTTTCCCCAACATTCTCCTGCCAACCCAGTTTTTTCAACTCTTCCTTTATATGTTTGTAATCATACCTCTCCTTATACACCTTTACACCTCCTTAACCCTTATTTCACCCATAAGCAATTTCCCCATAAACCACTTTTTCATCCTCTCCAAACTTTCCCTCATTCTTTTGCGGTTTTCAATCAAATCATCAATAGATTTTAACCTGTCGGCTATGGCTTTCTGTTCGGGGAGAGGGGGGAGGGGGATGGGAATATGTTTAACGGATTCGCCGGCATGTTGAATTGTAGTTCCACGAGAATAGGATTTTATAACATATTGAACCAAATCGCCCTGTAAAGCGAAGAATAGGAAATCCTTTAAAACTTTCTCCTTATCCTTTATTACCACCTTCCTTATACCCGAAGAATAAGCCCCTTCAAATCCCATTCTTACAATCCCTACACTCCCATCAAGGGTTATTAAAATGTCGTCTTTTTTACAAATTTTTACATCTTTTGAAGTCGTATAAACTACATCATCACGGGCACCCGAAAGATCAACAACCCTTATAAACCTTATTCCCTCCCCTTTCCTATTGTAATTTTTAGAACCCACCTCTTTACCCCTTTCCAGATCGGCCAAATCTGTTAATTTTTTAACCTCCCAATCCTTCGGTATCTCATGCCCCAGTTCCTTGCTGTAAATAAATTCTTTGTGTTCAAACACTCCCCTCGTAAAGTAAATATCCATCATACCCTTCTTTATCCTTTCCAAAGCCTTTATTTTCCTGTCTATAACCTCAATAAGCTTATCAAAATCGCTCAAAACCTTAGCGATGGCTTTCTGTTCTGGGAGAGGGGGGAGGGGGATGGGGAAGTTTTGAATAATAGGTTTTCTTAGCGATAATGCTGTAAATCCAACCGCTCGGCGTATTAGGATGTTTTGAATTTTATCCCATTGTAAAGCGTAAAAGACATATGGGGCATAAGTTGATATATCAAAGTTAAATAAAGCATAAGCCCTTTGGTGTAAATCAAATTTACCGTTATAATACTTTGGTATGAATTTATACCCTTCACCCGGTATTATTACGGCTTCCGTATCAAAAAGGTATCTGTTACTCTTTTTTACTACGGTTGAACGATCAAAGAAGGGATATAACCCACCCGGAACCGCATCCTTTACATCTGATTTTCCATTTTTTATTTCTGCCACCTCCCCCAACCTCCTAACCTCCCAATCCTTCGGTATCCTCCCAACTTCCGTATCCTTAAAATCCAATTCCTTATAAAACCTTATCCCATTCATACTTTACCTCCTAAAAGCGACATATACATAATAAGGTGGTTGGCCTTTTGAACCATCGGAACCATCTGATTGGTTTAGAATGGATAACGATCTCATCTCGCCTTCCATACTTTTGGCATGTTCTAAATTTTTGGTTGCATAAACTATATACACATCTTTAAACTTTCCAATACTTCGTCGGATTTGGTTTATTCTCCTATTAACATTGCTCGTTCTTCCTACATAAGCCTCGGAGTAATTGTTTTCCTTAATTTTGGATACCCTCATATCTCACCCTCCAATTTCTTTATTTCCTCCATATACCCGCTTATCCTATTAAACAGTGCCTCGTACTCTTCGTTTAAACTCATAAGGTTCATAAACTCTTCAAAAATATCAACCCTTTCATTTTCTTCACCCAAATGAACATATAGGGAAACATTAAGGTTATAGTTGTTATTTGCGATTTCATCAATTGATACAACCCTTGCAAATTCCGGAAGTTCCCTTCCCTCATAATAACCGTTATAAGCATCCACTATTTCCTCTATGTTATCCTCACCCAATATGTTTAATTTTTTAACATCTGGGTGGGATTTGTATAGATAACTCGCATTTATGAACAGAATTTTATCGTTTTTGTCCTTAGGTTTCTCCTTGTTAAAAATTATTATGCATGCGGGTGCTTGGGTGTTATAAAACAACTTTTCAGGTAAAAGGATTACAGCGTCTATTATCCCGGATTCTATAAATTTCCTTCTTATCTTTCCTTCCCTTCCACCCCTTGTAAGCGCCCCGGTATCTATGATAACACCCGCCCTTTTCTTGGCGTAGTAAGTTATCAACTGTATCCAAGCCCAATCGGCGGATTTTTTATTTGTAAAGCCATAATAGTATATATCCCTTATATTTCCGAGATTTTTCTCGTTATATCCGTCCTGATTCCAAGGCGGATTTGCAACCACTATATCCGCATGTTCAAACTGGGGAGATAATAAGGAATCGCCTTCATATATCTTGAAGTTGGTAATATTATGGAGTTTAAAGTTTAACCTTGAAATAATCGCCATAACGCTATTTACCTCTTGACCGTAAAGCATACCATTGGGTTCGCCTTTTTCCGCCATCTTTTTATACATCTCTATTAATAAAGAACCGGAACCACTTGCGGGGTCAAGTATATCGTAATTGGTTTCTGGATCAAGGATTTCGGCCAACAGCCTACTGACCTCTTTGGGTGTATAAACTTCCCCCTCTTTGGCTTTCTGAGGGGCAAAATATCCGAGTATCCACTCGTATCCATCTCCAAGAACATCGTAAGGATAATTGGAAAAGTCAATATTGCCGAAAAGTTGTATTATTTGCGAAAATATGGAGATATTACCGGAGTTATTCACCAGATCGGCGATTTGAGTTATTTGGAGCAAACTCTTAAACCCTTTCAGTTCATCACCGTTTAGGTCTTCCAACTTTGAAAGGTTTTCAACCAATTTTTGGGAATTATTTCCCGCACTATGCCATGTTATTTCGTCCCCGTTTTTATCCCGTAGGCGTAAAACATCCGCATCGGCCAGATCCTTGGCGGTATTCTCGTTATATCCCTGCCTTTTATAATACTCAACGGTTTTATACCACTTGTCGCTTATGGACTTGTAGAATAGGAGGATTAACAAAACCCTATAATCCACCCTTGTCCTTATAAGATCGGCGGATTGTTTAAGTATGCTTATAAGTTCCCCTCTGGAATTTACCACCTTGGCTAAGGGTACCAGTTTAAACCTCTTTATTCTGTTATCGTTTTCGTATCTCCCCAAATACTTTATTAATTTTTCCCGTTTTAGTTGGGATATAACTTCTCTAATATTGGCGAAATCCTTTCCGAGCACGCTTTCCGCATCCTCATATGTAAATTCGCTCTCCCCAAAATTTGCGAACAGCATTTCATAAGCCTTCAAAAACCTCGGTTCCATAGTACGGGTATTATAAGGTTGATTCAAATTTTGTAGTGTAAATATTTTTTCACTACATAAATTACAGGAAATAAAGCAACCCGTTTTCCAAAAGTTCCTCCCTTATCGACCAGTTTTTACCCAACGCCTTAACGAACTTATCCGCAAGGCCTATGGGTGCGGGCAGTTTGGTCTTTTTTAAGGGAAGCATTGAAAATACCAAATATGTCAAATCGTTCAAAACCTTTAAATCCTGATAGAGTACTTCAACCTTTTGAAATCCCCCTTTATCAAATACATACTTGTCCTTTATCCTTATGGGCTTTGGACCAACCTCCTTATAGTCCCTTCCGTGCGGTAATAAAAGCCCTGAACCATCGCCAAATACAACCCCTTCCCCGTTTTCCTCCGAAACCATAAAAACCCTATGCCTTTTTACAACATTCATATATGTTAAAACTTCAACCCCGTAATCCTTAACAAAATGATACAAATCATCCAATTCTTCCTTCCTCAAATTCCCATCCCTCAAAACCAAAACCCTTTTACCCGAAAGCCTATCCTTTGCATGTATCCTTCCCAAAAACCACGAGATTTTTAAAGTATCTCCGGTTGTGGGTTGAGGAATCGGAACTATCCTTTTGACCACACCGTCGCCCGTTATCACAACCGAACAACCACCCACTCCCAAATTTCCCCTCCAAGTCCTCCCAACATCAACCCCAATAGTATAATCGTAGGGGATTTCGCTTTTTAATGTAAAAGCCCTTATACCCAACTTTGACATACTCTGAACGATGAGGTTTTTAAGGATTATTTCCATGTTGTTTTCTTTTATGTTGGAGTATATCAAGGTCTGCGAAATTATGTTTTTGTTGAATAGCAACCTTTTAATACTTTCATAGGGTTTTTCCCCGTTGTTTGATGTGTATTTAATGCGGAATATGATTAATGAAAACGCCAGGGGATCGCGTACTTCCGTTTCTTTATCCGCATCTATTATTTTTTCCGGGGAGAATTCTATCCTTTTTACAACCCTTAACCTTGGGATTTGGGAAATTGAATTAAAGGCTTTTAAGAAATCCTCAACGAAATCTTTTACGGAGTTATAGCCCAGATTTTTATCAATAAGTATGTATGTATCCAATTCCTTTGGTAGGATTTTGGGAACATAGTAAGGTCTAAAACCTTCCCCCAATATCTTCCCATCCTTCTGATTTACCAAAATTTCCGGCTTTGGGTATATCCTGCTATTAACCTCTAAAATCTCGGGTCGTTTATTCGTGCTATTTTCAAATGCAGATCTTATAATCTCAAACCTATGTTGATTCGTTAAAATCCATAGATTCTTAAATTCCCTTATCTCCCATCCATCAATTTCATCCATTTTAGCGGATAAATAACACAGCTGGGGTAAATACGGGTATTTGCGATAACCCCGGGAACCCAATATTATCGGCTGATTTTCGTCAAGATTAACTTTTTGCATATATTTCGGATACTTAAAGTGTAGGTAATCTAATATTTCCTTGCTTTTCGCCTCATCCTTATAAACTTTTTCAATGTAGTATATATACTTTGGGTTCAATTTAAACCTAAAACCCTTGCCTTTTAAACCGTTTAACCTTTCCGGATTTCTCCCCACATAATCCCATAGGTTTTGGTTAAAGAATATTCTAATTCTAAAATTCAGGACATAGTAAAATTCGCCGTTAAATATTACATCGTCAAGGACCTCAACATCCCAGACAAACCTACCTATAACCTCCTTTATCCCCCTTTCTAAAAGGCTTTGTTTTATATTGTTTTTTATCTTTTTCAAAACGCCCAATTTTTTGAGTTTAAAGGAGGTATAACGGTGCAGTAAATCTATGCGGGTTTCCGTGTTCAAATCTTTGGAAAGAAAGGGAAAACTTTTAACTTGTTTTAAACGGTCTTTATCGGGTATTTCACTATACTCTAAGGGTGTTAAAAAATAATCCTCCCAAAAAATTCCACCGTTTCTCCACGAAAATGAAAACATTTCCGCATCATTCTGAAACCCCTCGTTAAGCCTGTAATAATTTATACTCGGGATTTTTGAAATATCAATCTTAAAAGCGTTAATTCTCGGCATAAACGGGGTATTATATAACGGTTTTTTTCCGGCCTTAGAATTACCGTTTATGAAAACCAAGAAGTCCATAGCAAAGAGGTTTAAAATTACCGCAAATGGCAAGGTGAAACACCAGAGGAGCGGTAGGAGGCACAATTTGGGGCCTAAAAAGAGTAAGGCGAGAAAGAGGAGACTAAGGAAAGCCGCATACTTAAAGAAAGGGGACGCAATAAAGGTTTTGGCGGGTTTGGGGTTAAAGTAATGTTTAAGGACCCCTTTGAAGAGTTTGAAGAGTTTTTTGGAAACATATCAAGGGTTGGGTATAGGGTTTATAAACCTCCCATAAGCGCCTACGAAACGGATGACGAATTTGTGGTATATATGGCCGTTGGAGGGGCGGATAAAAACTCTTTAAAAGTTTTATACGATAACGGGACATTGATAATTTCCGGCAAAAGACCGGAACCGGAAGGTCCGGGAAACAGGATTTACCACATAGCGGAAATATATTTCGGACCCTTTGAAAGGAGGCTATATTTAAACGCGGATATAGATGTGGATGGGATAACGAGTAAATACGAAAACGGGCTTTTGGAAATTAGGATACCAAAGAAAAAGAGGACAATACAAATAGAGGTAAAGTAAAATGCAAGTGCCTTTTGAGCAAATTGATGTACCAAGGGAATTGCCAATTTTACCCGTTAAGGGGGGGGTCATATTCCCCTTTTCAACGGTTCCAGTTTTGGTTGGGGTTGAAAGGTCTAAGAGGCTTGTAAATTCCGTACTTTCCACACCCACCGAGCCGAAAATCATAGGCGCCTTTATGCAAAAAGACCCGGAAAGGGATGTTCAGGGTATAGAAGATTTATATCCGGTAGGAACGGCATCCATCCTTATGAGGATGAACAGGTTGCCCGATGGAAACATCCGTATAATCCTAAGCGGCGTAAAGAGGATAAAGATTTTAAGACAGGTACAACTCGAACCTTACATAATGGCCGAGGTTGAAGAATTACACGAAATAGACTACCCGGATGATGAACTCCTACCCTTAAAGGAGGCATTACTACAAACCATGAGGAAGTTGGCGGATTACCAAAAGATACCTCAGGAAGCCGTTGGAGCCCTTTCAAATTTACCCAAACCATCTATGTTGGCGGATGTTTCGGCGTCGCTTTTACAGAACCTTAAACCGGAAGAGAGGTATGAGATTTTGGAAACATTGGATGTAAAGAAGCGCTTGGAATTGGTTTTAAAATACGCCACTCGTGAGGTTGAATTGCAAGAGTTATCTCAGAAGATACAAAGGAGCGTTCAGGAGGAAATGGAGAAGGCGCAGAGGGAATACTTCCTAAGGGAGCAACTAAAAGCAATACAAAAGGAATTGGGAATATCCGATGAACAGTCCGAAATAGCGGAGCTTGAAAAGAGGTTAAAGGAGAAGCCCCTACCGGATTATGTTAGAAAGGCTGCGGAAACGGAGTTGAGGAGGCTCCAAAGGGTGCCATCCGCATCCCCGGAATACCATGTTATAAGAACATATTTGGAATGGATATTAGACCTCCCATGGCTTGAAAGCACAGAGGATAACATGGATGTGGCCAACGCGAGGAGGGTTTTGGACGAAGACCATTACGACCTTGAAAGGGTTAAGGAGAGGATTTTAGAGTATATAGCAATAAAAAAGTTAAACCCTACGGGTAAAGCCCCCATCCTTTGCTTTGTAGGTCCTCCGGGTGTCGGAAAGACGAGTTTGGGTAGGTCAATAGCGAGGGCCTTGAATAAAAAGTTTGTTAGGTTGAGCCTTGGGGGTGTTAGGGATGAGGCCGAAATAAGGGGGCACAGGAGGACATATGTGGGCGCCTTGCCGGGAAGGATAATTATGGCCTTGAAGGAAGCGGGTAGTAATAATCCCGTTATGATGCTCGACGAAATAGACAAACTCGGCACCGATTGGAGGGGAGATCCGGCCTCCGCTTTACTTGAAGTTTTAGACCCGGAGCAAAACCATTCCTTTAAAGACCATTATTTGGACCTCCCCTTTGACCTCTCAAAGGTTTTCTTTATAACCACCGCAAATACGACATTAACCATTCCCGCACCGTTGCTTGATAGGATGGAAGTCATAGAGATACCCGGATATGTCTTAGAGGAAAAGATCCAAATAGCCTTAAACTTCATAATACCCAAACAAAAGGAAGAAACCGGTTTAAAGGATTGTAGGGTTGAATTTAATGAGAGGGCTTTGACGAGGATAATAGAGGAATACACGAGGGAAGCGGGTGTTAGGGAGTTGCAGAGAAAGATTAACAGGATTTTTAGGAGGATAGCCCTGAAGGTTACGGAGGAGGGGGAGGCCTGCGATTTTGTCATAACCCCGGAAAATGTTGAAGAATTCTTAGGAAAACCGGAATACTTCCCCGAACTGGCCGAAAGGGAAGCAAAGGTAGGTGTGGCTACGGGATTGGCGTGGACACCCGTGGGTGGTTCGGTCCTCTTTGTTGAGGCGATAAGGGTACCGGGTGAAAAGGGGTTTAAACTTACGGGTAAGTTGGGTGAGGTTATGAGGGAATCCGCAGAAGCGGCTTTAACATTGGCCCGAAAGTATTCCGCCGAAAGGGGTGTTCCGCCGGAATTCTGGGATAAGGGGTTTATACACCTACATGTACCTTCCGGGGCAATACCTAAGGATGGCCCATCCGCCGGTATAACCATGTTTGTTGCCCTTTACTCCTTGGCCTTAAACATACCCGTACCCGCGGACATTGCGATGACCGGGGAAATAACATTAAGGGGGAAGATATTACCCGTTGGTGGTATAAAGGAAAAGGTTTTGGCGGCCGACAGGGCTGGTATTAAGAAGGTTATAATGCCATCTTGGAACAAAAAGGACCTTGAAGATGTTCCCCAAACGGTGAAAAACAGGCTTGAATTCGTCTTTGTCGAAACCGTTGGGGATGTGTTAAAGGAAGTATTTGAGGAGGTTCGGGTGGAAAGGGATTGAAACTAAACGTATTAACAAAGGCGGGTTTGTTCCAGTATAAGGGGGATGGAAGGATAGGGGATGTTGTAAGGGTTGATGTAAGGAACAACACCAATATAGGCGTTGTATGGTCGGTTGATGAAGGCATTAATACAAACGGTTTAAAAAGGGCAGAAAACCTAAACATAACGCTTCCGGAGGATGTTTTAAAATTGGTAGAGTTTGCATCCGAATACTATCACAACCCGTTAAACCTTTTTTTGAACCTAATACTTCCCGGTGCTTTCCATAAGGCTATAAGGGTATATTACCTCAGGGTGGGGGATAAACCCCCAAAAACCAAAATGCTGGAACTTTGGGATTACATTAAAGAGCCGAGGACTAGGTCCTCAATTAAGAAAAAATTCGGTAGGGATTTGACCTATTACCTCAAAAAATGGGAAAGGATGGGTTTGGTTAAACGATTTGAAGATTTCAAATTTCCCAATTTCAAACCCCCTAAGATTTATGAATTTGGAAGCTTTAACATACCCAACACACCCACACCTGAACAGATGAGGGTTTTAAATTCAATTTATTCCGCCATTGAAAGAGATGGGTTTTCGCCTTTTTACTTATGGGGACCAACGGGTTCGGGAAAGACTTATGTATATCTGAAATCCGCCGAAAAGGTTGTTAATTCCGGCAAAAGTGTATTAATACTGGTTCCGGAAATATTTTTATCCTATCACCTTGCGAAGGTTTTTCAAAACGCTTTCGGTAATAGGTTTGCCCTATACCATAGCGGCATGCCGGAGGGTTATAGGTTGAGCGTTTGGAAAGGGGTTCTTGACGGTAATATAACCGTTGTTATGGGAACGAGAAATGCGGTTTTTTTACCCTTTAAAGACTTGGGGATAATCATTGTTGATGAGGAATTTGAAGAGAGTTTTAAGGAGGAGGAAAGGCTACCGTTTTTTAACGCCAGAGACTTGGGGGTTTATAGGGCTAAACTCTTGGGAATCCCCGTTATTCTTGGGAGTGCCACTCCCTCTTTGGAAAGCTTTCACAATATGAAACTCGGGAAATACAAGCGATTGATTTTAACCAAGAGGATTTATGAATACGAAAACCCAAAAATAGAAATCGTGGATTTGAGAAAACAAAAGTTGATAAACGGGGTGTTTTCCAAGAAGTTTTTAGAAGAATTAAATTCCACATTGGAAAAGGGGAAAAATGCTATAATATACATAAACCGAAGGGGATATTTGCCCTATTTCTTCTGCGGTGATTGCGGAAACCCCGTAAGGTGTGAAAACTGTGATGTTGTCTTAGCCCTTCACAAAGGGCAAAAGGGGGAATACTTAAAGTGTCATATCTGCGGGTTTTCTCAGGATATACCTTTAACATGCGAGTACTGCGGGGGAACGAATTTAAGGGGTGTTGGGTTCGGGACGCAAAGGGTAGAAAGGTATTTAAGGGAAATGTTAAAGGTTGAAGTTTTTAGAATGGATTCGGATGTTATTAGGAAAAGGGGTGAAGCCTTAAAGATTTTAAAGGAATTTGGTGAGGGTAAGGTTAGGGTTTTGGTGGGTACAAAAATGGTTATAAAGGGTTTGGATTTTGAGAATGTTGGTTTTGTTGGGGTTTTAAACGCCGATGAGTTTCTGTATAGGGGGAACGACTTCCGCGCGGAAGAGAGGGCCTTGCAATATTTGGCCCAGGTTTCGGGAAGGATAAGGAAAGGGGGTCTAACATTAATACAAACATACAATCCAACACATAGGGTTTTTAAGGCTTTGATTGATGGGAATTTTGATGATGTTTATCAAATGTTATACAATGAAAGGAAAAGGCTCGGTTTCCCACCGTTTACAAGGATGGCATTTTTTGAGGTTAGAACATCTTCCGAGGAAAACAACGGATTTAATTTTAAGGTTTTAAGCGAATTTGTGAATAACTATAAAGGGGATGTAAAGGTATGGGGCCCCTCACCCCCTCCGATTTCAAAGTTATACGGTAAATACCGCATAAGGTTGGTTTTGATAGGCGATGATTACAGAAAAATCGGTCGGTTGTTCCAAACATTGAATAACCTAAAACTACGGGGCAAGCGAATATTCAATATAGACCCCTTGTCTGTAATTTAACGGACTAACACCTTCTTAACCCCATCCTTATACCTTATGAAATAAACCCCCTTGGGCAATTTTACAAACCCTTTACCCTTGTAAATCACCGAGCCGCCTATACTATAAACCGTCATATCCCCTTCGTAATATACGCCTTTGCTTTCATCAACGAGAACCGGATCATCATAACCCGCAGCACAGGTATATGTTAAAGCATCATCCGAGGAAACCGATAAAACACTCACAGTAATATGCCAACAATCGGCAGCCTCCGAATTATTAAAAGAAAAAGTTGCACTCGTTGCCCCTCCGGGTATCCAGCTGGTCGCGCTTCCCTGGAATACATCCCAAAGGGAACCGTTTCCACAGGGACCGGAACCCGGACCGGTTAAACCGTCTATGTCAGTGGTTATCAGGTTTCCGTTAAGATATACATATTCTCCTCCAACTTCTCCAAAGTTTTGTCCATTGCCAAATGCTACCAAATACTTAGCCGATGTTACGGGATTTGTGGCGGTAAAACCGGTATGTGTCCATGTGTAATTCCCTGAACAGACCCACTCCCAAGCACCCGTATATACGGTTATAGTTCTTTTGGTTTCCGCACCGTTGCCATACACCACGATGAGAGCCGCACCTTCCGGCCCGGGGCCCCCGCAGGTTATAGACCCAAAACTAGAAAGGCTGTATGTACCGTTGCCCGATACATATGGCGTTACATCCGCGTAATATACATTTGTGGGATATCCGCCCCAACAACTTGAGCAATCGCTTCCGGCCAATGTTCCCGTTATGGGTGTTCCGTTGAAAACACCAGATGTGACGGAACCCTGTGTGACCCAAAACAGATAAGCTTTAACGACGGATGAACCCGCGGGAATTCCGCTTATCGTTATAGAACAAGAACCTCCGGAACTAAGGGCACAACCTCCTGCGACGAAATCGCCGTTGACAACTTCCCTGTAAAGTTGGAAAAACGGGGTTGCCATAGGTGAAACATCCACAGGGGTAAAGGGGGTTTTCCCACACATTCCGATTGGAGCTTCTCCAAACAGGGGCACAAACGGCAGGATAAACAAAACTATAAACCTTTTCATGATGCTGCAATTCTAAGAGTGTAGTGTTTTCAAAGTCAAGCGACAAATAAATTTATAAGAAAATATTACTCTAAAACTTTTAGGATACCCTTCACAAACTTTTCATCCCCTTCAACAACAACCCTTATTACGGGTTCGGTATTTGAGGGCCTTATATGAAGCCAATTATCACCATTCCTAAAATAATAACCGTCAATTCCCACAAAATCCCAGCCATCTATCAAAACTTTTACCCTTTCCATAATGTCTTCAATTTCTCCCGAAAACTTCAATTTTACCATATCGTAAGGGTTTTTTAGAATAAAATCGGGAATGTCCCCTTCTTTTACCAACTTACCTATTAAAACCGATGCCAATATCCCATCCCTACCCTTTGTGAAATCGTAATATATCAAACCACCATTTCCCTCACCCCCCAATTTTGCGCCAATGCTTTCCATATATTCAATTATGTTGGGTTCCCCAACCTTCCACCTCGAAACCTCATACCCCAAATCCCTCAAAACCCTCTCCGATAGAACCGATGTTGATAGGTTTAAAACGGCTTTTTTGGGAATATTAAAAGTTTTTGCCGCCGAGTATAGCGCTAAGGCTGTGGTTTGCTCTTCGGAAAGCATACCCAATCCCTTTAAACCGCATATAACCCTATCCCCATCCGGATCAAATCCAAACCCCACATCCGCATACCCTTCCCTTAAAACTTCATCCATTAAAAAAAACTTTTCCCTTTTCGGTTCCGGGTCTTCGGGTAATTTCCCACTTCCCCTTATCGTAAATACTTCCGCGCCGAGTTTCTCAAAAACCCTATCAACCCACCCCGATGTTGCCCCGTTTTGAAAGTCCAAAACGACTTTCAGGCCGCTTAGGTCAAACTTCGGAAAGTTTGTAAGGTATATGTTCAGCACCTCTACGCTATATTCCTTACCGAATGTTGCGTATTTTGGTTCCTTTCCCAGATTATTCCTAACCTTTTCAACCTCGGAATCCCTACTCAACCTATCCCCAAAAGCAAATTTTAACGCATTCCATTGTGGCGGGTTGTGGCTCGCCGTTATGATTATTCCACCGTCAAGGTTTAAAACCTTTATCATCCTTAAAAACGCCGGTGTTGGTATTATTCCAAAATCATAAACATCGCTTCCACAAAGCATTAAAGCGCCTTTTACAAGGCTTTTTAAGGCAAAACCGCTTTCCCTAGTATCCATACCAACGGCCAATTTCCCACCCTCATAAATGATGCCGTATGCTAAGGAATAGTCTAAAACCTCCTTATGCGTTAAACCTTTCCCTACAATGCCCCTTAAACCCGATACGCTGAGTTTTATCATTCTTCTCGTGTTATTATATACTCCGCAAGTTCTTCCAAGAATTTCCCATTATCACCCACCGCTTTCCTCAGATTTTTCTTTGCCTCGTCTATTAATTCCCTCATCATCTTCTCGGCCTTCTCCTTACCGAGTATTGCGGCGGCAGAGGCCTTATTGTAGTCCTTCCTCAGCTTCTTCCCAACCTTTTCTTCGTCTCCAAATGCATCCAGAAGGTCGTCCTTTATTTGAAATGCCAGACCCAAATTTTGACCGAATTTCCTCATATAACCATGCACTTCTAATGGGGCATCCGCACCTATTACGCCAACCATTACAGAGCATTCTATTAACTTTCCCGTCTTGTGGGTGTGTATAAAGATCATATCTTCGTATGTGGATTTCCTTTTTGTGGATTTTATATCCGCAACCTGCCCTTCTATAACCCCCTTATAACATAGCGCGTTTGTTATCTCCTTTAAAATCTTTATCTTTTTATCATCGGATAAAGAACCCCTTAGGGCCGTCTTAAAGGCGCAGGCGAATAGGGCATCGCCCGCCAATATTGCTATGTCGTTTCCAAAAACCTTATGTACGGTGGGTTTACCCCTTCTGAAATCGTCGTTATCTATATCCGGTAAGTCGTCATGAACCAATGTAAATGTGTGTATCATCTCTATGGCCGCCGCTTGGGGTAATATGGCCTTTGGATCCGCCCCAAAGGCCTCAGCCGTTGCCAAGGATAAGGTAGGCCTTAACCTCTTACCCCCCGAAAATACGGCATATCTTATCGCCTTATACAGTTCCGTGGGTTCTTCCTTCTCGCAGGGTAAAAATATATCCAAGGCCGTGTTTATCAGTTCAACATAATAATCCCACTTTTCCTTAACCTCCTTAGAAAGCCCAGTCAAGGGTTATACCCCCGTATGTCCCATTTGCCGGATATTTTGCCGCGGTGTTATAACCCACTTCTATCCCAGCCCTTAAATTCCTCAAAGGGTAGTGCCCGAAGGCGAGGGTTATTATACTTTTGTGAAAGTCTTTATTATGGGGTTCGTGAAATGAGCCTATGTAGTTGTAAAGTAAAGATATGAAAAAGTTATACCCAAAAACCATATCAAGGGCCGAGTATCCGGCTACGAATGAATTTTCGTTTCTTTCAAAGCTCCCCAATTCCTGATCAAAGCCGAACACAACACTTGTGATAAAATCAAAAGGCCCAAACCTAAACCTTATATCCGAACCGTACCTTTGGGCGTTATTTTTGGGTATTCCGAAAACCCCAAAGGAAAAGTATTTTGAGTTTAAGCCGGCTCTACCAAACCATATTCCCCTTTCCACATCGATAAACCCAAGCCATATATACGGTGAAAACCTTAAAGTTATTCCTGTTCCGTTTAATCCCGCAAAATCATAAACCGAGTAATCCTCATAAGTTATCCTGTTATATCTCTTGAAGAAAAACTCCGAAAGGTCTGTTTTTCCGATAAAGGCGGAAGAATTAAGGGGTAAATTTATCCTAAAAAAGGCCTCCCTTATATAAAATGTATCCTTTCCACCCTCCACGGCCACAAAAAAGGAAGAGTTTGAGCTCATATTTGATGACGCATAAACCGTTGCGTATGTTGAAGTATGCCCGTAAAACTTTTTTTCCATGGCCACTAAACCCATTAGTGTCCTTATCCTCCCGGAAATCGGAATATCCCTTTGTAGGTATATCTTCCTATCACCCTTTAAATCCATCGTTTGAAGCCTTGGGTTGAAATTTTGCGGTAAATATAGGTTTTCCTTTAATTTTTCTCCCTCATATGTCAGTTTTGGATAACCCGCATGGCATTCTGTACAGGATATATTAAACTTTCTTGAAAAGAAGGGTATTGCGTACAACCATTGTGCAAACAAAATCAACAAAATGCCCCTTTTCATAATCATCTATTCTATGCCGGAAAACCCTTTTATGTGTTCGGGCAAATTTTCCGCTTTAAGAACCCCGTCGTTTATAGACAGGGCAAACCTTATGGCGTTTTCAAGCTCGCTGAAATTCTTAGGCCAATCGTATGAGAAATATACCCTTATAAAGTCCTCGTCAACCTCAACATCCTTTTTAACGATTTTTGAAAGGTTCCTCAAAAGGTGCTCAAGTATTAAAAGCCTCTCCTTTATGGGTCTTTCTATTAACGCCGGAATGTAAAAGGATGGGATTGTTTTTAATATCTGCGGTATTTTCTTACTTTCAACTATAAAGGTTGCCTGATAACCCCTTGAATAAAGGAAATCCATAATCTCCTTTATTTCGGATTCACCTTCCAAAAGGGAAGTGTTTATTACAACACCGTTAATCTCTTCCGGTTTATCCTCAACCCTAAATCCTATCTTATGCTTTTCGGATATGTGAAAGATGTCTATATAATTATCCCCGAGAATGGATTTCACAAGGGCCAACTTTCCGGAACCAACCGGGCCGTATATTACTATCCAAGGCTTTAACGGGTGGAGTAAAACGGTCTTTATCCTCTCATAAATATAAGCCGAATACCCAAAATATATTACATACGGGACAACCTCGTCGTCCTTTAATTCATAAACCGAATTGTATAGGTCTTTCAGCCTCCTCCTTATGCCTTTTGAAGAATATTCTTCAAGGAATTCAATTAAATCCTTCTCACTTGAAAACCTATAATCAACCGTGGGTATATCCGTTTTACCGACAAATGCGGTTATAAAGTGCTGAGAAATGGCATTTAGGTAATCTTTTGGCGTTGTTTTATCCGCTATAACTATATCGGGCATGTGGGATAGATCAAAAACCTGCTCGTATTCCTTAACCCTTAATCTCCTTGAAAGGTTTAAAACCCTCATACACCGCTTACCACGGTTTCAAGTATCCTCGGATATACATCCAGGGATTCGTACCACTTTATCAAACTCTCAATTCTTTCGTCGTCGTTTTCGGGAATGTACAAAGGCCTTCCCCTACCATCAAATATTAGACCCACAACACCCCCTTCAACCTCCGCCATATACTTCTTTCCCCTTCCCTCCCCAACATCCGCACCCCTAATGGGTTCAAGGTAAACCTTGGCCTTAACCCCAAGGGGGAGTTCAAGTTTTATTATATCGCCAAACTTTAAATCCACCCCTTCAACCCTCCCATCGGGATACTCAACCTTAGCCCTTAAAACGGTTTTCCCGGGTTTTTCAACGACAACCGGGGCTATAACCGTTCCCAGCCTTATAAGGCAATCCTTATCAAAAACCTGCCATGCGGCCTCTTCGTTTATGGTTGATATAACACCCAAATGGGGCATCATGAATATGCTATCCACGGCCAACTTGGTTATACCCCTGGGTTGGAAGGCGTCTATCATCATTAGGGCGGATTGAACCCTCCTGGGGGCATGGGATAAAACCCCTCCGGAACCTATTATTAAATTTAATGTCATCATATTAACGAGGGTGTATTCCCCGACATCCTCAATGGCCCTTGATATATCGCCGCCCCTTTGAACCCCTTTTAACTCGGTGGCAAACATTTTGTGCTGCTCAAGGGAAAGCCTCAAAGCCTCACGCGCTATTGCCTGCTCAACTATTAAGCTTTCCAACGTCTGCGGTATTGTTGTTGGCCTAATCATCTTATTTCGAATCCTGTTTTTTAAGGATGAAGGATTTATTTTGAAGGGTAGCCACCTCATTATGTTTTCTATGCCCGCCTCAACCATTACATTTGATATCGAATAACTCATCCCCAGGTTTGCGGAAACCGTCCTGTTGAATATACCCTTAAACACGCTAAAAACATCCGTTGTTGCACCACCTATATCCACACCGAGAACCTCTATACCCTCCATCTTGGCAACCCTTTCTATAAGCATACCAACCGCCCCAGGTGTTGGCACTATCGGGGCATCGGTCATCCCCATAAGTTTGGAATATCCCGGTGCCTGTTGCATCACATGTTCCAAAAACAGGTCGTGTATTTTCTCCCTTGCCGGGTGTAAATTTTCCGTATCAAGGGAAGGCCTTATATTATCAACGATATAAAGGGCGGTTTTTTCCCCGAGGATTTTTTTAACCTCTTCCTTCGCCTTCGAATTCCCCGCATAAATTACGGGCATTTTGTAGGTTGAACCGAATCTGGGTTTCGGATTGGCCGCGGCTATTAGTTCCGCCAATTCAACCACATGTTTAATCGTACCCCCTTCAACCCCACCGGCGAGCAGAATCATATCTGGCCTTAGTTTTCTTATAAGTTCAACCTTTTCGTAAGGTTTTCTCCCGTCATCTATTGAAATAATCTCCATAACTATCGCACCCGCACCCAAAGCCGCCCTTGCGGCGGATTCTGCCGTCATGCTCTTAACAACACCTACCACCAACATTTGTAAGCCACCACCCGCCGAAGATGTTGAAACATAGGCATTTGTACCCATATCCTCCGTTGGGTTTTCCATTTTTATTATTTCCCCGTTTTCATCAAGGAGTTTAACCCCCGTTATCTCTTCCAATTCCCTTATCGCATTCCTAACACCAACCGTAACATCCTCAAAGGGCTTTTCTACGGTGGTTGGCGCCTCACCCCTTGCTATAAGCCTCCAACCCTCCTCCCTCTTCTCAACCATTATGGCCTTTGTCGTTGTACTTCCGCAATCCGTTGCTATAAACCTTAAAGGCATCGTGATATTATACGCTTGGAAAGTTTAATACGGGCTTATAATTCCCGTTATGCTAATCCCACTACTTTTGTCGCAGTACGATTACGAGGATAGAGATATTTATTACGAAGAGATGAGCAAAAGGGGTAGTTATGTGGTTTTTGGGGCGGGGTATGAGTATTTTATAACGGGTAAAAATCCCAACGCTCCCGTGGGTTTTGTGGGAATAAGGATAATCCGCACGGATGACCCGAGGGCATACTTTACAATTTTGGGAGGAGGGGCTTACAGTTTCACATCCAATTTTTGGCACGCAAGCGGAGGATTACTTTACGAGCGAAGGACCACGAGGTTTGGGGGTAGATTTGCCTTTCACCTCGGTATAGGAATTCTCGGCGGTTATTACTCTTGGGGTGATGATGGATTACCCTTCCCCGGTGAGGAAAAAAATCAAGCGCCGGTTTTGGAATTCCCCGTAAGGGCGGCTTTTAGCATGAGGTTTGGGAGTTTTGAGATTATGCCCGAAATATCGGGGGTTCCCGCCATAACCTTAAACATGAACAGCGGGGTTATGGTAAGGGGGATTTTGTATGTGTTTTACGGACCCGAATCGGAACAGGAATTCTTTGAAGGCCAAAGAAAGAAGGAGGAGAGGGAAAAAATAAGGCAAAAGCCGAAATGATATACATATACGACGCCTTTTGGATATTCCTATTTGTATTGACGGGCTTTCTTTTTCACTCAACCCTCGGCTTTGATGCCATATACCGCTTTTTCATAACATACTTTGGAACATTGGCCTTTTGGATGTTGTCCGCGAAAATGTCTTCTTTGATAAAAAAACCCTTTGACCCCAAAGGCATACTCTTGGCATCCCTTATAACAATACCCTGGTCAATAACCATAAGGTCTTATCTGCTCCAACGAACGATATCACCAATATTCGTATTCGTGATGTTTGCCTTTTTTGTGGTTTTTGCCTTTACTTTTAGATGGATTTATTCAAAGATTTTTAAATGAGGAAGTTTATCACATTGACGAGGGTTTATTACGCGTACATGCTTGAATACAGGGCGGAAATAGTTTTGTGGATGCTTGCGGGTATATTGCCCTTCATCCTTATGGGTATATGGATAAAACTCGCAAACTTGGGCTTTACGAAAATGGACGGGGTGGATTTCGCGAGGTATTTTTTATCGGTTTTTATAACGCACGAACTCGTTGTTGTATGGGTTATATGGGAGTTTGAATCGGCGGTTTTAAACGGAACCTTATCCCCGTATTTATTGCAACCCTTGGATCCCGCTTGGAGGTTTATCGCCCAGCACATATCCGAGAGGTTGTCAAGGTTGCCCTTTATGTTGGGGTTAATAGCGGCATTCTTTGCGATTTATCCGTCGGCTTTTTGGGTACCAAAGTTGCTTGATATTCTCATATACATACCCGTGGTAATTTTGGTATTCATACTTAGGTTTTTGATACAATACACATTGTCATTTTTGGCCTTTTGGACGGAAAGGGTTAGCCAACTTGAAAATATAAACTTTGCAATATACATGTTTCTATCCGGATACTTTGCCCCCCTTGATGTATTCCCAAAATTCGCCAAGGATTTGGCGTATCTAACGCCATTTCCGTATATGATTTACCTGCCGGTTAATATACTAACCGGTAAAGGGGTTGATACCATGGGGATTTTTATACTCTTGGCTTGGACGGTGTTCTTTTGGATCGTTAATAGACTTGTGTGGAAGGCGGGTTTGAAAAGGTATTCCGCTATGGGTGCATAAATAATCGTTTTCAACTTTAAAATACCCAACGATTATGATTACGGGCACTTGGAGGGTAAAGGTGGGTTTGGCGCAGATGTTGAAGGGAGGGGTTATAATGGATGTTACCTCCCCCGAGCAGGCAAAAATTGCGGAAAGGGCGGGGGCTGTTGCCGTTATGGCCCTTGAAAGGGTTCCCGCAGATATAAGAAAACAGGGTGGCGTCGCTAGGATGGCCGATCCTGAGATAATACTAAGGATAATGGATGCCGTAAGCATCCCGGTTATGGCAAAGGTAAGAATAGGGCATTTTGTTGAGGCGCAAATATTGGAGGAATTGGGGGTTGATTTCATAGACGAGAGTGAGGTTTTAACACCGGCTGATGAGGAAAACCACATAGACAAACACAAATTTAAGGTTCCCTTTGTTTGCGGGGCGAGGAATCTCGGAGAGGCTTTGAGGAGGATTTCAGAGGGTGCCGCTATGATAAGGACAAAAGGGGAGGCGGGTACGGGAAATGTGGTTGAGGCCGTAAGGCATATGAGGTTAATCCAAAAGGAGATAAGGAGGCTAACCTCTTTGAGGGATGATGAGCTTTACGCGGAGGCCAAAAACCTCCAAGCCCCTTACGAATTGGTAAAATATGTCGCAGAGCATGGGAGATTACCGGTACCAAACTTTGCAGCGGGCGGCATAGCAACCCCCGCGGATGCGGCATTAATGATGCAGTTGGGTGCGGAGGCGGTTTTTGTGGGTAGCGGAATATTCAAATCCTCGAATCCCGAAAGGATGGCCTCCGCCATCGTTGAGGCCGTTGCATACTACGATAACCCTAAGGTGTTGGCCAGGATATCCGCAGGCCTTGGAGAACCAATGAGGGGAATAGATATAAGGGAATTGGAGGAAAAAGAACTCCTGCAAACAAGGGGGTGGTAGTGAAGATAGCGATAACTAACCAGAAGGGTGGGGTTGGGAAAACGACAACGGCGGTTAATTTGGCCGCGGCTTGGGCATTGATGGGTTATAGGGTTTTACTTGTGGATGCCGATTCCCAGGCGAACGCGAGCATTGGCTTGGGTTTGGATAGGAAGGAACCAAACCTGTACGATGCCCTCGTTGGGAATGTAAGTGTAAAAAGCGTAATATACAGGACGAGGTTTAACGGCTTGGATTGCATACCCTCTACTCCCGACCTCATAGGTATAGACGGGGTTTTCAAAGGGAAGAAGGACTGGGAGTACTCCTTAAAGGAAATTTTAAGGGGATTGCAATACGACTGGATAATTATAGATACACCCCCATCTTTGGGAACCCTTACGGTTATCTCCTTGGTAGCGGCGGATAACATAATTATACCCGTTCAGGCGGAATACTATGCCCTTGAAGGTTTGGGACAACTCTTGCAAACGGTCAGGTATATTCAGGGGACTGTTAATCCCAAACTCGGAATATTGGGGATCCTCGTTACTATGTACGATAAGAGGGTTAGGCTTTCCCAAGAGGTTTATGAGGACATATATAAGCACTTTGAAGATAAGGTTTTTAAAACGGTGATACCGAGAAATATAAAGTTGGCCGAGGCTCCGAGTTTTGGCCTTCCGGCCATATTCTATGCCCCAGATTCCCTAGGATCCTATGCGTATATGGATTTGGCAAAGGAAATAGTTGAATTGTTGAAGAATGAAAAGAGCGGGAAGATTGGGTAAGGGATTGGCCTCAATACTCTCAATAAACGAGGATATTGACATTCAAAGGCTTATTCCAATTGAAGATATAGTTCCCAACCCCAATCAGCCGAGGAAGAGGTTTTCTGAAAACGAAATATATGAATTGGCGGAATCAATAAAAAGGTATGGCGTATTGCAGCCCATTTTGGTTAGGGAAAAGGATGGTAAATACGAAATAGTTGCCGGGGAGAGGAGGTGGAGGGCGGCAAAAATAGCGGGCTTAACGAGAATTCCCGCAATAGTTAAGGATTTTTCCGATGAAGAGGTTTTATTGATTTCATTGGTTGAAAACCTGCAAAGGGAGGACTTGAATCCCGTTGAGAGGGCGAGGGCTATAAAGATACTGAAAGAGGAATTAAACCTAACGGATGAAGAGATAGCAAAATATATCGGAAAAAGTAGGAGTGCAATTACAAACATTTTGAGGATTTTAAACCTACCCCTTGAGGTCCTTGATATGTTAGCCGAGGGAAAGATAAGCGAGGGGCACGCAAGGGTCCTTTTGAGGTTAAAATCCCCCTCGGAAATGATAATGTGGGCTAAGAGGGTAGTGGAGGAGAATTTAAGCGTTAGGGATTTGGAAAACCTTATATCCCCTTCCCAAAAGAAAACCAATACCGATGAGGATTTTGTAATGGATATAGCCAATAGAATTAAGGAAAAGGGTTTAAACGCCAAAATAAAAAGGGCTAAAAGGTATCTTTCGTTGGAGCTTAGGTTTTCATCCGAGGATGAGGTAAGGAGGTTTGTTGATATTTTACCCAATTTGAAAAATGTTGAGTAAAGAGCTTTTGGAAGTTATCGCTTGTCCAAAGTGTAAAGGGGATCTGGTTTATTGTCCAAAAATGAACGAGTTGAGATGTCCAAAGTGCAATCTTAAATACCGTATAGAGGACGATATACCAATCCTGTTGGTTGAGGAGGCCGAGGGGTTTAAGGAAGATGAGCCTTGCGAATAAATACCGGCCAAAGGATTTTTCGGAGGTTGTTGGTCAAGAGTTAATAGTTAGAGTTTTGATGAGGGCTTTGGATAAAAAGGAAATTCCCCATTCAATCCTTTTGGCCGGACCTAGGGGTATAGGGAAGACCACAATAGCGAGGCTTTTCGCAAAGGGTTTAAACTGCGAATTGGGACCAACATCAAAACCCTGTAATAGGTGTAGATTTTGCAATGAGTTTAACGAAGGTAAAAGTCCGGATATTATAGAAATAGACGCCGCTTCCAATCGCGGTATAGAGAACATAAGGGAGATACAAAACCAGGCGAGGTTTTTACCTTTGGCGAGGTATAAGGTTTATATCATAGATGAGGCGCATATGCTAACAAATGAGGCCTTTAACTCTTTGTTAAAAATCCTTGAAGAACCGCCACCTTATATAGTATTTATCTTAGCAACAACGGAACCCAACAAAATTCCAGCAACTGTTATGTCAAGGCTTCAAAAGTTTGCCCTAAAACCTCATTCCACAAGCGCAATAGTCAGCAGGTTAAAACAGGTTTGTTCAAAGGAGGGTATATTTGCAACGGATCAGGCTTTACGCATGATAGCCCAAAGGTCTGAGGGAAGCCTCAGGGATGCCCTCGTTTTATTGGAGCAGGCGGCGATATTTTCGGACAAGCATATAACCGAGGATGAGGTTTCCCAAATGCTTGGGGTTGTTCCAAATGAGAGGTATTCACAACTCTTGGAAGATATTTCAAAGGGTGATTTTAAGTCCGCAATATCAAAGGTTGATAAAATTTTAGAGGAGTTCTCACCCCAAGAGTTTGCAAGCGGTTTTGTAAAGTTTTTGGAAGAATCGTTGTTAAGAAGGGATGAAAATTTGACCTTTGAGGAAAAGACTATACTTTTGAGGATGGCCCTGGATATGGAATACCATTTAAGGGATACATTTTCCCCACACTCCTGGATAGTGTATGACCTTGCGAGAATGTGTTCCTTTAAGAGGGTGGTTAATATAAACGAGGTTAGTAAGTTATTCGGTATTCCGGAATATGAAGGGAAGGAAACAAAAGCGGAACCCGTAAATTTGGAACCCTTAGAGGTGTTGAGGGGCAAAAGCCCCTCTTTGGCCGCATACTTAGAGGGTTGTAATTATTCCGTTGAGGATGGGGTTTTAAAAATTGTCGCTCCGGATAATGTGGTTAAAAATAAAATAGAGAACGGTTTGGAGCTTTTAAAAGAAGCCTTTGGGGTAAAGGAAGTAAATGTTCAGGTTAGGAAAATTGAAGAGAGGAAGTTGATGGATATATTTGAAAGCATTCGTAAAGATTGGGAAAAATTGTAGTGTAATCATCCGTAAAATACACAACTTATGATAAGCGCATTTAAGGAGGTTTATGAAGATTTAAAGGAGGCCTTGCTCTACGAAGAGACCATAAGGAAGGGGTTGGGATACCTCGCAAACAACGGGGCTTTAATAGTGGATACCACACCCTATACCGGTAGGTCTCCGAAAGACAAATTCGTCGTTAGGGATGAAAATACCGAAAACCTTGTATGGTGGGGAGATTTGAATCAACCTTTTGACCCGGATAGGTTTGAGAGGTTAAAGGAAAAGGTCATAAATTATTTGTCCGAAAGGGAGGTGTATGTTGAAAACCTCTTTGTGGGGAACCATCCCAATTACAAACTCGGTGTTCGGGTTATAACCGAAAGTCCTTGGCATGCCCTTTTTGCAAGGAATATGTTCATAAGGCCTAAGAAGGAAGAGTTGAGAGATTTCCAACCCTTTATAAAAATCTACCATGCACCATTCTTAAAGGCCAAACCCGAAGAGGATGGTACAAGGAGTGAGGTTTTCATAATCCTAAACCTTACAAAAGGTGAGATAATAATAGGGGGTACTCCGTACGCCGGCGAGATAAAAAAGTCCGTTTTCACGTTTTTAAACTATTACTATCCCCTAAACGGCGTGTTATCCATGCATTGCGGGGCCAACATGGGAAAGGAAGGGGATGTTGCCCTTTTCTTCGGCTTATCCGGTACCGGAAAAACATCCCTTTCAACCGATCCGGAAAGGCCTTTAATAGGGGATGACGAGCACGGATGGGCGGAAGATGGGGTTTTTAACTTTGAAGGCGGGTGTTATGCAAAGGTTATAAGGATAAATCCCGAAAAGGAAGAGGGAATATATAAGGCATCCACAAGGTTTGGTACAATATTGGAAAACGTTGTTTTTGACCCCTATACAAGGGAGGTTGATTTTGATTCCGCAGAAAAGACCGAGAATACCAGGTCTTCCTACCCTATAAACTTTTTGGATAACATAGTTCCCGAGGGTAGGGGAGGGCATCCAAAAAATATATTCTTTTTGGCCCTTGACGCGTACGGCGTATTACCCCCAATAGCAAAACTTGAACCGGAGCAGATAAGAACATATTTCTTAGCGGGATATACTTCAAAAATAGCGGGAACGGAAAGGGGTATAAACGAACCCCAACCGACATTCTCCGCCTGTTTCGGGGCCCCGTTTTTACCATTGAATCCAAAAGTCTATGCCAATATGCTTGTGGAGAAGGTTAAAGAGCATAATGTAAATGTTTGGTTGGTAAATACGGGGTGGATAGAGGGACCTTACGGTGTTGGGCATAGGATAGACATAAATTATACCCGTAGGTTGATTTCGGCGGCCTTAAAGGGTGAAATACGGGAGTTTGTAAGGGATGAAATATTTGGCTTCTTGATACCCAAGAGGGTTGATGGTATTCCCGATAAGATTTTAATGCCTATAAACGGTTGGAACGATAGGGATAGGTATATAGAAAACGCCAAAAGGATAAAGGGGCTTATAGAGGAAAACGCCAAGAAGTTTATATAATTTTACACAGGATAAACCTTACCACCCTATCCACCCTGTCGTTTATTAGTTTATAATCGTATTCCCCTGCATAATCCATTTCCTCTTTGGCCTTTGACAATCGCAGCTTTAACCTTTCACCGCTTTCCCCCCTCTCTTTAAGCCTCCTTTCCAGTTCCTCTAAGGAAGGTGGAATAAGGAAAACGCTTATAAACCTGTAATTATTATCCCCCTTAAAAACCCTCTCCAATGCCCTTTTACCGTTTACATCAAGGGTTAAAACCACATTTTTCCCCATTTCAAGGTTTTTATAAAGGTTTTCTTTTGGAACACCGTAGTAGTTCCCATAAATCTCCGCCCATTCAAACAATTTACCCTCATCAATCCATTTGATAAATGTTTCCCTACTAACAAAGTAATAATCCACCCCTTCCCATTCATTGGGTCTTTTCGGCCTCGTGGTTGCCGTCGTTATGTGTTCAAAACCAAACCTTTTTAATTCCCTTGCTATCGTAGTTTTACCACCACCCGAAGGGGATGATATTACCAAAATTATGCGTTTTTTCATTATAAGAGATAAACCTCTATTTCCTGTTCTTCCTGAATTCCAAACATATCCGGTGTTATATGTATTAAAGCATCGCATAAAAGGTAGTTCTCTTCATCTGGATTTAGGATTTCAACCAAACTATCATCCGTTATCCTTGCGGGTAAAAAAAGGCTTTTGCCTCCAAGGGTTCTTTGGTATGAATTTGCCGACGGTAAATACATCTTTTTCTGATAAGGATTTGCCGAACCGAAGGCGGATCTCAATGCCGGAAGTATAAAGACATATGTGGCTACTATTATATCCGGTATAGAGCCACCTATATAAAACCCGGCCGTTCCTTGATTGTCCACAAAAAAGGCGAGGTTTGAGGCGGGTTTTTGTTCCACCTTTGAAACCAAAAACTCCACCTTTTGGGGCTTGTTGGAGGTTATTATGAAATCCACTTTACCGTATCCCAACTTAAAACCCTCTTCAACGACTATAAGGGTTAAAAGTTTCCTTATATTATCGTCTTCCAAATCTATACGAACTACGGGTTTCCTATGAACGCTTAACCTTTTAATGTTAAACATCCTTGCAAATATCAACCTCCTGCTATCTATCCTCTCCCCCTTTTCAAGGACTATACTCCCATCGCTTGAAATTACGGGTTTTGATGTATAAAAACCCAAGGCTTCACCCAAAGGTATCTCCATCTCTTCGGTTTTTTTTATATTCCCCATTATATAGGCCTGAGCCTCAAAGGGGTTCATTTCATATAGAGGATGGTGTAAAGGGTTTCGGATACGCCGTTTGTAAAATCTAAAAATGTTTTGGGATAAACGCCTATCCAAATAACAAAGATTATAAGCAATACGAGTATAAACAGTTCCCTATACGATAGATCCGGCATTTTTGCGCTCTCGGGGTCCAATTCCCCAAATATAACCCTTTTAACCAGTGAGAGCATATAAACGGCCGCCACTATTACACCCGGAACCGCAAAATAACCCCACAAAGGATCGTATTGGTATGCACCCATTAAACACATAAACTCCCCGACAAATCCGGAAAGCCCGGGCAAACCGATGGATGCCAACGACATTATTACAAAGAATGTGGATAAATTGGGTACGGACTTCCCTATACCCGAATACTCCCTTATAAGCCTTGTATGCCTCCTCTCGTAAAGCATCCCGACCAAAAAGAACAACGCCCCCGTCACCAAACCGTGGCTTATCATAACTATTACCGCACCCTGAAAACCGATCGGATTTCCGGATGCCAACCCCAGCATCGCAAAACCCATATGGGCTACGGATGAGTATGCTACGAGTTTTTTCATATCGGACTGCACCCATGCCATAAGACCTCCGTATATTATTCCAATGATCGCCAAGACGGCTATAAGGGTGCGGAAGGTTTCAAAGGCATCTGGAAACATTGGAATGGAATACCTCATAAAGCCGAATACACCCATCTTTAAAAGAATGCCGGCGAGGATTACGGAGCCAGCCGTGGGGGCCTCAACATGGGCATCGGGAAGCCAGGTATGGAATGGAAACATGGGAACCTTTATCGCAAATCCAAATGAAAAGGCCAAAAACAACAAATTCTGCGTATATAAGGCGAGTTTTGGGGTTTCATTGACGAGATATGTGTAATCAAAGGTTCCATAGTTCAAAAACAGCCATATAAGGGCCACCAACATCGGTACGGAGCCTATGGCGGTATATATAAGGAACTTAAAGGCCGCATAAACCCTGTTTTCGTGTCCCCACAAGGCTATGAGGATAAACATGGGTATTAACTGAGCCTCCCAAAATATGAAGAATTGTATAAGGTTTAAACTTGCGAACACTCCCAACATGGCCGTTTCAAGTACGAGCATTGAAACTACATATTCCCTTATCTGATGTTTGATGTAGTTGTAAGAAGAAACTATACCGAGAAAGGTTAGGAATGTGGTTAAAACTATTAGCACTAAGGCCAATCCGTCTATTCCCACATAATACGGGGCGTTTTCTAAACCCAAGAAAACATATTTTTCCAAAAACTGAAATTCCGAAGCCCTTCCGAAATCAAAATAATACACGAGAAAGAGGGATAAAACGAATTCAAAAAGTGCGACCACGGTTCCATAAGCCCATACCCTCCTGTTCCACGAGGGATCAAAGAATAATACGGGTATTGCGGCCAATAAGGGGAAGAAAACTATCAGGCTGAGCATAAGCGGGTATTATACCCCCGTTTATCGTATTCTTTTGGTTATAACCTTACCGCTTTCAAGCAAGGGAATATAAAGGGTTTTCCCATCAAAGCCTATGCCTGCGGGCGTTTTCAAATCCTTTGCTATAACCTCGTACTTACCGTCCGGTGTTAATTGGATAACCTTACCGGATTCAAACCCCGATGCTATTATGGCTCTACTATCTTCGTCATAAACTATTCCATCCCCCCCGTTTATATCCTCGCTTACAAGGAGCGTATCAATTTTGTTGCCATCCCACCTTAAAATCATTCCGGGTTTTGTGAATGTTATTATATACAGGTTTCCGGAGATGTCAAGGGCTAGGCCGTTGGGTTTTTCAACTTCCAAAACCTTTTTCACGGTTTTTGTGCTTATATCAACCTCGTAAATCGCATTCCCATATGTGTCGCTAACATAAAGTTTTTCGCCTCTGCGGCAGGTTATGCCGTTTAAAAATTCCGCCTTGAAATCCTTCGGACCCACAAAAAGGAAAACGGCCGATTTGTCTTTTATGGCCCATATCCTATCAACATCTGCCACATACAATACTCCCTTGCAGTGTGCCAAACCCTTAGGGTCATTTAAATACGATGCATATACCTCCCAATTACTTCCAATCCTAACATAAACCTTTCCGTCCCTCTTATTAAACTCACCTATATCGCTTACGAATATTTTATCTCCAACCCATAACGCGGTTTCGGGATGGACAAAAAAGGAAATGATGGATACCATAGGTGTGGAATTTTAAGCCCGAAGAATTTTTTGGCTAAAAATCCTTACATCCTAAACTTTTCTCCGAGATATATCTCCCTTGCCTTCGGGTCGTTTATCAAATCCTGTGTTGAACCTTCAAGCAATATTTTCCCATCGTAAATTATATAAGCCCTGTCGGTAATTTCCAATGTCTCCCTTACATTGTGGTCCGTTATTATTACACCTATACCCATGTTCTTCAACTTTAATACGATTTCTTGTATTTCTTCCCTTGTTTTCGGATCAACGGCGGCAAAGGGTTCGTCAAGGAGCAGGAATTTGGGATTTAAAACAATTGCCCTTGCAACCTCAACCCTCCTCCTTTCCCCACCAGAAAGTTGGATTCCCAAACTCTTCACCACTTTTTTTAAATTTAACAATTCTATAACCTCTTCCGTTTTCCTTTTTGCTTCACTTCTCTTAACACCCCTCATTTCAAGAACGCCGTATATATTATCCCAAACGGATAGGTACCTGAATACGGAAGGTTCCTGCGGCAAATATCCTATCCCCAAGCGGGCGCGCTTAAACATGGGTAATTTCGTAATATCCTTTCCGTCCAAATAAACCTTACCACCGTTGGGTTTTATGGCCCCAACCACCATATAAAATGTTGTAGTTTTACCGGCACCGTTTGGCCCCAAAAGCCCCACTATCTCCCCCTGCTTCACAAATACCGAAACACCGTTAACAACCTTTCTTTTTTTGTAAATCTTTACGAGGTTCTCCGTCCTCAAAACCGAATTCATAAACCCTTTATTATACTTTCGGCAACTTTAATAATGGACTTTGAACTCGGGGCGTCGGGATAGGCTTCAACAACGGGTATTCCGTTATCCCCGCTTGTGGATATGTATTCGTCTATTGGTATGCTTGCAAGCAATGGTACCCCCGTTATTTCCGATAACCTTTTACCACCCCCTTGCCCGAATATGTAATACTTTTTCCCACTATCCGGACATACGAAATAGGCCATGTTTTCAACAATGCCGAGAACCTTTACCTCTAACTTTTCAAACCCATTTATAGCCCTCAAAACATCGGCAATGGCCACCAATTGGGGTGTTGTTATCATTAACACACCCTTAACATCAAATAATTGCGCCAAGGATAACTGGGCATCACCCGTTCCGGGTGGCAGATCAACCACCAAAAAGTCCAATTCGCCCCAGTCCGTTTGTAGCATAAGTTCCTCGTAAGCCTTGTGAAACATAGCCCCTCGCCAGAGTATTGGGGTTTTTTCATCTACGAGTATTCCGAAGGATACCACCTTAACTCCAAACCTTTCAGGGGGTAGGAACTTGTTTTTGTCTGGTGCAACCCTCATTCTCTCTTCCTTTAAACCCAGCATAACGGTTATTGTTGGTCCGTAAATATCCGCATCAAATAAACCCACTTTATAACCGAGTCTCTTAAAGGCGTACGCCAAATTCACCGCAAAGGTGGATTTTCCAACCCCCCCTTTACCACTTGCAACCGCAATAATATTTTTAACCCCGGGTATTTCGCCCTTTTTAAAGGGCGCTTGGGGTTGAACTTTTGGTGGGGGTGGAGTTTTTTTCAATTTGGTTTTTATAACAACTTCTTGGAACCCCCCTTTTAGGAGTTCATCCCTAACTTTATCTTGCAAATCGAGAGCCTTATCCTCCATATCCTCGGGTATGTTTAAAACTACCTCAACCCTTCCACCTTCAACGGTCAAATTACCCAAGAAGCCCCCACTAACGAGGTTTTTTCCGTTTATTTCTATTGCCCTTAGGATATCCAAAGCCTTCTTTGAAGTCATAAAGGGTATTCTAAGGTTGGCAAAAATTTTATAGTCTTTCAAAAGGCATGTTGGCGGCCTTAAATAAAACTACTACCCTCAAAGAACGAGAACCCAATTGTTAGGATGATGGGGGACTATGGATCAGAGGAAATGGGTAAGATTTAGGGGCTATTTTATAGGCCTCAAAATCCCAATTCCATTGCCGCCTGCTTCAGTATCTCCGCACTTTTACGCAGTTTATTCCTCTCCTCATCCGACAAGTCCGGATAAAGCGTAGTCTTTACTCCCTCCCAACCCACTATACGGGGAAGGGATAGCGCCACATCCTTTATTCCTTCAACATCTTCATTCAATATTGAAAGTGTCATAACCATTCCCTCATTGTCCCTTATAGCCTCCACTATAGCCGATACCCCCGCTGCTATACCAAAATATGTTGCCCCTTTCCCATCAATTATTTTGTATGCGGCATATCTAACCTCATTGTCTATCTTTTGTTTTGTTTCATCGTCCAGAGGTTTTCCCAATTTTTCGGCCACTTTATCCAACTTTAACCCCCCAACCCTCGCACTTGACCATACCAAAACCTCCGAGTCCCCATGCTCCCCTACTACATATGCGTGTACCGATTTTGGAGAAACCCCCAAATGTTTTGCGAGAAGCGATTTAAACCTAGCCGTGTCTAATATGGTTCCCGAACCTATAACCCTTTCTGGGGGCAAGCCGCTTATTTTGGTGGTTATTTGGGTCATAACGTCTACGGGGTTCGTAACCACTACAATCACCAAGTCATCAGGGGCAAATTTTAAAAGGCGTGGAATTATTTGACGGAAAACTTCCGTATTTCTATCCAAGAGTTGTAATCTGGTTTCTCCCGGTCGCTGTGCCACACCCGCGGCTATAACAACCACCTTTGCATCCCTCAGATCCTCATAATCGCCCGCGTATATTTTCACGGTGTGTGAGAATGGGGTTGCATGGAGGATGTCTTCCGCATGGGCTATGGCGAGTTTCCTGTCAATGTCTATTAAAACTATTTCCGAAGCAACATTTTTCAATGTTAAGGCGTATGCGGTTGTACTCCCAACAAAACCACTTCCAATAATCCCAACTTTCATAATGTGGAAATTGTAAAGATGCTCTTACTTAATCAAGACCTTTTTGTATTTACCCTTTTGCAAAACGAAGTATATCCCCCTCTTTAAGGGGATAAAACCCTTTCCGCTGGCAACCCTTTGACCGTTTATCCCATAAACCTCAACAAAGCCATCGCTCCTTATTCCACCTTTTAGGTAATTTATACCCTTCTCCCGTTTATGACCTTCCGCGATTTCAACAACGGATGAATAATCAATCATCCATACACCCCTCCCGTGGGTCGCAACATATAACTTGTTATATACGGTATTAACATCAAGGTTAAACACTATGGCGTTTGGCAATCCCAAGACCTTTGTATAATTAACCTGATCCAAAGTATAATAAACCCCATCATCCGTACCAACGAAAATAATGTAAGGGTTAACCGTGAAGTCTATTGCCAATGCCCTAACATTCCTTCCGGTTGGTAAATCCCCACTTATGTCTTGCCAAGTTTGTCCGGCATCCGATGAGCGCAAAACCCTTGGACCGCTTGTCCTCCTCAAAGTTATATAAACCTCGGAACCGTTATTCGGATTAACCCATATGTCCGTTATAGATCCGGTAGATGGTAAAATTCTTGCGATCCATGTGTTTCCCCCATCGGGTGTGAAGTAAAACCTACCCGTATTTGAACCCGTATATATCGTATCGGTGCTTGTATATGAAAAGGCCGCCGAGAGTAAATAACCGCTTCCACCCGTTAAATCCCCGCTGATGGCTGTCCATGTATTTCCCCCGTCCGTTGATTTCCACAACCTATGAGAACCCGCTATAATAACGGGACCACTCCTGTGACCCTCTAAGGGTCCGTTGGCCCAAGAAACCCTGTCAAATCTCCAAGGTGAATTTACGATTCTTTCAAGGATAACGGAACTCCCCGTCCATCTGAACATGTAAAGGGGATTTGTGTAAATTTGGGATGTATAAAAGTATATGGGGTTATCGGGTCTCCAAAGCACCGGACCCCCATCTCCTCCGGAAACCTCATCCCAATTTATGCTTCCGGAAAACATCGGGGTTCCGTTGTCCTGGGTACCGCCAACCACCAAAAGGGTATCCAATGGATGGGCATCAATCGTATAAAACTGCGTTAATTCCAAGTCCTCGTTTAGATTTACCCAAGAGTTTCCGTTATCATAACTCTTCCAAACACCGCCATCACACGCAACCCATAAAATATTTCCAGCACCAAAGGCCATATGGTGTATATCCGGATGTACATGGCCGCTTGAACCCCTGTTGGTTATATCCTCCCATGTGCTTCCGCCATCGGTACTCCTAACTATACCATAGGTTGAGGAGTTATAAGGGTATTGCCCCCCGGCAAATACAACATTGGGATCGTTGGGATGCACAACTATGGTATGGTTATAAAACCCTTGAAAACCCAAGTAATTGGGTGTGTTTGTTAGTTGCACCCATGTTAAACCTCCATCGGTCGATTTATAAAAGGCCTTCAAGGAATAATCTGAATCCCCAAAACCAACATATATGACATCCGGGTTGCTTGGGGAAATACCAATTTGCGCCCTAAAATAGCCATAGGTTGGTAGGGATGTAATCCTCGTCCACGTATTTCCCCCATCCGTTGATTTATAAATACCCGAATACAGGGTAGCCACAAAGAGAACATTCGGATTATCGCTCCTATAAACCAAATCGTTTGCATGATCGCCGGAGAAAACGTTCACCCAAGTGCTTCCCCCATCCGTTGATTTAACCACACCCCTATCACTTGCGACAAGTATTGTGTTCGTATCGTTTGGCATAACTATTATCCGGGATATGTAATATCCCACCACATTTGCCGGTGCAACCTTTACCCAGGTTATACCCCCATCCGTTGATTTAAATAGGCCATCCCCCGGGAAACATACGGCACAATAATGCAATTCACCCGAGCCGTACCATATTACATTTGTATTTAAGGGGTTAAAGGCCAACGCCCCACCCGTTAAAACCGGTAGGTTATCCGTTAGGGGTATCCATGTGTTTCCCCCATCCGTGGTTTTCCAAACACCCCCTCCCGCAGAAGATATATATGCAACCGCCGTATCCGTAGGGTGCGGTAAAACAAAAGATACCCTACCGCTAGCCTTGCCATCGGAAAAGCCCACCCCATAAATTGGTTTTGGCCCTATAAACCTAATGGTTGTTGAATAATTTATATTCGCCGAAAATACGCTCCCCACATTAACCCATTCACCCTTTAACCTCGCCCTTTCCTCCAATCCCTCTGGCCCTAAAAACTCCATATCGCCAAAGGCTATTATTCCGAGCATATCGGATATTTTAAAGGTGATTACCATAGCCTTCAACCTCAAAAATCAAACGGGGGTATAATTCCCACTTTATGCACAGGGCTATTGATTTATATCCCTATGTAAAGGCTAATTTGAGGAAAAGGTATCCTTACGATGACGGCTGGATTATAAGAAAACTTGATAGGGAGAAGAACAACCCGGATTTTGTGGTTGATAGGAGGAGAAAGGGTTTTATTGAAAGGGCCGTGGTTGAGGTTGTACCCGACTGCAAGATAACCGAGGAACATATAAAGAAGCTGTACGAATTTGCCGAAAAACTAAAAGAAGAGGGGGTGGAAATAGTCTCAAAGATGTTGGTGGTTTGCAGGGGATCCAACACGGACATTGTTCCCGAAGATATTGAGGTTATGGTTTTGAGGAGTTGCGAGTGTAATCAAACATAATACCTCTCTATATACCTTAAAAATTCCCCTTCTATTTCCCTTTTCGTTTTCTTCTCCGGGTCGTATCCAACCTGAACGGTTTTCCCTTGGGCGCAAAGTTCCCCCTTTTCGTTGTAAATCTCGTAATCTATTGTAAAACTCGTTTTACCTATTCTGCTAACCCAAGCCCTTATGGTTATAGTTTCCAAGTATATGGGTTTTATGTAATCCACTTCCGCGTGCGCTATTACGAAATGAAAATTACCGTATTTTTGGTAGTATTCCGCAAACATCTTTACCCTCGCGTGCTCAAAATACGACAGATATACGGCGTTATTTACATGCCCCAAGGTATCGAGGTCCGCGTACCTTACATCCTCCTTAACCTCTATCGGTTTTCCCATCAAATCTTCCCGACAAAATTTTCAAATATTTTGTAAAGTTTTATTAGGGAATCAAAGGAAACCCACTCGTTATCCCCGTGTATATCCCCTCCTTGTGGATATATCATAACAACGGGTATATCCTTTGCCGCAAAAAACCTTCCATCCGTCGCCCCGTGCGTCTTCCCAAACTTTACATCACCTATAACCTCCCTTACACTATTGATAAAGGTTTTAACCAAGGGGTTGTTTATATCAGTTGAGAAGGGATGTCCTTCGGACAGAACCTCCATTTTTCCCCCGTACTTTTTAACCAGATATGAAACCCCATACTTTATTTCGTCAAGGGTAAAGGGTGAAACAAACCTTAAATCAAACTCCGCACGGGCATAAGGGGGTATCTGATTCACCTTATTTCCGCCTTTGAAAGTACCCATAACAACCGTATTGTGCCAGTGTTCGGGGTCATCCGATTCGTAAAGGATAAATCTTTTTAAATCTTCGTAAAACTTTAAAACCTTTTCTATTGCGCTATCACCAAGCCAAGGCATGGAACCGTGGGCCGGTTTCCCCCTAAACTCCACCGCAAAATGGAATGCCCCCTTCTCATTCGTTATAATGGTGAAGTTTTCCCCCGAATCCGGAATAACGGCCAAATCGCAGGTATAACCCTCATCTTCCACCAGATACCTAACACCGTCATAACTTCCAACCTCTTCATCCGTAGTTAGCATAAGTGCTATGTTTTTATCTTCACCCATATCCGCCAAATCCTTAAAGAGTTTTATCATAACGGCGGAAGGCCCCTTCATATCAAGGGCACCCCTACCGAATATCTTTCCATCTTTCTCCAAGGGTATGAACTGCTCATCCCTTGCCGGTACCACATCCAGATGCCCCGCAAATATCACCTTAAAGTGTTTGGACTTGGCATGTTTTGAAAACTTAACCACCAAAGAGGGTTTCCCGTTCCTCATATACCTTTCCATTACAAGGCTGGGCGATTCCAAAAACTTTTCCACATAATCTATTATCGCCAAAAGTTGCTCCGGGTTTTCCGCCGTTGTCCTAAACTGTATTAGATTTTTTAACAATTGTTTAAGCGACTCCATAAGCGTGTATTATACCAATGAAAAAACCAAACGGTAGTAAAATACCAACTCGTGAAAAGGTACTTGATAACGAGTGCTTTGCCCTATGCAAACGGGCCTATACATATCGGGCACTTGGCCGGTGCATACCTCCCGGCAGATATATACACGAGATTTTTAAAGTTCAAGGGTTTTGATGCCATACACATTTGCGGAACGGATGAGCATGGGGTTGCGATAACTTTGGCGGCTTACAAAGAGGGGGTTGCGCCAAAGGAGCTGGTTGATAAGTACCACGAGAGGATAAAAAACGATTTCAAGCTTATGGGAATAGAGTTTGATCACTTTTCAAGGACAACAAACCCCATACATTACAAGGTTTCCCAAGAGTTTTTCCTAACCCTTCACAAAAACGGATATTTGGAAAAAAGGAAGATGAAGCAGTTTTATAGCCCGGCCGAGGGGAAATTCCTACCCGATAGGTATATAGTGGGTAAATGCCCCTATTGCGGGTATGAAGAGGCAAGGGGGGATCAGTGTGAAAAATGTGGGAGGCAATTGGAACCCACGCAACTCATAAACCCGAGATCCGCAATAAGCGGTGTTAATTTGGAGTTGAGGGAAACGGTGCATTGGTTTTTTAAGCTCTCACTTTTGAAGGATAAACTTGAAGAATGGTTAAATGGGAAAGGGAATTGGAAACCCTTTGTCAAGGAGTTTGCGCTCTCATGGGTTAAGGAATTGGAGGATAGGGCCATAACCCGGGATTTGGATTGGGGAGTCCCCGTTCCCTTGGATGACCCGGATGCCAAAGGGAAGGTTTTGTATGTTTGGTTTGACGCCCCGATAGGTTATATAAGCGCTACGGTGGAATTCTTACCCGATAAATGGCAGGATTATTGGAAAAACCCCGATACGAAAATAATACACTTCATAGGGAAGGACAACATCGTGTTTCATACGGTAATATGGCCGGCGATGTTGATGGCCCACGGGGAATACAATCTTCCATCGGATGTTCCGGCAAACGCCTTTTTAAACCTTATGGGCAGAAAGTTATCAACATCCAGGGGATATGCCATATGGGCGGATGAGTTGGCAAAAACCGTTGGTCAAGACATAGCGAGGTATTCAATAGCCCTGTACATACCGGAGAAGGATGATTCCGATTTCAATGTTATAGACGCCTTTAACCGCACAAACGCCGAATTGGTTGATAGTTTTGGCAATTTGGCCCAAAGGGTTCTAACATTTATAAACGGACACTTTTCGGGTAGCGTTCCACACCCCGACAAGATATTATCGGAAGATGAACAGATTTTCAATTACATTTCCGAGAAGGTCAAATCTTACGAGGAAAATTTGATAAACTTCAACTTCCGTTTGGCATTAAAGGATGCTGTTGAGGTTAGCAACGAACTCAACAGATATTTTGAGCACCAAAGACCTTGGAAACTCGTAAAGGAGAACCCCGAAAGGGCTAAAACGGTTCTGTATGTAGCATATCAGGGCTTAAAGGTGGCATCCGCTTTGTTTTACCCCTATGTCCCTTCATCCGTTAAAATTTTGTGGGATTATATGAACATATCGGGGAATTTTGACGATTTAACGGGGATATCACCCGAATTATCCGGTAATACCGTAAAGAAAAGCCAACCCTTGTACAAAAAGGTGGATAAAAGCGTAATTGATGGTTGGGTTGAAATCCTAAATCAAAGGGTTGCAGGTGTTGAAGAAAAGGATGAAAGGATTACTTATGAGGAGTTTAAAAAGGTTAAACTCGTAGTGGGTAAGGTTTTGGATGCGGAAAGGGTTAAAGGTGCGGATAAACTCTTAAAACTAAAAGTTGATTTGGGTAAGGAGGTTAGAACAATTGTGGCTGGTATAGCGGAAAAATATAGACCGGAAGATGTTGTTGGGAAAAAAATCGTAGTGGTATCAAACCTACAAAAGAAGAAAATAAGGGGTATAGAATCCGATGGCATGCTTCTTGCCGCGACCGATGGCGATGGAAAACCAATACTCATAACACCGGAAGGGGATGTCCCGGAAGGTAGTGAGGTAAGTTGAAAGATAATACATTGAGAAAATTGGCCCTTGTGGGGGGATATATATCGCTTATACTTGGGATATATTTGGCATTTGGGGAGAAATGGGGTTCCCTTATACTACTCCTCATAGCATCCGTTTCCTTTTATCACGGGAGGGATGGTTTGATGGGTTCAATAACGCTCGGATTGTTGCTTATAATAATTTTGCGCATGGTTTCCTATATTCTTTTGCCCATAGGTTTGGCATTGGTTATAGCGTTTGTATTTTTGCCCGTGGTATCTTTCTTGGAGAGGTATAAAATCCCCCGTTGGCTATCTTCTTTGGTAATAATATTGGGTATGTTTCTCTTCATATCCACCGCCGGCTTTTTGTTGGCGTACAATGTATATAATCAAGGATACCAGCTCCTTAAAACCTTTGAGGCATATTACATGAAGCCACAGGAGTTTGAGGTTTTTATAAGAAGTTATGTGAAAAACGAAGAATTAATAAACCTTTTGGTAAATGCATACTCGGAAATTTTTAAAGGCATTTCCGAATACGATATAACCAATTACATTCCGGCGCTGAAAAACCTTTTAACATCATCCATTGAACTCGTATTTTCCACGCTTATAGGTTTGGTTATGGGTTTTTATGCCTTAAAGGATACAAAGGCGATAGCAAACGAAATTGAGGGACTATTACCCGAGAGGTTCAAGCCCATAATAGAGGAATCCTACTCAATTCTATCCCAATACTTTCGCGGTCAATTAACGGTGGCCACGATAGTTGGTGTATTTGTGGGTTTATCCCTCCAAGTCCTCGGAATAAAATACGGAATACTTATTGGTTTTATAGCGGGTTTGATGAATTTGATACCAAATGTGGGCTTTGCCATGACGGTATTTCTGGGAAGTGTAATTCTACTGATCAGTGAAACCGGGATAGTTCCATTCTTAAAGTTTGCAATGGTGTTAATCCTGGATCAACTCCTTGAAACCTTAATCTTAACGCCGAGGATTATCGGAAAGAGCGTGGGGTTGCACCCGGTTTTGGTTATAGTAGCGTTAATAGCCGGTGCTTCCCTTTTTGGCGCCCTTGGCGTTATATTGGCTGTACCCGGGGCGGCACTTTTGAGGAGCTTATGGATAAATAAGATAAAGGGGAAAATATGAAAAGGCTTAACCTAAGCGGTTGGAAACCCCGTAGGGGATTTTGGAGGTCCCTGGAAGCGGCGTTGAGGGGTATAAATACGAGGGGGATAAGGGTAATTTTGGTTGATGGTGAATATATGAAGGGTTTGAAAAAAACTTTTTTCGGAAAAGAGGAGTTATCCGATGTATTAACCTTTGTGTATGATGGCGTAAAGGAGGTGGTTGTATGCCCGGAATACTTGAATTTTGACGAGGTTGAAGTGGCAAAGAGAATAATACATGGTATATTACACGCCCTTGGTTATGACCACAAGGTTAAAACCAAGGTTAAAGAAATGGAAGGTTTGGAGGAGCTGATTTTGGAGGATTTTCTAAGCCTATTTTGTAAAACATAAACCCCTATATAATACCCGCTTTATGCACATCCCCATGTTAAAGGTTGATGTGGCATTACCGAGAAACAAATGGAAGGAACTCCTTGAAGTTCTTGAAAGTTGGGGACACTTTCATCCAGAGGTGTATAACGGGGGGAATAAGGCTAAGTTGGAAGAGGAAGAAAGCGAATTAAGGGCAAAGGCAAAAAGGATTATTTCATACATTGCCGAGATAGAGGGTTTTTTCGGGGAGATAACCCCACTTCCCAATAAGGGGGATTTGGATTACGAAGGTGTGAAAAGGATAAGGGAGGGTTTGCAAGGTTTTATAAGGGATATAAATACTTTTGAAGAGGAGTTGAAAAGGATTTCGGATTATTTTGAAATCGCAAATGCCGTTGATAGAATAAAGGGGGAAGGGGAAGAGGTTTTTGCCGTGGTTTTGGGTAAAGGGGAAGCGGCTTCTAAGGAGATTTTGAAGAAGTGGGCTTTGGAAAGGGGTGTTGAGGTTGTGGAGAGCGTTAAAGGGGATAGGGTTTTGCTGTTTTTGAAGACAAAGAGGGAAAACGCGGAAGGTGTCAGAAAATTTTTAGAAGAAAGTGCCTTCCCGTTGGTAAGACCACCAAAGGGGTATAAAACCTTGGAAGAAGTTAAAAAAGCCCTTGAAGAGGATATACCTTCGGCTTTAAAGGGTTTGAAGGAAGAGGCAAAGGCTTCCTTTGAAAGCGTTAGGGTGTTTTTGGAAAGGCAAAAGTATATAGCCGAGGATATTCTATTTTACTTGGATTCAAAAGAAAAGTATTTAGCCTTTTCCAAATTTTTAACTTCCATTAAGGGATGGATACCCGCCCACTTGAAAGGGGAGTTTTTAAGGATAATTAAAAACATTGATGAAGGTGCGGTTGTAAAATTTTCAAAACCTAAAAATTACGAGTTTGAAAATGTTCCGGTGGTTCTTAAAAACTCCCCGCCCGCATCTTATTACCAATCCTTCTTGGATTTGTATGCCCCTCCCGTTTATAAGACGGTAGATCCTTCCGTTTTTATAGCCATATTTTTCCCCATATATTACGGTTTTATGCTTGGGGATGCGGGTTATGGTATAGTGGGTATGCTTCTATTCTGGCTACTCTCAAACGCCTTTAAACCCAATTCTATGGGTTATAACCTCTCAATGGTGTATTTCATAAACTCCATCTTTGCCACCATTTTTGGTATAATATTCGGGGAGATATTTGGGGATTTCGGTATAAAAATGGGTATAATTCAACCGCTGTTTCATAGAACGCACGAGGTTATAGACCTAATCCTTATAGCCGTAGGTTTTGGATTTTTACAAATGCTCCTCGGTATGCTCCTCGGCGTATATAACTATTGGATACTTGAACACAAAAAGCACTCATTATTTGAGTTGGGTAGGTTTTTTGCAATACTAGGTATATTGTTGGCTGTAGTATCGTATGTTAGACTACCGGGTATAACACCGGAATGGATGTATGGCATTCCTCCTTATATCGGTTTAGTGGGTTGGTTTTCCCTATCCTTGGGTGTAATACTCACACTTATTGCCGAAGGCCCCTTGGGAGTTATAGAGATATTCTCCGCTTTTGGAAATGTTCTATCTTATGCACGGTTGGCGGCGGTGGGTTTGGCATCAGCCATATTGGCCGAGATAGCAAACAAATTTATAGAATTGGTTCCGATACCCGCTTTCGCCATATTGGTCGCATTTGTATTTCACGCGTTGGCGTTCGTATTGGGTATAGTGGATCCCACGATTCAGGGGATGCGTTTGCAATTTGTTGAATTCTTCACAAAGTTTTATGTTCCGGCAATTAAAATGTTTAAACCTTTGAAAAAAGGAGGTGGAATATGATGAAAAGGGTTCTAACGGCGTTTTTTGGCATTACGGCTTTGTTGGTTCTTAGCGTCGGTTTCTTGATGGCCGCGGAGGCCCCCGCGGGTAAGAGTTGGGCGGTCTATTTGGGTTCTGGTTTGGCTATGGGACTATCGGCTATAGCCACCGCATACGCTCAGGCAAAAATAGGTTCCGCGGGTGCGGGCGCTTTGGCCGAAGATAAGACCCTACAAACCCCCATTCTGATACTCTTGGCACTCCCCGAAACCATCGTAATATTGGGATTCGTTATATCAATACTGATATTGGTGCTGTAAGGTGGAAATAAGGGAGCTCTTAGGGAGGGAGGTCCGCTCCAAAGTTCTAGAAATAATATCCATTGCCGAGGGGCGGGCCTCCGAAATACTAAAATCGGCCGAAAGGAAAAAAGAGGAAATTTTACAAACCTACAAACCCAGGGCGGAAGAGGTTTTCAATAGGGAATACATTTCAATAATATCCCGAGCCCAAAGGGAAGGTTCTAAAAAGATTTTAGAGGTTCAAAGGGAAATACTCAACCTTGCAAGGGAAAAGGCCGAAAAAATATTAAAGGAAATCGTAGAGGACAGGGAAAGGTATGCCGATATAATGAAAAATCTCGTAGAGGAAGCCTTAAAATATATGAAGAACAATGTGGAAGTTAGGGTAAATCCTCGGGATAAGGAAATAGCCGAAAGCGTCATAAGGGAACTTCCCAGCGAATGGGTAATTAACCCCCCAAAAACCTTATCCGTCTGGGATGTTGATATGGGTACCTGGAAGGTGGTTGAGGACGAAAGCGTATGGGGTGGTATGGTATTTGTTGATAAGGGGAGGAATTTCATTTTAAACAACGACTTAAAGGTCAGACTTGAAAGGGCTTACAATTTGATGTTGGAGGAGTTTAAAGGGGAGTTGGAAGTTGAAAACCGAGTTTAAAAGGGTATTTGAGGAGATACATAAGGCGGTCGTTGGAAACGACGACATAATTGAGAAGTTTTTGGTTTCAATCCTATCCGACGGGCATGTTTTGATAGTGGGCGTGCCAGGACTAGCAAAGACTCTTATGGTAAGGGCTTTTTCCAAAACCCTCGGGTTATCGTTTAGTAGAATACAATTTACCCCGGACCTTATGCCCACGGATATAACCGGTACCGAAATCCTAAGGGATGGCAATTTTATATTTTCCAAGGGTCCCGTCTTTGCAAATGTCATCTTGGCGGATGAAATAAACAGGGCACCGCCAAAAACACAGTCTGCATTGTTAGAGGTTATGCAGGAGAGGAGGGTTACCTACGGGGGGAAGGTTTATGAGGTTCCAAAGCCCTTTTTCGTTTTGGCCACCCAAAACCCCATAGAGCAGGAGGGAACATATCCATTGCCGGAAGCCCAACTTGACAGATTCTTAATGGAAGTTAATGTATCGTATCCCTCTTATGAGGATGAGATAAAAATAGCGAATTTGGAAGGTTTTAGGAAATTGGAGGACATAAACACCGTATTAAACAAAGAAGATATTGAAAGGTTTCGGGATGAGGTTAGTAAAATCCCAGTCCCGGAGCATGTTGTAAGGTATGCGGTTTCCCTCGTTAGGAACACCAGACCCGAAAACCCGGATTCCCCAAAAATAGTTAAAGAATTTGTCAGGTACGGTGCAGGCCCAAGGGCATCCCAATTTTTGGTTTGGGCCTCAAAATCCTTGGCCTTCATAAGGGATAAACCTACGCCAACGGGAGAAGAAATTAAAGAACTCTTCCCATATATTGTAAAACATAGGATTATATTGCACTTCCGGGCGGAGGCGGAGGGGATAGGGATTAACGATGTAATAAACGAGGTGTTAAAAAGCGTTAAAATTGATAAGTTATAGGACATTAATCATAAAAACCCTGTCCCTTATGGGTGTAAAGTTTAAGTTCAAAAATGTTTATGGTGCTCGTATGGTTTTTTATAGGGGGTTTGGGGCGGAATACTTTATGAAAAACGGAGAGTTGGGCACTTTGACTTTTATAAGGGATAACCTCAAAGAAGGTCAGGTCTTTGTGGATGTTGGGGCATATGTGGGTTTTTTCAGTATATTTGCTTCAAAGATTGTTGGTAAAAATGGCAAGGTTTTAGCCTTTGAACCCAATCCCCAAGCGCACAAAATCCTCTTGGAAAACATAAAATTAAACCGTTGCGATAACATTTCCGTTTTTAATATCGCCCTTGGAAGTGTAGAGGGGTTTTCGTTTTTGCATATTCCAAAGGGTAGGTCCAAAAGTGAGGCTACGGTTTTAAATGTTGAGAAAGGTGTTAAAGTCGCCGTTAAGCCTTTGGATAGTATCCTTAAAGGGATTGATATAAAGGGGGTTGATATGGTAAAGATAGATGTTGAGGGATGGGAGAATGAGGTTTTGAAGGGAATGAAAGAAACATTAAGGGGGTACAGGCCTATACTAATTGTGGAGAAGGGTCCTTTATTTATCATCGGATACGATTACCTCATAAGTCTCGGGTACCGCCCTTTTAAGTTTAGCATTAATAAAAACTTCCCATCGCAAATCGTTGAAATTAAGAATTACGAAGAGGTGCCCTTGTACGATAACATAATATTCCTTCCAAGATGAATGTTTTCGGATATTACAGGGAGGATGCCTTTGGCGTTGATATGTCCTTTGCATCTTTATTACCGAAACCAAAAGAATACATATTATTGGGTGAAAGGACGGTAGTATATAAGGAATTGGGGGGTTATATTTACGGATTTAAGGGGGTTATCCTTAGGTACGGGGAACTTGAAACGGGCCCCATATTCATATCCGATTCGGGATTTTTTTCGGATAGCATACACCACCTTTATAAGGTTGGAATACCTCCGGATTATGAAAACTGTAAGAGGTTTATAGAAGGGGGGGATTATCCGGGATTTACACCGTTAAAATACACAAAGAGGGTAGGGGGAAGGGTTAGGATAGTTATAGACGGGGGTTTAAGGTTTGAAGTTGTGGGGGAGGGTGGGGTTGAGATAAACAAATCGGAGTTTAAGGGTTTCTCTATTCTACCCAAAATTTATGGGAAATTCTGGTTTATAAAGTTTATTTTGATGAACGGGGAAAAAAGGGATAGGGCATTAACGGTTGAAAGTTGGTTTTACGAAACCCATTCATCTTGAAATACAAACCACATATCCGTCCATTTATATACCGCATGGTAAAGGGTTGAGGCATACCATTCAAGGGCATCATAAACATCCTTTGGGTAATAGGGTTCCGTTAAAAATCCGTAATATTTGCCACAGGGTTGTAGGGGAACACCACAACCAAAAACAACTGGGGTTTTTGTTTCAACGGATAAATTTGCAAATCCCGTAGGAAAAAACTTTTTACCCCTGCCAAAGGGTATTGCTATACCCTTGCGCTTTATATCCCTATCGGAAACCAAATATACAAATTCTCCGTTTTTTACGGCTTCAACCAAAATTGGGTAAGAATTACCCATCGGTATTATCCTCATACCGAATCTACTCCTAAATTTTAAAAACTCTCTAAACCACTCATCGGATGGAACCTCCGCAACCGCTATACCCGGAAAACCCAATAACGAAGCAAAATTCGCCAACATTTCGGGTATCCCAATATGTGCCGTTGTTACTATTAAGGGTTTCCCCTTAATTTTAAACCATCTTAAAACTTCGATATTTTCAACCAGTTTCAACTTCCCAAGGATTTCCTCAGCCGTCATATAAGGGAGGTATAAAGTATCCGTGGTGCAACCCCAAAAGTTTATAAAAGTTTTCTCCCAGCCATCCGTATTTCCCCTTATCATTAAGAAATTTTTCCTTACAATGTTTGCCCTTTTCGGACTAATCTTTTGTTGTAAAAGACCTATAAACTTCATAATATCGCACATAGTATCATATCCGATGCTATAACAGGCAAAGGTTGAAACCTTTAAAAGGGTTATCGTTAATTTTTTCTTTACCTCTTTGTTTAACAAGCGATAATTCTATGTGGGAAACCTTATGTTATGGAATAAAACATTCGCCTTTATAATTCCCAAACAATGTTAATGCTGTATTTGTTATCCTTTGAGAAGGCCAAAGACTTTGCTTTAAAGGACATAAACGGGAAAGAATACAGGCTTTCCGATTTTAAGGGTAAGGTTGTGGTTTTGGACTTTTGGGCCACATGGTGTCCCCCTTGTAGGGCGTCCGTGCCGTTTTTTAACGAGCTGCATAAAACTTATAAGGATAGCGGTTTGGTGGTCATAGGTATAAGCGTGGATATTAGCGAAAGGGCGGTTAAGAGATTTGTAAAGGACAAGAATTTAGAGTATTTAATCCTCCTGGATAAAGATAACCTGGTATCCGATCTCTACAATGTGTTTTCCATACCCACGACCATAATAATTGATAAAAACGGGAATGTGGTTATGAAAAGGAGCGGTTTTTCAGAAGGTCATGCGAGACTTTTTGAAAAAAAGGTTAAGGAACTCTTAAAGGATACATGCGAAGGCTCCCCCTGCTGATATACGAAAAACCTTTAAATCCGGAAGAGGTTATAAAAAGGGCTGAGGTTTGGGAAAAAATTTTTAAGGCAAAGGATAATGGAGAACCCGTTGAGGTGGTTATAAACCGCCATGTTAGGGATGATATTTACGAGATACTATTTGAGGACACCGTAAAGGGTCTGTTAAAATCCCCCAAAAAACACGAAATAGGGGAAAGGGTAAAGGTAAAAGTTGTCTTAGCCGATTACACCACAAAAAAGTTTAGAACAAAACTTTATGTCCCGGAGGGCAAAATTGGCAAGTTTGAACCCGGAAAGGTGTTTATTGGAAAGGTTTTAAAGGTTTTACCGGATGGGGGATTGATGGTAAATATACAGGGTAAAAAGTGTTATGTGCCTAGGAACAGGATAGGACCCGCTATCAAATACCCGATTAAGGATTTGAAAAAGGGAACCGTTGAGTGTTTGATTTTGAGGGTGGACGGCAAAAAGGTTATATGTGAAATATTAAAGGTTAGACCATGAAAAGGCTTACACCTTTTTTCATAATTTTTTTGATTTATTGCGGTGGAAAAAAGGAAGAAAAGAAGGACCCATGGGATGAATACCTCCCCAAGGTTCAACAGATGTTTGAAGAAGTTGGAGGGGATACGGCTGGTTTAAGCGCCCTTTCGGATTCCCTTTATGCCTTTTACAAGAACCATCCGGACAGTAAGGGTAGAAAAGACGCGCTTTTCTATGCATGCAACTGGGCATACGCATCCTTTAACTATCCCAAAACCGTTGAGAGGTGTGGCGAGTTTGTTCAGCAATTCCCGAGCAGTGCTAAGGTTGAAGATGCTTATAGGTTCTTGGGTTATTCCTTATTACAAATGAAGAGGTTTGACGAGGTGATACAAATTATGAGCCACTTTATAGAGAACTACCCCGATGCCGCAACCCTAGGCTATGCCTACAAATATAGGGGAATAGCGTTGACATATAAAGGTAAGTTTGGCGAGGCGAAAAAGGATTTAAATATGGCGAAAACCATGCTTGAAACTCTTGGAAGGTATGAGGAAATTCGGGAAATAGACGAAGCGCTCAAAAAACTTAAATAAACCGGCCTATTCCCAATCCATGGGAAAGCAAATAGACAAAAAAATTCGGGGTGTTGAGAAGACTTTGAAGATTGCAAACTCACTACCTTAACTTCCCCATATACAAATCAAACGGGGGTATAATTCCCACCTTATGATAACGCTTTCAAACCTTTCGCATAATCCGGGGGCAAAAAAGGAAAAGAAAAGGGTTGGAAGGGGCATTGGTTCGGGACTCGGAAAAACCGCCGGAAGGGGACATAAAGGGCAAAAGTCCAGAAGCGGAGGGACGAAACCCATATGGTTTGAAGGGGGACAAACGCCTATTTACCGCAGAATTCCCAAGAGAGGTTTCAAAAACCCCTTCTCAAAGGATTACGAAATAGTTAATCTGTTCCAGTTGGAAAAAAAGTTTGAGGCAAACGAGGTTGTAAGTCCGGAAACATTAAAGGAAAGGGGGCTAATAAAGGGAAAACTGGAAGGCAAACTTATAAAAATCCTTGCAAAAGGAGAATTAACCAAGCCTTTGGTTTTTAAAGGGATACATGCATTTTCAAAAAAGGCTAAGGAAATCATAGAAAGTGTTGGTGGGAGGATAGAGTAAATGGAAAGGTGGATGCGGATATTAAGCGGGTTGTGGGAGGTTAAAGAATTAAGGGAAAGGATAGTTTTTACCCTTATAATCCTATTCTTTTACAGGGTTGGAACGCATATACCCGTTCCCGGAGTAAATGTTAGCGCCCTTGCCGAGTATTTTAGGGTTGCCTTGGCGAATACCGCCTTTGGCATGTTTGATATTTTTGCGGGTGGGGCCCTTTCAAGGGCTGCCATTTTTGGTTTGGGTATAATGCCCTACATATCCGCATCCATTATAATCCAGCTCCTCTCTTCAACGGTTCCCTATTTTGAGAGGTTGCAAAGGGAAGGAGAACACGGTAGGAGGATTTTGAATAGATATACCCGCTGGCTAACCGTTGGAATTTCCGCATTACAATCCTTTGGAATATCATCCTTCTTACAATCCTTAACAAGCCCTTCTGGGTTGCCCGTTGTCCCCAATCCCGGACCCCTTTTCGTAATATCAACGATGTTATCCCTCGTGGGTGGTTCAATACTCCTTATGTGGATGGGGGAGCAGATAACGGATAGGGGAATAGGGAATGGGGCATCCGTTTTAATATTCGCAGGTTCATTGGATTCCCTTCCCAACGAAATTATAAGCACATATACCCTTTGGAAAAACGGGGCGGTTTCAACGCAATCCGTCGTATTCATGCTCGTATTCGTTTTGATTTTAACGGGTTTGGTGGTAATAGCAACGGAAGTTCATAGGAGAGTTCCTATAAGTTATGCGAAAAGGACGGTTGGTTTGTCCCCAACCGCGCAGATGGGATATTTGCCCTTAACCATAAACACCGCCGGCGTTATGCCCATAATATTTGCCCAAAGTATACTGTTATTCCCACAAACGGCCTTTACATTCACGGGTGAAGGTGTCTTCTCGGGTTTGGCGGCCTATTTCCAGCCCGGAACCCTAATACACGACATAACATACGCCCTGCTCATAATATTCTTTGCGTATTTATACACCTCTATTGTCTTTAACCCCAAGGAAGTTGCGGATAATTTACAAAGGGCTTCGGCTTTTATACCCGGAATAAGGGCTGGGGATGAGACGGCGGAATACATAGACAGGATAATGACCAGAATTCTCCTTCCGGGAGCCCTATTTTTCTCCGCCGTGGCGATTATCCCATATCATGTTTCAACAGCCCTAAACATACCCCTATACTTCGGAGGCACAAGGCTACTGATAATCGTTGGAGTTGCCTTAGACTTACTACAAAGGATAAACTCTTATCTCATAATGTACCGCTACGAAAGCTTGGTTGGTAGGGCAAAGGTTAGGTCATGGAGAGGGATGGGTATAGGATAATCTTTCTTGGCCCTCCGGGTGCGGGGAAAGGTACGCAAGCCGAAAGGTTGGCAAGGGATTTGGGTATAAAGAAGATTTCAACAGGGGACATTTTAAGGGAGGCGGTGGCAAAGGGTACGGAACTCGGAAAAAGGGCAAAAGAATATATGGAAAGGGGCGAATTGGTACCCGACAGCATAATAGTTGGGATTATAGAAGAGGCGATAAACGGTCATAGGGATTTTATACTTGACGGCTTCCCGAGGAATATGCCGCAGGCGGAAGCGCTGGATGAAATGCTATCTCGCAAAGGGCTGAACATAACCCATGTGATTTTGCTGGATGTCCCGGATGAGGAGATAATTAGAAGGATATCTTATCGTAGGGTGTGCGTTAATTGCGGTAGGGTTTATAACCTTATTTTTAACCCTCCCAAGGAGGATGGGATATGCGATTATTGTGGATCAAAACTTATCCAAAGGGAAGACGATAAGGAGGAGGTTGTAAGAAATAGGTTAAAGGTTTATAGGGAAAACACGGAAGTTCTCATAAGTTTCTACGATAAAAGGGGGTTGTTATTAAGGGTTGATGGTGTTGGGGATTATGAGGGGGTTTATGAGAGGATTAAGGGGGTGTTATGATAATCCTTAAAAACGATATCGACCTATTGGGCATGAAGGAGGCGGCAAAAATTGCGTCGGATTCGTTGCGTTTGGCGAAAAAACTCATAAAAGATGGCGTTAGTGCGAAGTATATAGACGATGAAATAAGGGATTTTATACTTTCAAGGGGTGGGAGGCCTTCCTTTTTGGGATACGAAACGGACAATAAGATTTATAATTATAGCACATGCATATCAATAAACGAGGAGGTGGTTCACGGATTACCCAAGGAGAGTAAGATATTAAAGGCCCCAATGATAGTTAAGGTGGATGTGGGTGTTGAGTATGACGGTTATCATTCGGATACCGCTTGGACATTTGCCTTAGGCGAGGTTCCACAAAGGGTAATCCTTTTGATGAAGGCTACCAAAGAGGCATTATATAACTCAATAAATGTTGCGTATAAGGGCAACAAGGTTTCCGATATAACCTATGCTATATACAATACGGTTAAAAAGTACGGTTTTGAACCCGCAAGGGGGGTAACGGGACACGGTATAGGTTTGGAATTGCACGAGGATCCGATAATATTCAACCATCCGGATGATATTGATGCGGATTGGAGGATTAAGGTGGGTATGGGTTTGGCGATAGAGCCGATGATAAATATGGGTAAAGGGGATGTTAAATCCAAGAGGGATGGTTGGACAATAGTAACAAAGGATGGGAAGTGGTCCGCCCATTACGAACACACCATATTCGTAACGCGCGAAGGCCCTATAATTTTAACGGAGGATATAGATGTCCGGTAAGATGATCCGTATGGAAGGCACTGTTATAGAGGTTTTACCAAACACGCTTTTTAAGGTGAAACTTGATAACGGAATAGTGGTTCTTGCACACCTTGGAGGGAAGATGAGGGTTAGATATATAAAAATCGTACCGGGGGATAGGGTCTTGGTGGAACTAAGCCCCTACGATTTGAGTAGGGGTAGGATTATTCAGAGGAAATGAGCGTAGTGGAAACATCCATTGTGGGGGGAGGATTTGAACACTTTATATGCGAGGAGTTTAATTATGATAGTTCCTGTCCATATGTATTCCTTGATGTTGAAGGCGAAGAAAGGCCTATACTTGTAAAGATATTGAAGTTTAGAAAGGGAAAAAAAGAGGAGAAATTAAGGAGGGCCAAGTTTAACAGATACACTTCCCCAAATGAGGTTAAACATATTATGACCAACATGGTCAAAGGGATTGTTTGGGAAAACAAAATTCCGGTCAAAATCGTAAATTCAACTTTTGATGCGGAAAATGGGATTTTAAGGGTTGAATATGTTTCGGAAAAACGCTACGATTTTAAGGATATAGTTTTATTCTCGACAAAGCATTTGCATGTAAGGGTTGAATTCCTGTTTAAGGATCATGTGAAATATGCCTCCGAGGTGGGTTGGTTGGGAAGGTGCGGTCTGGAGCTGTGTTGTAAGGTTTTTTTAAAAAATATACCAAAGGTTTCTCAGGATATGGCCAGAAGGCAATATTTGTTTGCCGCTCCCGATAAACTTACCGGTGCCTGTGGAAGGTTGCTTTGCTGTCTAACCTACGAACTTCCCTTTTATGACCAAGCCGCTCCTAGGGTTCCGAGTTTAAACTCGGTAATAAAAACCGAAAGGGGTGAGGGTAAGGTTGTTGAAGTAAATCTAATCGCAGGATATTATGTTGTTGCTTATAACGATGGAACAAAGGAAAAGGTGAAAGTTGATGTATAAGTTTAAGGAAAAGTTTTCGTACTATCTTGAAGCACTTGAAAAAATTTTGGAACAAGAGGCCGATTTTTTTAAAGTACCAAGATACCTTATAAAGGGTAAAAGGCTTAGGGCAATAATTTCTCATATAAGTGGGGAGATTTACGATATACCCTTAGAAGACACAATAAATACGGGTTATGCTCTGGAAATGATACACGCCGCCTCTCTGATACATGACGATATAATGGACAATGCCGAAACCAGAAGGGGGGGTAAGGTGTTAAACAAAATTCTGCCGACGAATTTAGCCGTTATTGTGGGGGATTTGCTCTTTACAAAGGCTTTAAGTTTAATATCAAAATATACCCTGTTTTCGCAAAAACTCTCTTTCGCCGTCTATAATATGTCTTTGGGTCAGTATAGGGAAGAGTTAATAAGTTCCGAAGAATACGATGAACACATATACCTTGATATAATATACAAAAAAACCGCAACGCTTTACGAGGTTGCTTTTGAAACCGGCGCCCTTTTAAGCGGTTTTGAAAACCCCCAATTAAGGGATGCCGGTAGGATGTTTGGATTGGCATTTCAAATACTTGACGACTGCGACGATTATTATGAGGATGAGGGAAAACCCACATTACCCCAAATATATAAAAGGATAGGGCTCCCTAACCCATTGGAATTATCCAAGGATAGGGCGAAAGAATACCTATGGGGTGTGGAATGGAATTTAAACCGTATAGGTGTTTTGGAGCATTTTAAGGAGATTTTGGACTATATGTGGGAAAGGGTGTGATATTTAACGATATTTTGGAAAGGAATTTTGGGTTAAAAGTAGATAAACTTATAGAGGCGGATAACTTATTAGAGGCTCTTAATAAGGTATCGGTAGCAGAGGGATATTTCCTCAGGGAAAAGGAGAGTTTGTTAAAGTTTTTTAACGAGAACTTTTCTGTTAAGAAGAGTATAAGGGTTTTGTCCGTGGGGTGTGGTAGGGGGGAGGAGGTTTATACGATTAAGTATATTTGCGGTTTGCTAGGTATATTTTGTTATGTGGTTGGCCTTGATATGTCCTTAAAAAATCTTGTAAACGCAAGGGTTGGGATATACACGACATATTCCCTACGGGGTATGAAGGAGAATTTCCTTATAAGGTGGGGTTCTCTGTGGAGGGTTCCCCAAAACCTTCAAAACAATACCGATTTCGTTTTGGGAAATATATTAAACTTGCCCTTTAAGGACAGATCTTTTGATGCCGTAATTTGCAGGAATGTTTTGATTTACATTAAAAAGGAAAGGCTTAAGGATGTCCTAAGGGAGTTAAAAAGGGTGGGAAAACATATACATTTTGGAATATTTGACCAATTGCTTTTAAAAAACGAGGGCATAAACTTCCCGGCCTTATAAAATACAAATTTTAAAGGCTTTTGTGGAATATCAAAATCTAAACACGGGAAAGCCTCTATACTCAGGGATATTGTTTATGGCCACGGACAAAGCAAAGGTTAATATTTCCCTCGTTTCCTTTGGGTCTATTATTCCGTCATCCCAAAGCCTTGCGGTTGAGTAGTATGCGTTCCCTTCCCTTTCGTATTCCTCATATATTTCCCTTATTATTCTTTCCTTTTCCTCTTCCGGCATTTCTTTCCCCATCCTCTTGTACTTGTTTTCGTTGATAATTACCATTACCGTCGCCGCCTGATCCGCCCCCATAACGGATATCCTCGCGTTGGGATACATAAACAAAAACCGGGGATTATAAGCCCTACCACACATAGCATAATTCCCCGCCCCATGGGAACCCCCAACAATTATTGTTATTTTTGGAACGGTTGCGGTTGATACGGCCTGAACCATTTTTGCACCGTGTTTTGTAATACCTTCCTCCTCGTATTTTCTTCCAACCATAAAGCCCGTAATGTTTTGTAAAAATATCAATGGTATCCTTCTCTGGTCGGCAAGCATTATGAAGTGTGCCCCTTTTAGAGCCGATTCGCTGAAAAGGACACCATTATTTGCCAATATTCCCACGGGTATTCCGTTTATATGGGCGAACCCGCAAACCAAGGTTGTACCGTAATTCGCCTTAAACTCGTGAAATTCGCTTCCATCCACTATCCTTGCTATAAGTTCCCTCATGTCAAAGGGTTTCCTCAAATCTTTTGGTAAAATCCCGTATATTTCATCCGGATCGTACAGGGGTTCCTCGGGCTCCCTTAATTCCAAGGGTATTTTTTTCGTTATGTTAAGGTTTCTGAAAATAGAGCGGAGTATTTCAATGGCCTCCTCGTCGTTTTCGGCTAAATGATCTGTTACGCCCGATATGGTTGAGTGCATAACACCGCCTCCCAAACTCTGCTCATCAACCTCCTCACCCGTAGCGGCCTTAACCAAAGGGGGACCTGCTAAGTAAATCGTACCCGTTCCCTTAACTATTATGTTCTCATCAGACATTGCGGGCACATATGCCCCACCCGCCGTACACATCCCCATAACGCAGGCTATCTGGGGAATACCTAGGGAAGACATAACCGCCTGGTTGTAAAAAATCCTTCCAAAATGTTCCTTATCCGGAAACACCTCGGATTGGAGGGGTAAAAACACACCTCCCGAATCAACGAGATAAACTATTGGCAATTTGTTTTCCAATGCTATTTCCTGTGCCCTTATGTGTTTCTTTATGGTTTCCGGAAAGTATGTTCCACCCTTTACGGTTGCATCATTTGCAACTATCACGGCTTCTTTACCCTCTATTATACCTATACCCGTTATTATACCGGCCTGTGGAACCTCATTGTTATACATACCATAAGCCGCCAAAGGCGAGAGTTCAAGGAAGGGGGTTCCGGGATCTATTAGTTTTTCCACCCTTTCCCTTGCCAAGAGTTTCCCCCTTTGCCTGTGCAATTTTACAGCCTTTTCATCCCTTTTATGTCTAACCTCTTCAAGTATCCTTTTGAACTCTTCAACCTTTGCCTTGTTGAATTCGTAATTTTCTTTAAATTCCGGTGAATTTGTCTTTATATTACTCCTTATTACCGGCATTTTTTAATTCCCTTAACTTCTCAATAACCTCCCTTGCGTGTCCGCTGGGATTAACCTTCTTCCAAACAAAGGCTATTTTCCCTTCGGGATCTATGAGATATGTCATCCTTTTCGTAAACAAACCACCCTTTGCCTTATAGGATTCAATTATCTTGCCATCCGTATCGGCCAATAGGTGGAAGTTTAAGCCGTATTTTGTGCAAAAGTTTTTGTGAGATTTTACATCATCCCTGCTAACACCCAGTATGACGGCGTTTTCCCTTTCAAATTCTTCCCTTAGTTGTTCAAATCCTTTGGCTTCCATAGTACAACCCGGGGTATCATCCTTTGGATAAAAGTATAATACAACCCACTTTCCCCTAAAATCCTCCAACCTTATCGTATCCCCATCCTGATTTACGGCAGAAAACAAAGGAGCCATAACGCCTATTTCAAGGGCCATAGCGGGAATTATAGGGTGGAGAACACCTCCTTTAAATCAACTTACTTTTAACCTTCCCCTCTTTTTCTGCAAAGGAATAAAGTTGATACTTTCCGCTTTCATTTAAAACCCACACCTCTATCGCCTTTTCATCGGGATAAACAATCCAATATTCCTTAACACCAAAATTTTCATATATCCCCTTCTTGACTGCGGTATCCCTCCTAGTCGTTGATGGCGAAACTATTTCAACAACCAAGTCGGGAACACCCATTATTGCCTTTTCCCCTATTATGCCAAGTCTTTCCTTTGAAACATAAACTATATCCGGCTGTAATACAACATCCTCACTGAATAAAACATCTATGGGAGAAAAGTATAATTCCCCTTCTTTTAGAAATTTTGAGATTATTAGAAATATCCTTGCCGAAATCTTTTGATGCCAAGGAGTATGCGCGGCCATCTCTACCAACCTCCCATTAATAACCTCATAGCGTTTATCATCATCAAGTTTTAAATAATCCTCATAAGTCCAAATCTTTTCCTTAACTTCCGTATTCATCCAAACACCTCCTTTAAATCAACCTCTAAACCTTCTAAAACCTTGCTTTTAACTTTACCTTCTTTTTCCGCAAAGGAGTAAAGTTCATACTGTCCCTTCTCACCCAAAACCCATACCTCCACTACCCTTTCACCGGGTAAAACTATCCAATATTCCTTAACACCAAACTCCTCATACATATAACTTCCCGGCGATACTATTTCAACAACCATGTCTGGGGAGCCAAACAAACGGCCTTCTCTTATATTTTTCAAGTTATCCTTGGATATAAAAGCTATATCCGTCTGAACTACGATATTTTCCGATAGTATTACATCAAAAGGGGCGTATCCTATGCTTCCTTTGTCCATTTTCTTAACAAAATTCCAAACAAGGCCTCCTATATCCCTTAAAATTTCCTGATGTTCAAAGTTTGGTGCGGGCATCTCTACCAACCTCCCGTTAATAACCTCATAGCGTTTATCATCTTCGAGTTTCAAATAATCCCTATATGTCCAAACTTTTTCCTTAACCGTTATCCCCATACACTTTTATTCTAAGGCCGAATTATTACTTTATTTTCGGTGAAAATATTCCAGGTTTATAATATCCGGATGGTGTTGGTATTTCTTATGGCTTCTGTGATTGATAATATCAAGGGGAAAATGGAGGGGACGAACACATTTAAAGCTGAAATTGTGCAAACAACATATTTCCAAGGGCAGAAAACCGTATATAAGGGGAATGTTTATATAAAGAAACCCTCCTTTTTCAGGTGGGAATTGTATGAGCCCGAAAAATATGTAGTCATATCCAACGGCGATTCAACTTGGATTTTTTATAAGGGGGAGGTTATGAGCCAACCCATGCCGTATAATCTATCGGATTTTCTGCGCGGGAACTATGAAGGTTTTGATGTTAAGGAAACAAATATTAGGGACGGTTGGAAATTGAAGCTAACTTCAGAAGAAACCGTGGGTTTTGATTCTATCGTGGTGTTCATAACAAAGGACTATTTACCCAAAAGGGTGAAAATTTACAACTTTTCGGATTGGATTGAGATAAACTTTAAAAATATCAAATTAAATGTTGAAATTTCCGATAGTTTGTTCTTAAAACCCCAACCTTGAAAATAGCAGATCTACATCAGGATATTTTAATCTCAGGGGAAGATATAAAAGGGATTTTTCAGGACCTTTATAGAATGGGTTATAGGTTGGTTGTGGCGGTGGTTTTTCCCATTTCGGGGAAGAGGGTTTGGGATTTTGACGATATATTGGAAGGTGTTAAAAAATATAAAGCGGCAATGGATAAAAATACAAACCTTTTAACCGACTGGCATGGCTTAGACGAAAGTGCCTTAAACATAATCATAGGGCTTGAAGGGGGATACTTAAACGATTTAAAACACTACGAAAAACTTTACAAAGAAGGTGTTAGACTTTTCGGATTAACTTGGAATATACCTTCTGAACTTTCCGGGTCCTGTGAAAATGGAAAGGGTTTAACATCCTTTGGCATTGAATTCCTGCATTGGGCAAAGGAAAAAGGTGTTTTGGTTGATCTCGCCCATGCGTCTTATGATGCAATTTTGCAAACCGTTGAATTATACAAAGGTGCAATATATTCCCACGGTGGAATTTTAAAAGATCCCAAAAATATGAGAAATTTAAACTATGAGATTGCAAAGGCAATTTACGATAACGGTGGGGTTTTGGGTTTGGGATACGGTCATTTGTTTTTTGAAAGGCGGGTTGATATTTATGATATTGCGGATACCATAATTAACCTTTCCGAGGTGTTTAAGGGTGGAATTGCATCGGGTTCCGATTTTTATGGTTTGGGTAAAAATAATGTCGTGCATTGCTTGGAGTATCCAAAACGGATAAAAAACCTTGCAAAAATTTTACCAAAAGGGATTTTAAAATCTTATTTTTGGGAAAACTTCTCCAATTTTTTGCATAATTTCGGTAAAACCTCATCTATCAAAGCCGGTCCGTAATGCGCTAATGAATCGGGTTCCAATATCAAAATAGGAACATTGCCAAAACGCTCCTTTAAACCCTCTTTGATCTTTTCTTCCGTATATTTCCTTTCCGGTTTTGGTTCAAAAAGAATTAAGTCAAAACCCAAAGATTTCGTTTCTTTATCGTCAGGTTTAAAGTACGAATCCCTTTTATGCGAATAAATGTTTTCCAAACCCAAGAACCTTAAAGCCTGCGTAATATAACTCGGACCCCCCGCCGTTATTGATCCTCCCAGATCCACCTCGTAATAAACCCTCACAAAAACTTTATGCGAATACAATTCCCACAATTTACCCATAAGATAAAAAACCAATTCGTCGGCCCTTTTAACCTCGTCAACGGCCAAGCCAACCTTTCTTATGTTTTCAAATATGCCGAATACGGAATTCGGAACGCTTAAAACTACAACCGGAAAACCCCTGTTTAACATACCTTCGGCGACATTTCTCTGTGCCCCCGTTGTTAAAAATACGAGATCGGGGTTTAACCTTTCAAGTTTATCCCACAAAACATTTAAATATGCCCCAACCCTTGGGATACCGTTTAACCTATCCTTAGGCCTATTGCAATACAAACTTATCCCAACAACCCTATCGCCAACCCCTAAACGGAAAAGCGTTTCCGTAATATCCGGGGCAAGGGAAACTATTCTCTTAGGTTTATCCGGAATTTCTACATACCTTCCGAGAAAATCCGAAAAGTATTTCATCAAAATTGTAATCCTATGCTTAAAGTCGGCGCTAACGGGAGTTGTGGAACCGTTTTGTATTCCCCCTCTCTGTAATCGTAATAAACCAGGAATACATTTTTGCGATTGTATAGGTTTATAACGGTGAAGTTCCAATATCCTACGGCCTTTAATATCTTTAACTTTCCGCTTATATACACATCAAGCCTGTGATAATCGGGATACCTTTCCCCATCCTTTGGATATCCCGTATGGTAATAGAACGAAAGCCCAACACTTTTACCCCTAAGGTTGCGGGCATACGAAAAACCAAATGAGTTTGGCGAATCCATAAAAGTTTTCGGTTCCCTTATAACATATGAATACCAAATTGAAGAAGAACCTCCAAGGAAATTGCCGTTATACCCCAAGTTTATCCCCTTAGCGAATCCGGTTTTGGGAATGAAATCATCATAAATCCGCAAGTAATTTCTGTATATTAATTGTACAAATGCGGAATAGTTTTCCGCTCTCCTTAGGATTTCCAAACCCCAAAAATATGCCCTCTGGGGTAAATCCGTAAATGTATAAAACGAAGGCATAAAATAATAAAACCTCAAACCACCAGAATTTTCCATTGGAAATCCATAAAAGTAATCCGTTGATGTGGCAAAAAATCCCCGCAAAGATACGGTTCCGGTAATAAATGTTTTTAATGAAAGGTTCGGATCAAAATACTTACCATTGCCCCTTAAACCCGTTGATAAGACAAAATAAGATGTGGGATAGGTTATCTGAATATACGCCCAATTTATAAAAGGTTTGCTTTCCCTAAGCCTGTAAGGGTTTATAGAATAGTATTCGGTTTTGTAATACTCACCGTTATAACCTATGGACAACCACCCACCGTCGTATTCCGCCCTTATACCAAGAAAATTTATAGGGTTATCCTTATAGGAAACATCTTCACCTTCCGGTCTCATACCCAACAGGGATGAAAATATCCTATTTTCATAGTCCGCATAATAGGTTTTAAAGGAAAAGTTTCCGGAATTTAAGTATGTGTATATTATCGTGTTCTTCCAATCCGCCCTTATAGTCGTTCTTTCGGATTTATAATCAAACATCCCATTTGAACCCAGTGCCGCAAAACCAACCTCACCCCAACGGAAATTCCAACCCCCCTTTAAAAATCCATCGTAGAAAATATAAGGTAAATTCCTATCCGCCAAAAGGGATATGTATCCCAAATGAAAACCGCGGAGGGATGATGTCAAATACCAATTCCCCGAATTCCTAATAAATCCTCCTTTTGCCGATATAAAACTGAGGTCTAAAAAGTTTTTGTTTTGTGCTGTTAAAAAGTTTATACTCTTTAAATTAACGCTTCCCGATAACCCATAAATGTTGGAGTAATAAGGCATTGGATAAAACTCCATATATGAGAGCAAATTCACATCCAAAACCGAGGATAATCCCCCAAGATGTACGGGATTAAAAATCCTTATACCGTCCAAAAAGAATGGTGTTTCTTCGGGTGGGGAGTTCATAACGGAAACCTTTAAACCCAAATCGCTTGCGAATTTTACGGAAGGTATTTTAACCATAACCCTTAGGGGATCAGGCTCTATAAAATTGGGAGAATTCTGTAAAACCTCGTAGTTTATCCTGTAAGGTTCAAAGGTTTTACCTTTAAATTCTTTATCTTCAGCCGAAACGAAAACCTCGGGTAATATGTAAGATTTTGGGACTAAGGAGATTTTCAAAAGGGTATCCCTTTTGATAAAAACCTTTGTGGTTTCAACCTTGTACGCTATATGGGTTATTATTATAGCCTTTTCTCCGGGTTTAACTTGAACCTTTGCATAACCCTTAGCATCCGAATATATACCCACATTTTCTGGCAAGACCTTTATATAAGAGTTTGGTTCGGTTTTTATTTCAAGGGCTACTACAAGCATAAGAAGGTATTCTATATCCGAAATATTACCTTTTATAACGATAACACATAAATATCACAAATACCCAAACCAAATATCCAAAAAGCAAACTTAGGTAATTCCCCACATTTAAATAAAAATAGGATAAAACCGCACCCAATACATTCAATACGAAGATAAGGGCTAAACCCAACCTATCCCCCAAAATATCCGTTATTTTATGATGTATATGCTCCTCATCCCTTAAAAATATATTTTTTCCTTTAACAACCCTCCTTATGAATGTTAATGTGGTATCGACAAAGGGGAAGAATAATACGAGGAGAATCGCCTCAAATGGTAGGTGTGAATTCCTTAAAAACCCATAGGATATTATAAAACCCAGAAGGTATGAACCGGTATCTCCCATTATGATTTTCGCAGGTGGAGAGTTATAAAGTAGTAGCCCTACACAAATCGCCGCGATATTTATCCAAAAATCGCTTTGAGTTATTAAAAATAAAAATATCAATGAGGTTAATGAAGTCGTTAATAATACCCCATCTTTACCATCAATAACATTAAAGGCGTTCGTAAAACCCAACAGGAACAATAACCAAAAGATTTCGTTTAATGCAGGAATATAAAATTGGTATCCAAGTATGTTTATGGGTAAGGTTTTACCAAAAACAAATAAAACACTTAAAGATATCAAAAAAGTGATGAGCAGCTTAATTCTCCCATCTAGGCCCTTCCAATCGTCGTATAAACCCATTAATGTTATAATCACCGTCCATAAAAGTAAAGGCACATTCCACTCACGGAAGATATACCATAGCAGAAATGGAAGTAAAACTAAACCGGCACCCCTTATTTTATTGGTATAATGATCCCTTAAAACACTTGAATTCTCAAATACCTTCCAGAAGAAATAGCCAACAAAAACACCATATCCTATTGTCAAAAAAATCACTATAATAAAGGTTTATTCCGTTGGTTGTTCTTGTTGTTCGGGTTGTGAGGGTTGCTCCTGTGTTCCTTGAATTTGGGGTTCTTGTGGGGGTTTTGGAAGCTCGTTATACCAAAATCTCTGAACATAAGTCGCCGGATAATGTACCCTATGGCATCCTGTGCAGTTAGCCCTATAAAGTTCATACAATGTTCTCCTAAGGGCATCCTTATTTGGTATGTTCTTATTCGCCTCATTATCAAGGTCCCTTACAAGCGTTGCTATGGTTGGTGTTGTGAATAGATATGGATCCTCGTCATGACAATTTGAACACAGGGATTGGTTATAATTAAACCTCTTTATAAAATCCCTAACATTTTTACGGAGTTCGGTTTTTGAACCCTTGTCAATAGCCCTCAAAATTGTATAATAATCGTTTGCCATTAAGGATTTGAAATCCCTATAAGGAACCAATTTACCGCTCAATGGATCTTTTACTTTGAACGTGGCCATGTTCATCTTCATATCCCTGGTATGCCAGTAATACCTAAAATAAACCTTCGGTATTTCTTGTAAATGACAGGATTTGCAGGAGTACTCTATCTTTTTCATAATATAATCAACTTTGGGGTTCAATCTCCTCTGTGCCCCTATTGGTAAAACCGTATCCTTTTTTGCGGATTTGGTTGTATCCGTGGTATCCTTTATAAACCCCAAAATCTTGCCAAGTTCTTCAACATCGCTCAACAAAAACCTATCCTTCCACTCTGGCACGAGTTCGGCCACAAATGTATAATAATCTTTAAACCTGACATAAGAATCCTCTAAAACCTCCAAATCTACGGAATTTATATCAACCATTAGGTCGTAAAACCTCCTTCCGAGGGTATCCATATAAGCCCTGTAATTCCTTGCCCTTTTGGCAACAGGGGGATAATACGAATCCAAACTCTTTGGTGGCATTTCAAATGTGTAAGCCCCTTCTTTTAATTCCAATGTCCCACCTTGTGGTTTGGTTTCTTCCGGGGTTTGGGGTTGTGTTTCAGGTTGTTGGGGCGAAGGTTCTCCCATCTGCTCTTCCATTTGTTCCGATTGGGATTGTGGCTCCGGAGTTGTTTGCGCAAATAAAATTAAGAAAACTCCCATAAGGCTTAAAAACCATACGACCTTACGCATAAGCAGTTAGTATAAAGGAGAAAATTTTTTAACAACCTTAAAATATTGCCCCTTGCGATTTTTATGGTTTTTCGCCTTATTGTATTACATTTATTTTATCATAAGCGGGTCTTTTGTACTGAATAACGAGAGGTATTTTGTCCTATTTGACGATGCTATGATATCAATGGATTACGCCAAGAGTTTGGTAAGGGGTTGCGGATTGGTCTGGTTTTGCGGTGCCCCAAGAGTGGAAGGGATTACAAACCTTGGATGGACTTTATACATGGCTTTATTGCACTTAATACCATTACCACCATCAAAACTACCCTTATTGGTGCAAATTACAGGGGCAATACTTTTACTGGGTTCCGGGTATTTTGCCTATAAAGTTGCCGAGAAGATAAAACAAGGGACGGGCATATGGGCTTTAACCCTAACGCTGTTTTACATGCCTTTAATTTACTGGTCTTTGGTGGGAATGGAGGTAAGCGCTTTGGTTTTCATAACATTCTTTGCGTTATACCTATATGTTAAGGATAAAACAACATTGATACCGTTTCTTATGGCCTTGGGTGTTTTAATAAGGATGGATTATGCTTTGGTTGTTTTGGTTTTCTTTTTGTTAGTCGGATGGAAAGAGAGGTTAAAAATACTCTCGGCAGTATTCATTATGCTTTTGGGAATGACGGTTTTTAGGGTTCTTTATTACGGGGATATATTCCCAAACACATACTATTTAAAGGCAACCGGGCTTGATATATACACATATTTGAGGGGGATTTATGTCGCTTTAAAGCACATTTTAATATACAACCCGTTTTTATACGGTTTAGCCTTTTATTGGGCTTTTAAAATTAGGGATAAACTTTCAAAGGTATTCATATTTGCCTTTATAGTTTTGGTTTTGTATGTTGTAAAGGTTGGTGGGGATGTTTGGGAGAGTTCCTTTCAGAGTAATAGGTTTTTTCTAAATATTTTTCCCTTTACGGTTCTTTTGACTTCCTTTACACTCTCGGAAATAACGAGGAAATTAAAAATAATCCTTGTGATTTTATCGCTTATGGGTATTCATCCAAGCAGGATAAGGGTATTTTTAAGACCCTATGAGGAATTCCATATAAGTTATAACCCTAGATACCTTTGGAGAATATACAAAATCGGTGAGATAACGAGGGATGGGGCAAAAATAGCGGTTGCCGCCGCCGGAATTATACCGTATTACCTTGAAAACAGGTACTTTATAGACCTCTTGGGAAAGAATGACAGATACATAGCAAAACTAAAACCTAAAACGGGTAATATGAAAGTTTCCCTGGTTAAAAAATTCAAATATTTCCCACCTGGCCACAACAAATGGGATTATTCCTATTCCATAGGAAAGCTAAAACCCGATGTAATCGTTAATGTGTGGGTGTTGGACAAAATAGATTCATCCGAATTTTACCCTTATGTACGAGACTATATATACATTTTCCCTTATGGGCTTTTGTTAAAAAACTCCCCAAAGATTATATGGGAAAAGGTAAAAAGACAGGATTAGCCACAAAACACACACGGCAGAGGTAAAATACCCGCTTATGATGAATTTTTTAATTGATAGGGAAATTTTTTATGAGGCTTTGAGCAGGGCAAACAAACTTATAAGTAAGGTTAAGAAAAATCTGTTTTTATCGCCGGGTGTGTTGTTAAAGGTTGGTGATGGAAGCTTAACGGTATATGCCACGGATGTGGATAGCTGGTTGATACAGGATATGCCCATATACGAAGGTTCGGATGGTGAGGTTTTTATACCGATTAAAGAGATGTTGGCCCTTTTGAAAAACTTTAAAACCCCAAGCGTAAAGGTCGTTGAAGAGGAAAGTTCTATAAGGATTTTTAGCGAGGGTAGCCAATCCCAGTACGAACTTCATAAACTAAACAGGGATGAGTTTCCGGAACCTCCGGATTATTCAATCTCAGAGGGTTATACTATAAACTTGGAGGATTTTGTGGAGGGTTTAAATGTGGTGGGTTGGTGTGCGGCGGAAAACGACAGCAGGATATTTTTGAACGGTGTATATATACATAGTAAGGATGGGAATTTAAACTTTGTGGCTTCGGATGGGACCATATTTGGCAAGTTTGCGGCTATGAGGTTTGAGGGTGAATTTAAAGGGATTATACCCACATATATGGTGGATGTGGTTAAGTTGATAGATGAGGGTTCGGCAATATTGAACATAGAAAAAGGGCGCCTTTATATAAAAACCACCGTTGAACCCGTGAATGTATCCTTAATAGTTAGGCTAATAGATGAAGAGTATGTGGATTATGAGGAGTTTATACCTAGGGAATTCGTTGCCGGCATAACCGCCAATAGGGACGATTTACTCTTTGCGGTAGAGAGGTTACAACCCTTTTTACCGGAAACCGGAGAATTAATATTTGACATTGAGCAAAACAAGGCGGTTATATCCACGCTTTCGGCAAAGGGTAGGGGGATTGAGGAGGTTGAAGGGGAAACCTTTGGAAAGATCTCCATTAAAATGCTTGGGAATCATATAAGGGAAATTTTGAAAAAGTTGGAATATGAGAGGGTTGATATTAAGATTTCCGGCGAGAGTACGCCTATTTACATATCTCCAAGCGGAAGGGATGAGGTGTTTTTCCTGACCGTGCCTTTAACATAAATGAAGAGAATATACATTGACAAACTCGGGAATGAGATTCCTATAAGAAAGGCTTATGGTGATTTCCTTTTGGAAATAGGGGACGATGAAAGGGTGGTGGTTATAGATTGCGATTTGGGGCATTCAACTAACGCCGCGAAGTTTGGGGAGAAATATCCAGAAAGGTATATAGAGATCGGCATTCAGGAACAGAATATGATAGGTATAGCCGCGGGTTTAGCGGCGGTTGGTAAAATACCCTTTACATCAAGTTTTGCGGTTTTTACAACGGGTAGGCCTTGGGAGCAGATAAGGTTATCCGTTGCATATGGAAACTTTAATGTAAAACTCGTGGCAACGCATGCCGGGATTGCAACCGGTGAGGATGGGGCATCCCACCAGATATGTGAGGATATAGCCATAATGTCCGCAATACCGGGAATGGTTGTATTATCGCCCTCGGATTATTATTCCGCAAAGAGCGTTTTAAGAGCGGTCTATGAGTATGAGGGTTATGCGTATGTTAGGCTTGTTAGGCCTTCAAGTCCTACAATATATAGAGAGGAGTTTAATTATAAAATAGGTGAGGCCGTAAAGTTAAAGGAAGGGAAGGATATATCAATAATTGCAACGGGTTTGCCGGTGCACCACGCCCTTTCGGCCGCCCTTGAATTGGAGAAAGAGGGTATTTCGGCAGCCGTTTATGATTTCATAGGGATAAAACCGTACGATGAGGAGGCAATAGTTGACGCCGCAAAGGCAAGGGGAGGTATAATCGTTGTGGAAGACCATGTTATGTGGGGAGGCCTTGGTATGGCCGTTTCCCATTTCTTGGCAAAAGAGGGAATATCCGCACCCATAAACTTTATAAACATGGGTGATAGTTTTGGTAGGTCGGGTTCCTATAAAGATCTTTACAGACATTACGGGTTTGATAAGGAGGGTATAAAGAAGAAGGTTTTAGATGTTTTATCGGAAGCCGCAAAGGTGCGATAAAACCCTATATCAATTCCTCCACTATTTTATCAAATATGTGCAAAAACTCCTTTTTAACCCTTATATTACCTTCAAACTCTTCCAAAAATTCCCCAACTTTACCCATATCGCCCAATTCTTCTTTTTTCAGCCCTATCCTCAAACCCAAATAGATTTTTTCAATCCTTTCCTTATAATCGTCCAGAATTTCGTATTCCCTTGGAGGCGGGTGATTTTTCATATAAAGGTTTAAAGATGGCAAATTCCTAAACCTCAGCTTTTTTTCGGGAATAAAGGACGCGGCGGATGGTCCAAGTCCCAGATATTTCTCCCTTTTCCAATATTTCATATTATGGGCGCATTCGTATCCCCTTTTGGCAAAGTTTGAAATCTCATACCTTATATAACCCCCATCCTCCAAAATGCTATCCCTTAAAACGTAAAATTCCCTTATGTCCTCTGGAACATTCAATTTACCCCTTTTGTACCAGTAATGGTACAGCGTTTTTTCCTCAATTTGGAGGCTATAAACGGAAATATGTTGGGGTTTTAACCTTAAAATCATCTCCAAATCCTTTTCAAAATCCTTTAAGGTTTGTTCCGGATAGGCGAATATTATATCCACATTTGTGTTAAAACCCGCACTTAAAGATTTTTCAACAGCCTTTATACATTCCTCCGGTGTGTGCCACCTGCCCAAAACTTTTAAACCCCTTTCGTTAAAGGTTTGAACCCCTATGCTTATCCTGTTTATCCCCAAAGTTTTCCAGAATTCCAAATTCTTACCATTAACATCTTCCGGATTGGCCTCTATGGTTATTTCCTTGGGACTAAGTTTAAAGTTCTCGTATATGCTCTCAAACAGGGTATAAAGTTGATGGTGTTTTAACAGGGAAGGCGTTCCACCCCCAAAATAAACCGTATCCACAACTTCCCCCTTATACTCCACCATCTCCTTACAAAGTACCGATATATATTCATCCCAAACCTCACCGACCCTCCTATAAAAATCGCAATACGGGCAAACCTTTCTACAAAAGGGTATATGAATGTAAAGCCCTGTCAAAGGAAGATTAGGATTATTGTTGCGGATATGCCGAAAATTGCGGATAGTATAAAGGCTCCAACATTACCGTATAAGCCAAACAGAAAACCCGCCAAGATATTACCTACAAACAGGGATATACCCGATAATATGTAATACGAACCGAATGCCGAACCTTTCAGACTTTCACCCATAACCTTACCGATATACGCTTTGGGTATGGTATCGTATATCCCATAAAATATCCCGAAAAGCGAAACGGAAATGAGTAGGTTAAAACCTTTTATAACCGTAATATCGGAAAGTACTAAAAAGGCCAAGCCCAAAAACATTAAAACCTTGAAACCCAACTTATCGTAAAAATATCCGGCAACCAAATTCACAACGGCGTATACCACATTAAAAACCAAATAGTTTATCGGGAAGGTGTGTATATCCCCACCTTTTAGTAGGAAAAAGCCTATGGATATATTGCCCATGGATAGAAAAACCAAGAATATGGAGAGTTTTAACGGTAGAACAAACCTTATGGTGAATTTTGGGGTTTTTACCTTCCCCACTTCCTTTGCGAGGGTTATGAGCGGCACGGCTATAACCGCTGGTATCAATGCAATTGCTATAATATACCTTTCGGAAAACCTACTTATGAGGAACAATAAAAGTAAAGGCCCCAATACCGCCCCCAATGTATCCGAAAACCTGTGAATACCGAAGGCAATACCCTGCTTTTCCTTTGGGACGCTTAGGGATAATAGGGCATCCCTCGGACTCGTCCTTATACCCTTACCTATCCTATCACCAAACCTCCCGAGTATAAACGAAATCGGTAAGTTTGCGAATATATATACGCTTTTCGCCATTGTTGATAATAAATAGCCTACGAATATTAGAGGTTTTGCCTTTGAAAACCTATCGTAAATATTCCCCGAAACGAGTTTTAGAAGGTTTGATGTTAATTCCGCGATAGCCTCCATTATCCCAAAATACTGAACACCAAAACTTCCAACCATATGTGTTAAAATTGGGAATATCGTTTCACTTGAAAGGTCTTGAAAAAAACTAACAAGGGATAAAACTATCAGGTTTCTCATACCTTTTTAAACTTTGCCATAAAAAACCCCTCGGTTTGCGTTTTGTGAGGGTAAAGTCTTACCGTACCCCTAATTCCACCGTAAACCTCCCCTATATTTAACCTTATTTCCTCAACCTTTGCCCCGCTCATCTTCAAGAATCTCTCAACGACTTCCTCGTTTTCCTCATATGTCAGCGTACATGTTGAATAAACCAAGGTTCCGCCATCCTTTAACATCTCGTAAGCCGCCAGGAGTAGGTTTAACTGGGTTTTTGCCATAACATTCACCTCCCTTGGGGACCACCACCTTATAACCTCCGGGTTTTTGTGCAATGTTCCCAAGGATGTGCAAGGGGCATCGACGAGGGCATAATCAAAATAATTTTTGTAATACTTTACCAATTTCTCGCCCTTGCTTATGCTTATGACAACATTTAAGCAACCCAACCTTTCAACATTATTAACCGTAGCCTTTGTCCTATCCATGCTGTAATCGTTTGCGAGTATAAAACCCGTGTTTTCCATTAACATGCTTAAAAGCGTTGTTTTTGAACCGGGTGCGGATGCTATATCCAAGACATAAGAGTGTTTTTTAGGATTTAATATGTGTGCCGGTAGCATGGATGCCAAATCCTGAACATAATAATAACCCAAAAAGTGCTCCAAGGTTTTACCCAATTCCGACGGATAGTAATCAACCCTAAAAGCGTAGTTTAAAATGGTTTCCTTCAATACAAAACCTTTACCTTCAAGGCGTTGTTTTAACCTTTCGGGTTCAATTTTCAGGGTATTGGCCCTTATATAAGGCCTTAACTTAAAGGAAGTTATATAATCCAAAAACTCATCAAACCCTTCCCCAAGGATTTCCCTAAGGGTTGAAAATAGGGATTTGTTTTCCCTTATGTATTCCGAGAGCATAGAATCTTAACAACCCTTTCCATCTCCATACCCCGCGACCCTTTAACTATCACAATATCCCAATCCCCCGCCAAGATATACTCCGCTATATCCTCATGACTTTTGGCGTAGAAGGTTTTAATACCGCAATTCTTCGCCTCATCCAATACAAAACCCGAAAACCCGCCATATCCCGCAACGGCAGAAATACCGTAAAGGCACATCTTTTTCCCCACCCACCTGTGCCAATACTCCGATTCGGATCCCAATTCCAACATATCCCCAAATGCGAAAAATATCTTTTTATCCGGATATATATGATAAACCGATTTTAAGAGCATATCAACGGATAGGGGGTTTGAGTTGTAAGCATCGTTTATAACCAATAGATCACCGCATTTAAGCCTTTCCATCCTCATAGGCTCACCCCTGTATTCCCTCAATATATCCGAAACCTCTTTTAAGGGTAATCCGAAAAGCTTTGAAAAGCTCGCAACGGCTAAGGCGTTTTCCGCAAACCCGAAATGCGGATAGGGTACAAAAAACTCTACCCCCTCAAAGTTAAACCTTACACCATCCTCCGATATATTCAGGTTTTTACCGACGAAATCCCCTTCGGAAAACCCGTATGTGTAAAACCTCCCTTCCGGAAAAATGGGGGCCTCAGAATGTATCAAAACCAACCCATCCACATATTCCAAAACACTATACTCTTCCCTTATGGCGTTTAATGTACTCCCAAAACCCTCTATGTGTTCCGGACCAAGGCGGGTAAATATTACATGGTTTGGTATTGAGGATTTTGCCAGTTTTTTTATTTCACCGGGTCTGTTTGTACCCAATTCCAAAACCCATAAATCCTCATCTACGGATGCTTTTGTTATAGTTATTGATAGCCCCACAAAGTTGTTAAAACTCTTTGGTGAATATGTTATTTTGTAAAATTCCTTTAAGGTGTGGGCCAACATCCCCTTTGTAGTGGTTTTGCCAACGGCACCGAGAACACCTATAACCTCACCTTTAAACCTTTCCCTCTTATACCTTGCCCATCTCAGTAAGGCATTAACGGTATCATCAACGAGTACATAATTCCCCTTTACGGGTTTCTCCACCAGGGACGCAACCGCCCCCCTGTTTAAGGCATCTTCAACGAAATCGTGCCCATCAAACCTTAAACCCTTAATGGCCACGAATAAATCCCCTATATCAATGTCCCTGCTATCCGTTGAAACCCCCGCAAATTCGACATCGTATCCCCTAAGGCAACCGTTTAAAATTTTTGCCAATTCCGATAACCTCATATTAAAACAAAAACCCCCTTACCCCTTGCCGCAATCTCACCGTTTCTGTTGCGAATGTATCCTTCGCATACAACCCTATTTCCATCAATCTCCAAAAGCCTTGCCACAACCTCGTAGTTTTCATTAACGGGCATAACCTTTAAGAATTCCGCGCATATTTCCCTTCCCAAAAACTTACCATTGAGCGAAGAAACCAAAACCCCCATACATTCCGCCAAGATGGAAGAAATAATCCCCCCATGGGTTATACCCTCAAAACCTTGGAATCTATCGTCAATCTTAAAGTATGCCCTTGCTTCCCCTTCAAAAACTTCAAAATCCAAGTTCAAACCACCCTCGCCGCATATAAAACAGCGGTTATGGCCTCGTATTTTCATGGATTTTTCCCAACCTTTTTGATATGTGTTCCTTTATCATTTCCGCCACGAGCATATTTTTATACCCGTCCTCTGCGGATACCACCACGGGTTTATCTTGGAGTACCGCCTCTATAAAGGATTTTAGCTCAAGGGTTATGGCATCTAAGGAAGTATCAACGGGGGGGAAATAGGGTAGGATTTCGCCGTCAAACCTCCTAACCATCTCCGTTTTCTTATGGTATAAGTCTATGGAAAGGTAGTTTTCTTTGGTGAAAACCCTGAACTTCCTCATCTTTTCAAGGGATATCCTGCTTGCGGTCAGATTCGCCAAAGCGCCTGATGGGAATTCAAGCCTTACATTTGCTATATCAATGTCCCCGGTTAGCACCGGAACCCCTATTGCGCTGATATTTTCGGGCATTTCCGATACAAGGGATAGTGTTAGGTCTATATCGTGTATCATAAGGTCAAGGATAACATCAACATCCGTTCCCCTCGGATTATAAATGCTCATGCGGACGCTTTCTATAAAAAAAGGCTTATCCTTTATTAAACTCTTTGCGGAAAGAAAGGCGGGATTAAACCTCTCAACATGCCCAACCTGAACCTTAACCCCTTTCTCCTTGCTCAAATTTAATATTTCCTCTGCGGTTTTTATGTTGTCGGTTAAGGGTTTTTCCACAAAAACCGGTTTCCCCTTTTCTATGCAAAACTTAACTATCCCGTAATGGGTAGTAGTGGGGGATGCGCATATAATTACATCGGATTTTTCAACTATCTCTTCCAAAGAACCCGTAGGTTTTACCCCGTATTCCCTTTCGGCCCTTGACATCTTTTCCGGATTTATGTCGTACACTAATATCCCCTCAACCTCTGGGAAATTTACGAGTTTTGATACATGTATGGAACCGAGATAACCCACCCCCACAACCCCTACCCTCAACCTTCCAAATTGGGACAAACGGGGACGACGGGATTTGAACCCGCGACCTCCGGCGTGACAGGCCGGCGTTCTAACCAGGCTGAACTACGTCCCCGTTGAGGTGGATATTATAAGGGGGAAAAATTTGTGTGGTGGGTATCAAAATTCAACCACCGCATCGTATATGTTTGAAGGTATATAAACCCTCCTGGCACCTACGAGGTTTTTTCTGATGTATTTTAAACTCTCAACTATTACCCCCCTTTTTGATGCGGAATGTATTACCTCATCGTTCCCCACATATATCCCAACATGATCCACATACTTGTGTTCAAACTTGAAGAGCAATATATCCCCGGGAATTATGCTATCCAAGGGAACGGGTTTCCCAAAATTTATATAATCCCTTGCCCTCCTTGGTGCATCTATTCCGAAGTGTTCAAACACCTTTCTAACAAATCCACTACAATCCATTCCCGCCGTGTCATTACCCCCATACTTGTAGGGAACACCCAAATATTGAAATGCTACCGCTATAATCCCCGCACCCATTAAGGGTATTTTAAGGGCGATTACCTGACAACGACCTTAAAGGTCTTTCCTCCCTTAACCCTTACGAAGTATATACCCCTATTCCTGAACTCGTATTTTCCGGAATTCAATGTGTATATCCTCTTACCGTCCGCAGAATAAACTTCAACGGTATATCCATCGGATACATAAACCGCATTTTGCGTGATTATAACCTTATCCCTGCTCAACCTCTCCTTGACAGCTATCGGGTCGTCGTACCCGGCCGTGCAGTCATAAACCCATAAATTCACCAACTGGCTGTCAACGAGTATGGCATCCCTGTAATAGTCTATGTGGAATGTGTGTAAGCCCGATGGGGCGGCAGGTGGAACATTAAAGGTTATTGTGAAGCCGAATGTATCCTCCGGTGGCGAAAGGGTTATACCCGCATAATATGGTGGTGTGAAACTAACCCAGGAGGTATATGCGGGTTCCCTAACAACAGGCCTTAAAGTGTCTATGGTTAAGGCCGTTGAATTCACAATGGAATCTATTTGCCTCGCTATACCGCTGCCCCTTATGGTTGCTATGCCATCCGCGAGGGTATCGGACATCCAATACTGCCACCAAGGGAGGTAGTATGTATAAGTTGCACTAACCATTATTACAGGTTTTATTCCGTTTCTCCTCAAATCCCTCAAAAGGGGATACCAATATATGTCATCCGGAGTTCCAGCCGTGGCATCCCTTCCGGGTTCGACCCCAGTGTTTGTCCAATAAGGCCTTGAAGGGTCGTATATATCGCAAGCATGCGGTATATTGTCAAGCCAAAACACCACGAACCTCGCACAAGATCTTCTCCAATCGATTCCGGGGTCGTTCAACATTTCCCATAAAAGCCTCGCATAATCCTCGGGACTATCTGCTCCATATAATATAGAGAGGGAGTATATTGCAGACCTGACGAGTGCGGTATCATAAGTTAGGGGTTGGTTCAGTTGATAAGGAAAATCTTCGAAAATTCCGTATGTATCGGAATATCCGCACCAGGAGTAAGATGCCGGGTAATCCGAATGCGATGACACTCCAAACCTAACATCCGGTATTGATGACATAAGGCTGTCCATTATTGCATTTGCGTTTGCTTGCGCATACGAAAGTTCCCCACCCATTGAACCCGTTAGGTCAAAGGCAAACATTATATCCGCACACGCGTAAGATGACGGTATTCCAACCAATGCGGAGTGGACGGCAGTTCCGGGGCATGTATCCCCCTTAAAAATTGTATCGTTTATAACAGGTGCAACTACCCAAGATATTGTCCAAAGCATAGTACGGGCATTATAAGGTGGTATGATTTATTTGTCAAGCCGCTTGACAAAGGATTTCTCCCCCTTATAATATCTAGCTGGTGGTATTGACCTTTTCTTTGGTAATCAACGAAGTGGGGGTGGTAGGTTCGGATTCGGGTTGGGTGGAGATTTATAATACGGGTTCAACACCCGTAAATTTAAGCGATTTTACTTTGATAACGAAAAACAGAACTCTAAACCTATTTGGTGTTATTAATCCCGGAGAATATAAGGTTTTTTACATGGGTTTGAGTATAAACTCCGATAGCGTTGTTCTCAAAAACGGTTCAAACACCGTTGATTCCTATACTTGGATTAGCCTCCCCGCTCAGGGGAGCATGGGTAGGTATCCAGACGGCCGCGGTGATTTCAGGATGTTCTTGGTAGCAACTCCGGGCAGAAAAAACGAGATTCCATCCTCTCTGGACGAGCATTCGTGGGGTAGAATAAAGGCCTTGTTTGGCCCTAAAAGGTAATTGGCGGTCCCCTTTTGTAGATACTTCGGAGAATGCCCGAGGTGTTTTTATCAGGATGTTGATTATAAAGGAAGTGTTCGCATAAAGGTTGCCGAAATTAGGGAAATTTTCGGAATAGACCCGAAAATAGTTGAATCCCCAAAGGATAAGTTTTACAAGTTTAGGGTGATTTTAAATGTAAAGAGGATAAAACGCGATAAGGTTATATTGGGCTATTCTTTGGAATCCGGGATAATTTTCGGTATAAGCGCATGCCCCATATTGAGGCCTAAGATAAACGATGTTATAGGTTTTTTGCAAAAACAACTCTCAAACGAAAGGATAAGCACATGGGACCCGGAGGTGGGAAAGGGTAAATTAATGGGAATAACATTCATAACCAACGACGACGAGGTTGTTATAACCCTGAACCTTAGGCGGAAAGTTTTTTTGAAAAAACTAACCTATGACATAATATACTCCGGAAAGGGTATAGGCGGAATTTGGTGGGTTGTAAAGGGGAAAATGGATTACATAAACGGGGGAAGGGGTAAGATGTTTTTACCCTTTGAGGTTGAAGGCATTAAGTTGAAGCTCTCCCCCTTTGGGATATATCCCGATAACCTTTACATTTTACCCAAGGTTTGGGAGGTTTTTGATGGGTTTAAGGGCGCTTTGGCTTTGGGGACGGGTTATTTATTCCCATTAAATTCAATTGCCACCTATGTTGAGGAAAATCCCCTAATCCTTAGGGAAATGGAGGAGAATAGGATTATTCACTACTCACCTTCTAAAATTGAAAGTTTGGGTTTTAAGTCCTTTTCCTTTTTCCATACCGAAAGGTACGAATGGGTTGTTATAAATACCGATAGATTTTTGGGAAATATACCGGAAGTATGGGGTAATAGTTTTGTATTCTTCGGGAGAAAACCAAAAAGGGTGTATGAACAGGTCAGAATGAACAAGTTGAAGGTTAAGGAAATCTTTGTATTTGATACCGAACCCTATACAAAGGAATTCCTGATGGCGGTTATCTCAGAGAGGTAAAAAACCACATTTCCCAATTTATGGAATTCCCTTTGTTGGATAGTAAGAAACCGATGTTTTTATACCTAAAACCCAAAAAAGCCGCATACCCCTCGGATGAAACAAATGTTCTAGACGAATATGCATCTTCATAAAACTGGATTCCGCTTTTTGTAAAGGAATAAACCTTAAACCGGAAAAAACGGTATTCAATGCCGACATATACACAACCCGGGCACGCCCCGGCTAAGAAGTTTTTCAGCATTAAATTAACCCTAGGAACTTGAAAGTATTCAACCCTTACACTCTCATTGTTCTTTCCAAAGCTTAGGGAAAACCTTTCGCCATTTGACGATATGTAAATCCTCATATTAATCCCCAAAAAGTGCCACCTGTACCAAAGCGAATAATAATTTCTTTGACTCCCTTCGTTCCAAAATGGTTTTCCGTTAAAAAACTTAACCATAAAGCCCCCATCCCTTGAATAACCCCTAACACCAAATCCAAACGATCCCTTTGATAAGGCTCCCTCAAAGGAAAACGGTCCAAATTTAACAAATGATATTCCCCCAATCACCGAATCCTTGGATACCAATATCCCACCATTTTCCGATAAATATCCCCCTATTACACCCTTTTTCCCAATTTTCGCAATCGCCTTCCCTATCCCAATTCCAAACGAAGGTTGGGAATAATAAACAAAAGATATTTCACCCTCGTTTGAATAATACCCGCTATGTCCGGCAAAACCCAACGGAGATACTACCTTTGAGTTTCCAAGAAAAACCTTAAAAAACCCCTCTTTAAGGATAAAAAAGGATGTATCCCTACCTAGGTAGAAGTTGTATACCCAATCTTCGTTCCTTCCCCCAGATGATAGAACATATCCTTTATTCCCACCCTTTATAAAAACCTTGTAAAACTTCTCCTTTCCAAAAACCAAAAAGTTTTTTAAATACTCCACCTCGTAATCCTTAAAACCGGTTTTCCTCAAAAAGTCCTCCCAATCCCTGTAAGGTCTCCTCCTAAGGATTATGTCTATTTGATCGGGCGTTAGAAAGGGTAGGGCTTCAAGTTCATACCTATAACAGGAGTTTATATTTATGGTTTGATATGTGTAGGTTTGAAAATATACGATTTGTGATGTATCCGGAATAAAGGGGAACATCATCCCTCCCCAAAAATCCCCCTTCTTATCCTCAAAACATTTGCCCCTTCCATTAGCGCGTATTTCCAATCTTCCGTCATACCCGCGGATATATATCTCAAATTATTCCTCTCCGCTATTTCCCTTAGAAGGGCAAATGCCTTTCTGCTTTTATACTCATCAGGCGGATATGGACCGACCGTCATAACACCTAGGAGTTCCAAATTTGGGATTTCTTTAACCATTTCTATAATTCTATCGGCTTCTTCTGGTTTTACGCCAAACTTTTGAGGTTCCCCACTTGTATTAACCTCAACAAAAACCTTAACCTTTTTGTATGTCCTCTTTGATATTGCTTGTGCGAGTTCAACACCGTCAAGGGAGTGCAAAACATCAAATAACCTTAAAAACTTGTTCACCTTGTTTTTTTGTAAATGCCCAACCATATGCCAAGTTATGTCCGGTTTTCCGATAAGGGGTATTTTTTTCTCCGCCTCTTGAACCCTATTTTCACCGAAATCCCTACAACCCTCCTCATAAACTTTTAAAATCTTTTCAACCGAAACCCCTTTACAAATGGCAACTATTTTTATCTCATCCTTACGACCTATCTTTTCCTTAAACTCCTCCACCTCTTCAAGGAATTCTTTATACATCCGGAAATTTTACGGTTGCACTTTCAACATTAAAATTCCCGCTTGAAGGAAAAGCGCATAGTAATATTGGCTTCCGGCAACGGTTCAAATTTTGAGGTTATAGTTAAAAGGGCAAGGGTGAGCAAGTTTCCCATAAATGTTTTGGCGTTAATAACCGATAATCCCGAATCCTATGCGATAGAGAGGGCTAAAAGGTTGGGAATACCATACAGGGTTATATCCGATACCGGTGAAGAACTCATAAATACCATAAATTCCTTTGGCAAGGTCGATGCGGTTGTAATGGCGGGCTTTATGAAAATATTGCCACCGGAAACCATTAAAGAATTTAGGGGGAAAATATTGAACATTCATCCATCCCTGTTGCCATCTTTTAGGGGAACAAAGGCCATACAAAGGGCTTGGAGTAGTGGGGTTAAGTTTTCCGGGGTAACCGTTCATATAGCGACGGAGGAGGTGGACGGTGGCCCAATACTCGCCCAGAAGGTTATACCCTTATTTAATGAAGAATCCCTTGAAAGTTTTGAAAATAGGGTTCATTCGGTTGAACACGCTTTGTATTTCGATGTTATAGTTGAATTCCTTTTTAACGAGAGGGTTCCGTATGCTTTAATAACCGCTTACGAGAAAAAACCGGAACTTTTGGAATTCGCTAAGTTTTTAACGGATAAGGGTTATACCATAATATCCACAACGGGAACGGCGAAGTTTTTCAACGATAACGGGATTTTGGCCTTTGAGGTTTCTTCAATAACGGGATTTCCCGAGATATTTGGTGGTAGGGTAAAAACTTTAAATCCTTATATCTTTGGTGGGATTTTACACCGCAGGGATGGCGAGGGTGAAGTGGCAAAACAGTTGAACATACCGAGAATCGATATAGTTTTGGTACAATTGTATCCATTTATGGAAGTTGCTCAAAAGACGGAAGATATTGAAGAGATTCTGGAGATGATAGACATAGGTGGGGTTGGACTTATAAGGGCTGCCGCCAAAAACTTTAAGTATGTGGTTGTAATAACCGATTTGAGCGATATACGGAGGGTTATGGATGAAATGGAAAACGGTGAGGTTTCTTATGAACTTAGGGCTTCACTTGCGGTTAAGGCCTTTGCCACCACATCAAAATACGATATAAACATATACGAGACATTGGCATCAATTCTTGATAGGGCGAATATGCACAAAAACATATTTATCCATATATCTGAACCAAAACCTTTAAGGTATGGGGAAAATCCCCACCAGCAGGCTTGGATAAAAACAAACCCCAACTCATTTTTATCATCCGTTGAACAAATCTCGGGTAAAGAACTCTCATACAACAACATATTGGATACCTTTTCCGCATTTTCTTGCGTTTCGGAATTTGAAGGGTATGCCTGCGTTATAGTTAAGCACATGTCCCCCTGCGCGGGTGCGGAAGGGGAATCGCCCATGGAAGTTTATCAAAAAACCCTAAAAGGTGATATGATGGCCGCCTTTGGGGGTATAGTGGCCTTTAACTTTGCCGTTGAGGAGGATTTGGCGGAGATGTTAGGGGAACACTTCTTTGAGGTAATAATAGCCACGGATTACTCTCCAAAGGCAATTGAGATATTATCCAAAAGGAAAAACTTGCGCATATTGCGGATAGACCCCTTTAAATATCGGTTTCCGCATATAAACCTTTTAATGCTCGGAAACGATATACTTATACAAACCAACGATTATTCGCCACCTTATGAGAATTTTGATTATAAGGTGGGTAATTTTGATGAGAATGAGATTTCCGATATTTTGTTCGGTTTAAAAATGGTAAAATGGGCAAAGTCAAACGCGGCCGTTGTGGTTAAGGATAAAACCCTATTCGGTGTGGGTAGCGGGTTGGTGGATAGGGTTACCGCGGTTAGGGTAGCCCTTGAAAAGGCCGGTGAAAACGCAAAGGGTGGGTTTTTGGTTTCGGATGGGTTTTTCCCGTTTCCCGATTCGGTGGAATTGGCACACAAGTTTGGCATAAAGGTTGTGGTTGAACCCGGAGGTTCAATAAGGGATGAGTTGGTCATAGAAAGGGCAAAGGAATTGGGTTTAAAGCTCGTTTTCACGGGCAAAAGGCTTTTCAGACACTGAATCCTTTTAATATCTCATACCAAAACCTTTTAACATTCTCCTCCCAATTGCACCTTTTTATAACAATCTCTTTACTTCTCATCCTTGCCTCCTTCCACCAATCCCAACTAAAACGGCTTATAAACCCCTTAAACATCTCATCCGCATTGGGTATTGTTAATATTCCGTTGTTATCCACCCATTCCCTGTTGGCTGGGATGTCCGAAACCAATGGAACGCTTCCCAAAGCCATACACTCCAAAAGGGATACAGAAGTTGCATCCCTTGAAGGTATTGATATGCAGAAGTGTGAGTTTTGTAAAACCTCAACATATTCTTCATATGGAACCTTTCCGAGATATTCAAAATCAATTTTCAGATCCCTTGCAAACCTTATAACCTCTTCCCTCAAAGAACCATCGTTTAGATAGAGGATTTTAACCTTAAACCTTTCCGAAAGTTTTTTTATAAACCTCAAAATCTCAAAGTGGTTAAACAGCTTCTCAATTCTGCGCGTTGATACAAATGTTAAAACATCCGTAGGTAAATCCTTTAAGGGTTTTTCCCTAATTTCCCTTTCAACGCCAAAGGGAATAACATATATTTTTTCGGCCAAAATCCCAAAATCTTTTACGAGAATATCCTTTACGATTAAGGCATCGCATACGATAAAGTTAAATTTTTTTAAAACATTTTCGGCTAATCTTTTATGTAGGGGGGATTTATAAGGCCATGCCATTATGTCCGAACCCCAAAGGGCCAAGATTTTAAAACCTTTAAAAAAGTACGATACAAAGCCGTAGTTGGGTAAAAAGTGGGGGAAAAGGATATGGGGTTTAAACTCCCTAACATATCCCGCAATTTTTGGTATTCCAAAAATATACTTAAACCTTCCCAAGGGTAATTTGAAACTTTCCACGAGGTCGTGATTTAAAGGTTTTTCAAATGTCAATATCCTTACATCGTTCCCCAAATCTTCCAAAATCTTAGCCCATTTGTATGGGTGGGATACGGACGCATCCGCAAGGATTAGAATTCTCATTACGCTTCAAGCATACCCTTCTCATCAATGAAAACTATAACTTTGGTTATAATTATTTCCTCGGATTCTTCGGTGTTAACGGAAACGGTTTTAACATCCAATGGTATATCCTCACCCCTGTTTATTTTACCTTCTAAGAACCTCCTCAAAGCCCTTTCCCCGTTCTCAATGGCGTCAATGACCGTAAAACCCCTCGCCCTAATTCCCTTTATCGCCGGAAAGCGTATCTCGTAATTCCCATCTTCCAGAAGCCTTATTACCGCCGTAAATTTAAACATCATCATTGCCCTTCTATTACATAAAAGGCATATAAAATACCCAAAACCATTAAACTCGTAATGCCTATTTCAAAATACGAGGGTGTTATTGTGTTTATATCCGGGGAAATTCCCGGAACCCTTATATCGTTCGTCCTGTTGAATGGTACCCTATCCGAATATTTGCCATACCTATACGCCACCTTTCCATCGCAAGATCTTATTATCATTTTAACCTCCGCCTCCCTTTTATAATTTATCCAAGAAAAGCTATAAGACACGCGGCTTGAAATAATGTTTATACGGGTTGTGCATTCCGGTGAAATGTTTAAATATTTTAACAATACATAGTTTTCCAATTGGGGATTTCTTATACCGGAAAACTCTATATAGCCGTTAAAATCGCACCCAAAGGCGCACGCGGAATCAAGGGCATAATATAAAACTTCAAGGTCGTTGGGTAAAGAAATTACCAGCAGGGTTATTCCCAATCCCCTTGGCCTTCCTCGTCCCAATCTGCGGAATATTCCCCCGCCTCTTCTAAAACATGGGCACTAACATATATAGGGGCATTTGTTAATAGGGCAATCGCTATGGAATCCGATGGCCTTGCGTCAATGCTGTAAGTTCTATCATCCTTACTGAGGATTATCCTCGCGAAAAATGTGTTATCCATTAGATCGTTTATTACAACCCTCTCAACCCTTGCCCCTAAGGTTTCTATGATACTGACTATTAAGTTGTGGGTTAAAGGTCTTTCAAACCTTTCGCCATCTTTGGCCATTTGTATGGCGTTGGCCTCAAAACCCCCTATGTATATGGGCAACAAACGGGAACCACCTTTCTCCTTTAATACGACAGCAAAGGCTTGTGGTATACCCTCGGTGGTGCTTATCATAACTACGGATTTAACTTCTAATTCAATAAGGTTTTTCATTTTTCCGGTTCTACAACAACTTTGACGGTTGCTACGATTTCTGGGTGGAGTTTTATGGGCACCTGGAATGTCCCAAATTCCGATATGGGTTCCGTTTGAACCATATTCCTATCCACCCCTATACCCTTTTCCTTTAATTTATTGGCTATATCCGAAGGCGAAACGGAGCCATAGGGTTTTCCCTCTTCATTCGTTTTGAGTATGAATAAGAGTTTTTGCTTTGATATTTCGGAGGCCAACTTTTCCAACCTTTTCTTTTTCCTTTGAAGGGATAGTTGTCTCATCTTTTGCATATTTTCGTAGGATTTCAACACGGATTCCGTGGCTTCAACCGCAAACCCCTTAGGTATTAGGTAGTTTTTGGCATATCCCCATTTTACCTTAACTACACTCCCCGCTTTTCCGAGTTTTGGCACATCCCTAACCAGAAATACGTTCATATATTTCATACCACATACTCCCTTACGAATGGTAATAACGCCATTATCCTCGCCCTCTTTATGGCTTTTGCCAGTCTCCTCTGCTCCTTTGCGGAGAGTTTTGTATATTTCCTCGGGAGGATTTTACCGGTAGGCGAAATGTATTTGCTTAAAGTTTCCACATCCTTATAATCAAATGTCCTTCCCTTTTTGTTCCCCATATTTCACCTCCTTTTAAAATGGTATATCCTCCGGCGGCAAACCTTCTTCCTCGTCCAAATCGGAAAATTCCCCTTCAATCTGTTGCCCCACCTTCTTTTCCAAAATCTGAACCCTATAAGCGTTTATGAAATAATCCTGATACCTTTTGCCTTCCGTTTCCCATTCCCTATACCTCAATTTCCCCTCAACCACAACGGGTACCCCCTTTAAAAGCCTTTTAAGCACTTCATCCATTCTAAGGCTGTCCCGTATGGAATACAAGACATTTATGAAAAGGGTATCGTTTTTCCAAGTGTCTCCACTTTTGAAACTTTGATCCACCGCTATCCTCATTTTTAAGTATCCTTTGCCGTTATTTGAAACCCTCCTCTCCGCATCCGCAACCAACCTCCCACTCAGTATAACAAAATTTATATTAGGCATACGTATAAGCTTTTCCTCACCCATCAGTCATCCCTCCTTACTATCATATGCCTTAGAAATGCCCTCATAAGCCTTATGTGATTGTTCAAGTCGTAGGCGACATTCGGGGGGGATTTAAAGCGTATGAAGTAATACCTTCCGTATTCCTGCTTTTTTATGGGATATGCCAACTTTCTAATGCCCCAATCCTCCTCTTCCAAAATCTCCCCGCCGTTTTTCAATATAAAATCCTTTACCTTTTCTATGGACTCAGCATGGGACTCGTCGCCCTGCTGAGGGCTTAGCAATAAAGCCACCTCGTATTCCCTCATAAACCCGGTATTATACTGTTGTTTTATTTGCTTGTGGGTTATAAAATTTTGGTTATTAACTCCAACATCCTGAAATTCAATATCCAGTCCATTTCTTTCATACTCATTAAAAGGGAATTTTGCATATTTTCCCATCCGGGTCCATCGGTAATCCATAGGAAGCTTATCCCAATATTTTTCGCTTTCCTGTTCATTTCAATATAACTTTCTGCTATAGAAATGGGTTTGCTTCCTGCTACATTATAAAAGTTGCATTCAATTACAAGGATGGGGTTTTCACCCCTGTAAATTACAAAATCGTGTTTTTTATTTTTATCTTCATCTTCAAATAGTGAAAATTTGCGATCTTCTTCTACAATTTTGTATCCTTTACCCAAAAGCCGTTTGAACTTTTCTCCACACATTTTTTGGAAAATCTCACCACTTCTATTTTTTCTGGCATTGGTATCCATGCCCACTTCAACCCCAAGGAGATAATCGTATAAATCCTTTATATTTTGAAATAATTCCAAAATTCCCGCCTTCTTACAAAATTCTACAATTTCGGGAATTGTTCTTTCATTTACTCTGCTTTTTTCAAATTCCAAGGTTATATAATTTTCTATTTCCGGATCAAATATGTCAATCTTTTTGTTCTTGACCCTTTCGGCGATAATAAGAGGAATCACCTCAACTGTTTTGGGATATTCTTTCAATAACTTTGCGAGATGATTTTCCCTTTCTTCCGACCCTACTTTGGTTAAGGAGTTCAAAAGTTGGATTTCATTTAGATAAATTTTTAAATTTCTTCTTACCTTATTCCAATCTACAAAATATTCGTAAGTTTTGTTTGTTTTTAACAATGTTTCAAAAAAAGTTTTTTTATATTCCTCAAAAGTTGGAAATCCCAACTCCTTAAATCTTACCATTTTCCCACCATTTTGCGCTTAACTTGTATTTCTTGTATTCCTTCTCGTTTTCCGGTTTTTTAAAAACGAAAATGTGTTCGTGGGCTATTAGATAAAATTCGTATTCTCTTGCCCTCCATCTTTCTCTCGTAGTTTTCATATTCCACTGCAACTTTATTATATCTTCTTTTAGTATAAACCCCATTTCCAAGAATATTTGCATAACCATAAAGGATATTGGAACATAATGTTTGTGCTTCCTCGTATCACCTATAAGGATGGCGCATATCTTACCGGGTTTCAATACCCTAAAAGATTCTTCTGCCACCTTCCTCATTTCTTTAATGTATTCTCTAAAAGGTAGTTGCGAAAGGTCATCACTCTGTTTTTTGTTCTTGGTATAGGATATTATATTGGCGTATGGGGGATGGGTTGCAATTAGATCTATACTTTCATTTTGGATTTTATCAAGGTTTCTTGCATCACCCAAATATGTTTTTATTATAGGTTCCTTATATTCTGGAAAAAGGGGGTTATACCTAAAATCAAGCCGATTCCTCGCAACCATTACGGCATCAAGGTTTATATCCACTCCTATTGCATTTCTCCCCAATAGTTTCGCCTCAATCAGTGTTGTTCCACTGCCCATCATTTGGTCAAGTACCCAGTCGCCAGGTTGGGTGTATTTTAATATTAAATTCCTTGGAATATATGGAGACCAATTTCCTCTATAATTTCCTTTGTGAGTAGCCCAATCCCCGCGATCGGGAAAACTCCAAACGGTTGTGCGTTCAGGAACATAATCCGCCGGGGGTCCATAGGATTTGATTTTCCAATTTTTTTGGAGTTTTATTTTAACATTCTCAATCTCCACCGTATCATGCTCCTTTAAAAAATTCAAATAATCTTCATGGGTTATTTCCTCCATGCTCCTGTATTTCCGGGCATTTAAAGTTTTATCCAATACCGCTATTATAAACGCGGTTATAATTCTTACCGTTTATGGTCCTTTTGGTATCATTATCCGGATGGTCAGTGGGTGTTTTAATCGGAGAACCTTTCGGTGTTTCTTTAAAGGTTTATAGGGAAAGGTTTTCCTTGGAGGCCCGCTCGGGAATGGGGGTGCATTTAAGGGATTATTTGGACTTTTATGTCCAGGGATTGGGTTCCTACAATTTTTATATGTTTGATAATCTGTTCTTTTACTCGGGTTTTGGCCCGGTTTTGGGGTATAAAAGGGGGAATTTGGATTACGGGTTGTATATACCCATTGGTTTGGAGGGTATCATAAGGGATTTCCCCTTGGGTGTATCCGTTGAGTTGGGGGTTAATATTATAGACTTTAAACCCCTGTTTTCTCCAAACCTCTCCCTAAAATGGCGGGATGTAAATGTTAAAAAGGTGGTTAAAGTGGAAACCCTTTATGTGTATAAAGGTGGTGCTTTGGAAAGACCCGTTGAAGTGAAAAGAGGCAATAGGGAAAAAGCCGAGTACTACTATAAGCTGGGTTTAAACGAGTATTCAAAGGGGAATTACGAAAAGGCTTCGGAGTATTTTGAGATGTCTTTGAAAGAGGATCCAACATTTGATAAGGCAAAAGATGCATTGGAAAGGACAAAAAGGATGTTAAACAGGTAGGTTAAAAAGTATTAAAACCAACGAAAAGGTAAGGGTTAATAAAAGCGCAAGGATTACAAGGGCCGAGAAACGGTTTAAGTTCAAGGTTTTAATTGACCAGTATACTATGGCGGAACTTTGGGATATGGAAACCGCCAATGCAATTCCCACAAATCCAAGTAGTTTTACCAAAATTGGGGCAAAGATTATATTTACAATCGTTGATATGGCCAATCCGGTATTCGCCCACTTCCTCTTAAAAGTAGCGAAAAGGTGGGATAGAAATATTGAGGAATATATAAATGAAGGAACGGTTGCCAAATAACCCACAACCGCCATATATGTGTTGTGGGCATCTTCCACCGTAAATTTTCCCCTAACGAACAAAACCCTTATTATAAATTCCCCGAAAAGCCCGAAAATTAAAACAAAAATTAACGCCAAAACGGAGGCAATTACAAGGGATTTTTTGAGGTTTTTTAATGATAACCCTTCCTTCTCCGATGTTTCCTTTGATAAAACCGTTCCAAAGGATACCCCCACCAACCCTTGGGGTAATTGAACCAACCTAAAAGCATAATTTAGATAAGCCAGCGAACCCGTGGGTAAGAAGGATGCCATAAATGTATTAACAAATGTCGCCAATTGTAAAAATCCGCTGTTTAAACCCAAGGATAGCCAGTTTTTTAAAAAATCCGAAATGGCGGGGTGTTTGAAATCGGGTTTTTGATACCTTTCCCCTATAAAAAACAATAAAAACAGAAATTGTAAAAAACAACCGAATAAAAACGAAAACGCCCCGAGTATGGGATAGTTTTTTGCGAAGGGGAGGAAAATTATCATTCCCAGGTTGAAGAATACCGGTGATATAGATGATAAGAAAAATTTACCCTTTGAGTTTAAAACCCCCATTTCTATGGATGCTGCGCTTATAAAGAATAAAGAGGGGAATGTTATAACCGTTGCCCATAATGTAAACGAAAACTTTTCCTGGTCCTCAACGAAACCGGGAACCATTATTTTTAATATGTAAGGGGAAAGCAGGATACCCAACAAAACCGCAATTGTTGTTGCGATTAAAACTATAAATATTAACGCCCATAAAAGCCTTCCATCTTTCCACCTTGTAAAAACCGGTATGAAGGCGTTTTGCGAAATACCTTCCGCGAGGATCCCCCTCAACATCGTGGGTATCCTTATCGCCACAACAACCGCATCCGCGTAGTATGTTGAACCGAGGGCATAGGCAAAAACCATTTCCCGGAAAAAACCCAAGATTCTACTTATTAATGTTCCCACAAAAAAGGACAAAACCGATTTTAACCTCATACCAACGAGTGCAACAGGAGGTATATAAACGATGAAATTGGATAGAGGAACCACCCTATTATATCAATTGGGGTTAGTATGGAAACAAAGATTATGCCGAGTAATACATAGGAAAGTTTTACTTCAAGGGAATAATCGCCGTAAAACCTCGGATATAAGCCTTGAAGGATTCTCCAACCGTCCAATGGTGGAAGGGGTATAAGGTTAAAAACCGCCAAATATATGTTTATCCACACGAATGTATCAATTCCTACGGGGTTTATAAACTTTGAAACTATAACACCTACTAAGGCTAAAATTATGTTGGAAAGGGGACCCGCGAATGCCACTATGGATGTATGCAATGGGGGATTTTTAAAGTTGTAGGGGTTGACGGGTACGGGTTTTGCCCAACCAAACCCCACAAGGATAACCATTAAGAGGCCTATCAAATCCAAATGCACCAAAGGGTTTAACGATAACCTACCTTCATACTTTGCGGTTGGGTCTCCAAGTTTGTAAGCACTCCAAGCGTGGGCAAACTCGTGAAATGTTAAGGATAATATCAAAAAGGGACTGATTATTATCCTTAGGATTATAGTTTCCATAATGCTTTGTATATTCTCTGCTCAACGATGCCCAAAAGGGAGTATATTAACCAATACAGAACTATACCCGCGGGAAAACTTAGGAAAATAAACACGAATAAGGCGGACATAATCATTGATGTCCTTTTCGCCTGCGGATCCAAACCGGGTTGAAGGTAAGCGTTCAATAGGCTTATACCCCCCATCACTATCGGGAGAACATAGTACGGGTCCTTATGGCTTAAATCCTTTATCCATAATAGAAACTCCGCCCCCTTTAACTCTATTGCGTTCTGCAAAACCTGATATAAAGCAAAGAATATGGGAAGTTGCAAGAGTAGGGGCAAGCATCCGCTCAGGGGATTAAAGCCGGCTTCCCTGTAAAGTTTCATGGTTTCCCATTGCAACCTTTCTGGGTCATCCTTATAGAGTTTTTGTATTTTTTCAAGTTTTGGTTTTAACTTCTGCATTTTCTGAGAGGATTTGTAAATATTTATTGATAGGGGTGATGTTAGGATTTTTATAAGTATTGCCAAAAGGATTATGGCAAGCCCGTAATTTTTTGTTAAACCCTCAAACCATATTAAAGCCCAGTATATGGGCCATGCGATAAATGTGGACCACCCACCCCCGAGGTCAAAAGCCGCCCTCATATCGGGTTCTCCGGAAAGCAAATTCCTCTCCGCGGGTCCAAGAAATATGTAAAACTCCTTATCCCCTTTCGGATACAACCTTATGGTTATCCTATCGCCATCCTTAAAAGAGGATGCAAAACCCTTAAAATCCCATACCGATGCCAAATAATACCTTGACCTCAAACCCATCCATTTCACGGTATCCGTATAGAAGTCCATATTCGCATTTTTATAATCGTATTTCTTAGTTTTTCCGTTCAAATATTGTATAAAAAGTTGTTTCCTTTCACCCCTATAACCATTGTATTCCGTTAGGGGTGTGGTTATTTCAAAGGGTATTTCCTCCTTTAAAACCACTTTTAGCCTAAAATTTCCCAGGTGTGCTATCTCGAACCTATCCGTTATAACTCCGTTTTTGACAACCTCAACCCCTTGGGAATCAACGCGTAGGGGCTTAACTATGTATCCGGAGATTTTAGCCTTGTGTTTTTCATCCCTTAATCCGAAAATGGCCCCCGTGTTTGAATCTATTAAATATTCGTATCCGTTGAACTTTAAGTGTGCTATTTTGGGAGTGGATTCATGTCTTTTTTCAACCTTTTCGGTTTTTTCGCTTTCCTTTAAAAGGGCCTCCCTTTTAGGTCTCAAAACAAAGTAATCCCATACAAAGAAAAAAACAAACACAAAAACGAAGTATAGTATTAATCTTGTTCCCCTATCCATCTTTACCTATCCACATCCCCGAATACGGGGTCAAGGGAACCCAAAACGGCTATTGTATCCGCAATGTAATGCCCCGGCAATATGTGTTGTATGGCCATAAGGTTTGAGAAGGATGGGGAACGGAGCTTTACCCTTGCGGGTTGAGGCTTCCCATCGGAATAAATAAACGCTCCCAACTCGCCCCTCGGACTTTCAACCTTTGCGTACACCCAGGTATCCGCTGGGAGTTTTATACCAACGGGGGTTTTTACGGGCATACGGGAGCTTATGGGGCCTTCCGGCAATCCATCTATAACCTGTTCTATAATCTTTAAAGACTCAAACATTTCCAAGTACCTGACGGTTGCCCTCGCGAATGCATCCCCGCTTTCAAGGGTTATAACATTAAATTGAAAGTCGTTATAGGATGAATAACCATCGGATTTTCTTATATCATAGGGGACGCCGCTTCCCCTTAAAGTGGGTCCCGATGTTCCGAGTTTCAGGGCCAAATCCTTTGGTAAAACCCCTACCCCTTGGGTTCTCGCCTTAAACACCGGATTTGTTAAAAATGGTTCGTAATCCTCAAAGGATTTCCTTAAATACTTTACGGTTTCTTTAACCTTTTTATCGAAACCCGCCGGAACATCATACCTAACGCCACCTATGAATACAAAATTCGGGTGAAACCTTGAACCCGTAAGGATTTCTTTCAAATCCAAGAGTTTTTCCCTATCCCTAAAGCAAAACATTGCCAAGTTTGTACCACCTCCAAAAGCGCCACCCAGATCCAAACCGTATGTACCTATTGCCACAAGGTGCGATGTTATCCTTTCAATTTCCGCCAAAAGTACCCTCAAATATTGTGCCCTTTTCGGAACCTCTATATTTGCGCCTTTTTCCACGGCCAAAACAAATGGAAGGGCGTTTAAAGAGGGTGCCAAGTAGTCGTTCCTTTCGAGTATGGGAACTATGTTGTCATAACCCCTATACTCGCATAACTTTTCTACCCCCCTATGTAGATAGCCTATAACCGGCTCAACCTTTATTATTTTCTCACCTTCAAGGTGCAATATTAACCTTAAAACCCCATGTGTTGAAGGGTGCTGAGGACCCATGTTCAACACAACTTCTTCGGTTCTTAATTTCATAAACGGGTATTATACCCCCGTTTTACTTAATTTATGACGACCTTGTACATCCTCCCCTTAAACTCCACAAACCAAACCCCCTTGGGTAGTTTTAACATATAACCCTTATAAACCCAAACCTTTTTGTAAGTTCTACCCGACCAACCGAAAACCTTAACCTCTCCATCGGAATCGAAAACTATTCCATCCCTTAATATCCTCAAATTCCCATTATCCGCCTTTTCTTCAACACCCAATTCGTCGTCGTTTCCCATAGGACATGGGTCGGATGTGTAATATACCTCCCAATCGCCCGTCTCGTTTGAAGCCCATACAATATGCCATCTTGAATTCGTTGGGTCGTAATCAAGGCTAACCATTACATCCCTTGCGGAATTGTTTGTTAGCCTATCGTCGGATGACCAATTGGCACCGTTATCCGTTGAAATCTTACACATAACCTCGTAATCCCCATCGCTATCATCAACCCAATAAAGCCTAACCTCCCCCAAAGGATTTGTTAATATAAATGGGCTCCAAGATGTTCCGGGTGTATTTGTCAATCTTATTATACCCGACCAAGAGGCGCCGGAATTCGTTGATCTTCTATATAAAACCTCCTTATTCCCAAACCTATCATCAACAAAGACCGCATGTACATATATGCCGTATGCCGTAATTGAACCTACAGGTCTTCTCCAAAATCCGCTTCCGGAGGCATCTACACCGCCTGAAAGGTCAAATGTTGAAGACCAAGTGGCGCCTCCATCAACACTCCTTATATATCTCGCCTTACTTTCAAGGGTATTGAATATCATAAACCAAATGTGCAATATGTTTGGGTTTGTAGGGTCTCCGACTATTATGGGTGAATCTGATAAATCCAACCTGGTATTTGACGACCAACTCAAACCCAAATTTGTGCTATTGTTGTAGAATATATAATATATGGGGGTTAGAAGGAGTGGTGTATTATCAGCCCATGCCAAGTGTAGTTTATTCCCACCTATCCACACAGATGGCCCCTCTTGGTTATAAGAACCCCCTCTCATAACGGCTTCCGCACTCCAAGTTGCACCACCGTTTGTGGAATACCTATAATATATTTCCTTGTCAGAGAAAAGTTTTTCATACGCAACTACCACGGTATCCCCATAGCACTGAACCCAAAGTTCAAGGTCCAAGTTTCCGATTGTTAGTTGTACGGCGGGATCCCAAGTTATTCCACCGTCGGCGCTTCTACGGTAAAGTATGGCCGTATTCCCCGAAAAATCCCTTGCAAACCAAGCGACATGAACCTTACCCTTGCAGGATGCGACATTTTTTATGCTCCTTTCGGTTGAGATATAGTTTAGGTCGTTGTACGGTAAATCCCTCCCCACCCTATTGCTTAAATTGACATTGTATGTGGGACATCCGCAAGCGCTTAAAATATAATATATCATACGCCCAGAATTTTAAGGCTGAAATCCATTTCTTGTCAAAATCCTCTAACTTTTAAAGAAATATAAGGGACACCCTCGGCATCCCTTATTATACCTGTCCTTTCATAGGGCCTAAAACCCAGGGATATGGTAAAATCCCCATTTTCATTTATAAACTCCAATCCCCCCTTTACTTCCAAGGATGCGTATAAACTTCGGTAATTTCTACCCAAAGCCAGAAACGAATACCAATCCAAAAACATTGAAATATCCTTCCCAAGGTTTTTCCTTAACCTTTTAAAAACCTTCAAATCCGTACCCCAATCCGTCCCCCTTGAAAGGAATTGATACTTTTCGCTATGTATGTACTGGGCAGCGGAAATCTCAAAATCCCTTTCCCTATACATTAACCTTATAGCATTCCAGTACAGGGGTAATGTATCAAGTCTGTCTATGTAGTGGAAGCAGGGATGTTCAACGAATAAGTACCATGTTCCGCTATTTGCCTCTTTAAAACCACCAAACCAAACATAATAATCCGCATATATTGGGTCCAACTGGATTAGACCCACATCATAACCCAGCCAAACCACAAAATCCCCTCCAACCGCCAAACCGTGATCACCCCACTTAAACAACCTCATATATCCCCCTATATCCGCCACCGCACTCTTATCCCTATACTTATAGGAGAACTTTGAAAAGGATGCCCAAGCCTCGTGCTTCATATAAACAAAGGAAATAAAAAGACTCATATTAGAGATTTTAAGGTTGCTTGCAGGTTCATTATGACTTGAAATAACAAACCTCACAACTTTACAATATCTGGTGTTATGATGTGGTTAGTTTTATTTTCGCCGTCTTTATGGGTAAATGGGCATAAGTTGAATGTGGAGAGTAGGGTAACGGACAATCCCTATCATATCCTGCAATTCAAAGGACCCATATATCCCCAATACAAAGAAGAATTATCAAGCCTTGGTATAAGGTTTTACGATTATCTACCCCAATACGCTTTTGTGGTTTCCGGTTCGGAGTTCTCCTTAAAAGAAGCGCTTAAAAGGCCATATGTGGCGAGGATAGTACCAATACCCCCGGAGTACAAATTACCCGTATTCTTAAATGAAAAGTTAAAAAACGGATGCTACTATACAGAAAACGGCAAGTATGTCGCAAGGCTTGTTTTAATAGATTCCAACGACATTTATAAAATAACCCTAATAGCGCAAAAGGAAGGTTTGGAAGTAAGGGGTATAGACCCCCAAAACCCGTATGTTGAAGTCGCGGGCGATGTTGATAAAATACGGAAATTTGCAAATTTACCGGAGGTTTTCTTTGTTGAGTTCAAACATCCTATAATAAACTGGAACAACAGAAAAGCCGTAACCCACCAATCCGGTCTCTGGTTTGATATACAATCTTCAACCAATCCAACCGATACCATCGTATGGTATAAAGGGCTGCACGGGGAGGGCGAGATTCTCGGGCATAACGACGACGGTCTTGATAGAAATCACTGTTTCTTCTCCGGCAGTGTATTGGGGCAACCGAAAATCGTAACGCTTTGCAATTATGGAGGAGGTGGTTGCGGTGTGGCATCCCTACCTGCTGGGACAAACTGTAATAGCAGTCCCGGAACGGGTTGCCATGGAACGCATACGGCCGGAACTGCCGTCGGTTATTCCAGTGCCACGAGCGCGTCTTCCGCTTTATACAGGGGATTGGCCTATATGTCAAGGATCATCTCGCAAGCCCCACTTGGGGGAGGAAGTTCCGGGTTTAACACGGTATTAACCGATGCTTATACAAGGGGTGCAAGGGTCCATACGAACAGTTGGGGATATATATGCGGTTCCATTACTACCCGCTGTGCCCCGTCGAATTACAACACCGATGCGCGGACAATAGATGACTTCGTTTGGAACAACAGGGATATGGTGGTTGTTTTTGCGGCTGGTAATCATGGAGATGACGCTTGTAATCCCGGATGTTATAGGACACCTTCCGACCCCGCAACGGCTAAGAGTGATATAACAGTGGGTGCTATGGGTAGGGCGGTTGATGCAAAGATGGGTTGGAGCGCCTATGGTAGTTATCCCAGCGGAAGGTTCGGGATAGATATAATGGCAATAGGAGATACCACATACTCGGCATGGGGTGGTACATCGTGTGGGATCACAAACGCCTGGTGGTGGATGGGTACATCCATGGCCACACCCGCCACGGCCGGCGGTGCAATACTTATAAGGCAGTATTACAAAGAGGGTTGGTACGGAAACGGGACGAGGAACTCCGCCCCCTCACACAACCCTTCCGCCGCCTTGGTTAAGGCGTCTTTACTGGCTTCGGCTGTTCCGATAGCCCGCGACCGTGATGTATCCTTTGGAAACGAATATTCGGCAGGTAATACAAATGTTCCAAACGGCAATGAAGGTGCCGGCAGGTTCGTTTTGGATAACTTTATGTATTTCTCTCCGGAGGATAATTGGAACTCTTTGGCGGATTCTTCGGATGAAAGAAAGTCAAGGCTTTGGTTCGTTGATGAGGGTAGAGGGTTAAACACTGGGGACTCAGCGGTTTATTCGGTTGAGGTTTGTAACCCTCATATGGTCACAAGGTTTGTCCTTTCTTGGAGCGATTACAGGGCCTCAACGAACTGTGCAAGTGGCGGTGGTTGTTTGGTTAATGACCTTGATCTAACCGTGATAGGGCCGGGAGGGGAAACATTCATAGGTAATGCCCCCACAACGGGTGCGGATAACCTAACACCGAACGATAATACTATACCGCCTGACAGGGCAAACACTTGGGAGATTATAAGGGTTAAAGGTTTAAGGGGCACATTCACCATAAAGGTTAAAGGTTTTAATGTTCCAAACGGGCCTCAACCCTTTGCTTTGGTGGTTTCAGGTGGATTGGGGGCCTGTATTTTGGGTGATGACGACGAATTGGCAATTAAAGAGAGAACGATAGGGGGTGTTAAGGTTATAACTACGAGAAGTGGGTTAATCCTCAACGGTGAGAATGCAAAGGTTATGGTTTATTCTCCTCTGGGAAGAAAGGTTATAGAGAGGGTTGTTAATGGGGAGACGGAAATCCTCATGCCGGCAAAAGGTGTGTATATGGTTGCGATATACAAAGGCGACAAAATGGAAGGTGTTTTCAAACATATAGTTAGGTAATCCACCCAAAACGCACAACGGAATAATCACCCCGCCAAGAAAATTTAAGGATAAACCTTCCACCTTGGTTGTATGTAAACACAAGTGGCCAATTTCTGCAATCGTACGAAGAGCATAAGGTCTTACCGTTGTGTAAAATCTCCAACCAGAAAACCAAAACCTCACCGGTTTTAGGAATTTCGGGTTGAAAGGTTTTTAAACCCTTACCGAATTCCCAACTCGCCACCAAAAACTCCCTTTTGGGTTTAATGTAATAATCAAACAGATCCGCCACCAAAATGTTTTTGAAGGTCTTTAAAACATCTATATCAACCGTAGGGTCTCCTATCCTTTCAAGTTCCAAAACCCCACATTTTAAAACCCCACCGTTCGGTATAACCGCTTTTGGTTTAAACTTTAAGTTATCAAGTATGTAAAGGGATTCGTCGTAGAGTAGGGGGCCGTAAAAGTCGTGTATTAAAACATCAACTTCCTCCCCCGGATCGAACTTTAAGGCGTCGGCTTTTATGGGTTGGATATTCTTGTATCCTTTAACATTCTTTTTCAAAATTTTGAAAACATAAGGGTTTCTTTCAACGGCATAAACGCGCCTTGCCCCCATTTCCGATGCAAAAACCGATAAGTATCCAAAACCCGCCCCGAGTTCCACAACAACCTTATCCTTAACTCCTACCCCTTCAATCAGTTCCTTATAAACTCTCAACCTTTCCTCATCGTCATAAACACCCAAAAAGGCCAAAAACTCCAAAAGGTTGTTGTATCTTTGGGAACTTATATTGTTTAGTATTTCCAAATTATTTTGCCTTTGATGGTCTTATTGGGCTTCCCCTCCTCTCGTACTCCTTGTATATGTAATCGTAAATTTGATTGTAATACTCTTCGGATTTTTCCGTACTGTCGGCCAAAGCTCTTGCAACCTCCTTCAACCTCTTTATCTCCATCCTCAAACTATCAACTTCCCTTTCCAATTTCTCAACCCTTTTAACATAACCCTTGGGTACGGTGGCACAACCTATAAAGAGAATTAAAAAAGCCGATAACCACCTTAACATAGTTGGAATTTTAAGGTTGTTTTAAATAACCGTTTGCAAAATCGTATCCGCTTATTGGATTTTTCCCCTCAACCTTAACCGTTATTATTTCCGCACACCCATCCGAACAAATAAGGAGCAATTTTTTCTCCCCCTTTTCGTAAAAGAATTCCCCTATATCACCCTTTATAAACCCATCCCGATAAGGCCTTGCCTTTAATAGTTTTAAGTTTTTACCCCTCCAAACATACCTCGCCCCGGGTTTTGGAGATAGCCCGTTAATCTTCCCCACGGTTCTCTTTACACCTTCATTGGGATTTATAAATTCCTCTTCCCTTTTTAATCTCGGGGCATAGGAAGATTCTCCAATTTGCGGTTTGAAATTCCTAAACCCTTCCAATATCATATTTGCGGAATCGTAAAGCATTTTAGCCCCCCTTTTTGTAATTTCGGGTAGAACTTCCCCTTTTGTGTTTTCACAAGGGTTTAAAGGAATTTTATCCTGCATAACGATTTCCCCCTCGTCAATCTTTTCGTTCATGACGAAAACCGTCAAACCCAAGAAATCATCACAATTAAAAAAAGCCCTTTCAATGGGTGATGCACCCCTGTATTTCGGCAATGGGGAGGGATGAAAGCAAAGGGGGTACAATCTCGGAATTTCAAGCACTTCTTTTGGAAGTATTCCCCCATAATCCGCAAGCATTATAAAATCCGGATTTAGTGCCTTTAATTCGCTTAAAAATCCCCCATCTTTTAACGATTTTGGGGTTAACACCTTAATACCCTTGGATATGGCAAGTTCCTTTACCGGAGTCGGTAAAACCCTTTTCCCCCTCCCCTTTGGGGCATCGGGCTTGGTTATAACGGCCAAAGGCTTAACAAAACTTAAAAGGTTTTCCAAAACACCCTTTGAAACTTCACCGCTTCCAAAATAAACTATTTTCAAATGGGTGGTAATTCTACGGAAGATCAAAATATTACCCCATTATAATACCCCGCTATGGCCGTTAAGGTTAGGGAGCACTGGGGTTCAAGAATAGGGGCAGTTCTAGCCGCCGCCGGAAATGCCGTAGGATTGGGCAATCTGTTGAGGTTTCCCTCAAAGGTGGCCCTATACGGTGGAGGGGCCTTTATAGTTCCCTATCTCATATCTTTAGCTTTATTTGGATTACCTTTAATGTGGGTTGAGTGGATGGCGGGTAGGTATGGTGGGATAAGGGGGCACGGTTCGACCGTTGGCATTATGGGTGCCATAACCCGTGGAAATGTCTGGGCGAGGTTGTTGGGTATATTTGGGGTTGCCGCCCCCGTTTTAATAGTGTTTTATTACATATACATTGAGTCTTGGACATTGGGTTTTGCCTTGTACTCCCTTTTCGGTAAAATGCCTACACCCGTTGCCACAACGGAAACCACCGAAGCATTAAAACCCTTTGCGGAATTCTTAAAGAATTATACGGCACCCTCCCTTGAAGCGTATATAATATTTTGGATAACTTTTATCCTGAACTGTATTGTATTACACAGGGGTGTAAGGAGGGGTATAGAGTTGGTCGCAAAGGTGGGAATGCCCGCCCTGTTTTTAATGGGAATTATATTAATGGTTGTTATTTTTACCTCGTCCGGACATAATCCCGAATGGTCTGCTGTAAAGGGGCTTGAATACATTTGGAAACCCGATTTTTCAAGAATTTTTGACGGTAAGGTTTGGGTTGAGGCGGCCGGACAAATATTCTTTACCCTATCCCTGGGAATGGGGGCAATAGCGGTGTATGCGAGTTATGTAAAGGAGGATGAGGATATAGTATTATCCGGTTTGGCTACGGCGAGTACCAACGAATTCGTTGAGGTTATTATGGGTTCCGCCATAGCCATACCCGCGGCGTTTTTATTCTTTGGACCCGAAAGCATAGAGGAACTCGCAGAAGCCGGGACTTTCAGGCTTGGCTTTATGAGTATGCCGGCGGTGTTAACATCCCTACCCTTGGGCTTCTTTTGGTCTTTCTTGTGGTTTATGCTTTTGTTTATTGCGGCCTTCACATCCTCAATAGCCCTAATCCAACCCCTGATAGCATTCTTGGAAGACGAATTGAACATATCCCATAGAAAGGCTGTGGCAATTTCAATGATTACGGTACTTATAGGGGCGCATCTGTCAATATTTATGCCCGGCTATATAGACGAGTTGGACTTTTGGGCGGGCAGTTTCATGCTTTTATTCTTTGGGATTTTGGAAATAATATTCTTCGTTTGGTTGTTTGGGCCGAACAACTTTATAGAAGAGTTGAATAAGGGTGCGAGTATCAAAGTTCCTAAGTGGGTTGCTTATATTACGGGTACGGTATCCCTGGCTTTCTTAATATTTATACTCGTTATTTGGCTTACCCAGAACCTTTCCGCGGTAATAAACCAAAAGGGGACAGGTATATGGCTTGCGAGAATTACTATTATCGTTTTCCTTTTGATTTTATCCGCCTTGATCGTTGTTTCCACAAGAAGGAACGGCGATTAAACCCGATTCCGATAAAACCTCCATTTTAAGCTTTTCAAGGAGTTTGTTATAATAGTATATACTGTGCAAACTCGCCAGCCTTCCGGCCAATGTTTCATTCACCGTAAAGAGGTGTCTTAAATACGCCCTTGTAAAGTTTTGACAGGTATAACATTCGCACTTTGGATCAAGGGGTCCAAAATCCATTCTATATTTTGCGGATCTTATGTTTAACTTCCCCTCAGATGTAAAAACGGTTCCCCTCCTCGGATTCCTCGTAGGCAATACGCAATCAAAGAGATCCGCCCCCCTTTTAAAGGCATCCTCTATATCCTCCGGAAGCCCCACACCCATAACATACCTTATATTATCCTCCGGTATCTCTTCCAAAACCACATCAAGTATGGAATTCCTCTCCTCCCTACTCTCCCCCAAAGCCAGGCCGCCAACGGCATAACCATCAAACCCTATATCCATAAGTTCTTTTAAGGACCTAAGCCTTAAATCGGGGTATAATCCCCCCTGAACTATCCCAAACTGTATTTGATAGGGGTGTTTTAACTCCAAAAACCTTTTCCTACACCTTTTCGCCCAATATGTGGTTAATTGTAAGGATTTTAGGGTTGTATTTCTATCGGATGGTGGGACGGGATAATCCAAAACCATTGCTATATCCGAACCGAGTTTGTATTGAATTTCAACAACCTTTTCAGGTGTAAAAAACTCCTCCGAACCGTCTATTGGGGATTTAAACAAAACCCCTTCATCCGTTATTTTCCTCAAATTCTCCAAACTGAAAACCTGAAAACCACCCGAATCCGTTAAAATAAAACCGTCCCAATTCATAAAGGAATGCAATCCCCCGGCCCTTTCAATCAAATCCTCACCTGGCCTTAAATGTAAGTGATATGTGTTTGATACGATGATTTTTGTGCCTATGGATTTTAATTCCGAAGGGCTAAGGGTTTTTACGGCTCCATAAGTGGCAACGGGCATAAAGGCCGGGGTTATCAAAACCCCCCTTTTGGTTATAAGCATACCAACCCTTCCCTTGTGTTTCTTACTCTTTGCCAAAACTACGAATTTTGCCAAGGCGTGGATTGTAAAGGGGACGGGGATAGAATTCCGGTTTATGAAGGTGGTATTGGTTGGTTATGGTAAAATGGGCAAAGAGGTTGAAAGGGTTCTCTTGGAAAGGGGTTATGAGGTTATAGGAAGGGTTGAAAGGGGTGGGGACTTTGGGGTTATAATGGAGGGGGATTTTGTGGTTGAGTTTGCCTTACCGGATGCTACCATTCCCGCCCTTGAAGTCGCAAGGGAATACGGCAAAAAGTATATCCTTGGAACAACCGGACACTCCCAAGAGCAACTAAAAACCATAAAGGAATTTGGAAATTACATCCCAATCGTCCATTCTTCAAACTTCTCCGTAGGAGTTTTCCTTTTGAAGGAGGCCATAAGGACATTAATGCCATACATAAAAGGCTGGGATGTTGAAATAGTTGAGATACATCACAAGTGGAAGAAGGATTCACCGAGCGGAACCGCTTTGAGTATCGCAAAACTCTTTGAAAGGGAGATAACAAAATGCAGAACCGGTGAGAGGAAGGAAGGGGAAATAGGGGTTTTTGGTGTAAGGGGTGGCGATGTTTTTGGCGAGCATACGGTTTATATGTTTTCGGAAGGTGAGAGGGTAGAGATTTCTCATAAACTCTCAACGAGAAGGGCTTTGGCAAATGGGGTTGTATTGTCCTTGGAGTTCTTAAAGGGTAAAAATAAGGGATACTTTACATTTGACGAGGTTTTAAGGGAGAGTTTTACATCCCAATTGTAAAGAGCATAACATCCCAGGTTATGTGGGATATTATAAGGGGAGTTAAATCCCTCCTCCATAGGAATAAAAACCCCCAAAATGCCCCAGCCCCGAGTGCCGCAACGATTAACGCCAAGTTGAATGTAAAAACATGCCCCAAGGAATACAAAACAACGGCAAATATATAACCCTTTAACTTACCAAATTCTTCCATTAACCTCCTCTGTATAAACCCCCTCCAAAAAACCTCTTCACTTATTGATACAAACATTGCAACCGGAAATGTTATGTGAATTGGCGCCAGGTGTTTTAAGGCCTTTACATCCTCAACAAAAGCATAAAGTTCTGGAAAAAATTTCCCCGTTATGAGCGATATTACGAAGAAGAGCGAAAATATAACTATTCCGGAAACTACGCCCACCATAAAGTCTCCCTTTGCCGGGCGGATAATCCTAAGGGTTTTTCTATCGGTCAGTGCGAATGAAATTATTACAATAGCCGCTATAAATATTCCGAGCCAAAAGTTTAGAGGTCCTTTAAAGGCAAATCCCCAAAATGCCGACGCCAAGATAAAACCCAACAAAACCCTTAACAAGAGGGAATTATAAAACGGTAAAAAATCCCATTACATTATACTCCGTTTGCTTGCCGGTTTCAACAAGGGAAAAATCGGCTTAAAAATTCAACCTCTTGAACGCATGCAGCAATATGTATAACATAGTGGTCTATGATGTGGATAATCACAACATTCACGGCTGCCGTAGAGGAGGGGGAGATAAATAAACTCCCCCTATGGGCAAAAGGGCCCGGATACCCCGAAATTCCCGTAAAGGTTATGGTCATAAACCTTAGGGATAACGAAAGGGTGTCTGAAATTAGGATTAAGCGCGAGAGGTTAAGGCATATAAACTATCCAATACGCTTTGCCAAGGTTATAGATACGATAAGCATAATGGGAAATCTACCCGAGACTTATCCCCAAAACTCAGCCTTTCTCGGAAATCAAGGGTTTTTCAGGGGGCATAATTTGGCTTTCGTTTTGGTACCCGCTATAAAGGTGATAAACGGGAAAACCTATCTCGTAGAGGAGGTTGAGTTTGATGTAATAACGGTTAATTCATCGTACAGATACGATAAACCAAAATACTCAAACCCGAAAATATGGGGAAGGGTTTTTGCGGGCCTTGGTATAATGTCCCCTTAATAAACCTGCATTCCCTTGAAGGTTTTAATGGGAAAATATTTACCGTTGAATGGATAAATCAAAATTTTGAGGGCAACGGGATACAGGAAAAGATTCGCAACTTCTTAAAGTTTGCTTATAGTAATTGGGGGATTTCGGCGGTTTTAATAGGTGCGGATGCTTACAAAATACCCCCTTTGAGGTCTTATGTGCCACTTTTCAGTGGGCCATATGAAATAGCCTACGGAAATACCGTTTTAACGGACTTTTATTACGCCGCCCTTGATGGGGATTGGAATACGGACGGAAACTATTGGTATGGGGATATGGATTCTGTGGATTTTGTACCGGATATTGTGGTTGGTAGGTTTCCAGCAACAACACCCCAAGAGGTTGAAGTATATGTCCAAACGGTTATAAAACACCAAACATATGTATCAAATTCCGACTATTCCTTTAATTTCTTCTCGGCAAACCTCTTCGGCTCTCCAACAGTACCCGAAGACAGCGCTGATGGTTGTATATCAATTTACGACCTCTCACAAAGGCTAACTTCATTTCCGAGGAGCAACATTAAGTTCGTATGCGAGAAGGATTCAAGGGTTATAACGGACAGTATAAGTTCAACAAACCCAGCCGTTGCGTTTTTCTTAATGCATGCAAACCATAGGGTTTTGGTGAATAGGAATCTATATTATAACGATGTTTTTGAATACGGCGATGTGGATAACATAGAAAACACAAACCTTTCGGTTGTGGGTCTTGCGGCCTGCTTTGGAAACGAGCCCTTTTCAAGTTCCGTAGGTAAGGAATTTGTAATGAGGGGTAAAGCCGCGGCCTCTATAGGTTCTTCTAAGGCGGATTTTACCATGTCCGTTTATTCCCTGTATTGGGTATTTTACGACAGTCTGAATACCTCAAAGGAACCCCCAACGGTGGGTTATCTCTTCAATGTTATGAAAATTTATTTGAGTTCCGTGGCCTATTACTCCCCGCTTTATAGATACTTAACATTTTCCTATCATTTGGTGGGGGATCCCCTTGTTAGGGTATTTACGGATAAATCTTCACCCTTCAAGGTTAAAACAACCGTAATGGACGGAAAGGTCAAATTCTGGGTTTATAAGCCCGATAAATCCCCGATTGTTGGGGCAAAGGTTGTTATAACGGATGGCGGAAGGGTTGTAAGCAAAGGTTATACCGATGAAAACGGCGAGGTTATGCTTACATACAATGTCCCAAGGGGTAATAAAGTTTATTGGGGTGTGAATGTGGAGGGACAACCTTTAAAGATAGACAGCTTCACAAGCGTATTTTCGGGAAACTATGTAAGGGTTGATAGCGTATATAGCAGTATTTTCAAATATAGGGAACAAAGATGTGATTATAAGGCCTATACTTTCATCGGATAAAGCGAGGATACTACTCCAACCCGGAACCATAACCATCAAAGCAAACTCCACCACAAAAGTTGAATATCTGGTTGAATTTACGGAAGATTCCCCAACAAACTTCACAATACATTACGGCGATGGGGTTTATAAAGCGACAATAAAGCCGAGGGTTTCAAGGATTGTTTTCAGGTCCGCCAAATGGTACCCGGTGGGGGATAGTATTCTGTTAATGTTTGACTTCATAAACTTGGGTGAAACGGTTAGTGATACGATAAAGATTACAAGGGTTATAAATACATATGCCAAAGGCTTGGAGGAAAGGCATAACGTTAAAGAATTCCCACCTTTGATGCCAAACTCTTCATCCCTTTATAGATGGATGTTCAAGGTTAAGGCAAATTTGGGGGATAGTTTGAGATTTTACATATACAACGGGAAGGTATTTCAGGGTGATGTGAAAATAGTTATAGATACGGTTAATCTTAGGGCGGACAGCATATTCGGAGAACCCACAACAAACGGTATATCCTTGGCATGGGTTGGAGGGGATACAACTGTAAGGTGGAAGGTTTATATGGATAACTTTCCATTAAGCATAGCCACGGTTAAGGGTGGTAGAGTGGAAATACCATTAAACGACTTTGAAGACCACGCATTTTTCATAACACCCGTAGTTGGAGGAATTGAAGGGCCTCCTTCGGATACTATAACCCTCAGGGCCAACCCAAGAATGAGGTTTGCACTGGATATTGAACTCATAAAGAATTCCGGAAGCGAATATCCGGAAAACTCATCGCCGATAGTGTCTCAACTGATACCATCAACATCGGAGCCGGAAATAGTAATTGCATCTGCATTTAACAAACTCTACATCCTTGATTTTTACGGAAACAATATAAACACTATAAACCTTCCCACAAGGATCACAACAACCCCGATAGTAATAGGCCATTATATAGTCGTAGGGACGGAAGACGGTTATGTTAGAATGATAAAATACGACGGCACGGTTAAGTGGAATACAAAACTCAACGGTGGAGAAAGCGATACCACTCCGAAATTCTTAATGGCCTCTATGCTTGATATGGATAAAGCTTATGTTGTTGCGATTTCCGGAGGTGGTGGGATGTATGTTTTGGATACTACGGATGGAAGTGTATATTCTTATCGCAGGTTTATTATATCCGAGCCCTGGTATATGCTTTCCTTCCCCGCTACATACGACTTTGATGGGGATGGAAATTGGGAGATAGTATTCAAAACGGATACACTGGTTTATATGTTGGATAAAAACCTTAACGAAAAACCCGGTTTTCCCGTAGTTCTAAAGGCACCCATAGGGATGCATTATACGAGGCACCTATTCGTATGGGATATGAACTTTGATGGGGATGCGGAGATAGTGGTATGCGGACATAGAAATTATATAATATCCAAAAACGGCGATATACTCCTTAGGGATTCTTCCGCGTATTATCCAAACTCCTATTGCATACCCGTTGATTTTGATGGGGATGGAAAGTATGAATTGGCTTTCTATAACAATATACAGTTGGGTGTGTATAAGTGGGTTGGTGATCAGCTGGTTATGCTTGATACGATAAGGGAATTGTATCCGACTATCAGGCATCCGATTGTGGTTGATATAGACAACGACGGCAAACAGGAAATACTAATATCAAACTCCCACGGATATTTGAACGCTTATTCCCTTGGAGGTAAAAACTATAAGGGCTTCCCCATAAACCTTTCCGATAACAATAAGTACAGAAACTATTCCGTCGTCTCCGCCCCAACCATGATAACCTACGGTGGCAAATCATACCTATTCGCACCCATTTATGGGAACATGCTATTCTCTTGGGAAGTTTCAAGGAGCAACCCCATATGGGATATGTTTAGGTTTAACGCATGGGCCACAAACTCGCCTATAAGGATGGATAACGATATAACAACAAGCGGTGTTGCGGGAAATACGCAAAGGAAAACCGATGTTGAGATAAGCAGGAGAACTTTAAGGGTTTTCGGAAAGGGGCTTATAAGGGTTAAGGTTTATTCCGTAGCGGGTAGGATGGTTGGGGAGTTTGAAGGGTTAAACGGCGTTGAGGTTGATCTGACATATCCTAAGGGCGTCTATATGGTTAAAATTACGAGTGGTGAGGGTTCAAGGGTTTGGAAGGTATTGGTAAAATGAAAATTTTCCCCTTTACAATACTTTATTTGAAACTCTTCGTTATATCCATAGACACGGAGTGCGATAAGGGGAGGAACTGGGAAATAATAAGACCCCTCTCCTTTGTCGGTATATATAAGGGGGTGGGGGAATACTTACAACCATTGTTTGAAAAGCACAAGATTAAAGCCACATACCTTATAAGTCCGGAGGTTATGGGGGATGATAAAAGCGTTGAGATTTTAAAGGATGTTGAAAAAAGCGGGGCGGAATTGGGGACTCATTTGCACGGGGAATTCCTTGAACCCCTTTCAAACCCAAATGCTTATAAAACCGATGAAAAGGCCGAGAATTACGATGATGAAGTGGAATATCAAAAATTAAAAAATCTTACAGATTTATTTATAAATGTATTCGGATTCCGTCCCGCATCTTATAGGGCGGGTAGGTTTTCAATAACGGATAGAACATTTGATTTTTTGGAAAAATTGGGTTATACGGTTGATTCAAGTATAACACCTTATTCCTTCGGACATCCCCCCATTCCCCCAATCCCATATTTTGTTAAAAACATACTTGAAGTGCCCATAACATCTTATACTAAAAACTGGAACCTCTTTAAGGTTTTGAGGAATACGCCATTTTACGGGTGGGGGAGGTTTAGAAAAGTGGTTTCAAGATTTGGACCCATATGGCTTAGGCCTTCTTTGTTTGATTATAAAAGTATGCTAAAACTCGTTGAGGATTTGGAAAAAACATTTGGCGATATGGTTTTAAACATGTTTATGCACAATATGGAGGTAATACCGGGTTTAAGCCCTTATGATGCAGAATTTACAAGGAAGAATTTGGAAAACATTATACCGGCAATAATTGATAAGGGATACAAACCCGGAACATTACACGAGGTTTATACCGCTTATAAAAATACTAATAGCCCTTTTGAGAATTGAAGGGTTTAGGTATTCGCATCTGTAAATCTTTTTGTAATCCTTTGCCCACCATTCCTTATATTGACTTTCACCCTTCATAAAGTTAAACTCTTTGAAACCTATCTTTTGATAGTGTAAAATCATTTTGTAAAGTAAAATTTTTGCAGGGGAAAAGTATGAAAACTCTGGGTTAAAGGCTTTTAAGTACCAGTATGCTATACCTTTATCCTCTAAAACTATGGAATAGGCAATGTTTTGGTTATTTAACCTTAAAGCCCATACACCCTTTTTCAAACTTGACAGGGCATTTTTTACGGTTTCGGAAAAAACTTTATCTTTAAAAGGGCTGTTTGGAAATCTGAGGTTTATAAACCTTATCATTTCATCCCAAATGTCGTTTATATCTGCTGAAAACATATTCCAACTTCCCGCTTTGTTTAACCTATTTATCATATTTTTTAAATCCCTACGGCGATTTTTAGTAATATTTTTTAGGAGTTTGTCTTCATCGTTAATTTCTTCAAGGTTTAAGTAATAAACCTTGCCTTCATAAACCTTATCGGGTTTTAAAGGTAAATTTTCAAGGGCTTGTTTAAACTTTGAATTTTCCGGTAACCATTTAAAAATGGCCTTTGTATAAACCTCCTCTTTAAGCCAACTCTCCAACACTTTCGGTTCGATATCGTAATCCCACCAATCTATGAAATCGTCAATTGCAAAGTGAAGCCTTAGATTTTTGCCAGCCTTCCTTATTATAAAGAAATCTCCCAATTCTTTAACGATTTTAAGTCTCTTCTTTGCGTATTCGTAAAAGACGGGATAGACACTTTCAAATATTGGTCGCATTCCTTTCCAACTCCCAAAGGTAAAACCACCACCTTTTCTTGGGTATTCCTTTCTTAAGGGCGTATTGATAAATTTCTTCTAAGGCAAATACATCCCTACGGTTTTGGATTATTACCAATATTTTTTCAAGTTTTTCCTTATCCTCATCATCCCCAAGTGTTTTGGATAAAATCCATACCCTATCAAAATCCTTTATAAACTCAAAAGGGTCGCCATAACCCTCAACGATTTCCCATACCCTCTCATAAAGTTCATCAACCTCCCTTTTAAACTTTAACCTTTCATCCGAAAGCCTGAGGTTCTGAAAAATATAAACAATCGTGGATATACCCATCAAAGCGGTTATTACTATTACGCTTATTATAGCACCCTTTATATTCCCAAAAATGGAAAATATCCCCCATATTGCAAACAAGTGCATGAATATTATGGCTATCGCCCCCGGCCTCAAATCCCTTTTAAAATGCGCATAGTACAAGTGTATAAGGAACAGCAAAAGGGCAATTCCCAACTGTATCATAATATACCCATATCCTTTGCCCTATTTATCCAATCCTCAACCCGCGATGATAGGATTTCTTTCTTTATTCTTTCCAAAGAATCGTATGCGCCCAATTCGTTTAGGGTATTCCAAAAGATTAGGGCTATTGGGTATATGTGTTCCGAATAGAAATACTCCCCGAACAAATACTCAAAATCGTAAATGAGGTGTTTTCTTAAAGTTTTAAACCTCAAAAGTTTTTCCACGAGTCTCCTTATATATGGTTCATACCTTAAATCCCTGGGATTTTCTAATGCCGCCGTTCTCAAAACATCAAAGGCCATAGCCCTATAAGTTATGGGCTCCTCTTCGAGGTTTAAAAAGTTCTCAAACTCCTTTAAAACCTTATCGTATTTTTCCTCGTTATCCCTGAATTCCCGAAAAAGTTTTAAGAGGTTTTTATGTTTATCAAACGAAACCAGAAGTGGGGCCGGAGGGACTCGAACCCCCAACCCACGGATTATGAGTCCGCTGCTCTGCCAATTGAGCTACGGCCCCGCGAGATGATATTATAAGGGGGAAGGGTTTCCCCCTCCCCCGTTTGTATTACCTGATAAACTTATAGGTTTTGTCTCCTACGCGTATGAAGTATATACCCCTTGGAAGGTCTTCAAGTTTTAAAGTGGAATTCTCAACAGTTGAAGATAAAACCTTTTTACCAATGGCGTTGTAAACATCCACATTGGCCTTTCCGATAACTTTCACACCCTCTTTTGTTATGAACACGCTAAACATATTAGCCCTTTCCGAAACGGATGTGAAGATTTCGGTTTGGTATAATATAGATGTGCTATCAAGTATTGCGGATATGTTCGGTTGTGTCCCGGTTATCCTGCTACCCGTATAGGGTAATCCAATGGAACCCGTTTGATTCTCTATACCTATGGTGGCACTTGGTGTTGAAGACCCAAAGTTTGTATCGTTGTAGGAGAATACTATTTTGTTGTCGCCCGTTGATGTTGTATCCTCATAAACTATAACCTCAAAATCCGCCGTGCCACCTGAACCCCCATACCTCCTAACCCTCTCCCACCTAACAACCCATTTCCTATTCGGCGCCGTTCCTATAACCTTTGTCTTTATCGCCCCATCAACAACATTATCATCCCACCATATTGCCAATAAAGCGTTGGGCGACAATGTTGAAGGTATGGAAGAATTACTCAAATAAGGTGATGTTATACTCGCATCAAAGGATATGAAACCATTTGTTGATATCTTTACCGGAGAACCGGCGGCGTATGTTGTGCCATAAAACTTGACATCAAAGGGCAAATTGTATGTGAATAAGTACTCATCACCGCTACCCAAAAACACAACATCGGAGTCACCCGGTATATAAGCCGAGTTGAATACGACCACACCGGGGTTAAAGTTTGTTGCGGAAGGTGTTGTACCAACGCTTAAAACTCCCGTGTAAGCATTCCCCATTGTGCCCGTTGAATTTTCAAACCCTATGGATGCGCTTCTCGTAGCCGTTCCAACCAATGGGGATTTGTATATAAACGCAATTATGTTGTTCCCGTTCGGATCCGTGGTATCAAGTATTACAACCTGAAATTCCGCAACCTTTGAGTCGGAGGATAACCAATAACCCGCACTATCCCATGTTATAACCAAAGCGGCCGTTGAATCGGGCCAGAGTGGCCAATATGTCCTTATATCATTTATTACACCCACCCATACCCTACTCGCGAGGTCATCCCAAAAAGGTGCTATTATGTTGTTTGGTAAGGCGGGATTTGGAAACGATGTGTTTGAAAGGTATGGTGAAGTGTATGAAGCGAATGCAAGCCAACCGTTTGTTGAGATTGTAAAATTAGAACCCGCGGGTATGGTATTTCCAAAATATGTAATATTAAAGGGTAGGGTTTGTGAGTTGTTATACTGCTCGTCACCTCCCGTTATCCTCGTTTGTGCAGAGGTTGGTATCCACATGGCATTTGCCAATGTACCATCCGCGGAATCCATTATAGGGACATACGCCCATGAGGGTGGATTTTGCAGGTCATACCACTCAAAAGGCACCCCATCACCGTTATCAAACCAGTAATACCCATATCCATCGGGTCCTCCGCCGGCAATTATGAATAGCATACCTACCATAATGTGGATATTATAAGGGGGTAAGGTCTGTTTGCGGAGTAATCATAATTACGCTTCAACTTTATAATCCCCTTATGCCTACTGAGGTTGAAAAGATAATAGAAATCATAAAGAAACATCCAAAAACCGTGGCGATTTATATTTTTGGTTCTTTTGCAAGGGGTGAAGAAAAGCCTTTATCCGATGTTGATATTGCGGTGATACTGAAAGAACCGGATAGATGGGATGAGGCGGATATAGGGAGTTTATATTCAAGGAATGTGGATGTCGTGCTGTTCCACAGATTGCCGGTATATATACAATACGAAGTTTTAAAGTATGGGAAAGAAATATATGTTGCCGACGAAGAATTCTTGGGGGAAATAAGGTTTAGGGTCATAAGGGATTACTTGGAACACGCAAGACTTTATAGGTTTTTGGAAAGGGAAATCCTAAAATGAGATTGTCAAAGGCCGTTTTAAGGTTTGAAAGGCATTTAAATGGGGCGTTAAAACTTAAAAATAAGGACATTTCGGACTACTTAATCTACAACACCTTGGCTATGGAATGCTTTCAGGCGGTAAATTCCCTTATAGAAATTGGGGAATATTTGGTGGGCAAGAAAATGCTGGGTTATCCATCAACTTACAGGGAAATATTTGAGATACTTTATAAAGCGGGAATTATAACAAAGGATGAACTCAATTACACCAAAAGGCTTATATTTTTAAGAAACCTCATAGCCCATGAGTACGAAAGGATTTCGGAGGCAGAACTTTTAGAAATGGTGGATTTACTATCCAAGGTTAAATCCTTCATAAACAGGATAAAAAAGACACCCTTATAATACCCATTACGGGCACCGGGGGTGCTGGGGGCAAGCCCCGGCTGAGAGGACCCGAATGGGTCCAACCCTTGGAACCTGATCCGGGTAATACCGGCGTAGGGAAGGTGCCCTTCCATCAGGTTCCAAGGCTCCCCGGTAGGTTTAATACAATATAGAAAAGTAGGGAAGCCATGAAAAACGGAATATTTAAAGGCATAAGCGAAGCAGCAATTAGTAAGGCTATATACCTCTCCGAGGCTTTAAACGCGGATGTGTTTGTGATAGGTGCGGGTCCTTCGGGATTAGTAGCATCTTACGAACTCGCCAAGGCCGGATTAAAGGTATTCGTAATTGAGCAGAACAACTACCTCGGAGGTGGCTTCTGGCTCGGTGGATACTTTATGAACACCGTCACGGTGCGCCATCCCGCAAACGAGATATTTGACGAGATAGGGGTGAGATACGAGGAGGTTGAAGACGGCTTATACGCGGCGTATGGACCCTTAGCAGCCTCAAAGTTAATAGCAGCGGCGGCCGAAAGCGGTGTTCGTTTCCTACAACTAACATTCTTAGACGACTTAGTCGTAAAGGATAACAGGGTATCGGGTGTGGTTGTGAATTGGAGCCCCGTAAGGGCATTGCCGAGGTCTATAACCTGCGTTGACCCCATAGCCCTTGAAGGGAAGTTCGTAATAGATGCATCCGGACACGACGCCGTAGCGGTTAAGAAGTTGGCGAACAGGGGTCTGGTTGAGATAAAGGGATTAGGGGCCATGAATGTGAATGCTTCGGAAGATGCGGTGGTTGAATACACAACCGAGGTATATCCCGGCCTAATAGTGTGCGGAATGGCCGTTGCGGAAACCTTCGGACTTAACAGGATGGGGCCAACATTCGGCGGAATGCTCCTTTCCGGAAAGAAGGCTGCGCGTTTGGTTTTGGAGAACTTAGAGGTTAAAGTTTAAGGGTAAAATGGGGGGCCATCGCGCCCCCCAAAGGAGATAAAAATATGACGCAATTGGAAGCGGCAAAGAGGGGTATAATTACCCCCGAAATGGAATATGTTGCAGATGTTGAGGGGCTTGACCCGAGGGTTATAATGGAGGGTGTGGCCCGTGGGGAAATAGTTATCCCGGCAAACAAAATACACCTTTCAAAGAACCTGAGAAAACTCGTAGGAATAGGCAAGGGTTTAAAGACTAAGGTTAATGCCAATATCGGAACATCTTTTGATTATGTGGATGTGGAGGAGGAAAAGCAAAAACTTTTGGTCGCCGTTGAAGCCGGTGCGGATACGGTTATGGACTTATCAACAGGTGGAGATTTAAGGGCTATAAGAAGGGCTTTAATGGAAATATGCGAAGTTCCCCTCGGTAGTGTTCCGGTTTATGAGGCGGAATTTGATGCGGCGAAGAAAAAGGGCTCGGTTTTTGACCTTGAACCCGACGATTTCATAGAGGCCATAGAGACGCATGCAAGGGATGGAGTTGATTTTATGACCATACACGCCGGTATAACCCTTGAAGGTTTAAGGTTTATGAAGAATCAGGGAAGGACGACTTGGGTTGTTTCCAGGGGTGGTGGTTTGTTGGCCGCTTGGATGATGTATCACAATAGGGAAAACCCCTTGCTTGAAAGGTTTGACGATATACTTGATATAATGCGCACATACGATGTTACGGTTAGCCTCGGCGATTCCCTAAGGCCCGGAAGCATAGCGGATAGTTTTGATAGGCCTCAAATACACGAACTTTTGGTTTTGGGTGAGCTCGTTGATAGGTGTAGGGATGCGGGCGTTCAGGTGATGGTGGAGGGTCCGGGGCATGTGCCCTTAAACGAGATCCAGGCTCAGGTTATAGCCCAAAAGAAGATAACAAAGGGGGCTCCGTTTTATATCCTCGGAATGCTTCCAACGGATGTGGCGGCCGGTTGGGATCACATAGCGGGGGCAATAGGCGGTGCGGTTGCAGGATGGGCGGGTGCGGATATGCTGTGTTATATAACACCCGCCGAACACTTGGGGTTACCAACGGTTGAACATGTAAGGGAAGGAGTAATAGCATTCAAGATAGCGGCCCATGTTGCGGATATAGCAAAGGGTGTTAAGGGTGCGGCCGAATGGGATTTGGCGATGTCAAGGGCCAGGTACGCCTTGGATTGGGAGGCGCAACTCTCATTAGCGTTAGACCCCAAAAAGGCAAGGGAGATATTTGAGCAGAGGGCATCAAAAACCGTTGCATGTTCAATGTGTGGTCCATTCTGCCCTATGAACCTTGTTGAGAAATTCGTCCAGGATGCGAAAAGGGCTAGGGAAGAGGTTAGGAGGGTTTTGGCGGAACTAGGAAAGTAATCCGAAGAAACCGGGTTAAACGCTAATTCTTAAAGTTTTAAGGTGGTTTTATCATCTTTATAATATTCGCCTTGCCGGGGTGGCGGAATTGGCAGACGCGCTGGACTTAGGATCCAGTGGGCTTAGTCCCGTGCGGGTTCGAGTCCCGCTCCCGGCATTTTGTATAAATGTCCTTGACGGGCCTAAGCGGAAACCTTTTAAGCGAGTTCATCTTAGAACTTATATACAATGAAATTAAAGACAAGTATAAGGACGGGTTTGAGGCTTTCAAGGGGGTTATAAAAACGGCTCTAAACAGGGTTAAAAACGAGGCCGATGTTGTCGATCACATATTGAGACCCGTTTTTATAGATATACTAGGTTATGATGATTGGCATAGGGAAGGCGGTAGGAGCGGCGGGTTCAGGCCGGACATTGAGGTTTATAAGGATGGAAAACCCGTATTGCTAATTGAGGCCAAAAGGATAGGGGTGGATTTTGATAAGGCAAGTGGTGGAAGAAGTCCGGCGAGGCAAGTTAAAAACTACCTCGTTGATTATGAAATTAGGAAAACCATAAGGTTTGGTGTTTTAACCGATGGACTTAGGTATAGGATTTATTACGAGGGGAAGCTTGAAGATTATGTTGAGTTTGACTTTTCGGCCTTGGCAAAAAACGACATATTCAACAACGAAAAAAACATAAAATCATTTTCGCTGTACTATCATTTGCTAAATGCAAAAAATTTTCCAGATAACCTGGAAAAGGCTATATACATGAGCGAGGGTTATCGTTTCAGGGTTTCGGAGGATTTGACAAAAAAGGTTTTCTATGAGGTTATACCTTTAATAGCGGGGGAGTTTTACAAACAGGGGGAGAAGAACTTACAGGTTTTGAAGGAAAAAACCCTAATCCTTTTGTATAGGCTTTTATTCCTTTTCTATGCGGAGGATAGGGGCTTGTTAGACCTAGGCAGTTATAGTACGAGGAAGTTGAGGAAGGAAGTAAATGGGAAGAATTTTTCGGATAAGTCATATACTCTTTGGGAAGACTTAAAAGCGGCTTTCAAAATGATGGACGAGGGGGATGAAAATTTAAACTTTCCGAAGTATAACGGCGGTTTGTTTAGAAGCGACGAATTCTTTGATAAATATAGGCTAAGCGATAGGGTAATTGCGGAGGTTTTGGGGGCTTTATCGTATTACGAGGGAAATTATATAAATTACAGGACGCTTTCGGTTAGGAATTTGGGAAGTATTTACGAGACGGTTTTGGAATATGACTTAAAGGTTAATCGCGATGGTTTGTTTTTGGAGAAGGGTGAGGGTAAAAGCACTACGAGGAAGATGGAAGGGGTTTATTACACGCCCGATTTTGTGGTTAAATTCATAGTTGAGAACACATTGGGCTTAAAGATTAACGAGATTATACAGGACACCAAGAGGGATTTTGAAAGGATTGAAGGGATGGGAAAGGAGGAACTGTTAAAGGAGTTTAAGAGGTTAAATCTAGACCCAAAGGTTGAGGAAAACGGAAGAATAAGGGATAAAAGTGCGAGGGAGATGAGGGAGGAGTTGAAGAGGATGAACGACCCCGTTGAGAGGATTTTGAGTTTAAAGGTTCTTGACCCTGCTGTTGGAAGTGGGCATTTTCTGGTTGAAGTTGTTAATTTTTTGGTGGATAGGATTTTAATGGTTATAAACAGGTTTGAAGAGGAGATGGAATATAAAAGCAGATTTGCGGATTACGATGAAAACACGATAAAAAGGATTGTCTTAAAGCGTTGCGTTTATGGTGTTGATATAAACCCCCTTGCCACCGAATTGGCAAAAGTATCTCTATGGCTTCATACATTTTCCACCGGATTACCCTTAACATTCTTAGACCACCATATAAAGGTTGGAAATAGTGTTTATGGTCATGGGCTTCAACCACTGGATTGGTTTGGGAAATCACCGGCCTTTCAAAAATTACAGCACCTCATTAAAACCATAGACGAATTAAACGATGCCACCATTGAAGAGGTTGAAAGGAGTGAAGAGATTTATAAACAATTTGAAAGGGGAATAGTTGAATTTAGGGAAAAGTTAAACGAGGAAATCCCAAAATTGGATTTAAACTTAAAGCCTTTCCACTTCATAATTGAGTTTCCGGATGCGAAGGATGGCTTTGATGTTGTTCTGGGAAATCCGCCCTATATAAGGCAGGAGAGGTTAAAGGGTTTTAAGGAGTCTTTGGAGAAATTTTTCAAAAACACCTTTAATAGTAGGGCGGATATATATGTTTATTTCTACGAAAGGGGGCTTAGTCTTTTGAAGAATGGCGGATATTTGGGTTTAATAACATCAAACAAATTTATGAGGGCATCTTATGGCAAGGATTTGAGGAGGTATATTTCCAACAACTTCAAAATCGTCAAGGTAATAGATTTTGCAGGTTATAGGGTTTTCAAGGATGCTACGGTTGATACGGCGATTTTCATAATAAAAAAGGAGAAGCCAAATAACGACCACAATGTTGAGGTTTGTAAGGTTGTGGATAGGGATTTGGTTTTTACGGAAGGCCTGGAATACGAGGAAATTAAAGAATATCAAGAGAGGGGAAAGGAAACCGTAAGCATTTTTGAATACTTCAACAAAAACAAGTTCTTAGTTCCTCAGAATGTTGCATTTACGGAAAACATTTTCATAATTGAGGATTTGAGGGTTCTGAGATTAAAAGAGAAGATTGAGAAGGTTGGGAAACCTTTGAAGGATTGGAGGGTGAAAATTTATTTTGGAATAAAAACAGGTTTTAACGAAGCGTTTATTATTGATACGGAAACGAGAAACAAAATCCTCGCTAATTGCAAAACAGAGGAAGAGAGAAAGAGGACAGAAGAGATAATCAAGCCGGTTTTGAGAGGTAGAGATATAGAAAAGTGGAGATATAAATGGGCGGGGTTGTGGGTGATTTTGGCAAAATTCGGTTTTTATAAAGAAGCACATCTTTATCCATCTGTTGTAGAACATTTATCAAAATACGAAAAGCAACTCAAAGCAAGGGGACAATGTCGCTATACGAGGGGTGGAAAAAACAATGAAAATAAAGATTACCCCGGCCAACACCACTGGCTTGAACTTGATAACAATCCAACAGATGATTTTCTAAAAGAATTTGAAAAGGAAAAGATTGTGTGGCAAAGGGTGACTCAACAATTCGCGTTTTGTTTAACACCGAAGGGTATGTATGTTCTTGACTCTATGGCTTTTATGGTTGGGAATAATCTTCGCTTTTTAATAGGTGTGCTAAATTCTCGCCCCATTGATTATTATGTTAAAACTTATGTTCATCAATATGCCGATAAGGGCTTTCTGCTTTCCAATCAATATGTAGAACGCATTCCCATTCCCAAAATTTCCGAATCACAACAAAAACCAATTGTTGACCTTGTGGATAAAATCCTCTCCTTAACCCAATCTCCCGATTACGAAACAAACAAGCAAAAACGGGAAGAGGTCAAAGCCATTGAAAAACAAATAGATGAGATTGTCTATAAACTCTACGGCTTAACAGAAGAGGAGGTTAAACTAATTGAAGGTGGATTATCTTGAAATCTCCATTAAATACGGTTTAATAACCTTCCAGTTTATAAACTCTATCCCCAAATTTTCCGCAACATTTAAAGCCCCTTTATCTCCGGATACAAATATAAGTTCAATTCTATTGGAACCATATCGTTTTATTTTGGTTTTGTTATCCATCTTCCCAATTTTTAAAATCTGATTTATAGCATCGGCTTCTCCCCGGTGTTCTTTGCTAGCCTTTACAACCTTAAAAAACCTATTAACCAGGTTTTCAATTTCCCTTTGATTTGAAATCTCGCAAATCTCAAAACCTACAAAGTCGTTGGAATAATAATGTAAGTTTTGAATTATGCGTTCGCCCACCTCTTTACTTACGGTCTTGGGTATCAAAATATAATTCGCCCCGCAAAAAGATATTAGAAAAGTTTTTATTACTTTCCTCAAAATCTCGCGGCTAGTTGAAACGATATTTTCAATATCTATTAAAACATCGGAATCAATAACCACAATTCGCATTTACTTTGAGGTTTTGATTGTTATTAAAAGGGCTATTATGAAAACAATTACCAAAAGGAGTAAAATAAAGTTTTCCGATTGTACCTTTTCCGAATTTAACCTATTCACCAAAGCGTTTAACTTGGAAATCAAATCGTTATAGTCGTTGCTCCTAAACTCCACGAATTCTATTTTCCCATTGGCCTTAACATTTGTTTTCAAAACATCAGGGATTATGACGAACATCTTTTTAACCCTATCTTTCAAAAAATTAAACCTTTTATTGGTTTTTTCATCAATTCCAACCTTTGGATCAAAAATCAACATTATCCCGTATTCGGCCTTCTCCAACTCGCTTAAAACATTTTTTTCCCTTATCCTGTATGTAGGTGCAACATATACATTGTCATAATCCAAACCCACCTTTATGGCTATCTCCATAGCCAACTTATCATCCCTCGGGTATAATACCGCAATCATCCGTAAATTTTAAAGTTGAAGCATCGACGATTTTAACGACTGCCGATTTTTATATGGAACAACGGATAGGGCAAAAATTCCCGCAAACCTTCCACAAAAAGCGTTTAAACCCTTGACTATAAGCAACCCTCCACCCTTAAAATTCCCACTCCCGTATGAAGTTATTGGAAGCGGAGCTTGAAGAGGAACTTAAAAGTAGTTATTTGGATTATGCGGTTAGCGTAATAGTTGGTAGGGCTATACCCGATGCGAGGGATGGTTTAAAGCCCGTCCAGAGGCGTATCCTTTACGCAATGCGTGAATTAAACCTTTTACCAAATCGTCCTTTTAGAAAATCCGCAACCGTCGTAGGTGAGGTTATCGGAAAATATCACCCCCACGGAGACCAGGCGGTTTATGAAGCTTTGGTTAGGTTGGCGCAAGATTTCAGCATGAGATACCCCCTAATTCAGGGGCAGGGAAACTTCGGCTCCATAGACGGCGACCCGCCATCCGCATACCGTTATACGGAGGCGAGGCTTAACGATATAGCCCTTGAAGTTATTGGAGAAATAGACGAGGATACCGTTGATTTTGTTCCAAACTTTGACGGGCAATACAAAGAACCCGTAATATTGGCATCAAAATTCCCAAACCTTTTGGCAAATGGCTCGTCCGGTATAGCGGTTGGTATGGCCACAAACATCCCACCCCACAACCTAACCGAACTTATGGACGCCTGCATTGCAATGGTAAAAAACCCGGATATAACAATTGATGAACTTATAAAGATCGTTAAGGGCCCCGATTTCCCAACGGGTGGTTATATCCTCGGATATTCCGGACTCGTTGAGGCCTATAAAACCGGTCAGGGGAAAATAACAATAAGGGCAAAATACAAGGTTGATAATAACAAGATAGTCATAACGGAAATCCCTTATGAGGTTAAAAAGGCGGATTTAATAAAGCAAATAGCCGAATTGGTAAGGGCGGGTAAAGTTGAGGGAATAGCGGATTTGAGGGATGAAAGCGATAAAGAAGGTCTAAGGGTTGTAATAGTTTTGAAGAAGGGGGCAGACCCTTCCGTTGTTGAAAACCAACTTTTGAAATACTCAAACATACAAAAGACATATTCAATTAACATGCTCGCCCTCGTGGGCGTCCAGCCAAAACTCCTAAACTTAAAGGATGCTTTGAGTATATACCTTGAACACCGGAAAAATGTCGTTATAAGGAGGACAAATTACCGTTTGAGGAAGGCTTTACACAGGCTTGAAATCGTTGAAGGCCTCATAAAGGCTATGGACATAATGGATACGGTAATAAAAACCATAAGGGAATCCGAAACCACGGAGGAAGCGAGAAACGGATTAATATCCTTGGGCTTTACCGAAATACAAGCCAACAGCATCCTTGAAATGCGCTTATCATCGCTAACAAAACTGCAACTCAAAAACCTATTGGATGAAAGGGAAAAACTTGAAAAGGATATAAAGTATTACAGGTCAATACTCGAAAACGAGGAGGTGCTAAAAGATGTGATGATCGGGGAATTTGAGGAGATAAAGAAAAAATACGGAGATAAGAGGAGAACGGTTATACTCCGCCAAGAGGTAGAGGATGTTGATATTGAATCGCTTATAAAAGAGGAAGATGTGGTTTTAATCTTTACAAGGGGTGGGTATGCGAAGAGGTTGCCTTTAAGGTCTTTTAAACTCTTAAACAGGAGGACAAGCGGAAAAACCGCAATAAAGTTTTACGAGGACGATATACCATCCGCCATAACCTACTGTTCTACACATGATACCGTTGCCATTATAACCGATAGGGGTTCGGTTTATTGGTTAAAGGCTTATGAAATTCCGGAAACCTCTTTTAACGCAAAGGGTAAATCTTTGAGGAATTTCTTTAAGAACCTTGAAAGGGATGAAAGGGTTGTATGGACATTCCCAATACCCGAAAACCCCGAAAAATACCAGTTGGTTATTCTGTCAAAGGCGGGTAAAATAAAGAGGGTTAAACTTTCCGATGTATTAAAGGGTAGGATGGGGACGAGCATTTCAAAGGAAGGGGTTGCGAGCGTATATACGATTTTGGACGAGGATCAGGTTGTCATAGCATCCAAAAACGGGAAGGCTTACAGGGTTAAAGTTGATGAGATTCCCCTGTTATCAAGGGGTAGTAAAGGGGTATTGACAATAAAGGGTGAGCCTTTAACCGCATTACCCGTAAAAGAAACGGATGAAATAATGGTTATCACCGAAGACGGTTATGCCAAAAGGTTAAAGGTTGATGAAATTCCGCTTATGAAAAGGGGCAGAAAAACCGGGGTTTATATAACATCGGGAAAGATATTCTCCTTTATGAAATTCCCACAGGTTGATAACAACGAATGCGTAATCCTTACGGAAAAGGGTATAGTGAATAGGATAAAGTTGAAGGATATACCCCTTTATTCGCGAACGGCAAAGGGCGTTAAGCTTATAAACCTTTCGGATGGGGATAGGATTGCCGATGTTGTAATTGTGGAGGGTGAGGAATGAAGGCGGTTTATATTGAAGAGTTCGGAGATTTAAATGTTCTGAAATACGGAGAACTACCGGAACCCAAGATAGGACCCAATGAAATTTTGGTTAGGGTTAAGGCGGTATCCTTAAACCACTTGGATGTATGGGTTAGAAGGGGTGTATATCCAAAATTAAAAATGCCCCATATTTTGGGAAGCGATATAGCCGGGGTTGTGGAAAAGGTGGGGGAGGGGGTTGAGGGGGTAAAATTGGGTCAAAAGGTTCTCGTCTCCCCTGGTGTTAGTTGTGGAAAGTGTGATATGTGCTTATCCGGTAAGGATAACCTATGTAAGGATTATAAAATCCTTGGGGAGCATATATGGGGCGGATATGCCCAGTATGTTAAGATACCCCAGGAAAATGTCCTACCGTTTCCCGAAAAACTATCCTTTGAAGAGGCCAGCGCCATACCCTTGGTGTTTTTAACCGCTTGGCAAGCGGTTGTTGAAAAGGGGGAAGTTAAACCCGGTGATTTGGTTTTTATAACATCGGCCGGTGGTGGGGTTGGTAGCGCCGCCGTTCAAATAGCAAAACTCTATAACGCTTATGTAATAACTACGGTGGGTTCCGATGAAAAGGTTGAAAAGGCTTATAAACTCGGTGCGGATTTTGTTATAAACAGGAAAAAGGAGGATTTTGAAAAAGTTGTTATTGAAAAGTTCGGAAGGGTTGATTTGGTGATTGACCATTCGGGTAAAGAAAACATACAAAAACTAATAAACATAACCAAGTGGGGCGGCAAGGTGGTGATATACGGGGCAACTTCTGGATACAGCGCAAACATTGATTTAAGGCATATATTTTACAGGCAGGTGTCCTTAATAGGCTCAACTATGGGTAGCAAGGGTGTGCTTTTCAAAGTTATAAGGTTTGTAAATGAGGGAAAATTAAAGCCCGTTGTCCATACGGTTTTGGATTTAAAGGATGCAAAGGAAGGACATAGAATACTTGAAAGTTTTTCACCTTTTGGAAAGGTCGTTCTAAGGGTTGAGTAATTCGTTTCTTGTGAGGTTTTCAATTAATAGGTTGAAGCGTTGAAATTTGTCGTTTAGTTGCGCATACTTTGATTGTGCGCGATTAAGGTGTCCCCCGAGGGTTTCAAATTCGCTTTGTAGGTTTTTGAACTCATTCTCCAAGCCCGATAACATATCTATTATTTTCCCTACATTCCTTTGTATTTCCCAAATCCTGAAATGATTCATAAACATTAAAAGGTGAAAGTATAGCGTTGTAGGTGAAGTTGGTATAACCTTCCTGTCCAGCATATACCTAAGGGTTTCCTCACCATCATCCCCGGAAATGATTTCATAATAAATGCTTTCGGATGGTATAAACATAAAGGCGAAATCAAAAGTTCCGTTGTGTGGTTGTATATACCTGTCGGAGATCTCTTCACACCGTTTTTTCACATCGCGTACAAATTCATCCCTATATTTTTTCCTGTCCTTATCGTTTTCCGATGACAGCATTTTCTCATAATTACTAAGAGGGAATTTTGAGTCTATGGGTAAAACTTTATTCGGATTTGGAAACTTTATAACCGCATCAACCTTTACACCGTTTCCCAATTGAAATTGAAATTCGTAATAAGACTTCGGAAGTAGGTCTTCTATCAACCTTTCAAGCATAATTTCCCCAAATCTTCCCCTGAATTCTTGGCCGATACTTTTCGTAAGTTCCGTTAGAATATTGTTAAGGTTATCAACCCTCCTATTTGTGCTTTCGGTTATCTGATTGAGTTGTATAATTAAACTATCCATCTTTTGATTGACATTTCCCGAAATTGATTCGGATATTTGTCCGAATTGTAGGATAAAGTTATCTACTCTCTGATTTAAATTAGTAATTTCCTGTCTCATTTCGGATTTTAGGTTTAAGAATAGGCCGAGTAATAAAAGTATAATAACGGCACCTATAATTACAGTTAGCAAGATTTCGTTCATAAGTTTGCTATTGTAAGGAGGAAAGTGGAACATTTCGGGATCTAATATTGAATGTTGCTCCTTACATTTTATGAAGTAAATCTATCCAACTCCCCTGCCTTTGATGGGGAACCGGTAGTGGCCGTAAATCCTACGAATCCAAACAATGTAGTTGTGGCGTGGATAAAGGGGATGTTTGGAACATCGTTCATAGCGGTGCGGTCTTCTTATGATGGTGGAATTACTTGGTCAAGTGTTCGTATTATGCCCCATGTGGTAGGCGGATTTAGATCCGCGGATCCCACCATGGCTTTTTCCGAAGACGGAACTTTATACTTGGTATATGTAGATTATAGTCTGGATTCTGGGTTTGTAGTACTTACAGTTTCAACCGATGGTGGTTCAACATGGTATTCTCCCCGGGTAATAATACGGTACGATGAAGCGCCGGATTTTCCTATAGACAGGCCTTGGTTAACGGTTTCCGGGAATAACCTTTATATCACCACTATGGAGGCTAAAATCGCGGGGGCTACCCCTCCATATTATTTGTACCTTAAATACTCTCACGATGGGGGTCTTACTTGGTCTCCCCTTATTCCCATAGGAGATTCCACTAACTTCCCCTCTCAGGTCCGTAGTATGGGTCAAATAGCCCTCTGGGGAGACAGCATAATATATATAGGATATTTTTCCTATAACCCATCCCATTATCCCCTTCCCCGCCATATGCTTGCGATAAGTACCGATGGAGGTTTTACATTCAGGTATAAAGAAATATCCGCCCTTTTGCCACGGTCTATAGTGGCGGATACCCTGTTAAAAATTGGTTCTCCTCTAATCGTAATACCCGCAAATGGCAAAATAATAGCCACCCGCATAGATGGAACATTTGGAGATCCGGATGCCGTTGCCCAAGTTAGCGGTGATGGAGGTGACACATGGACTACCCCTTTCAGATTAAACGATGATACTCCTGTAAACGGTGTTTATCAGGATATGCTTTGGGGGTGTGCTAAAGATAGTGTGGTGGCTTTCTTTTGGAGGGATAGGAGAAATGGAGGTATGGGTAGAGCGGTACCTTTTGAAATATACGGAACGATTTCGTTTGACGGCGGCAATACCTTTGGAAGAAATTTCGTTGTTTCCGGGCAACCCTCTGAATACGATACCATTCTAACCTCGTCGGGCAACGACTTTTTGAGTTGTGCCTTGGGGGATACAGCAATTTATGTTGCTTGGGGTGATTTGCGAGATACTTCTTCTCATCTTGATATATATGTAGCCGTTATGCCAATAAGAAAATTGGGAATTAAAAGCAAACGATATGGCAAGGTTTATAAGGATGGAGCGATATACGATGTGTTGGGTAGGAGAAGAAGCGGTGCGCGGTCTTCGGGGGTTTATTTCATAGTTAATGAGAACAAGGCTAAAAAAGTAATTGTAAAATAGCAGAGGTTTTTTTAGTTATATTTGCCGATGCGTGCGGCCTAAGCCACGGCTTCTCTTAATACGCCGGATCCCGGCGATGTTTCAATTCCTCAATTATATGGGTTGTTGGCATAAATTATGTGCCACCATATGCAATTGCAACTTACTCGTAAATCTTGACCTTTTTAGTCAGGATTACAACCAAAAAATACCCAACCTATGAAAAGAATAATTTATTTAAGCGTTTTACCGGCACTCCTTTGGCCTTTGGGGGCATGAGAGGTTATTCCTATACACATACGATACGGATCTCCTGCCGAGCGGTTTCACGGAGTTTGAAACCTGGTTAACGATAAAACAAGGTAGGGAAGGTCAGTTTTATTCCGCGCAGGACCTAAGGCTTGAATTGGAACATGCCTTCACGCCAAACCTGAGTACGGATATATACCTCGATTTTGGAAAGGAGTTTATCGCCTATCCAGACGGTCAAAATGTTAATAAAACATCCTTTAAAGGATTGGCTTGGGCCTGGATTTACAGGTTACCCCCATTTGGGTTTTATGGAGAGTTATACTATTACGGCCACGAGGTAAAGGGAGAAGTCAAGCTCTTACTCTCCAAGAATATAGGGAACTTTCAGTTGGCTTCTAATATTATCGGTGAAACGGAGTTTGAGCGCGAGGGGTACGATGAAATTGAAAGGGAAGCCGAGTTTTCAATAACCGGTGGATTGGTGTATAAATTCCCCATAGGTGATAGAAGTTTTTCAGTAGGCTTTGAGGGTTGGTCTCATAGCGAGTGGCCGGATAAGGTTTTCCCTTCCGGAAACGCGGAGCACTTTGCCCTATTCATAGGTCCGGTAATACACTACTCCCATACCAAGTTCTGGATAACGGCAGGTCTTTATCCGCAGATAACAAGGGTACTTGATGAACACGAGAGTTTTAACTTCCGCCTTATAATGGGCATACTGTTATGATGCCGATCTCCCAGTTTTACATAGATTCCCTACACCTAATGGAGAAATACCTGAAATGTTGCGAAAGGGTTGATACCGTGGATGTAAGGGTTGATAAGGGGATAAACGACAGTTTGAGGAGGTGGGGTCATCCCCCTTTTTCCCGTAAAGTTTTGCGTTTTTACAGGGGATATAAAGGCGGAGAGTTATATACAACCCTTGTTATAGACGATATAAAGGGAAAGCATATGCCCATAACATATATGGTGGTTTTGGATGATAAGGGTAAGGTAAAAGCCGTGGAAATTCTGATATACAGGGAAAAGTACGGGTGGGAGATAAAGGAAAAAACCTTTTTAAAACAGTTTGAGGGCAAGGGTAAGGAAGACGACTTAGCCCACGGAAAAGTTATAAGAAACATCCCAGGAGCCACAATATCCGTAAAGTCAATTACCGCGGGTGTAAAGAGGATATTGTTCCTTTACGATATGGTATTCGGGAAATGAAGTTAAAGGATTTACCATCTGGCATAAAGGTTTCGTTTTTATGGCTTTACGCTTTTACAATTCTTGGCTTCCTCTTTGCCTTCATTATCGTTGATCAAACGGTTTCCCATTCCCCGTTAAGCGGGTTTTTACACAGGTTGATGGATTACTATAAGGGAAATCCTTCGGAAATGAAGTTCGGAAAATCGGTACTTGAATTGGCGGAGGTTTCCCATTTCCATTCCTTTATATCACCTTTAATAGCCTTCGTGTTCTCGGTATTTTTCTCGTATTCAAACACAAGCCAAAAGTTAAAATCCGCCATAATAAACCTTACATTTATAGGTCTCTTGGGTTTCATACTCTCCCCTTGGCTTATAAAATTCTTTCCTTTCTGGATTGTGTATATCAAACCTTTAAGCACCCTGTTGTTTTTGCCGGGTATCCTGATAATGGGGGCAAAAGTTTTAATTGATATGTTTTTATGAGTATCCTTATTTGCCTTTTGAGGGCGCAGTTTGTTATGGGTACAATACTTGAAATTGAGGTTTACGGTGAAGATGCGGAAGCCTTTGCGGATACGGTTTTTTCATTGGCAAATGAGATGGATAAACTTTGGAGGGGGTTTTGGGAGGGGTGGGTTTTATGTCGATAGTTTAACGGATAGCCTTCTGGTTTTATCAATTTATTATTACAAAAAAACCGAAGGGATTTTTAATCCCTTTTATAAGGGTAGGGGTTTTCCCAAAAGGTTGGAAAAGGGGATTTGGTATTTCCCGAAGGGATGTTCCTTTGACCCGGGGGGTATAGCAAAGGGTTTTGCCTTGGATGTTTTCGTATCGGTATCAAAAGGGCTTAAACTCGATAGTTTCCTTATAAACTTTGGGGGAAGTAGCATATACGGGAAGGGTGTATGGAAAATCCGCCTTCCAAATGGGGAAATGCTAACATTTAAGGATGTTTTCGTTTCATCCTCTTCCTCTTTAAGGGATAATAAACCCCATATTTATGACCCCAGAAGGGGAAAGTATATCAGCGGTGAAAAGTGGGAATTTGTAATAACCACAAGCGGTGTTGAGGGGGATGTTTTATCAACCCTAAAAGTCATTCTACGATAAAATACACACCTTTATGAAAAACATATGGGAGGAGGCTTATAAGGAGTTGGAATATGTGGTAAAGTCAATAAAACCCTTGGAACCTTTGATATACAGGGCCATAAACATAATGCTTGAGGGTTTGAGTAAGGGTGGAAAGATTTTAACCTGTGGGAATGGCGGTAGCGCGTCGGATGCCCAGCACTTTGCTGCCGAAATAGTTGGAAGGTTTAAGAGCGATAGGTTGGGTCTTCCGGCGATCTCCTTAACATCCGACAGCATATTATTAACCGCGTTATCCAACGATTACGGTTATGAAAACGTCTTCCTCAGGCAGATAGAGGCTTTGGCAAATCCCGGGGATGTCCTGGTTGCCATTTCAACATCCGGAAAATCAAAAAGCGTTAACAATGCCGTTGAGTTTGCCCACAAAATAGGCGTTAAGACCGTTTACCTTACCGGTGCCGAAAACCCAACGGTTAATAACATTGACGCCATAGATGTTTTAATAAAGGTCCCATCCAATTCCACCCAAAGGGTACAGGAAATACACAGGTTCATACTCCACGTTATCGCGGAAGGTATAGATAGTATAAAGATAAACAGGGCTTGAAAATGGTACCAAAGGCATTAACGATAGCGGGTTCGGACAGTGGGGGTGGTGCGGGAATTCAGGCGGATTTAAAAACGTTTACGGCCTTTAAGGTTTTTGGAATGAGCGCCATAACCTCAATAACCGCGCAGAATACCTTGGGTGTTTTTGAAATTTATGATTTGCCACCGGAAACCGTTCAGAAGCAAATAGATGTGGTTTGTGAGGATATAGGGGTTGATGCGGCAAAAACGGGAATGCTTTCAAATGCGGATATAATCTCGGCGGTTGCGGAAAGTATTATAAAAAACAACATAACAAAACTCGTCGTGGATCCGGTGATGAGGGCAAAAGGCGGAGATCCATTGTTAAGGCCGGATGCGGAAGAGGCCCTTATAAAAAAGATCTTACCCCTTGCAACCGTAATAACGCCCAATATTCCGGAGGCGGAAGCCCTTACGAAAAGAAGCATAAGGAATTTAAGGGATATGAAGGAAGCGGCCAAATACATTATGGATTACGGCCCGAAAAGTGTCTTAATCAAGGGTGGACATTTGGAAGGTAAGTATTCCATTGATATTTTATACAACGGCTTCGAATTTTACGAATTCGGAGCGGATAGGGTTTATACAAGAAACACCCACGGAACGGGTTGCACTTATTCTTCTGCCATAACATCCATGCTCGCCTGGGGTTATGACATAATAACATCCATAGAAGTCGCAAAAAGGTATATTACGGAAGCCATAAGGCAATCCTTCGGGATAGGGAAGGGTTATGGACCTTTAAACCATTTTGTAAGGGTTGAGGGTATGCCCTAAGCGGATTTTTTCCTTTTCCTCGGTATAAGCACAACCCTTAAATTCTCATCAACATACACGCTCTCAACCCTATCCTTTATGCTTGGGAGTTCAAACATAACATCCATTAAAATTTCTTCCAATATCGCCCTTAAACCCCTTGCACCCGTTCCCCTCTGTAAGGCCTTTCTGGCTATTGTCCTATAGGCTTCGGGGGCGAATTCAAGTTTAACATCCTCGGCCTCAAAGAACACCTGAAACTGCTTTATTAAGGCATTCTTGGGCTTTGTCAGTATATCAACCAAATGTTCCTCCGTTAAGGCGTGTAAAGGTACTATTATTGGTATTCTCCCAACAAATTCGGGTATAAGGCCAAACTTTATTAGGTCTTCGGGTGTTGTGTGTTTAAGGAGTTCGTAGTTTTCATCAAATACCCCATTTTCACCCTCTTCAACCTTAAACCCTATGCTTTTTTTGCCAAGCCTTTGCTTAATTATCTTTTCCAAACCCTCAAATGCCCCGCCGAATATAAAGAGTATATCAGTGGTATCAATCCTAATGTAAGCCTGCTCGGGGTGCTTTCTCCCACCCTGCGGTGGCACATTTGCAATTGTACCCTCTATTATTTTCAACAGCGCCTGTTGAACACCTTCCCCGGATACATCCCTTGTTATGGAAGGGCTGTCGGATTTCCTCGCCAACTTATCAACCTCATCGAGGAAAACTATACCCTTTTCGGCGCTTTCTATATCGTAATTTGCATTTTGTATAAGCCTTAAAAGTATGTTTTCAACATCCTCACCAACATATCCCGCCTCGGTTAATGGTGTGGCGTCGTATATCGCAAAGGGTACATGTAAGAGTTTTGCAAGGGTTTTTGCTATTAGGGTTTTACCCGAACCGCTTGGACCCAAAAGGAGGATATTAGCCTTCTCCATTTCGGGGTAACGGTGTTTTAGGGATATCCTTTTGTAATGGTTATAAACGGCTACGGATATAACCTTTTTGGCGTGCTCCTGTCCGATTACATATTTGTCAAGGAAGGCTTTTATTTCCGATGGGGTTGGCAAAGGTATCCTGTTATACTGCTCCCTCTCCTCTATTAATTGTTCCTCTATCATATAAAAGGCGGTTTCAACGCAGTGATAACATATAACGGCACCGTTCCCGCTGAAATACTTCCCCTTTTCAACAAAATTCCCGCAAAAGGAACACCTTACTCTATTGGGGGACTTTCCCATACCTTCCTCGGCTCCACAATTTTATCAACAATTCCGTATTCAACCGCTTCCTCGGCCGACATGTAAAAGTTTCTGTCCGTATCCCTTTCAATCTTTTTTAAAGGTTGTCCCGTGTGCTTTGCCAATATCTCGTTTAACATGCGCTTTAACCTGCTTATTTCTTTCGCCTCTATCTCTATATCGGTTGCTTGCCCTTGCGCCCCTCCCCAAGGTTGGTGGATCATAACCCTCGAATGCGGTAGTATTAACCTTTTACCCTTATGCCCCCCCGCCAAGAGGACGGCCGCCATTGAGGCCGCCATACCAACGCATACGGTAACGACGGGTGGCTTTATATACTGCATGGTATCGTATATTGCCAAACCGGCGGTTACATACCCCCCCGGTGAGTTTATATAAAAGTATATCTCCTTTTCGGGGTCTTGGGTTTCAAGGAATAACATCTGGGCAACTATTAAACCCGCAACATGGTCATCTATCGGAGTCGTTAGGAATATAATCCTATCCTTTAATAGGCGGGAATATATGTCATAAGCCCTCTCGTACCTGCCCTCCTGCTCTATAACAACGGGTACATATTGTGAAAACCTTTTCATTCCACAAGCTCCGGTTCAATTTTAACGGTATTTTTTAGGTAATCAAAGGCCTTCCTTATCAAATACCGCGATTTCAACTCTTCGAGTTTCCCCCTTTTCTTCGCCTTTTCTAAGAATTCTTCCGGGTTCTTTTCCCCATCTTCCCGAAGGTAGTTTATTATATCCTCTTCCGTCACATCTATGTTCCTCTCCTCTATGAGTCTTAACAGGATTATTTCGGTTATTGCCCTGAATACCGCCAACTGTTGAGCGGTTTGTTCCAACTCATCCGGTGGAACTTTACCGGCCAACTGGTTCCTTATATCCGAATATATTTGTGCTACCAAGGTTGGTGGGGGGTCAAAGGGTGAGAGTTTGTATATCTCGTTTATAATATTGTTTTCAAGTTCCGCTTCGGCTTGTTCGTTAAACTCCTCAACGAGTTGTTCCTTTATCTTTTCCCTCATCTCATCAAGGGATGTGTATCCCAACAATTCCGCTATTTCCTGATCGTCTGGGTATATTTTTTCGTATACATTTTGGATTTTGTATATTTCCGTTCCATCCTCCACTTCAAGTTCAACCACATCGCCGGCCCTTTTGCCTATAAGCGCGTTATAAAGGTCTTCGTCCAATTCATCGGATTTTACAATTATCCTCGCCCTTTTCGGCTTACCCTCTTTACCCTCTTTATCCCTAAAAATATACTGGGCCAAAACTACATCACCCCCTCTTATCTCCCTTTCAACCGCCTTTAATTGGGCATTCTCCTCCTTATAAGCGTTTATCCTCTCCTCAACATCCGAATCCTTTACCCTCTTTATCCTCTTTTTTACCGTTATTGATGATAGGTCGGGTATGCTGAATTCCGGTATTATCTCAAACTCAACCGTGAATTCATAAGTGGAATCGTTCTGATCTTGCGCCTTTATCCTCGGCCTTGTTATAATCTTCCACCGGTTTTCTTCTATTAGTTTATTGACCTCCTTGTTTAATGCCTCTTCCAAAGCCTCTTCCACTATCCTATCCTTGTACAGTCTCTTCACTATATCAACGGGTGCTTTACCGGGCCTAAATCCCTGAACCCTAACCCTCTTTGCCAACCTTTTTGCCGCCTCGTCCTCGTATTTTTCCAAGTCTTCCCTGTTTATGGTTATCTTTACCTCTTTTACGGATTTCCTCTCCTCCATGAGTTGGGGATTTTAAGGTTGAATATGGCTTATTATACCACCCTTTAAGTTATAGGCATCAAAACCCAAATTCCTCAACTTCACCGCCACGGCATAACTGCTCCTTCCGGCATTGCAAAACACAACAACCTTATGCGTTCTCTTATACTTTAAGAGTTCTTTCCACCTTTTCTGTATCTCATCCGCGGGGATATTTATAGCCCCTTCAAGGGTATAAACCTCGTACTCTTTTCTATCCCTAACATCAAGTAAAACAACCCCTTCTTTCTCCCTTAACCTTTCCAACTCCTCAAATGTTATTTCCATCTTAATTTCTCCTCTCCTTTCCTTGATTTCCATCAACTCCATAACCCTCCTACACTTTGAGCATACTTCGGATGATGAGGGCATTCCGCAAACCGTACATGCCCTAACCCCTTCAACGCCTTCTTCACCTAATCCCCTATCCACCAATGGGATAAACTTCCTTCTGAATACGGATAGGAGCCTAAACTTTATATCCGGTTGTTCCTTTTCCATTTCGTCAAGCCATTTTTTCATGCCCTTAATCGGTGTAAATTCCCCATGAGGGCAACCGCATTCCTGAACCGGAAGTTCGTTTAAGGCCACATAATATAAATCCTCAATTTCGGGGGTTGTTATTAAGGGTTTTATCTTTCTTGGCTGTCCCTTTATTAATGGTTTTAATACGGGTTTTAACCTCGCTATACCTTCAAAATCCCCCGCAAAGAATAAAGACATCATTGTTGAAACGGTATCGTCAAGGTTGTGCCCCGTTGCAACCGCATCCGCATTTACCTTTACCGCCAGCATCGTAAAAATATTCCTCTTTATTGCCCCACAAACCGAGCACATCTTGTTCTTATACTTTGTTAGTAGAAAATCGTCTATGGTATAACCTTCTTTTTCCTTTAAGTTGTATATCTCTATGGGGACACCGACCATTTCCGCAAGCTCTATTACCTTCTTTTCAAGGTGATCCGAGTAATATTTTATTCCGAGGTTTATGTAAAAGGCGTATATATCTTGTTGTGGAAAGGCCTTTTTTAGGGCGTGGAGTAGGGCAACGCTATCCTTACCACCCGAAACCGCCACGGCAACCCTCTCACCGGGTTTAAACATTCTAAACTCTTCTACAACCCTCCTAACCCTATTAACGAAGAAATCGTTAAAACAATCTTTACAAAGTCTTTGTCTTGCGTATGCCAGGTTTATAATAGCCTCGTTTTTCTTGCACCTGCTACACTTACCCAAAGGCTTTAACTCCAAGTTTATCTTTCCTATCCCGCATTTACCGTAATTTATGTTCACAATGCCGTCAAGCCTAAATTCCATGAGTAAAGATTATAAAGGCGACAAACTTTAAATATCAAAGGTATAACGGGCGTAAAATACCCACCTATGGCATATGTCAGGTATAGCGTTGAGGATAGAATAGCCACATTGGTAATAGAAAATCCTCCGGTTAATGCCCTTTCAAGGGCTGTTATGGAGGAGTTGGACAAGGCCCTTGATGAGTTAAGGGATAACGACGAGGTAAAGGTTGTAATACTTGCAGCGGCTGGTCAAATAGCGTGGATAGCGGGTGCGGATATAAACGAAATAGAAAAGCTGAACACAAAGGAAGAGGCTTACGGGGTGGTTAAGCAGGCCCAGAGTATAGCAAACAAACTTGAAAGCCTTGGAAAACCATCAATAGCGGCTATACATTCCCTATGTCTTGGTGGTGGTTTGGAGTTGGCTTTGGCCTGCACTTTTAGGATAGCGGGGGATAAGGCAAAATTCGGGCAACCGGAAATAAACCTGGGGATAATACCGGGAATGGGTGGAACCCAAAGGCTTACTAGGTTGGTGGGGAGGTCTAACGCTTTAAGGTTGATACTTACGGGCGAGCAGATAGCGGCTCAGGAGGCTTTCCGTATAGGCCTCGTTGATGCCGTTGTCCCCTCGGATAAGGTTATAATGGCTTCTAAGGATTTCGCAAAGAGGATAGCACAAAAGGGATTGCCGTCAATAAGGGCGGCGCTAAGGGCGGTTTATGAGGGTGAAGACCTTAGTTTGGGCGAAGGCCTTGACCTTGAAGCCCGTTTGTTTGCAGAATTGTGCGAAACGGAAGATAAAAAGGAGGGAATTAAAGCCTTTAAGGAGAAGAGGAGGCCAAACTTTCAGGATAGATAGTATCTTATTTCCACTTTATAGTACATCCAACTGCGGGCGTTTCGCTATACGGGGGCTTTTCCCCTTTTATTAAGGCCTCCAAAACCTCAACTAAATAGCGTTTTTTCGGATTTCCCTCGTAGTCGTCATCCGGGGCACCCTTATAAACCAGATTCCCTTCTATATCAAAAACGAAAACATGCGGTGTCCTTTCGGCTCCAAATGTTTTTGCAACTTCCTGTGTTTCATCAAACAGGTATGGTACCGGATAGTCCTTCTTTTTCATGTTTTCAAATGAATCTTCGGGGTATTTGTTTGGGTCGTTTGAGTTTATAAATGCAAAGCCAAACTTATCCTTGTATTGATTTACTATCCTCAACACCTCGCTTTCCCAAGCCTTTACATACGGACAGTGATTACACCAGAATATAATAACCGAACCGTATTTCCCCTTTATATCCTCATCTGTGTAAAACCTCTCATCCGTGCCCTTCAATTTAAATTTTGGCATTTTCATAAGGTAGATATTCTAAGGTGGAATGCTAAAAGTCCCAGCCCTTGCATCTTATTAACCCAAGATACCAAACAAAGCCCCTAAAATGTAAGATTCAATTTTCACCTTTAACCCCCTATTTTCCTGCGGTTTTTCCGGTTTGTAATACAGGAATTCCGGTTCCGGTATTTCCAACCCTAAGGATTTCAAAACTTTACGAAAACTTTTAACCCTCTCTTCAATGGGGTATAGGGTTATTTTTACCTTGTTTTTAACCCGCAAATAAAACCTAAAAATCCTCTTATCCTTACCCTTCCAATTCGCGTATGTTAATATGTCTAGGTCCCTTCGGTTGGAAAACGCTTCGTGTATTCTTTCTATGTTATTTTCAACATCCGGCAGTTTTAATACATCAATTGCCGACATTTCTTCACCTTCAAGGGGTAATCCCCCCTTTACAAAAGGTGCCAAAAGGATAACCCAACGGTATTTATTGGGTTTTCCAACATAAAAGCCTTTCCACTTTTTATAAATATCCCTTGGTGTTTCCCCAATCCAAAACAGGACATCAAATTCCACCATCTCCTTAAAGGCTTTATAAAATGCTTTTTTTGGTATTTTGGATGTGATCCTCAACTCGTTTAAAAGCCTTTGGTAAGAAACATTTTTTATATACCCCCTACCATCTTCAAGGAATTTAAAAAATTCATCCGCATAATCGAACCCCAAAAGGTTCTTATACCTTATCCCCCTAAGAATCCTCGTAGGATCGTCGGAAAAGGATGCCAAAGGCCTTAAAACCCTTTCCCTTATATCATCCAAACCTTTAACAAAATCGATTATCCTTTCCCCGTCAAAGTATAATGCGTTTGCCGTAAAGTCTCTCCGCAAAACATCCACCTCTAAATTTTTAACAAACTCAACCTTGGGCAACGCTCCCGGATAATCATAAATCTCTTTCCTACAAATGGCGATATCAAAATTTACCCCTTTAAACAGCATTTCCGCTGTTCCAAATTGTGAAAACTTTTTTAACACAAACCCCTTATCCTTTAAAAAATCCACCACCTCCTTTAATTCCCTTATACCACCTATTAATACGAAATCGCAATCCTTAGCGAGGAAATCTTTATAGTCCTTTAAAACCCAATCCCTAAGAACCCCCCCAACTAAATATATATCCCACCTTTCCCTTAATTCCCTTAAAAGCCCCCTTATATCCTCAAACTTCAACCCGTGATTCTAAGGGATGAACTTCTTAACTTTATAACCATACTTCCATTCAACCACAACGAAGAAAACACCCCTATGCTTGAAGGGATATTTAACCCAACCCCTTACCCCTTTGTATTCTTCCTTAACCAACGCCCTACCATCGGCAGAGAAGACTTTAAGGGTTAAATCCGTCCTCGTAGGAACCAAGACATTTATATAACCCCTCTCAAACCTTATATCTATATTCTCTTCAACCTCGGATTCGGATACATCCGTATAACACGAAATGCTCGTATCCCTCCTGAACATTATACCGTCTGCTATGACAACGCTACCATCCGGGGCATTGTCGTAAAGTTTAACCAGGAATGTATCCGCGCAAACGCTTCCCAAGTAAAACCAACCGGTATCCGAGGAGGAACCGTATTGATTAAGGTATAAACTCGTATCGCCGTGTATTGTTCTTATTCTGTAATGGGCTTGTGTGGTCCTGTTCGTTCCCTTCCTAACCCATGCATAAACCTTCCATCCCCCGGAACATGGAAGGGAAGAAACCCATAAAGCGGAGTCAGGCGTTCCTCCAACATTAGCATACCTATAATCCCCGTTATAACCCGAATAAGAACTCAGATACCAACTTCCAAAGGGATACCAATTCGGATCCCCATCATCCACAACCACATCCCCGCAACCCGAAGGCCCCCTGTATATCCAAACGGCGGCGTCAAATGCTATTTTCCTTCCGGAAGCGTCTGATGTATCCCCAAGGGTTAAAGCGTTGTTTATGGAATAACCCGCATCAAAGGTGTATGTTCCGAGGCTAACCCATTGATTTGAGTATAGGGACTGATTTATCCAAACATCCGTTATACTCCCCTGATGATAAACCCTATACCTAACATAGGCGTTGTACCCGGAAGGTATATAAACCTTTACCTCGTACAAACCCGTTCTGGGTAGGTTTGGTGTCCATCTGGCCCAATTCACAACGGAGCCGGTTGTTGTATATGTGTACCAAGTGTGCCTATAATTCCCAAGGGAATAAACCGTTCCGTATCCGTTGCCGGAATCAAACCACCAATACTCATAAGGGCCACCCCTCCTAAAACCCGTTGTTAAGTTATCAACCAGCGTATCCGAAACCCTTAAACCTTCAACCAATGCCATATAGTAAAGCCAGTCCCAGTACGCTCCGGGGTCTGTATGGGTTGCTCCGGGTACCTCATTGTGCCCCATTATCCCGTTTATCGTATCGTGATTTAGTGAAAACCCAAAGGTTGTTATGGACATTCTGCTTATATATGCGGATTTCTTTAAAACCGTATCCGTGTACCAACCGTTTTGCGATACATATCCCTCGTGCTCTATACCTATTGACCTCGTATTGTAATACCAATTTCCCGCGTGCCATGCTATATCCTTATGGCAAACCATTTGTGTGGCCTCCCCATCCGAAGACCTCAAAACATAATGCGCGCTAACATTTGAAGAGGGGTTTTTAAACCAGGATATGGCACCGTAATACGACCCTTCCGTTGTATGGACGATTATTTTATGTATTGGATAACTGCTCGGCCTTGAACTCGCCGTAAAGTTTGAAGGGTCCGCCTGATCCCACCTGTCAACTAATGGGTATTCGGGCCCAGGGGGGCAAGCCAAGGGTTTAAAACCGCTTTTTTCGGTATCCTTTATGTTTATTTCGGTATGTGGTTTTATTGATAATACGGGGTATTCTAAACCGTTTTTCAGGAGCTTCAAAACATCCATCGCGAATGCGTTCTCCGCGCCCTTTGGCCCGTAATTCCTCAAAGCGCATTGCAAATCCCCACCGCAAACTTCCATATAGTGCCTTATAAGTTTTGCACCCGCTATGATGTTATCCCTTGGATTATTGATTATCTTTTCCCTATTTATTCCGGAAAACCTTTCCGCCTCGCTCAAATTGAAAATCCCCATTATCCCGTATTGCGGTATTTCGCCCTCCTTGGGTATGTGGTGATAATATTTCGTTAGGGCGTATGAAACGGCCATTAAAACATCCTTTGAAACCCCGGAAACCCTCTCGGCTTCCTCAAAGTAATCTTTTATCTCCTCCAACCTCTTAATCTCATCCGGCGGCGGCGCGGATATTAAAAGCATTAACATTGTCGCATATTTTAAGGTGGGATTTATTACGATGCGAGCCTTATTATGTTTTCCCTTTCTACGACATCTTCAACCGCATCGTCGTGGGTTACCGCTATTATCTGAATATTATCCCTTTCCGCTATATCCTTTAAAATACCCCAAACCGCAAGCCTCCTATCCGCATCCATATGCGTTGTCGGTTCATCCAATAAAAGAATTTTTGGAATATCCCCAATTAGTTCCCTCAAGGCCAACCTATAAGCAAGCCCCAAAGCCGTCCTCTCACCCCCACTTAAACCCACCTCGTTTACGGATAAACTCCTACCCCTACTTATAACACTCCCTTCCCTGGTATGGAATACGGGTTCAAAGTTTTCATCAACTTCTATTCTTGTATATCTGTTTGAGAAGCCAAACCTATCCAAGAAATATATGTTTAAAGCCTTCTCAAACTCCAACTTGGCCAAGTTTATAAATGTCTTCTTTGCCTCCTCAACGGCGTATTTAAACCTTGAAACCCTTTCTATACCCTCTTTGGCCTCTTCAAATTCCCTAACGGTTTTCTTTAATTCCTCGTACTTCGGTTGTTTTTCGTATATTCTACCCTCTAAGCCCCTGATCCCGTTTATTATCCCTTCCCTCTCGGCCCTTAAGGAGTTAATCCTTTCTTCAACTTCCCTTAAAACTTCCTTGGCGCCGTTTAACCTATTGTCCAAATCCTTAAACTCCTCACCTTCAAGGGTTTTTTGTATTTCCTCCAACTCTTTAATGGTTTTTTCTATCTCCCCTTTATTCCTCTCGTATTCTTCAAGTTTCCTAAGACTTTCTTCAACGGTCCCTTCATCCAAACCCCTTGAAATATCTTCAATATTTGGGTACATCTTTGTTATCCTTTCAAGTTCTTTTTTTGATGCCAAACATATCCCGTAAGATTCTTCAAGTTCCTTTAATCTCCTTTCGTATTCCCCCTGTTTAACCTTAAAATTGCCCTCCAATTCCTCCAACTCCGAACGCAAACCCTTACCAAATTCCCCAACATCTTTTAAAACATTTTGTGGGTTTTTAAGCGCATTTGCAACCCAAATTTGGGCCTTATCCTTTAAGGATTCCGGGCATTCAGAGAGTTTATCCTCCAAGGCTTTTAAATAAACGCTTAACTCGTTTAGCTTTTGAATGTTTTTTTCTAAGGCTTTTATCTTATCCCTTATCCGCTTTTCCCTTTCGCCCAATTCCATTAGGATTTGACGGCTTTCCTTTATTAGTTTATCCCTCTTTTCGGAAGGCATGGATTCTCCGCATACGGGACACCTATCACCCGCATCTTTTAAACTCTCCAACCTCTTTTGAAAATGTCCAATTTCCGACATAACCTTATCCCTCTCCGCCTTCAAGTTTTCCATTTCGGCATTTAATTCTTCAAGGGTTTTACCGATAAGGCCTTCCGGAATGCCCGTAAGGGTTTCCACAACCCTTTTCAAATCCGAGTAAAAACCCCTCAAATATTCTATTGTTTTTCCGAGATTTTGCGCCCTTTCCATATAATCGTTTTTTATGTTTTCATACTCCCCCCTCAACCTTTCGTATTCTTTGGCCTTTTCAAGGTTTTCCCTAAATGTTTTCGCGTTTTTAATGTATTCACTTATGGCTTTTAGTATTTCCCTATCCTTTGGAAGGTTTTGCGGAAAAGTCCTCTCAAACTCCAAAATCTTCCCTTCAATCTCCCCCTTTCTCTTCCTTAAAACCTCTAACATTCCGGTTTTCCTTTCCCTCTCACCTTTAAGTTTTTCCAAAACTTCTATTTCCCTTCTGATCTCATCCCTTTGCCCTTCAAGCTCAAATATTTTCCTTTGTATCCTATTGGAAAACCTCTCCAACCTTTTTATACCACACCTACACTCTTCCAACTCCAACTTTAAACTCCTTAAAACCCTCTTGGCGTGGAATACACCCGGATGGATCTTCTTTTCGGCGTTATCCATTACCTTCTTTAAATCCCTTATAACCCCATCCGCCGCCTTGATAATTTCATTCGCAAAATCCAATTTTAAAATTTTTCTAACCCTTTCGTATGTTCTGCTGTCAAACTCGTCTAAACTCCCCTGTTCAAACATCACCAAAAACTTGAAGGTTTCGTCATCTTCCGGAAACCTTAGGATTCTCCTAAGTTCTTTTAAGGTTAAAATTCCGTTATTCCCATAAACCTTTGCCGCCTTTGTTCCCGGATATATAACTTCCACCTCATAACCATCCGAAAATTGGATGTTTATCACAAACTCCCTTTCCCCCCTCCTTATATAACCCGTTCCAAAACCCTTATTATCCGAGTATAGGGCTTTATAAATAGCTTCAAGGATTGTGCTCTTGCCCGCATTATTCCTGCCCAATATTATCGTAAATTTTCCAAACTCCCTATCAAAATTCGCATGGGCTTTAAAGTTTTTTAACCTAACCCTCCTTATTACCATATTTTGCCAACTCTAAAACCCTTTTCTCTATTTCATCCCTAACCTTACGGTAAAACCCTATATCCCTTCCTATGGGGTCCTCTATCCCCCAAACCTCAATATTCTTACCGGGTATGTAGGGGCACTCCTCATCGGAACATACCAAAACAACCAAATCCCATTCATAATTCGGCAATTCCCATATCCCCTTTGACCTCTGGTTTGATATGTCTATGCCCTTTTCCTTCATAACCTCAACCGCCAGAGGATGGACATAACCGGCGGGTTTTGAGCCTGCGGAATAAATCTCCCAATTTTTAAAATACTTTTTTGCAAACCCCTCCGCCATCTGCGACCTACAAGAGTTCCCAACACATAAAAAGAGGACTTTCAAGCGGAAATTATAAAGACGGGTAAAGCACCCCCTTATAATATCCACCTCCCGGGCTGAGGGAATCCCGTGAAAATCGGGAGCCGTCCCGGCGGCCGTGAGCGGGAGCGAAACCCATAAAGGCCACTGCCCTTAGGGGTGGGAAGGCCGGGGAGTAGATTGCCCGCGAGCCGGAAGACCTGCCCGGGAGGGCCTCTTAGGGCGGTGCCGGGGCTCGCCGCCCGGGGTAAGGTTTTAAGCGTTAAAAGGAAAACTATGAAAAGGTTATTTTCTTTAATGCTTTTGTCTTTGCCACTTTTTGCGCAAAGGGTTGTTGTGGTTCATAGCATTTGGTCTTCGCCGGGTTCAATCTCAATAATGAACGCATCCCCACCCTTCACCCTGCGAAACGGTATAGAGCCGCATGGCTCCACCCTAAACAAGGTTTTGTACTCTTCGGGATACCTTTACACGGTAAGTTCCGGAAACGGCAAGATATACATCCTCCAAGACGACAACTACCCATTCTTGGTTGATAGTATAACCTTAAACCCCTCCTCAAACCCCTATTCGGCTGTTATCAACAACAACAAAATCCTCATCTCACTATGGGCTTCCGATAGCCTTGTCCTATACGATTTAACCACAAAGGGTATGGTTTGGGGCCTAAGGGTTTGGAGGAGTCCGCAATATGTGGGGTTTAACGGTGGATACTTTTACGCGATATCAACGGGTTATAACAGGGATAGCTTTAAAACGGATACATCAACCCTATACAAGATTGATACCCTAGGAAATATAGTTGATTCCTTGAAGTTTGGGATAAACCTCCTTTATATGGAATTCTACGGAACGGATACCGCCTTTGTTTCAGGTGGGGATTGGTTTGATGCCACAACGCGAAAGGTTTATTTAATCTCAACAAATCCTCTGGCAATCCTTGATAGCACACCAACACCTCAAAACATAGGCTTTTTAAAGTATGTTAATACCGATACACTTTTGGCTTTGGGATACTCCTGGGCGGGTTATTTCACACCTTCAAGCAGGGCCTTTATACCCCTACCCTTGGGTTCTTATTACGGTTTCTCCGAAGGGGAGATTTATAACGAGAGGATTTTTATAATCGCCGCGGGTGATTACATATCAAACGGGAATATAATAGTTTTCAACAGAAACACGAATTCCGTAGAACATACCGCTACTGTTGATGTTGGACCCATATCAATGACCCTATCGCCGAATACGCTCTCGGCGAAGGAATACGCCCATAAATCCTACGAAAACATAAAAGCGGTTTATGATATAACGGGTAGGAGGGTTGTTAAACCCATAGGAACCGGGGTTTATTTCTTTGTCGGGGATAACGGGAAAGTTAAGAAGGTTATAAAGAGGTGAGTTTCTTCCTTCCGGAAATTTTGGTGGAGGCCCCCTTAGGGGATACAATAACGCTCGAATACAATAAGCCCCTATGGGTTATGGCCTCCACCTTACCCTTTTCCTATGGATTTACTTATGGGTCTTATGCCGACCTTTCCGGAATCTCTTTAAAAGGTGGGCATCCAAAGGGGAATGCGGTTTTTTTAAACGGTATTTTGATAAATCAACCCCAAAACTCATATGCGGACTTAACCGATATTTCCCCCTTCTTGTTCGGCAATCTATCCGTTTATGAGGGTGGATTTTCCCCTTATTCAATTTACGGGAACCTGAACTTTTCTTATACCCAGGGAAGGGAATATTACGGCTTTTTAAACGGTTTTGGGGGATTTTCCTTTGGGTATAAGGGCGAATATGGGGGTTTTGATTTGGGGAATTTAACGGGTGGTAGGGATAGCCTTTTTTATGCCGAAGGGGTGTTTTTATACGATAGGGGTTTTGGGGATTTAAGGGTTTCAAGGAAGAGGACTTCGGGGATGGAGGGCTTCCCCCAACTTTCCGGAGTACAAACGGATATAAGGGTTGCTATGGGTTATGGGGATTTCAACATTTTAATCCTCGGAAGGGAATGGAGGGATAAATTCATATACTCTTACCATACGAATTTGCGGGCGGGTTATAAATGGGATGTTTTGGGATATAAAATCTTAACATATGCGGAAGGTATAAGGAGCTCAAACATTGGGGAAAAAATCCGCCCACTAATATACCTCGGAAAAAACCTTTATGTCTTTAACGGCTATATTTCGGGAAATGTTTGGTATGATGGGAGAAGGGTGGGTTTTGGAAGTTTCTTGAATATCCCATTTAAACATTCGGCATTTAACCTTTCCCTTTCAAACCGCATTCCATCCTTTGACGAGTTGTATTGGAGGGGTTCGGGTGCCGAGGGTAATCCCAACTTAAAAAACGAAAAAACATTTACAATAGGTTCGGAGTTTGAATTTAAGGGTTTGCAAATATCCGGGTTTTTCAGAAGGGTTTGGGATATAATAGAGTGGAGGAATGTGGGGGGAATTTGGAGGCCGGAAAACTCCTCGGCGGGGAACATATGGGGGATTTCCCTCTACGGTAGATTTGGATTTTTAAGGTTTAAATACGATAGACTTTACGCGTATTACGATAACGGCAATAGGATGGTTTACAGGCCGAGGAATACATATTCCGTTCTCCTCAATTATAAAATTTTTTCCCTCTCCCTCTTGTACATTGACCCGAGATTCACAAACCCGGCAAACACCCGTTTTGTTGATTACATACTAAACCTAGACATATCCTTGAACTTTGGCATTAAAGGGTATAGTTTAGCCTTTGGAATTGATAACCTTTTAAACCGTAGGAACTACTTTATTGAGGGCTATCCTTCAAGGGGTAGGGTTGCCTTTTTAATATTCTCAAAACAGTTTATATAGCAGGTAAGATGCCCCAACATCAAAGGAAACCTGAACTAAGGGCATAATCCTATAATAGTCTTCTCTCAAAACTATCCAAGGGGCCATACCGGCGTAATATGCGAAAATTGGAACGGTGGAATAAACAAGGCCTTCCAATATGTTTAGGTCCTTCTTCTTTGCGATTTTATAGGATATGTATGCCCCCAAGGCCATACCGCTTAAATACGCTGCCGCTGAAAGCCTGTCGTATATTGGGTCATCGTAGTAAACAAAAGCGCCGCTGAATAACATCGGGTTAAAATCCTGCGAAATAGGATTTGTGTTTATATAAACGAGTTTTATGGGCGTTTCAAGAATTACCGCACCCTTTATAACATTTGCCCCTATAAAAATGGCGTCTCCACCGGTAATTTCATAATTGTCCTTTGTTAAATAGTATGTTCCCAATCCCCCACCTATGGATAAGGCCATTGCAATTGAGAGATCCACCTTAAATTCGTCTTCCGAATAATTCCCCGCAAAGTTTCCCAAGATTAACCTCTTTGCTTGGAAATATGTATAGGGTACATAAAAGGCCGAATATGTTTTCAAAATGTATGCACCTTCCGAACCCCCAAGGTATCCCGAATATAGTCCCGCTAGGTTTCCACCCGATAAACCAAAAAGTATAAGCGTTGAAAAGAGTTTTTTACCGTCGTCATAATAATTTCCCCAAAAGACAATATTCCCATAAATTAGTAAAGACCATAAAGCGCCGTCTATTGCACCCGTAAAGGATGCGGCGGCCATAGGTTTTTTAATTGGGGATGAGAGGGCATAAACTCCACTTGCGGTTAGGCATGCCAGGGGTGTCATCAAACCCGTACATCCTGCGTAATCCCAATTTTCGGTATACGCTCCAACAAATATCGCTGTTGCTACTGGGTATGCGGCGCACCCCAATATACACTGCGATGCGGCAAACTTTGCTATTTCTTCCCTTGACCTCTCCAATGTATCACCATCGGCGGAAATTAGGTAAAGGGATAACATTAGCATAGGATGCATATTATAAAGGATATGATGTTTTAAGGTTTGACAACCGCCATTTTATAAATCCCTTTCCGCTTACCTTAATAACCTTTATGAGTTTGCCCGATGCGTTATATACCCCAATCTCATAGGCTTTATCCGTTTCCACTATAACCCCTCCCTTAACCGCCATAACGGAAAATTTTATATGCGGTGATTTATTCCCAAAGGCTTCGCCATATCCCAAAGTGCCACAGCTTGAAACGGGTGTTGGGGAATCAAAAACATAAAAAGTAAGGGGGCTCATAAATCTTGTTGTTGCTATTATTTCCGAACACCCATCGTTATCTACATCCGCTATTGATAAACCCTTAAAATAATCCGAAGAATAAATTCAATATCCCCCAGTTTTATTGAAGGCATACTATCATTAGGTGATATACCGATGATCTCGTTTAATATGGGATAACCGTTATCACCCCGTAGGCCATACACATAGCCAGCCATTTCATGATGGTCATAAGCTCCAACAACCACATCCAATATACCATCACCGTTTATATCGCCTATGGTTGGCGAGTTTATAATACTCCATTATTCCTTAAAACATAAACCTTCATGGAGTCGGTTGGCGGGAAAACCGAATCGGGTACATATCGGTTTACATTTGCCACAATTTCCAAATATCCATCGTTATCCAAATCGCCGAGGGATACTTCTCCAAACGACCCAGTGTAATAGTGCCAAAGGGTTGAACCGTCCGTGGCTCTAAGAACCAGAACACCGGCATTTGCGAATGTCACCAGCTCATAATCACCATCGTTGTTTATATCACCTATGGCTATGTTCCCGCGAGTTCCGCCTATCGGACGAGACCATATAACGCTTCCATCCGTGCCCCTTAGCGCGTATATGGCGTCTAAGGTATAATCGGTACTTATAAAAATCTCCGCAAATCCATCCCCATCCACATCCGCTACGCTTGGGGGAGAGTAAACGTTTAAGTAACTCTGATACCATATTTCACTACCATCCGTTCCGCTTAGGACATGAACGTAATATAAACTACAACTATTTCAAGTCCGGGTATTGACGGGTTTAAATCCCCTATTGCTGGGGTATGACTTCCCAGAATAGAACGAGACCATATAATTGAGCAGTCCGTTCCCCTAAAAGCATAAATTTGTCCCGGAGTTAATATAACTATTTCGTTCAGTCCATCGCCGTTTATATCGGCAACCAATGGATCCCCAATCGCTACCCTATTCAAGGAGTCATCCGTACATTTCACATTGGGACCCACTACGGCGCCTTTTAAGAGTTGGAGACCTGTTAGATATGTCGCCCCTTGATGCATCATCCATGTGGAGTTTGCGGCCCTAAAAGGCGGCAAAGATTGGCCAAGGGCAACCGTAGGCACAAGGCAAAAAATCAAAAGTATCCTTGCCATATGGGTATTTTAAGGTTGTTGGCAATTAATTTCAACGGGTAAAAAGTTCATCCCCATGCGGATAAATCTAGGCAAAAACCCTTCAACTTTATAATTCCCACTTATGTCAATAACTTACAACAAGCCCTCTTGGCGTAAAAGGAAGAGGAAGCACGGGTTTTTGGCGAGGATGAGGACACCGGGGGGTAGAAAAGTTTTAAAGAGGAGGCGCAAGAAGGGGAGGAAGAGGCTTACGGTATAAGGGGCATGAAGAAGGCGCTAAAAGAGGAAACCGGCATTGACCTTTCAAAGGTTAGAAACATAGGTTTTATTGCGCACATTGACGCGGGAAAGACCACCACTACGGAAAGGGTTTTGTATTATACGGGTAAAACCCATAGACTGGGAAGTGTTGATGAGGGAACGGCCACAACCGACTGGATGATCCAGGAGAAGGAAAGGGGTATAACCATCACCTCCGCCGCTACAACCTGTTATTGGAAGGGATACCAAATAAACATAATAGACACACCCGGACACATAGATTTTACTATTGAGGTTGAGAGATCTTTAAAAGTCCTTGACGGTCTCGTTGTCATATTCAGCGCGGTTGAGGGTGTTGAGCCGCAAAGTGAAACGGTTTGGAGGCAGGCGGAGAGGTATAAGGTTCCGAGAATAGTTTTTATAAACAAAATGGATAGGATGGGTGCGGATTTCAGAAGGGTTTTAGAGGGTATGAGGAAAAAGTTAAATGTAGAACCCCTCCTAATAACCCTTCCCATAGGTGTAGAAAAAGACTTTATCGGCGTTATACACCTTGTTGAAGGTAAAAGGTACATCTGGGATATTGATGAAACGGGTGAGAAGTACAGGGTGGAGGACTACGAATTTGATAAAGAGGGTTTGTCCTATTATGAAGAAATCGTTTTGAGGGCATCCGAATACGACCCGGAAATATTGGAGATATATGAGGAAAAAGGGTTTGTACCTCCTGAAAAGGTTAAATCGGCTTTGAGGAAAGGGGTTTTAGAAAACAATATCTTTCCGGTTTTTGTAGGTTCCGCATTAAAAAATAAGGGGATACAACCCCTAATGGATGCAATAGTAGAGCTCTTGCCCTCACCCCTTGATGTCCCACCCGTGCACGGGAAATTAAAGGGTGGGGATGTTTATATTGAGACGGGCAAGGGCAAAACCGTCGCCCAGGTGTTTAAAATACAGGTTGATCCCAAAGGGAAAAACAAATACTTTTATGTCAGGGTTTATAGGGGCGAAATAACATTCATGACGAAACTGTACAATCCGAGAACCGGTGAGGAGATGAGGGCTACGAGGATTTACAGGATGCACGCAAACAGAAAAGAACAACTACAAAAGGCGGAGGCCGGTGATATAGTTGCCCTGGTTGGATTATCCGATAAAACCATAACCGGAGATACCCTCACGGTTGCGGATGAACCCGTTGAGCTTGACAGGATTCCCTTCCCCGAACCCTTGGTATCCATAGCCGTGGAACCAAAGGTTAGCACGGACGAATCCCAATTGGAGGAAATATTAAAGATCTTTGCCGTTGAGGATCCATCTTTAAGGGTTAAGAAGGACGAATCAACCGGACAGTTTATACTAACCGGTATGGGTAAGTTGCACTTGGATATAGTTATAGACAGGCTGACAAGGGATTTCGGCATAGAGGTTAGGACGGGTAAGCCGTATGTATCTTATAGAGAAACCATAACGACAAGGGGAAGTGCCAAGGGTGAATTTAGAAAGGAAACGGCAGAGGTGGTTCATAGGGGTGAGGTTGAAGTTGATGTTGAACCTTGGAGTGAAAACATCTTTGAAGTTATTGGAGAGGTGTCCCCCGAAATATATGAGGCTATCAAATCATCCTTTGAAGAGGTTGTAGAATTCGGGCCATTAATGGGCTATCCCATGATAAAGGTTAAGGCAAGGTTTAAAGTTCCACAAGACCCAACATTTACCCCACTGGGTATAAGGGCGGCGGCGGTTAAAGCTTTAACAGAAGCCATAGAAAAGGCAAAGCCCCAACTCCTTGAACCCTACGCTTATATATCCGTTATGACACCATCCGAATATCTGGGAAATGTAATAGAAAAGCTGAGGGCATTGGGTGGTGAAATCAAAAACATATACGAAGAATATGGAGTTCAGATCGTAGAGGTTTTAATACCGTTAAAGCAAACGTTTGATTTGGCCGGAGAACTCAGATCGGCCTCACAGGGTAGGGCGACATATACGATAAAGAATATTGAGTTTTTACCATCCGAAAGTTAATGTTTATAGTCCTTTTCGGTTTGGGTCAAAGGGTTAGTTTGGGGGAGGTTTTGTATAATCAGAGGTGTATAACCTGCCATAGGGATAACAACAACTTAATTCCACCAGCCCCATTGTTCAAAGATTACAGGATAAAGGCCGAATATGTGGTTAAAATCTTAAAAGAAGGGGTTGAGGGGACTGCGATGACCCCTTTTAACGATTTAAGCGAAAAGGAGATCTATGAATTGGCCAAGTATATAGAAAATATTTCGGCAAAAGGTGTGAAAGTTGATACTTCTTTAATAATGAGGGGCAGGTATGTTTATGAAAATGTGTGCTCCCCTTGTCATGGAATAAATGGGGATGGAAAGGGTTTGGGGAATACCGTTCCACCACCTCCGGACTTTACGAAGTTTAACCCATTACCCGGCACCACGATTAAAATCTTAAACAAAGGGATACCGGGAACAAACATGTATTCTTTCAAGGATATACTAACCGACGAGGATAAAGAGGCCGTTGCAAACTATATTTTACTCTTTTTTGATGAGTAGGTTGCCATTGCTAATGGTTTTGGTTGGGATAATGCTTTCACTCTTTGGTTATCGTTTGGGATTGCATATATGGGCATTTGCCCCTTTAACCGTATATATCCTTGTCGTTTTTACATTGCGCGGGAAACTCGGGTTTTGGGTTATTTTCGCATTAATTATATTCTTTACCACAGTTCTGTCCCTAATTCTAAGGTAATTCCAATATTTCCCTTAACCTCTTTGAAATGATTGTTATGCTACACCTGTTTTGGTCCTTTCCCCTTTCCAAACCGTAGAATATCAGGGGTACATGCGTATCGTAAAAGTATGGGGAACCGTGATTCGTTCCATCATCATAGGATGAAAATATCCAGTATGGTTTTGGAACATATACAACATCTATCCCCACACCTTCATAAAAACCGTTTATTACCAAACTGTCTATAAAATCCCTTGGTTGCATATCCCTTATTTCATCCGATGTATAAGCCCTTAAAACGAAATCCTTAGCCATAAGCAACTCCTTTACCCTCAATTTAACCCTTTTCAGTTTATCCCCTTTAACCTTTGAATAATCTATGAAAACCCAAGGGGAGGATATGTCCAAAATCGCCGGATATACCTTAAACTCCTCTTTCAGCTTTTTGTTTAATTCCTCTTTCAATTCTTTGTTGTTTATCCTTCCCCCCAACCTTTGGGGTATGGGCGCAACCCCGTGATCCGATGTAAATATCAAGACATATTCCCCTTTACCGATGTTTTCGTTGAGGAAATCAATCGTTGAGGATATTATGGTATCCATCTGCAAGACCAACCTCTTTACCTCATTACTGTTTGGACCAAATTTATGCCCCGCAAGGTCTAAGGATGAAAAACTTATGAATATTATGTCCGGGAATTCGTCTTTACCCAGTTCCTCCCTTAAAACCGCCTCCTTAAACAGTTCAAAGAGGGCGTAATTCCCTTTAAATATCCCGTCTTCATCGCTTTTAATTGATAAACCTTTGTTGTATTCTTCCAACCAAGGGGGTTTTTTGTAATAGCCAGTAGTTGTGAATTTAAAGTTCTTATCCATCCAAAGGACGACATCCGCCAAATATCCACCCAATAATATTGCCGCCCTATCCTTTAAGGAAATGCTAACAACCTTTGATTTTGGATATTTTACCTTTAAATGATCCCCAATGGTTGGGAAGGAAAGGTTTCTCGGGGATTTCTCAAAATCCGGGTCATCCACTGGTGAGGAATACTTACCCGTTTTGCGGTTATACCAATAGTTTGAAATTATCCCGTGTATCCTCGGTTCAACCCCGGTTGATATTGTAGCGTGTCCAACGGCCGTATATGTAGGTATATGCATGTGATGGCAATCGGTATATATAAACCCATCTTTAAGAAGGATATTGCCCTTAAAATCCGAAAGATAATCGTATCTAAACTGATCAACAACAACCAAAACCACGAGTTTGGGTAATGATAACAAAACGGTTATCATCTGCCGTAGAAGTAAAGGGATATTATAAAGTCCGCCGCCAATATTAAAACGGCGGAATACACCACCGCCCTCATAGCCGAAAGCCCCACGCCTATTGCACCCCCTTCCGTCCTAAAACCCTCATAACAACTGATAAAAGAGATTATAGTGGCGAATGTTATGGCTTTTACTCCTCCAACTATCAGGTCTTGATTGTTATAACTCATCCTCATACCGCTAACCAGGTCGTTGTAAGGCATGCTATAAACATATGTTGCAAACATTAAGGCGGCAAATATAGAGATAAATGTGGCTATTGCGGTTAAAAGGGGAATAGAAATTATCCCCCCCATTATCCTCGGAAGGACTATAAACCTATAAGGATTTATTCCCATAACCTCCAAGGCGTCTATCTGTTCCGTTATTCTCATCGTACCTATCTGTGAAGCCAAACCCCCTCCTACCCTCCCCGCAACCACCAATGCGGTTAAAACCGGGGCCAACTCCGTAATGACACCCTTCCATATACCCATTCCGATAACATTTGCGGGCACAAAATCCTTTATTTGAAAGGAGATTAAAACTGCGGAAACCAAACCCACAAATGTTGAACTTCCACCAACTATTACCAAGGAATCGTATCCAATAACCGCTATCTGTCTAAGGATTTCCCCGAAGGTTTTATGTATTTCCTTAACGGACAAAACCGTGTTTATGAAAAACAGGGCAAAATCCCCTATTCTTTCCAAGGGTTTTAGTATTATATCCATTTTTCCAAACTGTTCGTATAAAACTTGCCGGTTATAAATTCGTGCCTGTTCATAATGTCTAAATGCATTTTTATGTTGGTTTTTATGCCGGTTATGACAAACTCCGAAAGCGCCCTTTTCATCCTACTTATAGCCTCGTCCCTGTTTATTCCCCAGGTTATCAACTTTGCTATTAGGGAATCGTAATACGGAGGTATCTTATAGCCTTGATATATATGAGAATCAACCCTAACACCCGGACCACCGGGTTTGTGTAGGAGTTCTATTTTCCCGGGGCTTGGGGCAAAGTTGTTTTCCGGATCTTCGGCGTTTATCCTCGCCTCTATGGAATGCCCGTTTATCCTTAAACCGTTCGTATTTACCGGTAATTTTTCACCCATTGCTATGAGTATTTGAGCCTTTACGATATCAACGCCCGTTATCATCTCCGTTGTCGGGTGTTCCACCTGAATCCTCGTGTTCATCTCTATGAAGTAAAAGTTCCCATCCTCATCCATTAGGAATTCAAGGGTTCCCGCACTTCGGTAATTTATGTGTTTCGCCGCCTTAACGGCATATTCAAGGAGTTTTTTCCTTTGTTCTTCCATTATTGACGGGCTCGGGGCTTCCTCAATCACCTTTTGGTGTCTCCTTTGAAGGGAGCACTCCCTTTCAAACAGGTGTGTAATGTTCCCATACTCATCCCCCAGAACCTGAACCTCTATATGTTTGGGTTTTGTTATGAACTTTTCAAGGTATAGCCTCCCATCGCCAAAGGCGGATTCCGCTTCGGAAGATGCGGAAAGGAATTTTTGTTCCATCTCCTCTTCCGAATTCACTATCCTCATACCCCTACCTCCACCCCCCGCGGCCGCCTTTAATAAAACCGGATAGCCGATTTCAGCCGCTATTCTCTTGGCCTCTTTAACATCCTCTATGGGTTTATCCGTCCCGGGGACTAAGGGAACTCCCGCCTCCTTTACCGTCCTCTTCGCCACAACCTTATCCCCCATAATTGCTATCTGTTCCGGGGTTGGGCCTATGAAAACAAGCCCATGCATCTCAACTATCCTTGCAAAATCTTCCCTCTCGGAAAGAAAGCCATACCCCGGATGTATTGCGTCAACCTCCCAAGCCTCTGCGGCCGCTATAATGTTGGGGATGTTTAAATAACTGTCCTTCGGGTAAGGACCTCCAACGCAAACCGCATAGTCTGCCATCTGCACGTGGAGGCTGTTTTCATCCGCCTCGCTGTAAATGGCAACCGTTTCAAGCCCCAATTCCTTACAAGCGTAAATAATTCTCAAAGCGATTTCCCCACGGTTTGCAATTAAAACCCTTTTGATATCCCTCTTCGGCACGGTTGGGAATTATAAAATGGTTTAAAACGGTCTTATAATATCCGATTATGCTGAGCCTTTTGTTGGCATCTTCCGCATTAACCACAACCCCGAGTTCGGGGATAAGTATAGGGATAGTTATAGGGGACCCAACGGGGCTTTCCTTGAAGTTCTGGGGTATAGGACAAAACTCGGCATTGCAGGTTCATGTCGGTGGTGGTGGATTTGTTGGCCCTGCGGATCTATCCGTGAGCGGCTCCTTACTCTTCCACGCCCTATTAACAAGGGAAACACCTATAAACGGCTATCTCGGTGTTGGAGCCTTTGCTGGTATAGATCAGGGAAAGTACGGAGACAAAGCCATTTTTGGAATACTCGTCCCTCTCGGTCTGGAGTTTATATTTACGGAAGTTCCCCTTGATCTGTTTATAGAGATTCCCCCCGCTGTGGGATTTACAACGGAGGGGGATGTTAGAGCCGGTTTAACTTTCGGAATAGGCCTCAGGTTTATCCTTAAATAATGTTTGCCGGTATAGTTGAGGGAAGGTGTAAGGTAGTAAATTTTGAGGATTACGATAAGGGTAAAAGGGTTTGGTTTGAGTTTGAAAACTTAGAGGGGTTCTATACAGGTCAGTCTATATCCATAGACGGGGTTTGCTTAACGGTTGAGGAATATAAGGGCAATATGGCTTTGTTTTTTCTATCGGATGAAACCCTTAGGAGGACGAAGTTTGGATCTACCATCAATTTAGGTTATGTTTGCAACTACGAGAGGTCATTAAAAGTGGGTGATAGGATAGACGGGCACTTTGTTTTGGGGCATGTTGATGGCGTCGGAAAAGTTGTAAAAATAGACGATTACGGAGATGACGGTTTAAATTTGCACATTGAAATTCCGGAAAACCTTATGGTTTATGTTGCCGAAAAGGGTTCAATAGCATTGGACGGAACGAGCCTAACGGTAAACGGGGTTCGGGGTAATGTAATATCCATTAGGATTATACCGCAAACCCTTAAAATCACGGCTTTTCCTTTTAGGAAGGTTGGAGATTTAATAAATGTTGAGGTTGATGTTTTGGCCAGGTATGTTGTGAATTATTTGAGGAGAAATGGTTAAGGTTGAGTTTTTGTTTTGGGAAGGGTGCTCTTCACACGATAGGGCATTGGAGAGATTGAAAAGGGTTTTGGAGGAATTAAATATGAAATACGAAATTGAAATAGTAGAGGTTAAAACCGAAAGTGATGCCCAAAGGTTAAAGTTCCCCGGTTCCCCAACAATAAGGATAAACGGAGAGGATATTCAACCGGAAACCGCAAAACCCCCATACTCTCTAAGTTGCAGGACATACATCATAAACGGGAGGTTTTTACCCCTGCCAAGCGAGGAATACCTTAGAAATAGGATTAAAGAAATCCTTAAAGGCATCGGGTAAACACTTCTGCTTTATACGATTTTCTTCAAAAAGCCGGATTCCTCACAGTTTAAAACCTTTTCCTTTGGTATTCTTGCCCTACTCGCCTGGGCACATCCCAAAAACATAAAATCCATATCCCATTGTCTATGGGCATCCGTGTTTATACTAACATAACCCTTGTAATCCATTAAGGCATAGGCGTCTAAATCAACCCTCTTGGGATTTGCATTTATTTCCAAAGCTTTGCCCTCATTTTCCGCAACCCTCATAACCTCATCAATGTCAACTATGTATGATGGCCTCTTTTTCAGAACCCTTCCCCTCGGGTGTGCGATGATATGAACATACGGGTTTTTTAAGGCGGATATTATCCTCGGCGTAACATCCTCATCTTCCTTCCAGTTATGAACCGATGCTATTACCAAATCAAACATTTTTAAAACCTCATCGGGATAATCAAGGGAACCGTCGGATTTTATATCCACTTCTGTTGCAAAAAGGATTTTCATATAAGGATACTTTTCCCTTAAACGCTGAATTTTTAAGTATTTCTCCCTTAACCTCTCCTCGTTTAAACCCCCGGCATAACCCGAAGAAGGGGAATGATCCGCCAATCCTATAACCGTATATCCCCTGTTTATAGCGTTTAAAATCGCCTCTTCAATTTCCATTGATCCGTCCGAAAATGTAGTATGAACATGAAAATCCCCAACTATATCCTCTGGTAAAACCGGTTTGGGCAGTTTGCCCTCAATGGCCAAATCCACTTCCGAACCGTCGTACCTCTGGAAGGGGTGGATAAACTTTAATCCAAGCCTATCATAAACCTCTTCCTCGGTTTCTCCCTTAATATCCCCCAATTTTAATAATGCCTTTACATGCCCCTCGGGACCTGTTGAATAAACCAAAACTTCACCCAAATCCTCTTCGGTATATATATGAATCTTCACGGGTATCTTTTCACCTCCCCACAGCCAATATCCCCCCTCAAATCTACCCGAAACCGCCAATTTAAAGGCATCGTCTTCGCTAACCGCAAATTCAAGGACATCTATTAAAGGTTCTCCCCTTCTAAAAGCCCCAACCGCAATGGCCGACCTGTACTCATATGTAAAGGATTTAACGAGGGGTATGGCCTCACCCATTAAAAGCAAATCCCTTTGCGATTTATAGAATTTAAGGTATTCGTAAACCTTTGAAGGATCTTTAAATACCCTTTTAGCTTCCCCTTTTTGCAAAAATACCTCCAAATCGTCAATGGATGTTATACCCATTTTCCAAAGTTCCCTAACCTTTGCGGGGCCTATACCCCTAATTTTTAAAAGTTCCGTTAAGGATATTGGAACCTCTTGGGATAAACTCTCAAACTTTGAGATTTTACCGGTTTCAAGGAATTCCCTTATCTTTTCCGCTATCGCATCCCCAACCTTTAACCTCTCCTTTATCCCCCTTAATCCCTCACTTTCATAAAGGAATTTTATATCTTCCGGAAACATTATGATTTTCTTTGATGCAGACCTATACGCCTCAACCTTAAACCTGTTTTCACCCTTTATTTCCTCTATATCCCCTATAATTTGCAGGATTTTGTAAAGGTAATAGTTTGCCTCAAACATCTTTACGATTCTGTATTCTCCAAACCCAAATCCTTCAAAGCAGTATAAACATCCGGATAAACTTTAAAAATTTTATCAAACCTCATAATCCTAAATATGGATTCCAACTGTCCATGAACGGCGCAGAGATATACATCCCCACCCCTTTCCCTTGCGCGCTTTGTTATGGTAATAAGTGCCCCCCAAACCGTTGATGACATATAATCCGTCTTTTCAAAATCCAGAATGAAATATTTACAATCCTCCCTCATCCTATCGTCAAAGAACATTATCAGCGATTCCCTATAAGCGGTATCAAGGCTCCCCAAAAACCTTACTACACAATACTCACCTTCCTTTCTATACCTTACCTGTTTATCAAAGTTTTTCATAGCAAGTATTTTAAACCCGAAAAAATTTACAACTTTATAATTTCCGAACTTATGACAAAAGACAAACTTACAAAGGAGGCTATAATTGATGTGTTAAAGGAGATATACGACCCCGAAATCCCTATAAACATTTGGGATTTGGGTTTAATATATGCCCTGGAAGTTGATCCCGAAAAGAAATACGCCTATGTCCTTATGACCGTTACCGCACCCGGATGCCCCATAGCGGAACCCATTGCGGAAGCGGTTAGGGAGAGGATAAGGGATTTGGGATTTGAAGATGTTGAAGTTGAGATAACCTTTGATCCGCCCTGGACAATTGATAGGATGACCGAGGAAGGTAAAGAGGCTTTAAGGATGATGGGTTATCCCATTTAAAGGAGGTATAAAAATGAAAAGGGTAAATATTGCGGATTTGTTTAATATTGATGAATATGAGAGGAGGGAGGGCAATAAGTACAAGGCCGTGGTGTTAATAGGAAGGTTTGCGAGATATCTTATAAGGAAAAGCGAAAAGGAAAAAACCTCCCTAGAAGACGAACCCGTGGTCATCGCCGCCAATAAGTTCATAAGTGAAGGGATACCTTACACAGAGGTAGAAGGTGAGGATTGAAGGTAGTCGTAGGTGTAAGCGGTAGTATAGCGGCGCATAAGGCCCTTTTATTGTGCAGGGAACTTTATAAAAGGGGTTATGAAATAAAGGTTATTTTAACAAAGGGGGCTTTAAACTTCGTTTTACCTTTACCCTTTAAGGAGTTGGCAAACGCCGAAGTTTTCACGGATGAAGATTTCTTTAAAGGGAATACGCATATAAACCTTTCAAGGTGGGCGGAAACCTTTGTTATAGTTCCGGCAACTTATAACATAATAGGAAAGGTTGCCAACGGTATAGCGGATGATTTACTAACATCGGCCGCCGCATCCTATAAAGGACCTTTGGTATTCATACCGGCCATGCACACCGAAATGTGGAGGAATCCAATCCTAAAAGAAAACATTAATAGGCTTAAATCTTTCGGGCATATTGTATTTCCAACGGTTGAAGGGGCATTGGCAAGCGGGGATTACGGTGAGGGTAGGATGGTTGAGGTTGGGGATATTTTGAGTTTTTTGGAGGATATAAGAAAGCTGAGGGATTTATGGAAAGGTAAAAGGGTTGTTATAACCTACGGCGGCACTATGGAAAGCATTGACGATGTTAGGGTTATAACGAACAAATCATCGGGGAAAATGGGTATATCTTTGGCCACATACCTAAAAGCGCTGGGGAGTTATGTTGTGGCGGTAGGTTGCGGGGGGGTTGATGTTGCGCCTTCCGACGAGTTTTACAGGGTTTATACGGTTGAAGAACTTTATAACGCTTTAAAGGATTTGGATTACGATTATCTTTTTATGGCCGCCGCGGTATCGGACTTTAAACCATCTTACCAAAAGGGTAAGATTAAGAAAGAAGTGGAGAAGATCATACTGGAATTGAGCCCCAATCTAGATGTTTTAAAGGAGATAACAAAACACAAAAGGGGTAAAGTCGTGGGGTTTGCCTTAGAGGAAAGGGGGAAACTTGTTGAAGAGGCCAAAAGAAAACTCTTTGAGAAGAATTTGGATTACATAGTTGCCAACCCGGTTGAAGTAATAGGGGGGGACACAACGGAAGTCGTTTTAATATCCCAAAAAGGCGTTTTGGGAGAATTTAAGGGGACAAAATGGGAAGTGGCAAGGGAAATAATAATGAGGTTAAGTTCGGAGTAGATGCGATGTTGGGGAAGGTGGTGAGGGTTTTGAGATTTTACGGTTTTGACACGGAATATTACAGGGATGAGAGGGATATAGAGATAGTTGCCAAATGTTTGAGGGATGGGAGGATTTTGATAACCTCGGACGGGGATTTGGTTAAATTGGCTAAGGCTTGGGGCCTAAGCGTTTATTTCGTTGAGAATTCCGAAAGGGATAAGTGGGATATAGTAAAGGGGATAATAAGGGATTTAAAATTAAAACCTAAACCCTTTACGAGATGCCCAAAATGCAACGGAAAACTGAAAATGGTTTCAAAGTGGGAGTTGGAGGGGTTTGTACATCCCTTTATTTGGAACAGGTATGACGAATTCGCGGTTTGCGAGGAGTGCGGACAAATATACTGGGAGGGGACGCATTACGATAAAATTTTGAGGAATATGGGTGAATAAACATGCGTAAGGTATTCTCCTTTGAGGATACAAAGGTTTTTGATAGAATTGCGGAAGAAAGGGGTTATTCCCTTGAAACCCTAATGGAAATAGCGGGAAAGGGTGTTTATGAGGCTATAAAAAGCAGGTTTGATTTAAAGGGTTTAAGGGTTGTGGTTGTTTGCGGTAAGGGGAACAACGGGGGTGATGGCCTTGTATGCGCCAGATACCTTTCATTATCGGGCGCAAGTGTTAAGGTTTATATACCATCCGGGGAATTATCACACCTATCAAAAATACAATTGGAAAGGTTAAAGGGGCTCTGCGAAATAGTCTTATACTCCGATGAAATGCTTTACGATATTGTTAAGGCGGATGTTGTGGTTGATGCGGTTTTTGGTGTGGGTTTCTCCGGGGATTTGAAGGGGGATTACAGAAGGGTTATAGGTGCAATTAACGAAGGTAAGTTTGTAGTAAGCGTTGATGTTCCTTCTGGGGTTTCCGGTGATGGGAGTGTTGGGGATTTATGCGTTAGGGCGGATTTGACCGTTTGTATGGGTGCATTAAAGGAGGCGGTTTTATTATTTCCGGGAAGGGTTTTTGCGGGTGAGGTTGTGGTTGTGGATTTGGGTGTTCCCTTCCCGGCTGGTATTGGAAGTTTTTTAATTGAGGAATCTGATATAAGGGAATTTATACCAAAACCCTTGGGAAACGAGCATAAAGGGAAATTCGGGAGGTTGGTGGTGTTTGCGGGATCAAAGAAATACCCAGGGGCATTAAACTTAACACTTTTGGGGGCGTTAAGGGGAGGGGTAGGGCTTATATACGCTTTAAATTTGGAGAACTTAACCATATTATACCCCGAGGTTATACCCCTTAATAGTTTAAACTTTCCATTCAAACCTTCCGCCTTTGCGATAGGACCCGGCCTAAGCGGGGACGAAAATATGCTTAAAACCGCTTACAAACTCATATCGGATTATCCAGATGTTCCCGTTGTCCTTGATGCAGATGGTTTAAAACTCATAAAGGATTTCCCGCATATATTGGATAGGGAGAATTTGATCATAACACCACATCCCGGCGAATTTTCCAAATTTTTCGGCGGAAAACCCGATGAAATTGACAAAAACAGAATAAAAATTGCCAAGGAATTTTCACGAAATCACGCTTGTGTTTTGGTATTAAAGGGTAATCCTACCGTAGTGGGGCATAAAGGCGATGTTTATATAAATCCAACGGGTAATGTATCTTTGGCAAAGGGGGGTAGCGGGGATGTTTTAACGGGTTTAATAGGTTCTCTTTTGGCCCAGGGTATTAAACCTTTGGAATCGGCATTGTCGGGCGTTTTTATACACGGAAAGGCGGCGGATTTGTTGGATAACAGGTCTTATCGTATAACGGAAATAGCGGATAAAATACCCGAGGTGTTTAAAAATGTACTTCTCCAACCTTCCAATTCCGCCTAAATTTCCGTGAATGCGCAATGAAAAATATGCCGTTCTAAGGTATAATTCTCACTGTATGAACGAAATACAGGAAATATGGGAAATACTAAAAGAGGTGGGCAAAAGGCTTGATAGTGTTGGCGAAAGGCTTGACAGGTTGGCAAAAAGCCAAGAGGAGACAGATAAGAAACTAAAAGAACTTGCTGAGAGTCAAAAGGAAACGGATAAAATGTT
>JBDRWW010000001.1:0-346559 GCA_039802605.1 Caldifarciminota bacterium | reverse complement strand
ATTACTCCGCCGTCCGCCGCTAGGGAACCCCAAAAGGGATCCCCCCGCTCGACTTGCATGGCTAAGGCACGCTGCCAGCGTTAGCCCTGAGCCAGGATCAAACCCTCCAACGCTTATTACTTTCACCTATCCATCCCCCTACCCCTTCACCCACCTACCATTCACCCAAACCTCTCAATTATGCCTACCTTACCCCATATTGTCAAGTATCACATTCATAGATTGTCAAGACTGTCGAAAACCCCCATAAATATCAAAATTGCATACAAAAAGAGTATTATCACGGCCAATATTATCCCTATTAAAGTTGTCCATCCGTACAATGTGAAAAACCCGCTAAGATTCTCCAATACACCGTATAAATATCTGTCATCCGCCGTATTCTTATATCTGTTCATTTCTTCGGCGGTTCTCAACAGCTTCATAGCAGCCATTATTTGAACTATACCTAAGGGTATAGTTATACACCCTAAGATACTCACTATTCCTCCTAAAATCATCATTACCGATATAAACTTTGCCCAAGCCGTGCCTTTTACAGCATTTCTTAAATCTTCTCTCATAAGGCCGTCATTATAAGGTAGATTTAAACTTTTACACCTTTGGTTTCCAAAATGCAAAACGAAGGATATAAAGAAGGGCCTTTACTCCATCCTTCCAGTTTATCTTTTTGCCTTCCGCATAAGTCCTCCCATGATAACTTATACCCATCTCATAAACACGCCAACCCTTTAACTTTGCAACCTTTGACATTTTCATCGTAAATTCAACTTCAAAACCGAAATCCGTAAGGGTTAGATCAAAGTAATTGAGGATTTCCCTTTTGAAAACCTTATAGCATACCTCAATATCGGAAAATGTCATATCGCATACAAGGTTAATCAAGTTTGATATTATTTTGTTCCCCATAAAGTGGTGAAAGTAAAGGACCCTGTGGGGCCTTCCGTAAAACCTTGAACCGTATACCACATCCGCATGACCATCGGTTATGAGTTTTATCATAGGTATAAGGTCGTTAGGGTCGTATTCCAAATCCGCATCTTGAATTGCTATTATGTCACCCGATGCGTGTTTAAAGGCTGTATGCAAAGCCGCCCCTTTCCCACCGTTCTTTTCGTGATAAATCACCTTAACATTGGGGAGACCTTCTATGTTTTCCCTTATCCATTCCCGTGTGCCGTCTTTGGAAAAATCATCCACTACGATTATTTCCTTGTCTAAACCGAAATCCATTTTATAAACCTTATCAAATATGATGGGGAAAAAATCCTTCTCGTTATAAACCGGTATAACAATGGAAAGTTTCATTTCAAGAAGTTGGGTTTTCTCTTTTCAAAGAATGCGTTTATCCCTTCATCCTTCTCAGGGCTCCCAACGGTTTTTCCAAAGAGAATGGCCTCATAATTAAAACCGAAATCCCCGAGTTCAAAGGATTTATTGATAGCTTCCTTTGAAAGTTTAAGGGCCAATGGCCCCTTCTCCGCTATAATGTTTGCTATATTTATGGCCTCATCCATAAGGTTATCGTGATTTACAACCTTCTGAACCAGACCTATGTTATATGCCATCCTTGCGTCTATCCTATCACCCGTTAGTATTAGATATTTGGCCCAATTCATGCCAACCTTCCTTACCAACCTCTGCGTCGCACCCCATCCGGGCATAATCCCAAGATTAACCTCGGGTTGCCCAAAAACGGCGTTTTCCGAGGCTATTATAAAGTCGCAAGCCAAGGCCAATTCGCATCCCCCTCCTAGGGCATAACCGTTTACGGCCGCTATGAAAACCTTAGGAGAATTCTCTATTTTTGAGAATACCTCCTGACCCCTCAAAGCCATTTTATAACCGCCTTCTTCATCAAGGGTTTTAATATAACCTATATCAGCCCCGGCAACGAATGCCTTTCCCGTTCCCGTAATTATTGCGCTTAAAATACCATTATCTTTGGAAACTTCATCCACACAGGTTTCCAACTCGTCCAAAACTTCGGGTGATAGGGCGTTCAGCTTATCAGGCCTGTTTATCCTTATAATGGCCATTCTTTCCCTCTTCTCAAATACGACAAACTTCATAGGTGGGAATTTTACCCCCGTTTTGTTTTTTAAAGGCCTTAGAATACCCGACTATGTCAAAAGTGGCTCTAATCACGGGAATTAGGGGACAGGATGGGGCATATTTGGCAAAACTGCTTTTGGAGAAGGGATATGAGGTTTATGGGGCTGATAGGAGGAGTGGAGAGGGGGGATTTTGGAGGTTAAAGGAGCTTGGAATAATAAACGATGTAAAGATTGTTTATATGGATTTGTTGGAGTTTTCAAACATTTGGAGGACAATAGAAAGGGTTAAGCCCGACGAGGTGTATAACCTCGCAGCCCAGAGTTTTGTAGCCGCATCCTTTGAACAACCCATTATAACCTCGGAAATTAACGCCATTGGAACTTTAAGGATTTTGGAAGCGATTAAAACTATTAAACCGGATACAAAGTTTTACCAGGCATCAACGAGCGAAATGTTTGGAAAGGTCAAGACTCTCCCCCTGGATGAAAATTCGTACTTTTATCCTCGCAGCCCTTATGCGGTCTCAAAGCTCTTCGCGCATTGGATAACCGTAAATTATAGGGAAGCATACGGCATTTTTGCGTGCTCGGGTATATTGTTCAACCACGAATCCCCTTTAAGGGGGCAGGAGTTTATAACGAGGAAGGTAAGCTTAACGGTTGCAAAAATCAAATACGGAAAACAGGATAAGCTGGTTGTTGGGAACTTGGACGCAAAGAGGGATTGGGGGTATGCCCCGGAATATGTGTATGGGATGTGGTTAATGATGCAGCGGGAAAAACCGGATGACTATGTTTTGGCAACGGGAGAAAGTCATTCCGTTAGGGAATTTATAGAGGAAGCGTTTAAAGTGGCGGGTTTTGAAATTGTTTGGGAGGGTAGTGGATTGGAGGAAAAGGGGATAGATAGAAAAACCGGTAAGGTATTGGTTGAGGTTTCTCCCGAGTTTTACAGACCCGCCGAGGTTGATGTCCTAATAGGTAATTACGAGAAAGCGAAAAGGGTACTCGGTTGGGAGCCTAAGACGAAATTTAAGGAATTGGTAAGGTTGATGGTGGAGGAGGATTTAAAAAGGGTTAGGGATGGGAAAGTATAGATTTGTTGATGAGGTTGTAATAACGGTTGAGGGCGGAAAGGGCGGTGATGGAGCGGTTCATTTTAGGAGGGAGAAGTATATGCCAAAAGGGGGGCCTGATGGCGGAGATGGGGGTAGAGGGGGGAATGTGTACCTGATAGGGAAAAGGTCCTTGTATTCCCTTTTGGATTTCAAATATAATCGGTATTACAAAGCCGAGGATGGTAAAGATGCTAGGGGGGATTTAAACGGAAGAAAGGGTGAGGATTTGTACATACCCGTACCCCTCGGGACGGTCGTAATTGATGACGATTCGGGCGAGGTTTTGGGAGAAATAATTGAGGATGGACAGATATTATTGGTGGCTAAGGGGGGAAATGGTGGGTTGGGTAATAAACATTTTGCAACCTCAACGGAGAGATCCCCTTCAAAGAGAACGCTGGGAAAATCCGGTGAAAGGAGGAATTTAAGGCTTGTTTTGAAGCTCCTTGCGGATGTGGGATTGGTTGGGTTTCCAAATGCCGGAAAGACCACCCTTTTAAACGCTTTAACGGGTACGGAGGCCAGGGTTGGGGATTGGGAATTTACAACACTTTCCCCAAATTTGGGGGTAATAAGAACCCCCTATTGTGAGATAACCATAGGGGATATTCCGGGCATAATTGAGGGGGCATCGGAGGGTAGGGGTTTGGGTTTGGAATTTTTAAAGCATTTGGATAGGGTTAATCTAATAGTGTTTGTATTGGATGGGACAAGGAATCCGGAAAAGCAATACGAAATCCTCATTTCCGAAATAAATAGGTTCAAAAGCGAGATTTTGAAAAAACCGCAAATAGTGGTGCTAAACAAAATAGACTTATTAGATGGGCTCCCAAAGCTCCCATTTGAATACATTCCCATAAGCGCAAAAACGGGTGAGGGCATTGAAAAATTCAAGCAATTCCTCATAAACACCCTTTGTAAAATCAGCTCAGGGCATCCTTTATAATTTTAACGATGTCTTCCAGAATATTGGGGTTGAAGAAATGGGGTTTAAACTCCCCTTTCAGGTCAATTTTAACATCCTCAACACCCCTTATAAACTTCAAAAATCCCAAATCCTCCAATTTTCTATCCAAAAATCCGGGCATGGGTAAAACGGAATATGCCGGGGTTCCCAAGATAACCGCCTCCCTCGTCATGGTTCCACCACCCCCTATGAAGGCATCGGCCCAAAATATTAGCTGTGGGGCATCTATGGGTTTTGAAAGTAAGGGTAAGTTTAAATCCTTACATATCTCCTCATCCTCCGGATTTCTGTGCAAAACCCTAACATCTACCCCCTTGTCCTTTAAAGTTTTTAAAACCTCCCAAAAGATACCATATCCCCTTTGGTATAGGGAGGAGGTTGAGGGAGGCCTTGCAAGGACAAAAGGTCTTTTTATGTTAAATTTTCGGGGTATTTCCGCATCGGGTTTGAAATCCCTTAAATAAACCTCTTCCTTTAATCCCTTATACCTTATAACCCTTTTTGCACCGAATTGTCTTAACGCATCTTCCGGAAACCACTCCTGAACCACAACTATATCGGAAAGTCTAAAAGCCAAATGGTTGGCGGGTTGCTTATCGTAATCCATAAACGTTATGTTTCTTATCCCCATTAACCTACTGGCCAGTATCTGGTCGTATGAGTTGTGGGACACGGCAAGATTGGGTTTTTCTCCTTTGAAAAGGTTTATAAAACCTTTAACCCTTTTAAAAGTTGATATAACCTTCCCGATTTTCCCCCTTCCGCCATACCTTCCAACGGGTATGTAGTTTATGTCAAGCATCCTTAAAAGGGATATGGTTTCCGAGAAATCCCTTGCCGTTATGAAAACATTAAAATCCTTTTGTAAAACCTCAATTATTGGCCTGAAAAACATAACATGTGGAGAATTTGCCAAATCAAACCAAATTACTCCACGCACTTCATTATCACCAATGTTATATCGTCCGATTGTGGGGTATCCCCAACAAAGTCCTTAATACCCGCAAGTATTCCCTCCTTTATATCGTTTGCGGAGTAATCCCTTTTCGCCAAACCTTCAACGAGTTTTAAGAACCTCTCCTCACCAAACTGTTCGTTTTTCAAATTTGTAGCCTCGGTTATACCATCCGAGTATAAAACCACTACATCCCCCTTTTCCATAGTTAGCATATATTCTTGGAGGTTTTGTTCCAGATCATCAACGCTTAAAATTGATAAACCAAGAGGAGAACCTTCCAGTTCCAACATAAAAGCCTTTTCCTTTGATGCTTTATATACAATGGGTGGGTTATGCCCGGCCGAAGACAAGGTTAAGGTTTTATAATCGGGTTTCAAAGCCGCTATACAGGATGTTATATACATGTCTTCGGGGATTTCCCCTAAAAGGTTTTCATGAACCTTAATCATTAACTCCTTTGGAGATGAAGAGATTGACGATTCGGAATGTATTATTGATCTGAACATCACGACAACCAACGAACCCGCAACCCCCTTTCCGGAAACATCCGCAACCAAAAAACCTATTTGGCCATCCCTCATGCGGAAAAAGTCATAATAATCCCCACCCACCAAAAGGGCAGGTTTATAAGCCGAGGAAAATTCAAAACCTTTTATCTTCGGTATGCTTCTTGGTAGCAAAACGCTTTGTATTCTCCTCGCCAATTCAACCTCATGTTTAAACTTTTCCGTCTCCAACAACCTCGTTTGCACTTCCTTTAACTTTTCCGCCATTTTACCCACGGCGTCCGCTATTTGCCCTATCTCATCTCCCGATGAAATCCTCGGCCTATGATCCAAATTACCCTCACCTATGATTTTTAAATCTTCAACCAATATACCTATGTTTTTTGTAAGCAGATATGTAAATAACATGGTTCCGATAAGGCCTATTCCTATGGTTATAATTGCGGTTGATATCAACACCAAAAATATGTTTTTTGTCGTCTCGGTTATGTCCCTCTTTGAAAGTGTTAAGAAAACCTTACCCATGACCTGCTTCCTTATCCTGTCTATCATGGGCGATACCACGACTATCCCCTTGTGATTTTCGTAAAGGTTAACGGTTACACCGGTTAAGGTATCAAATATAGTTTTATAAAGCCTCATATCCCCAGAGAAAAACTTTTTCCCCCTTAAAAGTATGCTATCGCTGTGGGATATTATTATATCCTTGTCATTCACAACTACCACGGATAGGACACCGGGATTTGACCTTTTCAAACCCGCTGTTATGCTAACCAAGGTTAAATCGTCGTCTTGTAGGTATGCTTCGGCGGCCTGTGATGAAAGATATAGTGCCAAGGAGACACCCCTAAGTTCTATTTGATTGCGAACCCTTTGGGATACTATGTTTGTTATAACCACAATTGAACCACCTATGGCCAAAATTAAGATAAAACCGAACAGTAGGAACAATTTAAACGATAAACTCAATCTTCCCATTTTATTCAAACCTTTTTATAACTACAAAATACTTTCCACCCGAAACCTTTTTCCAATAGGCCTTATCGGCCAAGCGCGATATAACCATAAGCCCTATACCCCCTATTTTCTCAACTTTCTTAAACCATTCGGTCAAGTTTACCTCGTAATTACTCATGTCCATAGGGAAACCTTTGGGTATATCGCCCCTATCAAATACGGTTAAAACAAAGTATTTTTTGTTCTTCTTTTCCTCTATGTAAAGGGAAACCCTAACTATACCCCTTTTACCTTCTGGATATGCATGTCTTATGGCGTTTGATGTGGCCTCATCAAATATCGTCATCATATCTTCCGATAGTTTATCATCCGCCGTGAATTTATCAATTACGGCTTTAAAAAATTTCCTCGCCTCTCCCATTTCTACGAGTAGTTCATTGGACATTTCCAGTGAGAGTATTTTCCTCCTCAATGTTGGATATTATACCCCCGTTTTAATTTCAATGCTCGGTTATCTTTACCTTTTCCCCCACTTTTATAAAAACACCCTCAAAGAGATGTCTCTTAATTTTCCTAGTAGTAGTTTTTGGAAATTCCTCATACCTTAAAGCAAACCTCTTTATCCTCTTATAAGGTGCCAAATCCTTACTCAACCTCTCTATTTCCTTTGAGATCAAGTCGTATATAAATTCGTCATCGGGGGTGGCGTTTAATTTATGCGCCAAATTTCTAACCTCATCAAGGTTTGGATATACCAAGGCCTGAACCTCCTCCTCTCCTGTATCCGGATTTTTTGCGCCGAAGACCAAAACCTCTTCAATATAAGGCGACTCTAAGAGTTTGTTTTCTACTTCCTCGGGATATATGTTCTTACCCCCTTTGCTAACGATAACCGCCTTTCTCCTACCCGTAATGTAAAGGTATCCATCCCCATCGAAGTATCCCACATCACCCGTTAAAAACCAACCGTCATCCGTAAAAACCTCTTTTGTAGCCTTTTCGTTTTTGTAATAACCCTTCATAACCACGGGACCTCTTGCCGCTATTTCCCCTTCGCCGTTTTCATTAACTTCAAATAGTTTAATCTCCACGCCCGGGATGGGCAAACCAACGGAAGCATTTCTCGGGGCATGTGGGGGATTCACGGTTAATATCGGAGAAGTTTCGGATAACCCATAACCCTGTAATATCGGAAAACCCAAATCTTCCAAACCCCTTGATACCCAAACGGGCAATGCAGCACCCCCCGAAACTATGTATTTAATCCTTTCCAAACCCAATGTGGATCTTATCCTTTTGGATAGACGATCTTTAAAGAACCTTTTCATAAGCCCTATTACAACTTTCCTTATAGGTGGCTGGTTTCCCAACTCTTTTAATATCCTTTGGTATATCTTTTCAAGGATTAACGGCACGGTTAGCCAAAGCGTGGGTTTAATTTCCTTGATCTCCTGTATCATCACATTTGGCCTTAAAGAACTCGCATAAGCCACGGTAGCCCCTATGTAAATGGGCGCTATAAATCCCACCGTGCATTCATAAACATGGTGAAGGGGTAGGATTGAAAAGAATATATCCTCCTCGTTTATATCTATGATCTGATATACCCCTTCAATATCGCTCATAATATTCCGGTGCGTAAGCATAACGCCTTTTGGGGAGCCGGTTGTTCCGGATGTGAAGAGAATCTCCGCCAAGTGTTCCCCATCAACCTCAAAGCGGTCAATACCCTTGTACTTTTTTAAGACTTCTTGGTAATGGGGGACATTTTTGTTTTCATCCATACATAGGATAAAGTTCAGTTTTAAGTCATCCTTCCCTTCAAGCATCTCGTCCAAGTAATCCTTTGAGCATATAACACCCTTAACACCTGCAAAATCCATTAAAAACCTCCTCTCAACATCCGTTAACCTCGCATCCAGGGGTATAACCACCCCTCCTATCCACTGAATTGCCAAATATCCCCATCCCCACTCCGGGCGGTTTTCGGAAACAAGGGCTACGAAATCCCCGGGTTTAACCCCCATTTCCTTTAAATATTCGGCTATCTTTCTGACATTGCCTAGAACTTCTCCGTACTTATACTCCACCCATTTCTCATTTATCTTGATCTTTGACATAACCCTATCTTTATATTGGTTTGCAGATTTTTCAAATGCTTCCGTTATGGTTTTATAACCTTTGGGTTCCCTTAAAATCCTGTGCTTCATAGTAGGTATTTTAAACGGGTATAAATCGGAATCTCAAATCAACCCCATAAACCTTAGAATATCAAAGAAATCGGGCATTTTGGGGTTTATCCTATCAAGCCCTACGGTTACTTCTCCACCTTCTTCATAAACAAAGGGTATCCAAGCAATTTTACCGTTAATCTCAACAATGGGATAAAAATCCCTCAAAAATGTTGGTATTTTCTTTTTATAGAATATCTCCCCCAACCTCTTAGAATTTATAGCATCCCCCACTTTCCTAAACCTGAGAATTATTTCACCCAAACCTTTAACCCTACCGGTATATCTGCCTTCACCCTCTACCACCTTTAAGTTTAAGTCCTCTAATTTTGCCTCCCTTTTAAACCCAACAAAGAAATCATTAAACCTGTAAATTTTCCAGTTCTTTATAACAAAACATTTGCCGTTTTTTAAATAAAAAATCTGCCTTAATGGTTTTATCTCAACATCCAGAATTCGGGATAAGGTTCTTAAAAACCGTATATCTTCCGAAATCCTCAGCGCAAACGCTCCACCGGTGAATATCAGATTTTTATCCGAAAATTCTTCTAACAACCTTTGAAAATATTCCCTCTCCTCCCAAAGGTTTATATATGTATTGGCAAACCTATCGCACCAGTTCGGAAAAATTTTATGAAGGTTTGGCTCTACATACATCCTTATCCTGTTTCTACTGAATTTATCGGATAGGTTGCTCTCATCCTCAACCCATTCATATCCCGCATCCCTTAAATACTCCCTTATTTCCTCCCTACACATCAATATCAAAGGCCTTATAAATATCTCCGCTTTGGGTGGTAATACCAAACCCATTAATCCGCTACCCCTTAAAGAGTTAAACAGGAATGTTTCAAAGGCATCCGTAAGGTTATGTCCCAAGGCGACGGCGTTAAAACCGTACTCCTTTGCGTATCTTCTAAATATTTCATACCTCTTTTTCCTTCCCATCTCTTCCAATGCCGTATGACCTTCTATTTTTATCCTTTCAACAAAAGCATCCACACCTATGGTCTTACAAAAGTTTATGCACCATTCCTCATCCCTTTTGGCGGTTTCCCTTAAACCGTGGTTTATATGTAAAGCTTTCACATCAAATCCCAACTCCATAAGTGCCAACAGGCAATATGTGGAATCCGCACCACCCGAAAAACCCACCAAAACTTTCTCCCCTTCATTTATAAGTTTAAACTCCCTTATAGCCAATTTTACCTTTTCAAGACCTGGCAATCTTTTGCGCATTTGTACGAACCCTTCTTATATCCCTTATAAGGTTGTTTAACAAGGACCCCACCCTTCCAAAATCCCCATATAATTCTACTTTCTCCCAAACTATTCCAAGTCTTAGATCCAATATAAACCTCTCCATTTTGGCCAGATTATTCCTAATTTCAATAATTCCGAATAATGAAAATATAACGCTTATGACAAAAAACAAAACAGAACTTGCCGGAAATATTAAGTTCAAACCCCTTTCACCCTTCAAAACCATTTTGCCCGTTAAGTCTTTAATTTTTGAAATATATCTTTCCACATCGGATGGCGAGGATTTCTTAGAAATTAAGAGTGTAGCCAAAGAATCCGTATAAGATACTAAAGAACTATCGCCAATTTCCAGGGATAGGTTTTTACAGGTGTGCAAATGGGATTGCATTAATACATCGTTTTTTAGCGCATAATACATACCCACATAGGAAAGGTTTTCCCTTAGGTTCATAACTTTTAACTTCAAATCTGTAGCCGATTTAAAACTTAAAATATCCATAACCGTCAAAATGCTTAGGGTAATCCAAACCAATGAAGAGAGTAATATACCCGCAAACCATTTCATAATAAATCCTCCAAATCCCGCTTAATACCCTCCAGTTCCTCGGAAAACCTTTTTCCCGCTTCCATAAGTATATCGCATAGGTAGGATATTATCCTTAGGCTCTGATAGAATGGTGCATTTATTTTAATCTCGCCATCAAGTTCCACAAAACCCAATATGGGATCTAGGAATGGTTCTTCCTCCGCGTATTTTATCATAATTTCACGAATTTTTATAGGCAAATTTTCGTCATTTTTCCTTAAATTTTTGTAAACCCTGTTTAGCCTCTGTAAAAAGTTGTTAAAGTGGTATTCGTAATTCCTCTCCGATAAGGGTCCCTCAACGGAAAATGCGGACATTTCGTATATATTACCCTCCGTAATTATTTCTTTTATTGCCAAACTTTTGCCCCTTGAAAATGCAATTAAAGAAGTTCCGGATAAAAAAACGACGGAGGCCTGCTTTGGTGAAAATATTTTAAGAATTCCGGAAAACCTCAAATCTTTGAGGTCATCCATTACCTTTGTTGGATAAGGGGTTATGGATTCCATAATCTTGGAGGACCTGTGTATTAGAGAAACTACCGCTATTACCTCGCTATTATGGGGGTAAAAGTTATAATGATAAGACTTAACCCGGGCAGAGGCCGAAAGCCCTTTTACGAATCCTTCGTAATTAAAGGAATAAGTCTTTTCACCCTCAACGCTTATGCCTTCTAAAAAATTACCCGAATCGTAAAAAGATATTATCATCTCGTTTAACCTTGATAAGGTTAGTATCCCACTTAGCGAGTTATCCTTTATATTGCGTATAATCTCCGATAATTCCTTCCATAACCCCTTGCCGGAATAAAGGGGGTGTGTATAAAAATCCTCAAGGATTCCTAAGACGTCTAAGGTCTTCAACAATGCCATGCTTTATAGTATAGGGGTCAAGTGTCCTTAAAAACGCGAATTCAAGGATTTCCCCCTTGTTTAAATATTGCCTTATTTCCTCCGGAGGATCGTTTATATACTCCAAAAGCCTTTTGCGAAGGTTTTCCGCGGCATCTATCATTATTATGGAATTCATGTAATCATCGTAAAACTTCCTCCTTATCAAGAAAACCCCGGGTTCTTCCGGCACAAACTTTAAAATAGCAAACTCATCAAAATCGTATCTATCATGCCAATCCGGCCATACCTTGGACATACACCCGTTATTATAATCCCGGAAGTTTTATTACTTTAAAGGCGATACTTGGATAATTCTCGGAATGTAGAGTTTCTTGGGATTTCCCAACCAGTCCTTTACCATAACTATGTTCTTTAAGATTATAAAAGGTTCAACTTCCAATTCCCTGATACCGGAAAATTTCGTGAAATATTTGATCTTTAAAAGCCCATATTCCCTTGCCAAGTTTAAAATTTGTAGGGATTTATATGGATAGGATGAAAAGGTTATGGATTCCAAAGTTTTCATATCTTCAAATATTTCCCCTTTGATTTCCATAAGTTTGATGAATATCTTCCTCGTGGTTTCGGCATCTTCAAGCGCCCTGTGAATTTTCTTAACATCTATTCCGAGGAATCTTGCCAAAGAGTACAAAGAATTTGGGGGTTCGTCAAACAGGATTTTTGCCACCTCCTTTAGGTCTATAACCCTATTAAATAGAGGCTTTTCCCCCACCCTAAAAAGTTCGTAGTTTAAAAATGGTATGTCAAAATTCAACACATTGAAACCCACAATAACATTTCCGTCTAAAATCTTTAAAACCTCATTCTTAACATCTTCAAAATACGGACTACCCTTAATATCCTCAAAGGATATACCGTGAACCATGTAAGCCCTCTTTTTAATGGGTATCTTTGGATTTATAAGGAATCTTTTGCCACTTTTACCGTTTTTTTTCAACGGAACCAAACCTATTTCCACAATCCTATCCCTTATAAAATTCAATCCCGTTGTTTCCAAATCGAGGAAAATTACATTATCTACCATTGCGGAAGTTTAACAAATGGGAAGTGTGTTATCCGCATCGCAATATCCCTACCACGCGATTTGACAACCACCTCCCCTATAAGGTCTTTTGGCAGGTATCCCATGCATATAACCGAAGATATGTTCGGGGAGAAAACACCGGTGGTTATGTGTCCAACTTCTTCGCCGTTATAAAACACCTTATCCCCATTTTTCGGAATTATTCCCCTTCCCTCATATATTAACCCCTTCCTCTTAACCTTTGGTTCAAAACCTTCAAGGGCCTTTCTCCCAACAAAGTCTTTATCAAATGAAACAACCCATCCCAAATCGGCCGAAAACGGATCCGTGTTTTCGTTTATATCGTTTCCGTATAAAGGATATCCGGCTTCTGCCCTCAAAATATCCCTCGCACCCAAGCCCGCCCATTTAACCTCCGAAAACCTTAGGATTTCATCAACAAAACCCTTTATGTTATCAAAGTTTCCGTATATTTCCACACCCTTTTCTCCGGTATAACCAGTGGTGGTTATGATAACATCGCCAAACCTAAAAACCCTGTTCCTCTTTGCATTCGTTATATCCGTTCCAATAATCTTAGAAATTATTTCCAAAGATAAAGGACCTTGAAATGCCACCTGTGAAATCATCTCGGTTATATCTTCCATATTAACATTAAAACCCTTTTTCCTGTTGTTCAAAACTTCCCAATCCTTTTCATGATTTGCGGCATTAACCACCACCATGTATTCGTTTTCTCCAAGTTTGTATATATAAGCGTCGTCAATTATTCCTCCCCTTTCGTTGAGCATTAATGTGTATTGGGCCGCAATGGAGCCTTTTAGTTTTGCTAAGGAATTTGAAAAGGAATAGTCCAAAAAGCTTTTTGCATCCGATCCCTTTACCAAAAACCTTGCCATATGGGAAACATCAAAGAGTGAGGCCTTACTTCGTGTCCATAGTGTTTCTTCAAGTATCCCCTGTTCCTCATAAAATAGGGGCATCTCATATCCGGCAAATTCTACAAATTTTGCCTTAAATTTTTTGTGATAGTCGTAAAAGGGTGTTCTTTTCATATAAAAGCAGGTATTTTAAAGTGGTAAATTTTAAATTTTCCAACTTTAAAATATCCAAAGAATATGAAGCACGCTTTGAGGGTTTTGATGAAATTGGCGGGGAAAGATTACAGTAACGGCGCGCTAACCGAGGCCGGTTTAGATGTTGTTAAAAACATTGACAACGATTATTTGGTATATTGCTACGAAAAGGTTATAAAATGTAAGTGGAGTAAAGAGATTTTGCGGAGGCTTGAAAGGGGTCCTTGCAGTTTCACGGTTTTAAAGCGGGTTTTAAAAATTCCGGATAAAACCTTATCGGATAGGTTAAAGAAAAAGGGGTAAAGGTCTTGGGATGTTTCAAAGCCTTCAACACCCATCTTTTTTCAGAGTCTCTATAAGTTCATCCGTTAAAGATACACCTATTGGAAAAACCCTTTGAACCCTTTTTCCGTAGTAATATACAAATATGGAAATGCCCTTTTGAGTTGAGAATAACTCAAAGGTTTTACCGCAATAAAGTCTTTGTTAAATTTACCGGTATAGTCCTTCAAATCGTCAATACTCTCGTTGGGGTCTATACCTATAAACACGAGATTGAATTTACATTCCGATTTTTCCCAAGCGGAGTTTATAAGGAATAGGGCCGAATTGCACACATCCGGGCATTTGGCATATCCGAGATATACGATAATTTATACTAAGCGTGTCGTAGTCGGTATAAACCTTTACATCCGGAATATGCACCGGTTTTTTCCCGGGGGATGCGACTACGATTATACCCATAAACGATGCTATAAAAACCCTTAAACCCTTCATTCCACAACCACAAAGCTACCCGGTAGGTGTATATTCTTTGGATGCAAATTGCACCAAATGGTATATGCGCCGGGCCTATCGGCTGTAAAGGAAACCTTAGCCGTTTCCTGTGGTTTTAATGTGGTATTTACCCCGTATCCCTCTATGGAGAAGTTTTCGCTTATGGGGGATTCGTTTATGAGTTCAACATTAACTTTATTCCCAACCCTTACCACCAAAACATTTCTTATGGTAAAACCCTCTATGGTCGCCGAATCTATTTTTGTATCGTATGCCTTGAACTTTACCTTGAAGCTAACCTCTTTCGCACCTTCCGAGGCCTTATTGCAACCGTACAAAACGGCAAGCCCCAAACCTATGCCGGATAAAAATGCCAATATGCCTTTCATAGTGCGTATATTTGGTATCCGGCATAAATTATAATAAACCGCTTTCGGAATTTAAACAGCGGTAAAATACCCCACTTATGGCGAAGGAATACAGGCTTTTACTTGCATATACCGATGTTGAAAACAGTCATACACTTAACGCATACCTTTCCCTTGGGGGGTATACGGCCTTAAAGAAGGCTTTGTTTGAAATGCAGCCGCAGGATATAATAGAGGAGGTAAAGAAATCAAAGTTGAGGGGTAGAGGCGGTGCCGGATTTCCAACGGGTTTGAAGTGGGATTTCGTTCCAAAGGATCACCCGGGCCCCAAATATGTGGTTTGTAATGCGGATGAAGGGGAGCCCGGAACCTTTAAGGATAGGGAAATTTTGTATAAAGCCCCCCACCTGCTGATAGAGGGTATGGTTATAGCGGGTAAGGCGATAGGCGCAAAGGAGGGATACATTTATCTGAGGTATGAGTACATATGGATTTTCCCGAGATTAAAAGAGGCGATAAAGGAGGCTTATAACAATGGATTTCTCGGCAAAAATATATTGGGGAGCGGGTTTGATTTTGAGCTTTATGTTTACTTGGGGGCCGGTGCGTATATATGCGGTGAAGAGACCGCCCTTTTGGATAGTTTGGAAGGTAAAAGGGGGTTGCCGAGGTTGAAACCCCCATATCCAGCCCAGGCGGGTTTATACGGTATGCCCACGGTTGTTAATAATGTTGAAACCCTTGCAACGGTACCCATCATAATAAACAAAGGGGGTGATTGGTATGCTTCCCTTGGAACAGAGGAAAGTACGGGTACGAGGTTGTTCGCGGTATCGGGTCCGGTTAAAAAACCCGGTGTTTATGAGTTTGAACTGGGTTCCTTAACTTTAAGGGAACTAATATACGATGTTTGCGGTGGTCTATTAGAGGGTAGGGAACTCTTAGGGGTTATACCTGGGGGAATATCGGCACCAATTCTAACACCGGAGGAGTTGGATACCCCATTAACAATGGAGGATATTGCAAAGAGGGGAAGCATGCTGGGGAGCGGGGCTATAATAGTGCTTGACAGAAGCGTTAAACTCCTATCCCTAATAAGGAGGACATCGGAATTCTTTGCCTTTGAATCGTGCGGGAAATGCACCCCTTGCAGGGATGGAACCGCTTGGATGACCAGGATATTGGTGGATATTGAGAAAAGGGGATATGCCACCGAAGAGGATATAAAACTTTTAAACGATATTACTAACGAGATTAAAGGAAAGTGTTTTTGCGCTTTGGGTGAAGCAGCCCAGATGGCGGTGGGGGCGTTTGTGAACAAGTATAAAGAAAAAATTTTGGTAAATTCTTCGGCCTTATAATATCTTCTCCTTTGAATGAAAGGGGGGCGAAAGGGTATCGACGGCGGGTGAAAGCCTACCGGGTGCAGGCCGGGGCGGGCAACCCCGTAAAAAAGCCCAAAAACAAAATAAGTGCGAACGCGAATTACGCCTTGGCGGCCTAATTGACCGCCACCTCTTCCGGGTTGCTCCCCACCCGGCGCCCGGAAGGGGTCCCTTAGGGTGGGGGTTTCGCCCCGGTTTTCCCCATTTTTCCGGGGTGAAACCAACTCAAAAAATGGGCGTCCCAGCCCACAAGGGAATCGCCCCGACGCCCTAGGGGTTGGGATGTAAATTGAAAGAAGGGGCTAAGCCTGTAAAACACCCGGGGGTTAGTAATCCGTTCGGACGCGGGTTCGATTCCCGCCGCCTCCATTAACTTATACAAAAAAGTCTGATTTTTAGCCGTTTTTTGGAGCAATCCTTGATCCGTAAGGCCATGCGCATTACGATACAAGCAGAGCCTATACCGAGTGTGAAAAAATTACATACCTCAAAAGTCGTACGTTTTATATGGCGCGCCATCCGCGCACTTTATGCCTTCTGCCGTATGAGTGACGACACTGTGGATACACTTGAAGGGGATCGGCGCCAATACTTACCGTCCAAGATCATCCCGTCCTCGTTGCTTGGAAGCACTTGAAAAAGACCTAACCAATACGCGTTATGCCACTTTCGAAGACCTGGCACACTATTGCTACGGCGTGGCGTCTACTGTCGAGTACTGCCGCCATTCCCTACGCCGTTAAACGCGGCTATATCTTCCGCAGGACGTGTTGATAAACGCTGGCGAGCCTTTATGCACTTCCAAATTGCTCGTGTCCGTCGCCTTTATGAAGAATCTTTACCCGGTATAGCTTTCTTGCATCGCGATGGGCGGTTTGCCGTTACCGCCGCGGAACTCTATCGCGCCATTCTGGACGACATTGAAGCGCACGACTATGATGTATTTACACGGCGTGCACATGTTTCGGTACAGGCTTTGGGGGCTGGCGGTTGCCGCGCGGGGGTATGATGTTGTCGTTTTTGAGAAGTTGGACAAACCCGGCGGACGCGCCTATGCCGTCAAGCAAGATGGATTTGTTTTCGACGGCGGCCCCACGGTTATTACGGCGCCTTTTCTGTTTGATGAGATTTTTGAACTGGCCGGGCGTCGCCGCGTGGTTAGCAGTAGAGCATTGTCCTTGCGGGGTGTTTAGTTGTGGTGCACCTAGAAGGGCGGCGGGGTTACGCCGCCCATCCGGAAACGAAGCGCTGGAAGGATTGCCTGGGAGCCCTTGCCGTGCGCCATGGCTGGCTGGTTGCCGAGATGAAATTGCGCGGATATCGGCATAACTCACCCCTGCCCATCCCTCCTAACCCGAACCGCTGGCCGAATCCCGCTACCGGGGCATCCCCAGCAAGCCTGGGCTCATCACAAGTATTCCGAATATTTACCGGGAGTTGGGCCGCAGGATGACCAAGGCTCGTCGGGAAGATTTACCCGCGGTAATGGACGAACTGACACTGATCCTGCGCCAACAGCCGACGATAGGCGGCGTGCAGAACGCCTTGGAGCACATGTGGGCACATGTACGCCGCTATGCCACACCGGAGGAAGTACGGATGGCAAAAGGTAGCCTAAGCGCAATGCTTCGCCTCACGCAAAAGCTGGCCCAGCGTAATGCCGAGATATAGATGACATTCTGGCTCTTGTACTACGGGATGGCCGAAGAAGAGATCCCACATTAAACCCTTTTATAATTCCCGCTTATGCCTATAAACCTTGACTTGGATGAAGAACACTTAATGTTGAAGGAAACGGTTAGGGATTTCGTTGAAAGGTATGTTAAACCGGTAGCATCCGATATTGATGAAAAAGAGGAATTTCCCTTTGAAAATGTTAGAAGGATGGGGGAGTTGGGGTTTTTGGGGATAAAGGTATCTCCCCAATACGGTGGGGCGGGTATGGATACATTGGCCTACATAATCCTTATAGAGGAACTCTCAAAGGTTTGTCCCTCCCATGGTGTAATAGCCTCTGTTAACAATTCATTGTACGCTTATGGCTTGGAAAAGTTTGGAACGGAGGAGCAAAAGAAGAGGTTTTTAGTACCCCTCGTATCCCCGGAAAGTGCGGGGAAGAGTTTGGGAAATGGGAAGATTAACATAGGGGCATTTGCACTAACGGAACCGCATACGGGTTCCGATGCGGTGAGCTTGAAATCAAGGGCTATAAAAAGGGGATCAAAATACATCATAAATGGCCAAAAGGTTTGGATAACGAATGGCCCGGTTGCAAAGTATGTTATATTCTTCGCCCAAACGGATCCCGAAAAGGGGCACAATGGTATTACGGCGTTTTTAATTGATATGGAGAGGGACGGGGCGAAGGTTGGGAGTAAAGAGAAAAAACTGGGTATAAGGGGTGCTTGGAGTGGGGAAATAATCCTAGAAGATTACGAGGCGGATGAAAGTGAAGTGTTGGGAAAAGAAGGGGAGGGATTTAAAATAGCAATGGAAATACTAAACGATGGTAGGATAGGGATAGGTGCCCAGGCCCTCGGTATAGCCGAAGGCGCATACGAGGAGGCAAAGGAGTTTTCAAAAACCAGATATACATTCGGAAAGCCTATATACGAACACGAAGCGGTGGGTTTTACCCTCGCGGATATGTGGATGAAGATAGAGGCGGCAAGGCTATTGCTCTATAGAGCGGCTTACTTAAAGGATAGCGGCAAAGAATACTTTTGGGCATCATCAATGGCGAAATTATTCGCAAGCGAAACCGCGATGTGGGTTACCACAAAGGCCATACAAATAATGGGCTCTATGGGATATTCAAGGGAGACGAACTCACAAAGGCTTTTCAGGGATGCAAAGGTTACGGAGATTTACGAGGGTACAAGTGAAATTCAAAGGCTGATATTGTTAAGGAGGTTGCTAAAATCGTAAAATTAGACAACCTTATAATTCCGGTTGAAATGACAAAGGCGGAATTAATTGATAGGTTAAAACACAGGACGGGTTTGAGAAAACAGGAATTGGTAGAAATATTGGATGCCATTCTTGAAGAGATGGCAGAAGCCTTTGTTAGGCAGGAAAGGATAGAGCTAAGGGGCTTTGGGGTATTCATACCGGTTAAAAGGAAGAGGAGAAAAAGCGAAGATAAAATTCCGAGGATAAAATTTAAACTTTCACAGGTAATAAGGCAAAGGATGATAGCAGAAGAAAATAGGAAAAGGAGGGAAAAGTAATGCCTTGCGGAAGGAAGAGGAAACTTAAAAAGATAAAAAGGCACAAATTGAAGAAGCGTCGTAAAAAGATGAGGCACAAGAGCAAGAAGTGAGCGTAGGTATAAGCATAGGTTTGGCGGCCTTAATAAAAAACTTTTGGCCGGGTGTTTTTTTAGAGTTTCATAAGGGATATTTTTACACAAACGGGTCTTTTTATGCGGGATATGGGGATTACGATTTGATTGTTCTAAATGCTGGGGGAATTTATAAGGCCAAGTTAAAAGGTTTTGAGTTTTCTCCTTTCTTAGGTATATCCCTTGGTAGATTTAGAATCCAAAACAAAGCGAATTATTCCACGGGTATAAATTACGGAATTAAACTCGCAAAATCGGGATTTTTTGTAGGTTTAAGGGGTTTTTATGACGGATCCGGTAATCCGTTATGGGTGGAAATAGGGAAAAGTCTATTTTAGCGGTTGATACATCCTTCTTATGGATCTCAGTGGCTTATTACGAAAGGGGTAAAATTCGCGGAGCAATTCACCTAAAAGAATTTAAACACCTTGAAATGTTAAATTTATTGGTTTCAAAATTTGTGGATTTTGACAAAAATCCACCTAACATCCTTTTGATAAACTTAGGCCCGGGATTTTTCACATCTTTAAGGGTTTCGGCTTCCTTCGCCAAGGCCTTATACCTATCAAAGGGGATACCGATGTTGGGATTTAACACATTACAAAGTATGCTTGTGGGTTTGGATGATGGGAAGTACATAGCATACTTGGATGCCCGTAAGGGGGAGATATATGCACAAACATTCCAAGTAAAAGGCGGAATACCTTATGAGGACGGTGTTATCGAATTGGGTATATACAAACCCGATGTATTAAACCTGGAAGGCTATAAACCCTATACGGGATATATAAGGGCACACTCCCTATTCATTTTGTTTTTTAAAGGTTTTGGTAAGGAATTGGATGAGAACTTTACGCCCGTTTATTTAAGACCACCGGATGCCATTATAAACTTGGCAACCCCCAAGGCCCCATCAAATCCGTAGCCTTTTATATCAAAATTATACCTTTTTGCCAAGTTTAAAAATCTATCCCTTATAAGTTTGCTTTTAAACAAACCCCCGTGCAAGGCCAAGGATGAAACACCCGAAATGTCATACACCTTGATACACATTCCGAGCAATTCCCTTATTGCAGAATTTACAAGGTAATTCGCATCCTCATCACCAATTTCGGCAACCTTCAAAACTATCTTGGAGAATGAGGCAACCCTCTTTATCATCTTTCCCCTATCCAATTCCATTATCCTTTTAACCTTTAACCTTATTTTTTCCAAGTCTTCCGTTCTAAAAATCGCCATTCTCAAAAAACTCTCCTTTTTTAACAGTAATTCCACCGCCATTTTTCCGATCCAAAAGGCGCTGCCCCAATCGGAAAATAGATAACCGTATCCACCGTATCTAAAAGTTTTATTCCCCTTCTTTGCAAGGCATATTGAACCCGTACCCGCTATCAAAACCATCCCTTCATCATAGCCAAAAGCATCAAAAAATACACCCTCAACATCGCTTATAACCTTTCCATTTAATACCTTTTCCAATTTCTTCTTTTCCCCCTTTGTCCAAACCCCCCTTATGGCAAAACCCACATAATGAACATCAAAATCTTCCATTAACTTATCAACCAATATTTTTAAGTCGTTCCAATCGCTTCCGTAATTCCACTTTAACCTTCCCCTCTTTAAAACCCTTTCACCATCCCAAATTACGAACTTTGTATAACTCCCTCCGACATCAACACCCAAGACCTTCATAACGGTATTATACGAGGGAACATATCGGAATCAAATATATTGGATATGAAAGGGATAGCTTTGATTTTAATGGCAATGCCATTAATGGCATATGCGGATCCGGGGAAGCACCTAATGAGAATCTTTAAGAAGGCCGAAACGGTTGCAGAGGGTAATCAACGGGAGGAAATATCAAAATTAAAGGTTAAGGCCGCGGAAGATGTATTCAAACTCCAAGCGGAAATAAAAGCCCTACATGTAAAGTTGCACGAGTTGATGAGATCACCAAAGGCAAGCGATGAGGAAATAAGGAAGACCCATGAGCAAATCGTTAATGTGAAAGAGAAACTATACAGGACAACCTTTTCGTATATATTACAACTCAGGAAAATCCTCGGCCCGGAAAAGTTTTCAGAAATACTAAGAGATGCTCATCATCGCGGTAAGGGTATGGGTGGTTAATCTATCTCTATTTCCGCCTCTTCACCTTGAAAACCGATCTTAGCGTGCGATCCGTCGCAGAAGGGCTTGTTATTGGAATGTCCACACCTGCATAGGGCCACCACTTTACTCCTAACTTCCCTTTCCTGACCCCCTATAATAATCTTAGCCTTTTCGCCCATCTCTATAACATAAGGCCCGTTTTTCATCGCTTTTACCTTCATAGTACGGTTATACTATGGGAGTGATATTCCGTTGTGGTAAATTATATGCCACCAAAACTTACACCCAAACCCACATATGGATTTTTGTAGTACGCAAGTCCTAAAATTATATTCCAAGACCTGTAAAGTACCCCAAAATTCCCATATATTAAAGGGGCTTTTCCGTAAAACCCACCACCCAATTTCACATTAAAAATGGAAAGTTTGAGTTTTCTATCATACCAAAGCCCAAACCAATCCCTATACCCAACTTTTATGGAATTTTTATTATCGGAAATGTTTAACAGAATTTCCGTTTTATTCCTTTCTCCTTCTGGAACCGTAATAAACCAACCCGTGGTATCCCCATTGGAAAGCGAAGAATCCCCGTTAAAATTCCTATACCTAAGCATTGTGTAAGAAAACCAATTTTTAAAACTCAAACCCAAAACCCCACCAAAGATTATACCGGATAGATACCTACCCAAGGATAGCGAATTATTTGGAAAAATTTCGTTATGCGATATTAAAGATGAAAAATAAACCTCCCTTATTATGCCAATATGAAAACCCATAGTTATTATTCCAGAACCAAAGTACCTTTCAAGAATTGCTATTTCTTGCAATTCCCCCCTTGTGGCGTTTATGGTGTCAATTATCCTTATATGATCCCGCAATATAAAACTTGAATCCTTCTTAAAACCCTTAAATGTGCCCGCATATACACAAAAACCCTTAAAGCATCCGGATATTAAAGGATACCTTGAAGGGTAATAATGGCTTACGGAAATTTTAAAACTATCCCTATAACTCGGGAAAAGGGGCATAATTCCATAATCTTCTGCCAAGAACGACAAAAATAAGAACATATTTTACCTCTCCTTTAAAACCTCATCAAGGTTTAAAAGGGTTTTTTCGTTTGCAATTATAACCTTTATTTTATCGGAAAGCTTATCAACATATAGATATCCTATGTATTCGGGGTTTTTCTTTAATTCTTTGGCCACAATGGATATAGCCTCGGCTTTACCCTTTGCCTCTACCAGCATACGCTGAACACTTAAACTCTCCTTTTTTATCAAATACTTCATTTTTAAGGCCTCTTGTTGGGCTATTTGTTTTTCCTCTAATGCTTTTTCATAATCCGGCGAAAACTTTACATCCCTTATAAGGGCATCAACCACCCTAATACCCAAAGGTTCCAACTTACTTTTAACGATTTTTTTTAATTCCTCATCAATTTCGTTTTTACTAAAAGATATTAGTTCTTCGGATGTGTGCGCGGATATTATACTTTTTAGCGCCGATTTAAATACAGGTTGAACTATTTTAACATCATAGTCCATACCGAGATTTTTGTGGATAAGCATCAAATTATCCCTGTTTAACTGGTATAAGAGGGTGGCTTCAAGCCCAACACTAACACCGTCGGAGCTTATACTCCAAACGGTCCCCTCACCTTTCCTACTAACCGATGTGCTTATGGTATATTCCCTGATTTGTAGATCGTATTGGTAAATGGTTTCTAAAAACGGTATTATAAAATTTCCTCCTTCACCGACTATGCTGTATTTTTTCAATATATGGTTAAACTTAACCCCCCCGTATCCCTGGGGTATGATCTTATAAGACATTGAGAATATGGCAACTATTACGGCAACTATTATTATGGCAATTAACTGGGGTGTTATGGTTATCTTTCTAACCGTCTTTATATTTCCATGCTGCTCAACCAAAACCTCCTGTGTTCCGTATCTATAAAGCAAGTAAATTACAAAAGCCAAAATTGCAATGGGAACGACTAAGGATACAAGGTCATAAACCCCTATATTCATATCCTTTCAATTGTGTAATCCTCTATTATAGGGTTGGAGAAGATTTTATCCGATAGTTCTTTTATGGTTTTCATCGCCTCTCGCTCGTTTTTGGCGTCTATAATTACCTCTATACTTTTCCCTATTTTAACATCCTTTACATCTATTCCCATATCGTTTATAACGCGTTTTACCGCCCTTCCCTGTGGATCCAACAAATCCTTACGGGGCATAACTATTATTCTAAATCTGTATTCCATTCCAACCCGCCATTATAACGGTGTATGCGTTTAGAGTTTTTATGTTCATGTAAATATCGAATCGACGGCAAGCGCCTAAGCGGTATAAGTTTCATTTTTTACTATTTTAATTTGATTTTTGTGGTGTCTAAATTTAGACACCCGTTTAAAAATCCTAATAACCATGCGAGATTGAACTGTCTAAACCCTTTACTGGGTATAAGATCAAATATTAGCGTTTTTAGTTTAAAAAACTTGTTTTTACGCTTAGACAAATTTAGACACCCTTTATCCCGAATGTCTAAATTTAGACTCTTTTTAGACAAAATTTAGACACCAGAGCTTACCGCAATGCAACTTTATAAGGGTCTATTCCGAAATGTTTTTATGGGGATTTTTAAACTTATCGCCGCTTTTATGGTAAGGTTGAAAGTTTAAAACTATTACATTTACTAAGATTGAAGCCCAATTTTTAACCGGATATGTTTTTCCATCCGGAAAGATCAACTCGGAATAATTTCTATCGGTCTTTGCATTGGGTAAGGGTATTCCGTTTGTTTTGAAACGGCTCTGAGGTCCTTTAATTCCAAAAGTATAAGCGCCCTTTTGATTTCGTTATTAACTTTATAAACTTCCCATTTATCCCCATCCGTTGTTATAAAATACGGGATACCTTCGGCGACGCAATACGAAATGTATTGTAAGGTATCTTCAAGTTTTCCCAAGGCTTTTGCGCCCACAAATGCCACAATTCTATTATCAACCTTTAAAGCGTAATCCGGTCTACCCGCCTGCGTTGAAAATTCCGGTACAACCTCGGAAGGGTTTTCCACGAAAACAACCCCCTACGCCTCCCTTTTTATAAGGCTTCCCGCATCGTTGTCCATCACAATTTCGGGTGCTATGGCTTGATCTGGGCGTGCGGCCATAAAACCTTTTGCTAAAACCCTTTATGAGGTTTAGCACCCTTAAAATATCCACTATGCCAGCCGGTGGAGTGAGGACGGAGACATTTGTATTGAATGTTGGACCCCAGCATCCCGCAACTCATGGGGTTTTGAGGGTTATGCTTGAACTTGACGGGGAAACGGTTGTTAATGCAAAATGCGTTATAGGTTATTTACATAGGGGAACGGAAAAAACCGCGGAGAATAGGAATTATTATCAAATCCTCCCTTATACCGATAGGCTTGATTACCTATCGCCTATAAACAACAATTTTGCATATGTTTTGGCCGTTGAAAAACTACTCGGAATAACAAAGGATATACCGGAAAGGGCGGAATATTTACGGGTTATAACCGCCGAATTGAGCAGGATAGCGAGCCATTTGGTATGGTTTGGGACCCATGTTATGGATATAGGGGCTTGGACGCCATTCCTACACGCTTTTAAGCAGAGAGAATTGATATACGACCTCCTTGAAGAAATAAGCGGCCAGAGGATGAATAACAGCTATTTCAGGATAGGAGGGGTTGCAGCAGATGTTCCGGATGGATGGCTAGAAAAGGTTGAAGGGTTTTTAAACCAGTTTGAAAAGGCCTTTGCGGAAATGGATAAACTCGTAACGAAAAACCCCATATTCATCCAGAGGACAAGGGATGTAGGTGTTTTAACAAAGGAAGACGCTTTAAACCTTGGAATCACCGGCCCAATGTTGAGGGGTTCGGGTGTTAAGAGGGATTTGAGAAAGGACGAACCATATTCGGTTTATGACAGGTTTGATTTTGAAATACCCGTGGGCGAAAGGGGTGATAGTTATGATAGGTATTTGGTTAGGATGGAAGAGGTTAGGCAGTCCGTTAGGATAATAAGGCAAGCCTTAAAGGATATTCCGGATGGAAATGTTTTAATTGAGGATTTTAAAATAGTTCCTCCACCGAAGGCGAGGACATACGGTTCAATAGAGGAGCTCATACACCATTTTAAGTTGATGTCCGAAGGTTTTAAGGTTCCAAGGGGTGAGGTTTATGCGGCGGTTGAAAGCCCAAGGGGCGAGCTGGGGTTTTATATAGTTTCGGATGGAAGCGCAAGGCCTTGGAGACTCGGCATAAGAACCCCATCCTTTGTAAATTTACAGGCACTTGAACACTTGGCACCCGGGCACTTGATAGCGGACATAATCGTATTGATAGGAACCATAGACATAGTACTCGGTGATGTAGATCGTTGATAGGGGTTATCTTAAATTTTACCGTTAGCGGTAAGGTTGTTTCAAACGGCAAGGGTATTAATGATGCCGTAATTTATGTTAAGGAATTGGGTATTAGGGCTTATACGGATGATAAAGGGAATTTCAAAATGAATTTACCCAAAGGGAAATACACGTTAATCGTTCAATCCTTGGGATATAGGGTTGAAAGGATTGGTATAACCATTAATTCCGATACGGCCATAACTTTATCCCTAAGACCCCTTGAATACACTCTGGGTGAAATAGAGGTTTCTCCTAAAACCAAAAGCGTCTTTGAATCCGCAGAACCCAAATTCTTAGAGGCGATACCCTTTGTGGGGGATCAGGATGTGGGTTATTTCATATCAATAGCACCGGGTGTTGTTCCCGTTTACGGGCTTTCATACTTTTCCGTTAGGGGTTCATCCCCCTTTGAAAACCTTATAACCTTTGATAACATACCCATTTATAACGCTTTCAGTTATTACGGGATGTACACACCCATAAATGTGGATATTGTTGGTGGTGTTGAGTTTTTGAGGGGTGGATTTACGCCTGAAATCGGCAACCTATCGGGTTCTTTAATATCCTTTAAGAGTAAGAGTTCTGATAGTTTGAGGTATGTTTTCAGGTTTAGCAGAACAAATACGGGTTTTTCCGCACTGGCTAAGGGTTGGCTCTTCTCTTTGAGGATGGGGTTGTTTGCACCTTTGAAGTATTGGAGAAAGGTGGGAATAAGGCTTGGGGATTTATCCGGCAAATTTGATTTTGGCAACTCTTTAAAAGGCTTTTCCCTTTCGTACATTGCAAACATTTCGGATAACATATATTTAAACGATTACAGGGGGTTGTATTACAAAGCGGGCATTTTAAACGGCGGATTCTCAATAAACGGAAGGTATTACATGGGCAAGGTATTTTTAAGGCCCAGATTGGTTTATTCAATATCAACATTCAATTCTTGGGACAGTTCAAGGAAAGACCCCTTTAACCCTAGAATACAGCCCAAGAGCATAAACTCCAACTTTTCGGTTTTAACCCTTAGGAACGATGCCGAGTTTTCCTCCTTTTCGTTCGGAAACGAAATAAGCCTTTATAACGCAAACATTGATAAGGATTCCATAAGCAAAGGCGAGAAAAAGCCCTTTATCGGAAACTACATAAAGTATAGGTTTGAAAACATAAACATTTTAACGGAATTCGGTATAAGGCTGGATTATATGTACGATGTGGGATTAAAACCATCCCCTTCGGGATTTTTTAAGTATTACTTTAATTCCACGAATGCGTTAAAGGTTCAGGGTGGTATTTATAGGCAGTTTATAACATCCCTTTATGCATTCCCCCCCCAATTCTTCTTCTACACCCCCGTAAAACAAAACGAAATACTATCCTATCAGGTTATATTTGGTGGTGAAAGGGTTTTCCCCTGGGGCATATCCGAAATAAACATATTTGAGAAGTATTACCCGAAGTTTGTATATTTGGATGAGGATTTAAACGAAAGGGTTGGGATCATGAACTCCTTCGGTTTTGACCTTTGGGTAAGGAAGGAGAGCAAGGTACCCGTACCCCTAACCGCCGATTTGTCTTACACATTTATGATTTCAAGGATAAAACTGACGGATACATCCGAATTTTTACCAACCCCTTGGGATGTAAATCATACTATAAACGGAACGGCATCCTTTCACCTTATAAGGGACAAATACGAGGTTATATTGGGGGTTTCCATAGCTTACTTGGTGGGAAGGCCTTACAGGGGGTATTTAAGCCATTACAGGACGCCTTTTTACGGGGAGGTTTATATACAGGATACCACAAATAGGCTAAAACTACCACCCTATGCTCGCATTGATGTTTTCAGCAGGGCACCCATACCCCTTGAATTTGGTGGGTTTAAGTTTGACATTTCCTTTTCCGTTATTAACCTTTTCCCCAATAAAAACATTACCTTTGACCCCACAAACCCGGATGCCGATTTCGCAAACCTAACAACATCCTATCCGATATCTTCAATAGTTTTGAGAGCTGTATTTTGAAAATGATGATAATAGTTGATGCCTTAAACTATGCATTTTCAAAGGGCGGTAAAGCCATTACATTAGAAGAGGCCATTGGGGTTGTAGAGGATGCCATAAGGATTTTGGAAGAGGCCGGTAAGAAAGACTTCTTATTCGTTTTTGATGGATATAACGAGAACTACGCGGGTGCAAATCATATGGTTTGGGTTGGTAGTGATAAAAAAGCGGACGATTGGATAATTGAATTCGTTTCAAAAAATAAGGGTAATATTAAAGTGATAACGAGGGATAAAGCCCTTGCGAATAGGGTAAAGTGGATTAACAAAAATGTTGTAATATGGGATCCCGCGGAATTTGACGATTATTTAAACAAACTTTCAAAAAAGGAAAACACTAAGGTGGAATACACGAAGAAAGAACCCGATACAACGGCCGAGAAAATAGAAATGTCAAAAAACTTTAATGAGAAGGATTTTGAAAGGGGGTTTATAAAATACACGAAGAAAGAGCCCGATACAACTGCCGAGAACCTAGAAATGTTAAAAAACTTTAATGAAAGGAAGATTGAAGTTGATTTTGAAAGTTATGTAAAAAATAAGGAAACCGGGGGTAAAAAAACGGGTAAATCAAAGGACGATACGGTACCCTTTGAAAATGTGGATTGGGAAGAAATATACTCTAAATTTGACGAATTAATTCAAAAATTGAGGAAATGACATCAAATTCGTTTATGTTCAAACATTCCCTATCCCCCCTCCAACACCTACCCCCACCGTTTGTTGAGCATGGCCTACAATTTAAGTTTTTTTCAACAACCCTAATCCCTTCATAAACAAAACCCAAAGTTTTTGCTGTGGGTCCCATAATCACGACAACCGGTATGTTTAAAGCCCTCGCCATATGAACCGGTGCGCTATCGTTTGATAAAACTAAATTGGCCGAACCTATAACCTTTATCGTTTGTAAAATATCCGTTTTACCCCTCAAATCCAAACCTACATCCACTTCGGGAAAACTTTCTTTTCCCATCCACACGACATTTATCCCCTTATCCGTTAAAACTTTTGCAACATTTAAAAACCTTTCAAAATCCCACCTCTTTAATTTTGTACTCGCCTCGGGAAATATAGCCACAAAGTTATCCGGAATATCAAAGGGTAAAAGGACATCCGGCGGATATATTTTTGGATAAGTATTTGGTGGTTCCTCGCCAAAATAATCCGCAACATTTTTAAGGTACCTCTTCCAAACAACACCGCCTTCGTAATCCAACCCAAACCAAACATGTAGTCTCCTTTTTATAGTTTTCTTATCAACCCTAATGGTTTTTACACCTAGAATTTTTGAGAAAAAAACCGTTATGGGTTTAACCTGTAAATCAACAAGAAGGTCGTAATCCTGCTCTTTTAAAATATCCACCAATTTCATCAAACCCTTCCTCTTAACCCTCCAAACCCTGTTTATCCTCGGGTCTTCCCTAAAAATATCCGCATATTCTTCATAAGTTAAAAAATCCAAAACACCCTTTTTACTTAAATATTCCAAAATCGGTGTTGATAGTATTACATCTCCGAGGGCGGAAAGCCTAAGGGCGAGAATCTTCATAGGGTATTTTACCCAAGAGTTTAACCAAATCCTTTACCAAAACCTTCAAATAAGACCACTGGGATTCTCCCCTTATTTTCCCCTTTAGATCAAAATCCGCCCTTTTGAGTTTTTCAAGTGCCAACGAAATTTCCCCGTTTGAAATCCAGTTTTGGTATTTTTTCAACCTTGCGTATTGGTATTTGGGAAGATTTTTACCCAATTTTATATAAACCAACCTTTCTACTTCCCTCATTAAAAACGACACTATATTTATCGGATTCTCTCCCTGCTCTTTTAAGTTGTCCAAAACCCTAAAAGCACCTTCTATATCCTTTGAAAGTATGTAATTCGCGAGTTCATAAACCTTTGTTGTGGGTTGATGCCATAGAAGGTTTAGTGATTCCCTTGCGGGTGTTTCCGAAAAGAGCTTTAACTTTTTAATTTCAAGGTATATTTCCGACAAGTGCATACCCTTAAAACTATCTTCTAATATCCCCATAAGCTCGGGCCTACTCGCAATCCAGGGTAGATGTTTTTTTAACCATTTTTTAAATTCATCTTCGGTTAAAGGCCTCATATTTATCAACAAAACCCCCTGACCTTCCAAGTCCTTAAACTCTTCAACGCTATCCGATACGGAAATTGCACAACCCTTAAAACCCCTTACGGATTTTACCAAATCCCTCAAAACCTTTTTATACCCCTTTACCCTCTCCAAACCCTTAACCCAAACCACATTTCTCCTCATTATACCCGCACCCAACTTTTCCACAACCTTCCCTATCAGGTTTTCGTATTCGTCCGCCCATATAACGGTTGTTGAATCCGCCTCAATCCTCCTTTTATATTCCTTCACTATCATATCGGCGGGATATTGTTCCTCACCCGCCATAATTATTAAATTCGGGACAAGGTTTTTTTTGAAAAATTCGAGGTGATCTATCATATGAAAAGGTTTCCAAGTATATACAACCTGAAAACCTCGGGCCTCGGCTTGTACAACCAAAACTGCCCCCCAATTTCAACAAACGGCGCTATATAATATCCAACCTTTACGGATGTCCAAAAGGAGTTCAAAGAGTACGCGTAATCCCCCGCTATGGAGATACCGGCTCCCATGGTTTCGCCGATGCCTTTGTATGCCATGAGTTCAACATTCATATGCCTGTAAGCCCTCCTATAAGAAACCTTATTGTTATATGCATACTCGTTTGTGTCCGATGCGGCGGTAAAAGACCCCCCTGCAATAAGGAACAAACCGAAATTCGTATCCCTTTTTATATACCTACCGAAAAGCACTTCACCGGCGGGATTCCTGCTCGAAAACTTCCCAGTGGGGAAAATGAGGTTAAAATTAACATATCCGGTTTCCAAAAACCTAACCTTTGCTCCAAACTTTGTATCCGTTAGGGAAAATTCCAATCCGTTATGAACAAAAGGCATATCAAATATTAAAGCCATGTCCTCTCCCGTTATCAGCCATTCACCTATCATGTCAAACCTCGTATAATAACCCCTCTCATCAAGACCGTACCCCAACATTAAATCCCACCTTCCAAATATTAAGGGTTGAAGGGTCAAAAATGTTGTCATCTTGTGAAGTGCCAGGCGGCAAATCCCCCACCAACGACGAGAACTCCCATCCCTACGAATGTTATCCAAACCTGTTTCCAAGAGCCAACTTTGGAGGGATACCTTATCTCTATCGGCCTATAAGACGGTGCCTGCGTCCCCTTTAAAACAATGTCATATGTTCCGGATTTTGCCTCCCTTGGTATAATCCACTTTAAATTTACATATGCGGCCGTTGGTTGCCCCTTTGATGGTGGAATTTCTATCGGTTCAACCTTTTCAAACTGTGGCCTTTGGGATTCGGAAATGGTCTTATCCTTTAAAGTATCCGAAAAAACAGACCTAAGATACGAGAACCTTATCCTTATATCGGTATCGCAGTAGTTTAATAGGGTTAATTTATGGGTATATGTCCTACCGGGCATTTGGCCGAAGAACAAGAAAGAGGGTATCTTTGATTTGTAAAAATCCACGCATAGGGTAAATGTATCCTCAATTGTGATGTTTGAAAACCTCATAACCCTATTTGAATCTTTAACCACAACATTTGCAGCGCCAAAAACCTTATATTTCCCCGGATAGAAGGTTTTTTCGTAATATCCAAACCACTGGCCGAAGTTGTCCCTTTGAAGATTTACATTTTCCGTATTCCCCTTTGGATCCACAACCCTGAGGGTGTAGTTTTCCTCCGTAAAAACCTTCCCGCTCCTGTTTGATATTCCTATGGAAATCTTTAATGGCCTGCTCAATATCCAAGGTCCTTCAATGTCTATTTTGGGAATGGGTATATAAACCAATTTTACCCTCTTTTTTATGCGGATTTCCGCATTTGTGGGCCTATGGCTAACGACCGCCGTGAATACATATTCCCCTTCGGGAAACTTCCCTATGTTCCTCCCAAATATACCATCCCATGGGTTTTCATCTCCGTTTTTGCCGTCATCGTATAGGTCATATACTTCTTGTTTTCCGGAAGGATATTCCACATATATTTTGGCATTAAAGTTTTTCCAATCGGGATGCTTTGGTAATATCGGTTCAAGCTTGAGTTTAACATTTATCGGCTCCGTATACGGATGTTCCCAACTTGGGGAAATAATCTTCGGAATGGCCATTGATAATAGTATTGTAGCCCCTTTGGATATTTCAAACTTCCATACTCCGGGTTTAGGGTTTTCAACTATAACCACGATATATCCTTTACCTTCCTTCCTTTTACCCTCAACCTCTTTCCCATATGGGTCGTAAATTTTTAAGTAATGCCTCTCTTTCGGATTGAACCCTATAACCAAACCTATTTCCGCAACTCCCTCTTCCACTGGAAGTTCAATAAGTGAATTTGGTTTCACATCCACCTTAAACCTCAATACCTTCTCCTCCATAAGGTTTATAAACCTTGAAGATAACTCGGACAAGTTATCCAGTTTTTCATATGCACCACCCGAAAAGTTGGCCAAATCAATTATGCTTTGAACGGCTTCATGTGTTGAAAATACAAAAATGTTCCAGTTGTTATCCTTAAAATCCGACGCCATGGATGAAAGGGTTGCGAGGTAATTGTTTATATCTTCTCCCGAAGGTATATCGTCCTCTTTGATCCGCCCATCCGTTAAAATTATTACAAACGCCTGTCTTTTATCCGAGCGCTTTTTAAGTATATCTTTCGCGAGCACCAATGCGGACCTCAGATCGGAATATTTCTCGTATTTTACAGCCTTTAAGGAATCGGTTAATATATTTTTAACCTCCGCCGGATTTAAACCCAAGGCTATTACCCTACTCTTTTCCCCGTAAAATATTACATTAACCTTTACAGGGGCTTGAAGGATATCCGCTATATCGTTTATCATTTTTGAACCTTCGCGGGCGAGACCTTCCGGATCCAGTTTAACCATACTACCGGAAACATCTATTAGGATAACCACTTCCGTTGAAGGCCCACCAAATGTTCCCTGAGGTTGAAGGCTTAAACCCTCAATTTGCCCCATTACCAACCATACCATCTTCCAATTCCTCCAATCTGTTAATCAGATATTCCAATGCGTCCTTGTCCTTAATGATTCCCAAAATCTCTTTGTATATTTCCTCTTTTAGGAACACTTCCGCAAAGGGCTTTGAAAACAAGCCCGCGTTGAACACAACATTGTTTAAGGGTTTCATGCTCTCTAAGAAAAAAATGGCAACAGTACCCAAACCCATTTTGTAAATTTTGTAAGCCAACTCGTCAAGTCTATCCTTATACAACTCTACATTTTAAGGGTGTTAAATTGTCTTTATACCCATACGCCCAAAACTTCCCTCAAATACATACCAGTATAGGAGTTCTCAGCCTTTGCTATATCTTCCGGTGTTCCCTCGGCCACCACATAACCGCCTTCATCTCCACCTTCCGGACCCAGGTCTATCACCCAATCCGCATTCTTTATAACATCAAGGTTGTGCTCTATTACGAGGACGGTATTCCCGTTATCAACAAACCTGTGTAGTACATTTATGAGCTTCTTCACATCGTCGAAGTGTAATCCCGTTGTGGGCTCGTCAAGTATGTACAGGGTTCTACCGGTAGCCATTTTTGAGAGCTCCTTTGCCAACTTAATCCTTTGGGCCTCACCTCCGGAAAGCGTCGTTGATGGTTGCCCCAATTTGATATAACCCAAACCCACATCGACCATAAGTTGTAGTTTTCTCCTTATATTGGGTACATCCTCAAAGAATTCAAAGGCCTCATCAACCGTCATATCCAAAACATCTGCTATGGATTTACCCTTATACTTTACTTCAAGAACTTCGGAGTTATATCTCGTACCTTTGCATACCTCACAGGGGACATACACATCGGGTAAAAAGTGCATTTCTATCCTTATATAACCTTCACCCTCGCAAGCCTCACACCTCCCGCCTTTCATATTAAAGGAAAAATGTGAGGCCTTAAAACCCCTTGCCTTAGCCTCTGGGAGTTTTGCATAGAAATCCCTGATGTATGTAAATACTCCGGTATATGTGGCGGGGTTGCTCCTCGGAGTTCTCCCTATGGGGGACTGATCAACGTCTATAACCCTGTCTATATACTCTAAGCCGTATATGGCATCGTGTTCGGCTGGGTCTTCCTTTGCGTTATATAGTTTTTTCGCCAAAGCCTTGTATAGTATGTCAAAAACTAGGGTTGATTTTCCAGAACCGGAAACACCGGTTACCACCACAAACAAACCCAAAGGTATATTCACCGTTATGTTTTTTAGGTTGTTTGCCCTTGCCCCGACAATCCTTAAATATTCGCCCTTAGGTTTTCTCCTCGCCTTTGGAACGGGTATTTCCTTTTTACGGGATAGGTATGCCCCGGTTAAAGACTTATCGTTTGAAATTATATCTTCAACCGTCCCTTGGGCTACAACCTCACCGCCATAAACGCCCGCATAAGGTCCAAGATCTATTATCCAATCGGCGCTCCTGATCGTTTCCTCGTCGTGCTCCACCACTATAACAGTATTACCCAAATCCCTCAATTCCCTAAGGGTATTTATAAGTTTCGAGACATCCCTTGGATGCAAACCTATTGACGGCTCATCCAAAACATATACCACTCCCGATAAACCCGAGCCTATTTGTGTAGCCAATCTAACCCTCTGTTCCTCACCGCCGGATAATGTATCCGACCTCCTATCAAGGGTTAAATAACCCAAACCCACATTGTCCAAAAACCTCAACCTTTTCTTTACTTCCTCCACTATTCTCTCCGCTACTATTCCCTTTGTACCTTCAAGTTTTAGGTTTTCAAAATATTCAAGGGCGGATTTCACATCCATTTGCACTATATCCCATATGGATTTTCCGTCTATTTTTACATAAAGGGCCTCCTTTTTAAGCCTTGACCCGCCGCAGGTTGGGCATGTGGTATATACCATATACCTTTCTATATCCGACCTAACCCATTCGGAATCCGTGGTTTTATACCTCCTCCAAAGCTGCGGGATTATCCCCTCCCATTCCTTATACTTCGGCTTAAAGTTTTCGTCGTCAAGAAATTCCGGCGGGGTTTCATCCCCCCACATTACCACATTTTTAAACTCCTCCGGCAAAAGCCTCCAAGGTTCTTCAATGCTCGCCCCGTATTTCCTCGCTATCCTTTCAAGAACCCTTGCAGTTATGGGATGCGGTTCCGAAAGGGGTTTTATTGCCCCTTCTAATATGCTCAAATCCGGATTTGAAACGAGTTTTGCCGGGTCAAAATCTATTTTTACACCCAAGCCCGTACATGTTGGGCAAGCACCATAGGGGGAGTTAAAGGAAAACAACCTGGGTTCCAACTCGGGCATAGAAAACCCACACTTTGGACACGCAAGGTTTTCGCTAAAAGCGTCTTCTTCATCCCTATCGGTAATGATTTTTACGACGCCTTCCGCCTCTTTTAGCGCCGTGCTTATTGACTGGTGTATCCTACTCCTCTCCTCTTCTTTTACTATGGTTCTATCAACGACCACATCTATATCGTGTTTTTTGTTCTTGTCAAGGTTTGGAACTTCATTTATTTCGTACATAATCCCATCAATCATAACCCTAACAAAGCCCTTTTTGGCGAGTTTGTTAAAAAGTTCCCTATATTCCCCTTTCCTACCCCTAACAACGGGCGCCAATATCTGTATTCTCCTTAAAGGATACCTCTTAAATATCTCCTCAACAATCTCGTCAACACTCCACTTTTGTAAAGGATAATCATCGTTTGGGCAGTAAGGTGTCCCTGCCCTCGCAAACAGGAGTCTTAAATAATCGTATATCTCCGTTGAAGTGGCCACGGTTGACCTCGGATTTCTCATTATTTTCCTCTGCTCTATTGCTATACCCGGAGATAGACCTATGATCTCATCCACATCGGGTTTTTCCATTATCCCCAAAAATTGCCTCGCGTAAGGGGACAAACTCTCAACATATCTACGCTGCGCCTCGGCGTATATAACATCAAAGGCTAAGGAAGATTTACCGGAACCGGAAACCCCCGTTATAACCACAAGTTTGTTTTTTGGTATTTCTACGGTTATATTTTTTAGGTTGTGTTGCCTCGCCCCTTTAACTATTATCTTATCCGTCATAGGAGCGTGTATTATACGGTCAAATAATTTGTGAATAAACCGTTTACCCAATCCTTTTTAATCTCTCCTTTAAATCGGCATCAACGAGTGCATTTATAATTTCATCAAGTTCCCCATCCAATACAGCTTCGAGGTTATAAACGGTTAAGTTTATCCTATGATCCGTAACCCTGTTTTGTGGGAAATTGTAGGTTCTTATCTTTTCACTCCTATCACCCGTCCCGATATAAATCTTTCTTAAATTCTGGATACTTTCATCCTGCTGCCTTTCAAAATACTCCTTTAACCTCGCCATTAATATCCTCATAGCTTTTTCCCTGTTTTGGTGTTGTGACCTTTCATCCTGACAACTTACAACTATGCCGGTGGGTATGTGGGTAATCCTGACGGCCGATTCGGTCTTATTGACATACTGCCCGCCGGCGCCACCAGCCCTAAAAGTCTCTATTTTCAAATCCTCCGGTTTTATTTCTATTTTTATATCCTCAAATTCCGGCAAAACCGCCACTGATGCCGCAGATGTATGTATCCTTCCGGATGATTCCGTAATTGGAACCCTTTGAACCCTATGAACACCTCCCTCAAACTTTAACAAACCATAAGCACCTTTACCTTCTACAAGCAAAACCAATTCCTTATAACCCCCTAGCTCGCTTTCGGTGTAATCCGTTATTGACACCTTCCAACCCTTTCTTTCGGCAAACCTTATATACATCCTCGCCAAATCCCTTGCGAATAATGCCGCCTCTTCCCCTCCCACACCTGCCCTTATTTCAAGTATTGCGTTTCCTACATCCCTTGGGTCCCTGGGTATAAGTTTTAGGGTAATCTCCTCATCCAATTCCTTAGCCATTTTTTTCAACCTTTCAAGTTCCATTTGAAAATCCGTATCGGGAGTTTCTTGGAGTATTTCTTCTAATGCCGATATATCTTCCTCGGTTTTCTTTAACTTTTCTATTAATTCCGCCACACCCTTCAAATTTCTATACTCCTCCAAAACCTTAGAAAATTCCGGACTTGAAAAATCCGTGGTTTGCGTGAGTTTTTTCTCTAACTCTTTAAACCTTTGCAAGATTTCCAAATATCTGTCCTTCATAGCATGCTTAGAAAAAACATTGCTATACCTCCGGCCACGGATGCGTTAAGGGATTCTATATTTCCAACCATGGGGATTTTCACCACTATATCCGCCTGTTTTTTTATAATTTCCGAAACCCCCTCCCCCTCACTACCCACTACAAGGGCAAAGGGTTTTACCTTTTTAACCTTTTTTATATCCATACCATCCAAATCCAAAGCAATACTCCACCCACCAGCCCTTTTATACTCCCTTATAAACCTTGAAGTGTTGTATATGCTAACCTTTATATGAAATATCGCACCTGCGGAGGTTTTCACAACGGTTGGGGTAATGGGAGCGGCCTTATGGGATGATATTACTACACCGACAAACCCAAATGCCTCCGCACTCCTTATCAATGCCCCAACATTTCTAACATCCTGTAAGTGGTCTAATACGAGGACGGGTTTGTTTCTCCTTATAGATTCGTTTATTATCTCCTTTCTATCATATGTTATGAACTCCCCTATATCCGCCGCAATACCTTGGTGATCCCTTGTTGAAGTTAGGGAATTTATCTCCTTTTGTGAAACCATAACGGCGTTTAAACCCGCTATCATTTCCAAAAGCTTATCCTCAAACTTTGCCCCCTTTTGTAGGTATATAACCTTTGGTTTAAATCCGCTTCTCAACATTTCGTATATTACACGCCTACCGTAAACTATCATATCACACCCTTCAAAACCTTTTCAAGCCCTTTAACATCCTTTATTTTCCCCTCGGCTTTAACATCGCTTCCACCCCCTCCCCCTCCTAACTCCTTTGTTATCTTTGAAATTATCTCCTTTGCCGATACCTTCCCGTTTAATCCGTTCCCTATTCTGATATGTATAAAACCCCTATCCTTTGGATGTTCCGACACGAGAACGGTTATTCCCAAGGGCTCCGATACCTTATCCCCAACCCTTCTAAGGGCATCCTTTGGTAGTGGCGCAATTCCATATATAACCTTAAATTCCCCCTTATCCATAACCTTAACCCTTTCGGCGTATATTTCCGCAAGTTTATCGTAAATTGAATTGAGTTCCCCTTCAAGTTGCCTATACTCCTCCAAGCGTTTGTTAATCACCTTCGGCAAATCCTTGATACCGGTGTTGAGTAATCCGGCCGAAGCCTTTAATATATCCCTATGCTCTTGGATATACTTTAAAGCCCTCTCACCAACCAATGCCTCTATTCTCCTGGTCCCGGCTGATACGCTTTCCTCTTTTGTTATAATGAAAACCCCAATGTCCCCGGTTCTATCGACATGTGTTCCCCCGCATAGTTCTTTTGAGAAATCCCCAATGGTTATAACCCTAACTATTTCGCCATATTTTTCCTCAAAAATGGCAATGGCCCCTTCTCTTACCGCCTCCCTATAAGGTTTGTACTCCTGTGAAACCGGAATATTTTCCCTTATCTTCTCGTTTACCAGGTTTTCAATTTCATTTATTTCCTCATCGGATAGGGGTTTTGGGTGGGAAAAGTCAAACCTCAACCTCTCCCTTTCAACCAAAGAACCCTGCTGCCTTACATGATGACCCAAAATGGCCCTTAAAGATGCGTGAAGGAGGTGTGTTGAAGTGTGCGCCCTTCTTGCCGCATTTCTTTCCTTTTCGGAAACCAACAGATCACATTCATCCCCGATATCTACGCTTCCCTTTAATTTCCCGTAATGTATGATATCCATTCCTATCCTTTTCGTATCCTCAACTTTAAATTCCCAAGTCTTGCCCTTAATAATCCCCACATCACCTACCTGCCCTCCACCTTCTGGGTAAAAAGGTGTTTCAAAACATACCAATGCATCCAGATTGTTTATTTTACCTATTTTTGCAACTCGCGATTTCCATCGCAAATTATCATACCCAACAAACTTTGAACCCGTGTAATCCTCGGAAACTTTTAACCACTCGGGCACTAAGAGCTTAAACTTTGCGCTCTCCCTTGACCTTTCCTTTGCATCTTCCATCTCCTCCCAAAATCCCTGCCAGTCAATTTTTATTTTATAAGTTGTTGCCCAGTCGTCTATCATGTCCTGGGGTATACCATATGTGTCATATAGGGTGAAAGCCGTCTTACCGTCCAATATACCCCCTTCTTTTGCGTTTTCAAGGCTTTCAATTAAAACCGGAATAGCCCTGCCGAGTGTATTCAAAAACCTTTCCTCTTCGTTTTTAATAATCTCCTTGATCGTTTTAATGTTTTCCCTTACCTCGGGATATACATCCCCCATAATATCCGCTACGACATCCGCCACCTTATAAATTATTGGCTCCGCCACATTTAACTTTTGGGCAAACCTGTAAGCCCTCCTCAAAATCCTCCTCAAAACATAACCCCTGCCAAAATTTGAAGGGTATATACCGTCAGATATTGCAAAAACCAATGCCCTTGTATGGTCTGCTATAACCCTATGGGGGGCTCCGGTTTCATATGTGTATTTAACCCCAGTTATATCCTCTATAAAGTTTATTATCGGCATAAACAGATCCGTTTCGTAGTTGGAGTATGTACCCTGCAAAACCGATGCTATTCTCTCCAAACCCATGCCGGTATCTATGTTCTTTTTGGGTAGGGGTTCCAAACTACCATCCGCTTTGCGGTTAAACTGCATAAAAACGAGATTCCACAACTCCAAGAACCTCTCACCTTCATCCTTTGGGGTTTTTTGATTTGGGTCGGATTCTTCTCCCAAATCGTAAATTATTTCGGAAGATGGACCGCATGGACCGACATCGCCCATTTCCCAAAAGTTATCCTTGGCGCCCATTTTTATAATTCTATCGGGGCTTACTCCAACCTCATCCTTCCAAATGCTATAAGCCTCCTCATCCTCCTCGTACACGGTTATCCACAATCTATCCTTGGGTATTTTGAAAACTCCCGTTAAAAGTTCCCAAGCCCAAACAATGGCCTCCTTTTTAAAGTAATCCCCAAAACTAAAATTACCGAGCATTTCAAAAAATGTGTGGTGCCTTCTCGTAAATCCCACATTATCCAAGTCGTTATGTTTCCCACCCGCCCTTAAACATTTTTGTACGGATGCCGCCCTTTTGAAAGGGGGTTCCATCTCCCCGAGAAAATAGGGTTTAAACTGGTTCATCCCAGCATTTGTAAATAAGAGCGTGGGGTCTGGCGGTAATAGTGGGGAAGATTGAACAATGGTATGCCCCCTTTCTTTAAAAAACTCCAAAAAAACTTTCCTAATTTCCTTTGATTTCACGGGTGAAAATTATAAGGTTGAAGGGATTTTGATATTAAAACACTTCCTTTAAATCAACCTCTAAGCCTCCTAAAACCTTGCTTTTAACTTTTTTCTCGGCAAAGGAATAAAGTTCATAACCCTCCTTTCCCTTCTCACCCAAAACCCACACCTCTATTGCCTTTTCATCGGGATAAACAATCCAATATTCCTTAACACCAAAATTTTCATATATCCCCTTCTTGACAACCGTATCCCTCCTCGTTGTTGATGGCGAAACTATTTCTACAACCAAGTCCGGAGCCCCGAATAAGCGACCCTCTTTTATGTTTTTCAGGTTTTCTTTTGATATATAAACTATGTCGGGTTGAACGACAACACTTTCCGAGAGTATTACATCAAATGGGGAGGGAATAACCTTTCCCAAAGTATTCTCCTTAGTAAAAACTTTAAATTTTAAAATCAGCTCGGTAAGAATATCCTGATGTTCAAAACCCGGCGCGGGCATTTCTACCAACCTCCCGTTAATAACCTCATAACGCTTATCATCTTCAAGTTTCAAATAATCCTCGTAAGTCCAAACTTTTTCCTTAACATCCACTTTCATTTAAACACCTCCTCAACTTTTACCTTTAAACCCTTTAAAAGGCAGCTTTCAACCTCCCCCTTTTCAACGGCTATGGAGTGTAAAACATACTTACCTTCCTTCAAACACCAAACCTCTATTACCTTTTCGCCCGGTAAAACTATCCAATACTCTTTAACCCCAAATTCCTCGTATATCTTGAACTTTTCAAATCTATCCCTCTTATAACTGCCCGGAGATACTATTTCCACAACCAAGTCCGGAGGACCGAAAAGACGCCCTTCTTTTATGTTTTTCAGATTTTCGTTTGATATGAAAACTATATCCGGTTGAACTACGATATTTTCCGAAAGTATTACATCAAAGGGGGCATATAAAACTTCCCCTATGCGCTCTTTATAGACAAATTTCCGCAATATAAAGTCTATTAAGCCCGAAATCTTCTGATGTTCAAAACCCGGCGCGGGCATTTCTACCAACCTCCCGTTAATAACCTCATAACGCTTATCGTCTTCAAGTTTCAAATAATCCTCGTAAGTCCAAATCCTTTCCTTAACCATTTCCTTCATCCGAACACCTCCTTTAAATCAACCTCTAAGCCTTCCAAAACTTTACTTTTAACCTTCCCCTCTTTTTCTGCAAAGGAATAAAGTTCATATTTTCCGCTTTCATTTAAAACCCATACCTCTATCGCCTTTTCATCGGGATAAACAATCCAATATTCCTTAACACCAAAATTTTCATATATCCCCTTCTTAACTACCGTATCCCTCCGTGCCGTTGATGGCGAAACTATTTCTACAACCAAGTCCGGCGTGCCATTTACCGCTTTCTCCCCTACTATCCCGAGTTTTTCCTTTGAAATATAAACTATATCGGGTTGTAATACCACATCTTCTCTTAACACTATATCTATGGGAGAGTGGTATATTTTACCCAAGTCTTTGCCCTTAACAAATCCCCAAAGTAGAAATAACAAATTCCTTGAAATATCCTGATGCCAAGGAGTAGGCGCGGGCATTTCTACCAACCTCCCGTTAATAACCTCATAACGCTTATCATCTTCAAGTTTTAAATAATCCTCATAAGTCCAAACTTTTTCCTTAACTTCCGTATTCATCCAAACACCCCCTTTAAATCAATTTCTAAGCCTTCTAAAACTTTGCTTTTAACCTTCCCCTCTTTTTCCGCAAAGGAGTAAAGTTCATATTTTCCCTTCTCACCCAAAACCCACACCTCCACCGCCTTTTCACCGGGTAAAACTATCCAATACTCCTTAACACCAAACTCTTCATATATTTTGAATTTTTCATACCTATCCCTATTATAACTACCTGGCGATACTATTTCAACAATCATGTCCGGGGCGCCAAACAAACGGCCTTCTCTTATGTTTTTCAAGTTATCTTTGGATATAAAAACTATATCCGGCTGAACTACGATATCCTCGGATAATATAACATCAAAGGGTGATGGGACAATTTCGCCAAAATCCTTTTCCAACACGAAAGTGTAAATCTTCAAGTTTATGGCATTTAAAACCTTTTGATGTTCAAAACCCGGCGCGGGCATTTCTACCAACCTCCCGTTAATAACCTCATAACGCTTATCGTCTTCAAGTTTTAAGTAATCCTCATATGTCCAAACCTTTTCCCTTGAATAAACCTCCATATTCGTTTTATATTCTAAGGTTGTAAATTATTTCTTTTCAACAACCTTGGCCACCCATATACTGATTTCATACAACAATATTAAAGGTAAAGACATTGCTATAAGGCTAAAAGCATCTACGGTAGGGGATATTACCGCCGCCACTATGACTATACCCACTATCATCTCCCTACGCCTCTTGGTTAATAACTTGCTGTTTATTATCCCTAATCTTGCCAATATACCCACCGCGACCGGAAGTTCAAATAAAACTCCGAATATCAATGTGCTCCAAAATATAAAGTCCAAATATTGGTTTGCGCCTATTATGGTCTGAAATCCAGAAGAAAAAGAAAGTAGAAAAACAACCGCCCTGGGTAATATCACAAAAATGGACAAAAATGCGCCTAAGTAAAAAAGTACAAGGGTTGAAATGAGAATAAGCCCTACGGCGAGTTTTTCGTTGGGATAGAGTGCTGGGGATATAAAACCCCAAATTTCCAAAACAAAGTATGGGAGACATATAAACAGGGCAGACATTAATGAAACCTTTAACCTAAGCATAAAGGCATCCTGAACATTAAAAATGTACAGCTTCCCAACGGGTTGGGATATAAACCTTATAACATAATCGTGAAAAAACCACATTATAACCGAAACTAAGGCGTATATAAGAAAAGCCCGTATTATTCTATTCCTGAGTTCTTCAAGGTGTGGGATTATGTTATTCCAATCCACCTTTTATTAAAAGTTCCAAAATTTGAACCGCATTCGTTGCGGCACCCTTACGCAAATTATCCGCCACAACCCAGGCGCTCAAAGCCCTTGAATTGTCAGGGTTAAACCTTAACCTACTTACCACAACATAGTCCTTATCCTCAACATCTATGGGGGTTGAATATCCATCCCTCAAAACCTTTAAACCCTTTGCCCTTTCCAAAACCTCATAAACATCTTCAATTGATGGGGAACTTTTTAATATAACCGTTATCGCTTCCGAATGCCCAACCTCAACCGGAACCCTAACCGTTGTTGGATAAACCTTTATATCGCTTTTCAGTATTTTTTTTGTTTCCTTTATCATCTTCCACTCCTCGGTTGAATAACCCTCAAAAAAATCTCCAATTTGTGGGATAACATTGCGGTATATCCTTGTGGGGAAAGGCGTATCATCGTATATTCCACCCCTCTCCTCCTCGTTCAAAGCCATCAGACCTTTCATACCCGCACCCGAAACCGACTGATATGTGGCAACAAAAACCTCTTCTATGCCGAAGGCGTCCAGTAGTGGCTTTAAAAAAGCTACCATTTGTATCGTGGAACAATTTGGGTTGGATATTATGCCCTTGTGATTCTTTATATCTTCCGGATTTACCTCCGGTACCACAAGGGGTACTCTCTCATCCAAACGGAAAGCGCTTGAATTATCAATTACAACCGCCCCCCTTTCAACAAAAAGTGGGGCAAACTTTTTGGATATTTCGGAACCCGCCGAAAATAAAGCATAATCAACCTCGGGAATTTCGTATTCCAAAGGCAAAACTTTTATGGTTTTGTTTAGAAAGTGCAGGGTTTTACCGGCGGATTTTTCGGAGGCTAAGGGGATAATTTCGGGATTTTCCTTCCAGAGTCTTTCCTCCAAAACCTCTAACATTTTCCTCCCCACCAACCCCGTAGCCCCAACAATTGCTATTCGCAAAGGGCGGCCGACGGGATTCGAACCCGCGACCCCCAGAGCCACAGTCTGGTGCTCTACCGCTGAGCTACGGCCGCCGAGTAAACGGGTATTTTAAGGGCGAACGGTTTATTATGCGGATATAAAATACTTCCTTTGATAGCCGTATTCGGTTCAACCGGTACCCTTGGAACCGCATTAAGGAAAACCTTAAAAAATGCCAAGTTTCATACGCGTAAGGATTTTGATGTTGAAAACATCCGGGGTTTAGAAGGCTTTTTGGAAAAGTTTTTAGATGGTGTAAGCGTTGTCATAAATTCCATTGCTTATACGAATGTTTCCTTGGCCGAAAAGGAGAGGGAGAGGTGTTATAATATAAACTTTGTTTTTCCAAAAATCCTAGCCGAATTTTGTGAAAGAAACGGAATTAAACTTATTCACATATCCACGGATTATGTGTTTGACGGTAAAGTTGGTCTTTATACAGAGGACGATAAACCTAACCCAATAAGTTGGTATGGAAAAACAAAAACGCTTTCGGAAGAGGCGGTTTTAAGTATATGCACAAACTCTTATGTTATAAGAACATCTTGGGTTTTTGGAGAAAACGGTAAAAACTTTTTTAGCACCATGCCTTTAAAACTTATAAAAAACGAGGATATTTATACGCACGACGAACAGTTGGTTTGCCCAACCCCTGCGGATTTTTTGGCCAAGAATATCTTAAAGGTTTTGGAAAAATCCCCGGGGATTTATCATATAACGGGGAAAACCCCGATAACCCCATTTGAGGGTACGGTTTTGATAAAGGATGCCATAAGATCAAATTCAAAAATTTACATTATAAAACCCGACCTCGGTATTAGACCAAAAACCTCAATATTACTGGATACAAAACTAAACATTGAAAAACCCCCATTTGTGGAAAGCATATTGGAATACATAAAAACCCTTAAAACCTCTCCTTCTGAACAACTTCCTTAAACTCCTGTGGATTGGGGTACTTCATCAAAAGGATTTTTATTCGCATATCAACGATATCCTGAGACTTAATTTTTGTCTCCTTACCGAGCATATCATAGAGCGCGATACTTATCTTCTCGTTGTATTCCGAAATTGTTGAAAAAACCGCGTTTGTAGGTTTTACATCCATCATATAAACCTTGTCGCTTTTTAAATGCAGGGTTAAAAACCCTTCATCCGTTCTTAACGATATTAAAAAGGGTTTCCCGTAGGTTTTAAATACCGGAACCTCAATCCTTTGTCCCCCTTCAATTTTGCCTCCAAACAACACCTTTTCCGAACCCTCAATTATACTGATCAACCTTTCAACATCTTCACCTATTAAAACATTTTCCATAGAAAATACGACTGGTTGGCCGTATTTGTGGATAATAAAAATGTTTCCAAACGGAGATGAAAATATGTTGTCGCAATCACCGAATGCCTTAACCATAAAGTTGTAAATATCCCTTAAATCGCTCTGGGCGTAATAACCTATGAACTTATCCAATTTGGGTATAAAAATCTCTTTTGCCCCAAGTGATTGCAAGGTTTTTGCGAAGGCTTCTATTTCACTTTTAACCTTTAAAATCCCAATACTTTCCCTTACGGTATCCTCATCCTCATGGATAAATTCCGCCTCCAATTGCCAATTGTTTTCTACGGCACCGGTTAGAGCCTCTTGAATAACCCTATTTGAATAAACAACGAGGTGTTCCACATATTTTTGTCCGTGTTTTTTGAAGGCGTATTCAAAAAGGTTTCCAAAAAGGTTGTTTTCCACTTCTTCGTAACTCAGAAGACCGTCATACCACTTCTCCTTTACGAGAAACGAGTAAGCATATACAGGTGTGCCTTTCAAAAATGTTACATACAAAAGGGGATCGCCGAACATTTTCCTATAAATCCTCAAAACCCCCGTTTTCTTCCCCTTAACAACACCTTCGATTATCTCCCTGACTTCCTTCAAGGACAAACAAGTATTTTAAGGTGGGTTTTTCAACTATAAAATGTGCGATATGATGGGTTGGTATATTTTTTCCCTTGGTAATGTTGTGGATTATAAGTTTAGGGATGTAAAACCCCTTTTTCAAATGTTAAAACTGCAAACAAGTCAAAGGGCAAACCTTTTAAAAAGTTATAACCTCGCGGATAGCGTTATACCCTTACCATCGGCAAACGCCGTGGCCGTATATACATCCAAAGAAAACCTGAACAAAATAAGGGATGTATTAGGCGCGGTTGGGTACCACAAAGCCGGAACGGTTGAACTTTTACCAATATACGATTACGGAAGGAATTCAACGGGTTCTTGGGCCTTAGATAAAATTATGGCGGACTCCTGTTGGGCAAACGGCTATAATGGAAATGGGGTTTTGGTGGTTATAATGGATACCGGAATAGATACGAGTCACCCGTATTTAATAGGGAAGTGGTCGGGCATATGGTACGACGCCGTTGAGGGTAGTGAAAGGCCCACGGATTCCCCCATACTCCCGCATGGAACCTTGGTATCGGGGGTTTTGGTGGCGGATAGCACGGGCGTGGCACCCGGGGCAAAAATAGCGGTTGTTAGGATGTTTGGATATTATATAACATCAAACGAAGTTGCAACTCACCTGGGTTTTTCAAAGATCCTCGAATGGAAAATAGACTCCGGCTATGACATAAGGGTGTATAACGGCTCTTGGAAAACCGGTGATACGAGTGGCTCGCTTGAATATTGGAACGATATATACCTTTTAAGGATGGCCGGAATTATTCCCGTATTTGCTCTGGGGAATACCCCGGGTGTTAATTTCTCCCCTGGAAACTATCCGTTGGTTATAGGTGTTGGGGCTACAAATTCCGGCGATACATTGGCATCGTTTTCATCAAGGGGCCCAGCCCCCAACAAAAACCCTTGGAATGACCCCACATACTGGCCTTATCCGACATGGAACCTTTTAAAACCCGATGTGGTTGCCCCGGGCGTAGCTGTATTGACCACAAACATAGGGGGGGGTTTTAGAACCGCAAGTGGAACATCGCTTTCATCACCTATAACCGCGGGGGTAATAGCCTTAATGCTTCAAAAGAATCCATCTTTAACATTTTACGATATTTATAACATTTTAACCTATTCAACCGATACCTTCCCATGGGGTTCCCCCTATCCCAACAATTCATACGGTTGGGGAAGGGTTAACGCTTGGAAAGCCGTAAAGAATACACCCTTACCTTCAACAATTTTACCAAGGGTTTTATCTTGGCAAATAAAGGATGGAAGGTTTGATGGACTTGACACTTTGGTGGTTTTAATAAAGAATTATACCGCTTCATCTTCCTTGGCAAACTTTTCCCTACAAACATCCGATACAAGGGTTTCCATAAACACACCACCCTTTAATGCCACCGTCCCGGCCTCGGATACATTTTCCGTATCCTTTGAAATATTCGCAAGTGGTATAAACGACGGCGAATACATATCCTTTGTTTTAAAGATTTCTTATAGCGATAGCACTATAAACGGCATACTCGTACCTTTTGGAAATCCTCCAAGGGAATATGTTAGCATTGATACAACCGCTTTAAAGGTCTCTTTTACGAGAACGGGAAAGTTTTTTAACCTCTGGTATGGGGGCATTGGAAATTTATATTTGGGGAGTTTTGCCTTTGGAATTTCCCATTCAAATGTTAGCGATGCTTGGATAGGTAAAGACGGAAACGATAGAGACTTTTACCCTACGGATACATTTAAGTTTATACCCTTTGTCCCGCAGGGCTACTACATTGAACAGCGTGATAGCAACGGTTTGGAATACACCCTTTCCGGATACGGGTACGGCGGGGATACATTTATACATTTGGCCTTTACCGTTAAAAATACTACACCTTCAACTATATCCGGTTATATAGGATTTTTTGCGGATTTTGATGTTGGAAGGCCGAGTAAGGATACGGGATACATGTATCCAACTTATAGGTGTTTGTTAATGGGGGCGGTTGATGGCAGCTTCAACGGTTATATAGGTTTGCAGGCTTTGAACCCGCTTTCAAACATTTCTTTTATAAAAAACGCAAGCTGGTTTGAGATAATGGACGATAGCGTAAAGTTTCTCCTTTTAAGGGGTGATATATCCTTTCCACCAGATACCGTAAGCGATTGGTCGGCTATGATCGGTTCAGGACCTTATACCCTTTCACCCGGGGATTCCGCAACCCTTTATTTAAGGTTGTTTTACACCACAAACCCAATATGCCCGGTGTTATCCTATGTTGAGAATGAAAAGGGGGTTGCGATGGGATTTTATTCATCAAAATACGGGGTTTATCTAAGCGGTGAAATCTATTCTGTGGATGGCAGAAGGGTTTTCAAAGGAAAGGGATTTGTGCAACTGAAAAGGGGTATTTATTTTGTAAAAGAAGGCGGTAGGGTTTATAAGGTGGTGGTTAGATGATCACATTATTACCGCTTTAAATATCCCCAAACTCTTATCGTCCTTTATTATCTCTACGAAGAACAGCCCTCTATGAACATTTAAGGTATAAACTCCCAAACCCATATAACCGTTAAATTCCCTAACCGACCTCCCGCTCGCATCATAAACCCTTATTTCATAATCTCCGGCCTTATAAACATCCAATTTTAAACCACCCTTGGAAGATTTTACAACAATTGCATCCTTGCAACTTTCCCTCTCCCCTACAACGAGTTCGTAATCGCCGTTAAGGGGGCAAAGGTTGTTGGAGTTTATTCCATTCGTGGTTGCCACGGATGCGTCGTTTATAGAAAACGAGAGGTTGTAAACGCTATCCCTTGTGGGTATTGCATAAAGGCTAACATTGCTAATGGTAGGGCTTATTGTCGTTAAATATCCGCAAAGAGGTGGTCTTAAATAATTTCCACTGCTATCCAATTGAATCAAAATAGCATACCCACCTGACGATAGTAAAAACACCACATGTTGTTGTCCATTTATGTTTGTTGGAAAGGCATATCTCCCTATATCCGTTGAAGGTGTTGAAAACCTCTTAGCCCATATGAGATTACCCAATGTATCCATCTTTATTAAAACCGCATCGCCGTTTAGCTCACCGCTTAGGAAAACATATCCGTTTGAGTAATACGCGTTTCTGAAAAGGTCGTATGTTCCATTGCTTACGACCCTTTTTGCCCACAGCACCGCCCCATCCGTTCCCCTTATCTTCATAACCAGCATATCCCTATAAGCCGGATTGTTTGATGGACTTTCCCAAGTGTTGGCGTATCCAACGACTACAAAATTTCCCGATGGTAGCATGGTCAAACCTATGGCGCTTTCTCTATTCCCCGATACAAATGTGCGCGTTGGCTGCCCCCTATACCTTTTAGTCCATACAGTATCCCCATTGGGTCTAATCTTTACCGCATAAATATCCCAATCTTCCGGGTCTCCCGAAGGGAGGGTTGTTAAACTGTCCTCAACCCTTCCAACCAAAATATAGTTTCCGTCCGGTCCTTTTGCTATGTCAAACATGAGCTGTGCCAGAACCGTATCGGTTCCAAACTTAAACCTACCCAAACGCTTTTGCCACCTTATAACACTCCCATCCGAAGCCACTTTTAAAACTATTGCATCAAAGTCTGCACCCGGTGATGTGTTTGTTTGTCCGGCGAGAATATATCCACCCGTATCCTCCACAGCACTCCAAGCCTTATCAATTTCTCCAACGGCAATTGGATTAACACCTATTCTTTTTGCCCAGGATACTGTCCCAAGAGAATTTGTTTTTATCATAAAAAGGTGCATACTATCGGAAGGCGAGGGGTCGACACCCGTATAACCCAACATCAAAAAACCACCATCCGATGTTCCTATCATCCAAGTGGCATAATCCTCTCGTGGTGTGGAAGGACTTATGTATCTACCGTAAACCCTGTTCCAGAGAAGATTTCCCATAGTATCAACTTTTATCAAAAATAAGTCGCCGTATCCCAGTCCACCCCCGGAAAACGAATTGGTTTGCCCGAAAATCGCATAGCCTTCGGATATTCTAACCATTGAGTAGGGCTCCTCATTGCCGTTTCCATACCTACTTGCAAAAGTTATATAAGCCGTCAGTATAAGCATAAGAATTTATTTTAAGGTTGAATTAAATGCATACCGAACCCAATAATCGTTTTTCGGGCTTAGAATATCCGTTCATGAATACCGTGGATATTCTCGTTATTACCACCGTTAGTGCGCCCTTTTTTGGGTTTTTGATTAACGGAATATTCGGTAGAAAACTCGGCAAACTTCCGGGATGGATAGCCACCCTTATGCTTTTGATCTCCACCCTTACCGGGGGTTATCTCGCGTACCAAACCCTATTCGGGGGTCTTACCGTTGAAAAAGACCTATACACATGGATGTTCGCCGGAGACCTAAACATTACCGTGGGTTATCTACTTGATCCCCTTGCGGGCATAATGCTATTCGTTGTAACATTCGTATCCCTTTGGATACACCTTTATTCCATAGGCTATATGGAGCACGATGAGGGTTATTGGAGGTATTTCTCCTATTTAAATATGTTCGTGTTCTTTATGCTGGTTTTGGTTTTGGGAAACTCATTCCCGGTTACATTTGTGGGTTGGGAAGGTGTCGGTTTGGCCTCTTACCTTTTAATAGGGTTCTGGTATTTTAGGGATGCACCCCGTCAGGCCGGTATGAAGGCCTTTGTGGTTAATAGAATTGGGGATGCGGGGTTTTTATTGGGTATGTTCTTAATATTTGCCCTCTTTGGGACGCTAAAATATACGGAGGTTAATAACTTTGTTTTGCAAAATAAAGAAACATTGGCATCTTCTTTGGCATTAGCGGGCTTGCTGTTTTTTGTGGCGGCAACCGGTAAATCGGCCCAGATCCCCCTTTATGTTTGGTTGCCGGATGCCATGGAGGGTCCAACACCGGTTTCGGCATTAATACACGCCGCAACTATGGTAACGGCCGGCGTATATCTCGTGGCGAGGACATCGTTTTTATACTCATCCGTTAAGGATGTCCCCATACTTTTTGGTCTATCATCCCCCGAAATGGTGGCTATAATAGGGGCCTTAACCGCCTTCTTTGCCGCAACTATGGCCCTTGTAAATAACGACTTAAAGAGGATCCTCGCCTTTTCAACCATATCACAGTTGGGCTACATGTTTTCGGCTGCGGGTATGTTTGGGTATTCCGCGGGGGTTTTCCACCTATACACACACGCCTTCTTTAAAGCCCTGTTGTTCTTAACCGCCGGTTCCGTAATGCATGCATTACACGATGTATTGGATATTCAGAGGATGGGAGGGCTTTGGAAAAAACTCCCATGGACGGGTTTGTTTATGGCGATAGGGGGCTTGGCCCTTGCGGGTATCCCTCCTTTTGCCGGCTTTTTCAGTAAGGACGAAATTCTTTTGGCAACCCAGGAATTCCCCTTTGTCTTTTGGCTTTTGGTCATCACCGCATTTTTAACCGCTTTCTACATGTTTCGGATGTTTTTTATGGTTTTCTTTGGGAAACCTAGGGATCATCACCTTTACGAACACGCCCATGAAAGTCCCCCTATAATGCTTATACCTATGGGAATTTTGGCAATGGGTTCAATAGTTGCCGGTTTTGTCGGTTTGGGAGGTGAGCACAGCTTGTGGGCAAAACTCTTTAAGGATGCATTCGTATTACCCGAACACTTCCACATATCCCATACATCCTTGCCCATGCTTCTCGGTATAACCGCCGGCGTTCTGGGAATTTTGTTGGCCTACTTTATGTATGTACTTTCCCCGAGTATTCCCGTCGTTATGGCTAAGGTTTTCAAACCCGTTTATGTTGTGCTGTATAACAGGTATTGGGTGGATGAGATTTATTACTTTGTTTTTGTTAAGGGTTTGAACTTCATTTCAAAGTGGATATTGTTCCTACTCGTTGATAGGATTTTGATTGACGGTACCATTAATGCCTTGGCTTGGATATCTTACGCATTTGGTTCCCTATTTAGGAAATTGCAAACGGGTTCCGTCAGAACATACGCGTTGTGGCTTGTTGTTGGTGCCCTGTTTATTCTCGGGATTTTGGCACTTTAAACTTTGGGTAGATGGGGAAAGTTTATAACCGTTGAGGGCATTGACGGTAGCGGCAAAAGCTCTTTAATTGAGGGATTAAGGGAGAGATTACTTCAAAGGGGGGTAAAACCCGAAAGAATAGTTATAACAAGGGAACCGGGTGGGACGGATTTCGCGGAGGAAATAAGAAAGGTCTTATCAAAACCCATAGCGAGGGAGCCTTTGGCGGAAGTTTTCGCTTTACTTTCTTCAAGGTATGACCACACTAAGAGGAAAATAATACCTGCGCTGAGGGAAGGGAAAATAGTTATAAGCGACAGGTATTCGGATTCAACCTTTGCATACCAGGTTTTTGGTAAAGGGTTGGAGTATTACCTGATAACCCGTTTAAACAAAATAGCGAGTATGAAGTTGAAGCCCGACCTAACCCTCCTTATAGACATAGACCCAAAGATCGCCTTGGAAAGGTTAAAGAGAACAAAAGATTTTGATTATTACGAGAAGCTTGGCCTGGAATTCTTTGAAAGGGTTAGGTATGGATATTTGGCATTGGCAAGGAGGGCTAAAAAGAGGATAAAGGTTATAAACGGAAATCAGAGTGTTGAAGGGGTGATAAACGAGGCTTGGAAACATGTTGAGGGCTTAATTTTTGGGGAGAAATGAAGGTCGTTTTGGTTTCCGGCGGCACCGGAGGGCATATATCCCCCGCACTATCCGTATCGGCCGAATTGGACAGGAGAAAAATATCTAAGGTTTTACTTCTTGGGGGTTTAAAGGTTGATTTCCCCATAAAGGAGAGTTTTTTGGAATTCTCCGCAGGTGAAATAAAATTAAGGAATTTAAACGCAATTTTAAAAGGGATTTTTCAAACCTTTGATCCCGTCGTGGAGGGAGATGTTTTGTTGGGTTTTGGGGGTTATCCGCAATTACCTCCTATGATAAACGCCATAATCAACAATAAACCCTATTACCTCTTCGAAGGGGATGCCGTTGCTGGAAAATCCAATAAAGTATTATCGGTGTTTTCAAGGGGTGTTTTTTGCGCTTTCAGGAGCGCGGTTAAATACTTTTCAAAGGGTATCTTTGTTGGAATACCCGTTAGGAAGTTGGAGGTTTATGAAAGGGAACATGCCCATAAAGTTTTGGGAATTGATACAAAGTTGCCGGTAGTCGGAATAATAGGTGGTAGTCAGGGTTCAAAAATCCTAAACGAAATTGCAAAAAACTTGGCCGATTTAAATAAGTTTTTCATTTTGGGGATAGTGGGGAAAAGGGGTGAAGACGCCGAAGGTAAGAATTACAAATTTGTAAAGTTTTTAAAGGACATATCCCCATTTTACTCGGCGGCGGATGTCATAATATCCCGTGCGGGTGTGAGTTCCATAGGTGAAATATGCTATTTTAAAAAACCCGCTTTGTTTATCCCATATTCTTATGCAGGGGGTCATCAGGTATTTAATGCAATGGATGTATATAATTTTGGTGCCGCGGAGATGCTTTTGGAAAGGGATACAAATATTGCCAAAGTGGTTGAAATCCTTGAAAAATTGCTCAAAAATTCCGAAAGATATATATCCAAGCTCTCCCAATACTTTGAACCTTATGCCGAAAAAAGGATAGTTGATACTCTAATCGGTCAGCATGGGTAGAAACCCCTCCACCCCCAGTATTTCCCACAAATAAACCCAACGGGGATATAATACCCGTTGATGTTAATGGTTTTATCGTATTGGGCGATTGTTAAGCCCGTTGGTGAAAATGCGGATGCATTGGGTCTTGCAAACAGGGGTGTGAAAATATACGAATACATTCCGCAATACGGCTATATTGCCTATATCCCTAACGGTGTTAAACTCCCCAACTTTCAAATAACGGGAATTCCAGAGGAGCTAAAAATAGCAAAAGAGATATATGAAGGTAAGTTTGGGGATGCAAAGGAAGGTTCCCTCGTGGAACTCTTGGTAGTGGGTTTTCCGAATGCGGATAAAAGGATTTTGGAACTTGAAATAAAGAAATTGGGATACGAAGCGGTACCATTTGAAGATGTTCCAAGGTTTAAGGTTTTGGTTCCGGAAGAGGAGGTTTTATACTTTTCCCAAAAGATGGCATCTTTGCCTTATGTTGCGAGGATAGAACCCAATTATAAAAATTATTTGTGGAATAGGAATACGAGGTGGTCTATCCAAACACATGTATTCGGAGATTCCTTGATTTGGGCCCACGGATTGCACGGAGAGGGGGAAATAATAGGTGTGATGGACACGGGTCTTGATTACTACTCTTGCTTTTTCAGGGATACATCCGTCATAATGCCCGGCCCATCCCACAGAAAGGTGGTTAATTATAGGCAATTATCACCTTATGCCGATGATTTTGCCACCTGTCCGGATGAGCACGGAACCCATGTTTCTGGGACGGCAGCCGGCGATCCGGATACCACGGGCGTATTTTTGGATATTAGGGGTATGGCCTATAAGGCTAAAATTACATTCGGAGATGCCGGGGGCCCAAGTTGTGGCAGTTGTGGAGGCATATGCTATTCGTATTCAATAAACACGATTTTTACTTGGTTTTACAACGATGGGGCGAGGGTTATAACGAACTCTTGGGGAAGTTCTTTAAACGCTTACACATCAAACGCCCGTGATGCCGACCAGTTTATGTGGGATCACCCGGATGCTTTGGTGTTGTTCGCCGCTGGAAATAGCAGCAGCGCCTCCTCTTATGAGGATGGTACGGTGGGAGCACCGGCAACCGCAAAAAATATTTTAACCGTAGGCGCGGCCGGGGCATTTTCAAATGCGGCAATCCCCCCGGATGAGAACAGGGCTTGGTATTCCAGCCAAGGCCCCACATATGACGGTAGAATAAAGCCCGATGTTATGACACCCGGAGGTGATAACAGATTTACCCCAAGTTATATAACATCCGCAAAGAACAGAACCGATAGGACATATTCCTGCGCCGCCGTTAGTTCTGGGTTTATGGGTACATCTATGGCAACACCCGCGGCGGCGGGTGCGGCCGCGATCGTAAGGCAATATTTCCGCGAGGGCTGGTATCCAACGGGTAGTCCCGTTTCCTCAAACGCTTTCAACCCACAAGGTTCCCTATTAAAGGCCATGCTTATAGCATCGGCACAAAAAATGTTAAATGAAAACCTCCCACCCAATAACGCAATAGGTTGGGGAAGGATAAACTTAAAGAGGGTATTGTTTTTTGACGATGTTGCCGAAAAGCATAGGCTCTTTGTGGTTGATGATAGTATTGGGGTCCAGGCCGGTGCAACTGAGACATATAACATACCCGTGGGTTGCCATTCCCAATTTACAACTCCATATTTCAAAGTGGTTTTGGCTTGGACGGACGCACCCGGAAGCACATTACAAAACAACCTTGACCTTGAAGTTATAGCCCCGGATGGAACGGTGTATAAAGGGAATAAGTTTTCAGGCGGTCAATCAATACCAAATCCGTCTGGTCCCACCGATTATGTAAATAATGTTGAAGTCGTGTATGTTGAAAACGCACAAAGGGGGTATTGGACGGTAAATGTCAAGGGTATAACATTAAACAATCCCAAGCCGGGTGGCCAGCCTTATAGTCTCGTAGCCATAGACGGCGGCCCCTGTGGAAATAACGATCCCTTGGGTGTTGGCGAAGATATGGTTTCAAGGGGGACTTCCTTAACTCCCTTCGTCTTAAAGGGTAAGGATATAATCCTATACGAAAATGCTAATATATACACATCAACGGGAAGGCTCATAGGCAAGTTTGGCAAGGGTGAAAGGGTTGAACTAAACAGAGGTGTATTCTTTATCAAGACCGGAAATAGGGTTTATAGGGTTGTGATCAGATAATTGGTATTATTCATCTTAGGAAAAAAGGGAGGGGGTGTCGGTAAATTTTTAAGCGAAATTGAAGGTGAAAATTTTGAAATTTGGGAAGTGGAGAAAGGCGGGTTTCCGGAGATAAGCGGTTATGAAGCGGTTGTTATAAACGGATACTTTAAAAACTTAAACCCTGAAAGTATTAGTGTTCCCAAGTTTTTCTTCTTTCACGGCTTGAGGGCGCTATCAAGGAGAATGGTTTTTGGAGGTTTTGAGAAAAACCCTTTAAATCTTTATAAACTCTTAAAGTTTAAAAAATGGGTAAAAAAGTTTGACGGTTGGCTTGCCCCGAGTTTTTCAATGGCGGAGATGTGTAATAAGTTTTATGGGATAAATCCTTATGTGGTTCATATAGGTTTGGATTTTAACAAACTCCCAAATCCCAAGGGTTTAAATAGGGAAAGGGCGTTATTATGGGTGGGTAGAAATGCTTGGATAAAGGGTTTTGATAGGTTTTTAAAGCTCGTTGATATTACCGGATATGAGGGTTGGGTTATAGGCTTGGAAGGTAAAGATAAAAAAAATGTAAAGTTCTTCGGGTATGTTGAAGATTTATCACAATTTTACGAAAGGGCATACGCCTTAATAGTATCCTCATATTACGAATCCTTTTCCCTAACGGCCCTTGAAGCCCTTTATTACAATACACCCGTTATAACATTCAAAACATCCGGTGGTGTGTGGGAGATACTCCAAATGTTGGGTTTATACGATTACGGCTTTGATTCCTTAGAGGAGATGGCGGAATACATAAAGGGCGGAATTAAACCCCCAAATGCAAACCTTGAATACTTTTCAATTCAAAACGCAAAAAATAGGCTTAAAAAAGCCCTTGGGGTTTTAATGCGAGGAGCACAATAGAAAAGGATCCCTTACCAGTTTAGGAAAATCTCTAAGGATGGGAATAAAGGGAGTTGGGGAATTGTTATTTTCTGAGGTGGATCCTTGGAGTAGTCGTAAAAGTATGTGAATACATTTTCCCGATTGTAAATGTTTATAACCGATAGGAATAATTTCCCTTTAAACCGCTTAATGCCAAAGGCCTTTGATATATAAACATCCGCCCTGTGATATGGGGGATACCGTAAGGAATAGGGATAACTATAAATCTCCTCGGTTCTCAGCCTCGCGGGTAGTCCCGTTCCCGGGTTGTAAATGGTGTATATATCATACCTACCGATAACACCCGTGTAAGGAAGACCACTCTGATAGGCAAACCTAAAACCTCCCTCAAAACCCCTACGGATATCATAAGATAGGGCGATTATCACCGCGTTCCTCCTATCATACGGGGAATTCATAAGGGAATCCGAAATTTTTACCCTGCCGACCAAAAAGGAGTAAGATACCATACCCCTAAGCCTTCCCATGTCCTTTCTAATATAACCGTCAAACCCGTAAGCCCAGCCGTATCCCTTTCTGAACAGTGTTCCGAAAATGTCGTTTGGATCAACATTTGGGTTGTCAATTAGTATGTATGGGTAGTCTTTATAGAACCCTTCTATTTCCCAATCCCCCCAAGTGGTTATTCCGGATAAGCCCAAGGAATAATGGTATGACCTTTCCGGCTCAAACCCCCTATAAACCGGAACCCAGTAGTAAAAAGATGATAGGACTTCACCAAGTGTTCCACCACCTCCGGATAAACCCACATAATACTGATGGAAAACACCAAATCCACCCTTTAATGCTACATCCGGGGTTAAAAATAGCTTAAAGGTTATTCTTGGCTCCGGGTTTAAATACATTACATCCCTTTTTGGATCGTTTATGAGTTTCCTTAAAAACGCGTTTATGCGAAATCCAAGGGATAAGTTGTACAAACCCCTTTTCAACATATACTCACCGAAAAAGGCCGATGTATAACCAATACCCGAGAATTGGAGATTGGAACCAAAAAATTCCTGATCAAATTTCCCCCTACCCCTTTGAACATCCAACCCCATGTTTATCTCGCTACCTTCGGCTATACTTATAAAGTTCGTTTTAAACTCTGTTAAATCCATAGGTGTTTTTATGGAAACAAAGTTTTGATTTTCATACCCAACGGATATGCCGTTTGTAAAGTATGTACTGCTGAAAGTGGTGAAGTTTATCCAATTGCCGAAAATAACCCTAGAATTAAATGCTACCAAATCGTTCCCCCAGAAGGTATTCAAAAAAGCCCTGTTAATGGTAAAGTTGAAGTGATCCCTTCCGTGCATAAATGTGGTGGAAACCGTCCATTTATCGTTTAAGTTGTAATACACCTTGCCCAAGGCGTCGTAAAAGTAATATGGAAAATCGTAATCGAAGAGCTTAAGCGTTGCGTCGAAGTAGGACCTCCTAAGGGATACCAAGCCTCCAAACCTTTCGCCTTTAAATGTTTGAAATACCTTTGTCGCAAGGAGGCTTACCGAAAGGTTCCCGTAAATGCTGTCCGGTTCCAAGGTTTTCATATCCAAAACGGAAGACATAACACCTCCAAATTTTGGAGGGAAGTTTGACCTGTAAAATGTGAAGCTTTCAAGGGCATCCGAATCAAATACAGAAAAGAATCCACCCAAGTGATAGGGATTGAAAACGGTTGCGTTGTCCAATAAAACGGCGTTTTCGTTTGGACCACCACTTCTAACGGAAAATTTCCCAGAAAAATCCGCTAAACCCAGAACCCCTGGAAAATCTTGGATTGTCCTTAAAACATCCGCCGTAATAAATGTAGGGGTTTGCCTTATAACCTCTGCCTTGAACCTTATGGCTTGACCCGTACCCTGCTTAAACTCTTCCCTCTTAGCCGTAATTATTATTTCGGGTGTTGTTAAAGGCTCATCCTTTAAAGTTATGGTTTTGCTTATTACGGTATCCCTTCCCTCTACCACAAAGGTATATGTTTTTTTACCAATGGCCTTTACCTCTATTGTCCATTTGCCATCCGGGAGTTTTAAGTAAAAATAACCCCTTTCGTCCGAATAGGTTCCCTTTTTCAACTCCTTAACCCTTATAACCGCAAAAGGGATTTTTTGATTTAAACTATCCCTTATCTCACCTTCAAGGGTTATGTGGTTTAAAATCAAAAACAACATAAACCGTCTATTTTAATGATGATGGGGAAAGTTGGAATATGCATTTCACCTTTAAAATATCCATTATGCTTTTGGTGGCGGCTGTAAATGTTGAAGTTTATAAGGTTTGGTTTCCTATAAACGATAATCTCAGAAATATAATCTTGGTTTATAGTTTGATGTCCGATAAAGTCCTCGGCGGTGATGTAAATTTAAGCGTATCCTTTAAGTCTTCGGATAAAAAGGAATTTACGGATAAGGTTAAACAGAAATTGCCAAAGGGTAGGTATGCAATTTTGTTTTATGAAAGCGTAGCGGGTTGGGAGAATTTGGTGTTTGAGGGCAATTTGAAGGGTAAGGGTATGGATTTTAAAAAGGAGGATTCTATCCAAGGATTTGGAAATATTAAAACCTCCTCCTTAATCCTCGCATACAACATATCGGAAAACGATTCAACCGCCCTATTCAAAAGGGGAAACCTATATATAAGGCCATGTTTTCCCTGCGTTTTTTATAGGAATTTGAATTATTACTTGGAGGTGGTATCCGATAGCCCCTTTATAGTTGTGGGTGCTATATTTGATGGGGATAAGCCCGTATTGAGACTTCCTCCCAAAACATTTAACTCCTCATCAACGGTATATTCCCAGGTTCCGATAGAGGATTTAAAAGATGGAAAATACCGTTTGGTTTTAGAGGTAATCTCCCCTTCTCTTGGAGAAAAGATCAATTTAGAGCGGGAGTTTTTCGTTTCGCCTTATGGGGATGATATAGCCTCATTTATAGATTACATAGCATCACCAAAAGAGAAGGAGGAATTTGAGAAGATTATAACCTTAGAGGGTAGATTGGCGTTTTTGAAGAATTTCTGGGAAAAAAGGGGATGGGATTATTACTTGGAGTTCAGGAAAAGGGTTAAATACGCCGATAGCGCCTTTTCAACGCCCGCTTTAAGGGGTAGATATACCGATATGGGTAGGATATATATAAAGAGGGGAAAACCCGATGAGATAACATCCGTTGATATGGGCATTAGTGATAAACCTTATATTAGATGGATATACTATTCCGGAGGGGGATACGACTATATATTCGGCGATCCCGTGGGTACCGGCGAGTATGTCTTAATAAAGACAAACGACCCAGAGGAGACGAGGTTTTCAAGACCTTCCTCCGTGCCTTCCCTCGATATAAACAGGCAAACGCGTTGGGAATGGTGAATCAAACGGTTTTATAATTCCCACTTATGATGTTTTCCGAAATTGAGGAATTGATTGAGGAAATTGAAACCATAAGGGGGTATCTTTAACATAGAAGAAATTGAAGAGAAGATAAAGACTTTGGAAGAAGAAAGTGGAAGATCGGAATTTTGGAGCGATCCTGGTAGGGCATCCGAGAAAATGAAGGAATTGGGGGCTCTGAAAAAACTCTTGGAGGATTATAAGGACTTGGTGGATAGGATAGGTTATGTAAGGGAAGTTTATGAAATGGCGGAAAGTGATCCGGATATGTTGAAGGAATTGGAAGAAGAGGTTAAAAGGTTAAAAAGGGATGTATTGGATTTTCAGATAAGAACCCTATTTACACAAAAGGAAGATGTTCAAAACGCCTTTTTGGAAATCCATCCAGGAGCGGGTGGAACCGAAAGCCAAGATTGGGCGGAAATGCTTTTGAAAATGTATATCAGATGGGCTGAAAGAAAAGGCTTTAAAGTTGAAATATTGGATTATCAAAAGGGGGATGTTGCTGGGATAAAATCCGCAACCATACATATAAAGGGTCCTTACGCTTATGGTTATTTAAAGGGGGAAAAGGGTGTTCATAGACTTGTAAGGATTTCACCCTTTGATGCCAATAAGAGGAGGCATACATCTTTCGCTGCGGTTACGGTATATCCGGAAATGCCCGAGGTAGAAGTTGAGATAAAGGAAGATGAAATAGAAATAGAAACTTTTAGATCCGGAGGTCCAGGTGGTCAGCATATGCAAAAGAATGAAACTGCCGTTAGGGTTAGACATATACCAACCGGTATAACCGTGGTAATGCAAAGCGAAAGGTCTCAACACCAAAACAAGGAAAATGCTTTAAAAATTTTGAGAGCAAGGCTTTACGAGTATTATAAGAGACAGCAAGAAGAGGAACTTGAAAAACTTATGGGTCCAAAATCCTCAATAGAATGGGGGCACCAGATAAGGTCTTATATTCTACATCCTTATAAACTCGTTAAAGACCATAGAACGGGATACGAAACCGGAAACGCCGAAAGTGTCTTGGAAGGGGATTTGGATGAATTTATAAAGGCTTATCTCGTTCAACAAAAGGTAAAGGGGTGAAGGTGGGAATAATATGTCTTTTTCCGGAATACTTTAAAAGCCCTTTAAAGTATGCACCTTTAATGAAGGCAATAGAAAAAGGTATTTTGGAAATAAAATTTTATTCTCCAATAGATTACGCCGAGGGCCCTAAGGATGTTGAGGATTATCAATACGGTGGCGGTGAGGGAATGGTATTAAAGGTAAATTACATAGTAAAGGCGATAGAAGATGCGAAAGATTGGTTAAAAAATGCACCGGTATTTTTACTGTCTTCTTCGGGCAAAAGGATAAATCAGGAGGACATTAAAGAAATCGCCAAGTTGCCAGAAATTATACTGGTTGGAGGACACTATAAGGGGATTGATAGCAGGATATACGATTACATTGATATTGAAATATCCATTGGGGATTTTATAGTTTCATCGGGGGAATTGGCGTCCTTGGTGATATTGGATGCCGTTGTTAGACTTTTGGAAGGAGTATTAACGCATAAGGGTTCGGCTGAAACGGATTCTTTTTACGATAACCTATTGGAAAGTCCCGTTTATACCCGACCTTATGATTTTGAAGGGAAGAAGGTTCCGGATATACTTTTAAGCGGAAATCACAAAGCCATAGCGCTGTGGAGGAGGGAACAGGCCTTAAAGAGAACATTGCTTTTTAGACCGGATTTACTCAAAAAGGCAAACCTTGATGAAAGGGATAAGGAAATATTAAGAAAAATTGCAAGCGAGGTTTGTGAAATCGTTAAGGTTTTATAACGCCCGCTATTTCCGGATTTTTTAAAAGATCCTTCAATTCCTCGTCGCTTAACCTTTGTGGTCTATCCCTACGCGCATCAACAATGCATAGGATCTTTAAAATACTTCCCTTGTTTGCCACAAACTGGTGAGGCGTTAATGGTGGAACGAATATACCGTCAAGGGGTTTTATATCGTATATCTTATTACCTACTAGCACTGAGCCCTCACCTTCCAAAACCAAAACGGCGTGCTGGTGTTGGTGTTTTTCTAAGGATGTTGCTCCCCCCGGTTCCACCACAAAGACCCTAACCTCAAAGTTTAAACCTTCCTCTTCTCCGAAAAGTACATACTTAACCACATCCTTGTTGCCTTTATATTCATACCTTTTTGAGTTTTCCCAAAAGTTTCCGTTATACCTCAAATACACCTTCATATAACCCTCAACTCCTTACCCACCTTTATAAACTTATCAACAGCAAAATCTAAATCTTCCTTGGTATGTACCGCTGAGATCATAACCCTCATTCTTGCAGTACCCTTTGGAACCGTCGGATAAACTATTGCCTGAACGAATATACCCTCTTCAAAGAGCCTTTTGGAAAACTCTTGGGTTGTCTTTTCGTCTCCTATTACTATCGGTGTTATAGGTGTTTGGGATTTCCAAGTGTTAAAACCCGCCTCCTGCATCCTTTTCTTAAAGTAGTTTGCGTTATCCCAAAGCTTTTTAACCCTATCCTCGCTTTCCTGCAAAATCCTAACCGCTTCTATACATGCGGCCACATCCGGAACGGTCATTGCTGAGGAGAAAAGGAAAGGTCTTGATTTTTGCCTTAGATAATCCACTATAACGCTTGAAGATGCTGCGTATCCACCAACAACACCAAAAGCCTTTGAAAGCGTTCCTATTTCTATATCAACCTCCCCGTGTAGGTCAAAGTGATCCACTATACCCCTACCGCCTTTACCCAGAACACCCTCACCATGGGCGTCATCTACCATAACTATGGCATCATATTCCTTCGCAACCTTCACTATATCCGGTAAAGGTGCTATATCCCCGTCCATCGAGAAAACGCCATCCGTAACTATTAATGCCCGCCTGAACCTGTGTCTGTTTTCCGCCAACTTTTTCCTTAAATCATCAACATCCGCATGGGCATACCTTATGATCTCTGCCCTTGAAAGCCTGCAACCGTCTATTATTGAGGCATGGTTCAACTCATCTGAAAATATACCGTCTTCCCTTCCGACTATTGCAGGTATTACGGATAAGTTGGATTTAAAACCACTCTGATAGGATATTACCGCCTCGGCCTTCTTAAACTCTGCAAGCATTTTTTCCAAAATAAGATGGAGATTCATAGTTCCGGATATTGTTCTAACCGCGGCGGGACCTATGCCGTATTCATCAATTGCTTTTTTTGCCGCTTCCCTCAACCTCGGTTCGTTTGCAAATCCCAAGTAGTTGTTGGAGGTTAAGTTTAACACCCTCTTACCATCAACTATAACCCACGCATCCACGGGGCTTTGTACAGTTCTGATATTCACATAAAACCCCGTTTCCTTCAAATTCTCTATTTCCGCCTTAATCTCTTCAACAAGTTTTGTATTTGCCATAATTTTCTAAAATACCCCTAAACGCTTTAAGACTATTACAGTCCCTAAACCCAAAAATATCCCCACAGTCCCCCCTCTAAAAGCACTGTTAAAAGCTTTTGGTTTTAACTCTTTTATGGGGGTTAAGGTGTATGCGGTATAACTATAAACCGCACACGCGGTGCCACCCGCACCCGTGCTTATCAATAAAGGTATTCCCCCGCTCAAACCAGAAGATAGGTAGAATGCCAAAACTTCTACTCCGGAAGCTGCGGCACAGGAAGAATATGACCAAAAAGACATGTTTGTTTCCACCACTGTATCCTTTGCAACATTTACATCCGGCGAAGATACAAATAAAAGAAAACCGATCATGCCCTCTTAGGATCTTGTAATTCCCTTATTCTATTACCCGTTGTCCAAGAAACTTCAAGTTCTCCTTTTAATATCCTTCTTCCGTTTTCAAGAAGCCTTTCCTTGTCGTATAGCAGATCCTCCCTCGTATATCCCGGTTTTCTCCTTTCCTTAACCATTACTATTGCATCCGTAGGACAAACCTGAACGCACAGTTCGCATTGCATGCAGGCTTGAAAATCTAAATAAAACTCCTTTGCAAATGTTTTTTTCTTGGTGCTACCATCTGGTAATGTTATGGTTTCCATACCTCTTACAACGGTTATTATCTGTGAAGGGCATATGTTTTGGCATAACTGACAACCTATGCAGTTTTCCTCACCCGTCTCGGGGTTATATGTTAGGGCAAATCCCCCAAGCCTCCACCTTTCGGGAATTTCTCTCGTTTTATTCGGATACATAACCGTAACGGGTTTTTTGAATATGTGTTTGAAATTCACGAACATATTCCTAAGAATACTCATAGCGGGTATTTTAAGGTTGAATTATCTCATTCCTTTCATTTAATACGATTATCTTAGGTTTAACATCTTTTGCCTTATCAATTTCAAACCAGCCAAAGGCCATGATTATCAACCTATCGCCTATCTCCACAAGCCTTGCAGTCCCCCCGTTCAACTGAATTACCCCCTTTTCATCCGTGGGTATAACATATGTTTCAAACCTATTACCGGTTTCCACATTGACTATTAAAACGCTCTCATAAGGTAAAATTCCCACCTTTTCCAAAAGTTCCCTACTTATAACTATACTCCCCTCATAATTCAAATCCTTATCCGTAACCCTCGCCCAATGTATTTTTGCCCTCAAAACCTTTACCAGCATGATTATACGGGAATTTTAAGGTTGGAGGATTTCCCATAAAAATCTGCAAAAAGGTTGGGATAAAAAAGAAATAAGATAACCGTTTTTTATGTTTTTTGGGATATATCTGAATACAGTTATTCTATCAAATTTTTCCGCGATTCATTAATGCGCTTATTTTATAAACTCCCAAAAATATAAAATCTGGTGAAAAAATCTCTTTCCGTTTCTGGAATAGTTTGTAATATTTTAAAATGTCATCTTCGCTAATTTCTTCAAACTTTTTTATTACGCCTACTTTATCCAAATAAGGCATGGGGTGTTTTAAAAATAATAGATAACCGAATTTGATACCTAAGGACTTTAAATTTACGGTTTCTCCTATCAAACTTTCAAAGTAATTATTCGCATTTTGTTTGTAGTTGGATGTAATGAACTTTATTGAAAAGACGAATAGATTTTCGGGATTTTTTATAGATATATGAATTTTCTTTGCGCTATCTTTCAAAACTTCAAAGTTTCCTATTTGCCCGATAAATACATCTACCCTTTTAGTATAGAAAGCACCATTTATATTAACTTCTTTTCCGTTTATGTAGAAAACCTCAAATTTTGCCTTTAAGTTATTCTCCAAAATTTCCTTAACATTTTCCGCTATAAACTTATGCAATGTAAGTAATTTTGCCGTGCTCCTTGAACCCTTTTTGCCCTTTTTATACCCTTCAAGGTAGTTATAATAGCTTTCCCTTAACGCTTCCTCTAAAGCCTTTTCTTTTGTACAACCACAAAACAAATTCATCTATTTCCTCCTTTTTAGTTGTGTTTTTGAGTTTATCAATCTCATCGGGATTTAAAATTGGTAGTCTTATTTTTTCCAGAAAGGCCTTTGAATATGATCTCCAATTGTTTCTATAAGGTTTTGATATGGTATTCATATAACTTTCAATTAAACTACTGTTTAATATTTTCTCAACAACATCAAAATCATAAGGGGGGTTAAAAATTCCATATCCCGCATAAAACAAAGCCTCTTCTTTATCGCAATACACAAAATTCGGTTTTTTACTAAATGCAGGTGTTAAGATTTTTTTACCAAATAATGTTTTTATTCCCTGGGTTCTGCCGAATGCGTACCAATTTTCATATACCTTTTTACCCTTGTCCCTTTTTAAAAGTTCTTCTTTATGATTCAAAAGATATTCATACGCATTTGGAAACTCTTCTTTAAGAACATTTTCTTTTATCAATTTTCCGCTCTTATATGGGAAAATTATTCTTAAACGGTTGTTCTTTATATCCTCATGACTCTTAATTTTACTGTTTTTTATAATCTCTTTGGTTATGGATTTTTCAATTTTAAAGCCCTTGTACAAATAAAAATTTTTATCTTCACCCTCGGGTTCAAAAATGAAAACTCTATCGCATAAGGTTGCTATACCAACCCTTATATCGCCGATTTTTAAAGGTTGGGATTGAACCATTTCTACAATTTCATTATCCACAACTTTAAAGTATCTAACTTTGTGCCAAGAAAGGGTTTTACCCTCAAAACCCGAACCGTCAAACCTGTAATAACCATAGAGTCCCTTTTCTTTCCGTAATATAATTATGGAAACATAGGTTGATACATCACTAAAAATTTGAAAGTGATCAAAATCATAAACCTCAACATTGTATTCCATTTTCATTAAAAAATTTCTGAACGGTTCTCCTGCTTTTGACCATAACCAAGAATTGGGTATTATAAATGCCAAATATCCTTTATTGTTTAAAATCCTTAGTGATTTCTCAATAAATGCATAAAATATATCGGTATCACCCCTGCAAAATTTAAAATTATTAAACAAAAAGTCCTTATAACCGTCCGGTATATTTTGTATCCTTATGTATGGGGGATTTGATATTATGATGTCATATCCAAAACCTTTAAATTTTTTTAGGAAATCCATGTAAAAGAACTTGATATTCGGATTGTTGTAAAACTTTCTTTGTGCAATTTCCAAAGCCTTTTTGTCTATATCAACGCAATGGATTTCATAACTTCTGCCTTTTAACCTATTTACCAAAACTTCCAAAAAGATCCCCTCACCGCATGCGGGTTCAAGTATCCTTAAATTTGGAAAATCTAAATTTATTTTATCTAACATAAATTCTGCTATTTCCCTCGGTGTCCAAACTTGACCAAGGAATTTATATTTTAGCATAAATTATACGGGAATTTTAAGGTTGTAGGATTTCCGTAGAAATGCCCTTAGTCTTCAAGTAGCCACCACCACCAGTGCTTCTTGCGGTCGGGATAGACCTTGTGATACCAACGAAACTCCTCACGTAGAGCCTCCTTCTGCCAGTCCTCAAGTTCCGCCAATTTCTCAATAAGGACTGCCCTCAACTCTGCCTCAACCTCCGGGGACATACGATGACCCTCTTCTATAAATTCAGAGATATCTTCAAGTGTAGGAGAGACCCATACATCCGGAAAGCGGTAGAGCTCATCTTTAATACCATACTTCCGGAAAATTTCTATCTCTTTTTTTACATAATCATCTAACGTTTTATAGCGAAGATGATCTGAGATATACTTTTCCATACCGTTATTTTAAGGTTGATTAGAGTTTTAAAACAACCTTTAAAACCCTATCCTTAACCTTAACAAAAAACGCACCCCTTTTGGAAAACACCCCCTTACCTTTAAAAACCTTTCTACCCAAAACATCGTATATAACCCCTTCGCATTCCATAACCACCTTATCCCTTTCAATAAATACACATCCCTTTGAATCCGTTATTTCCGATACGCTTATTGTCCCAACATTTAAGTAATTCCTACGGCTTAAATCCCCACCCGAATAATACCAATAACCCGAAATTGTCCCCTCACCCAACTCGTAAAGTGTTATATTCCAGGAGTTTGCCAAAAGGAGATATACCTTTCCGCCATTTTCAAACAACTCGTATGACCTACCCGTTAATACATTGTTTCCGAAGGGAGAAAGGGGAATAATATTTCCCAAGCTGTCAAAAGCGAAAAATCCCCCATCTCCTGGGGCAAAGATATAAGTTTCCTTTCCGTTTATGAATGCCGATAAAGGTTCGTTATAAAAGGCCAAAGTCCAGTATTGGTTCGTATAATTTCCGCTCATATAACCCCTGTTTAAGAGTGAAATTACGGCCTCCCCCCTTGGCGTTAAAGACATATATCCGTCGGTTTCTCCGATATAAATCGTAGTATCATCCGGATAAGTGTATAAATAGGCGTTTAGTAAAACAAAAACCTTGGAGTTTGTTGAAACGACCTGACGGGTTTGGTTATAAAAGGTTTTTAAAGCATAAATGCTATCGTTATAAATCCTGTAAAGGTTTTTGAAAGTTGTTAGAAATATTTCCCCGTTCTGCCTTATGGAAAAAGATGTTATTAAACTCGTATCGGAGAATAGGGTATCGCATTTAGTTGTATCGCACCTTAAAAGGTTGTTTCCCGAATTTATATAAAACTTACCGTTAAAGTATGCAACCTGTGTTTGTGTAGGAATAACCGTTATATCAAAAACTTTTAAAGCGTTTAAGGAAGTATCATAAATCCCGAATTTTCCGTTGGATGAAACTATACCTAATAGGCCATCACCATAGGATATGTTATCCCAAACATCACCGGTTAAGTCTGCACTGTCCAAAATTACACCGTTTAAGTTAAGTTTATAAATTTTGGAATTTGCTGTGGCATATATATATCCGTTTATAAAAATCGGGGATGTTTGCCCCGCCCCTTTTAATGTAATCTCCCAAACCTTTCTCGGGAAGCCCCTTACCTCTATCCATACGGGATTTGAAAGGTTAAACCTCCTAACCCTTGATATTCCCAAAAATCCCGAAATGTTATTGATTTCAAACATTCCAGTTATAGGTTTTAGGGTTAAAGGTCGTAATGTTTTCCTGTCATATGTGTGAAAAACCATAAAGGTATCGCTTGAAGTTATCCTTATTCCGTTTTGGATAGGGGTGAAGGAAACAACCGGTGTATCCACGGGTGTTGGCAATATTGTATCCGCATAGGATTTATAATAAAAGAAAACCGTATCCGCGGAAACAACATAATACGATTTTTCCCGCAAAATATAGGGATTTCCGTTTATGAAAAATGTATCCGTTTGCACATTGTGGGGGTTTGTTATCCATGTTCCAAAGGGTGATAGGAATACAAGGGGTGAGTTGTTTATAAAATTAACCCGTAATGTTTCGGAGTTTATTACCAAAAATGTATCACCCTCAAAAGGTGAAAACACATCGAAACGGATGTTTATTTTACCCTTAGGTGGAATATAGGCCATAAATACGGTATCCTTCAAAAAGGAAATCTCAACAGTATCGTTGAACGGAGCATTTCCGTTATTTTCTATATACAAGGTTAATTCCGCCGTATCCCCAACGCTTAAAACACTTTTGTTTAAATAAAACTTTAATTTATAACCGGTTAAAACAGCGGAGGTTTCGGCGGGATAATAATTGGGTTTGTAAGCGTATATTTTAAGATTATTCGGGAAGTTTGTGGTTATGGATTTTGTAGAACCATCCGAAACATATGAAGTAATGCCATCAACCAAAACCCTACAACCGGAATCGCAATTCACATACAATGTTCCATATGTTGAACCCGGAAGAGTTGAAGAGAAACTAAGGGTAGAGGGATTACTATGCCAAAGGTATAAAGATGGGTCGCCGTAAAGAACATAACCAAAAGTGAGGTATCTGTAAATGTTGTCGGATATTGCTAAGGGTATAAAGTATGCTAAGGATTTATAAAAGGCTTCCCCAAGACTCTTGCCCGAAAATACGGAGTCTATAAAGGCCTTATCCACAGTGGACGAAAATGTTGGGGCGTTTAATCTACTCGTAGCCCTTATCCCTATAATCCCGGAATTGGAGTTATTAAAAATAAACTTCACCAAAGAAGGCTTATCCAGCGCACCGTTGTTGCAATCTATTATGTTCAAAAACACCGGTTTGTTGATATTTTGCGATGTTGCGGAACCAATGGTGTAATATCCCCCACCGAGTAAAAAATGCTGAAAATTCCCATGAACTACAACGGTTGTAAAGAAATGGGTGTTAAGAGAATCTATAAAAGAGCTTAAATCCATCCTTGAAAGGGTATCAAGGGTCATAGTTGGTGGTAAGTTTTGGAGCATATAATTTACCGCATCCATACCCTCGTTTGAGCCTCCGGAAAAAAGGTCATAACCCAGGGCAAAAACCTTTAAATATCTCGGCGAAAAGTTTAAATATTCTTCAAGCATATCAATATACCTATCAAAAACATATTCGTCGTTTATAGGAATTCTGCCAACATAAACATCCGCAAACAGATCAAGGCTATCCGAAACCTCACCAAAAACCCCGTTCCCGTTTAAATCCCAATCCCCATCCAAATCCGCATAATAAAGGTCTGTGGGAATTTCGTTTCCGTATTGGAAATATGCGTATAACTTTGCATATCTTACGGGTATAACATCGTTATCGCCTACCAACAAAACCCATTTTACACCGAACTGTGAGTGATAATACTTTATCATTTCCCTGATCCTTTCGGCCAAATCCCTACCCCGAAAATCATTAGCCTCTTGAACCTTCTTTGCTATAACCCTTATGGCCTGTTTCTTTTTAAAGTTTATAAACCTTTCAACGGAGCCGCCCGAGAAGTTATCCGGATATATCAAAAGCATATCGTAGTGCTCTTGCGAATTGTAATTGCCTTCGTCTTTGCTTTTAACCCCGATTAAGGGCTCCACTTCAAGTTTTATCCCCCTTGAAAATAGTAGGATATTCCCCTCGGAAATATATTTAAAGGCCGATATTACAACAAAAACCCTACCCTTGGAATACCTCCAAGAAATAACGCCAAAGCCCCCATACTCTCCCCTATATTTTGGCTTAAACTCGTCATAAGGTATTTCTCTACCGTCTGCATACAAAAACCCTTGGGATGGATATAAAGGTTTGTTTAAAAGGAATGTATCAACATCCAAAACGGTTAATTCAACGCTTCTTACCGGAAAGCCGGTATTTATTTCCAAGACGAGGTAAGGTAAGAAGGGTTCTCCGGCGATGTAATTATATACTCCACCTTCAACAACTGGATACACATAAAAACCTACATCTTTAAATGTTGGATTTTGAAGGGTAAAGTAAAATGGTACCATCATCTCCTCCTTACCAACTCATCAAAGGAATACCTCCCCGCACCCGAGAAAACAAGAAAAGTATATATTACAAAGTATAACAGGGCTTTTTCATAATTTGGGAAATCCGTACCCCTTATGAATATAAGGAAAAACAGGGCTACGAGCATGTTTATGGAGGATATAAGAGAGGATATACGGGTAAAGATACCGAATAAAATGAACACCTGAAATAGGGTTTCCGCTGCTATGGATAAGTATGCCAATATTGGGGATAGGGGGCCGGTGTGAAAGGCCATTTCAACAAGGTTTATGTGGGATTGCGGATTCAAAACTTTCGGAACACCGTGCCCCAAAATCATCAAAAGGGATACTATAAACCTTAAAAAGAGTAAGCCAAAATCCAACATGCATGATATTATAAGGCCGTTATGCTTTCCGGTAGATTTCTTGCCAACTTCTCTATGGTGTTTCCCGTTAAAAACCTTTTAAATCGTTCCCTTATGGGCTCAATTTCTTTGTGAAATGGGCAGGGTTGAGAAGAATTACATTGCTCCAAACCAAAAACGCATCTGTCGTACCGTTCCGTATCCTCTAAAACCTCAACAATTCTCCATAATGTAAGTTTATTGGGTGGAATGTTGAAATCAAATCCCCCGCCTTTGCCTTTTTGGGATCTTAAAATCCCCTTCTTCACTAAATGGTTGAGTATCAATCCTATGTAAGGTTTTCTAAACCTTTCCGGTAGGTCTTCAAGCCTAACATATCCCCCTTTCCTCTTTTTGGTTCTGTATATCTCCACAAGAACGCTTAGGGCGTACTCCGTGGTTTGGGATAAAAACATTATATCTCTTCCCCGCTTATGAACCTGAAGGGGGTGGAATATACAAAATCCTCGGGAATCTGTAAAGGTTTCTTCCTACCCTTTACTATTTCCAATGCCGTTGGAAGCCTTCCCGGTATGTTCTCCTTAACGAGGTTTATCTTTAAGCCCTTACACCTGTAAAAGACTTCCCAGTTTGATGTAAATATCTCGTAATCGGGAAAGTTCTTTATTATGTAATCGCAAACGGGATATAGGTCAAAGTTTTTGACGCCGTAAAATGGGATGGGTAGATATACGGCCCTTTCGGCACCCAAGGCCAAAAACTCCCTCAAAAGGTTTTCCCCCCTTTCCGGACCAAATCCCAAGACCACATTAACCCCTTCGGCTGCGAAAAATGGCGATTTGTCCTTTACTTTAAACCTTTCATCCCTTATGTAAAAATCCCCTCTGCTCTTCGAAAATCCTATAACCTCATCCTCGTAGAGTATTTCCAATATTGCCAATTTCATACATGCTCAAAGAAGCCCTTACCGCTCTTTTTGCCAAGCCACCCCGCGTCTATGTATTTCTTCAAAAGGTAAGATGGGTGAAACCTCCAACCGTACTTCTTCTCGTATTCCAAACTCATTTTCAAAACCTCATCAAGGCCGATAATATCCGCGTACATTAATGGACCACCTCCCCTTGCCTGTGGGAAGCCAGTACCCGCAAGCATACCGAGATCTATATCCCTTGGAGATGCAACCCTTTCCTGCAATGTTAGTATGGCCTCGTTTATCATTGCTATCATAAGCCTATTGTAATCAAACCCTTCCCTCCTTTGTATTCCGAGTTCTTTCCTCAACTTTTCGGCAATCTCCTCTATGGGCCTTACACCCTTTCCGTAATCATATACACCCGCACCCGCCTTTTTCCCAAACCTCCCCTCCTTTATTATCTCGTCCAAAATGGGTGCGGGTCTCATCCTCTCACCATAACCCTCATAAAGTATATGCGCAACCTTTACGCCCACATCAACACCTAACTCATCTATGAGTGTAAAGGGACCCATTGGCCAACCGAATTCCCTTGCGGCGGCATCTATCTCTTCGGCCGTAGCCTCGCCTTCGAGTAAAGCCCAGGCCGCCTCGTTCATATAGGCCATCAAAATCCTATTCACCAAAAAGCCGGGACATTCCTCAACCCTAATCGGTAGTTTTGATAAGGATTCCGAAAACTCTATTACGGTTTGCACGGTTTCCTCCGAGGTCTGCAATGCCGGTATAACCTCCACGAGTTTCATAACGGGGGCTGGGAAGAAAAAGTGCATACCTATAACCTTATCGGGTCTCTTTGTCGCGGCTGCCATTGCGGTTATTGATAAGGCGGAGGTGTTGGTTGCAAGGATCGTATGTTCCGGAACATAGTTTTCCAACTCCTGGAAAACCTTTATTTTCACATCAAGATCTTCAAAAACGGCCTCTATAACAATATCAACATCCGAAAAGGGTTCGTAAGAATCCGTCACCTCAACCAATGCGAGTCTCCTTTCGGCCTCTTCTTCCGTAATCTTTCCCTTTTTAACCCTGCCTTCATAAAGGGATTTTATGGTTTCATATGCCTTTTGTGCCCTCTCCTTATCTATCTCCTTTAATACCACGGGTATCCCGGAGTAAGATATTACATAAGCAATTCCGGAACCCATGGTGCCTCCGCCTACTACGCCCGCTTTATAAATGTATGCCATAGAAGGGTATTTTATGCGTGTTTGATTTCTCTTTTAAAAATCTTCCGCAAATATAATTCACATTCGTGGAGAGGTTTATAAAAAGGTATCTTGATGGCATATCGGATATTACAAAAAGGGGCGATGCCCGTGAGGAGAGTTATTACCCGGTATTGAAGGAATTGGTTGAAGAGGTTGCAAGGTTTTACGGTAAAAATGTTCATATAACCATACTTCCAAAGAAAACGGAGGCGGGGAATCCGGATTTTAGGGTTTGGGATAGTTCCCATAATGTTACAGGGTATATTGAGGCCAAGACTCCCGGGATAAACCTTGATAATGTTATAACCACCGAGCAACTAAAAAGGTATTTAAATACATTCCCAAACCTGATTTTAACGGATTTTTACGAATTTAGGCTTTACCGAAACGGTCAGGAAATCCAAAGGGTACTCCTTGCCCGTCCATTCATACCCCAAAAAATCAAAGTTAAACCTCCGGCCGAAGGTGTGGAGGGATTAAAAAGACTTTTCCACAACTTTTTGGATTTTGCCATACCCCCTATATCCACGGCCGAAGCGCTAGCCCGAGAATTGGCACACAAAACCCGTTTTTTAAGGGATGAGGTAATCCTTCCCGAACTTAAAGACGGAAAAAGCGATATTTACGGTTTTTATGAGGCTTTTAAGGAGTACCTGTTGCCGAGTTTAACAGAGGAACAATTTGCAGACCTTTATGCCCAGACCATTGCATACGGACTTTTCAGCGCACGCACAAGGACGGAAAACAACTTTAACAGGAAAATTGCCTATGCCCTTATACCCTCAACCATTGGCATTATATTTCCCTTGGGCAAGTTTCCCAACAGATGGAAGTTATGGTTGATGATATAGCGGCATTGTTAAACGCTGTGGATGTTAGGGCTATTATGAAGCAGTATCAGGAGTCGGGAAAGGGAGATGAACCGATAATACACTTTTACGAAACCTTTCTTGCGGAATACGACCCCGAAACTCGGGAGCGTCGCGGTGTTTATTACACACCTCAACCCGTTGTAAGTTATATAGTCCGTTCGGTAAATATCTTGCTAAAAGATAGATTTGGTTTATCGGAGGGTTTGGCGGATGAAAGGGTTAAACTTTTAGACCCGGCCGCCGGAACTATGACATTTGTGGCGGAAGCCATAAGGTTGGCTTTTAAAGAATTTACAGAAAAATACGGTGAGGGGGTTAAGGAAAAGTTAAAAAGGCATATACTTCAAAACTATTACGCTTTTGAATTACTTATGGCCCCTTATGCAATAGGGCATATGAAAATAGGTTTCCTTTTGGAATCCCTTGGAATACCCCTTAAAGAGGGTGAGCGTTTCCAACTCTATTTAACAAACACCTTGGAAATGGAAGAATTACCGGAAAGCCGTTTTCCGGGATTGGCATCGCTAAGTGAAGAAAGCCATAAAGCCGCGAGGATTAAAAAGAATGAACCCATTTTGGTTATTATGGGAAATCCCCCATACTCCGGAATTTCCGAGAATATAAACGAATGGACGGAAAGGTTGCTTAAAACCGATATAGATGGCGTTCAAAGTTATTACAAGGTAGATGGAAAACCCTTAGGTGAAAAGAAAGTGTGGCTACAAGACGATTATGTTAAATTCTTACGGTTCGCACAATGGAAGATAAACAAAACGGGGAAGGGTATAGTGGCGATGATTACAAACCACAGTTATATTGATAACCCGACATTTAGGGGAATGCGCCAGAGCTTGCTTAAAACTTTTGATGAAATATACATCCTTGATCTGCACGGGAACAGTTTAAAGCGGGAAACCACACCGGAAGGCTTACCGGACGAAAACATTTTTGATATACGACAAGGCGTTGCAATTGGGATTTTCGTAAAACACGGGAAAAAGGAGTTAAGGGGAATATATCATTTAGACCTTTACGGAAGCCGTGAGGAAAAGTATAAATGGCTTGAAACCCATGACATAACCAATGCTGGATATAAACCGATAAAACCCGTTAAACCCTTTTACTTTTTTGTTCCGTACTCACCAAATCGGGATTACCAAACTTGGCCCTCAATTTCGGAAATTTTTCCGGTAAGCAGCACGGGAATAGTGACCGCCCGGGATAAGTTGACTATACATTACACCCCCGAGGAAGTGTGGGCAACTGTTATAAACTTTGTCCGTATGAATGAAGAAGACGCACGCCGATTTTATGGGCTTGGATCCGATAAAAAGGGTTGGAAGGTTTCTTTGGCACAGGAAGATTTAAAGTATAACGGAGGACCCCATAGGGATAAAATCGTCCCCGTTTTATATAGACCCTTTGATGTTCGTTATACATACTATACCGGGAGAGATAGCGGTTTCATTTGGAGACCCAGATATAAAGTAATGCGCCATATGTTGGCAGGGGAGAATGTGGGGTTATGTGGTTCTCGTCAAGCCACTCGTGAAGGTATTCCACCCGCCTTTATTACCACCAATATCGTTGATGCCCATGCGATTACAGATGCCGTATCCATAACTTACCTCTTTCCCCTCTACCTTTACCCCTCCGACCTTGTTTCCAAAGATAAAAAACCCAACATAGCCGATTGGTTGTTTGAAAAACTCAAAGAAGCCTACGGTTTTACCCCAGAACCCGAAGATATTTTGGCATACATATATGCGGTTTTATACAGCCCAACATATCGCCAGAATTTTACAAACGAGTTAAAAATAGATTTTCCACGAATCCCATTTACAAAAGAGGCTGAGATTTTCAAGGAAATGGCCGAATTGGGTAAAGAACTTATAGATTTACACCTGTTGCGTAAAATTCCGGATGAACCGAAAATTAAATACGAAGGCCATGGCGATGATATGGTGGAATTTGTAAAGTATGACCCCGAAAGTGGTAGGGTTTTTATAAACAAAAACAAATATTTTGTTGGGATTACAACGGAAATGTGGGAATATATGATCGGGGGTTATCAAGTTTTGCAAAAATATCTAAAAGATAGGAAAGGAAGGCGGTTGGAAAACCCAATTAGGTATATTAACATCGTAAAAGCCATAGCCCAAACGATAGAAATCCAAAAACTCATTGATGAGGTGTATCCACAAATAGAACCTTCAACTCTATAATTCACACTTGTGGAGGGCACTAAGCCGAGGTTAAGGCCTTTACAGGTTAGCATGGTTGATGAAGGGGTTGTTTTGATAGACCCTTTGGGTATTACACCCCAACCCGTAGTGCTTTCATCCGGTGCAGTTTTACTTTTAAGTTTGATGGATGGGAACAGGACTATAAACGAAATAGCAGAAGAATTCAGGGGTATAACGGGATACGATATAAGCCCAGTTGAGGTTTTAAACTTTGTAAATAGGTTAAACGATTGGTTCCTTCTGGATAACGAAAACTTTCAAAGGAAATATAGAGAACTGTCCTCGGAATTTATAAACTTGAAGGTTAGGCCTATGGTATTTGCGGGGGATGCATATCCGGAAAATTCCACAGAACTTTTGGAGATGGTTCTACCCGCAAAGAGGTTGGAAAACCTCCTTTTGGTTAAACCCAAAGGCGTGGTAATCCCCCATATAGACCCGAGGAGAGGCTGGGATGTTTATGTTGAGGGTTTGAGGGCGATTTATAGGAGCGATGCGGATACATTTGTAATATTCGGAATAGCACATAGTTATATATCAAACCCCATAAACGCATTACCCATGCACTTTGAAACCCCTTTGGGTGTTGTTGAAACAGATCTAAAAACCTTAGAAAAATTGAATTCAAGCCTTAAATTTGACCTATTTTCCGACCCCTTGGCGTTTAAGGGGGAACACTCCGTTGAATTCCCCATAGTTTTCATAAAGGCGCTTTTCCCCGAAAAAGACATTAAAGTTCTGCCTTTTATATTTTCGGGTGAGGATATTGGGGATTTCCGGATGATAGAGGAATTTATCAACGCTTTAAGGGAAGTATTAATTGGTAAAAACGCCCTCATTGTGGCGAGTGTTGATATGAGCCATATGGGTGGGAGGTTTGGGGATGAGTTTTTGGATAACGAAGCCTTAAAATATTACGATAAACTGTTTTTGGAAATACTTGAAAGTTTAAACCCGGAAACCCTAATATCTTGGGTTAAGTTATACCAAAACCCAACACGCATAGACGCAGTTCCTGCAATATATGCCTTGTTGGAATATTTCGGAGGGGTTGGAAGGGGAAAGGTTTTATCCTATAAGATTTCATACGAGGAGGATACGAATTCCGCCGTGAGTTTTGCAAGTGCAGTAATATATTAAACAACCTTAGAATAACGGCTTAATGAGAAGGATTTTTTTATTAACTTTTTTACTGATAGCCTGTTTTGGTGGTAATGCCGATAAAGGGGAAAGGGTTTCCGAAAAGGCAAAAAATTACGATTTTCACTTTATTGGAAGCGTTTATATGATGGGCAATAGAGCTGGGTGGGAGGAGATAAAGGTTTATAAAACATCCAATGGGTACGATTTCAACGAGGAGATGTATATAAAGGTTTTGATGTTGGGTTTGGTTAAGGAAATGACCACAAAGATTAATGCGGATTTGAACGAAAACGGTGGAGTAAGAGTCTTAAACTTTGTTTTATCAACCCAAGACCAGAATATAACGGCGGAGGGTAGAATTGAAAACGGTAAATTTGTTGTTGAATACAAGCCCCCAACCGGTTCCCCCCAATCCTTTGTGTATAACGCCCATAAACCGGTTTTGACCCCCCAAACATTTGTATTTGCTGCGGCAAAAGGTTTGTTAAAAGAGGGTAAATATCATTACTTTGACCCTTCCGTTGCCGCCTTTATGGAGTCGGATGTTGAAAAAGAAGGCGATACCCTATGGATCCTTAACGCAAAGGGTATATTGGTCAGGGCGCATGTGAGGGATGGGAAACTCCTGTTGCAAAACCAACCCCTTAAAATGGATATCGTAGCCCAACCGGAGGAGGAAGCAAAAGCGCCCGTTGAACCGTTTAATGTACTATCCCTTTACGCGGTTAGGCCGAAGGGAAACATAGGTGATGTTAAAACCCTAACATTCTTAAAAGTAAAGATTTATCCCATTAGGGGGGATCTAAACCCGAACTTTGCCAATCAAAGGGTTGCAGAGGCTAGGGGGGATACGGCCTTGGTAAATGTTGAATATCCCAAAGAGTTAAGGGGCTCAACATCTCCACCACCAACCCAACTTTCCCACTACTTAGAACCCACCCAATTCTTAGAGGTTAATGACCCGGAAATACAAAGCCTCGCAAAGGAAATAACAAAGGGTGCTAAAACGGATCTTGAAAAGGCAAAAAGGATATTTGAGTGGGTGTATAACAACCTTGAAAAGAGGGGTTCTATAACGATTCCAACCGCTAAGCAGGTTTTAAGGGAAAGGTATGGGGACTGCAACGAACATGCAACCCTTTACGCCGCCTTGGCGAGGGCTGCGGGAATACCAACCGAAATAATGGTGGGTTTGATATATCAGGGTGATGGTTTTTATTATCACGCTTGGAATGCTTCTTGGATAGGTGGCCAATGGGTTCCGATAGACCCCGTTTATGGGGAATTTCCCGCAAGACCTTATAGGATAACCTTACAACAGGGGAGTTTGGAAAAGCAGGCGACGATAATGTCGGTAATAGGGTTTTTGAACATAGAAATACTAGAAGCGAGGCACGAATGAAAGCTTTGTATTTATCAATAATTGTAGGCCTTGTTTGCAGTTTTGCCGTAAAGTTTATCCAAAATCCAATATTATTATCCCTGATAGGTGGCTTTGCAATAATGTCCGCGGGTTATATCCTATCCGTGGCGGTTGAGGCCGCCCAGAAAGATGTTTCAAGGTCTTTTGCCACGATAGTTTTGGCATTGTTGGCGGTTTTGCCCGAGTACGCCGTTGATATATACTTGGCATATAAGGGCGGCCAGGACCCACAGTTTATCCATTATGCCGCCGCAAACATGACGGGTGCCAACCGCATGCTCTTGGGTCTTTTCTGGCCAGTTGTGGTAGTAGTTGCGGTATTCTTTTCAAAGGGGGGTGATATATTGGGTAAGTCGGTTTTGTTTAAGAGGGGTATAAGGTTGGAAATAGCATTTTTGTTCTTGGCAACGCTTTATTCCTTTAAAATCCCAATAACCGGTTCAATTGACATAATTGATAGCATAGTTTTAATTTCGCTTTTCCTGTTTTACGCTTATGTTTCCGCGAAATCAAGTGAGAGGGAGGAGGAGTTTGAAGGCGCCGCCAAGGTCATAGTATCCTTACGCAAGAGGTTTAGGATACCAATAGTGGTTCTTTTGTTTGCCCTTGCGGGTGTCTTTATTTTCTTATCCGTTAAACCATTTGTACACGGCCTTTTGGAAACGGGTAAAATGCTCGGTATAAGCGAGTTTTTACTAATACAGTGGGTTGCACCAATTGCTTCGGAATTTGCGGAATTGGTTGTTGCCATAATGCTTGCCTTAAAGGGAAAGGCATCCGTGGCGATGGGTGCCCTAATTTCAAGTAAGGTAAATCAGTGGTCGCTTTTAATAGGCATGCTTCCACTTGCGTATTCCTTGGGATTGGGTGGTTTATCGGGGATGCCCTTGGATTACATTCAAAGGGAGGAAATATTCCTAACCGCAGCGCAATCCCTTTTTGGTACAATACTCCTTTTGAACTTAAGGTTATCCCTTTGGGAAGCATTTTGGCTATTTACTTTGTTTTTTATCCAGTTCGCAATACCGGTTCCGTCAATTCGCTTTATCCTCGCTTGGGTTTATATGGCAATCTCTTTGGTTTTAATATTAAAGGAGAAGACAAGGCTTTATCAACTCTTTGCCTTTATTGAAAACCTGGTATGCAGAAATATCCGAGCGGGTATATAACACTAAGGATTTCTGAGGTTTTGAGGAATAAAAGGGGGGTTTTCTGTGCGGATTTCGGGGGGGATAACTTAAAGGTTTTAAGGGAACTTCAAAGTTTTGGAATCTCCGCGGGCTTATCCGATAGGGTTTCGTTTTTTTTCTATGATGAAAGGGCAATAATTCTCGGAAAACGCTTAAAAATAACGAGGATTCCGTTAAAAGTGGGTGAAAGGTTAAAACTCGGGGAAATCGTTAACGTTTTAATTTTAAACGGTTGGGAAAGGGTGGATTTTGCGGAAATGTTAGGACAATTTGCCATAAGGGGTGGGATTTTGGATTTGGTATTTGAAAACACCTCTTTGAGGGTGGAACTTGATGGCGATGTAATTTACGATATAAGGGAGTTTTCACCCTATACCCAGGTTAGCATATCAAAACATAACGGGGGTTTCTTGATAATTCCCGATAAAGGTGGAGAATATCCGGAAGAAATTTCAATACCTCCAAAGAGGATAAGCCCAAATCCGCCCTTCCTGGGGGATTTCAGAAAAGCCGTTGATTACGCGTGGGAATTATACGAAAAGGGATATAAAGTTTTATTCTTTGGAAATCCTATTAGGATCGCCCTATTTGAGGGTTTAAGGGTCGATGCAAAAAACGGGAATATATACGAGGGGTTTTCGGATTTTGAGGATAAGGTCCTTTACTTGGGTGAGTGGGAAATACTCGGGGCGGAACCAACGACCTCAAAGATTAAGATTTCAAAGGTGCCAATAAAAACCCCAAGATACCTACAATTGGGTGATTATATAGTCCACGAGGATTACGGGATAGGGGTTTTTGTTGGTTTGGAGAAAAGGAACGGTTTGGAGATGATGTCAATCCAATATAAGGATGGAAAGGTATATGTTCCCGTTTATAAATCGCACAAAGTTAGTAAATATATAGGCCCTGAGGGATACGAACCCGAGATCTCTTCAATATACTCCGGAACATGGAATTCGGAGAAGAAGAGGGCTTTGGCTGAAATAAGCGAAATAGCCCGAGAAATAGTTAATTTAATATTTGAGAGGAAAACCCCAAGGGGTTTTTCATATCCACCCATTGATAACGAAAAGGAGTTTTGGGCCACATTTCCTTATACGGAAACGGAAGATCAGATAAAGGCTATAAACGATGTTTTAAGCGACCTTGAAGGCCCCTATGTTATGGACAGATTAATAGTTGGGGAGGTATCTTTTGGCAAAACGGAAGTCGCTTTGAGGGCGGCTTTTAGGGTTCTATCACATGGAAAGAGCGTTGTTTGGCTGTGTCCGAGTACTCTCTTGGCATACCAACATTACAAAAACTTTAAGGATAGGTTTGAAATGTTTGGTATACCCGTTTATATGGTTTCAAGGTTAAAAAAAGAGTTTGGAGATTACGGCTTGTTTGTAGGCACGCATGCCCTTTTAAATCAAAGAATTAATAACCTGGGTTTGGTTGTGGTTGATGAGGAACAGCATTTTGGGGTATTACAAAAGGAAAAGTTTAAAAAATTAAATCCAAAGGTTGATTACCTATACCTTTCCGCAACACCTATACCCAGAACATTGGGGATGGGGCTTGAAGGTTTGATTAGCATATCCCATATAAGAACACCCCCACCCGGGAGATTACCGATAGAAACATATGTCGAACCTTGGAGTGAAGAAAGGGTTAAAAATGCGATAGAAAGAGAATTGGAAAGGGATGGGCAGGTGTTTTATGTGTATAACCGTATAGAGGGTTTAAAGGATATTTTTGAGAGGTTAAGGGCAATACTTCCGGGTGTTCCGATGGAGATGCTTCACGGGAGGATGAAAAAGACGGATATTAAAAGGATTATGGACTACTTTTCCGAAAACAAAATCAAGGTTTTGGTTTCAACCGCAATAATAGAGGCGGGTTTGGATTTCAGGAATGCAAACACATTAATAATAGATTCCCCTGAAATGCTCGGAATATCTCAATTACACCAATTGAGGGGAAGGATAGGGAGATGGGATAAGCAGGCTTATGCCTTTTTGCTTTACAGAAATGTAAAAAACCATAATGCAAAGAGGAGGCTTGAATACATTTTAATGTATTCCTCCTTGGGGGATGGCTATAAACTCGCCTTAAAAGACCTTGAAATAAGGGGTATGGGGGAGCTCTTGGGGATAAAACAACACGGTAATGTAAAAAAGCTCGGTTTTAAACTTTACATAAAACTCATAAAGAGGGCTTTGGGTTTCCGATTCGAATACGACATTGATGCGGAGGATGCCTATATACCGGAGGATTACATAAGAAGTACGGATAAAAGGGTTGAATATTACATTAAACTCGCGGAGGCGGAAAGTGAAGGCGAAATTATGGAAATATTAAACGAAATGCGGGATATATTCGGGGAACCACCCGTTGAGGTTGAGAACCTAATAAAATACCATACGGATAGGGTTAAATCGTTATTTAACGATCACAGTCTTGTATAACCCCTTACCCTTTCTAACCATTGCCAGACATTTGATTATTCAACTTCAACCCTTTCCACTTCTACATTTCCACCTTCAATTTTTAATATGGCAAAGCTCCTTTTGAAGGTGAAAAACCTATCGGTTGCAGAACCCGGATTTAGCATTTTAACCCCTTCAACCTCCCCATAAAACCACCTATGACTATGCCCAAAAATTATAAAATCCACCTCGTAGTTTTCCCTCTTAAACTTCTCCCTAACCCTTTTCTCCAAACCTATGGGAGAGCCAACGCCGTGAAAAATTCCAACCCTCAAACCGTTCAGGTTTTCCACCCTTATTTCCGGTAATACGGAATAGAGTTCCGGTTCATCCATATTACCCACAACCCCTATAACGGGTTTAAAACTTTCCAATTCCCTCAAAACCCTAAGGGTTGTAAAATCGCCGGCATGTATTATTAAATCCACCCCATCAACCTTTTCATAAAATTCCTTTGGTAGCATACTAGCCCTGTGTGGTATATGGGTATCGGATAGCACCAAAACCCTCATTTCTCCGTTAATAATATTGCCGGTATTGGGAAAACAACATATCCCAGGATAAAAAGTACCGTTGATATAACCTTTTCACCGTTTAGAGTCAAATAGAACCCTCCGGCTATGCAAAGTGCCGACAAGCCCCAAAAGATCCAATTAATCCTTGTGTATTTTGGCAGGTTCTTCAAGCGCCCCCGGAGGGACTTGAACCCCCAGCCTGCGGATTAGAAATCCGCCGCTCTATCCCGTTGAGCTACGGGGGCTTTAAGCGGATATTATAAGGCTGAAATTCCCACTTTTAACTGTATAACCAAAAATTAAACGGGGATAAAATACCCACCTATGAAGATAACTTTGAGCGTTATAAAGGCGGATGTTGGTGGATGGGTGGGGCATTCAAGTACCCATCCGAAACTCTTGGAAGCGGCGGATAATGTCCTCAGGGAAGCCAGGGATGCGGGAACGATAATAGACTATGCGGTTATGAGGGTGGGAGATGATATAAACCTAATAATGACCCACCAGAAGGGTAAGGATAGCGAGGAAATACACGGCCTTGCGTGGAAGGCCCTTCAAAGGGCTACGGAGGTGGCGAAAGAATTAAAACTTTACGGTGCGGGCCAGGATCTCCTATCCGATACTTTTAGCGGAAATGTTAAGGGTATGGGGCCAGGTGTTGCGGAAATGGAGTTTGAAGAAAGGCCATCCGAACCCGTAATAATTTTCATGGCCGATAAAACCTCCCCTTCCGCTTGGAACTTACCCCTTTACGAGATGTTCGCAAATCCACAAAACACATCGGGCCTTGTAATAGACCCGTCAATGCATGAGGGTTTTAGGTTTATAGTTTTGGATGTTAAAACGGGTGAAGAGTATGCCGTTGATTGCCCGGATGAGATGTACGACCTTTTAGCCTTAATAGGAAGCGTTGAAAGGTTTGTTGTAAAGGAGGTTTATAGGAGGAGCGATAACGAAATAGGGGCCGTTGCTTCAACCCAGAGGTTATCCCTAATAGCGGGTAGGTATGTCGGTAAGGATGACCCGGTTTTAATAGTTAGGGCTCAGAGCGGATTCCCGGCCGTGGGCGAGGTTCTTGAACCATTTGCAAGGCCCTTCTTCGTTGAGGGGTGGATGAGGGGTTCCCATGTTGGCCCCTTAATGCCCGTTCCCTTCCATCAGGCAAACCCTTCAAGGTTTGACGGTCCCCCAAGGGTTATAGCCGCCGGATTCCAAATAGCAAATGGGAAACTAATAGGGCCTAGGGATATGTTTGATGACCCGTCCTTTGATAAGGCCCGTGAGGAGTGCAACCTATTGGCAAATATTATGCGCAGGCAAGGTGTATTTGAACCCCACAGGTTGCCCGAAGAGGAGATGGAATACACAAACTTGCCGAAAATCCTAAGGAAGCTCAGACAGAAGAAGGGTTTGGAGGTTGGAGGGGTTGAGGAGAAGGTAAAAAGCGGCGAAATGGAGGTTGATTAATGGTTCTAATACTTTTGGGGGCCTTTGGGTGGTCTGGGGGCCCCCTTTTTTCCGGGTTTTGGTTTTTGCCCCTTGAAAATCCTTTAAGGTTTTCCTTTGACCCTTCAATTACATTTGACGGTTTTTCGTTCTCAACGGGTTATCAGAGGAGTTTTTCAATTTTAAATCAAGGGTTCTTGGGTTTGGGTTATAAAAGCTTTGCATTAACCTTTGAGGACATGTTTGTAGATTTACCCGATGAGGACGAGTACAGCGGTAGATATAACGAATTCTCCGCAACCGCAGGTTATAATTTAAAGGTTTTGGAAGGTTTTAATCTGGGAATTTCACTCTCATACTTTCAGATAAGCAATCCGAGAAGTGATGTCGGGACAAAATATTCCCTAGGTGCAAATATTGGGGCGAGTTTCAAAATATACGAATTCTGGCGCTTGGGGATATTCTCAAAAAACTTAAACTCACCGGATATAGGAGGTTTTTCAATGCCCACCTTTCTGGGTTCTTATATAGCCTTTTCACCAAGAGCCGATTTAACAACCGCGATTGGGGTTTTAAAGGATCAGTACGGGGATGTCAATTACGGTTTGGGCGGAGTTTGGGGAATAAACGATTTAATAGACATATTGGCCTCTCTGAGGTATGACGGAAAGGTCCCCTCTTACTTTGTCGGATTTTCGCTGAACGCAAGGGGCTTTAACTTTACCGCAATATCAAACTTTCACCCCGATTTACCCCTATCCTTTTATGCGGGCATAGGCTATTAAAGCATCCGTATGCAAAGGTTTGAGGATATATATAAGTGCTATTACAACGATGTTTTTAGGTTCATTTTGAGTAAGATACGGAATATCAACGATGCATTAGACCTAACAAATGAGGTATTCCTGAGGGCCTTAAAAGGGTTTAAAAGATTTAAAGGTTTGTCAAGTGTGAAGACATGGCTTTTCAAAATTGCAATAAACGAAATGCGAAGGTATTGGAGGGATAACTCTTATAAGGTTTCCCTATCCGATGATATTGAGGATACGGATGAAACCATATTTTTCTATGAAATTCCCGAAGAGGAGGATTACGACGAGTTTAAACCCGTATATCCCTTGGAGAGTTTTAAAAAGGCCTTTTCCCAACTCCCCGAGGGTTATCAAAAGGTGTTGTGGTTGTTTTATATTGAAAAGAGGACTTACAGGCAAATAGCGGATGAATTGGGTATTAGCATAGGTACGGTGAAGTCGCGTTTGAATAGGGCTAAGGTGAAGTTAAAGGAGATTTTGGAGAATGAAGCACGAGGAGGTAAAGGATAAAATTCCCCTTTTGGTTATAGGTAAGTTAACGGGTTGGGAAAGGTTTGAGGTTGAAAACCATATAAAGGCTTGTGATGGGTGCAAAAGGTTGTACGAATTTGAATTGTATTTACAAGGTTCTTTGAGAAAATCCGTAATTTTTGGGATTAAAAGGGCTATTGTTAGGTGGATGTCTTATGCGCTCGGAATAGTTTTGTTTTTAACCTTAATGGTTCAATTTCATAGGGGTGTTGATATTTACGGTTTGGACGATTTAACCGAAGGGTACATACTTATTAACGGTGAAGGTTTTGTGAAGGCAACCCTATTCGTTGACGGTAAAAAATTCCTTGAAAAACGGGGTAAGGGTGTGGTTTATTTTGATCTAAACGGTTTGCCTGAGGGAATTTATTACATAAACGTCAAGGTTTTAAACAATAATAGGGTTTATGTTTTTGAAAGGGTTGTGGAAAAAGTGGATTACACTATTATGGTTTCCCTGTAAGTTCCATACACCTCCTTTAAGGCATCCATCAACTCCCCTTCCGTGGCATAAACCTTTACTGCATCTATGAAATATGGTACAAGGTTTTTGTTTTTCTTGGCGGCTTCTTTCAACCTCTCAATTGCCAACCTAACGCTCTCGTTATCCCTCTCCTCTTTTATCTTCTTTAAGAATTTCTTCTGTTCTTCCTCTATTTTCGGATCAACATAAAACTTTGGTACTTCTAAGGGAACATCTTCAACATACTCGTTTATTCCAACCCATATGAATTCTTTCTCCTCCACCCTCTTTTGAAACTCATAGGCCGCATCCGCTATTTCTTTCTTAAAGAACCCCAACTCTATGCCCTTTAAAATCCCATCAAGGAATGAACCGTTTCCGAGGTCTAAAATCTTCTCAAAGTACTTATAAGCCTCCTCTTCAATTTTGTCCGTAAGCCATTCAACGAAGTAGGAGCCCGCCAACGGGTCAATGGTATTTGCAACACCCGTTTCATGAAGTATCACCTGCTGTGTCCTTACCGCTATCGTAACGGCTTCTTCTGATGGCAATTGAAGGGCTTCGTCATAAGAGTTTGTATGTAGGGATTGCGTTCCACCCAGCACGGCCGCTAAGGCCTCAAAGGCCGTTCTTATAACATTTACAAGGGGTTGTTGGGCGGTTAGGGAACACCCGGCGGTTTGGGTATGGAATCTCAACCTCCAACTTTCCGGATTTTTGGCCTTGTACCTAAACCTCATCTCCCTAGCCCAAATCCTGCGCGCCGCCCTAAACTTTGCTATCTCCTCAAAGAAATCCAAATGCGAGTTGAAGAAGAAGGAAAGCCTTGGGGCGAATTCATCAACATCAAGCCCCCTCCTTATGGCGCTTTCAACATAAGCAAACCCGTCCGCAAGGGTGAAGGCCAGTTCCTGAACGGCCGTTGATCCCGCTTCCCTAATATGATAACCGGAAATTGAAACGGGATTGAACTTAGGCGTATGCTTTGAGGAAAATTCTATTATATCCGTTACCAATTTTACGGAAGGTTCTGGGGGGAATATCCATTCGTTTTGCGCGTGGAATTCCTTTAACATATCGTTTTGTAGCGTTCCCCTGAGTTTTTCAAAGGGTACCCCCTGCTTTTCGGCCAATGCCAAGTACAAAGAGTATATAAAAATTGCCGGGGCGTTAATGGTAAAGGATACGGAAACCTCACCCAGGTTTATCCCATCAAACAAAATCTCAAAATCCGCTAATGTATCCACCGCAACCCCTTCCCTACCCACCTCGCCTTCGGCCAATGGATGGTCGGAATCGTATCCCATAAGGGTTGGCATATCAAAGGCCGTTGATAAACCCGTTTGCCCTATGGATATCAAATACTTAAACCTTTCGTTTGTATCCTTTGCCCTACCGTATCCGGCAAACTGCCTTATAGTCCAGGGCCTACCCCTGTACATGTTATAATAAGGCCCCCGGGTATACGGATATTCGCCGGGAAAACCGAGCTTTTCTTCGTAATCAAAGTTCGGTATGTCTAAAGGTGTGTATAATTCCTTTATAGGAATACCCGAAAGCGTTAAAAACCTCTCCTTTCTATCCCTTGAACACGCTTTCATCCTCTCCTTCCACTCGCTATACAACTCTTCCAAAATTTTCTTTCCATTCTTTACGGTCATAACCCGTATTATAAGGTTGTAAAGGGGGAATCAAACACAATCCCTTGAAACAATTTTTGGATAGTTTTATCACTTTACAAGGTAATCAACCGTATAATATTTGCATTATGATAGCCGCGGAACTTGAAAAAGTTTTGGACGATATAAAAAGGTTTGTGCCCGAAACCTTAGGCGTAATTGTTGCATCGGATGAGGGATTACCCATAGCCCATGTTATCTCAAAGGCTTTAAGCATACAGGACTCGATAGTTATAGCGGGATTACTTTCATCCGCCACGGCTATGGTTCAAAATGTTTTAAACGAGTTTGGAGATAGGGATTTTCAAATGGTTTTCGTGCAAGGGGGGGAAATATCCATTTTGGTTGGTGTAATAGAAGGGTTTTATATAGGGTTTATAACCACGGCCAATGTTAAGCTGGGACCTCTGTTTATGGAGTTCAAAAAACAGAGGGAAAAGATTTACGAAATCGTTAAGGCCTATATGTAAAGGGGGTGGGAAATGAAGGAAAAAATAGCAAAATTTTTGAAGGAAGAAGGGATAATATTGCCTAAGGACTTTGTCGTGGAGGTTTATTCCCAAATACTCAAGTTTGCGGGGCCGTTATCGGGTTTAATAAGGAAGGGCTCCAATGAAGCGGGCAAGGCCGCGGCAAAATCCCTGAGAAATAAGGTTGATCTTTCTAAGGATGAATTGCCGGAAATCTTAAAGGAGTTCTTTTTACAGGCGGGTTTCGGTAATATAGATATTTCCATAAGCGGGGATGTTTTAAGCATAGAGGTTAAAGATTCGTTTCTTCTAAGGGCGCATCCGGATGAGAGCAAAGCATTAAGTCCCTTGGTAGGCGCAATTGAAGGTTTTGTGGAAGAGTTTATCGGAAAAGGGGTTAAGGTAAAACAGGAGGGTAAAAGGATAACGGTTGAACTTTAAACCACCCTAACCCCTAAGACCTCCAAGATTTTTGCCTTTAAGCCCTCGTTATCAAGACCCAAGTCTTTAAGCAACAAACCCTTTTCTCCATGCGGAATAAACCTGTCTGGTATTCCAAAACGCATAACCTTTTTCCCGTTTAAAAGGCCTTTATCCGCCAAATATTCCAAAACCCCGCTACCAAATCCACCGTTTAAAACGTTATCCTCAAATGTAAAGATGTATTTAACCTTCTGCGCAAGGTTTTCCAAAGTTTCAACATCCATAGGCTTAACAAACCTCGCGTTTATGACATAGGGGTGTATTCCGTAATCTTTTAAGGATTCTAGCAATTCCATTACGGGATATACAAAGTATCCCACCGGCAAGAACAATATGTCCTCCCCTTCCTCTAAAACCTCCCAAGAGCCTATAACCAATATTCTTGGGGTTCCACCGCTTAAAGGCGCCGGAACACTCCCCCTAGGATACCTTATGAATATCGGGCCATCCTCGTATTTCCAAGCGGTATAAATTAAATCCCTGAATTCATCCCCATCCTTTGGCGCCGCAACCACGCAGTTTGGTATACATCTTAAATATGATAGGTCAAAAACCCCATGATGTGTTGGACCATCGTCCCCCACGAGGCCACCCCTATCAAGGAAAAACCTTACCGGTAATTTCTGCAATGCAACATCGTGTATAACGCTATCGTAAGCCCTCTGTAAGAATGTTGAGTATATTGCGACAAAAGGTTTAACACCAGCCCTTGCCAGTCCCGCCGCAAATGTTACGGCATGCTGTTCCGCTATACCAACATCGTAATATTGCGATTTTAAATTGTCCCTTAACTTATCAAGCCCCGTCCCCTTAGGCATCGCGGCGGTTATACCCACCACCTTGGGGTCCATACGGGCTATTTCAAGTACGGTGTTTCCAAATACGGAAGAGTATGTGGGTAGATCGCCACTCTTCTTAGACTTCCCGTCTATTTTGTCATAAGGGCCAAGGCCGTGGAAGGTTTCCGGGTCGGCTAAGGCCGGCTTAAAACCCCTACCCTTTTCGGTTATTACATGTATAAGGATGGGCCCCTTTAAACCCTTCGCATTCCCTATAACATCGTCAAGCAATCTTAAATTATGCCCGTCAATTGGACCTATATACCTGAAACCAAAGAACTCAAACAAGGCGGCCGGGTCTTGGACAATTGTTTTTATAACATCTTCTAATTTCCCACCCCAATATTTCCCCTTTTTCGGAAGCAACCTATATATCTTTTCCCGCAAGGTATTATAAACGGGGTTTACCTGAACCTTTGATAGCATTTGCGCTATTATTCCCACATTTTTGTCAATTGACCAACCGTTATCGTTTAGTATGGTTATGATATCAACACCTAAGGAACCGGCATTGTTCATGGCTTCAAGCGTCATACCCACGGTTAATGTTGCATCCCCTATTACACAAACCACATAATAATCCTCGCCGGTGTGATCCCTAGCCTTTGCAAACCCCAACGCCGCGGAGAGGGCGGTTCCCGCATGCCCGGCACCCCAAGCATCATAGGGGCTTTCAAATATGTTGGCAAAACCGGATATTCCCCCGAATTTCCTTAATGTATGGAACCTTTCAAGCCTGTCGGTTAAGATTTTATAAACATATGTCTGGTGTGAAACATCCCAAATAATCTTATCCTTTGGTGGATTGAAATTCCTTAGCAATGAAATGGTTAATTCCACTACCCCGAGATTGGGCCCAACATGTCCGCCGTTTTCGGATGTTACGGTTATTATGAGTTCCCTTATCTCCTCTGCAAGGGCTTCCAATTCCTTGTAATTCAAACCCCTTAAACCTTCCGGCAATTTGATATTTTCCAAAATCATTATTGTTTATTCTATGCCGGTTTTATTTAAACCTTTAACCCTTTCAAAAATCGTATCAACATACGATGTAAAATCAATTTTTAAGCGTTTTCTCAACTCATCTTCGCTTATTAGGGATCTTATCTTTGGGTGTTTTAAGGATTCTTCAATTATGCCGCTTTGGTTTTCAAATGCCCTTTGCGAAACCTCTTTAACCCAAGCATAACATTCGTCCCTTGAAACCCCCTTTTCAACCAAAAGCATTAAGAGAATTGAAGATAAATAGAAATCCCCAAATTTTGTTATGTTCCCTTCTGCCCTTTGGGTATCAATATATAAGCCTTCAACAATTCTTTTTGCGAGTTTTAAGGCGTAATGTAATGTGGTTGTGGCATCCGGGAGGACAAACCTTTCAACGGATGAATGACTTATATCCCTTTCGTGCCATAGCGCAACGCTTTCGTTCTCCGCCAAAGCCCACCCCCTCAAAAGCCTCGCTATACCCGTTAGCCTTTCGCTTTTTATCGGATTCCTCTTATGCGGCATTGCGGATGAACCCCTCTGCTGTTTCCCAAAAGGTTCAAGAATTTCCCCCACCTCCGTCCTTGAAGAAAGCCTTATTTCAAGCGCAAGCCTCTCCAAAAAGGCCCCTATAAGGGTTAAAACGTTTAAAACATACGCGTACCTATCCCTTGGGATTATCTGGGTTGATACGGGTTCAACCTTTAATCCGAGATATCTCAAAGCCCTTTCCTCAACCTCTGGGGTTATTGTGATATAATTACCAACGGCTCCGGAAATCTTCCCATAGGATATTTCATCAATTGCCTCTTTTAACCTTTCAATGTTGCGCAGGGATTCGGAATAGAAGCTTAGGAATTTTAACCCAAATGTTGTTGGTTGAGCGAATACTCCGTGCGTTCTACCCATTACCGGGGAATACTTGTATTTTTCCGCCTTTTTTAACAACTCCTGTGAAAGTTCTTCCAAAGATGTAAGTATGTGTTTAAGGGCATCCCTAAATAGAATTGAGTTTGCGGTATCAACGACATCCGAGGATGTTAAACCGAAATGTAAAAAATTTCCGGCCTCACCCAACTCCCTTTCAATTACCGCTAAAAACGCCAAAACATCGTGGTCGTATTCCCTTTCAACCTCCTCAACCTTCTTTGGAACATCTTCCCAGAATTTGTCATCCTCTATTAGTTTTTGGAGCCTTTCGGAAAGGCCTTTTTTCGGTATAACTCCTAGCTCTTCTTGGGATTTCGAAACCGCCCACTCAACCCTTGCCCATGTTCTAAACTTGTTTGATTCCGACCAAAGAGATAAAAGCTCCGGGGTTGAATACCTTAATAAGGGCAACGGCCCCAGGGGGACTCGAACCCCCACTTCCACCTTGAAAGAGTGGCGTCCTAGCCCTTAGACGATGGGGCCGAGGTGGGTATTATAAGGGCGTTTTGTTTAATAACAACCCTCATGGCCGAATTACAAGCCTTAAACCCCTATTCGGGTACATTGAATATCCGACTCCAAAAGTTATGGGTGTATTTCCCAAAACTACAAAATCTCCAAAGAGCAAAAATCCAAAATCCCCATCGTAAAAGGCGGATGGGTATATCCTTGAAAGGAACAATAAAGGCGAAAAATGGTAATAAGGTGGTGGTATCAACCCTATGTTTATATCCGGAAAATTGGGTTTAAAAATGTTTGGTAGCAATAGGACAAAGTAACCCAAGGTGTCGAACAAACCTTTATAGGCAAAGCCCTTAAAGTTTAAGAGGATGTTCCACAGAGGTAAAGCGAGTCTTCCACCTACATAAAACTCTTTTCCATAATTTCCGTATAACGCTTCCGTATAAACCGTAAAGCCCTCGGCCAAAATCCCGCTTTTTTTGTATGAAAACGCCGAGGAATAATAAGCGGAAACCCCCAACTTCCAAAAATCCCTTGAAAACCCTGAAACTATTGAAAACCCCTTCAAGCTCCTCGTTTTAAAAACGGGAAAATCAAAGGACGGGTACACTTCAAAGCGGGGAATGGTATCGTATGCCAATTTTATATTGGCGGAGAAAAAGGGATAAGAACCGGTAAATATATATGAGAGGTTTTGAGAAAACATCAGAAATGTATCGGAAGGGCTTATCCTTGAAAAGAGGTTTAAAGAATATGCGTAATTGTGCCTAAACAAAACATCGCCACCAGATGTTTCAACCGCGGATTCAAATATGATTAAGGTATCGTACAAAACGGCAAATGTTGAGGGTAACCAATACTTCGGAATCGTGTGTTTTAGGGGGTTGTAAGGTTTTGAAACGGGCTTTAAGCCATAAAGGGGCAATTCCTCCTTTTGTTTATATAAAATGGGGACTTCCGCCATTTCAAAATCAACGGCGGAAATTCCCACATCATAACCCTTTGGCGTCAAATAAGAACCCAATACTTTCCCTTTAAAAGGCTTGGGATACATAACCGAAAAGAACCTTTTGTTAGCCTTAAAAAATTTACCGTTTTTATAAACGAAAACCTCATAACCTTTCCCCTCATCCCTTGAAAAATAAACCCCCGAACTATCCGCATAAGAAAAAATATCAACGGCTTCATCGTTTGTAATCCTCTTAATTTCCCCATCTTCAAAGTCAAAATACCCTATATCGTATTTCCCATCGTCGTTGATGCTGAGAAACAATTTCCCGTTAAAGTATTGGAGGTTATTAAATCCCTGATAAACTTTTCCGGTGTGTAAAACTTCCCCTTTATCCCCAACCCTCATAACTATCTCCTGCTTTAACCCAACCCTTCTTACATAAAAGAGCGTATCCCCGTATTTATACGGTGAAAAGGCCCTTTCACCCATTGTTATCCTTTTGGTTTTCCCCGTTATAAAATTCCAAGAATAAATATCCGAAAATACGAAAAAGTTTTTGTGATTTTCGTACATGGCAAAGTAAATGACGCTATCCCCTTCAAAGGACAAATTGGGTAAGACCAAACCCTTTAAGCGGTTTATTTCCTTTCCGTTCCCTATGTCAATTATCACAATTGAAGGGTAATCGTATGTTGTGTTTTCAATAAAAGCCAAGTATTTGCTTGATGGGGATAGTGTAGGTGAAAGTTTTAAGTATCCGTAATCCGTTATTAGACTATCCGGCATTTTAAATTCCATCGCCTCTTTTATAAGCCCCTCCCTCCAACTTTTAAAATCCTCATAATCTTTTAAAATCCAACTTCCCGGGAAAAATCCGAGTGTTAAAACACAAGACGGGTCTTCAAAATAAGAGGATTTAACGAACCTGTCAATTATGTAATCTTCACCATATTTCTCAGCCAAATATTTTGTGAAAAAGCCGCCCCATAGATACGGGATTAAACCCTCCTGCCATACGGATGGGTTGCTTGACATAATATCTGGGGAAAACCTATTACCCGAAACATAAGCCAATAATAGGTTTTTGTACTGGCCGGAGTTTAACCTGCCATATCCGCCTTTTGATTCAAAATAAACCGCCAAACCCTCTATTTGCCAACCGGGGTCAAAGATGTTTGGAAATGCGAATATTGATGGAACCCTACCAAAGGTTTTCCTAACAATGCCTGCAACCGGAAAATCCAAAAATGTATGCGGATAATCAAGGTGAAATATATGAACCAATTCATGAGATATAAGGAGTTCCAACCAGCTTTTCATTGAACCAAATCCAAAGTAAAAATCCGCAAATGGGTTTTGGAGGAAAATGTAAATAGTGTTTTCATAAATGGGTGTGGAAAAACCGTTTGAAAAATCGTAGGCGTCTAGAACCACAAGGTTTATCTTCCCTGGATGGTATCCAAAAACCTTAACATACTCCTCGTATATGCTGTCCGCTATTTCCGAAACGGTTATAACGACATCTTCAACCCCTTTATGATAATGTATGTGAAAGTGGGAGCTCTCGTATGTAAAAAACTCCAAAAAAGGGGGCAAGGGAAACATAAGGGAATTATATCCCCGGATTTTTTATCCCTTATTTGACCACAACCGCCCTTATTCCACCTCCAACTTTCACATAATAAATCCCCTTATTCAACCTCACAAACCTATTACCCTTAACAAATCCCTCAAACCTCTTTGAGCCCGCATTATCGTATATTACAACATAACCCTCACCATTAACGAACAAACCACCCTTTCCCCCTTCAACCCCAAATTTATCGGATGATATAACTTCCCCAACATTAACGGGGTCATCATAACCCAATACGCCACAGGTATCGTTATAAGGATAAAAACCGCAGCCGGTACCGGGTCCATCCAAAACAACGATATTCATACTCCCACAGCATGATGGCAATAACATCAATTCCGCGCACATATCCCCATCAACATCCGCCATAGAAGCCCCTTCGGCATCTACACCATAAGGATATGTCCATTCCAATGTCCCGGTTAAAGCGTTAAACATGCGAAAAGTTCCATCTCCAGAGCACCAAGAACTATAAGGCACGCCGGCTATTTCAAGTTGCCCATCGCCATCAAAATCCGCAACAATCCTTCCCCCTCCGTGCATTGCGTTTGGTGTCCAGCCCCAATTACTCCATAAAGGTGTCCCCGTTCCGGATAAGACGGTTATACCCACACCGCTAACACAAGCATCTGAACTATTTCTAAGACCCACTATAATATCGTTTATCCTATCTCCGTTGATATCCGCCACGGATATGGGTCCGGACGGAACCGCACCCAAAGAATATGTCCATATCGTGCTACCATCCGTTCCTCTAAGTGTATAAAGGGCTCCCGATGAGTTTGCAACTATCACCTCATCTATGCAATCGCCGTTTATATCGCCAAGGCTAACCTCCGACCAAGCTGGGCTTCCAACATAGCTGCTCCATAGAAACGCACCGTTTGAAAATCGGTAAGCTCTAACATATCCGTCATTACCATAAACAACCACTTCATACCTGCCATCCCCATCTATATCACCTATTGCCGGGGATGCGGAGTGATATGTTGTTCCGCCGGCCGTTGCAGACCAAACCAGTGTACCATTAGGCCTAAGAGCATATACATTTGCGCCATCTGAAGATATTATTAAAGTATCGGGTCCGTCAAACGCTACGGCCGGAGCTGGAAACCCCCCATAACTGTTTACCCATATGGTGCTACCATCGGTACCCCTTAGGAGATATAAAGCGGAACCACAAGATACCACTATTTCAAGTCCCGGTGAAGTAGGTATTAGATCGGCCATAGCCGGGGCATTTGGAGCCCCGGAACCCCCAAGGGATATCATCCATTGTAAGCTCCCCGTTGAACCGTTATAAGAACTAACGGTACAATTAAACCAGTTAACAAATACTATATCCGGGATACCGTCTCCATTCGCATCGCCAACGGCGGGTTGGGATTCTCCTTCCCCTGCACTTATGGAATACTTTACATTCCAAGTAGTAATTGAACCCTTTAGGGCGGAGAATCCGTTATGACCCAATGAGCCGTGAAGCATAAGCCAATCGCCGAGGGCTATATGCCTTGGGGGAAACTGGGCATGGGCAAACCCCAAAAATGCAACCTATAAAGCGACAACCGCTAAAAATAACCTTTTCATAATATTCTATTTTAAGGGTGATTAACTTTATGTCAAGTTGTATTAATCTCCTGTAAAATTCCCAACTTATGCATAAGGTTCTTGCAATAGTAAGACCTCAATTTTCTTCGGGTTTCCTCTTGGCCGGTTGTGATGTCTTTGAATCCGAAGACTCTTTGGAAGTTGAAAAAAAGGTTAAAAGCCTACTAAACACCCAGGAGTATGCCTTGGTTATAATAGATGAAAAGTTGGTAAAGGGATTCTCCCCATATACCAAAAATCTGATATTTGAAAGCACGGAACCGGTATTTATAGAGATAGGCCTTGAAGGGACGAGCGATGAACACATAATAAGGGAAATAGAAAGCCTCGCGAGGGACGCCCTCGGATACGCGATAAAAATAAAGGTATGAAACGGTTGGCATTATTAACCCTGTTTATATCCTGTGCAGGCGGAACTTTGCCTTCAAATCCGAGAATATCAAAAGTTATTGGCGGAAGGGATGGCAAATCCCTATACATATATTGGTATTACTTGGAAGGTGCGGATAGTTTTACGGTTTATGGGGTAGATTCCACATCCTTGGGCTGGATACTTACAACAAAGGATACATTTGCTTTAATTACCACACCATATAAAAAATTATTGGTATTCGCATACGCCCCATCGGATATTAGAATGAGCGACACTATAAATGTTTCACCCTATTATTCGCATATAAGCCTTTATTCTTATGGTTCTGGACAGTTTTCCGGTGTGTGTTTTAAAGACAGCATATCCCCTTGCAATCCGGAAGATGGGGATAACTTTGCATATCTTCTGTTTGTCCTTGATAGTTTGAGATTGATCTCCCCTTCACGGGATACGGCGAAGTTTGGTCATAGGGAAACCCTGTTTAAACCCTACAATACCGATTATCCAATACCGCCTTCGGGATACGAAAAATACATTAATATAACCCCTTACGATACCTTGGCCTTATGGCTTGACTTCGGTGTCTCCGGGAATTTCGATGAGGGCGATTACCTCGGTAAGGTTGTTGTTGATAGCATTCATTACGGTGATCATTCCCGTGATTCCATAAGGGTATACCTCAAAATTTGGCACGGGAGGATTTCCAGATTGTCATGGTTCTTTTGATGATTTTGTCCCAATCCTCCAAGGTGGCCCTTGTGAATATGGAAAAGATTTACAACGAATACATAGATTTAAAGGATGCGAGGGAGCAGGTTATAAGGTATAAGGCAACCCTTGAAGTTAAAAGGGATTCCGTAAAGAGAAAGTTGGATTCCCTACAATCCGCATTGGAAAAGCAGTGGCCTATATTAACGGATGCGGAGAGGATTTTAAGACAACGGGAAATAGAAGGATACAAAAGGCAACTTGATAGTATTTCAAACTTTATAATCAAGCAGGTTGAGGCCAAAAGCAAAGAGGTAATGACCCCTTATATCCAGAAAGTTAGGGAAACAACCGAGAGGATAGCAAAGGGTATGGGTTATGAGGTTGTCCTTGATGTATCAAATGCTGTTTGGTACGATTCAAGGCATGATATAACCCCTTTGGTCCTTGACGAATTAAACAAGGCTTATAGGGGAGTTGAGTTTTTGCAAAAGAAGGTTATCGTTTTTCCTTTTAGGGAAGAGGATGATCAGGCGGCATCCTATGGCTTAGGCGATACATTGATGGATTACATATACGATGTTTTTAACGAGAGCACGAGGTTTAGGGTTTATGATAAAAATGCGGCAAAGATGTATATAAATTCAAAGGGATTAACGAAAAGGACGATAAACGAAAGGGATGTTTTAAGCATAGCGCAAACCGTGGGTTCCGACATATTCGTCTTCGGTTCGGTTTCTTCAAAAAACAACATAGTTAGTTTTACAATAACCATTTATGATGTAAAAACCGGAAAACCCGTTGAGGTTAATGGCAACCCTCTAAGTCAGAGGGTGGAAAACCTACAGGTGGGTTCAAACCTTTCAAATGCAATAAGGACGGTTGCTACGGATTTGAGAAACAAATATGTCCAATCCCTTGGGGGTGGATGAAAGTACAGTTTTTAAAATCTGGGGAGCCTTTACCCAATAGGGTTGGGGATGTGCTGGCGGTTTTGGAGGATAACGCCGCCGTAATATACGAAAACTTAAAGGATATCCCAAAACATCCAATAGTTGTTGGTAAATACATTTATAAGGGTAAGGTTTTTGATGTTGGGGATTTTCAGGATTTTACCGAAAGGGCGGAGTTGGGACCTTTGAGGTTGTACCATTGGGATTTTTTGGAGGGTATAAAGGCTTGGAAATACGGAAAATTCTGGGAATATTACGCGAGGTTGCAACTATATATTATAGGTAAAAACCATTTGGTCCTCGATAGGGTTCTATCTGAAAGGTTTAGCGTTGAGGGGTTTGGGAAACTTTACTCCGAGGCTTTTAAATACCTAACATATTCCCAAGAGGACGAGATTGCCTTGGAGGGGATCTTTAAGGATTTCCTCGTTAAAATTGGGGCATATTTAAACAAACCCCTTGACCTGCCTTTAAAAGAAAAGCCGCATAAGCCCTATATATCCGTTATAATCCCAGTAAGGAATAGGGAAAGGTTCATAGGTAAGGCCTTGGAATCGATTTTAGAAAACGATTTCCCACACTGGGAGTGCATAGTTGTGGATAACGGCTCAACGGATAATACGAGGGAAATCGTTAAGAGGTTTTCACAAGGGGATGGTAGAATAAAGTTAGTTGAGGTTTATGGGGAGAGTTTGGCGGGTTGCTTAAACATGGGTATAAAAAATTCAAAGGGTTGGATAATTTCGCAGTTGGATTCCGACGATTTTTACTCAAAGGATGCTTTAAGAACCGTTTACGAATACCATAAGGAATACCCTGTTGGATTGGCCGTATCATATTACCAAGTGGTTGATGAAAAGGGTAATCCGATAGGGGAAATGGGAACGGTTAAGCATTTGGAGTTTTCTATAAACAACATTTTAAGGGTAGAGGGTGCCGGGGCCGTTAGGAGTTATAAGAGGGAAGTTCTGGAAAGGATTGGGGGATTTGATGAGGTTAATTTTCCGAATTTTGCCGAAGATTACGATGTGGTTTTAAAGATAAGCGAACTTTATAGGATTGGAAGGATACATAAGGTTTTATACTATTACAGGAGGCATCCCGAATCCACGGATGCTACGAGACCTCTACTTGAAAAGAAGAGGATAAAAAATTCCGCAAGAAAATCCGCCTTTTGGAGGAGAAGGGTTTTAAACCTTACAAAACAACCCGCTTTATAATACCCAAGATGAACAATATAAATGTTGAGAGAATTTTAGAAAGTCGTAAGAAGCTGGAAAGTGGAGAAATGCCGGAACATCGCATTTTCGAAGTTGAAGGATCTTGGAATTTTGGGGAAACACAGTTTTCGGCGGAGTTGAAGTTTGAAAACGGTTCAATAACCCTATTCACGGATCAACCGACACCATCCGGAGGCAATGGAAATGCCCCGAATCCCGTTCAATACTGCGTTTTTTCCATGGTGGCTTGTTATTGCACCACGTTTATGACCCTGGCGGCTTTAAAGGGGGTAGAAATAAAATCCTTAAGGGCTAGGGGTTATAGTAAGGTTAATATGAAGGCCGTTTTTGAAATCGCGGATGCCCCCGTGGTTGAAGAGGTTGGGGTATTCTTAGAGGTTGAATCGGATGCCCCCTTTGAGGTTTTAAACGAGATAAGGGAGTTGGCGGATAAAAAGTGTCCGGCCGCATATACGGTTTCAAACCCCGTTCCCTTCAAATCCGAAATTAAAAAACTTTGATAAGGGATGAGGAGGTTTTAAGGGCTTATAGGGAAAACGACGACGAATTTTTTATGAGACTTGCTATAAGGTTGGCGGAATTTGGGAGGGGTTTTGTTTCTCCAAACCCCCTGGTCGGGGCGGTAATAGTGAACAAGGGTAGGATTGTGGGTATAGGTTATCACAGGAGATATGGGGAGGAACACGCGGAGGTTAGGGCTATAAGGGAAGCCGGGGAATCCTGTAAGGGTGCCCGCATGTATGTTAGTTTGGAACCGCATAATTTTTACGGAAAACAACCGCCTTGCACAAAAGCGATTATAGAGGCCGGAATAAAGGAGGTTATTATAGGCTCATTGGATCCGAACCCAAAGGTTAGGGGAAAGGGGGTAAAAGAGCTCTTGAATGCGGGTATAGATGTTAAATGGGGGGTTTTAGAAGATGAAGTTAGAAAGCAAAACGAGGCGTTTTTTACTTTCTATGAAAAAAATAGGCCGTTTGTGGCATTAAAAATGGCATTAACGGTTGACGGAAAGATAGCGGATATTGGGGGAAAATCAAAATGGATAACGGATGATTTTTCAAGGATGTTGGTTCACAAATTAAGGGGGGAATACGATGCCATTGTCGTAGGTGCAAATACGGTACTAACCGATAACCCTTTATTAACCCCAAGGGATGTTTATTCGGAAAGAATGCCTTTTAGGGTTGTTGTAAGCGGTAGGGGAAATGTGCCATTTTCCGCAAGGATATTCCATACCGAAAACGCCCCCACCATACTTATAACCTCTGGGGAACCCGTCGTCCCCGAGGGCGTAATTGTAAGGAAAATTAAAAACATAGATGCGCAAAAAATCTTGGAGGTTTTAAAGGATTTCGGCATTCAATCGGTTTTGGTTGAAGGGGGGAGGATGATGTTTTCAACTTTCCTAAACTCCGGTTTGGTTGATAAAATCTATGCATTTGTTTCCCCTTCCTTTATGGGTAAGGGTTTGGATGTTTATGCGGAAAATTTGGGTTTGGAGAGGAGGTTAAAGTTTAAAATTGACGAGGTTTTAAAACTTGAAAACGATGTATTGATAGTAATGAGGAGATGAATACCACCTCAAAGGGTATAAGCATCTGTTTGAACCTCGAAGAATCAAACAATCCGAAGGGATTGTAAAGCGAGTAAATGGTTATAAGGATGGCGTAGAATACGATAAGAAGTCTTGAACCCCAAAACCAAAATCCAAAAACAGAAATAAACACCAATATACCATAAAAAAGGTAAAAGGATAAAATAGGCCATTTAAAGAACGATGAAAACTTACTTACCGGGAAAAATACAACATCAAAGGCGTTTTTTAATATTTGTTTAAAAGCATAACCGAAACCCTTCTTAAAATCCATTTCGGATGACACAACTTCTTTCCAACATTCGGTTGAAACCCTTAAATACGGGTGTGTATATATCATCGGCTTTTCCGGAACAAATCCCAGTTTTTTATTAATGCATGCCTTCACATTATCCGATGAATACTCATTATACTTAAAGTTTTCCAAATATCCCCTATAGGTCCAAAAATAAAAGTTGCTCTGATCCCCGAGGAAATAATTAATGGAAACTTGTAAAATGACCGGTATTACCGAAAGCGAAAAGGACAACTTGCGTGTTTTCGCAAAAGCGTAAATTCCAAAAATAAGACACAAAACCGAAATCTCGGCCCTAATTATTCCCGCGATAAACAGGAAAACAAAGGATAAGATATACCTACGCTTTAAAAATGATATCAAAAACCAGATTAGAAATAAAACCGCTGGGGGTTCCAACATCAAACGGGGTATGTGGTAAAATGTTAAAGGGGATAATGCAACCAAAGTTATGGTTGATATTATCGGGTGTATTTTTAGGGTTTGTAATAGATGGGCATAAGAGAGCATAACCGCCAACGAAAAGAATAATATATACGCTATTGGGAAATAACCCTTAAATATCCACATAAAAGGAACGAATACTATGGAAGATAAGAACCTGAAAGATACGAAATACCTATCCCTTTCCCAATCTATTACAGGCACAAAGTTCTTGTAATACCCATATGCAGATAATAGGTAAGAATACGAGTCTTCGATTGTTCCCACAATTGGCGTGTTTAACAGGGTTTTCAGGTCCGAAAGGGGTGCATAAACGCTTCTCCCCATCTTTGTTTCCTTATAAACTTTAAGAGCAACAAAGGACACACCCAGAACAACCGCCGCTATATAAGGTAATAACCTCATTTCTCCAATAGGTTAAACCTTTCCGCCAAGTTTTCCACCACCTTTTCCCCTTTATCCTTTTCCACAACTACCGAAACCCGCATTTCGGTAATATTCAGGGAAAAAACATGTTCTCCTTTTATACTATCAAATATACCTTCCAAAATTTCATACGAACTTCCTATTCCCCATCCTATAATGCTTATCATTTGTAAGTTTTCCCTCATAACAAATTTCACCCTTTCTTCCGATAATATCCTTAACATTTTATCCCTTTCGCCTATATCCAACAGAAACACCAAATGCCTACCCGATGAATCTTGCGATAAGTTTAAAATATCCACATCCTTTAAAACCCTTTGTAGTATATAGCCATCTTCAAAACCCTCAACATCAAAAATCACCACATCCTTTGTGGTTATCCCCTTTACATTGGGTCCCTCTAAAAACTTATCAACCATAGTTCCCCCTTTCTTAGGGTTAAAACTTGACATTATAAAGAAGGGTAGATTGTACTTTGCGGCCAAACTTACGGCCCTGCTGTGCATAACCTTTGCCCCAGCGGATGACATTTCGGCAAGGATTTCAAATGAAATTTTATCGTACCTCTTTGCATTTGGATATTTCCTAGGATCAAGGGAATAAACCCCATCAACATCCGTATATATCTCACACTTAACGTTTCCGAGGGATATGGCCAAGGCCACGGCCGTTAAATCCGACCCACCCCTTCCCAAAGTCGTTATCTCCTTGTTCGTACTAACACCCTGAAAACCCGCTATAACTGGTATTACGCCCTCTTCCAAACTCTCCTTAACCCTTAAAAGTTTAACTTCCAGAACCCTTGCCCTGTTAAACCTGTTTTCCGTTATTATACCCACCTGAGAACCCGTAAAAGACCTTGCTTTTAAACCAAATTTGTGTAGTGCCATAGAAAGTAAGGCCATAGATATCCTTTCCCCGGCGGTTAGAAGCATATCCAATTCCCTCGGAGGGGGGTTTTCATTAACCGTATAGGCCATTTCTATTAAATTATCCGTAGTTTTCCCCATTGCTGATACCACAACTATGGGCATATATTGTTCGGTCTTATCCCTAATTATCCTCGCAACATTTAAAATCCTTTCCACATTTGCAACGGATGACCCCCCAAACTTCATAACGCATACGGGTTTATTCATAACACTCCTTTATTCTATTTATGTAGTCTTCGCTTGGGCTTATTCCCCTCCTGTTCATAACCCTTTTTGCGATCTCAACGGCTTTATTTAATTCCATCTTCCCCCCACCCGTCCAATAGAAGTCCGGTATAAATTTCTCCGTTGGGGAATCGTTTGCCGTTATGTTTGCAAATATACCCAAAACCGTCCCGGTTGAAATTGTGGTGTTTATCCCTATTTTTGAGTGGTCCCCCGCAAACAAACCCAAAAACATCTCTCCCGTATCAACCAATCCTTCCTTTTCATAAGAATAAACCTTTACCGTACCGTATGTGTTTTTTAAATTGCTAACCTCTGTTCCCGCACCTATATTAACCCAACTCCCAACATAGGAATGTCCTATAAAACCTCCGTGCTGCTTGTTTGAAAAGCCCTCAAAAACGGTGTGCGATATTTCGCCCGCAACCTTACAAACCGGGCCTATAACGGAAGATGAAACATATGTAAAAGGCTTTACAAGGCTGTTTTCCCCTATATAAACCCCACCCTCCAAAACCACAAAGGGCTTTATAACCGCACCCATATCCACAACCCCCCAAGCGTTAAAGTCTCCTTTTAAGGAAACCCTTGAACTTTTATGAATGTACAGTTCGCCCAATTTATAGAAATCTTCAAGTTTGAGAAGTTTTAGATCAAACTCCAAAACGCTTTCAATTTTTAAAGGGATCTCCCAAAAGTGTCCGAAATATATTCCATTTAATTCCCCGCCAAGGCCTTTATGGGCCAGATTATATGCATCTTCCCAACCCCTTACCCGTCCCATCCTATACCCCACCACTTCGCCTTTCACCAATATAACCGGCGGATTACCCTTTAATCCTTCAAAGGGCACAAAGTTGGGGGAGAGAACATAATCAACATCCCCCAAAACCCCCTTTATCCTTTCACCAAATGTAAAAATCCCAACCCTTAAATCCTCCACCCCCTTCAACTTACTAAAAGGGTAAAAAGCCTTTCTAACCCTTGAATCGTCAAACCTCATATTCCCCATTTAAGAGAAGAAAACCAAACAAAAGACCACGCCGGGTAAAACTTTCCGTTTATTACATCAAATCCCAGCCTTCCCGATAATCCGAAATATGCTATTGATAAATCAAAATTCACATCGCGAATACCCAATCCAAACCTAAACCACTCACTTCTGGGTTTTCTTGGGAATTCACCCGTAGGTGGTAAGCCGGATTCCTCGAAGGGTAATCCAAAGGGTGTATTGCCGTGCAATATGTATTCAAAGTCCGCAAAAAACCCCTTAAAAGAATAGATTGAGTAGAGGGATGTGTAATCCTGCCCTAGATATGTCGCCAAGGGTAATCCCAAAGCGTCAAATGTGTTTTTATATGTGAAATGGGCGTATGTGAAAGGTAAAACCGCCGAACCTTCCATGTTGAAAAACCCGTAATTCCCATCAATTCTAAACCCACCCGTAAAACCCATAAGGGGTGCCTGCCCTTCCCCATGAAAGACCGAGGGGTCATCCCCCATAAATTCCCCATAAAATTCCATAAGGCCCAAATCAATGGTCGCATCAAGGTGTAAAAATAGGTTGTCATCGTTATCCGATTCCCTCCTCTGAACCACATAATACAGCACGAATGGGTTTGCGTATTTCCAGGTATCATCCCTCGTATAAACCACCATTTCCGTTATACCTAGTTTCACCTTCCAGAATTCCCATTCAAGCCTTTGAAAGGCCAACCTCTTGTTTTCATAAAAATTTGATGGAACCCTCGCAAAACCCGCATATCCCCTTAAACCCCTATATCCCCCTTCCACCAAATAAAACCAGTCCAAGGGATAGCCCCATCCGGAAAACAAAAGGGGATACCTTAAGGAGTGGCTAACCTTTAAATAATCCCTCCCCATTTTAACTTTTATGAAACCGTAGTCAAGCCACCCAAAAGCCCTGTATTGCAAGGCCTCAAATAATGGATATTTTGTTATAACGGGTTCCCCCTTCCAATCAACTATTTCAAGGGAATACTCCCTATAAGGGTTCCAATCCTCCTTATTTATGAGCTTTGACCTACCGTTGAAGGCGCTCATCCCAACCAAAACCCCGAAATTCCCAATTTTTAAAGATATTTGCGGGGTGAATTCAACAAAACCGGCATAAGGATTATTCCTACTGTAAAGGTTTAGTGAAAACTGCGAAGAATCCGGTACCCAAAAACAAAACCCAAAACAAAATATGTTTCTGGGGTCAAGGGGTATCATTTCTGTTCGGCGTAAATTTTTCTGTATTCTTCAAACCTATTTGCCGTTGTCGTATCCCCAAGCCGTGAGAAATACTTACTCAAAGAACCGTATAACCTATCCAATTCGGATTTCCAAGCCCCGGCCTTCGTTGTATCAAAGGGCGCGTAGGAGGCCAAAGACTTGAAAATATTTTCATCTTGGTATTTAACGGCGTTTATTAACATACCCGCCCAGTTTTTAACCGCTTGCGTGGTATTGGATTTTTCAAGGAGTTTTAGGGATAGGTCGAGTTTTCCCCCCTCAAATGCCTTATAAGATATGTTTATCAAGCTGTCCGCGGGCAGAAGGGTGTAAAGCGTATCAAGGGATATTCCCCAAACGGGGTCTTCTTCGGGTACATAGGTTATAAGTACCTTTGCGAGTTCGGCGGCGCTATCGGTTTTCCCCTCGTACAGCTTTATTAAAGCCAATCTCCATTTATATTCGCCATCGGGAAGGTTTTTAGAATACTTCCTCAAAACCCTTTCCGCCTCTTTGAATTTCCCCAACCTCATACTTATATAAGCCCTTGACAACCTTATTGCAAAAATTTGCGGATCGCTTTCAATATCCCTTTGAAGATCTTCAACCGATTTTTTCACAAACATTTCTCCAAGGTCAAACAACTTTTCCGCCCGGTCGTAATTCCCTTCGGAAGTATAGTGCGCGGCGAGCGTTAAAGTTGCGGATGCGTAATTCCTCAAAAGCCTTAGATGATCCTCGTTCTTCGGAACCCTATCGTCAAATAGGCTTCTATAATACCACCTGTCCAACCTCGGTTCCTCGTAGTAGTTCAAAGATGCCTTCTTTACATATTCAACGGGGTTATCCGAACCCCCAGTTATGAGTTTATCCGTCCATTCTGCATCTACTGCGCCCAAACCTATGGTTTTTTGCTGCCTTTGCCCCGTTAGTCTTAAAAGCATTCCTTCAAGTACCATATATTGTTCCCAACCGGCAAAGACTTCCGGGTCTGAGGTCAAGGAGAAGTATATAGGCATTGAGAATTCCTTACCCTCAAAAACCTCCTTGGCAAAGGTTAAGTTATCCGCCAAGTATATGGCGGGTACCCTTATGGGTTTTCCATCCATACCCAATATCTCGCGATAATTATCCGTTTTATATCCAACGGCCGTTGCTATCATATCCCTTATGGCCAAATCCCTTAGGTATAGGAAGCCCCTTTCACCGCCGCCTTCAATTATAGGGGGAAGCCTATATATGTCCTCATCCGAAAAACTTATGGGGGCACCCCAGTGTTTCAATTCCCTTATGTACCAATTCGTATTGAGCAGGGATAGGTTTGCGTTTATAAGGCCCCATTTCCTCTTTAATACTTCTTGTACAAACCATACGGGAAATGTATCGTTATCCCCGTTTGTCATAAATACCCCTTTATCCGACTTTGCGGAAACCAGAATGTTATGCGCGAAATCTTCGGGTATATAGTTTGCGGTTCTGATGTTGAGTTTTGCGTGTTGGGTTATTTGAAGATATACCATAAATACACCCAAAACCGTAAGGGACAAGGCCGCATAAAGGTAGTTTTTTAAGTAATCCGTTAAAATCTTCCCGAGGTAAAACATACCGATTGCTAAATACAAACCCCAAAGTTGGTAAAACGGATGGTAGAAATAATCCCTGTTTCTAACCTCAACATTTCCAAATTGGGCGTTAAAGGGGTTTACGGGATGCGTTGGAGAATCTTTAAAGTTAAATGCTATGAAGAAACCTATACCAGCCAGCAGTGTTGCAATACCCACGAGGACAAACGTACCCCTATCTTTGTTGTCTTTAACAAAGTGTTCCCACATGCCCAAAATCCCCAATGCTATGGCGAATATTCCAAAAGGCCCTATATGGTCAAATAGGGTCATATTTGCGATTTTCTGCGGGTCTAAAACATTGTATGTTGATGCGTTAAACTGCCATCCAAACCACATTAAGAAAACCTTTATCTGGTCAATTAGTTCTATCCTTCTGGGTAATATATTTGCCGGTTCGTATTGTTTTCTCAAAAGGACATCCATAAAGGCTTGCCAAGTATATGGATCCCCCTCGTTTATCCTGGCATCAAGGGGATGCATGTGGAGGTAATAAGCCCTCGCGATTATCCAAAACTCTATTGAAAACCCCACCAAAATCACCATAAACACCCAACCCTTCCAATCCTCCCACATCCTTCCCGCTACAAACATTGAAGCAACGGATAAAAATGTACCCAATGTTAAAAACTGGGAGTTTTTCTGAACGATTCCAAAACCGGCAAGAAATGCTCCGAGTAAAAACAATAAAGTCAGAGGATCGGTTAGTTTTGAGAGTTTTTTATCCAACACCATATACCAAAACATCAACAGATATGAAATCCCAAACAACAAAACCGGGCCGTTTTGTTCATAAGTTAAAAACATCAGAAAGAATAAGGAAAACATGGCTCCAAAAAGACCTATGGCTATTCTATCCCACAAGAGCTTTGGTTTTGCAACCCAAACCAAAAAGAATAAAGGGGGTAGGGCAAAAAGAACCGTTAGGTGAATGCCCGTACCCAACATTATTGAATAAACCCCTAGTATTAACCATTTCAAAGAGTTGTTGTCGTCCTTGTTTTTATACCATAAAAGGCCAAAATACAGGGCCAATATTCCAAAAAATGCGCCGGGGGCATATGTTTCCACCTCTATGGAATCAAACCATACTATCCTAGCAAAGGCCATGGTTAATGCCCCCGCGGCTGCAAAAACATGTAAAACCCAATCGGGAAAGGCACTTTCTTTATCCACAATCTTTAAAACCTCATAGGCCAAGAGGTATACCAAAGCGGCGTTTAAACCGCCCATGAGTATGGGTATAAGTGTCATTTTTAAAACGGCTGGGTTTGCCTTTATTCCCCCGTTTATCAAAGAGTATAGTTCCGCCGCAGGAATCGGTAATAGGTCAAAAAACTTTGCCAAGATCACATAAAACGGCGTGCCGGGCGGGTGTGGGACTCCGAGGATATGCGCCGCTGCTAGGAATTCACCCACATCCCAAAATGCAGTGGTCGGAGCGGTTGTCTTAAAATATACAAAGGATACGAAAAGGAACACCAAAATAAAGATTATCCATTTTACCCTTTCGGCGTTCATAAGCGGTGTATTGTAAGGGGGTTTGGCTTTTTTGTTGTAGAAATAAAAACACCCTTATAATATCCGTCTCGCCCCAGTAGCTCAGTAGGATAGAGCGGCGGCTTCCTAAGCCGCAGGTCGGGGGTTCGATTCCCTCCTGGGGCGCTTTTTTTATAAATGGGAAAGTTTAAGGTTAGGGTAAGGCATACCTTTTGTGGGGCGCATTATCTTAAAAGTTATAAGGGAAAGGCCGAACCCCTTCACGGGCACAATTACAGGGTTGAGGTCGTTATAGGTGGCGATTTAAACGGAGAGGAATACGTGGTTGATTTTTTGGAGGTAAAGGATTTTTTAATGAAAATTTTACCCCATCGGATTAACATAAACGATTTAATACCGGGAAATTCAACCTCGGAGAGGTTGGCGGAGTGGGTGTTCAAAAGGGTAAAGGAAAAGTTTCCCAATGTTGAAGAGGTTATAGTTTGGGAAACGGATGAATTCGGGGCATCTTATTCGGAATGAGGGTTAAACCCATTTACATATCACTTTTTGCCGTATATTCCCTTTTTAGCTTAATTTCATCGGGACTTGAGGGTATATCAATATCCGTACTGCCGATAATTCTCAGGGTTCTACTATCGTCAGAGGGGGAAATAAACCTGATACCCGCCTTGAAGCCTTTAAAGGGATTTATAGAGAACTTCTTAATAAGCGGGGATCCCTTTCAAAACATAAGAAACCTTTCCCTATTTGTGGCTTTTATATTTTTGGCAAAACTAATTGTTAATTCCGCTAAAAAGTTCGGCATACTATTCCTACAAGAGGTCATAGGTAGGGATTTAAGGAATGGGGTTTTTTCCTCTTTAATCGATGCGGATTTTGAAAGCGTTAAAAACCTGCGGTCTGGCGATATTATAGGTCGTTTAACTGTAGAAATAAACAATGTAAAACTCGCCGTTAGGGATGGTTTGGGTTCTATCGTGGGGGATGGTTTGAACCTGCTAATTTTTGTAATATTGGCCATAACATCGGCCCCCATATTGAGTTTTTTCGCTTGGGGTATCCTCTTCTTATCCGCATTGTTGGGTTGGATTATATCAAGCACCATAAAGAGGAGGGCGCAAAAAGCCATGAACGCTTTAGGGGATACGACATCCTTTTTGGCGCACACCTTTGATGGGATAAAGGTTATAAAATCCTTAAATTTGGCCGAAAAATTCAAGTTAAAGTTTAACAGGTATTCACAAAACCTTTTCAAAAAATACTTGAAACTGGAATTTTCCGCCGCATTGGCCCCAATACTCTCGGAAAGCCTTGTGGGTATTAGCGCCTCTTTAATACTCCTACTATCCGGATATTTCATATACAAAACCGGTACGGTTTCACCGGACGCTTTTATAGTATTCCTGGCCGCCTCCCTCTCAACGATAAGGCCATTGAAACTTATCTTCCAGAGTTTGGCATACCTGCAAACCGCAAGGGTTAGCCTCAAAAGGTTAAAGGAGATTTACGATCTACCAAAGGAGGTTTGGGGAAACCTTGACCCAAGAAATTGGGAGGTTTTGGAATTAAGGAATGTTGAGGTTAAATACGGACAAAAATCCGTTTTAAGGATTCCGCATTTGCGGATTAAAAGGGGTGAAAAGATCGTGGTTGTGGGAAAGTCCGGTTCGGGAAAAACCACATTTGTTGAACTCCTGGCCGGATTTGTAAAACCTTATAAGGGAGAAATCCTTTTAGATGGCAAAAGTTTATACGATTACGATGTAAAGAAATGGAGGGAGTTAATAGGTTTTGTCCCACAGGAACCGTATATTTTTGAGGATACACTTTTGGAGAATTTTGGAAAAAACCCCCTGGAAATATTATCATCCCTTAATTTGGAGCATTTGAAGGATAGGCTTGGTGAAGAAGTCTTAAACCTAAAAGGAAAACTTTCGGGAGGGGAAAAGCAGAGGATAGCAATAGGGAGGGTTTTGTTGAGAAATCCATCCTTTTTAATAATGGATGAACCCACAAGCGCACTGGATTTAAAAAACGAATCGGCGGTTTATAACCTTTTAAAGACCTTAAACGATACAACCCTTTTAGTCGTGGCGCATAAACCTACAACTATTAATTGGGGGGATAGGATTTTGGTCCTTGAAAACGGGGAAATTGTATGCGACGGTGATATAAAAACTTTAAAACGCTTATGCCCGGAATTCAATAAGGTTATCGCACAACAATAGTGTGTATATCCCTTCCCACCTTAACCTTGTATATCCCTCTGGGCAATTTTGCTTCCAATCCGTTTACGGCATTAATAACAACCCTACCATCCACCGTAAATACACCGATTTCGTTTCCATAAGCGCTTATCCTCAATGTATTCCCGTATAGATTTATGGAATAAATACCTTTGTACCTCTCAAATACGGATAACTCGTCATCCCCTCCAAGTGGGGAGCAGACCTGCGTTATATCCAAATCGGGTGAGGTGGATGTGAAGCTTATCCAATTGAAAGCCGGCGTTGAGGTGGTGGGGGATTCCGCAAGGTAGCTTATAATGGGGATGAAATCGGTTATAACGGGGATAGGGCTTCCGCTGTTTATACAGGAAAAACCGCCTGCACTTATTTTAACTATAAAGTGGTCGTATGCCCTTCCGGATGTAAATGCCGCCGTTTGGGAATATCCAACCAAAACATAACCGCCATCGGATGTTGTTTTACCCATCTGAGGAAAATCGTCGCCGTTTCCTCCATAGGTATATGAGGCTAAAAGATTTCCGTTCAAATCTATTTCAAAGAACCAGAATTCGGCACCCCCGAAACCCCAACTCCTCGTATATGCCAAAACCCCTATCTTTGAACCTTTTGGCATCAAACTCCTAATTTCATCTTCGTTTGTACCCCCATATGTCTTTGAGAATATAACATCGCCATCCGTTATATCAACCTTTAAAATCCACACATCCCAATTGCCCGCACCGGCGGATTGTGTAGAACCCCCAACATATGCATAAGGTGGTAATACAACAACCTCTTTAAATATGTCTACATTACTTCCCCCATACTCCCTTGACCATAAAACATTACCGCTATTATCCACCCTCATTATCCAACCGTTGTTATTCTTTTGCCCAACAAGTATAAATCCCCCAAAACCGTCAGGGGCGACACCGTACAAACTTCCGGAAGAGTATGTTTTAAAATCCCTTATATTCGCATCCGAAGTTAGAAACGCTAAAATACCGTTTCCAAGATAATCCCTTCCAACGGCCACAAACTCACCGGGATGTTTTATAACCCCTAAGAATTCACCGGAAATGTTATAAGCCTTCGTCCATATAAGGTTCCCGTTGGGGTCGGTTTTTATGGATGTGGGTCTCCTAATGGTTATAATACCCGAAAAATCCGTATATCCGAAGTGTATATAGTTTCCATCATCCGATATAAACGGAAACCTCATAACATCCCTATCGTTTTTCCCATAAGTTTTATACCAAATAAGAGAACCCATAGGATTTAACTTTATGGCCGTTGCATCCGTTTTCCCACCACCGCCCAGCAGGGCCTCACCCACCAATACATACCCGTCCGGGGTTTCCATAACGCCGTACGAGTACTCGTTTTGGTTTTTCCCAAAGGTGAAAGCAAAAGAGGAACTGCTCGCGTACAAAATCCCCATATTTAGGGCAATTGCTAATAAAATTAATTCTATTTTCATCACTTGATATTTTAAGGCCGTGAAATTCGTTTTTCAAGTCGTGCATAACGACTACCAAACTTTTTTACTTGACAATAACTTTACACCCTTATAATATTTTCTGCCATGAAAGGGCAAAATGAAAAATTCGTGCCAAAGGGTGCAATAGCATTTTTTGTAGGGATGATACTTCTATACGCGGTTATGTGGTTCTCAATATACGCGCTTTTGGTAATTTACAGAGGAGGTTGAGGTATGGATAGGTTCGAGAGTTTAGCCATAAAGTTGGCGTTTGCGCTGGTTTTGGTGTTCTTCTTTGCCGTTGTTGGCCTTGCGGCCTTAAAGGGCATAGATGTCCCAACCTGTTTAACCGATTTCCCACCTTTCAAAGAGGGTAAAGTAATAAAACTATCGGATAAGGAATATCAGGTTCAATTATTGGCGAGGATGTGGGCATTTGAACCCAACAGTATAGAAATCCCGGCCGGTTCAAAGGTTATAATTTATACCACATCCATCGATGTGCAACACGGTTTTGAGATAGAGGGGAGAGCGGTTAACCTTATGGCCATTCCGGGGGCTGTGAATAAAGCCGAGGTAGTGTTTAACAAGCCGGGTGTTTATAGGTTTGTTTGCCACGAGTTCTGCGGTATAGGGCATCAGGCGATGTATGGGGAAATAATAGTTAAATGAGGAGGTGGGTTATGAAAATGGAAGGATATTTGCGTTCCGCCGTTATGTGGCATATATATGTTGCCATAGCATCCATAACCATAGGTGTAATTTTCGGACTCCTCCAAGTTTTATCAAGGGCTGGAATATATGTCATATCTCCGAACCTTTACTATCAAGGCTTAACAATGCACGGTGTCCTTAACGCCGTCGTCTTTACAACATTCTTTATAGTAGGATTCCTTTATGTTATAACCGAAACGAGTTTGAAGGAGAGGCTGAATAAAACCCTGGTTTATCTATCCTTCTTTGTCATGCTTTTGGGTGCAGTTTTGGCGGCTTACACGCTTTTAACCAATAAGGCTACGGTTCTATATACCTTTTACCCACCCCTACAAGCCCACCCACTATTTTACATAGGCGCCACTTTGTTAATAGTGGGTTCTTGGATAGCAATTCTGAACACCATTTTAACCTTCCTCAGGTGGAGGAAGAATAATCCGGGCCAGAGGACGCCCGGTCCCATGGTGGCCGTTATTTCCATATACTCCGTGTGGTTTTTGGCAACCTTGGGTGTTGCAATAGAGGTTCTGTTTTTCCTAATCCCTTGGTCCTTGGGCATAGTTAAATCAATAAACCCACAACTCGCGAGGACGCTTTTCTGGTGGTTTGGACACCCATTGGTTTATTTCTGGCTATTGCCCGCATACCTCGCATGGTATTACATTCTTCCAAAGGTAATCGGCGGAAAATTATACTCCGCAACGGCCGCAAGACTAGCTTTTATAATGTTTATCGTATTCTCCGTACCCGTAGGTGTTCATCACCAATACTCGGATCCAGGCATTACCAATGTTTGGAAGGGCCTGCACGCCTTCTTTACATTTATGGTTGCGGTTCCATCCCTTATAACAGCCTTTACCGTTGCGGCATCCCTTGAATACGCCGCAAGGCAGAGGGGTGGAAACGGCCTGTTTGGTTGGTGGTTAAAACTCCCGTGGGGTAATTATCTCTTTGCATATATGATTTCCGGCATGATAGCATTTATATTCGGTGGAATAAGCGGTATAGTCAATGCCTCTTACAATATGAACCAAGTGGTACATAACACATCCTGGATACCCGGCCATTTCCATTTAACCCTTGGTTCGGCCGTGTTCCTAACATTCCTCGGATTATCCCTTTATTTAACAAACAAACTCATGGGTAAGAGGATTTTTAGCGAAAGGTTGGGAACCCTATCGGCATACCTTTGGCTTATAGGCGTTTTAATATTCTCCTGGGGTATGATGCAATTGGGAAGGGCCGGCATTCCCAGAAGGACAAACCTCGGACTTTCACCTTATATGGAGCCCGAGGAGAAAATATTTATGATTATTGCCGCAATAGGCGGTATATTGATGTTTATATCCTTCGTGATATTCCTGATAAACTTCCTCGGTACGGTTTTTGGAAAGAAGGAAAGGGAAGTTGAAGTCGTTGAAATTGATTACGCCGAATCTTATCATCCCGAGGCAAACCTTTCACCCATATGGGATAATTGGAAGGTTTGGATAGGCATAGCGGTATTGCTTATAGTAATCAACTACTCACCAGTTTTCTACGATGTGTTCAGGGCAACATACTTCGTAGAAGGAGCCTTTTCTCCTTTCAGTCCTTTGCCCATAAAATAACACTTATGGGGGCGGTATGCGGTGCCGCCCCCACTTTTTTATAAAAACCTGGCAAGTTTATAATCTCCGCAATGTCCCCGTACAACTTTTTGGGTCTGATATCGGGAATAATAATCTTGGGATTTATATCCGACATAATTTTTAAAAGGTTTAGCATACCCCCAACCCTATCACTCCTTACCGTAGGATTTATATTAACCAACATCTTCCACCTTTTTGACTCAGAAATGATTTTAATATTTGCACCTTACTTCGGAACTATGGCCTTTGCCATTATACTTTTTGAAGGCGGTTTGGCACTTGATATATATTCACTCGTAAAGAAACTCGGAATAGCGTTTTTATTCGGGACATTAATATTTTTGCTTACGGCAATATCCTTAGCCATTTTTTGGATTTTATTCGGAGGAGACCCCTACATAGGGGCAATAATAGGTATAATGCTCGGTGGTATAAGCGGGGCTATTGTTATCCCAATAATATCAAAGTTAAAGGTGTCCGAAGAGGTAAAAACGGTGGCAAAAATGGAAGCCGTCCTTGCGGAAATTTATATAATTGTAGGTGTTAGCGTAATTTTGGGAATGATAAAAGGGGAGGGCGATTTCAACATCCCCTCTTACTTCTTTAATTCCATAGTAAATTCCACGCTTATAGGTATATTTGTGGGTTTGGTTTGGTTGCAAGCCATAAAGTTTTTGGTTAAAAACGAGATATATTATATCTTAACCCTTGCCGTTTTATTCGGGACATATTGGTTTGTTGAGTTCATCCATGCAAACGGACCATTGGCGGCCCTGGTATTGGGTATGGTTATATCAAATACGGAGAAGGTTGTGGCAAGGGTTTTACCCTTTTTGCGCATAGATGAAGAGAGGGTAAGAATCCTAAACTTTTCCATAGACGAATTCACGAGGCAGGTTAGTGTGGAACTGTCATTCGTATTCAGCACATTTTTCTTTCTAATTTTGGGTATGGTGGTAAAACTTGACTATTTGCTTGATTGGAATGTATTATCGGCCATTTTTGGCTTTTCCCTGATAATTATAATAATAAGGGCGTTTGTGACTTTTTTGGTATACCTCATTGACAAGGATATTAAGCGGAATAGAGAAGTCTTAACCCTGTTCTTTATGATGCCAAGGGGTTTGGTAACGGCCATAGTGGCCTTTAATGTGGGATCGGTATTACCCCAGTACGCAAACCTTTTGCTCTCTTATGCCTTCGGGGTTATACTGGTTAGCGTTATAATAATGACTTTTGGGATATTTTTAACCAGGTATTTTGTTGGGGGTGAGCAATGAAAATATACATTACCGAAGTTGCTCCTAGGGATGGTTTGCAAAACATAAAGGAATTGATTGAAACGGATAAAAAGGTAAAATTCATAAATTTACTTTCCGAAACGGGGGTTGATGAGATAGAGGTTAGTTCTTTTGTGCATCCCAAATGGGTACCACAACTTGCGGATGCCGAAGACGTATTTCAAAAAATAAACAGGAAGGAGGGTGTAATTTACTCGGCAATCGTTCCAAACGAAAAGGGTTTGGAAAGGGCATTAAAGGTTAAGCCCGATAAAATAGCGGTTTTAACCGCTGCATCCGATACCTTTAACAGGAAAAACATAAATACGGATATAGAAGGTTCCTTTAAAATTCTTACACCGGTTGTAAAGAATGCAAAAGCGGAAGGGTTAAAGGTTAGGGGATATGTATCCACATCGTTTTGGTGTCCATATGAGGGAAAGGTTTCCCCGTATAAAGTTAGGGAGATCGCCCTAAGACTCTTAGAATTGGGAGTTGATGAGGTTTCTTTGGGTGATACCATAGGGAGGGCATCTCCCAAGGATGTTTCCGAACTATTGGAATTGATTTTAAAGGATGTGGATTTGGACAAGGTAGTCTTACACTTTCACGCTACTTATGGAATGGGAATAGCAAATGTCGTATGCTCTTATAGAGATTTCGGGATATACAGGTTTGACTCCTCGGCGGGGGGATTGGGGGGGTGTCCTTATGCCCCAGGGGCTAGCGGAAATATTGCAACGGAAGATGTGGTTTTTGCCCTTAGGGAAATGGGGGCAGAGGTTTCGGTTGATGAAAGGAAGGTTTTAAAGGCGGTGAGGGAATTGGGATTACCCATAAATTCAAGTATCGGTAGGGTATTTTAAAAGCATTCACAAACAAATAAAACGGCAATATAATACCCACTTATGCCAACCATTAATCAATTGGTAAGGTACGGCAGAAAACCGAAAAAGCGCAAGTCAAAGTCGCCGGCTTTGGATGGTTGCCCGCAGAAAAGGGGAACATGTATAAGGGTTTATACCACAACACCCAAGAAACCCAACTCCGCTTTGAGAAAGGTGGCAAAGGTTAGACTTTCAAATGGTAAAGAGGTTATAGCATATATACCGGGCGAAGGGCACAACTTACAGGAACACTCCGTGGTATTGGTTAGAGGTGGTAGGGTTAAGGATTTGCCGGGCGTTAAGTATCATATAGTTAGGGGTGCTTATGATGCCGCGGGGGTGGCGAATAGGCGTAATTCAAGGTCAAAGTACGGAACAAAAAGGCCAAAGGAATAAGGGGGTAGAATATGAGGAGGAGAAGGGCTCCTGAAAGAAAGGTTGAACCGGATCCCATATATAACAGTGAGTTGGTTGCGAGGTTTATTAATAACCTTATGTGGGATGGTAAAAAGACCGTTGCCCAGAAGATATTCTACAAGGCTATGGAAATAGTGGGTGAGAGAACGGGTGAAAATCCCCTTGATGTATTCCAGAAAGCCATAGAAAATGTCAAACCCTCAATGGAAGTTAGATCCCGTCGTATAGGCGGTGCAAACTACCAGATACCCGTGGAAGTAAGACCCAAGAGACAAACTTCCCTGGCAATCAAATGGATTATAGATGCCGCCCGCAAAAGGCCGGGTAGGAGGATGTACGAAAAACTCGCCGCCGAAATAATTGACGCGTACAAGGGGACGGGTAATGCGGTCAAAACCAAGGAAAATGTCCATAAGATGGCCGAGGCAAACAGGGTATTCGCCCATTTCAGGTGGTAGGGGGTAGAGTATGAGCAGGTGGAAGCAGTATCAGATTAAAAAGCAACAAAGGACAAAAATAAACGCAAAGCTTGACAAGGCTTTTCAAAAAATTGTGGATTTCCTTATGAACGCCAGGATGGATGAGGCAAAGGAATTGGCCCACAAAATGCTCCTAAAATACCCCACACATGTAAAATCTTGGAGGCTTGTTGATCTCGTTAAGGCTTGGGGTGAGGTTATAGGTCCTACGATACTAAATATGAAGTCAAGCGAAAAAAGAAGGATTTTAAAGGCCTTAACGCTTGAATACAAAAACAACGATAAAATAACGGCCGAAAGTTTGGATAGAAGAATACGGGAACTTAATGCCTCATAAATTCAATCCCGAATTTGCGGATAGGTTGGACGGCGAAGGGAGAAGGTCAATCCAACCCCCGGAAAGGATTTTTGATTTGATTGATTTTAGTAATAAAGGGGTTATAGTTGATATCGGTGCCGGTACTGGCTATTTTTCTATACCCTTGGCCCAAAGATTTCCCAAAAGTTTGGTTTATTGCCTTGACATCCAAGACGAGATGCTAAGGATTTTGAAGGAAAAGGTTGATCGTTTGAATTTAAAAAATATCCGTATTTTAAAATCCGAGGAAAATAAACTTCCATTGGAGGACGATATGGCCGATGTGGTAATAATGGCGCATGTTTTTCACGAATTGGAGGACCCCGTAAAAATCTTCAACGAGGTTAAAAGGATATTAAAGGAAAACGGCGAATTCTTGGTAATAGATTGGAAGCCCATACCGACGGATTTCGGTCCCCCTTTGGAGGAGAGAAAAGATATTTCCGAACTTTTAAGCGTTTTAAATCTGGTAGGCTTTAAAGGTCCCAAGGAGTTTGACGTTTACGAATATCAGCATGTTGTAGTTTCCCGCAAATGAAAAATAAAAAAACCCTATACGAACAGGTTAAGGAGTGGGTTTTTATAATTTTTGTGGTCCTCTTGATAAGGGCTTTTTTAATTCAGGCGTATGTTATACCTTCTTCTTCAATGGAAAACACCCTGTTAATAGGGGATTTCCTTTTTGTTTTTAAGCCCGTCTATGGGTTTGTAATACCGTTCACCGATGTGAAAATTCCCGAAAATGTTAAACCTAAGAGGGGGGAAATAGTCGTTTTCAAGTTTTTTAATGAAAGTAAGGATTATGTTAAAAGGGTTATAGCATTGGAGGGCGATACGGTTGAAATAATAAACAAACGGGTTTATGTAAACGGAAGGCCGATGTTTGAACCCTATGCCGTCCATAAAGATACCACGGTGTATGAACCCGAGGAAAGTTTTGACGATGAAGAGTTTCAAAAATATTGGGAAAAAGGGTATTTTTCAAATGTTATATGGGTTAGGGATAATTTTGGTCCGGTTGTTGTTCCAAAGGGTACCGTATTCGTTATGGGGGATAATAGGGATTATTCTTGGGATTCGAGGTTTTGGGGTCCCCTACCTTTAAAATATTTACGGGGCAAACCCCTAATAATTTATTTCTCCTTTGATTGGAATTACAAAAGGATAAGGTTTAACAGGTTGTTTAACATAGTTTGGAATTGGTAAGGTTAGGGCATCCCGTGCCAAAAGTTATTCCCCGATATAATTCTTAACATGGTTCCAAATTTATCTTTGGCCCTTTGGATGTTCCAAAATGCAAAACTTGAAAACGGGGAATATGTATATACCATGTCCGATGGGAGTAAAGTGTATTTCACGGTTGATCCCGCCATTCAAAGGGCCGCAAACACATTGATATCCACATATCCAAAGGATTATGAGGGTTTAATGTTGATAGACCTTAGAAGCGGCAAGATTCTGGCAATTTCCGGGTTCTTTAAAGGTGAGAAGAGCTTATACCCGTTTAAGATAAACATATATCCCGCGGCATCAATATTTAAAATCGTTACACTTCTGTCCTTTTTATCCTACAATGATGTCCAGCCTTACGATACTTTTTCCTTTTGTCCCCCCATATACTACAAACATCCCCGCAGGTGGTTAAAATGCGATCGCGAATATCCTTCAACCCTATATTACGGATTTGGTATATCAAACAATGCCCTTTTTGGGAGGTTGGCCGTAAGTTTGGGTTTTGATGTAATAAATGAATTTGCCGAAAAATTATACTTTAACGATACGGTGGATGGTATTCCATTTGGTAGAATAAAAACGCCAAAAAACGATTATGATCTCGCCCTTTTGGGTAGTGGATTTGATGGCGCCACATTAAACCCCATTCAAGCCGCAAGGATTATACAAATCGCATCAACCGGCTACGACATTGAGCCTTACATAATAGATAGGATAATCTCAAAAGACGGGACACTGCTCTATAAAAGTTCCCCTAAGATTTTGGGTAGGGTATTGGGGGATGATGTGGTTGGGAAGTTTAGGAAAATTTCCATATCAACCGTTTTAGAAGGTACGGCGAGTAGGTACTTTATGGATAGCAACGGAAACCTAATAGTGGGGGTGAAAGTTGGGGGAAAGACGGGTACATTAACGAGTAGGGAGCTTGGGGGATTAACTGAGTGGTTTGTAGGTTTTGCACCCGTGGAAAATCCCGAAGTTGGTGTGGTTGCGTTCTCCGTTGGGCAACCCTCACCCATAAAACCCCATTATCTGGCTATGAGATTATTACAGGCCTATTTCCTCGGAAAGTTTGAAAATGTGCCAATTGCTTATAAAAGCTTTATTAGAAGTCTTAATATAAACCCTGGGGGAGGGGAGTAAAAAATTGCAAGAACTTGCGTAAAAATTTTTACCTTTAACCTCGCCTATCCCCGAAGTTCAGAAATGCCGATTTAAAAATAATGTAGAAGTCCCATTGATGAAATTATACATCAACCTTAAAATATTCGGAATATGTTTATGGGTTTTTCTTTTTGGTATTTGGGTAATGCGTATGATAATCTTTTTATACCTTCGGCCATCTCGTTCTACCACAGGGAATATTTTCTCGGCTTGCGACAGGAGGAGGCCGTTTTTTCCTTCGGTAGATACCTTATAAACCTTAAAGGCGCGTATGTAAACGGTATTGAACTCGTTGATGAAAACGGAAATGTTATCGGACAGTATTCGCCTTTTTTCATAGGTTTGAATTCCTTATTCTTTAACGGAAAACTCGGTAAAGAGGGTTGGGTATTCGGAGTGGGACCGGGAATAATAACGGGAAGGATACACAATTGGAGTTCGTATGCGGCAACTATAAACGGTATGGTAAGGGGACTTTCCGAGGACTGGGATGTCCTAATTTCCGTTCAGAATCTCGGTTTGGGGTATTCATCAGAGGGCGGATTTGGAAAGGTATTTACACTTCCAGAAGTCCTTGCCCTTGGCAAAAAGTATTTTGGAATATTTGGATTGGGGGCTTCTGTCAGGTTTTACGGGGATATTGATAAAGATTTCGGGGGTTTTGTATCCTTAAAACTCCCAATGGTTGAAATATACGCGTCTCCATCTTATAAAAACCTTACAGCGGGTATGGGTATTCAGGCGGGCTTTTTCGTATTTTATTATTCCTATCAGCATATAAACTTTTAATATCCTACCTCTTTGAAAAGCAAAGGGTTTTTGAAAGGAGATTTGAAGAGTACGGAGAAATGTTGGCGAAGCACGAGAAGAGAATTACGGAATTGGAAAAGAAAATACAGGAGTTGGAAAAAGGTTCTCGGGCTTATGCGGATGAACTCGTAAAGCAAGCCCTTCAAACACCAAATCCGGAAGAAGCCTTAATGAAACTTCAAATAGCAAGGGCATTTTCTGGCGATAAGGATATAGACCTTAAAATTGATAGTCTAAGGGAAGTTATTAAGAAAAACAAAAAAGAGGCATACCTAAACCGAATAAACATATTACTAAAAAACAAACTCCATTCCGATGCCCTTGCGGAGGCATACCTTATGAAAGAGGAATTCCCCGAGGATACCTCCGTTGATAGGATAATAAAAGATATTCAAAGAAAGTTAAAAGCGGGAGAAAGGACATCCGTCGAACAGAAGGCCAACGAGGAGGTTATTCAAAAGAAGAAAGATCGCATAAAAAACCTTCTAAACAAGGGAATGATTTCAGAGGCTCTCAAAATTATTAAAACATTACCCCCATCCGAAAGGAGGGTATATATAGAATGGGTATGTGGAAGCAAAATATTATTTGGAGAATGTTCTAAGCGTTGAGCCCAATAGCGAGGCCGCTTCACTTTTGAGTTGGGTTATACAGCAGATAAAGGAGGATGCCGCATCCCTTTATATAAAATCCTTGGAGGCTTATCAAAAAGGTGATGTAATAAAAGCCTATGCATATATAAAACGGGCATATGAATTGCAGCCGGATAACGAGAAATATAGGAATGTTTATTTTAGGTTAAAAAACGCCGTTGAAAGGTAGGAGGTAAGGTATGAATATGCTTTTACCCTTTTGGATATTGGGAAATCTGGCAAAATTGGATAGTATATTTGACCACCTTAAACACGAATATATGGGCATAAAAACCATAAAACGGCCTTCGGGCTCTCCAATGGGCTCGGGGGACTTGGGATACATAGGCGTTGGAACGGGAAATTATTGGGTTTATAGAATAAGCGGTAGAAAAATGGGTTCCGGTTATATAAAGGATAGTGTGTATTCGGTGTATTCTACGACTATATCTTCATTTGGGGTGTGTAATTATTTGATACCGGAAACCTACAAATTTGGTTATATCCTACGATGGAAATTCGTTGATAGCACCATAATCGGAGATACCCTAAGCCCGGATACCTTGGCAAATCACTTGCGTGGTGTTATCCTTGATACATCTATGGTATATGGAATTGTTGATTTATTAGAGAATGTTCCTTATTCCTTTGATGGTGTGAGGTTTGTAAAGGAGGGTTTATCATCAAGCGATAGTTGGCCCGTTTTGGATACCTGCATATACAAGCCTATTATGAATTATGTTATGTTTAATGATGACATTGATGACGATGGGCGAAACGATTCAATTAAATTTATACAAACAAACTCACGGGTATTGGATATAAGGGCTGATACAATGACTACTTTAACCCCTATTGCTTTTAGATTAAAACTAACAACCGGATGGGTTGATACGGCTTATAACATACGGATTGATAGTATAGACGGGATTGATAGTGTAAGGTGGGTGGTTATTCGAAACTTCGGAATTAAAAGCAGGGATATAAAAACGGCTTATAGGTTTTATGTTTATGACTTATCAGGGGATAGCACATTCATCATAGATACCTCCGAAGTTGGGCTTAAATACAAAGATGTTTATGTTCCACCTCCCGGATCTCCACCTTCTATAATATCCTTCAATCCCCCAAGCGGTTCAGATGTTCCTCCAAATGCGGGCATTGTGGTTATTTTTAACCAACCCATAGACCCCAGAAGTATCAGGGATACTATGTTTTGGGTGAATAACCTACCCAGAAATTTAAGATTCAAAATAGTTCCCGATACCTTTAACCCATTGCACAGAAACATGTTTATTACCGCTTACAACGCCGGTGATACCGTGAAAATAAAAGTGGGTACTTTTATTAAAAACCTTTGGGGTGTAGGAATATCAAACCCGGATTCGGCAATATATTATTCCTCATTGGGGGATATAACCCCGCCAATTGTAAAGGTCCTAATAGATTCCGATACAACGGATGTTGATACCCTTGTTATATACCAACCCTATACCGATACCTTAAGGGTTTTCGTTCGAGATTTCCCCGCTATACCGGGCATTTTGGATGCTTGGATAACGGATAGCGCCAATAACAGAAGGGCTACATTGAGGCCTTGCGACGGTTCAAGTTCTTACTCCAACCCCGATACCATATGTGTGCATATAAGCTCCGAAAATTTACCACAGGGTACTTATAAAATGTTTGCTTATGCGTCGGACTTCTACGGAAACACTTCAAGGGATTCCTTTTATCTGCAAATATACGATACCGTGGGCCCTTATATAGTTTATACATATCCGGCAAACGGTCAAACCGGTGTTTCAACGGCTACATATATTCAAATTACCTTTAACGAGCCCATGAATACGGTTGAATTTTACCCAAATTCCATAAGGATAAGGTACAATACTACCGTTTTGGATTCTACGGGATATAACAAGAATTGGGTCTCCCAAAAGATTATCACGATATCCCCCAAAAATCCCCTACCGTACGGCGACACCGTTTGGGTTATAGTTGATTCTTTAAAGGATGTAGTCGGAAATTGGGCCGGAAGGGATTCATTTTACTTTATCACACAAAAGAGAGAAAATGCTTTTATAGATTTTATAAGGACTATACCCGATAGCGCTTATATAGGGGATAGCGTATTGGTTCTAGCACAAGTCTCGTCCGCATTCGTGATAAGGGGAGGTATGTTTTATTTGGATGGATCTCCTTATGATTATGTTTATGTTAAAACCGACAACCTGAGTCCAGGAGTACATTCCGTATCCGTAGAGGCATATAACGATTATACAACCTCTTCCAAGGCTTCAACAAACTTTAAAGTTTTAAACAAACCCCCATTACTGGATCCAAAGAATGTTCTTGTAATACCCAACCCCGTTAAGGGTAGCGGGAAAATTAAAATATTCATAGGCGATGACGGAACTGGTGGAAATGTTAAGGTAAAAATAGAGGTGTTTAACATAAGGGCGGCAAGGGTTCTAGGCAAAGAGATTACCACCCAAAAGTTAAATACCGTTGAAATCCCCTTGCCGGATTTGCCCCCGGATATTTATGTTCTAAGGGTAGTCGTAAATAATAAGAAGGTTGAAAAATGGTTTGGGGTAATTAGATAGGCTTAAACTTTAAAGGCCTTTTTGGCCTTCAAAATACCCTCAATAAGTTTGTCTATGTCTTCCGTCGTATTAAAAACGGATAAACTCGCCCTTACGCTTTGGTGGTGGGGGATCTTTAACCTTTGGTGTAAGGGGTGGGCGCAATGCCCCCCCGATCTAACCATTATTCCCTCCAAACCCAAATACCAGGCCACATCATGGGGGTGTATCCCCTTAACATTAAAGGCAACCAATGATGTCCTGTACTTTGGTTCTGGGCCATAAACCTCAACCCCTTTAACGCTTTTAAGGGAGTTGTAAAGGTATTCCACGAGTTTGGCTTCATACCTTTCCATGAAATCGTATCCTATGGAATTTATGAAATCAACCGCCGCACCCAAGCCTATCACGCCTCCTATATTGGGCGTTCCGGATTCGTATCTTGTCGGACTTTCAGCCATTATATAATCGTCTATATAAACCTCCTTTATCATACTACCGCCAACCAATAAAGGTTCCCCCTTTTCAAGCAATTCCAACTTACCCCAAAGGAAACCCGTTCCGGATGGCCCAAAAATCTTATGCCCGGCAAACCCCACAAAATCCGCGCCTATGCTCCCCACATTGACGGGATGATGTGGAAGGTATTGAGCGCCATCGAGGACAACATAGGCCCCGACATCCTTCGCGAGTTTAACCACTTCTTTTATGGGGGGAATGGTACCCAATACATTTGAAGCCATTGTTATGGCTACGATTTTTGTGTTTTGGGTTATTTTCCTTTTGAGGTCTTCCAAATCCAGAAAACCTTCGGGGGTAATATCCACCACGACAAACTCCGCTCCCTTTTCCCTAGCCAACCTCATCCAGGGCAAAAAATTCGCGTGGTGTTCAAGGATACTTACAACTATCCTATCCCCTTCTTTAACATATTCGGATAGAATCTTTGCCGCTAGGTTCAGGGCTTCCGTACAATTTTTTGTAAATACAACCTCTTCGGGCTTTGCGTTTATAAGTTTTGCAACTTTTTTCCTCGCATTTTCATACTCCTCCGTAGCCCTTTCCGCCCAAGGGTATGCCCCCCTATGCACATTGGCCGGAAATTCCTCTTCGTATTTCCTTACGGCATCTATAACCGTTTTTGGTTTTAAAGAGGTAGCACCGGAATCAAGATATACCGCGTTTTCTTTAAGCGATGGGAATTCCAGCCTTATTTTACGAGCAACCGCAACCTCCTCCGCAACAACATCCGCCTTCCGGTTTTTCATCGTTTATTTCCAAAATCCTTATCTTAAACCTAACCGTTTCACCCGCTAATGGATGATTAAAATCCGCATATACGATGTTATCCTTAACATCAAGAACCGTAAATTGAAAAACCGTACCATCAACCGTTTGTGCCCTTAAAATTTGCCCGGGCTTAACATCCTTATCCTCAAAATAATCCAGCGGTATCTCCTTAACGAGTTCCCTATCAAACTCCCCAAACGCATCTTGTGGGGAAAGGGTTATATCCAGAATATCCCCAACGGAAGCACCTTCCAATGCCCGTTCCAACTTTGGAAATATCTCGCCGTTGCCGTGGCAATAATCAACAACACCCGCATCCACGAGTTGATCGTTATCCGCCAAATACAACTCGTATTCAAACTTAACATATTTACCCTTTTCAACTTTTAATTCCGTCATAGAGAGTATTCTAAGGCAGAATCATTGTTTTAGTATTTTTACCTTAAAGGCAAATTCCCCCTTAAATTCCACTATCGCTATTAACTCCTTTATCGTCCATCTCGGCGTTAGTATATGTATCTTTATCAAATTATCCGTTAAGAACTCAACCCCTAATAGGACATAACCCAAATATCTATATACTTTATCAAGACCCCTCCAAACCAATTCCCTACGCACAATAATATATTTTAAGGTTGTCGGATTTAGAATATCGGCTTGAAGGCCGCATATTTAACGGATAAGGGTTTAGAAGTTTTGGAGGTTCCGGAGCCACAACCCTCTTATGGTGAGTTGGTTATAAAGGTAAAGGCGGCCCTAACGGATGGGACGGATTTAAAAGCGGTTTTAAGGGGACATCCGATATTAAGACGTGGACCATTTGGGCACGAATATTCCGGGGTGGTTCATAGTGTGGGTGAGGGGGTTGTGGGTTTTGAAGTGGGAGATGAGGTTTTTGGGGTAAATACGGCGCCTTGTTTTAAGTGCACTCAATGTGTGAAAAATAGGTTTAACTTATGTGAGAACCTATTTAAAAACATGGTTTTGGGGGCATATGCCGAATACCTACTCATACCGGAAAATGTTGTAAAGATAAACCTCTTTAAAAAACCGGAATACTTGCCCTTCCATATAGCCCCCATTATTGAACCCCTCTCATGCGTAATGAGAGCCCTTGAAAAGTTGCCCTTTGATAGGTTTGAAAGCGTTTTAATCCTCGGTAGCGGTTCAATTTCCGCAATGTTTTCTTTGGTACTAAGATCCTACGATAAGGATGTCCTTGTTTGTGGAAGGAGTGAAGAAAAGCTTAATTTATTTGCAAAACACACGGGTGTAGGGATATGTAAAGCGGATAAACTTTCCGGAAAATTTGACCTCGTAATAGATACAACCGCAAGCGTGGATGTTATACACAGGTTTTTCGAGTTCGTAAATAAAGGGGGATATTTCCTAATGTTTGCGGGTTTGGAAAGGAATGCTAGTATAACATTAAATCCGCACACTTTGCATTACAACGAAATACAAATATTAACTTCCTTTCACCATACGCCGATAAGCGTTAGGAAGGCTTATAATTTTTTGTTGAAAAACCACAAAAATTTTGAATTTCTCATAAGCGGATACTACCCTTTGGAAGATATTGGTGAAGCCTTTGAAAACCTCAAAAATGGCAAAGGCTTTAAGTATGCTATAATTCCCTAGTTTTTACTTACTCTTACTCCCTTTGTCCTTTTCCTCCCCTTCCTTTGCTTTGTCTTCCTTCACCTCCGCTTGCCACACTACATTCCCATCCTTTATAATTTTTTCGGCTATTATCGTTGCCCTCTCCCTATAAACCTCACCCACAACTAAGACCTCTTCCCTGTTTATCTTTGCCAAAATATCCTGAGGAACATTTGCCAAGTAAAAGAATCCCCTTTTATCGTTGAACAATCCGAGTAACTCGTATCCGCGTTCCCCAGGCCGGTGGTTACACGCAATACCATAAACCCCGCAGACCGCCCCGCTTATTACTCCCTCTATCTCCTTAACGGGTTTCCCCTTTTTATGCCCCTTATCCGCAAATACCACGATAGGCAAAACAAATGCCAATATCACTAAAATCCTTTTCATGGTGTAATAATTCTAAGGTTGAAAATTAGGAAGGATAGGATGGAAAGGAATAGGGTATAAACCGAAAAAACCCAGAAGAATTTACCCAGAAGAACCCGCCTTAATATTTTAAGGGATATAACGCCAACGAGGAATGTTATTATCCATACGATAAAATCGTAAATATTAAGGCTTATTTCTTTTATGTATCTGCTTTCCAGAACAAAGGCGCCGAGGGATGCGGGTAAAAATATCCAAAAGGATAGATTGAAGGCCTCTTCGGGTTCCATTTTTGAAAATATCCCCGAAGATATTGTAATCCCCGACCTGGAAATTCCCGGCAGCAAGGCCATTGTTTGAAATATACCCATAATTATTGAATTTTTTAAATTGGGTTTTTCATTCCCCTCTGGTGCAAATAGGGTTAAAAACAGGAAAACACCGGTTATGAGAAATGTAAAAGCTAAAATTTTTGGGTTGTTAAACGTATCTTCAAGGGGTTTTATTATAAAAACGGTGGGAATTAGGGGTATTGTGGCCACCACCGAAAGTGGAAAATATTTTCTAAAATTTTGTGGGTTAAAAATTTTATCCCGCAATACAAATACTACGGAAAGAAATGTGGCGGTATGTAAAAACGTTTCATAGAATGCCCCCTTAAATTCCAATCCAAAAATGTGTTTTAAAAAAACCAGATGCCCGGAACTTGAAACGGGTAAAAACTCGGTAATGCCTTGAACAATACCCAATATTATCTTTTCTACAACCAACCGAAGACCTCCAAAAAGGTTTTTCTAATCTCCTCTATGTTTTCTTCAATAACACTTTCAATATCTATGTCGCTTAGGGATAATTCCTCGCCCTTCAAGTACGCGCTTTCCTGAATGTTGTTTTCCAACCGATACCTAAAAGCCCTTATATCCTCTTCCGAAAAATTCCCATATTTCCCCTTTTTTACATCCAAAAGGAATTCGCTCAAAGGTATAACCTCTGTACTAAAAACCTCTATGTAGATTTCATAAAGTTCCATAACCCAAAAAAGCGGAGAGGGTGGGATTTGAACCCACGGGGGAGGTATTACCCTCCCCAACGGCTTAGCAAGCCGCCGCCTTAGACCGCTCGGCCACCTCTCCGCTAACCTTGTATTATAAAGGTGAAATGTTTAATACCTTAGTACAACGGATATGTTCCAAAAAGCCGGTGTTAATATCCCGTTTCCAAAGCCGGTAAAGTCTATAACAACCCTCTTTGCTATCGCCACGGATGCGCCGTAATAGAAAGCGGTGTTTGATATGGAGGTTTTTGTCTTGGATATGTTCTCACCAGGTACGGTTATATCGTTTGGGGTTTCCGTTGTTCCCCCCGATGTTTCGGTTTTAGTTTTACTCTCCACGCTCCAATTATAGGTTTTTGTAGTCGTTGTAGTTGATGTATGGGAATACAGTGCCCCAAGCCTTAACTTAACATCCTCCCAACTCGCTATGGGTACAACTTCAAAGCCAACGGGTATGTGGTAGTTAAAAGATGTGGTTGATACATTCTCCTTATAAGAATATTTGGTATAATTGGTTGTTCTAACATCTCCGGGGGCATCAACGAGACCGTCCCCATCGGTATCGTTAAAGGTTATCCTTTTGTTTAAAACATTTGTGTAATCCCTACTCATTCCCCCAAACACCATTTCTAAGGCCAATCCGGCACCGAACAAAACCTGCTCGTGAACCGGATATTTATTCCTCAGATATATGGTTATATCGTGTGTATTTGAAGAATATTTGTACTCGCCGATAGTAGAATCGAGTGTGCTAAAAGTGGGGTATTGAGTGGCGTTATATATTCCCCACCAGTTCACCTCGTTTGATTTACCTTTTCCGTTTGAAAGGTATCTAAGGGCATAGGCAAACATCAGGTTGGACTTCCAGGTTTCGGAACCGAAGGCCAAATCCCCCTGCAATCCGAATATGGGCCCTGAGGCTCTACCGTTAGCGGTTAAAACACCATTCCATTTCTGACCGGTAAACGGACTTGCCGGATTTGTGTTTCTCTCCGCATACCTATTTGCCGTATCCCTATCGCCTGCGCCCATAAAACCGCCAAAAACCATTCCGGAAAACCCTCCGAAACCAAGCGATACCCCAAACAAAACGGGTGTTATACTTGTATCAACGGTTCTGTAAGATACCGCGGAATCTGAGGATTGTAAGGTGTTGTTTATGTTATCGTATTCTTTACGCACATACGCGTAATTTCCATAAGAGAATGGGAAAACCCCCGTTCTTTGTGGATAAACCTTAATATTCATGCTTGAATAGAGGAACAGGAAGCCAAAGGTTTGATTTCCTAGGGATAATAGGAAACCCTTTTCGCCGTATCCTCTACCTTGGAACACGGTATCCTTTAATTCTATCCTATCCGCGTACTTGTTATCCGGATTACTCCAATTTTGATAATAAACCGTGTCCAATTTGGAAGAAACTCCAAAGTTTAGATCCGTTTGCATATACAAAGGAGAAAGGTTTAGGAAAACATTTGTCTTTGCTCCTAAGATTAACTGGTTGTTTGTAGGGGCCGTGGGGTCAAGCGCCCTTTCGTTCCCGAAGGGGTTGGACAACGCGGAGAAGAACCTACCACCCTCTATTTCCGAGAGTTTAACGGGGTAGAACAGCCTATCCAAGTCGTCCTCAAACAGGAAAGCCGTGTGCATGAAGCGGAAGGAATACACCCCTCTGAGACCGAATACCGTCTGGGGATACGCGTAGAAGAGTTGTGCCCCTAAGGGGCCTGCCAACAGCGGTAAAACAAATATACACCTTTTCATAAGGTGGTATTATAAGGCCGTTATTTTTTACCCTTTTTGAAAAAGGGGAAAAACCTAACAATTAAACTCAAAATCGGTGTAATCTTTGTTATCCTTTCAATGGGGGTTAAGATGTTGTCAATTTTTTCCGTTATGCTATCGGCATTCTTCAAAATCCTCTCCATATCGTCCGCCATCTTTTCTATGTTCTTGTCTATGCTTTCAAGGGTTTTTGTAATCTTCAATACCAAATACCATATCGCCACCGTGATGGATATTAAACTCAAAATTGAAACCACAACAAGCGCATTCAACAAAATCTCCATAGTTGTTTATTCTATGGTCGGTGAAATTTTCCAAACCAACATATAATTTTTTCTTGTACTATCCCTCCTTATGCTCGTTTTTTGTATTTTTGGGCATATCTTTTAAATTTACGGGCTTCGCCCTTTTACCCTTTGTTTTATTGCCATTGTTTCTAAGAAAGCCCCTAGAGGTTCTTGGAATTATACTTTGCTTCCTCTTGGGATACATAAGGGTTTGGGAGAGGCTTATACCAAAGGGGAGTGATTTTTACGAGGTTCAAGTTTATGATATCGGTAAGGGGTTTGTTGTAGGCGAAGGGTTTAAAACCGTTTTGTTTGGTGATAAGTTGGCTTATCCCGTTGGAAATATTTTGGTTAAAGGAAATTTTTCAAAAGATACCCTCTATGTTTCCGAATATTACAAATTCTCCTCCTTTCGGCCATTTGTTGATATCGTTGATAAATTACTTATAAAATCAACCGGTTCTGAAAGGCAGTATTTGTTTGCAAAATCGGTTATAACCGGTGTTAGGGAATTGGATTATAAAACAAAAACTATGTTTTACGATACGGGTGTTGGGCATATCCTTGCGATCTCCGGATTGCATGTAGGTATAATATTCTTGGCGATTTTGCATATTCTCAGGTTTCTAAGGCTTGGGGTTTGGTCTTATGTTCTTTCATCCCTATTCGTTTGGGTTTATGCGTTTTTTGTGGGCCTTATCCCTTCCGTTTTCCGGGCGTCTCTAATGCTAACCCTTTATGCAGTATCAAAGATTATATCAAGGCCCGTAAAGCCCTTAAATGTGTTTATGTTGGCCTTTGCCTTATGCCTTCTATGGGAACCCATTTGGATATTCTCCCCATCCTTTTGGTTATCATTTTCCGCAATTCTCGGGTTTATTTTATTACCAAAAAACACCATAACATCCGTTTTCGGCGCCTTAATATTCTCAACACCCTTTTCCCTTTATTTCTTTGGGAAATCCCCAATAATTTATGCTCCTTTAAACCTTTTGGTTATTCCCATAATGACCTTGTTTATGTATTCCCAAATACTGGCAATGTTCGTGGGCTACCCCTTTGACAAATCGGCGGAACTTCTCTTCAATACACTTTACGGTTTGGTTGTGCTTGCTTATAACCTACGATTGCCAGCCCTTGAATTCAAAATCCCTTTATGGACCGTTATTCTCTATTCCACATTCATCCTAATTATCGTGTTTCTACGGAATTATAAAAAGACTTGAAGGGTATGTTAAGGAAACAGGATGAAATATTCTTACAAACCCTTGCAACCTTTATAAATCCGAAACCCCGCTTGGAACAATACCCAACCCCTCCGGAAATAGCGGCGAAATTTCTGAATATGGCTTATAAGGATATAAAGGGTAAGGTCGTTTTTGATCTTGGGTGCGGGACGGGTGTTTTGAGTATAGGGGCCGCCATATTGGGTGCAAAGTTTGTCGTAGGTGTTGATATTGACCTTGAAGCGTTAAAGGTTGCAAAAAGGAACCTTTTACTGGCCGATGAAATTTATGGGAAATTACCGGTGTATTTTATTAACGCCGATGTTAGGGTGTTTAACTTTAAGTGTGATACCGTTATTATGAATCCCCCTTTTGGTATGCAGAGAAAGGGGGCGGATAGAGAGTTCATTGAATGCGCCATAAGGGGCGCAAAGGTTGTTTGGACACTTTTGGGGGCAAACAGTGACCCGTTTCTGGATAAGCTGTCTAAAATTTACGGTTTTTCCTTTGAAAGGAAGGGGGATGTTGTCTTTAAAATAAGGCGTTCTATGGGTTTTCACAAAAGGGACATATACAAAACCCGGGTATCCATTTATAGGATCTCCCTCCCTTAGAATAAATGGGATGATGGGATTATTTATATTGGCAATTGATACGGTTTTAATAAAAACGGCGTATATGCCAAATCCCCCAAAGGAGTACATACCGATAACACCGGAGGAGGTTATGGAATTTAGGAATGTAAATGTTTGGGAAAAATCCGCAGAAGTTCCCCTTGGAAATAAAACGGGGCCTTATCCCGACTTTCTCCCCTACCCATCCGATACCCTTATAAGGGATTTTGAAGGCATTTTCTATACGGGTTGGATACCACCGGATCCACAACTCGCCGCTTGTAGCACACATGTGGGTGTGGTGGTTAATACGAGTATCGCATTTATAAACAAATTTACCGGGATTACGGAATATATCAATACTCTTCGCGGGTTTTTTTCATCCGTAATACCCTCCGGGGGTTTGCCCTTTGACCCTAAGATAGCTTACGACATAATTTCCGGAAGGTGGATAGTTTTGGCCTTGTATTACAACTCTTCAAGCAGGGAATCCCATTACCTGTTGGCCGTTTCGGAGGGGGATAACCCCTTAGGGGGATGGTACTTTTACCGACTAAACGCCAAATACGATGATAACACCTTAACAAACAACTGGGCGGATTATCCGGAATTGGGTTTTAACGATAAGTGGATAGTAATATCCTCACAACAGATAGGTTTTTCATCCTATGCGTATTACCCAAAGGTTAGGGTTTTAAATAAAGCCGACGCATATAATGGTACCCTATCATCTTGGGAGGATTTTGTTGATTCGGAGTTGGGTTGTATGCCCTCTTGGCCGAGGGTTTCAAGGAGTACTTATGATTATTCCGATGCCGTTTATCTGATAAGGTTTAACAGGATGTATAAAATCTACGGGCCTGTTTCATCGCCCCAACTCTCACCATGCATAACCCTGTCGATCTCCCCATATTCCACCCCTCCTGATGCCCCCCAGGGAGGGGGTTATCCGAACCTTGAAGTTGTACTCGCAACCTTTCAGGTTTATTATCTAAACGGAAAGATTTACTACGCATTTAACGAAGCGCACCCCCTTAATTCCTCGTTGGTATCCGTTAGGTTTGTCGTGGTTGATACAACGGGTGTGGTTTTGGAGGATAGGAGGTTATACGAGAACGGGATAAGTTGGATATACCCGGCTGTGAGCGTATCGCCTAAGGGTGTTGCCATAAGCTTCACGAGGGTTGGCATATCCGGTACGAACTATCCATCCGCCACATACATAGCAAGGGTGAGTTATGATACACTATTTTCCCCTTACAATGTGTATAAAGCGGGTTTAAGTTGGTACTTTAACGACCACGGTTCCGGTAGAAACAGGTGGGGGGATTATTTTGGGGGTTCTCCTGATCCCGTTGATTCCTCATTATGGGTTATAGCGGAATTGCCGAAGGCGGGAACGGATTCTTTATGGACTACTTGGATAGCAAATATAGGCTTTAAAGAACCTTCCACAATCGTTATGGAGAAAGAGAGATTTATAATAAAGGAAAACGGTTTTCTGTATACGGTTGATGGTAGGAGGGTTTCAAAACCGGAAAATAAGGGGATTTATTTCTATAAAGGTTCTAACGGGGTTAAAAGGGTTTTGGTATTAGAGTAGGAGTTTAATACCGGCAACTACAAGAACCAAACCGAGGAGAGTTCTAAGCGTATTACTTTGAAACCTATAAGATCCGAGATATGAGCCGGCAAAACCCCCTATGAATACGGATATAACGCTTAAAACCGTAAATTTCCAATCTATATCCACGAAACCCAAACGGGCTATGAGCCCGCTTGCGGAGTTTATAAGGTAGTTTTGGGATCAAATCCGAAAAATATCAATACCGGGCTTAAAAATATTCCCCCTCCTATCCCTATGATTCCCGCCAAGAATCCCAAACCCCCACCCACAAAAGCCGATATAATAAACCTCAAATAGGGGTTTAAACTTTTGAAACCCAAGGTTGTCGGAACAATACTATTATACGGTTAACAACGCCCCCATCTCCACACCCGTTTGGTGTATGGCCTTTACCAAAGTAAGGGTATGTTATTATTTCGCCCGTTCTTTTTGCCGCCATCATGCCGGCGATCCCTTTTGATCGCTTGCAGAGACCTTAATATTTTCTCCGCACCCGTATGGCCAAAGGGCCTTTCATAAAAGGGGTTTTAAATTCTATAAACCCAATTGCAACCGGTTTTTCTTTGGCAAACTCAACAAAGTTAAAGATTTTATCATCGTTAAACCCATTTGCTATTACTGTGTTTATTTTAACCATTTTAAACCCCTTTTCCAAGGCTTTGTAAAGGTAATCCACCTTGTCTTTCAAGAAATCCAAGTAGTTATCCAACAATATGCCATTTGTCGTGATGTTTAGCGATAGGTTTAGTTCTTTTAAACCCTCAACTATTTCCCTTAAATCCCATCTTAAAAGCGGTTCTCCACCCGTAAGCCTAACCTTAGATATACCCAATTCTTTAAATATCTTTGCAAGTCTTAATATTTCCCGAGATGTTAAGACCTTTTCCCAGTCCATAAACTTTACCCCAAATGCTGGCATACAATACCTACACCTCAAATTGCGCCTATCCGTTAGGGAAATACGCAGGTATTTGCATTGGCATTTAAAAACCCTTAACCCCTTATAATTTCCGGTGATGTTTTTGGCGAGGAAGTTTGAGTTTGAATCGGCGCATTTCTACAACTTTGGTGGAAAATTAAAAAACCTCCACGGCCACAACTATGAGGTTTGGGTTATCGTTAAGGGGAAAATAAACGACTTGGGTATGGTTATGAACATATCGGAAATAAAGGAAAAAGTTAATCCCATAATTGAAAGATTTGATCACACCCTTTTAAATTCTATGCCGGAATTTGAGGGTTTAAACCCAACCGTTGAAATTATATCAAAGGTTCTTTACGAAAATGTAAAGGGGGTTTTGGAAAATGTTTATTCCGTGAAGGTTTTTGAGGATGAGGATGTTTTCGGGGCATACGATGGTAAGAATAATCTGCTCGGATCTTTTAAGTGGTTAAACTTTAATGGTGCCACTTGGAAGTACGAAACTTGGGTTAAAGGATATTTGGATAATAGGGGTATTGTTGAGGATTTGAAAGGGATTTTTACCTCCCCTAAGAGGTTTTTTGAAAGGTATGAAAGGGTTGAGGATAAAGGGGGATATATATTAGTAAGGGGTGAAAGGCTAAATTTTAAAACTTACAAATTTTCCGCAGCCCATATACTCGGATTGAAGACATTCAAATACGAGGAAAACCTTAAAGTTTTTGGGAAATGCGCCAAAAGGGAATCCCATGGTCATAACTATTTGCTCGTGGTGTTTTCAAAAGATGATAAGGCTTTTTCCAAAGCGGAAAGAGTGGTAAAAGAATTTGACCATAACATTTTAAACGATTTCATTGATAACCCCACACTTGAAAACATAGCGGAATATATTTTCAATAAAACGCAAGCGGATATTCTAAAAATTTACGAAACACCACGAACATATGCCGTTATATCCAAAAACCACTCAGAGATTATCCCGGCAATATAGTTTTCGGAAGGTTTCCGGATAGTATGTGTATGTGTAGATGCGGTACCCTCTGACCCGCACCATAACCGTTTTTATTCACTATCCTGAAATGGTCTAAGTTTAACATTTTAACAACTTTCGGAATTGTATTAAACAGGGCATAGGCGGTTTCAGCATCGAGTTCATCAAACTTAACGAAATGCTTTTTTGGTATGAGGAGGAGGTGAATTTTTGCCTCGGGTACCAATGTGTGGAAAACCAAAACTTTATCTTCTTCATAAACCTTTTTAGCGGGCTCTTTCCCCTCAACTATTTTACAAAATACGCACTCCATACTTATACCGTATTGGCCGGAAACTCCTTACCCGCGAGTAGATGTATGTGTAAATGAAAGACTTCTTGACCTGCACCCTTCCCCGCATTGCTAACAAGCCTGTACTCCTTTATGTTCAAGCCATTTACGACACCCTTTATGCAGTTTAATATTCCCTCAACATCTTCCCTATCCATACCCTCAAAAAGGTTTTCGTAATGTTTTTTGGGAATTATTAGTACATGTATGGGGGCCTGTGGGTTTATATCGTAAAAGGCCATTGCCCTCTCGTTTTCATAAACCGTCTTGGCCTTTATCTCCCCATTAACAATTTTACAGAAAACGCAGTTCATCTCAAATCAACTAGAATATACCTTGTGGGATTTACAGGGTTCCCGTTTAAATAAACCTCGTAATGCACATGCGGGGCAACGGATTTACCGGTGCTTCCAACCAACCCTATAACCTGTCCCCTTTTAACCCTTTGGCCTTCCTTAACTAAGACTTTAAACATATGCGCGTAGCGTGTTTTTATACCGTTTTCATGGTCTATAACCACCTGGTTCCCATAACCTTCGGAATTCCAACCGGCATATTCAACCACCCCATCGGCTGTGGCAACTATAGGGGTGCCCGTGGGGGCGGATATATCAATGCCCTTGTGGAATTCAATGCCACCCGTAAACGGATCCTTTCTTATCCCAAAACCCGAAGAGAAAACCCCCTTTATAGGGGGTATGCTCGGGATGCGCTTTAATTCCTCTTTTGTTAGTTTTGCCTTTATTTCCAATTGGTTTAATACATCCTCTTGGAATTTTGCGTACGAGGTAATTTTGTCAATATCCACATCCCTTATCTGACCGCCTATTGCGAAGTTATCGGAGGATATATCGTAAAGGGGGACATTCAATACCGATGCCAGTACCCTTTGCCTATTATACATATCATCCAACTTTTTGGAAAGTTCCCTCAGGGTTTTCCTAAGCTCTTGATTTTCTTTAATCAGGTTGGTATAAACCCTTTGAGAATACAACTTTTTCAGAAACTTTAAATAAAAAAATGTTAAACCCCCGAATAAGATGGAAATAATGACCGTTAAAAATACCGCTAGCCCTTTTATTGTCCTCGGGAAATCCTTTACAAAGATGATTATATTACCAAACTTGATAACTTTCATAGAGGGCGGTATTATAAGGGTGAAATCTTTATAAAAGTCTTTTTATGTTTTCTTCCAAAACTTCCTTGGGGACATATCCCAGGAACCTCCTAACAACTTTACCATCCTTATCAACCAAAAAGCTTGTGGGCAAACCCAATATACCACCGAACATTTTTTCCAGCTTTTGATTTGACATAGCAATTGGATAGGAAACTTTAATTTCCTTTTCCAAAAAGTTTTTAACTTCTTCTTCCGAATCATCCTTTGAAAAACCTATAACCACAACCTTACCGTTATACTCCTTATAAATTGCGTCCAACTCGGGTAGGGACTTCCTGCAAGGCTGACACCATGTAGCCCAAAAATCAACGATCAAAACCTTACCCTGCAAATCCTCCCATTTATAAATTTTACCATCCAAGGTTTTAAAGCTCAAACCTTTAATGCTGTTATCTTCCCTTTTTGAACAGGTTATAAGACTTAACAAACCTACTACCAAGACAATCCACCTCATAAGCGGAAATTCTAAGGATGAAAAATCCTTTCAACATTAGAATATCCGAACTATGTACAAGAAGCTTTTTTTACCGGGTCCCGTAGAGGTTAAAAAGGAAATTTTAGAGCAACAATCAAAACCCCTTATAGGCCACAGATCTAAGGAATTCTCGGAAATGTATGAAAGGATCATAGAAACCCTGAGGCGACTTTTCAAAACGAACCACTACGCTTTTGTCTTCACCGCATCCGCCACCGGAGTAATGGAGGGTTTTATTAGGAATTTTGTCAAGGAAAAGGTTTTGGTTATGCAAAACGGCTCTTTTGCCGAAAGGTGGGTTGAGGCATGCGAGTTGAACGGTAAAAGGGTAAAGTCATATGATATAGAATGGGGAAAGGCGGTTAAACCCGAGATGGTGGAGGAAGAAGTAAAAAAGGAGCATTACGATGCCGTAATAGTTGTACATAACGAATCTTCGACGGGTGTATTGAGTCCCTTAAAGGAAATAGGTGAGGTTTTGAAAGAAAAATCTCCGAATACGCTTTTAATAGTTGATGCGGTTACATCAATGATGGGGACACACTTAGAACTTGAAAATTGGAATGTTGATGCCATAACGGCAAGCGTTCAAAAGGCCTTTGGGTTGCCCCCCGGGATAGCGGTGGCCTTTGTTAGCCAAAGGGCTATGGAGGTTTCAAAGGGGATAAAGGATAAAGGTTTGTATTTCAACTTTGAGGAGATGCTTAGATACTATGAGGATAGAAAGCAAACCCCATTTACACCCAATATATCCCTTTTATACGCCCTTGATTATCAGCTGCAGAGGATTGAAAGGGAAGGGTTGGAAAACAGGTATAGAAGGCATGAGGAAATGGCGAGGCTTGTGCAAGACTGGGCCCTTGAATACTTTGATATGTTCCCCGAAAAGGGCTATTGGTCAAAAACCATAACCTGTATAAAGAATACCAGAAACATTGATGTTGGGAAATTTTTATCCGAATTGGCGAATAGGGGTTATGCGATAGCAAACGGGTACGGCCAACTGAAAAATAAGACTTTTAGGGTGGGGCATATGGGAGATTTTACAACGGACGATATAAAGGAACTCTTAGGGGTTATGACGGAAACCCTAAGAAGCCTTGGATACATTTGATAGGAAGCGGTTAGAAAAAGAGCAAAGGGAACTGGCCAAAAGGATAGTTTTAAAGGATGGTTTTGATAAGTTGGAATTAGTTGCCGGTGCGGATTTAACCTTTTTGGATATTTGGAAAAATCCAACTGTGGGGCTTGTGGCATTCGTTGTGGTTGATTTTAAAAACGGTAAGATCTTGGAAAAAACGGTCGTTGATGGTTTTGTTGATTTCCCATATATACCCACATTTTTGGCTTATAGGGAGTTACCTCTGCTTTTAAGGGGTTATGAATCTTTAAAAACAAAGGCGGATTTATATTTAATTGATGGACAGGGAATAGCGCATCCCAGAAGGATGGGAATAGCCTCCCATTTTGGGGTCATCCTTGATGTTCCGAGTATTGGCGTCGCAAAATCCCTCCTGTTTGGTAAGTATTACGAACCCCCACCTCAAAGATACAAACCCCTGTATTCCAAATACAACAACGAAATTATAGGCTGGGTTATAAGGCCAAAACTCGGTAAAAAACTTTTATTCGTTTCACCGGGGCATAAAGTATCTTTGGATACGAGTTTAAAGGTTATCTTAAATTTTTTGAAAAACGGTTGGGAAATTCCCACTTTTTTAGCCCATAAGGTTTTGCAGGAGGAGAGGAGGAAAAGGATTAAATCATCTTGATGCCAAGGAGGTTAAACCCAAGAATTTAACCTTTAACTTTGCCAATTTTACATCGCTTATGGCCTTTTTGTAAGATAGTTTTGCATTCCAGTACGCCAACTCAACCTGTTTAAACTCCGTGTATGTCATCCTACCGGATTTATAGGCCTCCAAGGCCAGATCAAAAGCCTTTTTCATGGCGTTCAAACCCTTTTCTTGGGCATCCAAAACAGCAACCGCGTATTCATATTCCCTTTGTGCATCTGCTATTTCCTTTTGAGCCTGCAATTTTAAAAACTCTATCCTCCTCTTCAAGGCCTCCGCCTGCAATTTATACTTTTTACTCCTTACCGAGGGGGATAGGCCGTCAAACAATGTCCAGTTTAGGGTAATACCCGCTGTCCAGTTACTCCCCCATTTGTCTTCAAATCCCAAGGGTCTTTGATAATTAAGGGAAAATTGTCCAAGGACGGTGGGTAAATAACCCTTTAACTCCTCCCTTGACATACTTTCCAAAATTTTTACCTGCTCTTCAAGATATGCGATATCATATCTCTGTATTTCAACCTGTGGGAGGCTTTTATCCTCCGAACCCAGGCTGTCCTTTAATTCTATCTCTACGGTATCCGGTAATCCGATAAATAAGGCTAAGGTTTTTAACGAGGATTTATAATTGTTTTCGGCGTTCAAGAGGTTTGCCTTTGCGCTTTCGTAATCCGCCGTAGCCCTTAGATAATCTACCCCATTGGCCCTTCCCGATTTATACGCTTCTTCAATCAATTTTAACCGTTTTTCCGAAAACTTTAAATTTTCCTCCGCTATTTTTAAAGCCTCCTTGGATAGCAAGGCAAGGGTATAAACCATTCTAATGTTATACTCATAAGCCGCCTTTTTGGATAGGTAGTCGTTATACTTTGCCTTTGTGTTTTCCTTTTGCAATTGGTATCCCCTTTCCATCCTCCACCAACTCCATAAGGGTCTTGAAATTGATAGGGTAAAGCGGTAGTTGTGATGTCTGTTGAACTGAACACCAACGGTTTCCGCCTCTATTGGGAAAACTATCCCCTGACCGGAACCCGGTGGGATTTCCTGAAATCCCCATTTTGTGGGGATTATCTGCTGGAATGTTGTGGCGTAGGAGTTATAGGTATAACCGAACTGCAAGGATATGCTCGGCCAAAGGGAAGAGCCCACCTCTTTACTCTGCTCGTAAGCGTATAAAACATCAAAACTGTCCGCCAAAATACTCGGACTGTTTTTTAATGCAATTTCAACCGCCTTATCTTCCGTTAATTCCAAAACCGCTATAACCCACATCATATTACTTCCACCTCCTTTAATGCAAAAACCTTAAACGGTTTAACCCTTTGCGAAAAGTCCTTTAATACCCCCTTCAAATCCCCCAATTTTTCGCTTTCTACGAAAATTACAAACATTACGGAATAACCCGGCCATACATCGTTATCCATTACGGGCTCGCTACTTCCACCTCTACCCAAAACCTTGGGTATTATCGTATAACCCTCTATTCCCCTATCCATAAGGGCGTTTTCAAATTCCCCCATAAACGGCGCGGAACATATTACCACAAAAAGCATAAGCGTATATTCTAAGGCCGTGTTGAACGATCGTTCAAACACATCTTAACAAACCAAACGGTATTATTATTCCCACCTATGAAGAGAAGGGTTTTAATAATGGGAGCAGCGGGTAGGGATTTCCATAACTTTAATGTGTTTTTTAGGGAAAACGACGCGTATGAGGTTGTGGGATTTACCGCTACACAAATACCGGATATAGAGGGTAGGGTATATCCACCGGAACTCGCGGGTGAAAGGTATCCAAAAGGGATTCCCATATATCCCGAGGAAGATTTGGAGAAGTTGATAAAGGAAAAGGATGTGGATTTGGTGGTTTTCGCCTACTCGGATGTGTCGCACGAATATGTTATGAGTAGGGCTTCAAGGGCCATGGCTTGCGGGGCATCTTTTATGCTTTTGGGTCCAAAGGATACTATGCTAAAATCCAAAAAGCCGGTGGTGGCGGTTGGGGCTATAAGAACCGGATGTGGGAAAAGCCAAACGAGCCGCAGGGTTGCCGATATATTAAAATCTTATGGTAAAAAAGTTGCCGTCGTTAGGCATCCAATGCCCTATGGGGATTTGAGAAAACAAGTGGTTCAAAAGTTTGAAACTTATGAGGATTTGGATAAATATAATGTAACGGTTGAGGAGAGGGAGGAGTTTGAACCACATTTGGATAGGGGTAATATCGTATTTGCGGGTGTTGATTACGGGAAGATTTTGGAAGAAGCCGAAAAGGTTGGTGATGTCATACTTTGGGATGGGGGAAACAACGATTTCCCCTTCTTTAAACCCGATTTGTTCATCGTGGTAACGGATCCCCATAGGGCGGGCCATGAGTTAAAATACCATCCCGGAGAAACCAATTTACGCATGGCCGATGTTATAGTAATCAATAAAATTGATAGCGCAAACTTGGAAAATATAAACATCCTGCGAAAGAACATAATGGAGGCAAACCCAAAGGCAACGGTTATAGAGGCCGCATCACCCATATTTGTCGAGAACTACGAAATGATTAAGGGCAAAAGGGTATTATGTATAGAGGATGGACCGACGACCACACACGGAGAGATGAAGTTCGGGGCTGCATACATAGCCGCATTGAAGTTTGGTGCAAAGGAAATAATAAAACCTTACGAATACGCCATAGGTAGCATAAAAAAGGCTATGGAAACCTGGGGTGTTGTTGATGTTCTACCCGCATTGGGTTATTCTCCAAAGCAAATAGAGGAATTACAAGAGGTAATAAATTCTTGCCCGGCGGATATCGTTATAAGCGCTACACCCATAAACCTATCAAGGGTTGTTAAAACGGATAAACCCATTTTAAGGGTTAGATACGAATTACAAGAAATAGGAAAACCCACCTTGGAGGATGTTATAAGGGAAAGATTGGGTTAAAAGGTATGCCCCTTATCTTTAATATTATTTGGCAACAACTCGGAATGTAGCCCCATCTATCTTAATGATATAGGCACCCTTGTTAACCCTTATCCTGTCGCCATCCTTGAATTTCCCCTTCGCGTATATTGAACCGTCAAGACGGTATATAGTTATATCACCGGAATAATTCCTAACCACTATAAAACCGTTGGAATACTCAAAGGATGGGTTTTTTATAGAATTGCCTTCATCTACACCCAATTCTCCATCGCTTGCAAGGGGACATGTTCCACAAAGCGCCCTTGCGGAAACCAAAGCGGAATAAGAATTACCGGCGACATAGCAATAATTTATATCCACACTCGCATAAGGGCCTAGGTTTCCTATGTACCAATCCAAAAGGCAATACCCATCACCAGTATATGATGTATAATCAATCGTGGTATTGTATGTATAGTAGTATGACCATCCGTAAAGTGCATATGTGCTTGTAGGTGTTATTCCCGTTAAACCCGCATAATGCGCCCAACTGTTTGCAACTGCATAGCACATAGAGTTTCCGGCATCCCAGTAAAAATAGTTATTCACGAAATATCCCGGATTCATATCCCAATCTATGTATCTTTTGAATTTTACACCCGTTAGGGTATATCCCGTAAGATTCCTTATAGTGGCCCTACCCCTTAAAGCCCCTACGGATGGACAATAGGAATATTGTTGATAAACCTCTATCCTCCCATCGGTTGTTTGTGTTCTCGTCCACCACTGATAAACTGATGGTCCCCAAGTGCCGTACCCTGATCCGAGATTTGTTAAAGAATAATAACTGGCATCACCGTCGGTATATCCGTAAAATGTACCCCCGTATGTATGTCCAACCCCGAATCCGTTACACCAACAACCCAATCTGTAATGTTCCTGACCGGGTGGATATTGGAATGTGTATATTTGAGGGTCCATCATGGACACGCTTATTACACCCGCTGGTGGGGAAAATAGGGTAAATGGAACCCAATCCCCACCACTTTTCATATGCTCCAACTGCTCCGGCGTTAAAGGTGCGGATAGTAATGCCATTAACATGATAAAAGAATTATATAGCGGAACGATTCATTTCTAGTATCACCTCCAATAGCAAACCCAAAACAAATAGGTATCCAAACTTTTTGTTGTGGTCAAATGCAAAGGCTACATACCAAAGCGGCCACACACCGTCGGGATAATCCTTTGGTTTTTCCTTGGGTTTTTCGCTTAAATAAACCTTCAATGTCCTTTTGAAAAACCAGTAAAGGCCGATCAAAACCACCAACATTGTAATTTTAAAGAATCCGATTAACACCATATAAACGGTTATTATGTATTGCAAGGACATCAGGGCTATGTTTAACAATCTCGCGTTTTTCTTGCCTATAATAACGGGTAGTGTGTGGATTTTTTTGGATTTATCATCCTCATATTTGTCAATATGCTTACCCATAAGGACGCTTGTCGCCCCAAGGGAGTAAATGAAACTCGTAAGGATAACATTTAAATTCCACTCGTTGGTTATTACATAGTATCCTCCGCCTATCATAAGGGGACCCCAAACGATTAAAACGCTTAATTCACCAAGGCCTATATATTTGAGCGGGTATGTGTAAAACAGAACAAAAAATGAACCGGCAATCACCAAAAGTAAGGCGCTTATACCCCTTAGGTATATAAAATAAACCGCAACGGCCAACGCTACAAAGGCCGTAAATACCACATACGCAAAGAACTCTTTCTTGTTTGTTAAACCGTGTTCAAGGGCATGGGGACCGTATTGAGCCCTAAAATAGTTGTCTTTATCAACCCCTTTTAAATAATCCGTAAGGTCGTTTAGCATGTTGTTAAGGGCGTGTGCGGAAACTATACCTACCGTAAAAATAAACCAATTTATAAAATCAAACTTCCCGTTCAAATACGATAATATTGCCACTATGAAGGAAGGTATTAGCGTTATCACGAAAACGGCCGCCCTCGTCAAAATAAGCCATTTGGATATGAAATCAAGTTTATCCCATTCCTCCTTATCTATTCTCGGTATAACCCTTAAAGCCTTTATCCAAAAGGATATTTTCATTGGCGGGAATTTTAATGTTGCTGTATTATTTCAAGGGCAGCATTCCTTATCTTTTGTGAGTTCGGAACCACCTCTTCAAAAAGTGTTTTTGAAAAGGGTACCGGTATATCCGGAACGGCTAACCTCTTGGGTGCGCACTTTAAAAATCCAAAACACCTTTCAACAACCCTTGAAACTATTTCCGCCCCAAAACCACAGGTTGAAGAATCTTCATGGACTACGAGCAGCCTTCCCGTCTTTTTTACGGAGTTTATTACCGCATCCTCGTCCCAAGGCCTCAAAGTTCTCAAATCTATTACCTCAACATCCAAACCATCAACCCCCTCCAATACCTCATAAACCATATACCCCCAACTCACAACGGTCAATAAATTCCCCCCCTTTAAAAACCTCGCCTTTCCAAAGGGAAGGTATTCCTTTATCTCCCTTTCCGCCAACTTTGAGAAGTATAACTCCCTATGCTCTAAGAATATCACCGGATCGTTTGAGGAAAGGGCGTCTTTTAACAAATAATACGCATCCTCGGAATTTGAAGGGTATGCAACCTTCCAACCGAACATATGTAAGAACTCCTGTTCGGCCGAAAAACTATGCCAAGGATCCGATATTCCCTTTATAAAGCCCACGGGTATCCTTATTATAACGGGTGCGGAAAAGTTATTGTAAGTCCTCCACCTTAGAAAACCTATATTATGTATGGCCTGCCTCGCCTCATCCGCATACTTTCTAAACTGTATCTCCGCAATTGGCTTTAATCCGGATATTGCCAAACCTTCCGCCCTTCCCACAATTCCCAATTCGTTCAAAGATGTGTCAAAAACCCTATTTCCCCCAAACCTTTCCATTAAACCCCTCGTTATCCCATAAATCCCACCCTTTAAACCAACATCCTCACCAAAAATTAAAACCGTTTTATCCTCTTCCAAAGCCTCTTCAAGGGCTTTCCTTATCGCCAATGCCATTTTCATCTTAGGATGTTTGTTAAATGAGAATTTCCTAGTAGCATCTCCATAAGCCCTCTCACCCTCAAAGAAAACAAACCTTTTTGCACTTTCACCCTTCGGATAATCCCTTTTTATGGCCTCTTCCCAAGCCCTTTCGATATCCGTTTTTACCCTCTCTTCCAGATTTTCCCAGTTTGGAACCAAAGCCTTTAAATAATTTAAAGGGTCCTTTTGCGATTCTTCTTCCAACTCTTCCTTACTCCTATACTCCTGCCTATCGCTTATGCTATGTCCCTCAATCCTCGCAACCCTTAACCTTACCAAAACTGGACCTTTACCCATCCTCGCGTGGTTAAACCCCTCCTTTAAAACCCCAAGCGTTTCCTCCGGAACATAACCCACACCATCCAAAACCTTTAAGTTTCCAAAGTTTTTAAGGTTTTCCGCTATATTTCCGTTCGGCGTTTGTAAATAAGATGGAACACCTATACCCCAACCGTTGTCTTCTATAACAAAAATTAGAGGAAGTTTTAATGTCGTTGCGGCATTTAAAGCGCTCCAAAACCCATTTGAAGCAATACTCCCATCACCGCCCATGGCAACCGCAACCGCCCCTTCCCATTCGCTGTTTCCCAAAACTTCGCTATGATACCTTATCGCCTGTGCCCAACCCAGGGCCTTTGGAAACTGACTACCCACATCGCCCGCGGTTGGTAAAATTATGTTTTTCCCCTTTCCTTCTGGTAGAAAATACATCATACCCACATCCCTGCCGTTTGAGGGAAAACCACTTTTACCCAAATTTGCGGCAAATATATCTTCCGGTTTAACGCCGCTTGCAAGGGCAAAGGGTCTTGACCTGTAATAAACCGCGGCGGCATCCCTTTTGTGTTCCATAAGTAATGCGGTTAAAACCTGAACCAGTTCATGCCCGGCTGCGGAAAAGCTCATGGGTAATCTCTCCCTTTTCTCCTTTATATCCATTTGTCGGGATAACAGGCAATAGTATGCAACCTCTTCCCAATTCATAGCCGTTTATTCTACGGCTTTAAAATTTCCAACTTGTTGGGAAGGGTTTATATAATTATTGACAGTTTTTATGTTGATGAGGGCGATATGCCTGGGGTTTGTGAAAGGGTTTTGAAGGGTGGTGCGGATGTTATTCAGTTAAGGGCTAAGGATTGGGAACCCGAAAGGGTACAGAAAGTTGCTTCGGAATTGTTTAAAATATGCCTTGATTACGGTGTTCCACTAATAATAAACGATTTTGTTGAATTGGGGAGGGTATTCTCGGGGGCCCATATAGGCAAGGATGATATGCCTTTTGAAAGGGCTAGGGAAATTCTAAGGGGGAAAATCTTAGGGGTTTCCTGCTATGATGATTTGGATTTAGCCTTGAAATTACAAGAAAGGGGTGTGGATTATGTGGCCTTTTCAAGCCCATACCCATCACCCACAAAGGAGAAGGAAATAACGGACTTTTCTTTATTTGAAAGGGCTAAGGAAGTTTTAAAGATACCCTTTTACGCGATAGGAGGGATAGACGAGTATAGGGCCCGCGAAATGGTTAAGAAAGGCGCATACGGCGTGGCCGTGGTTAGTGCGGTTCTAAAATCCCCAGACCCCGAGGATGCGACGAGGAGGATAAGGGATGCGGTATATTCTTCCGTTTAGCGCATTTGTTCTATCGTGTGCTACCCTTTTTAAAAGGGAAGAAGTATTTCCCGGAAATATGGTTGTTGTACTTTCAAGGGATGGGAACGGATTGTGCGCCTTTCAACCGGATACCATAGGCAAAAAGATAAGGGTTTCCGTCATTTCAAAGGGTGAGGAAAGGACATTTGAATACCACAGTAGGGTGTTTTTGGGGACATACGGAACAAATTACACCCAGAACCTCGTTATGGATTCAACACCTATAAGCGTTTATACATCCAAGTTTAAAACCGGCGACACGGTTGAGGTTTTAATATCAAAGAACAGGTTCCTTTTAACATTTCCCGAATGCAACAAAATATTGGAACCTTTGGGGGATTTCCTCCCGGATTGGGGTGAAGTGGACATAAAGTGGATGGGAAGGGCAGAAGAATACATTTTTAGGGTTTATGCCTTTACGATGATGGAACAGAGGGACCTTTTAAAGTTGGTTAAAGGACAATCCGTTAGTTTGGATTTGTCGGATTTATACGGTGATGGTTTCTTGGCCTTTCAAATATGCCCAATAAACGGTTTTGAAAAAAATAGGTCTTTTAAGGTTTATGCCCTCGGTGATTGTAAGGAAAAGGTTTTAATTGTGGGAGACACTACGGTATGGGGTGGGGAAAAGCCGACGCCACCTTGGAAAAAAGACGAAGTTATGTGGTATCTTTTGAACTTCTAAGGGTTTTCCTACCAAAGGAGTAAAATAGGGTATGCCCCCTCATCTCGTGTTCCGGCCTACAACCCACATCCCTTATTTGCCAATCCCTCATAAGAACCTCTACGGTTCTCATAGCCGTAAAACCCATTTCCGCCATAACTTTACGGGTTTCCTTAACCTGCTCTATGTTTGGGGATGCAAAAACCAAAAATCCCCCACCCTTTAAGGATTTGTAAGCATGTGGAACAACCCTCCAAGGTTCCGGAACATCAATTATAACAATATCAACATCCCTTTCCAAAAAACCGCATTCATAGACATCCCTAAGCCTAAAAACGACATTTTCGGGTTTTCCAAACATTTCAATATTCTCCTTCGCAATCCTCTGATGCTTTGGGTTATTGTCGTATGAAAACAACTTACCCGGAGGGGTTAAAAGTCTGCTGATTAAAACCGCCATGGCACCACTACCCGTTCCAACCTCCACAACCTTTGATAGTGGGGAAAAGTTTGTGTATAGCAAAATCAAACCCATATCCTTCGGATAAAATATATTCGTTTTGCGCTTTAAACGCAATATGAAATCCGCATTTGAAGGCCTTATAACATAAAAAACCCTCCCTTTACTTGATACCAAAGCATCACCCCATTTAAGGTTTTCCGGGAGGTAAAATATCCCCCTATGGGAATGTATAGCCTTTCCCGGCCTGTACTCCGTTATAAAGTTTGCATCGGGTCCTCCAAAAAGTATTATGTACTCCCCCTCTTTAACGAGTTCGCTAGGCATTTTTCACAAACCTCAAAATATCAATAACATCCATATTTTCCTTAACATCATGAACCCTTAGGATATGAACCCCCTTTAAGTACAGATATGCATTAACACCTAAGGTTGCAAATAGTCTATCCTCCGGATTTTCATAACCCAAGGCCATTTTTATAAAACTCTTCCTTGAAACCCCATAAAGGACGACATATCCCGTTTTTACGAATTCATCCGCATTTTTTATAAGTTTTAAATTATCCTCCAACCTCTTACCAAAACCTATACCCGGGTCTATGCATATACTTTCCGGCTTTATACCCGCATTTAAAGCCCTTTGTACCCTTTCCATTAACTCTTTCTTCACCTCCCCAACCACATCCTCATAATACGGGTTTTCCTGCATGGTTTTTGGATTTCCCCTTATGTGGTTTAAAATTATTCCGGTATCGTAATCCTTTGCCACTTTTAATATATCCGGGTCAAAAACACCTCCCGATATGTCGTTTATTATTTCCGCTCCCGCCTCAACGGCCTCCTTAGCCACCGAGGATTTATATGTGTCTATAGATATAACCGCATCGGGAAACTCCTTTTTAACGGCTTCTATGACGGGTATAACCCTTCTCTTTTCCTCATCCTCTCCTACGGGTTCCGAACCCGGTCTCGTACTCTCCCCACCTATGTCAAGTATTTTTGCCCCGCCTTTTATCATTTCTTCCGCCCTTTTTAAGGCTTCATCAACCCCTTTTAGCCTACTACCCGGGTAAAAACTGTCCGGTGTAATGTTGAGAATGCCCATAATTATCGTATCGGATACATCTAGGATTTTACCCCTTATATGCCATTTATCCCTTCTTTCCACCTTCAACCTCCTTTCCGTTTAGGTAAACCGTATAAAATATAGGACATGACTTGCTGAGCATTGCGGAAACCGAGCAGTACTTGTTTAAAGAGAGGGAAACCACCCTTTTAACTTCCCTTTCATCGACATCACCAGATATGTAATAGATTAGGCGGATTTCCCTATAAACCCTGGGGTGTTCCTCCGCCCTTTTCCCAAACACCTCAATCCTTAAATCAAAGGTTTTCTTCATCTTTTTAAGCATCGAAGAAACATCCATTCCAGTACATCCCCCAAGGGCCACCAATAGCAAACCCATGGGAGATAAAGAATTATCGCCCACATTTAAATTCCCGGAATCGGTTTCCACATCAAAATTTTCACCGTTGAAAAATAGTTTCGCCCATTTTTCCATAGTTGGGAATTATACTTCCGTAGAATATGCATACCATGATGGGAAAGGATAGGGATGTTGGTTTGCCCTTTGATGAATATATAACCGTAAAGGGTTGGGAATTCCTTTCGCCGGAGGAATACTTATCCGAACACTCAAAAACCCTCAATGCGGATTTTTGGCTTAAAGTTGCGGAAAACATAGAGTGGTTTAAAAAACCCACAAAATCGGTAACGGGAACGCATCCTTTTTATAAATGGTTTGAAGATGGAACGCTTAACATGTCCTATTTGTGCCTTGATAAAAACATAAAAAACGGTAAGAAAAACAAGGTGGCTTACTTTCATCTCGGAGAGGACGGGGTTGAAAGGATAATTACATATTACCAACTGTACCGCGAAGTTAATAGGTGGGCATATGTTTTTAAGGAGAAACTCGGTCTCAAAAAGGGCGATAGGGTTGCAATATATCTTCCTATGATACCGGAGTTACCCACGGTTATGCTCGCCCTTTCAAGGATAGGGGTGATATTTTCGGTGGTTTTTTCGGGATTTTCCGGTAGCGCTTTGGCCCAGAGGATGAAGGATTGCGATGCAAAAATACTGATAACGGCGGATGGTTATTATCGCAGGGGTAAGGAAATATTTTTACAAACGAATGTTAAGGAGGTTTTAAAAGAACATCCCGTTGAAAAGGTTATAGTGGTTCGTAGGCTTGGGAGGGGTTGGGAGAAGGATGAAAAAGATGTGTTTGCGGAAGAAATCTTATCCGATGTTCCGAAGAATGTATATTTGGAACCTTTGGAGATAGAATCCACCCATCCGCTTTTTATACTTTACACATCCGGAACCACCGGGAAACCCAAAGGGATAGTTCATGATACCGGAGGGTATGCGGTTATACTGCATGCCACTATGAAGTGGGTTTTTGATATAAACGACGATGATGTTTATTGGTGTGCTGCGGATATAGGTTGGATAACCGGGCATTCTTATATAGTTTTTGGTCCCCTTATGATGGGCGCAACGAGCGTTATGTATGAGGGGGTACCCAATTGGCCGGATCCGGGGATTTGGTGGAAAATTGTTGAAAGGTATGGGGTTAGCATATTTTATACTTCCCCCACGGCCATAAGGTTGCTTATGAGGTATTCGGACGATTATGTTAAAAAATACGATCTTTCCACTTTAAGGATTTTGCATTCAGTAGGGGAGCCTATAAATCCAGAGGCTTGGGAGTGGTATTTTTCTTTGGTGGGAGGTGGTAGGTGTCCCGTTGGATCAACTTGGTGGATGACGGAGACGGGTGGAATAATGGTTTCGCATACGCCGGGGTGGAAACTGGTACCTTTAAAGCCGGGTACAAACGGTTTGCCCATACCGGGTATCGGGGTAGAGGTATTGAGAGCCGACGGAAGTAAAGCCGATAAAGGTGAGAAGGGATATTTTGTTATAACCACACCTTGGCCGGGGATGCCCCTAAGCATTTGGGGGGATGATAAAAGATATGTGGAAACCTATTGGGAAAAGTTCCCCGGGAAGTTTTATACCGGAGATTTTGCCATAATGGATAACGACGGTTATGTTTGGGTTTTGGGTAGGGCGGATGAGGTTATGAATGTCGCGGGTCATAGACTGGGAACTTATGAAATTGAATCCGCACTTGTGGAACACGATAAGGTTTCGGAAGCCGCAGTCGTTAGCATACCGGATGAGGTTAAAGGGGAAGTTCCCGTTGCATTTGTCGTTTTAAAGGAAGGGATAAACCCTTATGGGGGGTTAGAGGATGAATTAAAAGATCAGGTCAAAAGGATTATAGGCCCAATAGCAGTTCCGAAGGCGATAGTGTTTGTGGATAAACTCCCGAAAACGAGGAGTGGGAAAATTATGAGGAGGCTTTTAAGGGCGGTTTTTATGGGGAAATCTTTGGGAGATATAACAACGCTTGAAGATGAGGCAAGCATTGAGGAAGTAAAGAGGGCCTATGAGGAGATAAAAAGAAAACTGTATTAGTTTATATAGCCGAAACTCGTAGGAACCGTATGCGAAATAAAGATGGCTTTTACATTTACCTAACAATCACCCTTTTAACCTTTCCCCCCTCTTTCACAAAATAAACACCCCTCTTATCCATACCCTTCACCTTCCTGCCCAAAACATCGTATATAACCGAACCTTTTGCGGATGTCTTATAAACCCTTTCCGATATCCCAGTCAAAGGATCGCTGATAACACAACCCGTTGTCCAAACACTACAAACTATTATCCTATTATTCGCGGTTATGCTTATAGCGGTTGGTAATATGTAATCCGGAAGGGTATCCATGCCCTCGGTGGTTGATGTTATACCCCTGTAATAAACAATTGGTAAAGGATAGCTAAATGTGGCCGCCACGAAATTCCCGTTTGAGGATATATCCGCCAAAAGTCTGTTTGGTAATATGTACAAAGGGGAAGTCCAAACATCCGTCCAACTCCCGTTATAAAGCCTTATGCCGTCAAATGTTGGGGAGGAAACCAGGGCGTAAAACCCACTATTTGCCGGGCATATTGATAGTATCGTATCGTTTGGTGAGGGGTTGGGTATTATGTTAAAACTCGTACCCATGTCATTTGAAACAAAGACATTTGTGGTTTCCCTCAAAAGGTAAAGACTTAAACCGGATTTTATTATTTTGTGGGTGAAGGAGTAATAATTTAAAGGAAGGGCATAGGGGTAGGTGTTTGCCCAACTTAAACCCCCGTTAAAACTCCTAAAAACGCCCGACTGACCGAATATATAGTTTAAACCAACACCCAGAAGCGTATCCCCGTTCCACCTCTGAATATCCACCATAACATTGAGGTTATACATCAGAGGCGTCCAAGTATTCCCACCATCAGAAGATGTACTTAATACGGAATAGGCACCGCCATTAACTATGGAGGATATTGCCTTATTCGTTCCGAAAAACTCCACACTAAACCCACCAACGCCCGAAGTATAATCAAATATGGGGTTATAAACCATGTTCCAAGTGGCTCCGTTGTCGTTTGATAGGAAAATACGATTTCCAGTAACATCAACGATTAGGATATTACTTCCGTTTATTGATATAGCATTCCTTCCAACGGCGTAAGCCCTTAAACCGTTGTTTAGCAAACTCCAAGTGGATGGGTTTAAAACATCCGGGGCTAGCCTAACGCCGTTTGAGGCCAATCCGAAAACCCAACCATAGGGCGTTAAATCGTGATTCCTAGGTATGTCAAAAGTATCAATAACGGTATAGGAGTTGGTATTTATGTTGAAAACAATCCAGTTTTTGGATACGGCAAAAGGCCTAAAACCTATTATTAAACTGTCATTTATAAACTTTGCAAATCCCCAACTATCGGATGAATCCACGGCATTCCATGTTAAACCCCCATCCCTTGATATATAAAGGAAACCCTTTTGTGGAAATGATGACCTGAGTACGGTGAATAACAATTTACCCGATAAAACATCCGTGGAATAAACATTCTGATAATTTCCGGAAGTTGCGGGAAGGGTATATACCAAACTCCAACTCAACCCCCCATTGTTTGAAAGGTAAAATTTCAGCGTGGAATCCGTTGGATTTGCGGTATATAAAACCATAAAAACCGAAGAACCTTTCGACGATGCGTTCAAAAACCTCGTATTATACCCAACAAAAAACCTTGAAACTTCACTCCAAGAGGCCCCGCCGTCCGTTGATTTGAAAACTATTATTGAATCCAAAGCGAATGTTGATGTGAATATGTAAAGGGGGTAAAAGGATGGGTTGGGATGCGGTTCCCCAACCATACCCACCACTCCATAAGGTAATGGGAATGTATTGGTTGTTAGGGTGTTTAAATTCAATTCATACACCACATTTCCGTTTGCGAAAAACAACTTTTTGGAGGATGTGGTATATGCCTTAACACAGCATGAATTAATATCCCCCCAATATGCGAGGTTCCAAGAATTACCCCTGTTGTACGATACCCATATTGATGTTATACCCACGGCGGCCAGGGTATCCCCAAAGGAATAAACCCTAACATTTCCCCCATTTATACTTAAAGGTACCCATGTTAATCCCACCATCCAAACCATAGGCAAAAATTTTAAGGGTGAATTAATATTTTGTTTGGGAATATTTTCGCCTTTAAAATACACGCTTGATGAAGGTTTTTATTGATAGTGCCGATATAGACGAGATAAGGAGGATCGTTAAGTTGGGGTTTGTTTCCGGTGTAACGACAAATCCCACGCTTTTATCAAAGACGGGCAAAGAACCGAAAGAGGTTTATTACGAGTTGGCACAATTGGTTGAGCATGTTTCGGCGGAAGTGGTCTCGGAAGATGCCGAATCTATGATAAAGGAAGGGTTGGAATACGCCTCCATACACCCAAACATAGTTGTTAAGCTCCCTATGACCCAAGAGGGTTTAATAGCCTTACAGGGTTTAAAAGAGAAGGGAGTTAGGGTTAATATGACCCTTATATTTTCCCCATCTCAAGCCCTTTTGGCCGCCAGAGCCGGCGCCGATTTCGTATCACCCTTTATAGGTAGGATAGATGACATAGGATACTACGGGATAGATTTGATCAAACAGGTTTCACAAATCTTTACACTTCATGGTATAGAGACCCAAATCATTGCCGCCAGTATAAGACATCCCCTTCATTTCGTTGAGGCCGCATTGGCGGGAGCCCACATTGCAACCGTACCCCCGGAGGTTATATGGAAGTTGATAAAGCACCCGTTGACGGATATAGGGCTTGAGAAATTCATTTCCGATTGGAAAAAATCTATGGGTGTAAATGTATAAGGTAAAGGTAGGGATATTCTTTATACTCTTCTTGACACTTTTTATATTTGGGGTTTTTTGGATAAGAGACACCTTTTCCCTCAAAAAACGGTACGATTACAGGGCTTCCCTTAAATCTGCAAGTTGGTTGGGTAATGGTGATCCGGTAAGCGTAAATGGTGTGGTAAAGGGTAAGGTTAAGTTCATCCAGATATTCACCGATAGTGTGGTTGTGCATTTTTATTTGGAGGATATAAAGCTCAGGGAGGGGGCCTATGCAAGGGTTGAAAACGAGGGTTTCATAGGTGGTAGGAGGCTTTCCATATATCAGGGTAGGGGGGAATTTTTGCCGGAAAATGCTCTAATTAAAGGTGAGGATACCCCAACCTTCACGGATTTCATGTTTGCGGTGAATTCAATCCTTCAAAATGTAGATAGTGTATCAAGGAAAACATCCATACTTTTGACCAATACAAACGAATTGGTGATCTCCGCTAAGGATGAACTTAGATCGATATCGGGGGATTTAAGGGAATTGGCGTCATCCCTTAAAAATACCGTAAACAATACCGACAAAAGGGTTGAAGTTATTTATTATCAACTGATGCAAACGGCGAATAAGGTGGATGAAACGGCCGAAAAGTTGGATTCGTTGGTATCCTCGGATGGAACGGTCCAAAAACTATTAACCGACGATTCCCTATACATAGAATTAAACACAACGGTAAGGCAATTAAAAGAATTGGTTGAGGATATAAGGAAAAACCCCACAAAATACATAAACCTTAATGTCAAAATCTTCTGAAAAACTCTTAAAATTTTTGAGCGTTTTGGAAGACTTATACCCTTCCCTTTCCGAAAGGGATGCTCCTATAAAACTTATGCATAGGGTTAAGGGTAAAGACCCTTATAGGGCGCTTATAACCACCATGCTTTCCCCAAGGGTAAAGGACGAATTAACATATAGGGTCGCCCAGGAATTGTTTAAAAGGGCTCCTACACCCTATCATCTGGCCCGTATGAAATTAAGCGAAATTGAAGGTATTTTGAAACCCCTCGGATTATACAAGCAGAAGGCCAGGAACATAAAATTGGCGGCCGAAAAAATCGTTAAAGGGTATAACGGCAAAGTTCCGGACAGTTTGGATGAATTGTTAAAGTTCAGGGGTGTTGGTAGGAAAGTTGCCAATATAGTTTTATCCGTAGCCTTCGGAAAACCGGCAATAGCGGTTGATACACATGTTTTCAGAATAATTAAAGATAGGTGGAAGCTCCTAGAAAGCGCAAAAAAACCTGAGGATGTTGAAAAGTTCCTGATGGAAAACCTTCCAAAGGAAAAATGGTCGGTTGTTAATAAACTCTTGGTAGCCTTTGGACAGGCGATATGTAAGCCGAAAAATCCAAAGTGTGAAATATGCCCATTATCGGAGTATTGCCCTTATCATTCCGCGAAGGGAAAAGATATTGGGAAAGTAAGATAACCCTATAATTGAATACTTTAAGGACTCCTCTTTTTTACCAACCCTTGAAGATTTATAAGAGGCTACGCCGTAAGCATACCCTAAAAACTTCCTCTTTTCAAAACCTTTTAATAATTTGGAAACTTCTAATGCCGCCTTTAAGAAATTCTCGGGTCTTCCCTCCCTTACATTCAAACTATCCGGACGGTACATATAATGTATAACCCCCGTAAAATTATCAAATAAAACCTTACCGTTTAAAAAAACCCTAACCCCAAATTCCCAATCCTCAACAAATTTTAAATCCTCATTAAATCCCCCTATTCTGTTAAAAAAATCCCGCTTTAACATCCAAGCCCCTACGAAAACCAATACCCCAAACTTCGCGTGTATGTATAAAAAATTTTCCAATTTTATCGTTTTATTTTTATAGGCCAATCCAAAAAATTCCCCTTTCTCGTTATCAAAAACCAAAACATTGCAAAAGGTGGCATCATAATCCCCTTTCCTCAAAACATCCACCTGCCTTTCTATTTTCCCATAGAGGTATATATCGTCGTCGTCAAGGAAGGTTATAAAATCACCCGTTGATAATTCCGCCAATCTGTTCCTTACATAACTCGGGTTTCCCGTATGCTCAAATACAAAGGTTTTAACCCTATTGTCTTTAAACTCCCCATACGCTTCTCCATCATATCCGATTAAAACCTCAACATTTTCATACCCGTTTTCCAAAACGCTCTTTACGGCTTTCTCCAATTCCTTTGGCCTGTTATAAGTTGGAATTATTACCGAAACCTTTGGTTTCATCTTAGAATTTCATATACCACCATCCCATTCCTTGAAGCCGCAAAAACATACTTATCCTGAACAACTATATCAAAAACATAATCACCCCTATATTTTGGAGGTTTATACCTCGCAACCTCCACCTTGTTTATTGGATCCACAACGCTAACCCCACCGTATCCAAATGCCACATATATCAAACCGTTTATAGTCCTAGCGTTTAATGCATCCCCCGGACCTTTTGCCAATCTAAATTCCTTTATGTTTTCGGGATTTGAAACATCAAGTATATCTATACCCTTCCTACCCAAAGTGACATATGCGAATCCCCCTTCAACGTCCACACCTATTGCAAATCCGTCGGTTTTGAAGCTCCCCACAAGGCGGGGTTTTTGGGGATTGGCAATGTTATAAACCTTTAACCCTTCCCTTCCTGCTGCAACATAAGCGTAATTACCTTTAACCGTTATACCCCTTACAAAACCCTGACTTTTCGTTATACTAACCAGTTGCGGCTTTGAAGGGTTTGATATACTAACAATTGCAAAACCGGAATCCCCCAGCGTTAAATATAAATAATTTCCAACCATTTTAACCTCCATAGTCGTATCCGGCATGGGCAGCGTATATATCTCGGATGCTATGTTTGGATCGGATATATTAAAAACGGATAAACCCTTATAACCGTGCCCGACATAGAGATAGTTTTTATAAACCGCTAAACCTAAGGGTATATTGGTTGTGGGTATTGTGGCGGCCAAATATAAACTATCCGGTTTACTTATATCAACCACATAAATTTTCCTCAAAGAGGATAGATAGGCGTATTTTCCAGATATAGTTATACCAAAGCAAGGGGTTGGGAGTTTTAAACTTTTCGCTATGCGCATGTTTAAAGAGTCGGGTTTATAAGGATCCTCTTCAACTTGCAACAAAACCATCCATATCATGGCTAGGGATTATAAACTTGAAAGATATTAAACCACGATAAAATACACGCCTTATGAGGGTTTTAATAGCAAACAGGGGTGAAATTGCGGTTAGGGTGGAGAGGACTTTAAGGGATCTGGGTTTTGAATCGGTGGCGGTATTTTCTGAACCCGATAGAAAGGCATTGCATGTTATAAACGCGGATTATGCCGTTGAAATAGGTGGGGATACGCCAAATACCAGTTATTTGGACATAGGAAAGATAATATGGGCTGCCAGAAAATCCGGGGCAGATATGATACATCCCGGATACGGCTTTCTCTCCGAAAGACCCGAATTTGCGTATGAGGTGGAAAAGCACGGGATAATATTTATAGGTCCAGATTCGGAAGCTATGAGGTTGGCGGGGGATAAGGTTGAGGCGAGGAGGATAGCCGCAAAATCTGGGATTCCATTGCTTGAGGGTACGGATTCCATTGACGATATTAATGTCGCCGTTGAATTGGCAAGGGGTATAGGTTATCCCTTGATGATTAAAGCGGCCGCCGGCGGTGGCGGTAAGGGCATGAGGGTGGTTAGAAATGAGGAGGAACTTAGGGAGTTATTCCCCATAGCGTCGGCGGAGGCATTATCCGCCTTCGGAGATGGTAGGGTTTATTTGGAAAGGTTGGTTTTAAACCCCCATCATGTTGAAGTTCAAATAATAGCGGATAAGTATGGGAATGTTTATGCCTTGGGGGAGAGGGAGTGCTCATTACAGAGGAGGCATCAAAAATTCATAGAGGAATCCCCTTCCCCAATTATAGACGGGAAAACCCGCAAAGACATAATGGAGGCGGCAAAGGAATTTGCAAGGGCTATTGGATATACAAATGCGGGTACCGTAGAATTTTTATACGACGAGGATAGAAATAAGTTTTATTTCTTGGAGATGAATGCAAGGTTGCAGGTTGAACACCCGGTTACCGAAATGCGCACATCCTTAGATTTGGTAGCCTTACAGGTAAAGGTAGCCCTCGGCTATAAACTAAACCTTGAAGATGTTGAATTCAGGGGTTATGCCATAGAGGCCAGGATAAACGCGGAAGACCCTTACGAAGACTTTTCACCTTCAAGCGGAAGGATTGAGTTTTTGCAAGAGCCTTCCGGACCATTTATAAGGGTTGATAGCGGCATATACGAGGGTTATGAAGTTCCCATATTCTACGATCCGATACTTTCAAAGGTTATAGCATACGGGAATACGAGGGAAGAAGCCCGTAAAAGGCTTTTAAGGGCGTTAAAGGAGTATAAGATATTCGGTATAAGGACGAATATACCTTACCTTATAAAGGTTTTGGAAAGCGAGCCGTTCGTTTCTGGGAGATATACTACAAACTTTGCGAAGGATTTCCAATTTGTTCCCGAATATCCCGAATACTTGGTAAGTTTGGCCGCAACATACGAGGCAAAAAGGCCTATGGTATCCCAAAAGAATTGCGCCGTCAAAAGCGTTTGGAAGTTATATAAGGATTATTCGGAGTTTTGAGGGTTTTATACATATTCCTCGGTATATTCTTTGTTTTGTTGGGCATCATAGGTGCCATTTTACCCGTAATGCCTTCCACGGTATTTTTTATAATCGCCGCTTACTTCTTTGCCCGCAGTTCAAAAACCCTTTACAATCTCCTTTTATCAATACCGTATGTGGGCGAACAAATAAAAATTTGGGAGAAGTACAAGGCTGTCCCAAAAAGGGTTAAAAGGATTGCTCTAACTTTTTCCATATTGGGGGTTTTGGGAGGGCTTTTTATGGCATTTATATCGGGAAACATAATAGCCATATTTTTGGTAATCATTGTTGGTATTCCCTTGATATGGATGGTTTTGCGTTTAAGGGTTTTGGAAGGGGGTAATACACCTTTATAATTCAAAGTTGCAGGTAAGGATACCCGCTCCCGCAAAGGTAAATTTGGGTTTGTGGATAACCGGGAAACTACCTTCGGGCTATCACAAAATCCTAACACTTTTTTACAAAATACCCCTGTGCGATGAGATTTGGGTGGAGGAGTGGGATAAGTCCTTGGTTAAGTGTGAGGGGATAAAGAGTACTTCAACGAATACGGTTTATAAAGCCCTTAAATATCTAAGCGAATTTGTTGGCCAAAACATATGTTTGAAGGTTAGGATAAAGAAGAGGATTCCCGTTGGCGGTGGGTTGGGAGGGGGTTCAAGCGATGCCGCGGCGGTTTTAAAGGCGGCAAATGTAATTTTTAAACTGGGCTTGGGTATAGACGAACTAACGAAGGTAGCCTTAAAAGTTGGGGCGGATGTACCATTTTTCCTATTACCTCAAAGGGCGGCGGTTGGCAGGGGAATAGGGGAGATATTGGAACCCTTGGATTTTGATATTAAGGGTAGGTGGATTTTGGTATTTCCATCTTTTCCGGTTCCCACAAAGCTGGCGTATAGCCTTGTAAGCGAAAGGGGGATTTTTACGGATGAAAAGGTCGCAGAGGAAAAACTAAACGAGATGATGAAATCTTTAAAAATGGGAAAAGTTCCGGAGTTTGAAAACGATTTTGAGGACGTGGTATTTGAAAGGTTTCCGGAATTGAAAAGTATAAAACATACACTTATAAAAAACGGTTGGGTTGCGGTTATGAGTGGTTCGGGTTCTTCAATATTTGGATTAAACGGCAACGGTTTTGAAGGTCTAAAATGGCCTTATAAAATATGGTTTTGGGAGGAATGAGGGATTAAAACTTTATGGGATAAGAATATCTGTTCGTAGGGTATGGGGGGTTTTCCACTTTCCAAACCTTCAAAGAAAGCCCTTATCAATTCCCTCTGGCCTTTGTCAATAAAGGGTGTTTTAAACTTTTCCTTATCCGTATAAGAAACCCTGAAATCCTCTATCCTAACAGTTTTACCGGAACACATTAATGTTATTTCCTCTTTTCTCATCTTGCCCCCAAATGTTCCGTATGTTATGGTGGCAACACTATCACCCCAAGCCAAGACTATAACTGCACCATCCCCACTGTTTGATATATGAACCACCGGCTCTTTACCATCCGATAGGAAAATCGCATAATCAACAAAATGGATGGCTTCTCCCAAAACCCTCCCCCCCTCCCTATAAATCCAATGTTCCTTTTTTATCATACCCGCATCAACGAGGTAGTTTAATTGGAAGGGATGGTTTAAAAAACTTTTCAAAAATCGCGTGTGCGGTGAAAACCTCCTGTTAAAACCGACGGTTAAATAACCACCTTTTTCCGAAAGAAAGCTTTCTATTTCCGATAATTCCTCCATAGTTATCGCCAATGGTTTTTCTACGAATACCGCCTTGCCCATTTTTAATGCCTCCAAGGTTATCTTTGCATGGGTTGAATGCGTTGTTGCTATAAATATAACATCAACCTCCTCCATCTTCAAAAGTTCTTTATAATCCGTGGTATATACGGGGAATCCAAAAATCTGGGATATGGATTTTGCGGTATTACCCTTAGATGTCGCCACACCTATCAGTTGAACATCCTTTAACCCCTTAACCTCTGGGATTAAAAAACCTTGCGCATAACTCCCGGCACCTACGAAACCGACCCCTATTTTTCCCCTTTCCTTCCTTATACCTTTTGATATATAAACCCTTTTTTGAGGTATTTCGGTGGATGGATATTTTATCACTATTCCCAAAAACTTATCCCTTTTATGCGTTATCAGGTCGTAAGCATCCGGGGCTTTATCTATTGGGAACTCGTGCGTTATAAGGTCTTCTATCTTTAACCTTTCCGATTCCACCAGTTTAACCGCATATTCCAAATTCCTCTTTTCCGTCCACCTAACATAGCCTATGGGATAGTCTCTACCCCCAACCTCGTATTCCGGGTCATACCTCCCCGGGCCATAAGACCTACTAACCAAAATCTCCAATTCCTTGTAATAATAGGTTTTCCAATCAAATGAAAAGTTTGCATCGGCAACAGCCACAACCCTCCCCCTATCCCTAAGTGATTTCCCCGCAATATTCACAACCTCTCCGCTTTTGTCCGGTGCGGTAATAAATGCAACATCAAAATAATCCTCGGGAGGTTTTCCGCTAACCACATTTATACCATAACCTTCGGCAAACTTTAACCTATAATCGTCTTTATCCATCCCCCAAACCTCAACATCCCAAACCCTTAAAATCCTCGCTATTAAATGCCCTATTATACCCATTCCAATTACCAATGCCCTCTCCCCACCCGATATACCCGACCTCCTTATTGAGTGTACGGCTATGGAAATTAAAGCGCCAAAGCTCAACTCTTTGGCCTTATCCCTCCTGTTGGCTTTGACAACCAGATTTTCCGGAACCCATACAATTTCACAGTGGTTTGCGAATTCCCCCCCAACAGCCACCACAAGTTCCCCCTTTTTAATATCCCCCCAACCCTCTATAACCTCCCCGCAAAGGCTGTAACCCAAAGGTGTGAGCATTTCCGCCCTTGACCTTATCTTGTTTATCAAAAAAATTGGACCGTAATCCTTAAAAACCCTCAAAATATCCAAAACCTGCTCTTTTCTCTCTTTTAAAATCTTTAAAGGCCCCCCTTTTACCAAAGAGACCGTTGCACCCTCCGTTCCAGGACTTATCGCGGAATACAGGGTTTTTATCAAAACGCCACCTTTTTTAAACTTTGGAGGCGGAACATCCTCAACAACAACCTTTCTTTCGGATATTTTATAAAAAACCCCCTTCATGGTAGATATTTTAGAGGATCAACGGGCTTGGTTCCCTCCCTAACCTCAAAGTACAAAGGTTTGCTCCCAACGGTTCCTATTTTCATACCAGCCTTTACGATCTTATCCACCCCAACGAGTATATCCATTAAGTTCCCATAAATCAAATACAACCCTCCGCTTTCAATTATTACAACATTTCCATAACCCTCCAAATATCCCGAATATACAACTTTCCCATCCGCCGAAGCATAAACATCGCTACCCGTGGGTGCGGAAATCCTTATTCCGTTGCTCTTTATCCTAACCCCATACCTCGGATCGGTATAATAACCAAATTCGCCCACAATCCTACCCCTTAAAGGCCAAGTTAGGGTTTTACCCCCGTAAATATCCTCTTTTTTCTTCTCCTTCTTTTTTGCGAGTTCTTTTATGATTTTTTCCAGTCTTTTCTCCTTTTCCCGCAATTCGGAAAGATATGCCTCCTTTTGGGCCTTACTCTTTCTAATACTTTCAATTTCCCGTGACAGCTCCTCCTTTGAGGATTTCAATTCTGAGAGTGCTTGCTCTTGTTCGCTGATGTTTTTTCTAATATCTTCAAGCAAAGCCTTCCTCCTCTCCCTTAAAAGGGTATATTCCCTTTCAAAACCCTCTATTTCCCTTGCCGAATTCCGATAAGCATAAATTAGGGATTCCGTGATAACCGCCCTTTCATAGTAAGCATAGGCCTTTTCGGGATTGAATATAAACTCCCAAAGGGTGGGCTTAGGCAAAAGGTACAAAAGGTTTATCCCCTTTTTTAGTTTCTTCAATATTATTCCCTTTTCCTCTTCCAATTCCCTTAGGCGAACTTCCGTGGATTTTAACCTGAGTTTTAAATTGTTTTCTTGAAGGCGTAGTTTGTAAAGGTAGTTTTCCAAAAGGTATATCTTGTTTTCCAGAAGCCCCACCCTTTTAACCGTTTCCTCTTCCCTCTGTTTTAAAAAATTTATTTCCTCGGTTATACGCTCTATCCTCCTCTTTATCCTTTCAAGCTCGGCCTTGTAATCGGTATCCGCAAGGAGTAATAATATCATCTCTTTATAATTTTCTCAACCCTGCCCCCTTTTACGATAAAATACACCCCTTTTGTCGTTTTTTCAACCTTCCTCCCGGTTATATCGTATATAATCCCGCTTTCGGGGCCTTTGCTGTCCTTTTCGCTTATATAAGTTGCGGGTACAACTACCACCTTTTTGGGCATGCTCCAATCACCCCAACCCTTGGCGGAATTGTATCCCCTTGCGGAAAAATAATATTCTCCGTTTGGAAGGGATAGGGTATAGGGCAAGGATGTTATGTTTGTATCCACAACAACTTGCGATGAAAAGGATGGAACCGGGTTTATGTCATCAACATAAAAACCATTTGCGGTTACCGAACCATCTGTGGCAAACCTAAACCTAATATAAATCCACTTTCCAACCCAAGGGTGCAAGGAATAGGATTTCCTAACCCATCCCGTAGAGGTACCCGTTATCTTCTCCAAAGGATAGAAATACCTGCCATCTTCGGATATTTCAACAAAGGCCGCGTCGTAGTTTTCCTCTATATCGTACCATGTCCAAAATGTTAAACTATCCCCGGGTTTTACATAATACGGGTATTTTGTGGTCATATGGTATGCCACATTGTTGCCGTAATTTGCCCTAAAAGAGTATGTTCCGGAATGCGCCCTTGTGGACGATGTTGTAAAACCGTTATAATTCCACAAACCTAGACCGCCTTCCGCCCCATCCGTTGAATAGGAATAACCGGTATAATACTTCAAGGCATACTTTGTTGGTGACGATATGGGGTTTTTAAGGCTTATGTTTATATTAAAGGGTGAAGAAACGGTATCGGGAACGAGGATTTGGGATATTATCGGATATGGTATCATATTTGATCTTATGTTTGGGGCGTTCTGTAATATAACCTTAAAACCCTTGTAGTTTTCCCTAACTATCTGATCCAAAAGGGATGCGGAGGGTTGAAAACTCTCACAGGCTTCAACGGTAAAGGCCAATGTGGGATAGCCCTTAACGAAAAGGGAATAACCGTAAATCCAATCATCCGAATCCGCCGTAGCGGTATAACCTATTTGTGGGGCCTGTATGGCAACATATGGGTTGTTATTTTCCGTAACCATTTGGGATGCCATATCCGATGCTATATTTGATAGGTATGTGTTATCCGGAGTGGGGTTTGTGGTATATCCCCAAGGGTATAGGACCGCACCGGTATAAGTATGATAGGATATTGAAGCGACTATATCAACGGAATCCAAGAGGTTTAAAACCGCCTTAATTTCGGGTTCGCTGAAAATTTCGGGGCCGCAATATGTATCGGAGTTTGGATAATTTGATGTCCCGGGTGTAGGGGTACACCATTCACCCCCTGGATTCCCATCCGCAGAACCGCCGTAATTCCTGTTTAAATCAACCCCATATGTCCCAAACGATGGGAAATATCTCCTATTCTTCCTCCACATTGAATAAACGGTTCTTGAATAGTTATGCCCATCCGGATTAACCAAGGGGATAATCCATATGTCAAGGTTGTTTATGGCGTTTGTTATAAACGGGTCGCTACCGTATCCCCTTAAAAGTGTGTCTATGAAAAACAGGGGTATTTCAAGGGCCGGCCATTCCCGGGCGTGATGTGTTCCCATAACCAAGACTCCCGGCTCCCCTTCGTTTGTGTTTGGATTGTCCGTTATCCTAATGGCCACTATCGGCCTTCCCTCCCAGGAGAAACCAAGAGTATCAAGTTTCGTTATTGAAGGATAGGAGTTTTTGTAATTCACGAGGAGGGTATAAACATCGTTTGTATTGTGATACGCCCATGCTACGGTTGATATATAACTATCAACATCCGGGATAATTACCTCATACCTAAAACCCGCTTCTTTTAAAAACTTTAACTCCCCAAGATCCTTTACATGTATATCCGTCCATTCACCCCTTGCGGAAAACCCGGCAATATCCAAATCCTTTATGGGGAGCCTCTCAACCTCCTTTAAAGGTGCGTATATCCTAACCAGAGATGATGCTATTAAAATCCCGATCATTACCGATTATTATAAGGGTGGAGTTTCGTTTTCAAGCAACTCGTTAAAGGTCTTTACCGCCCTTCTAACATGGGGTATTGTTATGGAGCCACCTACGACCAAGGCGATGTTTATCAACTCGTAAAACTCCTCCTTTGTAATCCCCTCATTGACGCATTGAATTATGTGATATGTTATACAATCATCACACCTCAAAACCAACGATGCCACCAAACCCATCATCTCCTTATACTTTTTCGGTATAGCCCCTTCTTTATATACATCGTTATCAAGGGCAAAGAACCGCCTTGTATATAAATTCCCCTCTTTTAATACCATTTCGTTGAGTTTTTCCCTCTCATGCCAGAATTCCTTTACATGCATACGGGTATTTTACCCCTGTTGAAAATAAAAGAGGTAAACCTTAAAATTTTCATCTATGATAAAGACCTTATGGGAAATTTTCATGAAAACAAAGGGTTTGTGTGCCTTTTGCGGTAGAAAACTGGTTTTTGATAGGTTTGAGTATAAGGGGTTGGATGGGGCATGGACATTTGTGGGTTCCCCGGATAAGGAAATCCCAGTATGCCTTGAATGTGCTGAGGAGGTTAAAGGGAATGCAAACGATGACGAATGAAGAGATATACCTATTAGCCTTTCATTTAGCGGATGGAATAGGGCCCGTAAAACTGGGGAAAATATTAAACAGGTTTGGTTCGTTTGAAGAGGCGTATAAATACAGAAATACAATTTCCCCCCGTATTCCGGATTTAGGGTATGTAAAGGATTATATCGTTAAGTTGGGGGAAAAGGGGATAAAATTTATAACCTTTTTGAACCCCGAGTTCCCCAAAAGGTTAAGGGATTTTCAAAACCTACCCAAGGTTATATACTACAAAGGAAACCTTAATGTTCTAAATCATAAAACCGTTGGCATAGTTGGAACACGGTATCCGTCCGTATCGGCGAAGAACTTTGTGTATAAATTATCGCAGGCCCTATGCGAAAACGGCTTTACCGTTGTTTCGGGTGGTGCATTGGGTATAGATACCGCAGCCCATAAAGGGTGCATAAATAGGACGGTTGTTGTTATGGGTTGTGGTCTTAATGGGTTGTATCCCCGCGATAACATACCTATGTTTAACGAAATAGTTAAAAAAGGCGGTTTAATATTAAGCGAGTTTCCCCTGGGCATTCCTCCAAACCCGGGGAATTTTCCGGCGAGGAATAGGGTTATAAGCGCTTTAAGCGATGTTGTGGTTATAGGGCAATCCCCGGCAAAATCCGGGGCAATAATTACCGCGAAATGGGCATTGGATCAGGGAAAGGATATATGGGCTATACCCGGGGATCCGGAAGACTTGCGGAATTTCGGTTCAAACAAACTAATATACGAGGGTGCAAAACCCCTATACGACATCGGTGAATTCCTAGCGGAGATAAAGGAAGGGAACTTAATATATAACACGCCAAAACCTATATTAAACGAATACGAAAGCGATTTGTTGGAATTTCTGCGCGAGGAAAGGCATATAGACGAAATTGTGGAAAATTTCGGAAATCGGATTTACAACATCCTATTGGAACTCCAAGTGAAGGGTTATATTACAGAGCTTCCCGGTAAGTTTTTTCGTTCAAACCTTTAAAAATCCTTAAAAGGCGTAAAGTTGTGGGTTTTGAGAGGTTAAGGATTTGGGAGATCATTTTGTAATTAAAGCCGCTAATGAAAAGTTTATAAAAGGCCAAAATTTTCCAATAAGGGATTCTTAAACCCTCAAATGGTGAGCCTTGTTTTGGTGAGAATTCATACCCGCATATGCTGCATTTGTACTTTACCCTTCTAATTTTTATAATTCTCCCGCCCTTGCAATGATTTTCCGGTATCATTAACAACCCCAACCTCTGCATTTCCTCAACAACACCCCATTCACCCAAATCTTTTATTCCCTCCATTATCCGTTGAACGGTTGAACACTCTCCCATAACAAAAAGGAGGGGTTTAGCTTAGCCCCAAAGCCTCGCGCAACTTTAAGGCCTTTTCAAACCTTTGGGATACATCGTCCCAATTAAGATTCCTGAAAAAGGCGTCTATGTATCCACCCTTTGCCGTCCCGTAATCCATAAAGAATGCGTGCTCAAACACATCAAGGGCCAAGATAACATAGGCGTTCCAGAATGGGTATGTATTCTGCTCATCTCCTATGGCTATAAATAGCCTGTCAAAGTTGAAGTCGTAAGCAACCCAAGCCCAACCCCTTGCGGCCATAGCCGTAGCCCTGAGTTCATCCTCAAACCTTTCGTAGGATCCGAAATCCCTCTCTATCTGCTTTAAGAGGTCACCGGATGGTTTTCCACCCTTACCCCCGAGGTTGAAGAAGTATATCTCGTGGTTCTTTATCCCACCTATGGCCCTAGTTAAATCCACTTTTAATGACCTTATAAGGCTATATGTGGGGTTTGCCTTGGACAGCTCTTCCTTTGATAGTTTTTCTATCATCTCCTGAACCTCGTTATACTTTGCGACATATCCGTTGTAAAGTTTTATATGCTCCCTAACGCTCTTTTCGGATATGCCTTCCAACTTAAATATATTCGGGTTTGCCTCATCCCAATTTATCGCTTCATACTTCTTGAATGCCATGTTTCACCTCCTTTTTATCCTGACCGATTTAGTCGGGTATTATAAGGTGGTAAAACTTTAACTTAGTAAGGCCTACTCCTTTTACCCTTGTCCTCGTTTATGAATATAAAGGCCACTATATCCCCCGGTATTATCCTCATATCCACTTTCAGGTCTTTGGGGTTCAAAGCCACCCTATCGTAAAGGGAAGATGCCTTATCATTCACAAGACCCCTCTGCTTTTGCGATATATTTTCAATAAACACGATAGCCCTATTCCTCCAAAGTTTGGCGTTATCGTATGTGGTATCAACCCACCCCTCCTTTGCCCACCTTTTAATATCCTTTTCCTTAAAGTTTTCAACGGGCAATTTCGGAACTTTGAGGTTTTCGGTGTAATATAGTTCCCCATTGGGGGATAGAACACCTATGCCTACGGAGGTAATATAGTTTAGAATTTTCGGATTTTTCTCCAAATATCCCCACATTTTTTGGGAGATATCAAAGGGTTCGGCATTTGCCAGTCTATTGTATGTTTCAAATGTTTGGCTCAAAATGTAGGCCTCGAATAGCAGTTTTGATAATCTCGGAGGTCCGAGTATTTCAAAAGCTACGCTCGGATACTCGGCATTTTTTGAGAGCCTTTCAAGGTATTCAAGGGCATCCCTCCTCAAAACCCCTCCCCTGTAAGATGGTCCCAAAAGGGCGCTTTCTATCGCACCCACTACATCCTTACCCGTCCCTTTTCCCTCAATTTCAAGCATAACAACCTCTGCTATATCCTCGGCGGTTATCATTTCCATCTGCCCGACATTGGTTATACTCCTAAACTCTTCCAAGGAGAACAAACCGTTTTCCCCGGTATCTATAAAGGCGGTTCTTAAAACCTCACCGGTTTCCTCGCAATCATATTTTGGTATATTGCCACCTTCAAGGCTAACCTTTACGGGTTTCTTTATCCTTATTGGTTCCCCCCTTTTGACAATTTCCCCGTTATCTATTGCCTTCCAACCAATGGCTGCTGCGGGTTTAATCTCTTTTATTACGGGTGAATCGTTTGCCCGCGATAGTATCACATAAAGCAAACTCGATGCCCCGGCCATTGCCGTTTTTGAAAGTAAGACCCTTGAAGGCCTTTCCTCCCCATGGGTGTAGGGTATATCCCATCCCATACCCCCAGTTCCCGTTGTTCCTACCTTTAAGTATAATTTTGCCCCCGATCTCCTCAAACCCTCCCGCAAAACGAAGAAATGCCTTATTAAAAGGGGAGTGTAAAGGGAAAGCATGAGTTTCTCAACCTTCTCTTTTAGTGTACCGTATTCCCCATTTCCCCCTTTGATATACTCATAAACATCCCTTACGGCGGAAAAGATATCCCTATAAGCAACGGCCGTAGCCGTATTAACCGTATCTATAACTATTTCCGGCTTTAACCTAACCAAAAGGTTGTAAAGAAAGTTTTCTTTTACATCTTTAAACCCCAGGTTTTCCTCAATTGCCTGAATCCGCAATTCCTCGTCTTCTAAAATCTTCCACTTTGGGGTATCCTTTAACGAAACGGTGAGGAATATATCACCCCAAAACCCTACAACCTTACCGGCATAAATGTATTCCCCCAAGTGCTCGTCTCTACCCTTTTTTATTTTACCAAATTCCCGTAAAGTTTCCTCAACCTCGCTTCTTGTTAAACCCACAATATAAACCCTCCTACTCCTTGGATAAACCTTCCTCAGTACCGCCCTTCCCACCAGGCCCGTCCCACCGACGATAAGAACCCTTTTAAAATCCGCTTGCATATAGGGTATTATAATTTTGTCGGGTTTTTTGTGGGATACGGTTATACAAGTCCTCTAACAGAACAGGGTTATAATATTACCTTTATGAGGTTGTTTGTTATGTTTATACTTTTTGCCGCAATTTTGGGATGTAAAAATGAGGAGGAACAACACCCTCCTCAGCAATCGGGAAGGCCTACAAGCATTGACCTATACCACGGCACGGTTTCCTTAGGTCCCCGCTCATACTTTTGGATAAAGTTTGAAGCCCAAGACGGGGATACCCTTTACTTTGAAGCGAGGGTTAAAACGGGTGATGGTGATATAAGCTATGCCTTTTGGGCGGACAGCGTAAATTATGCAAAATGGGATAACGGCGAAAGCGCCCAGTTAAACGGTTATGTTGAGGCGGTTCCAGATGTTTCCTATTCACCGGTATTGGCAAAGGGGGTTTATTATGTTGTTGTCGGGAATTCCGCGCTTATAAGTTCAAAAACATATTGGGTTAGGTCTTATCTAAGGGGGTTGAGATGATAGTAATTTTATCCTTTTTCAGGCCTTATGTGGATGATAGGATAGACTTTGCAAGGGTTGATATGTTAAAGGAGCATTTCAGGAGAGTCCATTCCAACCTTGTGGTTCATAAGTGGTACGAGTTATATAAGGATTCTGCGGATTATTGGAGAAACTGGGATGGCAAAAGCATAATATTGAGACTAAAAACTGGGAAAACCTTACCCAGGGTTTTGCAGGGCTTCAATGTTAAACCCTTAAATTACTCCCCTTCATATCTCGTTGAATTACCCGAGTATGCGAAAAGTTTGGATTTTGTTAAAAGTTTATTAGACGAACTCAATTCGGATCCGAATGTTGAATTCGCCGAACCGAATTTAAAGTATAAAGCCTTATACTGGCCCAACGATCCCTATCTCGGCACTTCGTTATGGGGGTTATGGGTTATATACGCCGACAAGGCTTGGGATATAACGGTTGGTAGCAGGAGTGTAAAGGTTTGCGTGGTAGATCAGGGTGTGGATTACAACCACGAGGATTTGGCCCCAAATTATGGGTATGGAAAGGATATGGTTAATGGCGATAACGACCCGTATCCGGTTAATTCTTTGGAGTTTCACGGAACGCATGTAGCCGGGACGATAGCGGCGGTCATGAATAACGGTTTGGGCGTTGTGGGTGTAGCCCAAAGTTTGATACTCTCTTGCAGGGCATTAAACGACAGCGGAACGGGTTCAACCGCTTGGGTATCCCAGTGTATAAGGTGGTGCGCGGATACGGGAGCAAAAGTTATAAATATGAGCCTTGGAGGTCCGATGCCTTCAAGCGAACTTGAAAGTGCCGTAAATTACGCCGTTGATACCGCTGGGGTTGTGGTAGTTTCAGCGGCCGGAAACGACGGTTCTTCGAGCGTAGATTATCCGGCGGCTTATCGGGCCAGTATGGCGGTGGGAGCAATCGATACACTAGGAGAAAAGGCTTATTTCAGCAATTATGGCCCGGAGTTGGATGTGGTTGCACCCGGGGTAATGATTTTATCCACGATGCCCTTTATAAGTTCATACGGATACCTTGAGGGGACATCAATGGCAACCCCGCATGTTAGTGGTCTTGCGGCCTTAATCCTATCAAAGAACCCAAACCTTTCCCCCGCCGATGTAAGGGGTATAATCACCGGGACGGCAATAGACATGGGCGAATTTGGGAAGGATTGGTTTTATGGGTATGGATTGATAAACTCTTACAGGGCCCTTTTGGCCACACCATCCCCAACCTTTGTGGGGAATGTATCGGAGAGTGGTGTAAGGATAGTAAAGGGTAAGGGTAAAGTTATTGTAGAAGGTTTGTCAGGTGTGGATATATTTGATGTTGGGGGGAGGAGGGTTTTCTCGGGTAAGAGGTTTGAAGGTTATCTACCACAGGGGGTGTATTTCGTTAAGGGGTTGGAAAAAACCTATAGGCTTGTTGTGGTATGGTGAGTTTGGAAGGCTTAGACCTGAACTTTGAAGCGGACGGGTACAAAATCTATATAAAAAAGGTTGATGAAGGAAGGTTTAAATGGGAAAAAAACATAACGGTTTTTTTGAAAAAGGGCAACCGTGAAGATTTCCTGTGTTTTGTAAAAGTATTTCTCGGATACGATTACTATAAGCCTTGGGTTGAAGTATTTTCCATAAATCCCAAACCTTGCGGTTATAGTTTTTTCGGCAGTAAAATCGAAAGGGAAATGTTTAAAAGGTTTTACGAATTCCTACCAAAGGGTGGAAGGTTATATGTGGAATATTACGAGGATACGCAAACATTTAATGCCCTAAAAAGGGATGGAGACCCTTCGGAAAGCAGAATGGGTAGGGTTCTTTTGGAATCGGGATTTGGGAAACTTCGGAATTGGTACTATCCCGAGGGTTTGAGGGAAGGGGGACAAAAGATAAGTGCGGAAAAAGTTTAACGGGTTTAAAATGATAGGTTGAAGGTTGTTATTTTGGGTGCAAACTCTTTTATTGCGAGGGCTTTGGCCGTTGAGATGTTAAAAGAAGGTTGGGATGTATTTTTGGCAAGTAGAAATATAGAGGAGTTGGAAAGGGTTGCGAAGGATTTGCGTTTGAAATACGGTAAGGATATTAAATTCGGGGAGTTTGATGCTACCGATTACGAAAGCCATAAGGGTTTTTGGGACAATGTTTTAAAGGATTTCGGGGATGTTGATGTAGCGGTAATATCCTTTGGATACTTGGGGAATAACGATAAGGCTTTAAAGGATTTTTCCGAAGCCCGTAAAATCGTTGAAACGAATTATTTGGGCGCAATTTCAATAATCAACATAATAGCGGATTATATGGAGCGGAGGGGCAAGGGGACAATAGTGGCTATATCTTCCGTTGCGGGTGATAGGGGTAGGGCTAAAAATTTTGTATATGGAAGCGCAAAGGCCGGCCTTACGCAATACCTAAGCGGTTTAAGGGCTAAGATGTTCAAAAAAGGGGTAGGGGTTATAACCATAAAACCCGGTTTTGTGGATACACCTATGACAAAGGACTTGGATATACCAAAACCCTTATTGTCCACACCCGAAAGGGTGGCAAAGGACATATTCAAGGCCATAAAAAGGGGTAAGGATGTGGTATATACGCCTTATTATTGGCGGTTTATAATGCTAGTTGTTAGGGCAATTCCGGAGTGGATTTTTAAAAGGTTGGAGTTTTGATTATGAAGAGGCAAAATGATACACCCCTGCTTGAACAGTATAAAAAGATAAAAAGCCAGTATCCGGAGGAGATTTTATTGTTTCATTTGGGAGATTTTTACGAGACTTTTTTTGAAGATGCCGAGATAGTCTCAAAGGTCTTGGGTATAGTTTTAACCAGCAGGCCCATGGGTAAAAACATAAGGGTGCCTATGGCGGGTATTCCCGTTAAGTCCGCCGATATATACATAAACAAGCTTTTAGAGGCGGGTTATAAGGTTGCCATATGCGACCAGACCGAAGAAAAGGAGAGTAAAACCCTTTTAAAAAGGGTTGTAACGGAAGTTATTACACCGGGCACTATAATATCCGAAACCCTTTTACCCGAGGATACAAACCAGTATTTGGCCTCTTATAACGAGGCTATGGGTGAGGCGGCAACCTGCCTTATTGATGTTTCAACCGGCGATATTTATTACATCCTCGGTAAAAAGGAAGAGGTTTTGGAGGAAATGCGGAGGTTAAACATAAGGGAAATTGTTTTACCCAAAGGGGTAGATGTGGATATAAATGTGGCGAAAACTTATAGGGATATTGAGACATTTTCAACGAAAAACGGGTATAGATTAATGCGGGAAATTTTTAATATTACTGGAAACTATCCACCTTTGGTTTTAAGCGTTTTGGGTGGAGCGTTGGGATATTTGCGGGAAAAAAAGGGTGATAGTATAGGGCATTTACAACCACCGGTTGAATACCCTTTAAACGAGTACATCCCCCTTGACAAAAGAACCGTTGAAACCCTTGGCCTTTTGGGAGAAAGGTCGCTTTATACACTACTGAACCATTGCTTAACCCCTATGGGTAAAAGGCTTTTAAAATTTACCGTTTTACACCCTTTTGCCCGCATTGAACAAATACAAACCCGTTTGAGGAGGGTTGAATTCTTTTTAAACAATACAAATATAGCCCAGATTGTTGAGGAAAACCTTAAAGGGGTTTACGACTTTGAAAGGGACCTTTCAAGGATCTCTTCGGGTAAAATAGTTCCAAAAAACCTTTTAAGGTTTTCAAAATCGTTAAGAAACGCTTTAAAAATCTTAAAAGTTTTGAAGGTTAATTTTAACCCCGAATTGGAGAATATCTGCGAAAGGATTGAAAACACCCTAGTTGAAGACCCACCGGCAAACATTTCTGACGGTGGGTATATAAGGGATGGTGTTGATAAGAATTTGGATGAATTGAGGAACATTCAAAGGAATGCGGAGGGTATGCTGAAAAAGTTAGAGGAGGAAGAAAGGAGAAGGACGGGTATAACGAACCTGCGCATAGGGTATAATTCGGTATTTGGATATTACATAGAGGTTAGCAGGGGTCAGGCGAAGAATGTTCCGGAATATTATCATAGGAAGCAAACATTAACAAATGTTGAGAGATTTACAACGGATGAATTGCAATCCTTGGAAGACAAAATCATAGCATCAAAAGAAAAGGCCATAAGGTTGGAAAGGGAAATCTATAAAAACCTCCTATCAGAAATTTTGAAGTTTTCAAAGGATATAAAGATGGTATCCTCAAAGATAGCCGAGATAGATCTAACCCTATCCTTTGCAAAAGTGTCAAAAAAGTTTAGATATACGAAACCCGAAGTTTATAAAGGTTATGCTCTGGAAATAAAAAACGGGAGGCATCCAACCGTTGAGGGCTTCATGGATACGGTTTTTGTACCAAACGATACATACCTCGACGAAAACAAGTTTTTTGCCCTGATAACCGGTCCAAATATGGGCGGGAAATCAACATATCTCAGACAAGTGGGAATTATATGCCTTATGGCACATATGGGTTGTTTTGTCCCAGCGGATTATGCAAAAATACCACTGCTTGATAGGGTTTTTACGAGAATAGGGGCCTCCGACGATTTAACTAGGGGAATATCAACCTTTATGGCGGAAATGCAGGAGGTGGCCAATATTCTAAACACCGCTACAAAAAACAGTTTAATACTCTTGGATGAAATCGGTAGGGGAACCTCAACGCACGACGGCCTTGCGATAGCATGGGCGGTTTCCGAGTATATACTCAACAACATAAAGGCAAAAACCCTTTTTGCCACGCATTATATTGAACTATCGAAATTGGCATCCGATCACGATAACGCCTTTAACCTAACCGTAAAGGTAGAAGAAGAGGAAAACACTATAAGGTTTTTATACAAGGTTATGCCCGGCAGTGCGGACAAAAGTTATGGTATATATGTCGCAAAACTTGCGGGAATACCGGAAGATGTTGTGGCTAGGGCAAAGGAATTGCAAGAGAAATTTGAAAGGGAGTTTCTTATAAAAACTTCTTCGGAAGGCGGAGAATTGGTTGAGTATTTAAAGGGCTTAAATGTTGATGCCCTTTCTCCAAAGGACGCATTGGACATACTCTACGAAATAAAGAGGATTTTGGATCCTAATAAAGGATAAACCCTTGAAAGGGTTTTATAACCTGGTGGAAATAGGTTTGTGGGTTTGGTTAGCATTTTATACACCCCCTTACGATGTTATAAAGATGCGTCAATCTTTTCACAATTAACAAAAATAAGCCCCCAGAGATGGGGGCCATATGGATGTTTATATAGTATCACATTACAAGGTTGATGATGAGCTTTCCGGCTTTGAGGATGTATGAACCCCACTTTTTGAGTTTGCTCACCTTATCCAAATCCTCCTTTTTAACGATTATATCACACCCTTTGGTTTCCGATGCTTCTATAACCATGGAACCTCCGGGTAGAGTTGAAACCTTACCCTTCACATATTTTATAGCCTTACTCCACATATCCTTTGCCTCCGGGTATTGGGAAGCATCAAACAAAACATTGCCGTTTTCATCAAGAATCCTTGGATACATGCAAGCCTTGGTACCCTCAGGGGTTTTTATTATAACACCGCCTTCTTCGGGTTTCTCTTGGGGTTCGCTAACGGAAGGTTTTGTGGGCAATGTCTTGGCCAAGTTATCCAGTTTCATCTCAACCCAAACTTCAACCCTTCCATCTTCATAGTACTTCGGTTTTCCGATTACCTTGGCGTCTTTAACCAGACCCTCAACCCTCTGAACGACTATATCGCTGGAAACCATATAATCCTCAACCACCGTCTCGGAGGTTATATGAACACCCTTAACGATTTCCAGTAGATTCCTCCGGGCATCCACAACCGCGGCCCTTTCCGCAAGGAGTTTGGCCTGACCTTTGGGTTTATTGGGGTCTATGAACCCGTATCCCTTTGCCCTTATGAACCCATGCGTCCAGTCTATCTCCCCCTTGTCATACACATCCTTCACCGTGCTATCTTTTACCCCTATTGGCTCTACGGCCGGCTTTTGCGAAAGTAATACTATCCACATCATACGCCGAAAATTTTAAGGTTGGAAATTTTTGTAGTCAAGAAGTTAAAACGCATACTTGACAAAGCAATAATTTTGTGGCATAATTGAGTGGTTAACATAAGTTAAAAAGGAGGTGAAGCCATGGCAAGGGAAATCGTTCGCTGGGATCCTTTTAAGGAATTGGAGAATTTGAGGAGGGAGATGGAGAGGCTGTTTGATGCATTTATAAGCGAGAGGAGGCTTGATAGGGAATTCGCTTGGGCTCCGGCCATAGAGGTAAAGGAACTCCCCGATAAGTACATCCTCAAAGTGGATGTTCCGGGTGTCAAAAAGGAAGACCTAAAACTTGAAGTCTCTGATAATGTCCTAACCATATCGGGCGAGAGGAAAGAGGAAAAGGAGGAGAGGGAAGCCCAATATTACAGGAGGGAAATCCTATACGGTTCTTTCCAAAGATCTATACAATTGCCTTCCAATGTGGAGCCCGATAAGATATCCGCGAAGTTGGAAAACGGGGTTTTAACCATAGAAATACCCAAAACTGAAAAGGCCAAAGCCAAGGAAATACCGATCAAATAACCCTTTGGGGTGGGGTGAAAAACCCCGCCCCCATTATCACTTCATCAACTGGTCCCAATTTTTCCAGATTTGTGTAATTTATACCCCCATCCGCGGTTATTGTAAATTCTAAACCGTATTTTTTCCTCAAATCGTCCAGTTCGTATATTTTTGATATAACCCACTCTAAGAGTTTCTGGCCGGAAAATCCCGGATAAACCGTCATAACCAATACCTGATCTATTTCCGGCAAAACCTTTATAATCCTATTTACAGGAGTATCAGGGGATATGGCTATACCAACCTTTAATCCGAAATCCTTTATAGTGTTTATTGTTTGCGTCAATATCGCATAACTCTCGTAATGAAAAGTTATTCTAAAAACCCCTTCAAATACAAACCGTTCTATATATTTATCCGGCCTTTCAAGCATTAAATGTATATCCAAGGGCTTATTACTCAATTTATGGATCGCCTTTGCTATATCCGGGCCCAATGTTAGATTCGGAACGAAATGCCCATCCATTATATCAACATGTATAAAATCTCCCCTTTTTGCCCTCTCAACATCGGAATATATATCAACCCAATTTGCCGCTATTATTGAAGGCGCGATCTTTACCTTCAAGACCGTTTGATTTTTGACTTTGCGAACTTCCTCCAACCCTCTATCCAATCCCAATCCTGTTTTGATACCATTTCCGCGAGTTTAACCACATTAACCCCCAACATTGCGGCATCCTCCAGCGCCTCGTGTATCCTATCCCCCCTCCACAACCTATGCGCGTATACCACACCCAAGGGGGGAATTATAAAACCCATTTGGGTTAGTGCGGATAGGATTTGCGAACCCACCTGCATACCCCCATCCTCTTCAGCGATAACTATTACACCCGCAACCTTACCCCTAAGCATAAACTCGTTCTGGTTCTCTAAGGATGTCAATCTTTCTATTAATGTTTTTAAAAGTGCGGATGGGGAATACCAATATACGGGAGATGCAAAGATTATGGCCTCCGATTCCAAAATATCCCATACCAAAGAACCAAATGCATCCCCAATTTTATCCTTAATGCAATTCTCCAAATGACATAATGCCGGGTGTTCACTGTAATTACCGGCACAATAGTTCATTGGGTAATCAACTAGGTTTATTAACTTAATTTCCGCACCCGCCCTTTGGGAAAATATTAAAGCCCTCTTTAAAAACTTTGCCGTCCAACCGTTTCTCCTCGCAGAACCGTTAATACCCAAAACCTTTATTCGCATAACTATATATTTTAAAGCCGCTCAAAAAGGGGTTTTAGGGTTTTATATGTTTCCTCTATTCCCTGAGATATTACCTTTACATCCCCTATTATGGGCATAAAGTTTGTATCCCCGTTCCACCTAGGGACTATGTGAAGGTGTATATGACCTTCATACCCCGCACCGGCAACCCTCCCTATGTTAAACCCTATGTTAAAACCGTCGGGATTATAAGCCCTTTTGATATTCGTTATGGAAACCTGTAATAATTTGAACATTTCATTATATTCTTCTTCGCTTAAAAGTTCGGGCGTTGATTTGTGGGAATACGGGGCTATCATCACATGCCCGGAGTTATAGGGGAATATGTTCAATATAACAAAGTTGTGCTTTCCCCTGAATAGTATATAAGCCTTATCGTCTTCTTCTTTTGGCTTTGTGCAAAATATACATTCGCTTTTATCCACATGTAAGATGAACTTAAACCTCCAAGGAGCCCACAATTTCTTCATATTCTTGGGATTTTATAGCGGTTTAATATTCACCCCTTCTCATAGCCCTTTCTATATCCCTTTGCTTAATAAGTTCTTTCTTTTCGTATTTCTTTCTACCCTTTGCCAATGCTATAATAACCTTAACCCATCCCCTTTTAACTATTACTTTTAGGGGTATGGCGGTATATCCCCTTATGGTTATCCTACCTATTATTTTATCTATCTCCCTTCTGTGTAAAAGCAATTTTCTCGGCCTTTTGGGATCTGGGGTGAAAACATTGGATTTTGTATAAGGTGCTATGTGCATGTTGTATATGAATAATTCGCCATCCTTTGGATGTATAAACGCTTCGGATATACTAACCTTTCCCATTTTTACGGATTTAACCTCACTTCCCTCCAAAACTATACCCGCTTCAAAGGTTTCCTCTATCTCGTAATCGTGATAAGCCTTTTTGTTTTCGGTTATTACCTTTTCGTAAGCCATATAAAAAGCCATATCACAAGGTTAAGCAAAAGCGTAAGTCCTATGGATATTAGAATGGATGTTCCCAAGGGGAAATAAATATCTATACCCTTCCATTTAAAGTGGAAGTCAAGGGGATTTTGGGGTATTGAAAACTTCTCAAAGGCCATAAAAATCAGTCCAATAAAAACCAATATTACCCCCATTAAAACTATAAACCTACCCATCTCCTCAAACATAAGCGTGAATTTTAAGGATGTAGGATTTATTTGAACTTTTTTGCTACGCCTAAATGAAAAGTCGAGATATATCCTTTATCTGGACGGTCTATTTGAGGGCCATATCCGTAAAGGATTGAAAAAGTGAAGTCCCGCAAGTGTAATGATGCAAAGGGGGAGGCAAAGGCATCCAGGAGGTTAGAATTAAGACTTATACCGAGTGTTAAAACCTCCGGATTACCCCCTGATAAAGGTAATTTCATAATATGTCGTACTGCATCCCCAAAGATCGCACTCATAGTTTTGAACATCCATACTCTGTAAGGATACACCTGCGAATGCTTTACTGTCATCTATCCTCGCCGTGTCGTAGGGTATAGGCGTACTAGCGCATTTTGTAATAAATAAAACCGCGGCAAGAATAAAAACAACCTTCCGCATATAGAAATTATAAACCGGTTTATAATTTTTGGATGAAAATTTTTATAGCTGGTGGCAGTGGGCTTATCGGTAGGCATTTAAAGGCTTACCTTTCAAAAGATTACGATGTAATATTGGTTTCAAGGTTTAAAGGTAAGGGTTTAACATACGATGAACTCCACAAACACATAAGCGATGGGGATGTTATCGTTAACCTTGCGGGTGAAAACATATCAAAAAGGTGGAATGAAAGGGTTAAGCGTAATATTTTGGAATCAAGGGTGAATACCGGTAGGGTTTTGGTTGATGAGATTAAAAAATCCGGCAAAAGGTTAAAACTCTTTGTTCAGGCATCCGCAGTTGGTTTTTACGGTAGGGATAGAAATACGGAATTCACCGAAGAATCTCAACCTTTAAAGGAAGACTTTTTAACGCAAGTTGTTAGGAATTGGGAAGATTCAACAAGGGAAATAGAGGATTTGGGAATAAAGAGGGTTATAACTAGGTTTGGTGTAGTTCTTTCAAAAGATGCAAAAGCATTTAAACTTATGGTTTTACCGTTTAAATTTTTTGTCGGTGGAATAATAGGGGATGGGAAACAATGGATGAGTTGGATACATATAGAAGATTTGTGTAGTATTGTTGAATACCTCATTTTAAATGAAAAAACCGGTATATACAATGTTGTTTCCCCAAATCCTATAACAAACGAGGGGTTTTCAAGGATTTTGGCAAAAAAGATGAAAAGACACCTCATTTTCCATATCCCCCCATTTGCTTTGAAAATTGTAATGGGTGAGGTGGCGGATTACTTAATATTGGAGGGGCAAAGGGTTATACCCAAAAGGCTAATAGATGAAGGTTTCGTATTTAAGTATCCAACGATTGATTTGGCCTTGGACGATTTACTTTCAAAGAAATAATATTTCAGCCGTAAAATACCAACTTACGATTATGAGGTGGGAGGAGTACATACAAAAAAGGGCCGAGGAGTTGGCTGAGAAGTTGGCAAAGAGGTTGGGATATTATTTGGTGGATACAGAGTGGAGTTTTGGCGGTAAGAGGGGTTATTTGAGGGTTTATATAGACAAGGAAAATGGCATAACTATAAAGGATTGCGAGAGGTTTTCAAGGGCTTTTTCCGATATGCTCGATGCCGAGGATTTTATAGATGTTCCATACACATTGGAGGTATCATCACCCGGTATAAATAGAAAACTCGTTAAACCGAGGGAAATAAATTGGGCTTTAAGGAGAAGGGTAAAGGTCGTGCTAAAAACCGGTGAGACCGTAAAGGGGGTTTTAAATTACTTTAACGAGGAAGAAAAAACAATAGGTGTTGATGACAATTTTTATAACCTTGAAGAAGTTGCGGTTTTACAATTGGATAACGAAAGGAGGTAAAAAATGGCCATAAGGGTAGATGAACTAAGGCTTGCACTTGAAGCGTTTGCCCATGAGCATAAAATTGATCCCGAGACGGTTGAAAAGGCACTCGTAAGCGCTTTAAAGGATGTTTTTTCCGAAAAGTATAAATATTCGCACCCAAAGCCAAGAAGCATAAAACCCGAGGTGGATTTAAGTAGGGGTAAAATATTGGTTAGGGTAGAGTTTGTTAATGAGGATATATCGGCTGAAAAAGGTGAAGTTTTCTATATAAAAGCCCCAATAAAGGGTATATTCAAGCCCAAAAAAGAGGTAGATGAGGAGGTTAAATTCGGCGATGTTATTGGAATTATAACCGATAACGGAAAAGATCTTGAAATAAAGTTTAATGTAAGTGGGAAAATCGCAAAGATAGAAAAGGTTTATGGAAGGGGTGGGGAAGTTGTGGAGCAGAACCAAGATTTGTTCAAAGTTAAAGAAATCGGCTACGAGGAGATTATTACACCGGAAAAGTTTTCGCATTACGATGTCCAAAGGTTAAAGGAAAAATTCCTTTACAGGATAAAGAACGAGATCTTAAAGGCAAAACTCCCAAGGTTGCAGGCATACATTAACAAGATTATAACGGGAAAAGTACAAAAGGTTGATAAAAAGATGGGTGTTTTGGTCGGTATTCCCGAATTGGGTGTAGAGGGAAGGATACCAAAGGAGGGTATGGTCGAAAGCGAAGTTTATAAGCCTGGGCAGGATATAGAAGCGGTGGTATTGAATGTGGAGGATAGGGCTTCGTATCCCCTCCTCCTCTCCCGTTCGGATCCGAGGTTTGTTCAAGCGTTGCTTGAAAGGTCAATACCCGAACTTCAGGATGGTACGGTACAAATAGTTTCCATAGCAAGGGAGGCGGGCGTTATGACAAAGATAGCCGTTAAGTCAAGGGATCCCTTCGTTTCCCCGGTTACCACGATCCTCGGTCCAAGGGGAACGAGACTTTATGCCATAAAGAGTAAAATGCCCAAAGAAGAAATAATAGATGTTATACCTTACGACAGCGATATTGTTAGGTTTGCCATACTTTCCCTTCAGCCCGCAAAGGGGGCGGTGGCGGCATACGAGAAAAAGGAAAGGGTTGATGGCGAACTTAAAGAGGAAATAAATGTGTATTACGAGGATGATGAAGAGGTTTTGAAGGCAAAGGGTAAGGACGGCATAAACATAAAACTCGCTTCAAGGCTTGTGGGTAAAAAGATAAACGCTTTACACATAAGTGAATTCACACCTCCGGAAATGGGAGTTACCTTATATGAACTTAAAGACAAACTTGCCTCGGAAATATATGAAAAACTAAAAGAGGCCACACTTGTATATTTCAAGAGATTGATACCTCTGGCCTATATGCAAAGGTTGTTGGGCACAGACGAGGCAACAACAATAAGGATTTTGGAAATCATAGAAGACGCTTTAAAGGAAAAGGGGGAGGAACATGTCTAAACCTAAAAAAGGACCTGTACCGATTAAGGAGTTTGCCAAGGAGATAGGTGTGGATCCAAAGATAATTATAAACATCCTTAGAAACAACGGGTACAAACATGTTCGCAGCGATTCCCACAAGATGAACAAGGATATGGAGGATGTAGTCCGTAGGGAATTAAGCAAGCATATGGAGAGTATAGGGCAGGAATTAAAAGTAAAGAAGGAAATATACCAGGCCCCTCCGAAACCTTCCCGTAAAGTTAAAAGGGATAGAAGGGATAGGGAGGAAAAATTTGAGGATAGGGAACCCAAAGTGGTGAAAAAGGTATCAAAGAGTATAACGAAACCCAAAAAGAAGGAAACAAAACTTACATCAACCGTAGAAAAGATAACAATTACCGGGTCTATGACTGTTAAAGAATTTGCCGAGGCCTTGGGTAAAACCCCAGAAGAGGTTATACAGAAAGCTTTTGAAAATGGGATACTTATAACCATCAACCAGGTTTTGGATGTTGAAACCATCATAGGTTTGGCTTCTGAATTCGGTATTGAAGTGGAACTATCGGAAACAGCCGAAGAAGTTGTTGAAGAAACACCTGAGGATGGGGGAGATGTTAGACCCAGGCCGCCTATCGTAACCGTTATGGGTCATGTAGACCACGGGAAAACCACCCTACTTGATACTATAAGGAATACAAATGTTGCCCAGCAGGAGGCTGGCGGGATTACCCAGCACATCGGGGCGTATCAGGTTAGGCATGGGGATTATACCATTACATTTATAGATACCCCTGGCCATGAGGCCTTTACAACTTTGCGGGCAAGGGGTGCGCAGGTTACGGATATAGTTGTCCTTGTGGTTGCCGCCGATGACGGCGTTATGCCCCAAACCGTTGAGGCGATAAACCATGCCAGGACCGCCGGGGTTCCCATAATAGTTGCGATAAACAAAATAGACCTACCAACAGCCGATCCGCAAAGGGTAAAAAACGAACTTATGAGGTATAATTTGGTTCCGGAAGAATACGGAGGGGATACAATAGTTGTTGAAATTTCCGCAAAGAAGGGTATAGGTATAGACGACCTTTTGGATGCCATCATAGTAAAAGCCGAGGAGTTGGGGCTAAAAGCGCCTTATAGCGGTAGGGCAAAGGCTACGGTAATAGAGTCTAAGATAGATAAGGGCTTAGGGCCTGTTGGAACGGTTATAGTAAGAAGCGGAACCCTTAGGGTTGGCGATGCATTTTGGTGTGGTCCCACTTATGGTAGGGTTAGGCTAATGTTGAACGATAAGGGAAATCAGGTAGAAGAAGCCCCTCCATCTATGCCGGTTTTGGTCGTTGGGTTTGAGGAGGTGCCAAGGGCTGGTGATACTTTGGTGGTTGTTGAGGATTTGAACGAAGCGAAAGAAAAAGCGGAAGAGTATTCGGAAACATTAAAATACCAAATTGAACAAAAACAACATGTTAAGATAGCGCGGATGATTCAGGAAAAGTTAAAAGCCGGCGAAAAATTAAAACTCCCAATAATAGTAAAAGGGGATACTCAGGGATCCGTTGAAGCCATAGTTGAGGCGTTATCAAAAATGAAGTTTAAAGAGATTGAACCCGAGGTTATACATTACGCCGTGGGAAATATAACCTTAGCCGATGTGGAACTTGCCATAGCATCAAACGGAATAATACTCGGTTTCAATACAAAAGTTGATAGTGCCGCAAGGGAAACCGCGGAAAATAGGGGTGTACCCATAAGGATTCACAAGGTTATATATTCCCTTTTGGACGATGTAAAGGAAATACTTTCGGGTCAGTTAGAACCCGAGGTTGTTGAAAGGAAAATAGGGGAGGCAGAGGTTAGGGCGGTGTTTTCCACAAGCGCTGGGAATGTTGCGGGTTGTTATGTTATAAGCGGTACAATTAGGAGGGATGCGAAGATAAAGGTAAGGAGGGATGGGACCATACTCGCAGAAACCCGTATAGCCTCCTTGAAGAGGTATAAAGATGATGTTAGAGAGGTGCAACAGGGGTATGAGTGTGGAATAAAACTTGAAGGGTTTGAAAAGTTTAAGGTGGGTGATGTTTTAGAGGCATATATTGAAGAGAAGGTAAAGAGAGAACTAACTCCGGAAAATGGATAAGTTTTATGCGGTTATATTGGCGGGGGGCCTATCAAAGCGTATAAAATCAAAAATTCCAAAGGTTTTTCATAAGGTTTCTGGAAAGATGATGATAGAATGGTCGATAGAAGCCTGCATTCCCTTAAATCCCAAAAAGATTTTTGTGGTTGGGAATTCCGAAAACGAGGATACATTGGAAAGTGTTTGCGGTAAATATCCCAATGTAGAAGTTGTTGTTCAGGAGGTACCAAGGGGAACGGGTGATGCGGTTAATACGGTTGGAAAATTTATTAATGATGGGATTATTTATGTTGCCCCCGGGGATGCCCCGTTAATAAAGACGGAAACCATAAAAAATATGCTTGATATAATGCTTAAAACCGACATGGATGCCGTAATCCTTTCCGCAGAGGTTCCAAATCCAGAAGGTTATGGAAGGATAGTTAGGGATGGGGATAGGTTTATAAAAATAGTTGAGCATGGGGATGCAAACGAAAACGAGAGAAAAATAAAAGAGGTTAATGGGGGCTTTTACATATTTAGGGGTGATAAGTTGTTTAAAGCCCTGGAAAAAATATCCCCAAACAATTCCCAAGGAGAATATTATTTAACCGATGTTTTTAATTTTTTTGAAAATGTTCAGGTTATCAAGGCGGAGGATTGGAGGGAAATTCTAGGGGTTAATACGAGGGAACAATTGGCAATTGTTGAGGGTGTAATGCAAGAGAGGATTAAGAAAAATCATATGGATAACGGCGTCACATTTATTATGCCAGAAAATGTTTATGTTGAATACTCCGTAAAGATAGGCAGAGACAGTATTATATATCCCTTTGTTGCGCTTCTCGGAAATACCGTTATCGGTGAAAATTGTGTGATAGGACCCTTTAAGGTTTTAAACAACGAAACCATTCCCGATGGTTCGGAAATTTGGTAGGTTGAAAAACTTTCAGCCTTAGAATTCTTACCGCTATGTTGGAGTTTAAGCTTGAAAATATTGAGAGTAAAAGCGATAATAGGGAATGGGATATAGCAATTGTGGGAGGTGGGCCTGCGGGTTTGGGAGCAGCAATATACGCCGCTAGGTCCCTCCGGAAAACCGTGGTATTTGAAAAGAGCGCTATAGGGGGACAGATAGCAACCACGGATGAGGTTGATAACTATCCAGGTCTTAGGGCGAAGGGTCCCGAGTTGGCGGAAAGGTTTGAGAAACATGCAAGGGATTTCGGGGCGGAAATAATATTTGCGGAGGTTCTGTCCATAAAAAGGGAAAACGGTATATTTATCCTTCAAACCACGGAAGGGGATCACACGGCTAAGGCGGTAATATGGGCGGCGGGTGCCGAACCAAAAAAATTGGGTGTTCCCGGTGAAAAGGAGCTTACCGGTAGGGGGGTTTCCTACTGTGCCGTATGCGATGGTGCTTTCTTTAAAGGTAAGAGGGTGGCGGTTATAGGGGGTGGTGATTCCGCCTTTACCGAAGGCTTATACCTATTGAACATGGTGGGGAAGTTATACCTCATACACAGGAGGGATGAGTTCAGAGCGCAGAGGTATTATGTTGAACAACTCAAATCCCACCCAAACGCCGAAATCCTCACAAACAAGGTGGTTATTGAATTCGTGGGGGATAGGTTCTTAAAAGGGTTGAGATTAAAGGATACCAAAACCGGTGAGGAGAGTTTTTTGGAGGTTGATGGCGCTTTTATATACATAGGTTTGAGACCCGTGAACGATCCGATAAAGGATTATGTGGATTTGGATGAAAGGGGTTTTGCATTGGTTGGGGAGGATACAAAAACAAAAACACCGGGATTGTTCGTGGCGGGAGATGGTAGGGTGAAGCCCTTACGGCAACTCGTACATGCCTTAGCGGATGGCGCAACCGCAGCTATCATGGCGGATGAATATATAAGGCATTTGGAAAGCGTTAAAGTTGCGTAAGGTTTGGCTTGTAAGGTATTCTTCCGAGATTTTCACAAAGGGTGAGGGTTTAAAAAGACAACTCATTTTTAACCTTCAGAAGAGCATAGAAGAGGCGCTTAAAAGGAACAAAATTTTGGGAAAGGTTTGGAGGGATAGGGACAGGATATATGTGGAAAGTGATGAAAACATTTCAGGAATTCTATCCCGGGTGTTTGGGATAAGCTCTTTTTCCCCTACCTATCACTTTAAGTTTGAAGGTTTGGAGGAATTAAAGAAAACCATAAGGGAAACCTTCGGGGAGAGTGTTAGGGGAAAGAAGTTCGCCGTAAGGGTTAAAACGAGGGATAAGGGTTTATCCATAAGAAAGTTGGAAAGCGAATTGGGAAGCGCTTTATACGACCTTTCTTCCGGTGTTGATTTGGAAAATCCCGAAATCCAAATAAACCTTGAAATAAGGGGGGATGATTTGTATGCCTTTACGGAAACCTATAAGGGACAAGGGGGATTTCCATCGGGTTCCCAAGGTAAAGCCATTTCGTTGATTTCCGGGGGTTTTGATTCGGCCGTTGCGTCTTGGATGGGTTTGAAGAGGGGTTTAAAAATAACCTTTGTCCTCTTCGATTTGGGGGGAAAGGAGCATGTTGTTGGTGCATATGAAATTGTCAATAAACTTTATAACGATTGGATATTCGGATACGAACCCGAATTTTATGTTTTTGGTTTTTCGCCTGTTTTAATTGCCCTGTCCAATGTAAAACCCAAGCTCAGGCTTATAATTTTAAAAAGGGCTATGTATAGGTTGGGGGAGATATTGGCTAAAAATATAGGGGCGGATGCAATAATTACCGGAGAGTCCTTGGGTCAGGTTTCCACACAAACAATACACAACTTGCGGATTATAGAAGAATCGGTAAATATGCCCGTTTTCAGACCCTTGATATTTATGGATAAGGAGGAGATAATCCGATTGAGTAGGGTAATAGGGACATATACAATTTCGGAGAGGATTCCGGAATACTGCGCTATAGCCCCTCCCCCACCACCAAAAGCCAAACTTTCCGAGGTTAAATCCGAAGAAAAAAAGGTTATAAATGCCTTGGAAGAGGTTATAAATTCTGCAAAGAAAATACCCGTATCCGGTGGTTATGAATTGGAAGAGGAGATTTTTATGTACCATATACCCGAAGGCGCCGTTATTATAGACCTTGAAAGGGTTGATTTCTTTGAGTTTATGGATAACATAGACAACCTTGATAAAAGTAAAAAATATGTTTTTGTATGCAAAGAGGGTATTAAAAGCAGGCAAATGGCAAAGATTTTAAGGAATAAGGGGTTTAACGCTTATTACACCTTAACTTCCATCCTTCAAACGGATCGTGCTAAGCCTATATCTTAATTAAAATTCCATTTTTCAATCAACTCGTGCAAACCGTTTGTAATAATGTAAGTTCTAACATCTTCAAGAAAGTTTTTTGCGTATTTCTTCAAATCTCCAATTAAATATGCTATTTTATTCCCCAAAAAGAATATTCCGGATGGGTAATCTATGATTGAAGTTATAAAAGCGTTTAAAAGCATTCGCCTTTCAATGTCGTCTTTGGAGTATATATACAAATTCGCATAGAGTAGCGGTGCCCAGGAAGGATATATGCTTTGGGTAATGTTTGTTGTTTTTCCCAAGTCCAAAAGGATAATCTCCAAAATGGATTCCATTGCGGGGTTCAAATCCTCTTTGAAAACGGCATTAATCGTTTCTAAGAGTTTATCCCCATCACCCTCGCCCACCTTCCAGTTTAAATATCCCTTTATAATTCTCCCCATATTATCCTCCGAAAAATTCCAAACTACGGTATCCGTTATTACCGATAATTTTACGGAAACCTCAAATATTAATGGATAGAACAGCTTCGCTTTCAACCCTCCGTCTTTTAATAGTTGTACTCCCACATCAAAGCACACCCTTAAATATTCATATACCCTTTCCCTACTCTTTAAATGCGCTATGTAGTTCTCCAAAAATGTTATTTCCGGCTCATCCGTTTTTATAAATGCTCCCAAAAATTCACCCATCCAAACCTTTTTCCAAAGGCTCACCTTTAATTTCACATATTCCTGTGGTTCTTTTAATTCTATTAAAATTTTTGAATTTAAACATAAAGCTGCATTGGTAATACCCAAGATGGATAGCATTACCCCTTTGCCCTCGCTTTTGGAATCTTCACAAAGGTTTAAGATGTAATCCATATACCCGCATATATTAATTCCTTCTTCACAAAGGGTGAGTAATCCGTAGGCGATCCTTAAAGGGTTTATGTATTTTTCCCCTTTTATTGAATATAGGATGTTTTGTATGTGATGCTCATACACCGGAAAGTCCGGGATTTCCTTAAAAACCAAATAAACACCGTTTTTCTTTCCCAAACCTAACCTTTCCATCTCTTTTATGATCTCGGAAGTTTTTTCTTTAAAAATTGCAGAAATATACTTCATCGGTACTTTTTCCCAAATGTTTAAACCCAATAAAAATGATGCCGATAAACCACTTCTTATTTCTTCATCAAAATTGTAAAATTTTTCATATTTTTCGCCCTTCATTATCTCAACGCTATCAAACAATTTTTCAAGTCTTATCCCCATAAAATCTAAGAAATTCTTGAAAATTTTGAGTTCGTAGGTGCTCGTCAAAAATCCGCAAATTGGAAAATACTTCTTTAAATACAAGACATCGTATATTTTTACGGGATCGTTTAGCACATCTAAGGGATTTAACCATATAAGCGGTTTTTTGATTGGAATATATTTCATCCACCAAGGAATCCTTTTCGGTACCTTTGGCATGGATAGTGAATTGTATGGTATCAAACCCACGTACAAACGGGATATTGGCTTTTTATGAGACATACCACTAAATATTATAATGCGGTTAATTTTGGAATTTAAAAGCCGATATTCCCCTTAAACTGAATTATTTGCATTTTTATTTAATCTTCCTTACCAAATACTCCCCTATCGCCAACGCATCCAAATCGGAATTAATAAGTGTGAAAATAGCCTGTTCTGGGGTATAAACAATGGGGTATCCGTGCAAATTGAAAGAAGTGTTTAAAACCGCACCCACTCCGGTTTTTTCTTTAAACCTCTTTATTAGGGAGTAATATTCCGGGTTGTCATTCTTAAATACGACCTGTGGCCTCCCGCTTAAATCTCCCTGATGTAGGGCTGCGGGTATCTCCTTTTGAGCCCTTGGCCTTGACGGATAACCCAAAATCATATACTTTTCGCTTTTGCTCCTTGTAGGGACGATAAAATAATCCTCAAAATCTTCGTCTAAAACCGAAGGTGCAAACGGCATCCAAAAATCCCTATGTTTTATAGCCCTGTTTATCCTTGAAACCACATTTAAACTCCTAGGGTCTGCCAATATAGACCTATTCCCAAGTGCCCTTGCCCCCCATTCCGATTTCCCGAAAAACCTCGCCACAATCCAACCCTCGCTTAATAACTCCGCGACATACTCGTGTATATCCTTTCCAATCCTTTCAATTTTATACTCCTTTTCATCCAAATTCTCAAAAGCCCTTTCAATTTCTGTTTGCGAAAACTCCCTCCCAAGATACAAAACGCCGATGGGTTCCGGCTTTATACCGTTTTGAGCGGAAACATAAGCGGCCGCCCCAAAGGCCAAACTCTCATCGCCAGCGGATGGCATTACAAACACATTGCTGAACCTTTCAAGAAAACCAAAGTTCAACTTCACATTCATAAAAACCCCACCCGCAAGCGCCACGGTATCGTATCCGCCCTTAATGTTAGCAACCCATTCAAAAACCACATCCTCCAAAACCTTTTGCGCAACATACGCGATTATGTCAAACCTAACCTTAAAGAAAACCTTTTTAAACAGCCGCAAATAATCCCTTTTATAAACCCCACTGCGGTTGATAATCCTATCCCCTTTAACCTCAAAGAACCGCCTAACCTTTTTATAAACACCTTCCGCTATTTTACTATCCGCATAAGGGGCTAAGCCCATAACCTTGTATTCATGGGAAAGGGGTTTTAAACCTAAGTATTCCGTAATCCTCGTGTAAAACTCCCCCAAAGAGTTATATGCGGATATTCTATTTTTCAGGTATAAGTTTAAACCTTCACCCACATAATAGGTGCCGCTTATACCGTCTCCCGCCCCGTCAAGGGTTATTACAAGGGCTTTATCAAAACCCGAACCGAAAAATGCGGAAGATGCATGTGCTAAGTGGTGTTCAACAAATACGACCTCGGCGTTTATCCCCAAACTTTTGAGATTTCTTTCAATATACTCCCTCCTTCTGGACATTTTATTTATAAAACCAACCACATCATCCACATATTCATCCCCCTGCAAAATGCTTCTAGGTATGAACCTGTAAATACTTTGGTATATATTTCTTGGAAAACCGGGATCGGAAAAGTGTTCGGGTAAAAGTGGAGGGGTTAATGTTGCAACGGCAACTTTATCAATATCTTCGGGTTTTAAACCCGAAAGGGATAAAACCTCCTTTATGGCCTCCGTAGGGAAGCCCCCCATCTCCTTTTTATGCCATATCCTCTCCTCGGAAACCATCGCTTTTAACTTTCCGTTATCAATTACACAAGCCGTAGCGGTATGACCGTCGTGAATTCCTAAAATTCTCATCCTATTTCCAGTTCTTCCAACTTTCTCATTATTGATCTGAAAACTTTAAAAACCTGTTTTCTGACATCTTCAATTGAACCATAATTGCGTATTATAAAATCCGCATACTTTAACTTTTCCTCTTGTGGTATTTGATGTTTTAAGATGGCTTTAACCTTTTCCTCTGGAATTCCCCTTTCAACAAGTCTTTTTACGAGTTCCTCCTCCGGCGCCCATACCACAACTATAATATCAAAAGCATCTTGTACACCATATTCGTATATTAGCGCCGCATCCACGACGACAACATTGTCGGGTATATTTTGTATAACTTCCCTTAACCTCTCTATAACCAAAGGCCTTACCAAATTCTCAAACTCTTCCTTGAATTTCTCATCAGAAAAAACCCTATCACCTAAAACCTTTCTATCAACTTCACCGTTTTTTAGCGCTTCGGGTAGTTTTTTCCTTAAAAATTCTATAACATCTGGGTGTTTTAGTACTTTGTGAGCCTCTTTATCCGCATCCACTACGGAAAAACCCATTTCCCTTAAAATGTTGGCCACCGTTGTTTTTCCAGAACCCGCATTTCCGGTTAAACCTATAATTACCTTCATACCACAAGACTTTTAACAATCTTTATAATTTTGTTTACCACCTCGTCCGCCGTCATGTAAGTCGTGTCTATATAGAATGCGTCCTTTGGTTTCACTAAGGGTGCGGTTTTCCTATTCCTGTCCCTTGTATCCCTACCCAATATTTCGTTGCGAACTTCCTCCAATGTTATGTTTATCCCTTTATTCCTAAGGTAGTTGTACCTTCTCTTAATCCTCTCTTCCAAGGACGCATCTAAAAAAACCTTTACATCCGCATAAGGTAAAACCACACTACCTATATCCCTACCCTCTACAACGGCGTTGTCGCTTGCTATCCTCCTCTGAATATTCAAGAGATATTCCCTAATTTCCGTTATAGCGGCTATCTCAGAGGATAACTCGGATATGTCCGGTGAATCCAGTTTATCCGTTATATCTTCTCCGTTTAAGTATGTCTTAATTTCACCGTTCTCATACTTCTGATCTATGTTTAAACCTTTTAAAAAATCCTTTAAGGCGTTCAAATCATATGTTGGTATGTTCTCCCTTTTAATCGCATAAGCGACCGCCCTATAAATTGCACCCGTACTCACGGCTTTTAAACCCAATTTCTCCGCAACTTTTTTCGCCACAGTGGTTTTCCCAACTCCCGAGGGTCCATCAATTGCTATAAGCACAACGGTGTATTATAAGGGTGTTATGAATTTTAGCGTCCTAACCTTATCAACTTTAAAATTCCCAGTGGGTGAAAAAGGTAGTAAGGGAAGTAGAGTTAAAAAATAGATTGGGATTGCACGCAAGACCTAGTACTATGATAGCCACTTTGGCGAGCAATTTTAAAAGCGAGATTTTTATAGAGAGGGTTTCGGATGGTATGAGGGCTAATGCAAAAAGCGTTTTTGGGGTTATGATGTTAGCCGCTCCAAAGGGCACGGTTCTAAAAATTGAGGCGGAAGGTGAGGATGCGGAAGAAGCAATTAATGCTTTGATTGATCTAATAAATAGGGGGTTTGATGAAGACTGAGCAATATATTTTGGGAACCTCCATCGTGGGTGGTAAAGGGGAGGGTTATGTTATCAAACTACAAAAGGAAAAAATCGACAAGGAAAATATAACATACATTTTGGAAAAGGTTGTAGATGAAATAAAATCGGATAACGATATTATTTCTCAATTTGTCGCTTCCTTCCTAAGCGATGTGGTATTTAGGAATAGGTTGAAAAATCTTTTGGATTTGGGGTTTGATACCGAAACCTCATTAAAGCTTGCGGTAAAGCCATTAATTGATAGGTTAAGAGGCGAAAACCAAATGTTTGCCATAAGGGCAAAGGAAATAGAGGATATTTTATCCCAGTTGGCTTGCTTTGTCCATTTAAATATTGAGGATGACAAGGATTATATATTTGTGGGTGAAACATTATCCGTGGCCTTGGCATTAAAATTGAGAAAGCACAGGGTAAAGGGTTGTATTTTGAAGTATTTGGGTAGGGATTCCCATGCTGCTATAATCTTATCAAATGCGGGAATACCCACGGTTGTAGGTATTGATCCCGAAATTTTTAAAGAAGGGGAGTATATATACATTGATGGGGATAACGGTATAATCTCACGGGAACCGATTGAAGGTGAAATAGAACTGGCTCAACACAAGGGGTACAAGTTTAAAACGCGTAAGGGTGAGGAGGTGGAAATCTTATTAAATGTGGATTTTCCCGATGACATATATTGGGTAAAAAAGTTTTCCACGGGTGTTGGGTTATTTAGAACCGAATATCTTTTCTTTATGGAAAAGGAGATAGAAAGGTTAAAGGTTTTCTCTGATGTAAAACCCAAAGTTATAATAAGGGCGTTTGATATAGGGGGTGATAAGTTTTCAGGCGATAGATCGCCGTTAAGGTTATTAAACGATATGCTCCCGAAGTTTAACGCCTTACTCGATGTGGTTAAAAGTTCCGAGAACCTGTATATAATGATACCCATGATATCTTTTGTAGAGGAAGCCAAGGAATTTTACGATTATGTTGTCTTACAAAAGGGCATTGATAGGCTGGGCTTTATGATTGAAACGCCAATGAGCGTTAGGTTAATTGAAAAAATACAAGGGTATGCCAAATTTTTCAGTATAGGAACCAACGACTTGTGGTCTTTATACACGGGTAGGCCGAGGGGTGCGGGGAGCATTAAAGAACAGATAAACGAGGATTTTGGAAAAGTGTTAATGGAGATTAAGGAGAAAAGTAAAGTTCCCGTTAGCGTATGTGGAGCGTTAGCATCCGACGAGGATGGATTAAAATTTTTATTGAAGTTGGGTTTTAGGAGTTTTTCCGTGGCACCATCGTTTTTTAATAAGGCTGTTGAAATAGTGGAGGGATTTGATGGATAAAATTAGGGAGTTGTTTGTAAGGTTTATATATTTGGACAATTTGGTCGGAATTGATAAAGAAACCTTCTTGGAAAACTTCGGTGAAGAGGTTGAAGGTGAAGGGATAAAGAAACTTGAAAAGTTAATTGATTTCTATATAAGAAACAAAGAGGAGGTGTTAAAGGAACTTTCGTATATTCTCGTGGGTTGGAAGGTTGAAAGGCTTTTGGAACTTGATAGGTCGGCAATCCTGGGGGGTATGTGTGAAATGTTAATGGGCGAAAGCCCGGATGATATAATACCCGCATATGGGACATTTGCCCGCGTTTTTTCTTCGGATAAATCCCCATCCTTTGTGATGGGGGTACTAAAAAGTTTTAAGGAGGTAATCAAAAAATGAAGGTTTTTATACTTTTAAAGGATATAGGTTATGAGCCAAAGGATTTTCGCACCACACTTTCCCCCGATGATTTGGGGTATTCGGGGGAATACGAAATTTTAGAGGATATAGATGTTAGTATAAGGGTTCAAAAAACGGATATAGGTTATAAAATCAAAATCTCCGGAAGGACAACTATGAAGTTTGTGTGTTCCAGGTGCTTAGACGAATTTGAAAGGGAATATGTATTTGAGGATGAAAACATCTTACGAAAGGGTTATGAAAGTGGGGAAAGGTTAAGCGATATAGATGTGGAAACCTTAACGATAGAAAGGGATGAAATAGATGTTTTGCCATTGATAAGGGATATATTCATAACCACTTTGCCTATAAACCCTATATGTTCCGAAACCTGTTTGGGTATATGCCCCGTATGTGGGGTTAAGATGAATAAGGTCCCGCATAAACACAAAAAGGAGGGGGTAAAATTGGGCGATATTATAAATGCCGCAAAAAGGAGGTGAGAAGTGATAAAGGGAGATATTCTATCGGCAATTGTGGAGAGGGATATACATCCTTTGGTAGCAAGAATATTGGTTGATAAGGGTATAAACGACGAGATACTTTTGGAGGTGACATTTAATCCGAGCATAGAAAACTTGGTTCCCCCCGAAATGATACCGGATATGGAAAATGCCGCCAAGATAGTGGCAAAGGTGGTAGGGAGAAAGGAGAATATCTTGGTTTGGGGACACGACGATGTGGATGGTGTAAGTGGCGTTGCCACCCTTATGGATGCTTTGAAAACTTGCGGGGGTAGGGTTTTTTACTACATACCCGATAAGAAATCACCTGGGGGACACACCATAAACGAGGAAGGTTTAGATTACGCGAGGAAGAACGATGTAAAACTAATAATAACAACCGACTGTTGCACCAATGCCCAAGAGGATATAGATAAGGCGCATGCATACGGTATAGAGGTTATAGTAACCGATCATCACGAAATCCTTATAGAAAACCCCAACTATCCCCTCATAAATCCCAAGAGGGGAGGGTCTTATCCCTATCTATCGGGTTCTGCCGTTGCGTTTAAATTCGCCTGGTATTTGTTGAGGCTTATGAAACATTGGTCTTTAGAGGATATAGTTTCCGAAAAGCCGGAATATTTGGTGTGGGTTTCCCTGGGAATAATAGCCGATAGGGTACCCTTGTTTAGTGAAAACAAAGCCATATATTCCAAGGCTGAGGAAGTATTCTTGTCCTATACCTTTCCCTTTGCAAAGGCGTATGAAAACATAAAGGGTAAAAAACCCGCACTTTACGATATAATGAATGTTATAGCATCATCCCGTACGGAGGGTAGCAGGCACGAAGGTGTGGAACTACTTTTAAGTGAGGATATGAACACTGCTGAAGATATTATGAAAAGGCTTATAACGCTATCCGATCTATGGTATAAGGGTGCGGAAAGTTTACTTGAAAAAATCCTAAGCGAAATATCCGTTTCAAGGCCTTACATTCTTGTGGATTTGGGTAAAAAGGGTTCTGGATATTTGGGATATATAGCGAGTAGATTAAAGGAAAAATTTAAAATACCCGTTATAGCGCTTGGGAGGAGGAGTGACGGAAAAATTATCGGAGAAATAAGGGCTCCCCAGGGATTTGATACCCTAAACCTTTTGGAGCACATTTCTTGGATGCTTATAGATTATGGCGGGCACAAACTCGCCTCGGGTTTCAGCATGGATGAGGCCTTTTTGCCGAGTTTAATGGAGGAATTAGATGAGTACTTTTTGCAATTGGGAGAGATGGATTATACCGAATCCTCTGCAGACTTAACCGTTGATGTATCGGATGTAAATGAAAAGTTTTTTAAAGACTTGGGTAAAGTTGGTTATCTGGGTTTAAATGTATTTGTCTTGGTTAAGGGAAAACTCGGCGAGATAAACAACCAATTGCTTGGGGTTAGGGTTATAGACGATCACGGATACTTGGGTTTGTATTCACAGGATACCTTGGTAAAAGTCCTCATTCAAACAACACAGGACGGATTAAAAATAGAAGAGCTAAAGCGTGCCGAGTGATTTTATTAATTGTCCTCTCTTCCCTTTTACCGGATAGTATAAAGGTTGCCCTTTTTGGTGGTAGTTCTATAAAATCCTTAAGATTAAAAGCGGGTGAGAAAGTTTTCAAAATTTCCGCAGATATGGGTTCCATGTATGTAAATGGAGTTAAAATGAATTCTTTCCGTATAGAAAATCCCACATTCCTTGAACCCGATATGGGTAAATATAAAGGTGTGGTTGAATTTGCATACATTGATGGGGGTCTTAGGGTTATAAACAAGGTTTCCCTTGATGATTACTTAGCATCCGTTGTGGCTTCCGAATCGGGAGATGCACCCTTAGAGGCTTTAAAGGCTCAGGCGGTTTTGGCGAGGACTTTTTTGGTCAGGTGGGGATTAAGGCACGGTTATGCCCATACCTGCGATTCGGATCACTGTCAGGTATATAGGGGTTTTGATAAGGTTAAACCCATACATTACGAAGCTGTAAGGGAAACGGAAGGGGAAATATTGTCATATGAGGGGAAACCGGTAGAGGTTTTATTTCACGCATCATGCGGTGGGTGGGTTTGCGAGCCCAAGTATATTTGGAAAGGCGGTAAGAATATACCGTATTTTTGGACGGGTGAAGATCCCGATTGTTTTAAGGATGAGGACGAGCATTATACTTGGAAAATTTTTGTTCCTTTGAAAACTTGTCCGTATGTTAAGAGGATACCCGGAACTTTAAGGGCTTATATTATGGTTTTAGATGGGGATACACTATACGCTTATGATTTCAGAAAAAAGTTTGGTTTGCCCAGTGCGGTGTTCGCCTATTGGTGCACTTCAAGTGGTGTTATATTTATAGGTACGGGTAGAGGACACGGGACGGGTTTATGTCAAAGGGGGGCTATGTTAAAGGCTAATAGGGGATGGACATATAAGGAAATATTGGAATTTTACTACAAGGGGGCCAGTGTTGTAAGGGTTAGATAGATTTCTTTGCTTCCTCTATCATTTCCAGGAATTCCTTTTCGTCAATAATTTTTATGCCGAGTTTCTGGGCCTTTTGCAGTTTTGAACCCGGATTTTTCCCCACAACCAAATAATGAACCCTCTTGGAAACCGTGTCGGCGGCTTGACCACCGAGTTCTTCCACCATTTGTTTGGCTTTACTCCTCGGACAACAATCAAGTTCTCCGGTGAAAACGAATACCTTACCCGATAGAGGGCCCTTTTTCTCCTCACCGTAATACACCTCCACACCATATTCCAACATCTTTTTAATTGAACTTCTATTCCTTTCATCGGAGAAAAACTTAACAATGGCGTTTGCCGTTTCGGGGCCTATACCCTTAATTTTCATCAATTCGTATTTTGAAGCCTTCATAAGGGATTCCAAATCTTTAAATTTTTCGGCAAGCAGTTTTGCGGTAGCCTCTCCAACTCCCGGAATACCCAAAGCGTGTATAAACCTGTCAAGCTTTATCCTTTTAGACCTTTCAATGGCCAAAATTAACTGTTCGGATGAAACATCGGAAAAACCGGGTAATCTCTTTAAATCCTCTTTTTTCAAATTAAAGATATCCGCTATATCCTTTACCAATCCTTTCTCCACAAGTAACTTTGCCGTCTTATCACCCAAACCCTCTATATCAAACGCTTCCCTCCTCGCCAAATGCTTTATGCTGGCGGATAATTTTGCCGGACAGGATAGGTTTAAACATTTTAAAAACGGACCTTCCTGCGCCACCTCTCCGCCGCATACGGGACATTTATCGGGAATTTCTATATCCATTTCGTTTCCCGTCCTGAGTTCTTCTATGGGTTTTATTATTTGGGGAATCACATCACCCGCCCGTGAAACCACTACCGTATCCCCAATTTTTACATTTAACTTTTTGAGTATATCAACATTGTGCAATGTTGCACGTGAAACAATTACACCGCCTATTTCAACGGGCTGCAATTCCGCAACGGGGGTTATTATTCCAGTCCTACCCACCTGCCAAACCACATTTAGGAGTTTTGTCGTTTTTTCACGGGGTTTAAACTTTGCGGCAAAAGCCCATCTCGGCGCGCGGGCTGTATATCCCAGTTTATCCCAGAGTTCTACATCATTAACCTTAACCACCATACCATCCAGTTCATAAGCGTAAGCATCCCTATTTTCTTCCCATTTTCTATATACCTCCAAAATTTCCTCCAAAGTCTTTACAACTCTCGGTTTTGGAACCTTAAAACCCAACTTTTCCGCCCTTTCCAAAAATTCCGATTGTTTTTCAAACTTTACCTCGCTCAATCCAAAACCCCAAACTATAAATTCCAATGGCCTTGAAGCGGTAATCCTGCTGTCAAGTTGCATTAAGGAACCTGCTGCCGCGTTTCTCGGGTTTGCAAAGGGTTTTTCACCCTTGTTTATCAACTCCTCGTTTAATCGCTTGAAATTCTCTTTTGATATAACGACCTCCCCCCTTATTTCAACGCTTATGTCCTCAAACAAACGGAGGGGAATGGTTTTTATGGTTTTTGCGTTCGGGGTGACATCTTCACCCATATATCCATCCCCCCTTGTTATTGCTCTAACCAATACACCTTTTTCATACACCAATTCCAAAGATGTACCATCAAATTTTGGCTCTATACAAAACTCCACCTCACCCCCAGCCATCCTTAAAATCCTGTTGTATATCTCCTTTATTTCTTCCTCGTTTCTCGCATCTTCAAGGGATAGCATAGGCAAAGAGTGTTTTACATTGGGGAATTCTTTCCTTGGGGGTGCCCCTACCCTTTGGGTTGGGCTGTCTGGTGTTATGAGTTCTGGGTATTTCCTCTCAAGTTCAATAAGTTTCCTCTTCAACTCATCGTATTCGGCGTCCGAAACCAACGGATTGTTCAAAACATAATAGTAGTAATCGTATTTCCGTATGAGTTCCCTTAACCTTTCTATTTCCTCGACTATCTCCCTTGGAACCGCCATAATTGGGAATTGTAAAGGGGTCATAAGTCTTATCAAACCCCACTTTTATCGCTTACAACCTTTTCCACGGAAAAACTTAACGGAATTAAAATTCCCACTTATGCAAACGCAATACTCTGCAAAGGATATAAAGGTCCTTAAGGGTCTTGAAGGTGTAAGAAGAAGACCCGCAATGTATATAGGTGATACAGGTAAAAGGGGATTTCACCACCTATTTTTGGAAATCCTTGACAACTCCGTTGATGAAGCGTTGGCCGGATATGTTAGCAGGATAAGGGTTGTGGTTCATTCGGATGGTTCCATTTCCGTTGAGGACGACGGAAGGGGAATACCCGTTGATAAACATCCCGAATTGGGTATAAGTGGTGTTGAGGTGGTTTTTACGGTATTGCATGCGGGTGGTAAGTTTGATAGAAAGGTTTATCAGGTTTCCGGAGGGTTGCACGGTGTGGGTGCCTCGGTTGTTAATGCCCTATCCGAATGGCTGGAGGTCGTGGTTAAGAGGGAGGGAAAGGTTTATAGGGCCAAATTTTCTCGTGGGGATATAGTTGAACCTTTAAAGGAAATCGGTAAAACAAAGGAAAGGGGAACAACGGTGAGGTTTAAACCCGATCCCGAGATTTTCGGGGAACAAGTCTGGGATAAAAGCTTTATTAAAAGGAGGTTAAGGGAATTGTCTTATCTGGTGCCGGAAGTAGAATTTATATTTTACGATGAGGAAACGGGTGAGGAGGAGAGCTTTAAAAGTGGCGGTTTGGTGGATTTCCTCCTTTATGTTGATGAGGGGAATAAACCTTTGTTTTCACCTCCCTTTTATATCAAAAAATCCAACGACAATATGGAGTTAGAATTAGCCCTACACTATAACGATACGGATGACGAGGAAATTTTGTCTTTTGTTAATACGATACAAACCGTAGATGGTGGTACCCATGTAAGCGGGCTTAGGAGTGCCTTAACAAGGGTGATAAACGATTACGCCCAAAAAAACAATATGTTGAAGGAGTTAAAGGATAAAAACCTTTCCGGTGATGATGTTAGGGAGGGTTTGGTGGCGGTACTACACCTAAAAATGCCAGAACCGCAGTTTGAGGGACAGACGAAGGCAAAGTTGGGTTCTCCATCCGCCAAAACATTTGTTGAAAGCGTTGTTTATGAAGGTTTAAGGAGGTTTTTTGAAGAAAATCCAAAAGTGGCGCAGATCATAGTCCAAAAGGCCATAACAGCCGCAAAATCCCGTATAGCGGCGAAAAAGGCGAGGGAGCTCGTAAAGAGAAAAAATTTCTTGGAATCGGATACATTACCCGGTAAATTGGCGGATTGTATAAGTAAAGATCCAAAGGTTTCGGAACTCTTTATAGTTGAGGGTGATTCTGCGGGCGGCAGTGCAAAACAGGCGAGGGATAGACATACACAGGCGATATTGCCCATAAGGGGTAAAATTTTAAATGTTGAGAAGGCAAATTTGGTTAAAGCCCTATCAAATAACGAGGTTAAGGCTATAATTTCCGCAATAGGATGCGGTATAAAGGATGAATGTGATCCCAGTAAATCAAGGTATGGGAAAATAATAATTATGAGCGATGCGGATGTGGATGGCGCCCATATAAGAACCCTACTTTTAACCCTGTTTTGGAGGTTTATGAGACCCCTCGTTGAAAATGGATACATATATGTGGCGATGCCGCCTTTATATAGGGTTCAGAAGGGTAAAAATGTTGCTTATCTGTATTCCGATGAGGAACTCGAAAGGATTAGAAAGGAATGGGGTGATGATATAAGAATCCAGAGGTATAAAGGTTTGGGCGAAATGAATCCGGAGCAGTTGTGGGAAACTACGATGAACCCCAAGACCAGAACTTTAAAGAAGGTAACCGTGGAAGATGCCGTGGAGGCCGATCACCTGTTCTCAATACTTATGGGTGGGGTTGTTGAAAAGAGGAAGGAGTTTATACTTAACAATGCTAAATTTGTAAAGAACCTTGATGTTTAGTTTTATCTTTGGTTTTATTATAAACGAGGTAATGTATGACCCATTAGGAAACGAATCCTCTGCGGGTTTGTATAACGAGGCGGTTGAAATATATAACCCTTCGGATACAACCGTTTGCCTTACGGGTTGGATTTTGAAGGATAGATATGACGCGGATAACATAATTCCCTTTCCGGACAGTGCCGTTTTGGGATCCTGTCCAACCTGCATAATATCCACATGCCTTCCGCCTTTTGGATTCGGTGTAATACTTGATAGGGATTATACAAATCCTTCATCCCCAAACCCCACCCCCTATTCCTTCCCCTCGGGTACGGTTTTAATGTCCGTTAACGATGCCCAATTGGGGAACGGTTTATCCCAAAACGATACATTATACCTTATTAACCCTTATGGTGATACGGTGGATATGGTCGGCCCCTTCCCGACCACGGGGGATGGGATTTCGGCCGAGAGGAAATCCCCAAACATAAAGATATTCTTTCCATCAAGATCTCCCACGGGCAATACCTTGGGTTTTGGTAATTCTATTTCTTGTCCTTATGAGTTCTCAATATCTTTGGATAATATCTTAAACTTTGGGGATTCCCTGAGGGTGGTTTATAACATTAAAAATAACGGGACGGAAACGGCCACCTTTAAAGTATCATTAGTTATAAACGGTTCCAAGGACGAAACCATATCATCTGTATTACAACCGGAATCCCTATACTCATTTACAAAAACCTTCCGTTTTACCCAATACGGTACAAACGACATGGGTATAACCTTGGACACAACGGATTGCGATACATCCGATAACTCAATATATTTTCAATACACATATGGCCAGCCCACTTTGATAATAAACGAATTGACATATAAGGGTATTGAGTGGTTGGAGTTATATAATGTTTCCGAATGGAAAATGCATTTGAGGAATTTTAAAATCTGTGACCTTTCCACCTGTTCTAATGGTATATTTCTGGATGTTGAGCCCGGGGGTTTCTTAGTGGTTTCTGGGGATACAAACTTTAAAAACTTATTCCCCGAAGCTGATTATTTGCATCTTTCCAATTTTCCTAGGTTTAACGATTCGGGCGATGACATACTTTTAAAATCCGAAAACTTTACCGTAGACAGCCTGCATTATTCCTCTTCCTTTGGCGGGGGTTATAACAAATCCCTTGAAAGGGTTTCCCCTTACATATCCACAAACGAGCCCAGCAATTGGGGAACAACGCAAGACCCTAAGGGTGGAACACCCGGTAGGATTAACAGTTTGTCATACGGTAGTATATCATCGGGAATTTCCCTCCCAAAAAAGGTTTATAAAAAGGGTGAAAAGATAGTTCTATCATTCGGATACGAATTTAAAGTTAATGAGTTGAGGGTTAAGATCTATGACGATTTGGGTAGGCTGGTAAAAGAGCAAACATTTAAACCGAATTCAACGAAGGGGCAAATAGCAATTGATACGGATGACCTTTGGAGGGGTTTTTACTTTTTGGTGGTTGATGTTAAGGGTGAGAAAAGTACAAAGGTTAAAATCCCATTCGCTTTAAAACCCTTCTAACGATTTTTACACCATATGGGCTATCAACCAAACCCTTCCAAACATAATATATATTCCCCTTCCTCCCACTTACCACAAACCCCTTACAATCCCGATTACACACCAAAATCTCGTAAAACTTTTCATCGTAATCCCTTAAATCCCTTATCCTCCTCTCCCCAAAAGGTAAGAATTCCACGGAATCCCCCTCACCTATCAGAAAAGTCTTGGATTCTCCGAGTAGAGTGTTATCATCAATTACACCCAATTTCAAACCAAACCTATCCGCCATATTGACATATCTCCCCGAAATATCGTAATAAAACGGGAAAGGGCCCCCAGTTATTAGCATTTTCCCGCCATTGTTTAAATAATCCTTTATAAAGGGATTCCAAAGGGTATCGTAATATTCACCGGTGGCGTATATAATTAAGTCGCAACCTCTTAATTCCTGGGGTTTTGTAAATATTTCCAATTCCTCAAAAATCAATGGGGTAAAATCCTTTGGATCGGAAATAAAACAGGCCTTGTTTTTAAACTTTGGAATACTTATGTTTTCGTTAAATTTCCTTTTGTTTTCCTTACGGGTCTTCTTAAAAATCCCCGCGTATCTTCTCGTTATTTTTAAATACAAATTTCCAAACTCTTTGGACGGCTCTATATTTGTCCCCTCCCACCATTCGTTAAAGGAGGTTATTAGTAATATATCGGCATCCGAATTAATCGCCAATTTCAATACATCCGTGTAAAACCTTCCGTTTTCATGCGGAACATATGGCTTATCCCTATTTTTCATTTTAAAACCCGGGGATACCGGAACGGCACAATATCCTATTGCAAATTTACAAAAGTTTTTATAAAAGTTGGTATCCCTGCTTAAAATGATATACTTATGCAAATTCCTAAACAAAATGTTTGTTGTCTGCCCCCTCTCATCCGCGAATATTAAAATATCTTTAAACGTCCTTGATATGCTATCCAGCTGAACGGTATTCAAATTATCAATGACCCTACCGTATAAAAATACTACCGGCTTTTCGTTTATCCTTAAAAATCCCTTCCTTTTCCCGAAAAGTTTCAATACGGTATCCACCTGGTTTATAACATCTCGGGCGGATTTGCCGGTTTCAATATAAACCGTATATTTCAACCCGCACTTTTCAAATACCTTTGAGGCAATTTCCAATCCGTTTATCTCGTGAACACCCCAGAATGATATTATAAAACCGTCTATTTGGGCATACTTAGCCTCATTACAGTGCCTTCTTAATGTTTTATAATCCGTTGAAGTGTAAAACTCCAAAGGTGTGTATGTCGCATCACCCCATTTCCCCGAGGAATACCACATATAGTAAAAGGCTAAAACCATTTTAGAACTATTATTAATACCGATGCCGTTAAGGATGTAAAATTACAATAGGCGGAGAACCTGTGTAAGTCGATGAAAAGCCTTTTTAGCTCGGTATCCGTGGGGTTTTCCCTAAGTTGCATACGGGTTTTCCTTATGCGAATCCTCAGGATTTCGGCAAATATCATGAACAAAAGACCTATAAAGGATAGAAACGATTGTATATATTCTCGTGAAAACAGAAAAATGGCAAATGAAACTAGGAAAAGAAACATACCCCACTTATAATATTTTGGAAAAATCAATCCCAAGAAATCGCCCACTTTATCGGATGGTATCCCTTTAAACGCCGATGGGGTTATAACGGCGGTAAAAAAGAGGGATATACCCAACCAGCCGGCGATTAACATATATCCTATATCAACCCACATAGGAATAATCACCTATCCTTATCTTTCCGACGAAACCGCTTATTTCCGAGTTTTCCCCGATTATGGAGTCGTTTATTACCGAATTTTCAATTTTACAACCGGGATATATAATGCTGTTTGATATTATGGAGTTTTTTATAACGCAACCTTTATCAATATGCACATTGGGACCTATGACGCTGTTCTCTATTTCTGCATCGTCGGAAATCCACACGGGTTCAATCACTTGAACCGTTTCACGTGAAACATAGTGTTGGTTATGCTTTAAGAGTTCCCTTTGCGAGATTATTATCTGGTCTAATGTTCCGCAGTCCAGCCATTCATCTACCTTAACGGGTCTGGGTTTCCAACCCTTACCTATCATATGCCTCATGGCATCGGTTAATTGGTATTCGTCCTTTGTGCGTATGTCGTTAGAAATTATGTAATCCAAGGCCTCAAATAAGAGGGAAACATTTGAAAAATAATATACCCCAACTATTGCGAGGTTTGATGGGGGATTCAACGGTTTTTCAACCATATCCACTATCCTTCCCCCCTCAACCCTAACAACCCCAAACCTTTGCGGATTAAAAACCTCCTTAACGGCCACAAAGTCTCCCATCTCTATCTCTTTTGATAGGTTTTCCATTTTGAAAGGGGTATCACCCAAGATAACTAGAACCTTTTCGGATTTTATAAGCCCTCTTGTTAAATATATTGCATAACCCAATCCGAGCATATCCTTTTGCACTACATAATCTACACTAAACCCCATATCCCTAACATAATCGTATATTACTTTGCCGTTTTCCCCTATTACCAAATGTATCTTGGGTTCTAATCCTTTAATTTCGTCAAGGATATGGCCGATTATTGGTTTGCCCGCTACGGGCATAATGGCCTTTGGTCTAGTAAAGGAAAGCGGCCTCATCCTCTTTGCAAAACCGGCCGCAGGAATAATAACTTCCATATAGGGAAGGTATTTTAAAGGTGAGATTTTACTATGGTTTTTATAAATTCGTGTAAATCAAATACCCCCACATTACCAATGCGAACCCTCGTTATCCCCCTTTTTCTCATAAAACTCAAAACATCCAAGCATAAGAGGTTTTCATCAACTACAAAATCCGTCCCGTTTAGTCCTATTACAACATAGTTCTTAGCCGGTTTGTGCAGGTGCTCTGCCACGGAACGGATAAAGTTTATATCGCTTTCGTCCATATACTGTTTCAAGTTTGAAATTAGGAAATCCAAAACCTCTTGCCTTGAATACTTAGATGTTAATATTTTTGATGCCAAATTCGTTATGCCCAAGGTTCGTAATATAAGGTATAAAAACATAAAGGGATATACCAAAACCTTGAACATATTTTCCGTCCATATTACCGCCAAAACCTTTGGGATTAGATCCCCAAATATCGTGAATATGAAGGCCCCTCCGAATCCGGAAATCAAAATATCATACGGAATTTTCAAAAGGTGCAAGAGTTTGTATATATGAACTGTACCCAGAACCAAGGCGAATGTATTCCAAAACAACACTGTCGCGAGTATTCCCGTCCTATCGTGCAGATGTTTTTCAAAAATTGAGAAAAGGGGTGATTTTCTAATATAAACCATCTCAAAGGATGAAACCAGACCCGAAAGGAGAACGCTAAAAGTGATAATACCTATGTATAGGCCTTCCAACCCTTAAATATGAGGTAAGATGTTATAACTTTTAGGGTATCCCCGTACAAAAAGGGTAAAACGCCTAAGGCTAAGACATTATTCCATCCGGTAAATATTGAGAGCTGTATGACGCCGAAGAAGTATATTATGAGATGTACGAGGAATCCCAAGGGTATGATGAATTTTTCGCGCTTTCCCAAGATTTCCCACATATAACCTACTATAAGGGACGATACCAAAAAACCGAGTATATATCCACCCGTTGGACCCAACAATTTCCATATGCCCCCTGTCCAACCCGCAAACACCGGAAGACCCAAAGCCCCTTCGGTTATATACGCCAATACGGGAATATAGGCCATTTTTCCAAGGGATAAAATTGTTAGGATTAGAATAAGGGTTTGTAGGGTTATGGGGACTGGTGAGAAGGGAAGTGGTATTGAAATACCCGAGGACAAAATAAGCGTTATATTCCAAAAAGCTATCCAAATCCATACCTTATTCCTTACCCCTACTATGACGCGCATACGAAAATTATAAAGGGGTATTGCTTCACCGGCGCGCTTTATTACCTCCTAAAAATCGGTAAATATCTGGAAACTGCCCGCAACTATTCTTCCTCTTCCTCCCAGTCCTCCTCATCCCATTCTTCTTCATCCCAATCCTCATCCTCCCACTCTTCCTCATCCCATTCTTCGTCCCATTCTTCCTCTTCCCAATCTTCCTCGTCCCAATCCTCCTCTTCCTCCCAGTCCTCCTCCTGAGCCTTTATGCGCAAAAGCCTCTCCATATCCTCCATGTGCAAATGGCTAAGAGAAAAAAGCCCTTTCATAGAGACGGGTATTTTAAGGGTGAAATTCAAGTTGTCTAATAGTATCTTTACCACCACTTTAAAATATCCGTTTTGTGAAGGTATCAATAATAGTTCCGGCTTATAACGAGAGGGAAAATGTAAGACCGTTGTTGGATGAATGTAAGGAGGTGTTTGATAAATATGGTTTGAAAGATTGGGAGGTTATATATGTTGATGATGGTTCAACCGATGGAACTTATGAGGAAGTAAAAAAATATTTAAAGGATTACAATTTTCTTAAAGTCGCAAAACATTCGCGAAACCTTGGAAAGAGCGCCGCGATAATGACCGGCTTTTATATATCCTCTGGGGAATACATAGCAATATTGGATGCGGATTTGCAATTCAAAGTTGAAGATGTGGTTAGAATGGTAGATCATATGGAGAAAAACGGATACGATTTGGTTACCGGAAAGAAGGTCGGAAAATACGAAAAAGCTTTTGTTTCACAGGTTTATAACCTTATGAATAGGTGGTTGTTCGGTGTTCCGGTATCCGATATGAATTCTTTAAAGGTTGTAAAGAGGGAAGTCCTTGAAGATATACCTTTGCGTAAAGAGTGGCATAGGTATATAGTGGCTTTGGCTTGGGTTTACGGATATTCTGTTGGAGAAATTGAAATAACCCTAAGGCCAAGACTATACGGTGTTTCAAAGTATAGGGGTATGGGGAGGATATTTGTGGGCGTTGCGGATTTGATAGCGGTAAAACTTTATACTGTATTTATACAAAAACCCCTATTAACATTTGGTGGAATAGGTATTGTCTTCTTTTTCACGGGTTTTATTACCGGAGTTATAGCATTAATACTCCGACTAATGGGGCATGGTTATAGGCCTTTACTCTTTTTGGTTTTGTTGTTAATAATATTGGGAACCATATTCTGGGTTTTGGGATTACTCGGGGAGGTGGTGGCATCCATTTACGATGAGGTTAGGAAGATAAAAAAGTATATAAGAAGAGGACAGCCTTAAAATTATAGGACTATGGTGGAATACAAACCAATAAGGGCACCTAGGGGAAATAAGAAAACTGCAAAAACATGGGCCGCAGAGGCGGCAAAAAGGATGCTTATGAACAATTTGGATCCAGAGGTTGCAAAGGATCCCGTTAATCTCATAGTGTATGGGGGAAAAGGTAAGGCGGCGAGGACCTGGGAAGATTTTTGGGCAATTGTTAAAACCTTAGACGAATTGGAACCGGATGAAACCCTTTTGGTACAAAGCGGAAAACCGGTGGCGGTTTTCAGAACACACGAGTGGGCTCCGAGGGTTTTGATAGCAAACTCAAATTTGGTACCCAAATGGGCTACTTGGGAATACTTCAACGAGCTTGAAGAAAGGGGTTTAATAATGTACGGGCAGATGACAGCTGGGAGTTGGATATACATAGGTACCCAGGGGATTTTACAGGGAACATATGAAACATTTGTTGCGGCTGCCAAAAAACACTTTAACGGGGATTTATCCGGAAGGGTTATATTAACCGCGGGATTGGGAGAGATGGGAGGGGCTCAACCCTTGGCGGCTACTATGGCTGGTGCCATTATGTTGGCCGTTGAGGCGAATCCTTGGGCCATTGAGAGGAGAATAAAGACGGGGTATTTGGATACTTGGACAACTAGTCTTGATGAGGCCCTGCGCCTTGCGGAAGACGCAAAGAAAAACAAGAAACCCCTATCGGTGGGATTACTCGGTAATATAGTTGATGTAATAAAGGAGTTGTACAAAAAAGGATTTTTACCCGATTTACTCACGGATCAAACAGCGGCACACGACCCTCTAAATGGATATATACCTAAGGGGTTTTGGGGTGAGGATGGGATGAAAAGGGTTGTTGAATGGAGGAAAAGGGATCCGGAGGGATATATAAATGCCGCGGGGGAAAGCGCTGCCGAACATGTCGAATATTTGGTTAAGATGAAAAGGGAAGGGGCAATAACCTTTGAGTATGGAAACAACCTGAGGAGGTTCGCTTATGAGTATGGTGCAAAAGATGCCTTTGAAATTCTCGGATATGTCCCCGCTTTTATAAGGGACCTTTTCAGCATAGGCAAAGGTCCTTTCAGGTGGGTGGCTTTATCCGGAGAACCGGAAGATATATACCGTATAGATGAAGAGGTTTTAAAATTGTTTGATGACCCCCACCTTCACAGGTGGATAAAGATGGCAAGGGAAAAGGTGAAATTTCAAGGATTACCCGCTAGGATTTGCTGGCTGGGTATGGGTGAAAGGGCAAAAATGGGGGAGGCTATAAATAGGTTGGTTGAAAAAGGCGAGGTTAAAGCACCTGTGGTAATAGGTAGGGATCATCACGATACGGGTTCGGTTGCTTCACCTTATAGGGAAACGGAGGGTATGAAGGACGGATCCGATGCAATAGCAGACTGGCCTATATTGAACGCGCTGCTAAATGCCTCTTCTGGGGCATCTTGGGTATCTTTCCACCACGGTGGAGGTGTTGGAATAGGCTATTCATTACACGCCGGTATGGTTATAGTTGCCGATGGTGAAAAGGAGACATATAAGAGACTTGAAAGGGTTTTAACAAACGATGTTGGTTTGGGTATAGTTAGGCATGCGGATGCGGGTTATGAGGAGGCGATAGAAACCGCTAAGAGGTTTAACATCAAAATGCCGAGGTTGGAAAGGTAGTTTGATCCATCCAAAAATCCTAAATAAACCCTTATATGCTTACATAAAAAAGGGCAAAATAATATACATAGGATTCGAAAGCCTTTTGGGGGAAGAGTGTGAAGGGTTGTTGCGGGAAATAGTCGAATATTTGAAAGGAAGGAGGAAAAGTTTCTCCTTTGAACCCGACCTATCCTTATATCCTAATAAGGTAAGGCTTGTTTTGGAATATATATACAAAAACTTGGGGTTTGGTAAGGTTATGACATACGGAGAAATCGCAAAGGTATTAAACTTACATCCGAGATTCGTGGGCTATGCCCTTTCCAAAAACAGACATTTAATATTAATTCCCTGCCATAGGGTAATATCCAAAAACGGTTTGGGTGGGTTTTCCGCGGGTTTGGATATAAAGCGATTTCTTTTAAGTGTTGAAGGCATTAATATATTCCCATCTCTATATCCCTGAGGGCCCTTATGGATCCCAAGGCGCAGGTTATAACAACCACTATTAATGAGATTATAAACAAAAGCAGGTTTTCGGTTTTGTATTTCGTTAATAGGCTTAGGTTTTGTAGGATGTATATAGAAATTAGGGATGCGATAACCCAAGAAATCGTGGCATACAGTATTGATAATAGTATATAGGGATATCTGAGCTTAAAGGGCGATACACCCGATAATCTCAAAATATCCACATAGTTTTTTCTATGGGAGACAACAAACCTAACCGTGTAAAAGGAGATTGAAAGGGTTATAAGGATAGTAATTACTATCACGCCGACGGTAAGGCTCAAAATGGTTTTAAAGAAAGCATCCGCGGATGATAGCCAGCTCTTCCCATAATACACACCCGAAACCCCTTTTATGGATTTTATCTTTTCGTATAGCATATCTAAGAATTCTGGTTCTTTCCAATGATTTCTTGGATATACCCTTATTATGGTATAAAATATATCGTCCCCCAAGTCTTCTAAAAATCTCTCAAAATCCGGATAGTATTTTAAAAACTCCTTACGAGCCTTTTCCCCTGAAACCATTTCTACACTTTTGATACCGCCCAAAAGTCTTAATTTCTTTACAGCATCTTCCGGATCGCCATCGGGAAATATTTCAAATCTTATACCTTCCCTAACATTTCTGTATATTCCATAAGATACCATTAGGAGATTTGAAAGTATAAAAAGGGATAGCAGTGAGAGGGAAATGCCTATTATCGTAAATATGCTCCTGTAAGATCCAACCTTAATTGCTCTAAGAGTCTCCTTCATATACTTCCTCTAATAACCTATCGGGATAAGTTGTTGATAAAATCCTCTGTATTCTTGAATCTATTTCAACACCTCCTATTATAATACCAAACCTTATTATCTTATCCTCCGTTTTGTAATCTCCCCTTTTTACAAACGGCGACCTTCCACCCGTTATTATTTCCCTTTTTAAAAACTCCACAAAATCTTTAACCTTTTGCGATGGTAAATCACCGTTATGAAAGGCACCCACTATAAGGGAAGGGGCTCCCTTGAAGCTCGCAACGGCGGTTTTCCTCTTTAAATTTAAAAGGCGGGTATTTATTTCTGAATCCGTTATCATATCCTTACTTGGGAACTCCAAAGATGTTATAAATACGAATTTTGAAGAATTCTTTGCTTGGTTAAGGGCGTTTTGAACATCCGCAAAATCAATGTTTGGATTACCGTATCTTTCGCAAATGTCCAAAATCGTTATAACCACATTTTTTGTGAATTCGTTTGCGGGTTCGTAAGCTTCACTCAAAGGTTTACTCATATCAACTATTTCGGCGTTATCTATTAGCATTAGCGCATCGCTAATTTTGTAAAACTCTGAAAGCCCCTTGTGGGCCATTTCGGTTTTTTCACCGTATTCATCGGTATCCGGCAAAATAAGGATGGATAACACAACCGCTTCAACAAAGGTTTGTTTTAGATATTCCACAATAACTGGACCCGCTCCCGTTCCCGTTCCACCGCCAAGACCCGCTATGACGATTATAAGATCGTAATCCACCGTGTCGTCAAACTTTAACCTTTCAAGTTGGCCCTCTTTCCAAGATTCCAATGCCAATTCTTTACCCTTTTCGGGATTAGAGCCCGCACCCCTACCCTTCTTACCCAAAACTATATAGTCTTTTACGGATTTCAAGTTAATAAGTGATTGTTTGTCCGTGTTTATAGCCACCACCCTTACATTATTAACATAGGGGTAAGATTTTATACTCGTATATACCTTATCTGCTATGTTGCATCCGGCACCACCAACTCCCAAAACCAGGATTTTTGTTTCCATTTTAATCCTCCTTTCCCAAAACTTCCCTTTTTATGAAATCCATTAAACTATCAAAAAAATTAGACCCCTTTCTTGTAAAAGAAATCCCCTTGGTTTGAACTTTCCCATATATGGAGTTTAAGATCCCCTTACCCATGGCATCCAAAGGGTTATCGTTCAAGAAGAGAATATTTGGGCTCGTAGCAATCCTTATTAGAGCCTTGAACCTATCTCCCATATTGGAAAAACCACCCGCAAATATCGGCATTGCCGAAAAGGATAGCTTTCCAAAGGCATTCCTTAAAATGTTTTCTATCTGCTGTTCTATCACATTGGAATATATTTCCGAATTGTTGGGGCCTACGATTATTTTGGGTTTGTTTCTGACGAATATATCGTGTAAAACATTTTTAACTTCGTAATTCGGGATGCCAAAGGATTCAACGGATGAGTGAATATTAACCCCTCCGAAATTTATAATTTCAAAGCTGACCAGTCTTCCTCCCCTTATTTTAACCAAGCGGGTTGATGTATAACCCATATCCAATAGGTCAAAGTTTTCAAATCTTTCTTTTAACCCATAAGCCATAGCTATGGTTGAGTCCATCACGGTTGGTTTTCTAAGTCCAAAATCTGAACACACATTTTTAACGATTTCCAAGAAGTCGGAAAATATACCCTTTGGTATTAAGAGGAAAGACATTCGTGCGGTTATAGATCTTGCGCTTAAACCTTCGGGATTTTCAACTACCATTTCCTTGTTATCGGGATTAAGGATTTTATAATTCGTAATTTCGGAAAACAAAATTTCCTTTTGAGATTCGTTCCTTATCTTGTTTTCCAATACACCCTTAATCTTGTTTATATGTTCCCTTTTAACCTTGGGAGAACATGGGATACTTTCTTCAACTTGTAAAAATTCCACATCTTTAAAGGATACCGCAAAAAACGGATATAATCTCGTAATTCCTTGGGAGTAAGAGGATTGTATTCCTTCCAAAACTTTATGTATTGAATTTCCTAAACTTATGGGGTTTGTGATGTATCCTTTAAAACCCTTACTATCCACTATAATAGGGTTCATACTCTCACCCCAAACTTTGCCCTTTATCTCATAAGCCCCAACATCTATTATTAAAAACTTCTCTTCATATCCGTTTCCATTATTTGACCAAAACAATTTCCACCTCCAATTCTACTTTAAAAACCTCATAAACGCGTTTTTGAACATACTCTATAAGCCTTAAGGCATCATCGGCCGTTCCGCCTATGTTTTCAAAAAAGTTTGCATGTTTCTCGGAAACCTTTACACCTCCTATACGGAACCCCTTTAAACCGGCCTCTTCTATAAGCTTACCCGCATAATTTCCCGGAGGATTTTTGAACATACAACCTGCGGTTCTGGTTTTCCAAGGTTGGGTATCCTCCCTATACTTTAAAAACCGATTTAGCCTTTCGTTTATAACTCTTGGATCGTCAAATTTAAGCGCGAATCTACCTTCTACCACTATCCCATAATTTAATACATCCGATTCCCGATAACGGAGGTTTATATCCTTTGGTTTAAGTGTAATAATTTCTCCATTTAAATTTACAACATAAACCTCTTTTAGTATTTCTGATATGTCGTGCCCGTGTGCCCCTGCATTTTTTGCTATTCCGCCACCCACCGTGCCGGGTATACCGGCCAAATATTCAAAACCCGAAAGCCCCATATCGGCTGTTATTTTTGCTATTTTTGGTAAAGGTTCTCCTGCCATCAAATATACCTCCTCACCTTGAAACCTTTGTCCCCTCAAATGCACAAGTCTTATAACAACACCGTTGAATCCGCTATCCGAAACCAAAATATCTGAACCGGCACCTAAGGGGAGTATAGGTAGGTTTTTATCGAGGGCAAATTTAATAGCATTCTTTACATCCTCAAGGCTATAACATTCAATCAAATACCTCGCCGGGCCGCCCAAACGAAAAGTCGTATAGAGACTTAGTGGTACATTTTCCAAAACTTTCATACTTATCTGGGAATTATACGGATGTTTTCACAGATTCGCAAGCGATATATGAATACCAAAAATTTTATAATTTATTTGCGAAATTATCAAATAAATTAGCAAAATAACCGTAATAATTGCGTTATTGCTTCAAACTAAAAAAATTATAAATTGCTTTATATTATCATTTATAAAATCAAGTGAAAAATATACACTAAATTTAAAACGCAAATACCGGTCTGAGGAATCCCTTTTATGTGATTTTCACCCTTAAAATAAATTCTTGCAAAAAGGGGGTTATGATGGCAAAGGGGAAGGAAGGAAAGGAAAAAGAAAAAATCTTAGAAGCCACCATAAAGGAAATTGAAAAGACATACGGTCCTGGGTCTATAATGACCCTAAGCGATGGATCGCAAAAAAGGATAGAAGCAATACCTTCGGGTTCTATAAGTTTAGATTTGGCCTTGGGGGTTGGTGGATATCCGAGGGGTAGAATAGTGGAAATTTACGGTGCGGAATCGTCCGGAAAAACCACCTTGGCCCTTTTGGCAATTGCCGAGGCTCAAAAACTCGGAGGTACCGCCCTCTTTGTGGATGCCGAACACGCTTTTAGTGAAAGTTATGCAAGGGCATTGGGTATAGATACAAGGAATAATTTTGTGATAAGCCAACCGGATTATGGTGAGCAGGCTTTGGATATTGTGGCGAGGTTCATAAGATCCGGTGCGATTGATATAGCGGTAATTGACTCCGTTGCAGCTTTGGTTCCTAAGGCCGAATTGGAAGGTGATATAGAGGATCAACAAATGGGTCTTCAAGCCAGAATGATGTCTAAGGGGTTAAGGATGTTGGCGTCGGATATTTCAAAAAGCGGTGCTGTCGTTATATTTATAAATCAGGTTAGGGAAAAGATAGGAACAATATTTGGAAATCCCGAAACCACTCCCGGTGGAAGGGCGCTAAAGTTTTATGCGTCGGTTAGGGTTGAGGTTAAAAGGGGAGATACTATAAAGGATAGGGATAACGAGATAATAGGGCATGTCATAAAGGCAAAGGTTGTAAAGAATAAAGTGGCACCACCTTATAGGGAAGCCCAATTTGAACTTATATACGGTAAAGGTGTTAATAGGCTTGGAGAATTGTTTGACCTTGGCCTAAAGTTGGGTCTAATAAGTAGGTCTGGGTCTTGGTATTCTTATGGGGATATACAGCTGGGTCAGGGAAGGGATAAGGCTATTGAGTTTTTGAAAGAAAATCCAAAAATCGTTAATGACTTGGAGGATAACATTTTGGGTAGAAAAGATAAGGGGGTGAAAGATGGAACAGAGGAAAGATGATTCTCTGTATAGCAAAAGGGTTAAGGCTGGAAGAAGGGTATATTTCATAGACGTTAAGCAAAACAAGAAGGGAAATCTATATCTAGCCATATCGGAAAAGAGAAAGGAAAAAGATGGCTCCATTAAGAGGACAAGGGTCATAGTATTTGAGGAAGATATACTGAAATTTGAGGACGCGTTTAACGAGGTAATAGTAGATTTAAAGAGCAGGATGGGGCAGAACGGAAAAGGGGCATAAACCCTTATTAGTTGACACTTCATATATTTTAAGGCATTATTGAGCGGAGTGTTAGAGAAGGTTGATATAATAAAAGTCGTTAGCAAATATGTTAGCCTGAAAAGGGTGGGATCCCAGTATGTAGGTTTATGCCCGTTTCACAAGGAAAAAAACCCCAGTTTTTATGTTGATCCCGATAAAGGGGTTTATCACTGTTTTGGATGTGGGGCTTCGGGGAACGCGATAACTTTCTTATCCGAAATTGAGGGAATAACGAGGAGGGAAGCATTATCCATATTGGCAGAGGAATTCGGTTTTGATATTAGCAATTACCAATATGACAAACAGCCTATAATTTATGAGGTTTTGCGTGAATCCACGAAGTTTTACAAAAGCCAACTTATGAAGCACACGCTTATTATTGATTACCTTAAAAATAGGGGTTTGGACTCTGCGAGTATAGCCGAATGGGAAATAGGCTTTTCCCCCGATAAGTATGGACTTATAAAACACTTAATAAAGAAGGGCTTTTCTTCCGAGGACATTCTTTCAAGCGGCGTCGCTATAAACACGGGTAAAGAGATATTTGACAGGTTTTACGGTAGAATAATTTTCCCGATAAAGGATATTACCGGTAATGTGGTTTCCTTTGCCGGTAGGGTTGTGGAAGGTGGAGAACCAAAATACCTAAACGGCCCGGATACTAAAATATTCAAAAAATCCGAAGTTTTATTCGGCTTTGATAGGGCAAAACCCTTTGCGAGAAAAGATGGTTTTTTATATTTGGTTGAAGGGTATATGGATGTTATTCTGATGCACCAGGAAGGGTATAAAAATACCGTGGGTATTATGGGCACCCATTTGAGCGAGGAGCACGCCAAAAGAATCTATAGGTTTGCGAAAAAAGTGGTTATTATCCCCGATAACGACGATGCTGGGATGAAATCCGCAGAAAAATCCATATTTGCCCTCGCAAAAGCGGGTATAGATGTGTATGTAATATTATTGGAAAACGGTTTGGACCCCGCGGATTATTTGCAGTATTATAAAAAACTACCCGAGCCAATTACGGCTTTTAAATTTATTCTCGGTGAAAAGCCCGCAGATCCCATTAAATTCTCGGAAAAATTAAACAAAGCCAAAAATTTCATTTCTTTGCTCAAAAATTCGGATGAAAATTTGGCCACATTTTACCTAAGCGAACTGGAAAAGTGGGTTGGTACAAAGGTGAATATAGGGGAGTCATCCGTAAGGGAGATAACAAAGAAATCCGGTTCTTCTTTGGCAAATTTGGACAAAATTTTAATTCTTGGGTATGCTTATGGTTTCAAAGGGGAGGTTATGGATATATTAAACCGTTTAACCACTAAAACCTCTTTGCAGCATAGGTTGGAAACTTACATAAATTCCGGTAAAGATTTTGCGGAATTTTTTGAAACACTAAAATCGGAGGAAGCCTCCTCTGTTTATTCTTTAAATATGGAAAGGGAGGAAGTTTTTAAGGTTTTGAGGAGGATTTTAACGCAAATTGAAGTAGAAGATAGGGTTAAGAGGGCTAAGGGGGATATTAGGTCGCTTTTGGAGGTTTATAATATTAAAAAGGAGGTGGGTGTATAATGGCAAGGAAGGTTAAGGATAGAAAGAGGGAAATAATGGATGCCATAGAAAAGATCGTAGAGGAGGCTAGGGAAAAGGGAGGGGTATTTACATTTGACGATCTTCTGAAAAGATTACCCGCCGATGTGGTTCAAAATGACGAAATCTTGGAGCAGGTAATGATAGCCCTGATGGAGAAGGGAATAGAGTTTGAGAAGGATTTGACGAGTTCTACATACAAGAAGAAGAAGACGAAGAGGAAGCAGGAGGTTGAGAGTATAATTCAGGCGGAAGAGGAAAGGCTTGATAAGGAGTACAAGGATGACCCGGTAAGGATATATTTAAAAGAAGTGGCAGAGATGAGGCTTTTATCTAGGAACGAGGAATTGGAATTGGCTCGAACGATTGATACCACGAGAACGGAAATAACAAAAACCTTATTGCAAACATATTTTGGTTTGAGTAGATTTATGAATCTTGTACAGTTTGCCCAAAAGGGTTTAGTACAAGCGGAAGAAATATTCCAGGTTGATCCGGGTTATTGGACGAATAGGGTAAAAAACCAAAAAGAAAGAAAGAGGTTATCAAAGGGTATGGAATACCTCGTAGCAAGGTGGCCTATGGCCAGGAGGTACCTCTTGGAAAGGGATAAGTTGTCGGAAGAGGAGAAAATAGAATCCGAAACGGCTTACAGAGAAATACTTGACAAAATTATGGAAATGGGTCCGGTTTTCCCAAAAATCGTGGAAATATATAACGAGTATATTAAGAAGGTGGATAAGTTAAAATCCTTATACGATGAACTCAGCAGGTTGGAAAACGAAAAGGAGGTGTTTAAAGATATAGGTGCGGAGAACTTTTTATGGGAATACGAGGCGCTTGAGAAGAGTATAAAATCAAGGATTGAAAGGCTTGAAAAGGAACTAAACCAATCATATTCCGAGGCGAAGGAGACGGCTGATAAACTTATCAAACTGTACAAAAAATATGAGTTTGCGAGGAATACCTTGGCGGAAGGTAATGTTAGACTTGTCATAAGTGAGGCTAAGAGGTATATGAATAGGGGTTTGGACTTTGGTGACTTGATACAAGAGGGTAATCTGGGGCTTTTAAAGGCTATTGATAAGTATGATTGGAAAAAGGGGTTTAAGTTTTCAACTTATGCGACTTGGTGGATAAGGCAAGCCATAACGAGGGCCGTAGCGGACCATTCAAGGACTATTAGGATACCTATACACATGATTGAAACCATAACAAAGATAAACAAGGCACAAAAGGTACTGTTGCAGGAAAAGGGAAGACCCCCTTCAATTGAAGAACTCGCCGAATACCTTGAAATGCCCATTAGTAAAGTGGAGAGGGCTTTAAGCGTTGCAAAGGAGCCTATATCAATGGATAAACCGGTTGGTAAAGACGAGGACACATCTCTTGGGGAAATAATATACGATGAAAAGACATTATCAGCCGAGGAAGAGTTGAAGATTGAAAGCCTAAGGGAAAGGCTGAGGAAAGCTTTAAATATGTTATCCCCGAGGGAGAGGAAGGTTATAGAGTTGAGGTTTGGACTTGATGGTAAAAAACCCAGAACTTTGGAAGAGGTTGGGCAGGAGTTGGGTTTAACCCGTGAGAGGGTTAGGCAGCTGGAAACCCAAGCCCTTGAAAAGTTGAGGAATCCGATAAGATTGCATATCCTAGGAAGGTTTAAAGACCTTGAAGAATTATAAACTACTGTGTTTAAGAAACCTGCTTTTAAGGAAAAAGATAAAAGTTTCGGTAGCGGAGTCGTGTACGGGTGGTGAGTTGTCAAGCGCATTAACATCCATACCGGGTTCTTCCGGATATTTTGTTTTAGGACTGGTGGTGTATCAAACGGAGATGAAGGAGGGGGTTTTGGGTGTTTCACATGAAACCATAAGGTATTTTTCCGTTTATTCGCCGGAAGTTGCATACGAGATGGCTAAAAATGTAAAAAGGTTGTCAAATTCGGATATAGGAATATCAACTACGGGTGAGTTTAACGGCCATGGTTATTTGTATTTTTGCATCTACCAAGACGACAACAATTATACCTTGAAAAGGATAGAGGTTTTTGGGGATAGGGTAAAATCAAAGTTTGAGGCGGTTAATAGGATTTTAAATTCCCTTTTGGGGTTCGTTTTAAACCAACCTTAGAATTAAATGCTTATGTTGGCGGATTTCTACCTTCTGGATGAGGATTTAAACGAGGAAGAAAGGCAGATAAGGGATATGGTTAGGGAATTTGTTAAAAAAGAAATCCTACCCTATATAGGGGATTGGTGGTTAAAGGGGATTTTTCCGATGCATCTTGTGAAGAGGTTTGCAGAGTTGGGATTGCTTGGCATTAACGCACCCGAAGAATATGGGGGATTAAATCTGAGTAAGAGGATATACGGTTTGGTTGCCCGGGAACTTGAATATGCGGACTCTGGAATAAGGAGTTTTGTATCCGTTCAGAATTCTTTGGTAATTTATCCAATATTAACATACGGCAGTGATGAGCAGAAAAAAAGGTTTTTGCCCAAACTCATATCCGGCGATATGGTTGGTTGTTTTGGATTAACCGAGCCGGATTCGGGTTCCGATCCGGGTTCTATGAAAACCCATGCAAAAAAGGTAAAAGGCGGTTATATCCTTAACGGTGCAAAGATGTGGATAACCAACGGTTCAATAGCAGATGTCGCCGTTGTTTGGGCAAAGGATGAAAAAGGGGTTATAAGGGGTTTTCTCGTTGAAAGGGGTTTTGAGGGTTTTGCAACACAGGAATTAAAGACAAAGATTTCTTTGAGGGCATCCATAACCTCGGAGTTGATATTCAACGATGTTTTTGTACCCGAAGAGAATGTACTACCAAAGGCGGAGGGGTTAAAAGCCCCTCTGAGTTGTTTAACTCAGGCTAGGTATGGAATAGCATGGGGTGCCGTTGGTAGCGCAATGGCAACATTTGAAGAAGCCGTTAATTATGCCAAAACGAGGATTGCCTTTGGGAAACCCATAGCATCCTTTCAACTCATTCAGGAGAAGTTGGCCGATATGCTCACCGAAATAACGGAGGCCCAATTGATCGCTTGGAGGTTGGCGGAACTTATGGATAGTGGCAGGGCGAATTTTAGGCATGTATCTTTGGCAAAGAGGAATAATGTAAGAACGGCAATAGAGGTGGCCAGGAGGGCAAGGGCAATACTAGGTGCAAACGGAACATTGGCGGAATACCATTCAATGAGGCATTTGGCCAATTTGGAAGCCGTTGAAACATATGAAGGCACATACGAGATACATACACTTATACTCGGCGAGGCGATTACCGGAATAGAGGCTTTCAGATGTTAATAAGAGTCGGATTACCGGAAGACGATAAACTTGTACTTTCCGGAGATATAATACTTGGTGGTAGAAAATACGATGGATTAGAGGTTTTTTCGGATAGCGATAAGACTTTAAAGATCAAGTTCGCCGTTTTTAAACATTCCCAAATCGGAAAGGTTTTCGGTAAGATTTTTAAGTTTAGATGGGAGCTAGTTGATATCGTGGATGATATATCTTATGCATACGAATTGGCAAGAAATATAAAGGGTGAGTTTAGGGTTTGGGTTGAGGGTTGGGGTGGAAATTTGAGGGTTAAGACCGATAAAGGGGAATGGGTTGTTGATTCACCTCTGAGGATAAAAAACGCTGGAATTATAACCATAAAAAACCTGTGGGTTGGGAGGGGTTTTCATTGGCAAAATAAAAGGGATTTGAATTTTGTAGGGGATTTTGATATATACGCTTGGGGTGATAAGGTTAAAGCCGTAAATATAGTTGATATTAAGAATTACATAGCATCCGTTATAGGTTCCGAAATGATACCAAAGGCACCTTATGAGGCTTTAAAGGCACAGGCCCTTGCGGCCAGGACGAACCTTTTTAGAACGGCGGGTTCCCACCATCCAAATGAGCCTTATGATATATGCTCCGAGGATCACTGTCAGGTTTATTTGGGCATTGAAAGGGTTTCACATGAAACATTAAATGTAGCGGAAGAGACGGATGGGGAAATCATAACCTTTAACGGTGAGCCAATAGAGGCGAGGTATTCCAAATGTTGCGGTGGCGTTATGGAGAGGTTTTCGGTCGTGTGGGGTGGGGATGATAAGCCTTATAACATGAACCTTTACGATGGTGAGGGAAACGGTTTGAAGGATATATCTTCGGAAGAAGGGTTTGAAAATTTCTTAAATCAATGGAATGCATTTTGCAATCTGAACTTTCCGGGCATAGAAAACCTTTACAGGTGGGAGATCGAATATAGCGAAGGTGATCTTTTGGCATCCTTGGGAAGGTTTTTTGAAATTAAAAAAATCCTCGGTTTTGATGGTATAAAGAGGGGATATTCCGGTAGGATATATGAGATGAAGGTTTTAACGGATAACGGGGATATAAACTTAAAGGGGGAATACTTTATAAGGCGGGTTTTTGGAAAACCGTTTTTGCCTTCAAGCGCTTTTAAGATTTACCAAAAAGACGATAGGTTTGTACTTAGGGGTATGGGTTGGGGGCATGGGGTTGGTATGTGCCAAATGGGTGCAATAGGTATGGCTTTAAAGGGGTATAATTATGTTGATATAGTTCAACACTATTACCCGGGTGTAGAGGTTATACGGTGGAGGCCATAACTATTAAGCTCCTCAAAAACTTGAAAGCCCTTATAAAATCCCTTTCTTCAAATGATACCTTATAGGCATCAAGCCTTTTAACATAAGGGTTTATACCCACCACATCCGCCATCCTTATATCCTTAAACTCAACTTCAACGAGAAAACTTTCGGGCATATTTGGTAAATAACCGTTTCCCTTTAATATTTTCCCAATCTTTTCCTCGTAGTCCTTTAAAACTTTTTCTGGGTGGTATAATATTGAAGGGTTAAAACCCAAACCCTCTTTTGTTATAACAAACTCCACCCCTTTCAACCTTTCCCTTTCATCCTCCGCTAATTTTTTATCACCGCTTATGAGGGCAAGGGGAACACCAAAACTTCCGGATATTAAAGAGTTTATATACGCTTCTGAACATACTTCTCCGTTTATCCTTATGCTTTTTACGGTTCTTGAACTGTAAGTGTGAGCCAAGTGCCCGTATAGTGTTGTTGATGAGGAGTGATAACCGATAAATATGCAAAAATCGTACCCACCATCTATTCCTTCCATCATTGATAGGGATTTTGGGGAACCCGATATCAGTTTTACCCCCTTTGGCAAGTTTTCTATCCGTAAATTGTTCATATTCCAATGGGCATCATTAACCGTTATATCCTTTACACCGTTGTCAAAAAGGATTTCGCAAACCTTTCCCACTTCCCATTCCATGAGTTTTAACGCCCTTTCAAACCTTGGGGAGGATGGATTAACATCTTCATAACCCGAAACCCCACATATCCCCTCCATATCCGCGGATATATAAACCCTCATGGCCTTATAACATCAACTCCAACATACTCCCTCAAAACTTCTGGTATCACAACGCTTCCATCCCTTTGTTGGTAGTTTTCTAATATTGCTATAAACACCCTAGGGGTTGCCAATCCCGAACCGTTTAGCATATGAACATATTCCTTCTTCCCGTCCCTTCTCTTTAACCTTATATTCGCCCTCCTTGCCTGAAAATCCTCAACATTTGATACCGATGAGGCTTCAAGCCACCTTCTAACCCCCGGCGCCCAAACCTCTATATCGTAGGTCTTGGCTGCCGCAAATCCCATATCACCCGTACACAACAAAACAACCCTATATGGAATACCCAACATTTGGAGTATATTTTCCGCATCCCTAACCATCTTTTCGTGTTCCTTATAAGATTCTTCGGGCTTTGTATATTTGAAAAGTTCAACTTTGTTAAACTGATGAACCCTTATAATTCCCCTGACATCCTTTCCGTACGAACCCGCTTCTCTCCGGAAGCAAGGGGTATAGGAAACATAGTATAAAGGTAATTTTTCTTCCGGTATAACCTCATCCCTATGTAAGTTTGCCAAGGATGCTTCGGCCGTGGGTATGAGGTACATATTATCCCTTTCCATATAATACATTTCTTCTTCAAACTTTGGTAGGTGCCCCGATGCGAAAAGGGATTCGGGTTTAACGAGTATAGGGGGAAATACCTCAATATAACCGTTTCTTCTGTGGGTATCCAAGAAAAAGTTTATTAAAGCCCTTTCAAGGATTGCACCCAGCCCCTTATATGTTGCAAACCTTGAACCCGAAATTTTTGCGGCGGATTCAAAGTCCAAAATCCCCAACATTTCACCTATCTCCCAATGGGGTTTGGGCTCAAAATCAAACTCCTTCGGCTTCCCCCACTCCCTTACAACAACATTGTCTTCGGAATCCTTACCGACAGGAACGGATTCGTGGGGAATATTGGGTATATAAGCCCACAACTCCCAAAACCGTTTGTCCATTTCCCTTTCCTTTTCCTCTAAATCCTTTAATTCTTCGTCTATCCTTTTCGCCTCTTCCAAAAGGTCATCCAAACTTTCACCGGATTTTTTTCTTACCGCTATTTCCTTAGATATCTGGTTTTTCCTCGCCCTCAAATTGTTGGCCTTTGTTATTATTTCCCTTCGGATATTATCAACCTCGTCTATTTCCTTTAATATATCAAGGGAATAACCCCTTTTTCTTAAAGCATCTTCAAGGACATCCCTTTTCTCCCTCAAATATTTCAAATCCAACATAAGCGGTGATTTTACTACCGTGTAATTTTTCCGTGGGTTAATTCTAAAATTATCTCCTTGAATTTGGAAAAAATCTTATCCGATGAAAACTCCAAAACCTTTTCCCTCAAAGCGTAATCCTTTCCCCTTTTTAAAGCCTCCTTTAACAGTTGCGGGATTTCCTTATACTCCTTGTAAAACATAACCTCCGGGAAGTTTTTGGAAAAGCTCTCCCAATGGATGCTAACCACGGGCAAACCCATTGCAAAATATTCCAAAACCTTATTGGGATAATCCATATGGGTTATCAAGGGGGATAACTTGAAGGGTATAAAACCGATATCGCAATGGTATAGGTATTCGTATATCCGTGTATGAGGCCTCTTCCCGAGTATAAAAACATTCTTGGGAATATCCTTTGGTATATTCGTATATGGGCCAATGATCACAAAGGAAAGGTTTTTTAGTTCCTTTGCGCAATATATAACCGCTTCCCAATCAAACCATTGATAAACCGCCCCAACATATATAATACGGGGTTTTGGGATGTTTTTTAAATCCGGGGGTTCTTCTACACCTTCTAACGGAAAAAGTTCCAGGTCTATGGGGTTTGGTAGTAAAAAGAATTTTTCCTTATCCGGAACCTTGTAAGAAAGGGTTGAATGGGCGGAAATAACCGCATGGGATAACTCTATAAACCGTTTTTCCTCATCTACAAAAAACGATGGGAGTCCAAATCCCTCCAAATAATCGTTTAAACGGTATATTTTAGTCCTTGCCTTTATTCTATTCGCAAAAAACAACATATGACTCGCATCGCACATTAAAATATCCCAATTCTCCCAAACCTTAAAGGAATTTAAATAATGGGTTAAGTTCCAAAAAATTTTATATTGTTTCCCCAAATTTTTGGGGAATATCCATCCGAAGGTTTTAGACGGTAAATACCTAAAACCTTCAAGGTTTATACTCCTAATCTCGAATCCCAAGTTCTTTAAAAATTTTGCAAACTTGAATATACCCACTTCAAGGGTTCCATCCCACCTATTGGGTGCGAGTATTAAAGCCTTTTTCATAATAATCCCCAATTTTGTAGGATGTTATGCAAAGTTTTTGCGGAATTTTTCCATGTATATTTTTTGAGTAGTTCTTCATAACCTTTTTTGATGTTCTTTCTTATGTCTTCATCTTCCAATCCCTTTAACTTTTCGGCTAAATCCTCGGGGTTATGCGGATCCACAAACAGAAAATATCCCGAATATAGTTCTCTAAAAACGGGAATATCGGAAACTATAACAGGTGTTCCACAGGAGGCGGCTTCAAGGGGTGGCATTCCAAAACCCTCGATAAATGATGGATATACGAAGGCAAAGGCTTGCGAATATAAAGCGATGAGTTCCTTATCGGGTACATAACCCAAAAATTTCACCCTTTGGTATACATTTAAGGAATTTGCCAATCCCTCCAATTCGTTTTTAACCTTTTTAAATTGGGTTCCCACTATCACCAAAACCTTATCCTTTACAAATTGTAGGGCTTTTATTATAAGTTGTATGTTCTTTCTATGGATAACATCGCCCACATAAAGGATATATCCATAAGGTTCAAGGGAATATTTTTTTAAGACTTCTTTATCCTCAACAAACCTATACATATCCCTATCAATTCCCCAATAAACAACCCCTACATCCTCCTCCTTTACATTGTAAATTTCCAATATTTCCCCCTTTACGACATTGCTCGGAACCACAATTTTTGCCCCAAATTTTATAACCAAAGGTGCTTGAAAATTGTAATAGTACTTTATTAGGGGTGGATAACGGAAATCCCTAAACTTCAAGTTTATAACATCGTGAATGATAAAGGCCTGATTCCCAAAATACAATAGGGAGCTCTCATAAGATGTTGATAATACATTTCTGTAATTGCGAAATTTTAAGAGGAAGTTTTGCCAAAAAAATCTCTTTACATTTCCCCATCTACCCCTTGCGGGTGCCAAAGCCAGAGATACCCTTTTAAACTTCTCGGAATTTGCTCCATTTGGTGTTAAGGGCGAAAGTATTTCATAATCCCCTTCAAGGTGTGAGAACTCCCTTATTAAAAAACCCGTGGATTTTCCTATACCTCTGGGGGCATCATCAAAAAATAACGCCAATATCCCCAGTTTCAAGTATGCATTATAAAGATGTTAGATACAAAGCCCTGTGGTTCTTAAAGGAGAACAGTAGGGTTTTTAAACCTCCGGATAACTTCGCTTTCTCGTGTTCTTCAATTTCATAAAAGATGTCCAGTATTCCAAATTTGAGCAAAAATTCCGTTTGTGGGAGGTCTATTTTAACTTTAAAATTATACTTTTCCGCTATCCTTTTAATCCTTGTGAAATTCACGAAATGGGTTATATCCATACCCCCTTTTAACGCATCAAAACCGTAATAAACTTTGTGTTCTTTATATCCCGAAAGTGTGCCTTCCGGTGCCAAAATTGGGAATTCCTCTTCCTCATAACCGTAATCGAATATCAAAATCCTTTTGGTGTTTTCAAAAATCTGCTTTAAAAAACTTTCCAAATTCTCCGTTTCATCGTAAATAAACCCCTCAGGAGGTTCAATTCCAAAATCCTCTGGTTCTCCTTCCATCAATACCCATTCCCCATCAATGTATTCATATTCCCACCACCTTCCGCCCTTAAACACAAACCTGTTAAAGGGTAGGGCGTCAATTACCTCGTTTAAAACGTAAGCATCCGCATTTAGAAGTTTTTCAATATGCTTAAACCTTTTACCAAATTTCTTTAACCTCTCTCCTTGAATTTTTTTCAACTTCGGACTTATTTCGTATATTACACCTTCCAAATCCGTAAAGTTTAGTATATCCTCCATCATATAACCTTCACCACCACCGATCTCCACAAAAAACTTAACACCCTCCCTTTTTAAAAATCTCCCCACTGTATATCCAAAAAGTGGGGATGTATGCGGGGCGGTGAAAAAGTCCCCCCTTTTACCAATTGAGACATATTTTGTGTAATACCCATCCTCCCCATAAAGGAGTTCCTTTACGATTTCCGAAAGTTTCAAGAAGTTATAATACGGCCGTTTCGCTATTAAAATATGCGGTTGTTAAGCGTAATAGTCCTAACGAAAGATGAAGGTGAAAATATCCCGGATTTGTTCGAAAGTTTAAAATACTTAGATATACCCTTTGAGGTTATAATTTTTGACAGTTTCTCATGGGATGAAACCTTAAAAGTTGCCAAGAAAAGGAATGCAAAGGCTTTTGTAAGCCCTTGGAAGGGTTATTCGTACCAGAGGTTTAAGGCTTTAAAGGTGGCATCGTATCCTTGGGTTTTGTTCCTTGATGCGGACGAAAGGATAACCCCGGAATTGGGAAAGGAAATATCTAGGGTTGTTCTTGAAAACAAGGCCGATGGGTTTTACATAAAGAGGGTAAATGTTTATATGGGAAGGGTTCAAAGGATGAGACCCACGAAGCTTTTGAGACTTGCCAAAAAGGAAAAGGTTAAAATAACGGATGTTCCGGTTCACGAAAAACTCGTGGTTGAGGGAAAAGTTTTAACCTTAAAAAATCCGATGATACACTACCCTTATAAGAGCCTTTTACACCATTGGCAGAAGAACACACAATATGCCGCCTTATTTTCCGGTAGTTCAAAAAAATCGGGATATTTTCAAATATTTTTTCGCTTTCCCATGGTTTTTTTAAAGTATTACATTCTAAACCTCGCAATCCTTGACGGTGTGGAAGGGCTTATATTTTCACTTTCGCAAGCCTGGTATCATGTTCAAAAATACGCCTTACTTTATGAAAGGGGAAAAGGTATATAACCTTTTGGCAATTTTAATGGCTTTGGTACTCCCGTTTTCAATTTCCGCATCCTATGTACCTTTAACCTTGGCTTTATTCTTGATGGTTTTTAACAAAGAAAAACCCCCAAAGGATTTCCTTTTAATAATAATCCTTTATCTTTGGAGGTTTATAACCCTCGTATTTAACCGCATAATACCGGTTGATATAAAGGATATATACGATAAGATGGGTTATCCCTTATTTTCAGGATTTAAAGGTAATCCAAAAGTCGTTATATATGCCTTTGCCGTATCATCCACATCCCTCGCCATATTGGGTTTTTTATCAAAGAATTTCGGAATTTTAAATATTAGACTAACGGAATATCAATGTGTGGAAAAAACTTGCGAAGTTGGGTTCAAAAAAACTAAAAAGGTGTATATAAGTGGAGATTTTGTAAAGATTAAAAATATTTCATTTAAATTCGGCGATAAAATCGCAACGGATGAAAAGCCCGGAAAGGGGTGGAAAAGGATGGGGGAGATTACCGTTAACCCTTTATACAGGCATATAACCCATGATTTTGTGGGATTTTACGGACATAAGCATCATACCGCATCCCTGTTTTCGTTTTCAAGCATAATGTTTTTTTGTCTATCTTTGTATTATTCACCTTTTTTCATCTTGGCGTTTATACCCTCACTCTACGCTTTAATCCTAACAAACTCTTACCTTTACATATACTTTACCCTCTTAGCCCTATCCTTTGTTTTCTTTTTAAGGTTGGGTCTTATTAGGAGTTTTCCTTATGTTTTGCTTTCAACCTTCCCTATAATTTTTGCCTTTTACTTCAAAAGTGCCTTTTCCCCAAAGTTAATATGGTCTTTTTCAAAACGCACGGAATATTGGGAAATAGGTATAAACATTTGGAAGGGCGATCCAATATTTGGCGTGGGCTACTCCCAAATCTCCGGGTATTTAAAACCTTATTTTGAGAAAGGTATTATAGATAACACCGCACACCTCCACAGTGTCTATATTAATTCCCTTGCGGAAACCGGTGTAATAGGGCTTGCTTTAATATTGATCATAACCATTTACTTTATCCTTAAATACGCCGTATTGTACATCAGAACCGGTTCAATATTCGCCCTTATTTTGGCCTCGGTTTGGGTGGTGTTTTCCTTAGTAGGTATATTTGAGGTTAATTTTGATACTACGGCCTTAAACCTGTGTTTATACTTCTTTATGGGTATTTTTGAAGCAGGGCTAAGGCATCCTCAACGATTATCCCCTCATCCAAACGGTTGAGACAAATGGGTTCCCCATATTTGCACCTGTTTTTTAAACACGGGGCACATTCTAAGTTTTTTAAGCGCAATATTTTTAGGTCTTTCTTTAAATACGGTGATGTGTTCTTTTCATTTCCTGCGCCGAACAGTACCAATGTTGGTGTCCCTACGGAATTTGAGAGGTGGGCTGGTCCGGAATCAACGGTTATGGTTATATCCACGGCCTTTAACACCCTTGCCAAACCCAAAATATCCGTTTTTCCGCAAAGGTTGATAACTTTTTTATCGTTATCTATCATACCTATAAGTTTTTTAACCCTTTCGGTATCTTTCTTTGTACCCGTTAGGATTATATATGGATCCACCCGTTTGATGAGGAGATTAACAACCCTTGCCCACTTCTCTACGGACATCCTCCTGCTTTGGGCCTCGGAATTTATGTTTATCGCAACCTTCAAACCTTTAAGGCTTTGTATTTCCAAATCCGGTTCAACGCTTATTGATGTATCCAGATCCTTTAAAGGCTCTTTTAAAAAATCCTTCAAAAGGTAGGCATACTCTTCAACCCTGTGTAATACTTTGGGTTTTTTAAGAACATCCGTTAAAAGAAGATCCCTAAACTCCGAAGAATATCCTATTCTCCTTTTGGCTCCCGATAAAAAACCCATTAGTGCGGACGATAGGGAATCGGGAAGTGAAAAATAGTATTGGTAATCCCCCCTTATTGAAAGCGAAAAATCAAACAAGCCCTTAAACCCTTTGTACATTTCCTTGGAAAAGTGAAAAACATTAAACCTTCCCACAAAGTTTAATAGAGGTGAAAATTGTGGTTTTGAAATTGCGAATATATCATAACCTTCAAAGGCTTCCTTAACCTTTTTTAAAAAGGCAAAGGACATAACGAAATCCCCCAACCAGTTGGGAAGTCTTATCAGGATCTTCACGGGCAAATATTATAAGGTCCTCAACTTTATACTACAAAGTTATGGATTTTGAGAAATTGAAGGAATACGCAAAAATCGTTCGTAGGGATATAATTGAGATGACTTATAGGGCGCAATCGGGGCATCAAGGGGGTGCGCTATCTTGGGTTGAGGTAGGTTTGGTTTTGTTCTTTAAGGTAATGAACATAAAAAGGGAGGATCCCTTTTGGGAGGATAGGGATAGGTTTGTGTTATCGAAGGGGCATGGATGCGCAACCCTATACTCCATATGGTCCCTATTGGGTTGGATAGACAGGGAAGAACTGAAAAAGTTTAGAAATGTTAATGGCATTTTACAGGGACACCCTTCAAGGAGGAGAACGCCTTGGGCGGAGGCCTCAACCGGCTCGTTATCTCAGGGGACATCCATTTCGGTCGGTATGGCGCTTGGGTTAAAGTTGAGTAATAAACCTTCAAGGGTTTGGACGGTTATAAGCGATGCGGAATTACAGGAAGGTCAAACTTGGGAAGCAATTATGATGGCCGGAAATTACCGCTTAAACAACCTAACCTTTATACTTGATTACAACCACCTACAAATAGAGGGAAATGTTAATGAGATAAACGACCCGGAGCCCATAAGGGAGAAGGTTGAGGCTTTTAAATGGGTGGTAAAAGAGGTTGATGGCCACAATATGGAAGAGTTATACAAGGTTTTCACATGGGCGAAAACACAGGATAAACCCCAGTTTATAATAGCGCATACGGTTAAAGGCAAAGGGATTTCGTTTATGGAAAACGACTACAAATGGCATAGTGGCGTATTAACCGATGAACTCTACGAAAAAGCCTTAAAAGAGTTGGAATGATTATTCTAATCTCATTATTAAAGATAGCAAGGGTTGAATACGGGGGCGGTGGTGATTGGTATAACGATCCCGAGATTTTACCCAACATAACCAAGGAGTTCAACTCCCGGGTATCCCCTATTTTTGACACGAACGCCTATTCCATAAAACTCTCCTCACCTGAAATATACGAATATGTTATGCTTTTTATTACGGGTCATGACGGTATAAGGTTTTCCGATGAGGAAATTAAGAATTTAAGAAAATACCTTGAAAATGGAGGCTTTCTTTATGTAGATGACGATTACGGGCTTGATAGCGCTTTTAGGAGGGAAATAAAAAGGGTTTTCCCGGAGTACGAACTCGTGGAAATCCCCCCGGATCATCCCATATTCCGTATATTTTACGATATACCTCTTCCCAAGGTTCATGAACATTATCCGGGTCCTCCAAAGGCTTATGGAATATTTATCAGGGGTAGGCTTGCGGTGCTGTACACTTGGAATTCCAATGTTTCCGACGGTTGGACGGATAGGTATGGAGATCCCCAGGATATAAGGGAAAAGGCGATAAAGATGGGCATAAACATACTGTACTATGCAGTTATGGGGATATAACGGAATTCAAATCCTTTAAGTTCTTAACCTCAAACCATTCAAGTATCCTTCCCGGTTTGGCCGAATAAATCCTCTTAAAGCCGACCCTTTTCCCCTCGTTTTCCCTAACTTCAAGGTTTATTGGGGATTTAAACTCCCCGGTTAGCGAGATCTCACCTATGAATATACCGGCATTGTCCAATGGTATGTTTCTAAGCGAGGATATTATAGATGAGCAAACGGCCATGTCTATGAAAGAGTCATCCGTTTTAATTCCCCCGCCTATGTTGATATAAACATCGGTTTTTGCAAACTTATAGTTTAACAGTTTTTCCAACAAGGCCAAAACTATGGCTAACCTTTTAGGATCATAACCCACGGAGTGCCTTAGGGGAACCGGGTAAAAGGTATTATGTACCAAGGCTTGAACTTCCAAAACCATTGGAATACTACCTTTTAGGGTTATAGTATATGCGACCCCTATCTTGGGGATGTCCGATGGTGTATAGAAATACCTTGAAGGATCTTCAATTGAAAGCAAACCAGCCTCCTCCATTACAAAAAAAGATATCTCATCCGTGGGTCCAAACCTGTTTTTCTCCGCCCTCAAAATCCTCAACATATTACCCTTTTCCCCTTCAAGGTATAAAACCACATCTACCAAATGTTCCAATGTTTTGGGACCGGCTATAACCCCACTTTTCGTTATATGTCCCGATAGCAAAACCGTTGTATTTGTTGTTTTGGCAAACTTAAAAAGCTTATCCGCACAAAACCTAACCTGCGATATTGAACCCGGGGGTGAGTTAAGGTCGGATGTATAAACCGCCTGAATAGAATCCACAAAGATAACATCGTAGCCTTCCGCCCCGTTTAACACATAATCAATATTGGTTTCCTCGGTAATTTCCACATCCAAATTTATCTTTAGCCTTTCCGCCCTTTGCTTTACCTGATGAACCGATTCCTCAGCCGAAACCAGTAGAACCTTATAACCGTAAGCGTTTAGGTTATTTGCAATTTGCAAGAACAATGTTGATTTCCCCACTCCGGGGCTTCCACCCAATAGCACGGCGCTACCTTTAACCAAACCCCCACCCAAAACCCTATTAACCCCTTCTATACCCGTATCTATTCTAAGGTTCTCCTTTATCTTTACATCCTTTAATTTGATAACCTTTAACTTCCCCCCCTTTTCCCTTTTCCCCTCCTCAACGAATGTATCCCATTCCCCACAATTTGGACACCTACCAAGGGGTTTTAACGACATATACCCGCAAACCGAACATATGTACTTCATAATCTCAATTTTTCAACCCATATCCCCACAAAGGGCAAAGGTTCCATATCGCCGTTAAAGGCTTTAACCATTCCAAAAACCGTTAGAAAAACGAGGAATATAAAACCGAATGGGCCTATTATGTACCAGCCGATTATAGGGATAAAATGATAAATGTATAACCATATCATCCATAGAAACGAAAGGAGGAAACCCTGTTTTATATGAAAAACCAAAAAATGGCTTGGATTCAAAAATAGGGGAATAACAAATAAGAAGGGTAGATAACAGATTGCCCCCAAAAAACGTTCAAATTTCCCTATCATCATCCTCAATGGCGGTTCCCACCACAACTATATCCGCGCCGCTTTTGAAATAGTTTTCTATTTGCTTTTTTAACCTTATACCACCACCCACGATTAAAGGTAAACCCACCTCCTCCTTAACAATCTTCACCACCTCATACGGAACGCTTAGGATCGCCCCAGAACCCGCTTCCAAATAAATAGCCGAAAAACCCAAGTATTTTGCCGCCAAGCAATGGGAAAGGATTAAATCGTACTTATTTCTGGGTAAGGGTTTTGTATTGGTTATAAATTCGGTTGAAGTATATACCCCACCATCGATTAGCAAATACGCCGTTGGTATAACCTTCAAGTTATACCTCTTTATCATTGGGGACGCCTTTACATGCTCTCCTATTAAATACTCGGGATTCCTACCAGATATCAGGGATAGAAATAGGACATAATCGTAATAAGGGCATATCTGATAATGGGAACCCGGGAATAGGATAACGGGGAATTTTGATAAATCCTTTAGCGCCTTTACCTTTGGACAAATATCCCCTTCAAGGAAACTCGTGCCCACCAGAATTGCACCCACGAGATCCCCCAAAGATACAACTTTATCATAAAACTCTTCAACACCCATTTTATCCGGGTCGTATAGGACCCAGATCCTAAGGGATTCAAACTCCCACATCAGTGTGTAAACGCGCTTGAAATGAATTCAAGTATTCCGCTTGGTGCAAGTCCAAGATATATAACCCCTATGAAGCCAATTATAAACACCGCTGCTATGGTCGGTGTTAATACGCTTTTGAATTCGTACTTGGGTTCAAAGCCGTACGAGTAGAATATAGGTCTAACATAATAGAACGTGGAAATTACGCCGTTTAAAAACGCCCATATCGCCAAGGCGTATTCCCCGGATTTAACGACTTCCATAAACAGATAGAACTTCCCCACAAAGCCGGCGGTTGGGGGTATTCCGGCAAGGGAAACGAGAAATATCAAAAGCAAAAAGGCTTGAAGACCGTGGTTCTTTGATATGCCTTTATAATGTTCCAAAGATGTGTTATTTTCACCTATGGAGTTTACAACCGCAAAGGCACCCAAAGTCATAAGGGTATAAACCAAAAGGTAAAATATGGCGGCTCCAATGGCCGTATCGGTCCCCACACCAAAGGCAACCATAATATACCCGGCATGTGCTATGGTTGAATACCCCAGCATCCTCTTTATATCGTTTTCCGCCAAGGCGGCCAAATTACCGACAAACATCGTAATGGCTCCCAACCAAATTAAAAGCTCACCCCAAAGGTAAGGGACATTTCCAAAAATTATATATAAGAAATTAACAAGGAAACCAAAGGCCGAAGCCTTTGATACCGTTGCTATAAATCCACCCACCGAAGAGTGTGCCCCTCTAAAAACTTCCGGTGTCCAAAAGTGGAAAGGCACCGCTGCGAGTTTAAAGGCCAAACCCACCAATACTAACACGAATGCGGATATGAATATTAAAGGTTTTGCTTGAAAAACGGGTTTAAAGGTTGTCTCTAAAAATATCTTTTTAAAGTCAAATGTCCCAAATATGGTGTAAAGCAATGCAACACCCATAACTATAAAAGTTGAAGCTATGACCGATAGAATGAAAAACTTTAAAGCCGCCTCAATCCCCAGTTCATCCTTTGATAGCGCTATTTGTCCTACGATGGCAAATGAAAAGAGTTCAAGGGCTAAAATAAAGGATATAAAGTTAATCGCTTTTACCAAAATCATAGCGCCGAGGGTGGCGGATAAAAGCAAGAATTGGTGTTCCCCTTCCCTATCCCATGCCAAAAGGCTTGTAATAATGGCTCCCAAAATAATAACAACATCAAAGGTTCGGCTTAAAGAAGTTATGGAGAGCATCTTAAAGGCTTCACCCTCGTTGTAAAAGTTTGTTAACACATAAAATCCGGTTATAACAAGTACTATCACGGAAAACAGGGATACAAACCATTTAACCGACCTAGTCGCGAGTATATCGATAATCAAAGATAAGAGAATACCCACGGATAAAACGATTTCGGGCTGTATTAGAAAAATATCCTTTGTAATACTCATAAGCGGGTATTATACCCCCGTGAAGTTTGTTTTGGAAAGTAGATTGCTTTCAAAACTTTCAACCTTATAATATTTACTCACGCCACCGTAGCTCAGTCGGCAGAGCGGCGGTTTCGTAAACCGCAGGTCGGCGGTTCGAGTCCGCCCGGTGGCTTTTATAGAGGTATTTTCTTTCTCAACTTTATTTTATTAACCAGAGATTTTTCAAAATAGTCGTTTGAAAGCATATAAAACTGTTGGGATAAACCGTAATCCCCGATAACTTTATATATATCTCCCATAAGTTCCCAAGCAAGGGATTTAAATAGGCTTAAACCGTTGAGAAACCTTACGGCGGAGGTTAAGATACTTATTGCCTCGTGTTTTAATTTATTTGTCCTTTCTTTCAAGAACATCTTATAATGTGCGCGACCCAAAAGGAACAAATATATGCCATATGTTATGGGTGCATTCTCCATTATCTCGGGTTCCAAGTGCTTTTTTATATCTTCAATAACAAGGTTTATATCGGCATAGTTTAGAAGATTATAAAGTCTCCAAATGTGTAAGCGCAAAAAAGCATACCTGTTATTTTGTAATTTTTCCGCCTCTTCAAAATATGTATTTGCTATGGGAAATTCCTCCAAAAGCATATATAGTATTCCCAAGGATGTTAAAACTTTTGTTTTTATTTTGCTATTTTGAGGAATTTTTTTCATTAATACCTCAAAATCCCTTAATAACCCCTTTAATCCCTCTTTATATCCCATATGGTAGTATAAGTGCAATTCTGTATTTATCTTAACATATTTAAACTCGTTTTCAAGATCTGGGGGTATAATGTTCTCGTATTTGGTGATCAGATTGTGGGCTTTTTCCAAAACCTCATGGGGTTCTTCAATATACGAAAGGTTTATAAGCGCTTGTATATAGTCCAAGAAATATTTACCCGCCGAAAATGAAAACCCTTGGGAGCAGGCTATGTTGAAACTATTTCCCAGAAATTCTATTGCCTTTGCAAGATTGTTTAATGGTTCTATTTCAAAACCTTTAACGGTATAAAACTTTCCCAAAGAATATAGTATTTTATGTTTTATATCCGTATCAACGCGATTGATAAACCTTTTAAGTTCATCCGCATAAATTTCTGCGGAGCTTAGCATAGAGATATCTAAATCCCATAGATATTTATTTGTGTTAAAATCTAAAAGGATCATCAAAAATTCTATCCTTTCGGATGAATTCAATGTATTTATATTTACTATTTTTCGCGGGTCCAAATCGTATTTCTCGCCACTCACCAAATTCCTTAAAATTTTTAAATTTAATACATCGTCAATACCCAAAAAGAACCTTATATCCATATCCCCTACCGGAATGATTTGAAGGGATAACATGTTTGGGTATATTAAACCGTTTTGTATTTTAACGAATTCAAATATTTTTAAATCTTTTAATGCCTTCTCAAAATTTGCCCCCTTTTTTTGGAAAACCTTTTCCAACCATATTATGGGGATACCATAATTGTCTAAAGTTAAATCTTTATCAACAAAAACCTTTATTATATTCAAAAGCATTTTACTTTCAATATCCATATTGTTCCATCTGTTTTCCCATTTTAGTAATCCCTCAACACCTTTATCCAGTATAAAGTTGTAATCGTAAAAATCTATCAAATTAATCTCCTCGTCAAATATATCCTTTGGCGATATACCATAGGACCTGAATATATTTTCGTATAGCAATTCCTTATCACCACCAAAGCTACTAATACCGATAAAATTGTAGCCTTTTCTCCTTCCCATTATCATAAAGTCCGTTAAGTTTTTATATTTCTCATACTCATCGAAATTTATAAGTATGTATCTCTTTCTCCTCCATAAAAATGTGTTTAGAGAAAGATTTGCATCTTTTAAGTCTCCAGCCGGCGGTTCATATAAGGTTATCTTTGGGGAAATCGTTTTTAATGCATATAAAACTTTTTGATAAATTTTATCTCCCCAATATGAAAATACGATGAAACTCCGGTATTTTTCTATGGAATTTTTTATTTTTAAAAACGCTTCATCTGGAAAATAATAATTGTCATCAACTTCTATATCCTTCTTCTACCATTTAAGATATTATAAGGCTTATCTTATAAATTTTCAACAGGTACAAAACAAGTTTCATCTTTGCACGGGTTATAGAGACATCCAACCTCCTCAAATTTTCCAAAAATACGAGATTCCCTTCGAGGTTTGACCTGACAAAGGGTACAATTATAACCTCTTTTTTCCTTCCTTGGAATAAGTAAGGGGTTTTCATAAGATGTAGAACCTTTTCGTTGCCTTAACCCTTAAAGCAATGGTTGAGGGTTTATTAGCTACCCGCCATTGAATTTGTTGAACATATTTCGTTTATCTTTTAATAGCCTTTGGATTTACCCCCTTCGCACAAGAACCTTTTTATCCGTTCCGGGAGTTCCATTTGTAGTTCCTTTCCCTAAGGTTTCCCTTTACTAAAGCCTTTAAGATTGCCCTTCCCAGCAATTTTTACGAAGTTTTCCATGTATAAGCGGAAAACAAAACGGCCAAAAATAACCACTCGGATATTATATGACTTCCCCCAAAACTTAAAAACGGGTATGGTATTCCGGCGACGGGAAATACCCCAAAAACCGACATCATGTTTGCAAACGATTGGTATGTAAAGAAGGATCCAACGACTACCGATATATTCCTTAAAATTACATCTTCGGAAAAAGCCGTAGATAGAATACTAAAAACCATTATAGCGGTTAGTGATAGTACAATAAATCCCCCTACAAATCCGTATGTTTCAACAAATGAGGAAAAGGCAAAATCTGTATGCGAAGCGGGTAAATATCCGTAAAGTTTTTGTGTGGCCCCGTATATACCTTTCCCAAAAGGTCCAGCATTTGCTAAGGCTATTCTTGATTGATATGTTTGCCAGAGCTTTTCAGTATGTTCCGAAGGGTTTATAATGGCGAGTATCCGTTTCCTCTGATAATCCTTTAAACCCCTTTCCCATATTACGGGTGTTATAAGTCCCACAAATATAAGGGATAAAATGGCACCGACCAACCATTCAAACTTAACCCTTAGGAGCATAAAAGATAAGGAAATAGCACCCAGGAATATTCCGAAGGGAATTTTTGAAAATGAAAAAATGGTCGCTAAGGGTATGGATGCCAAGTATATCACAAAGGGTAAATTTCTTGTGGTTATGAATACAACAATCCAGGTTAAAAATACTATAACCGTTGATGTGGCAAGATCCGGTTCTATGAGTATAAGAAAGGCCGGAACAAGACCGGCGATTAGTTTCTTTATGTCTCCCTCCAAGGTAAGGAGGAATAGAGGTATGGAAACTTTTGCCAATTCCGATGGTTGAAAGTTTATTATTCCCAAGTTTATCCACCTATTAACACCCCCTGAACCCGTACCCACAAAGAGTACGAGAATGAGTAATACAAGGGTTATAATGTACAAAACCCTTGAAAATTCCAAAATTACCCTAATATTAATTCCGCGAACGAATAAAAATATCCCGAGGGAAAAGAGTATGTAAAGGGTCTGCCTTATAACCAAATCCACACTGGGAAGCAGATTTAAAACTCCAAATGTACAGAGTAGCAAAGCCGAAAGGAGTATTATTCGGTTTTTCAAAGGGGTATATTATCGTGTTTCTTTGGCGGTAAGGTTTGCCTCTTGTTCCGGGTTAATTTAAGCGCCTTTATTAGTATAGGCCTTGTTTTTGATGGTTCTATTACATCGTCTATGTATCCAAGCGAGGCGACATAATAGGGGTTTGTGAATTTTTCCCTATACCGTTTGGTGAGTTTTTCTATAATTTCTTCGGGGTTTTCGCTTCCTTCTATTTCTTTACGGTATATTATCTTTACCGCCCCTTCCGGACCCATAACGGCAAATTCTGCCATAGGCCATGCAAAATTAAAATCCGCCCTTATCTGTTTGGATGCCAACACGCAATACGCCCCGCCGTAGGATTTCCTCGTTACAACGGTTATTTTTGGAACCGTAGCCTCGGCATATGCAAAGAGCAATTTGGCACCATGCCTTATTATTCCACCGTGTTCCTGTTCGGTTCCGGGTAAAAATCCGGGCACATCTTCAAAGGTTATTATCGGTATGTTAAATGCATCGCAAAACCTAACAAACCTCGCGGCCTTTATGGATGCGTTGATGTCTATGGCTCCCGCCAAATGCAACGGCTGTTGGGCAACTATTCCAACGCTATATCCCCCCAATCTCGCAAACCCCACTATTATGTTTGGTGCAAAGTTTTCATGAACCTCAAAAAATTCGCCGTTATCAACGATCCTTTTTATAACCTCCTTCATATCATAGGCTTGATATGGATCGGTGGGGACTATATAGTTCAATTCCTCGTCTTCCCTGTCCTCAGGGTCATCGGTATCAATATAAGGGGGTTCTTCGGTATTATTTGAAGGGATATAAGACAATAGTTTTCTAATACCCTCAAATATTTCGGTTTCCGTATCATAAACGAAGTGGGCTACACCAGACTTTTCGGCGTGTATATCCGCTCCCCCAAGGGTTTCATGCGTAACATCCTCGTGAGTTACGGCTTTCACCACATCCGGGCCTGTGATATACATATAACTTACCCCCCTTCTCATAAAGATAAAATCCGTTATGGCGGGACTATAAACGGCTCCCCCGGCACATGGTCCCAGTATAGCGGATATTTGGGGTATTACCCCGGAAGCCATGACATTCCTCAAAAATATTTCCGCATATCCCCCTAAGGAGGCCACGCCGTCTTGTATCCTCGCTCCCCCCGAATCGTTTAGACCTATAACCGGTATTCCGACTCTCAAAGCCGTATCCATAATTTGAACGATTTTCTTGGCGTTTGCCTCCGAAACCGTGCCACCTATAACGGTAAAGTCATGCGCGAAAACGGCAACAGGCCTTCCATCTATGGTTCCAAAGCCGGCCACAACCCCATCCCCCAAGTATTTTTCTCCAAGATCCGGATTCCTATGGGTTATAAACATCCCTATTTCCATAAAAGATCCGTCGTCCAGCAGATAATCTATACGCTCCCTTGCGGTTAATTTACCCTTTTCATGCTGTTTTTTTATCTTCTCTTCCCCTCCCCCTTTAAGGGCCTTTTCCCTTAACTCCTTTAATTGCCTTAACTTTTCCTCTATGCTCATATCTCAAAAAAGAATTTCAGTTCCCTTTCCGCGTTTTGAGGCGTATCCGAAGCGTGAACGGCATTCCTCTCTATGTTTTCGCCAAACATAGCCCTTATGGTTCCAAGCCTTGCATTCTTTGGATCCGTAGCCCCCACCAATTCCCTAAGTTTTTCCACGGCATTTTCTCTCTCAAGCATTATACCAACAACCATACCGCTCGTAATGTAATCCACCAAACTGTTAAAAAAAGGCTTGCCCTTATGAACTTCGTAAAACCTTTCCGCTTCATCCCTTGAAAAATTCTTACTCCTTATTTGTAGAATTTTAAACCCGTTTTCCTCCAATAACCATATTATTCTGCCTATCAATTTTTTCTCCACCGCGTCGGGTTTTATCATTAAAAGGGTCCTTTCCATAAACGGAAATTCTACACCTGTGAGAATTTTAACCTAGTGATGTTTTTCAACTTTATAATTTTCACCCTTAGGAGGAAGGGGAAGATATGGAAATAAGGATAATCGTACCGGAAGATAAAATTTTAGAGGTTTTTGGTGCGTATGACGAGCGTTTAAAGGAATTAAAAAAGATGTATCCGTCCGTCAAGATAATAGCAAAGGGTTCGGAGCTGAGGCTTAGGGGTTCGGAAAGCGATGTGGAAATGGTAAAGGATAAGATTATGAAGATGATAGAGGGCTCCGATGCCGAACTTGCGGAAAGCGGCGGTTTGGATGATGGAATAGCTTCCGACGACGATGTAATAATCACATTCAAAAAGAAGATAAAACCCTTAACCGAAAGGCAAAAGTATTACATAAAGGCCATTGAGGAAAACGATATAGTGTTTGCCATAGGTCCCGCGGGTACGGGTAAGACCTTCTTGGCGGTGGCTATGGCCGTAAAGTATTTGAGGGAGGGAAAGATTGAGAGGATTATACTAACCCGTCCGGCCGTTGAAGCAGGTGAGAGTTTGGGTTATTTGCCGGGAACTTATGAAGAAAAGGTTTATCCTTACCTCATACCCCTATACGATGCCCTATTTTCAATGGTTCCTTACGATAAGGTGCGCCGCATGATGGATGCGAGGATAGTGGAAATTGCCCCATTGGCGTATATGAGGGGTAGAACCCTTTCCGATGCTTTTATAATTTTGGATGAAGCGCAAAATACGAAGGCCGTTCAGATGAAAATGTTCTTAACGCGCATAGGTCCCAGGTCAAAGGTTGTTATAACCGGAGATATTACCCAGATTGACCTCCCCAAGAACGAGAAATCCGGTTTGTCGGAGGCTTTAAATATACTCCAAGGCATTGAGGGTATAGGTTTTGTATATTTTGAAAAAGAAGATGTTTCAAGGCATAGAATAGTCAAAAAGATTATAGAGGCCTATGAAAAACACGGCTTGTGAGTAGGATAGTTAAAGCCCTTATAATATCCCTCGTAATAACTTTGGGTGGCTTCTTTTACAAAGACGGTTTGAATTACGAAATAGGGGATGTTGTAAAGAGAACCATTATAGCCAACAGGAAAATCGTCGTTGAAAAATCTCCCGAAAGGCTAAGGCAAGACTCCTTAGAAATCATCAACTCTTCCCCTCTGGTGTATAGAAGGATAGAATTTTACGATTCTTTGAGGATATTATCCGAAAGTCTCTCAAAGTTTATACCTAATACCGAAAGATTTAGGACAAAGGCTTTGGCGATTATGCAGAGGGGTATAATAGAACCAAAATTTAACGGACAAATATTGATATACGAGAATGGAGAGTATGTGCCGGCCCTCGGGGCCAATTTCCCTTCAATGAAGGATATATGTGAGGGGGATGATACCCTTTGTATGTTCATATTTCCGACAATAGTTTACGATTCTTCCCTAACCCGTGAGTATGTAAATTTACAGTTGAAGAACATAGGTAAAATAGAGTTTGTTATAAATCCGGGTGAGGTTTTGGTTTCGCGCGGTGAAATAGTTAATGATACCACCTTGCGGATTTTAAAGGCTTATAAAGAAACGAGCATAAAACCCAAAAGAATAGCCTTTGCGATTCTATGTTTTATACTTGGGATATTTATATTCATAGGCTTTTACCTTAGGAGGTGGGATGTTCCGTCCTCCGCTTCGGTATTCGTATTCTCTTTGGTATTTTTGCTTGAAACGCTTATCCATCATTTTACAAACCTTTCCCCCTTCTTTACGCTATCGCCATTAATAGCCCTATCGGTCTCTTCCTTGGATACACCCACCTTGGGGATAGGTTTAACCATGATCCTTGCGGTTGTTATGGGGGTTAATTACGATTTTGGGCTAACCATACCCCTATACATAGGCTCAATGGCCATCGTTTCTTCAATGGGTGTAAAGGTTTTTAAAAGGAGGATACAAAACATATACATTATCCTTTTAATGTTTATAGCCGGAACGATTTCTGCCCTTGTTTCCTCCCCGTTTATAGAGGTAAATTACTTTGAATTTGAGAACCTCAAGGAGCTGTTATTATGGGTTTCGCTCTCTTCTTTTGTTTCTACCAGTGCCCATATCCTTTTCTTACCCAATATTGAACAGATTTTCCACAAAACTACGGAATACTCCCTTTTGGAATTGTCATCCTTTGACCACCCATTGTTAAAGGAATTATCCGAAAAGGCGCCGGGTACATTTGCCCATTCAATAGCCGTGGGACATTTGGCCGAAGCGGCCGCGAGGGTTGTGGGCGCCAATCCCTTATTGGCGAAAGTTGGCGGTTATTATCACGATATAGGAAAGATATTTAACCCAGAGTATTTTATAGAAAACCAGATTGGGGACGAAAATCCGCATGATAAACTCGACCCCGTAAACAGCGCGAGGATAATAATTTCCCATGTGAAAAAAGGAATAGAGCTGGCAAGAAAACACAATTTGCCCGAAGAGGTTATAAATATAATCGCATCGCATCACGGAACATCACTATTATTGCCATTCTATTTGAAGGCAAAGGCTTCTAAGCTCCCATATTCCGAGGATCAATTTAGGTATCCCGGTCCAAAACCCAAAACCCCAGAGGAGGCAATAGTCATGCTGGCGGATTCCGTTGAGGCGGCTTCAAGAAGTGTCACGAAGGAGTCGGAAATAAGGGAAATTTTAAATAGGGTTTTTGAGGACAAGTTAAAGGATGGCCAGTTGGATTGGGTGCCGCTTTCAAGGGGGGATTTGGAGAGGATAAAAGAGGCGTTTATACCCCTTTTGCTAACATATAAGCATACGAGACCCAAGTATTCAGGCAAGGAAGGGGTTGATGAGGGGTAAGGTTGTAGTCGGTTTGTCGGGGGGTGTTGATAGTTCCGTAGCGGCTTATTTATTGAAGGAATGCGGTTATGATGTGGTGGGTGCTACGGTGTTGTTATATAAAGAGGCGAAAAACCCTTACGCCTGTTGCAGTATAGGTTCCGCACAATTGGCAAAAAGGGTGGCGATAAAATTGGGTATAGAATTCCACGAATTGGACTACTCGGAAGGCTTTAAAAGGGATATTATAGGCTATTTTGTAAGCGAATACGCAAATAATAGAACTCCTAACCCTTGTCTTTTTTGTAATAGGGATTACAAAATTAAGGCCTTGTTTGATTTTGCCGATAAAATAGGGGCGGAATTTGTGGCAACCGGTCATTATATAAAGAAGGGCTCTTATGAAGGCGTTGAACTCATGATGAGGGGTAGGGATAGGAAAAAGGATCAATCCTATTTTATGTTCCGGATACCAAAGGATTGGATACCAAGGCTTATATTCCCCTTAGGTGATATGACAAAGGAGGAGGTTAGAAAACTTGCACTTGAAGTGGGGTTACCTACGGCCAAAAAGCCGGAATCTCAGGATTTATGTTTTGTCGATGGGGATTACAGGAATTTTTTGATTGAAAGGGGGTTAAAAGCAAAGCCGGGTAAGTTTATATATAAAGGAAAAGTTGTGGGAACCCACAAGGGAACTTTTTATTACACCATAGGCCAGAGAAAGGGTTTGAATGTGGCCATTGGTAAAAGGGTTTATGTTAAGGCCTTTAAGAACGGGGATATAATCCTTGATGACCTTGAAGGCGTTATGGCCAAGGGGATAAAGGCATCGGATTTAAATTGGCATTATTTTCCCGGAAATGAGTTCGTATCGGATGTTCAAGTTAGGGCGGGTATATCAACGAAAAGGGCAAATGTAAGGGTTTTGGAGGATTATGCATTAATTGAGTTTCAAGAACCCCAATTTGCCCCAACCCCCGGTCAGGGGGTGGCTTTTTATATCGGCGATTACCTTATAGGTGGAGGAACGATAGAAGAAGTTCTTTACGATTGAAAGGGATTTTTATTATGGGTTTTAGGGTTTTCATAAACCTCAACTGCCTCCTCGCCAAATCTTTATCCGCTTTTGCCTTCTTTCTAATTGCGGTCTCATAATCGTATTTGCCCTCTAAAAACTCCAAGGCCTGTTTGTACGCAACAACCTTTTTCCCCCATTCCTTAAAACACGGGTATTTTTTTAAAATTTCCTTGGTTTCATCAATCAAGCCCTTATCAAACATTTCCTTAGCCCTTTCCTCTATCCTCCTGTAAAGTATTTCCCTCGTTATGTCTATTAAAAAATAAATTGGTTTAAACTTCGGCCTTTTACCCCCTTTTCTCAATGCGGATATCGGTTTTCCCGTTGCCAGCAAAACTTCCAAGGCCCTACTTATCCTGTATTTATCGTTTGGATGAATTTTTTTTGCCGTTTCCTCATCCCTTTCCAAAAGTATTTTATAACCTTCGCCCGATTCGGCGAGCCTTTTGGCCTGTTCCCTTATTTCCTTTGGTATTTGCGGATGTTCAAAAAAACCCTCAAACAAGGCCTTTAAATACAAAACGCTTGCCCCTTCAATTATAACCCTCTTGCCTTCTTTTAACAAATTTTCAATTTCCCCTTCCGCCAATTCCGCCCATTTATAAGCCGAGAATTCTTCACAGGGTTCCAGAATATCAATTAAACGGTAAAATTTTCTTTGTTCTTTTGATGGTTTTGCCGTGCCTATATCAAGATATTTATAAACCTTTCTGCTGTCCGCGTTTATAACGATGAAACCGTAATTCCTCGCCAAATCAATTGCCAATTCGGTTTTACCGCTACCCGTTGGGCCTACGATTACGGGTATCACAAAAGGGATCGGGAAATTACGAGCCTTTGAACCTCACTCGTTCCCTCACCTATTTCCAAAATCTTTGTATCCCTGAACAACCTTTCCGCCTCCCCCCAAACAACACCATCCGGTCCCAAAATATCCAACATTATATTAACAGCCTTCATGGCGAATTCCGAAGCCACCAATTTGGCCGTTGCCGCTTCCCTTGTAAAGTTTTCACCCCTATCCTTTAATTCCGCCGCCTTAAATGTGTATTCCCTTGCGGTTTCATACATCCAATGGAGATCTGACAACCTGAAAGAAAAGGACTCGTTGTTGATTAGGCGATTTCCCTTAACATATTCCAAGGAAATTTCCAATGCCCTTTTTATGGTTCCCAAACCCATTGCGGCTATCCCTATCCTTCCGGCATCCAAAGAGGCCAATGCGTACTTAAAACCCTCACCCCTTTTCCCTATGATCTTTTCATAGGGGACAAAAACCCCATCATAAGATATTGCGGATGTTACCGAACCCCTCCACCCGAGCTTATCCTCGTTCTTAATAACCGAAAATCCATAGCTGTCGGTATCAACCAAAAAGGCGGTTATACCGTTTTTCCCCTTTTCGGGATCGCTTTTTGCCATGGTTATAACGAATTTCGCAACGGATGCATTTGTTATAAATATTTTTTGTCCATAAATCCTAAAACCCCCTTCAACCTCTTCCGCCTTGGTTCTTATACTTCCCGCATCCGAACCGCAGCAAGGTTCCGTTAAACCAAAAGCCCCTATATACTCCCCGCTTGCAACCTTTGGTAAATACTCCCTTTTTAATCCTTCCGATGCGAAATTTATCAAGAAACCCGCGGAGAGTCCGGAGGTTACCGCAAAGGTTACGGCCGTTGAAGGGCAAACCCTCGTCAATTCCTCTATAAGTACCACATAATGTTTTGTTGATAAGCCCAAACCCCCATACTCTTTTGGAATTATCACGCCCGATAAGTTTGCTTTAAACACGGCTTCCACGCTTTCCTTTGCAAATCTGTCCTCTTTATCAACGATCATGGACCAGGGTTTAGCATATTTCTCCGCTATTTCCCTTACGTATTCCCTAAAATCTTCCAATTTTTCCGGAACCATACAAAACGAATATTGTAATGGCGAAAAAGTTTCAACTTTAAAATCCCATATATGCTTTGGATTGTTTTGCCAACTTATTCGCATGAGTTTTATATGGTTCCTATGAGGGATGGCATAAGGTTGGCAACCGATGTATATAAACCGACATTTTATACCGGGAGACTCCATACAATTCTTGTCAGAACCCCATATGGACGGACGGATGTCGGTTTAAACTATTTTATCCCTTACATAACCGATGTTAAGGGTTATGCCTTAGTGATTCAGAGTTTAAGGGGTTTTCAGGGCAGTGAAGGGGAGCCTTCCGTTTTCCGCGCGGACGGTTGGGGCGATTTGCAGGACGGATACGATGCGGTTAATTGGATAATATCCCAGAGCTGGTCTTCCGGTAAGGTTTGCGGTTCTTGGTTTTCCGCTATGGGTATAACCCAATACCTGTTAGCCGGAACATTACACCCGGCTTATAAATGCGCGGTTCCATTGGTTGGAGCCCATAGTGTATATCATTATGCGGCTTTTTATGGGGGAGAATTTAGAAAAAATCTCGTTGAGAACTGGCTAAACGGCTTGGGCGTAGGATACCTTATAGATACCGTGGCAAATCACCCAAATTACGATAGTAGTTGGGCTATTATGAACCTTGACGAAAGGGTTTCATCGGTTAACGTCCCTATGTTTCACTTTGCCGGATGGTTTGATATATTCTCGGAGAGCCAGATAAATGCCTTTATAAACCTGCAATATAACGGGGGGCCTTTGGCAAGGGGAAACCAGAAGATAATAATAGGCCCTTGGGGACATTTGACATTCGGACAAACCACGCAAGGGGATTTAACATTCCCATCAAACGCATCACTATCCTTTGGCGATTTAAACGATGCCCTTGGAAGGTGGTACGATTATTGGCTTAAGGGGGTTAATAACGGAATAATGGACGAACCACCGGTTAAGTTTTACATAATTGGTATAAACGAATGGGCGTACGCGGATACATTTCCACCTAGGGGGTTGTATTACAGAAATTGGTATCTGCATGGGGATGGAACTTTAAGGCTTTACAAACCCTCATCGGATAGCTTTTCCGTTTATGTTTATGATCCAAACGACCCAACGCCCACGATAGGGGGCAACGAGATGTCTTTACCGGGAGGAACTGGGCCAAAGGATCAGAGGCCGTTGCTTTCAAGGAGCGATGTTTTGGTCTTCCAAAGCGATGTTTTAACCGATACGGTTGTGGTTATAGGGAACATAATAGCGAAGTTATATATAGAAAGCGACAGGTACGATACCGATTTTGCGGTTAGAATAGCGGATGTTTATCCGGATGGAAAGGCCATACTCGTATCCGATGGGATAATAAAGGCGAGGTATAGGTATGGGTTTGATAGGGAGGTTTTGTTAAACCCCGGAAGTATTGATTCCGTTGAGGTTAAGGTATGGGCAACCGCTTGGGCCTTTATGCCGGGGCATAGGATAATGGTTATAATATCATCCGCAAATTATCCGAGATTTGAGGCAAATCCAAACAACGGAGGCCCCTTTGTTAGGGACGATACCTTTAAGTTAGTGGCTACAAACAAGATATACCATTCTCCAAACTATCCCTCTTACATAAAGATACCCATGTATCCTACGACGGCGGTTAAAGAGATGGTGAATACTCCCGTAATCTTTAAACCGGAAATAAAGGGTAAAAGGGTGTGCTTTGGTGGGGAATATGAGATTTTCAGCATTTCGGGGAAGAGGATATTTAAGGGTAAAGGGTGTTCGCAGGATTTGAAGAGGGGAGTTTATATTGCAAAGAGGGGAAAAAGTACAAGGGCTTTGGTTGTTAAATGACGATTTTTGATGCGATTAACCCTTATGCTTGGATCGTTAAACTTTTAAGGGGGTTTTCAAAGCCCAGAACCCCAAAGATACTTTCAATAAATGTGGGGAATTTGAGGACTGGGGGAACAGGGAAAACACCCCTTGTTATAGAAATCGCCAAGAGGTTTGAAAATTCGGCGGTTATAACCCTCGGATATGGGAGGAAATACAAGGGTGTTTATAATTCCTTGGAATACCCATCTCCGGAATACTTAGGGGATGAGGGCTATATGATTTTTATAAAAACCGGAAGGCCCGTAATAGCATCAAAGGACAGGTTTAAAGGTGTTGAAATTGCTGGGGATTTAGGGGCAAATCTGGTAATATTTGACGATGCTTTTCAGTATTTTAAACTCAGGGCGCACATAAACATCTTACTTTTGAGACCTGCGGATTTAAAAGCGAGCACATTGCCCTTTGGACCTTTGAGGGAACCCAACGATGCCATAAAGTATGCGGATGTTTTGGTTTTCAACCTAAAACTTGAAGAAAAACCCTTTAAACCCCCGAACCTTGAAAAACCCTCTTTCGTTATGAGGTATAAGGTTGAAGGTGTGGAGTATAACGGTGGGGTTTTGGATTTAAGGGGTTTGAGGGTTTTCCCCTTTTGTGGTATAGCAGATCCTTTTAGCTTCATAAACGCTTTAAAAATCTCGGGTGCCGAAGTTGTAGGGTATAGGATATTTCCGGATCATTGGTGGATAAAAGGGGTTGAAAAAATAATAAAAAAAGCCGAAGATTTAAGGGCTATACCTGTATGCACGGAGAAGGATTTTTATAGGATAGGGGGGGACAAAAGGGTCGGTTTTTTGAAGATTAAACCCGTGGTTGATGGGGGATTTTGGGAGTTTTTGGATGAAAGGATAAGGAAAATAAACCTTACTTGAAAACCTAGCGTTGATTTGGTCGGCTGGATTTACCTTTAAGAAACATTACGGGGGTAAAATTCCCAACTATGGCGTTTATGATAACCGAGGAACAAATACAAAAAAGGGTTGCGGAATTGGCCGATGAAATTTCAAAGGATTATGAGGGTAAAGAGGTGGTTTTGATAGGGGTTTTAAAGGGTGCCTTTGTGTTCTTGGCCGACCTTATGAGAAAACTTAAAATACCTTCAAGGGTGGATTTTTTGGCGGTTTCAAGTTATGGGAAATTCACGGAAACAACCGGACAGGTTAAAATACTAAAAGACCTTGATAACCCCATAGAACACGAGCATGTACTGATAGTTGAAGATATACTCGATACGGGTTTGACCCTGAGTTATATATATTCTTTACTCAAAAGGAGGAATCCGGCGAGTTTAAAAACCGTTGTTTTACTTGACAAACCCGAAAAGAGGTTGGTGGATTTCAAGGCGGATTATGTGGGTTTTGTAGTTCCCCCGGTTTTTTTGGTGGGTTATGGCCTTGACGCGGCGGAAAAGTTTAGATATTTGCCGTATATTACCGAGTTGGAAAAGTGATGGTTAGATTTTTGGGTATAGGTTCTTATGCACCTGAGGGGTATTTAACCAACAAAGACTTTGAGAAATTTATGGATACAAGCGATGAATGGATTACGGAAAGGAGTGGAATAAAGAAAAGACACATATCACCACCCGAAATAACCACATCGGAAATCGCCTATAGGGCATCGTTAAAGGCTTTGAAGAAGGCAGGGGTTAAGCCCGAAGATCTGGATTTAATAATAGTTGCCACATCTTCACCCGATTCCCTAACCCCATCAACCGCATGCATACTCTCCGCAAAGTTGGGTATAAAAAATAAACCGTGTTTTGATATAAGCGCCGCATGTCCGGGATTTATATACGGGGTTGAAATAGCAAGGGGATTATTGGAAACGGGGGATTATAGGTATATTCTCGTTGTTGGGGTTGAAAGTGGAAGTAAGTTCATAGATTGGGATGATAGGGCTACGGCGGTTTTATTTGGAGATGCAGGGGGTGCGGCGGTTTTAACAAAGGACGAAAGCGATAGGGGAATACTATCAACCTTTATAAGCGGGGATGGGTTTTTGGCGGAACTTTTAAAAATAGAAGTCGGTACGGCCTATCCCGTTGGGAGTTGGGGGGTTAGAATGAGGGGTAGGGAGGTTTTTAGAAATGCGGTTGTTCAGATGGGTGAAGCGGCGGTAAAGGCTTTGGAAAAGGCGGGTATAACCCCGGACAAAATAGACTGGCTTGTACCGCACCAGGCGAATTTAAGGATTATTGAGGCCACTAGGGAGAGGTTAAAACTACCGAAGGAAAAGGTTTATGTAAATATTGATGAGTATGGAAACACCTCTGCTGCATCAATACCGACTGCCTTGGACGAAATGGAGGATAAGGGGTTGTTAAAGGAAGGGGATATAGTTCTCGCCGTGGCCTTTGGCGCGGGTTTTACTTGGGGTTCTATACTTTTTAAATGGTGATTAGGCCCCGAATCTGTTTAGCCTTCCAGCCGTTGCCAAAAGCAAGGGCATAAGTTCGTAAGATTTTCTTATCCCCAAGGAACCTTTTAAGGCCTCCTTTTCGCAAAACCTCCAAGCGGTTGGAACCCCCGCCTTTAAGGATGTTATCAACAGGGGTACATAATGCCATGAATGGGATCTTAACAAAGCAGGCGTACTGTGATCGCCCGTTATGGCAACAATTCCACCCAATTCAATCAACCTTGGCACAAACATATCAAACCTTTCCAAAGCCTCAACCTTTTTTCTCCAATCCCCATCCTCACCCGCCTTGTCGGCATCTTTATAGTGTATGTAAAAGAAGTCATAGCCGTTAATGTTCTCTTCAAGGGCCTTTAACTCCGATTCAAAATCGGGAGTATTATCCGGAACATACATACCCACCAACTTTGCCAAACCCCTATACATGGGATATGATGCAACCCCAAAGGCCTTTAGTCCCCATTTTTCCTCAAAACTTTCCAACTCCGGGAGCTTTGCGTATCCCCTCATCAAAAAGAAGTTTGCCCTATCCTCATCTTTCAAAATATCCCTTGCACTATCAACTATATTTTTTAGCACCCTTGAAGTCTTCTCCGCCTCTTCGGTTAATGGTTCGGGTTCAAATGGGGGCAATCCCTCCTTTCCCGGGTCGGTTTCCCTAATACTTTCGGAAAGCCCCTCACCCCTCAAAAGCAAAACAAACCTATGTTCCTTTCCACTGGCCCAAATAACCTCAACATCTTCAACCCTATTTATCGCTTTTAGTTTTTCCACTATCCTTTTGTTTTCCTCTGTGGTTATCCTGCCAGCCCTCCTATCCACGACAACACCGTTTTTAACGGTGGCAAAGTTGCACCTTATCGCCACATCCCCCCTTTTAACCTCCAAATCTATACCCAATGCCTCCAATATACCCCTACCTATCCTATGCTCCAAGGGGTTATAGCCGAAAAGGGAAAGGTGTGCGGGCCCACTCCCCGGTGTAATTCCGGCCCCTATGGGTTCAAGGGCACCAACTGGGAACTTCTTAGCCAAGGAATCCAAATTGGGTATGTTTGCCAGTTCCAATTCCGTAAAACTACCAACGACGGGCAATCCCCCAAGACCGTCAACGACAACTAAGATTATCTTATCCCCTTTGTCCAAGAGTTCCTTATACACCATATGCGTATTCTAATTCCGTTTATCTTCCGACAAACCATTTTATAATGTTTGGCATTACGAAAACCCCCCCCTCATCGCTTATAACCAACCCGACAAAATCGTCGTTTTGGAAATTAACGGGTTTAAAAGAACCCACCCCTATGCCGTATATATCCACAAACGATAGGGCAAAGGCTTTATTATCCTTTAACAAAATCACCGCATAATCGGCCTTCCCATCGTATCCCACCAATGGAATTAGGTTTCCCTCTATGTTTATAAGAAACTCTTCGCCCCTTGATATAACCCCATCCTCCACCAGTGCAACCCTATAAACATAATCCAAGTTTAACGCCACATTGTACCCTTTAAGGTTTCCAAACAGATACCTTGACCCCCAAAGGGCGGATAGTATATACACCTCAACGGTTGTGCCCCTATCCTTCTCCGTTTTCACATTTACCCATCCACCCAAGGATTTTGCCTCTTCAAGTACTATATCCATTCCATAACCCCTTCCCGATATTTCCGTGACCTCCTCCTTTGTTGAAAACCCTTTAACGAATATCAAATCTAAGGGGTTTGAAAATTGCAAACCCATTTCCTTCCCCTTTTTTTCCAGAAATTCTAAATCTATACCCCTTCCGTCATCCGAGACCGATATTTTTAAATACGACCCTTCCTGTTGTGCCTCAACTTTTACTATACCGAATTCGCCCTTCCCCTTTTTTATTCTCTCCTCGGGGGGCTCAATGCCGTGATCCACGGCATTCCTTACCAAATGCACCAAAATACTCTCAACCCTCTTTAAGTTATCGACCTCCAAGGTTATGTTTCCGCCGAGCGTTTGGATAATCGCCTTTTTACCCGTTTTTGATAGCAGCTCGTTGAAACCCACCCTTAACCTCTTATAAATATCGCTTATGGGACGGGTTCGTAAGGAAAATATACGATTATACATCCCCCTTAACCTCTTCAAGATATCCGATGTCTTTCCCTTTGAAATATCCTCCAAAATTCCCAACAATTCCCCCTCAATCTCGTGTAAATCCCTCGCGCTGATAAAATACACATCCTCATAAGATGCCGAATATAAAATATCGTTTATCTCCTCAACCGCGGAGGATATCGTAGGCAGAAATTCTTCGTATCTTTTGGTTTTCTTTATGAGGTTTAAACTTTCCTCCCATTTGTGGCAAGTGTATATCAGTTCGCTTAAACCCACAAATCCCGCCGCACCTTTTAGCGTATGTATTAACCTGTAAGCCTCATCAATATCCTTTTCCGAAACCCCTTTAAGCCCCCTGCCAACTATTTCGCGCAATGTTGAAATTATGTTATGGGCTTCCGAGTAAAAGATTTCCCTTATGTCCTCTCCCATATTATTCAAGGACTATTTGATCCAAAATCTTTATGCCAAAACCTTCAACCGCCGGCAGTATTTTCTTCGTACTTACGAGGAGATAGAGGGATTTAACGCCCAAATCCTTTAATATCTGCATACCTATTCCGTACTCCTTAACCGTTTCTCTATCCTCTTGTAATCCCATAAGGTGTAGGAATGGATAATGTGGGGGTTGGCTTTTCCTTATATACACGAAGACCCCTCCCCTTTCGCTTATTATTCTTAGGGATTTTTCAAGGTTTTCCCCGCAATTGCAAACCCTTGCCCTGAAAACATTCCCCGCGACACAATGGGTTTGAACCCTGACATATGTGTTTTCTCCTACCTCTCCCTTTATTAAAGCCATATGAATTTCATCACTCATTTTATCCCTGTAAAGGATGGTATCAAATTCGCCAAAAGGGGTTTCCGTTTTCCCACTCCAAACCCTTTCAACTAGGATTTCGTTTTTGAGCCTGTATTCAATTATCTGGGCTATGGATATTATTTTTAAACCGTATTCATCCGCCATTTTAAAGAGTTTGGGTAATCTGGCCATTTTCCCATCGTCGTCTAAAATTTCGCATATTACGGCGGCGGGGTAAAGGCCCGCTATTTTACACAGATCAACGCTGGCCTCCGTATGCCCCGCCCTTTTTAAAACCCCTCCTTTTACCGCCTTTAATGTGTATAAATGCCCCGGTTTTAAGAAATCTTTGGAGGTTTTTGTGGGGTTAGCTACCCAATTTGCGGTTAAAGCCCTATCGTAGGCGGAGGCCCCACTCCCCGTATCCCTTGCGTCTATGGGTATTCCAAAGGGTGTTCCAAAGTTTGATGTGTTTTCCAAAGGCATATCCAAACCTAACTCTTTAAACCTCTCCTCCGTCATCGCCACACATATCAAACCCCCACCTTTCTTTGCCATAAAGTTTATTATTTCCGGCGTTACCTTTTCCGCCGCAACTACAAAATCCCCCTCGTTTTCCCTTTCCGGGTCATCCACAACGATAATAACCTTACCTTTTCTCAAATCCTCAATGGCTTCTTCCACGGTGTTAAACCTTTCTTTCATTTTCGCCCCTACATTCATACTATTTTCACCAAAAAGTAGTTTTTCTTCCCCTTTCTCAAAACTATAACCTTGCCCTCAACGGCATCCCTTAAGCCCACCTTATAGGAAATGTCGCTTATCCTACGGTTGTTTATATAGGCTCCCCCGCCGGATACGAGTTTTCTAGCCTCACCTTTGGAATTCGCAACTCCCGTATCCACCAACAGTTCAACAAATGAATAACCATCACCTTCAAACCTTTCCTTTGGTATTTCCTTTGATGGAACATCGGAGAATATGTCCAACAGTTCGCTTGCCGTTATATCCCTTATCTCCTCACCAAATAAGACCATTGTAGCCCTTTCCGCCCTGAGCAATCCGTCTTCACCGTGAACCAACCTTGTCATCTCCCTCGCCAAAACCCTGTGCGGTTCCCTTTTTTCCGGACTTTCCTTTAAAGATTCCTCCAAGGCCTTTATATCATCCATACCCAAAAATGTAAAGTATTTCAAATACCTTATAACATCCCTATCATCGGTGTTTATCCAAAACTGGTAAAACTTAAAGGGTGATGTTAGGTTCGGGTCAAGCCAAACCGTTCCCTCCTCGGTTTTACCGAATTTAACACCGGAAGAAGTCGTTATCAGAGGGAAAACCAAGCCATAAGCCTTTTTACCCTTTAACTTCCTAATCATCTCGATACCCGCCGTTATATTTCCCCATTGATCGCTTCCACCCATTTGTAAAAGGCAGTTCTCCCTCTCGTAAAGAACATAAAAGTCATAAGCCTGTAATAGCATGTAGGAGAATTCCGTAAACGATAGGCCTTCATCCCTTTCAAGCCTCGTTTTCACCGATTCCTTTTGAAGCATATAATTCACGGTGAAATGCTTACCTATATCCCTTAAAAAGTCTATGAGTTTTAATTCTCCAAGCCACTCGTAGTTATTAACGAGTTTTGCGGGGTTGGTTTTACTCTCAAAATCCAAAAACTTTTCAATCTGCTTTCTTATACCCTCTATGTTCCTTTCTATTTCCTCTTTACTTAAAAGGGGTCTTTCCTTTGTTTTACCGCTTGGATCCCCTATTAAACCCGTCCCCCCACCCAAAACCGCTATCGGTTTATTTCCAAACCTCTGAAACCTTGAAAGGGTTATTAACGGGAGTAATGAACCCACATGAAGGCTTGGGGCGGTTGGGTCAAATCCTATATACCCAACCACACTACCCCTCAATTCTTCAAGGCCTTCCGTAAAATCGTATAAAACACCCCTCCATTTCAGTTCCTTTAAAAACTCTTCCATAACTCCTTATTCTACGGTGGTATTAATAATCCTATCGTGGGCCCAGAGTTTTAATATCTCGTTAAATTCCTCTTCGTTTAATGTGGGTTTATCGTACATTCCCGCCTTTAACCTCTGTTTAAAGGCCTCATATAGTATAACGGCGTTTGCAACGGATACATTTAAACTTTGGGCCATACCAACCATTGGAATCATTATGTGTTCATCCGCAACTTCCAAAACCCCTTTGGAGACCCCAAAGTATTCGTTCCCCAAAACTATAACCGAAGGTTTGGTATAATCAACATCTAAGAAGCTCTTACTCTTTGGAGATATGTATGTCGCAAAAATTTTATAACCCTCCCTTTTAAGCCTCTTTAAACCCCCAATGGGATCATCCTCCCTGCATAAAAAAACCCATTTCTCTGAACCCAGGGATATACCCCTATTTATGGGTAATTCCTCCCCCCTGTAAAAGTAATGTATATACAAAACCCCCACTGCATCGCAAGTCCTTATAATTGCCGAAAAGTTGTGTTCGTTTTTAACCTCCTCAACAAAAACCCTTAAATCTTTCTGCCTCTTTGATAAAACCTCCCTCATTCTTTTAAGCCTATTTTCGCTTACGAGGTACATTTTTTAATCTGTTAAGCAAAATCATATAGGTTTTGTACCTTTCCGGATGAATATTCCCTACAACACCGCATCCGGGCTCACCCGTATGCGTGCAATCCGAAAACTTACAGGTAAATCGTTTAAATTCCCTGTATAACCTTGGCAATTCATGGTAATCAACAAATTCCTCAATGTAAAACTTTGCAAAACCCGGAGTATCACAAATATAACCTCCATCCGGGTTTTTAACCAATGTAATATCCGTTGTGGTATGCCTGCCCTTCCCATACCTTCCAACCTCTTGAACCTTTAACTTTAAATCGGGCATAAAGGAGTTTATTATACTCGTCTTTCCACTCCCGGAGGGACCCGCCAAAACCGTCAATTGCCCCTTTATCTTGGCCCTTATCCCTTCAAGACCTTCCCCGGTTATTGTCGATGATGTTATTACATCGTATCCAGCACCGGTATATATATCCACCCAATGCTTAGCCTCATCCTCACCCACCAAATCCTTTTTGTTCAAAACTATTAAGGGCTCTATATCCTCTTTCTCCAAAACGGCCAATATACCGTCAAGGTGTAAGGGGTCCAAATCGGGCTTTTTAAATGAAAATACAACCAAAACCTTATCAACATTTGCAACCCTGGGCCTCGGTAAAAGGTTTTTCCTATCAACAACATCATCTATACGGAAGTGTTGGTCGTCTATAACCTCACCTTCAACGAAGTCACCAACGAACACATTCCCCCTTAACTTACTCTTTGGAATTGATAAATACACATCGCCGTTAACCTCAACACCCAAATGGGGGCCCTTTTTATAAACCACAAACCCCCTCATAGTTTTATCAACTCCTTGGTTGAACCGGTTAAGTTTTCGCCCTTACCCGCAACAACCATATCCTCTATCCTTATACCAAATTTCCCCTCAACATATATGCCGGGTTCAACCGTGACAACCTCTCCACCTCTCAAAATATCCTTTGATTTGGGCGATAAGGCCGGATATTCGTGTATATCCAAACCAACCCCATGCCCAAGGCCGTGCCCAAATGTTCCCTTAAACTCCGTGTTATCTATGTAATCCCTTGCAACCTTATCTATATCCTTTGCCTTCCTAGTCCCTTTAAACCTCAGAGAGTTTATCGCCCTTTCCTGCGCCTCCAAAACTATCCTATAAGCCTTTAAGAATTCTCCATCAACATTACTACCTATCCATAAGGTTCTTGTCATATCCGAACAATAACCCTTATACCTAACGCCAAAATCCAACAGTAATACCCCCTTTTCCGGTATTAAATTATCCGTAGACCTCGCGTGTGGCATTGAAGACCTTTCCCCACCCGCGACTATCGGTTCAAAGGACATACCATCCGCCCCGTTTGTCTTAGCCCATCTCTCCATTTCAAAGGCCAATTCCTTTTCCGTTTGTTTTCCCGGTTTAACATTGTTTAAAACCCATTCAAAAAGCTTATCGGTTATTTCTTGGGCTCTTTTTATAGTCTCGATCTCTTCCTTAGTCTTTATCGCCCTGAGCTTCGATATAAAACCCCCTATGGGGTAAAACCTAATTCCCTTTACATACTTTTTAATCGCCTTTATATACCCTATGGGGGTATATCCCTCAACCGCCACCTTTTTTATCCCGTGCTTTTTTAGGATTTCGGCAAGAACCTCGAAGGAAGTTTTCTCGTATGGTATATCAATAACTTCAATACCATCAAAAACCTCCTTCCTCGACTGCTCCTTATACCTGAAATCCACGATTAGATAGTTTTTCTTCTTTGTTTGCATAAAGATGGCCGTTGAACCCGTAAAACCCGAGATATATCTAACATCCGATATATGTATAAACTCGGGCTTCCAAGATATGTAAGCGTCATATTTTTTAACCCATTGATCCCTTAACCCTTTAAACCTCATAACCCAAAATTCTACCGCCGAATATGTTTTTTTACGGATTTACACTTAACCTCAAAGACAATACCCCTGTAATTTTTATCAACCCTCCTACCCAAAACATTGTAGAACCTTCCCTCATCAACACATCCGATTTTTTCATCCATACCGCTTACCCCCAATACCGCAAAATAAACCTCATATTTCCCGTTCCTATCGCTAGTCCAAAGAATGTTTAAACCGTTGTTCCATATGGCAACGGGGAATTTCTCGTTTCCGCTTGAATATATGCTATCATAAGGTTGCCAATTTTCGTTATCCAAAGACCTGTAAATTTTTGTTGAGAATTTTGTTAAACTATCCGACCATATGGCAAACTTTCCATAAGGGGTTAATACGAGTTCGACATTTGATACTATACCCGAAACCAACGCAACATCCGTACATAAAAAGGTTTCACCCCTGTTGTAAGAATAGCATAAGCGCACAAAACCTGGCCCCGAGCCCAAAACGAAAACGCTATCACCGAAAACCTCAATGTCGGCGGAATAATAAGATGTATCCATCAATTCCAGGATTTCGTATCCACGGGGATGGATTTTTATTAAAAATATACCGTTGCCATTACAACCGGTTGCGGCTATAAACCTTAAAGTATCAAGGTGGATTAACTTCCCGTTGTGTAGCGCGAAGGGTAAGGGAAAGTTTAATATCAGGCTATCCGAACCGCTTGGGTATTCCCTTTTAACCCTTATTCTACTACCCTCAATTTCGTAAATGTATGTGTAATAAACCGTATCGCCTATTTTATAAACATACGGCTCATCCTCTTTGTATAAAGGGTTTTCGGCAAATACTTCCTTTGCCCAAGTTAACCCCCCATCGTAGGATATAGCCCTGTATATAACCGAATCACCCCACCCGTAATACATTAAAACCAGCGTATCACCCCAGCAATAAAAGTTGCTTTCGCTCCCGTGTGTGTTTGAAACCTTTAAATAATCGCTCCAAGAAAAACCATCGTAAAACTTCATATAAACACCCTTTCCATCGCATGCGGAATGATAAAAAATATACAGTTTTCCACCACATGTATCCATTAAATGCGGCTGGAAATCCATGCAACACCCCCACCCCTCCCCATAGGTTGCACTATACCAACCACAGGTGCTTATTGGTATTATCATCCGATATATGTGCCAACGCCTTCTTCCGTTAGAACCCTTATCAATTGCCCGGCCTTTGTTATGTTAAACACTATTATGGGGATTCCCCTTTGCCTTGCTATGTCTATCGCCGATGTATCCAAAACCTTTAAATCGTTAACGATAAAATCCTGATATGTTAATTTGTCTAACCTCTTTGCGTCTGGGTCCTTTTCGGGATCGGAGGTATATACCCCATCAACCCTTGTACCCTTTAATATAACATCCGCATTTATTTCCGATGCCCTTAAAGCCGCGGCCGAATCCGTCGAAAAGAAGGGATTACCCGTACCACCCGCAAATATTACAATTCTCCCCTTTTCAAGGTGTCTTATTGCCCTTCTCCTTATATATGGTTCCGCAACCTGTGAAACCGTTAAGGCGCTCATTACCCTAGTTTGAACACCCCTTTGCTCAATAACGCTTTGAAGAGCCAGTGCATTTAGTATAGTCGCAAGCATACCCATATAATCGGCCGTTACCCTATCTATTCCCAAATGGGAACTCTGGGTACCCCTTAGGATATTTCCACCGCCGACCACAATGGCCACTTCCACACCACGGTTATAAACCTCAACTATCTCATCCGCCAACCTGTTTAAAGTCTTTGGGTCAATGCCAAAACCCATTTCTCCCGCCAATATTCCACCGCTTAACTTCAATAGAATCCTTTTAAAACGCGGGTTCATCGGTGAAAATTCTAAGGTTGGAGAAATAAATGGTTTGAAAGGTCCGGGACGGGCATTTATGGGGAATATACCGGGAGTATAATTCCCAATTATGCTTTTGTGGGTTTTTATTTTTCAGGAGGGAAATCAAGCGGTTGAGGAAGAAGAGGTTGTAACCGGAAAGGCCGAATTCCAGATAACCGGATACGAAAGACCGCTATACTTCTACATGCCACCTATGGGCCCTTTGGTCTCTTCCTTTCCCGGTTGGAATGAGATTTTCAACTTGAAGTTTGAGGATTCCCTAAAATTCGTAAATTCCTTTAATGTCCCCCAAAAACCCAAGAAAAAAGGTTGGTCTTCCGGAAGGCCGGGTAAATCCGAACTTGACGAGTACTACAATAAGATGGCACAATACGGGGTAGGTTTAATTAGGGTGGGTTTGTTTAAAGAGGGTGTAAATGCCCTCTCGGAGGTTGTGGAATACTCTGGGTTTCCGCCGGAGGTTTCCTATGTGGTTAGAACTTATTATATTCTCGGCTTGTTGTATTCCGGCGATGATGAGGGTGCAAGGTCTTATGGGAGTATATTTCTTTCGGATTATTACAACAGGCCTTGGAACATAGGTATGGGTTGGGTAATATGGGCGGCGGGTGAGGCAAACCTTTACGGTAAGCACTTTTTACAGGCGGAATCAATATACGCAAAGAACATAAACGAAGGTCAAGATGGTCTCGTAAAATCCCTTTCAAGGGTTGGGGCGGCTTGGGCAAACCTATACGCTCAAAAGTTTTCCGATGCCTTATCCCACGCAAAACAGTCCCAAGAATTCTTAAACGGTGTTCCTTTGGCCCACGCCCAAATAGCGGAGGGTATAGCAACCTTTAACCTTGGGGATATTGAAGGGGCAAAAAATATATTTGATAACATCCAGATAACGGGCCACCCGCCGACGGATGTACTGATATACTATTATAGGGGTTTCAATTATGAGGCTTTGAGGATGTACGATTTGGCATTACAAAACTATCAGAAGGTAATGCAGGATTATGCAAACCTACCAACGGCCGGAGAGGCCGCGTATAGGACATATACGATATACTTGGGACAAAACAAGATAAACGAGGCTAAAAAAACGCTTGAATGGTTTGTTGAAAGGTTTCCGCAACATCCCGAAGCCCCAAGGGCGCTATATACCCTTTCGGAAATATACTTTTCTCAAAAGGATTATAAAACAGCCCTAAGTTATCTCAGGAAGATATACATAAATTACCCGAATTCCGAACTCTATTCCATAGCGAGGCAGAGGGCACAACAGGTTTATAATGTCATAGCGAGGGAGGATACGGTTGAGCTATGGAATTTCTTACGGGAATTCCCCAACAGCGATGATGCGGCGGATGCTTTGATATACTGGGGAGGGAAACTTTTGGACGAGAAAAGGGAACTTTTGGCGGCGAGGTTTTATTACAAAATGGGGAGCGAATTTCCAAAGCACAGACAGGCACCCGAAGCCCTCTTTACCGCAGGCCAGATATACTTTAAAAACAAAATGTGGGATGATGCGGTACAGACATTTGGTAAGATAGTGGATTTGTATCCAAATTATGAGGAAGTAAATAAGGCTAAACTATTCTTGGCAATTTCCCTAATTTACGATGGAAAACCCGTACAGGCTATAAGTATATTAAAAAAGGAACTCGGCAGGGGAGACCTTACGGACGCCGAGAGGGCGGATTTGTTAAAGTACTTGGGTATAGCATACAAAGAAATAGGTAAATCATATGAAGCCCGTGATGCATTGGAAGAGGCGAGGGTTTTATACTTCGGTTTGGGAAAACTTGATGAAGTTGATAATGTCGATAAACTATTGCAGGATATACCGTACTGATGAGAACCCTTTTACTGTCGGATATTCACGGTAATTTTGAGGCTTTAAAGGCGGTTCTTGATTTTTTAAGGGATAATAACATAGTTTGGGATAAAGTTGTGTGCTTGGGGGATTATGTGGATTACGGTCCAAACCCAAACGAGGTTATAGAAATCGTTAAGAATTTAAACGGCTTGTGCCTTTTGGGAAATCACGACAAGGCTTTAATAGATAAAGGTGAAAGGGAATATTTTGGAGATGTGGCTTTAAAGTGCAGCCTTTGGACCGAAAGGGTTATAAAACCCGACAATTTAGAATTTTTGAAAAATTTATCCCCATACCACAAGGATGACGAAATGCTTTTTATACACGCTTCCCCGGTTAATCCCATATGGCACTATGTATATGATTACGGGGATGCCGAAGAGGTTTTTAAATCCTCCCGTGAAAAAATAATTTTCTTAGGCCACACGCATATACCCTCATACTTTTGCAGGTATAACGCAAAGATTTATGGGGGATATGTATCCGCGGAATATATGAAATTAAAACTTTTGGATAATGCCAGGTATATAATAAATCCAGGTTCCGTTGGCCAATCAAGGGACGGGATAAAACTGGCAACATTCGGGATATTTGACAAAAAGGATATGACCTTTGAGTGGTTTAGGATACCCTACGATTCAAATGCAACAAAGGAGAAAATCCTTAAAGAGGGTCTTCCAAAAACCCTTTTGGCCTATCTATAAACCCATAACCGTTAAAACTTCCCTGAAAACTATGGCGGCTATTGTACCGCATTGGCGGGAGTAATCCAAGGTTGGTAAGTACTCCACGAGTTCAGCCCCTATAACCTTTCCCTTTAAACTCCTTAAAATCCCAATGAAATCTTTAAATGTAAAACCCATTGGCTCTGGGTTGCTAACTGCGGGAAAAAACGATGGATCAAAAAAGTCAAAATCAAAGGATAAATAAATTGCCTTATTTCCATTTACGAATTCTTCCAAGCCTTCAATGCCAAACTTATAACCAAATTCCGGTTCGTATTCTTCCTCCCCAACGGTCCTATATCCGAATGTTCCCACCTTAAAACCCATTTCTTCAAGCCTCCTCATAACCGTTGCATGTGAATACTTCCCACCGAAATTGTCCCACCTATCCAAATGCGCGTCGAGGTGTAAAATCGCAAAATCACCAAATTTTTCTGCCAAAATCGGAACGGTAATAAAACTTATGGTATGGTCTCCACCTAGGAATAAAACCTTTCCTTCAACCAAACCCTTTAACCTTTCCCTTATATCCTTTAACCTTTCCTCAACCTTTAAATCAAAGTTCGTCCAAATATCCCCCAAATCCTCGTATTCGGGCATAAAAGCATTGAAATGTGGGCTATACCTATCTATTCCCCAAAGGTGCCACCTGATATGTGAGGGTCCCAAAGCCGCACCCCTTAAAAAGTTTTCCGAAGTTTCAAATGGGATGCCTATAACCCTTATCATATTCTCGGCATTTCCGGAAAAATTTCTTTAATCCTATCCCAATTTTCCCTAAACCAATGGTAAGTTATTTCCAAACCCGTATAAATATCCGTTTTTGGTTCCCAATTCAACAGCTTTCTCGCCTTTGTAATATCCGCCTTTGTTTCCATAACATCCGCCCTATTAAACTCCAAAAACCGAATTTTCACCTTATTCCCCACAAGATTTTCCACATGGTTTATAACATTAAATAAGGCCTCGTCCGTGGGGTTTCCTATGTTTATAACTTCAAAACCCTTTATCGTCTCATACGCCTTTATGGTTCCATCAACAACATCCTCTACGAACGTAAAGGACCTCCTTTGACTACCATCCCCATAAAGGGGGAATTCGCTACCCGAAAAAGCCGAGTAAAATATCTTAAAAATACTCATATCAGGCCTCCCAGCCGGTCCATAAACGGTAAAATACCTCAAAACAAGAGCATCTATACCGTAAAGGTGATGGTATGTATATAATAAATTTTCTGCGGCCTTCTTGCTTACCGCATAGGGTGATATGGGTGTATCCGTTTTCATGCTTTCAACAAATGGGGGGTTATGCCCGGCGTATATGGAAGATGTTGATGCCATAAGGATTTTTCTTATTCCGAATTCTAACATAACCTTTAATATGTTCAATGTTCCCAAGGTATTCACCTTTATATACCCCTCGGGGTTTTGTATGCTCGCCCTAACCCCGGCCTTTGCGCCTATATGTAAAACTCCCGAAAAGTTCCTATTTTCAAACACCTTTCTAAGGCTTTCGTATTCGGTGAAATCCACATCGTAAAACTCAAAGTTTGTAAAACCCTTCAACATTTCAAGCCTTAAAAGTTTGTAATCCTTGGGATAATATGGGTCAAAGTTATCAATGCCCACTACCTTGTATCCCCTTTTGAGGAGCGCTTTTGCCAAAAAGGAACCTATAAACCCACCAACACCCGTAATTAAAACCTCGTCCAAAAAGTGGTGGGGGAGGGATTTGAACCCCCGAAGGCGTTACGCCACCAGGTTTACAGCCTGGCCCCTTTGGCCGCTCGGGAACCCCACCGAAGGCGGATATTATAAGGGTGAAGGGTTTATCGTTTTCAACGGTATAATTCCCGATTAATGTTAAAGGTGGAAGGATTATTAAAGATTTATGGAAGGAAGGCCGTTTTAAAGGATTTAGACTTTTTGGTTGAAGAAGGTGAAAGGGTTTTCATTTTGGCCCCAAACGGTTATGGGAAAACCACATTTTTAAAAATCCTTGCAAACATTGAACCCTTTCAAAAGGGGGAAATTACTATATATAATACAAAGATTCCATCCACAAAGAGTAGGAGGCTTATATCCTATGTTAGCGAGAGGGATAACCTCTATCCAGGTTTTAAAATTTACGAGATTTTGAAATTTGTCGGGAGTTTTTGGGAAATAGACGAGGATCTGTTTGAAAACTTTCTTGGACTTTTGAATTTAAACCCTTGGCGTAAATATAGCGAATTTTCAAAAGGGGAAAGGACACTTATAAGGATAGCCATAGGGCTTTCCGTAAAGGCAAAATTGTATTTAATAGATGAACCCTTATCCTCCCTTGATTTCGTGCTAAGGGAAAAGGTGGTTAGGATGATGAAAGGGAAAGGGGAGGGAACATTTATATTTACATCCCATCAGATAGACGAACTTTCGGACTTTGCCACAAGGTTCGTGTTTTTAAAGAACGGAAAATTCGTTGAAGAAACATTTGAAAGGGATAAGGTTAAGGATATATACAAGGGGTTGTTTGCATGAGGGCATTACTGTGGAAGGATTTTAAAATTACGAAGTGGTGGATTTTTTCCAACATTTTGATAATTTCTTCCTTAGGTGGTATAGGCTTATACCTGTCTTATTATAGAAATTTTCCCGGTTTTATTCCAGTTTTATTATCGGGTGTGGGCATATTCTTTTGGAGTTTTATATCCGGAATGGCTCACTATTTCAATGAGGATAACGGAAACCTTAGGGAATTTTTAAACACTCTACCCGTTCATAGGTGGAAAATACTACTTTCAAAATGGATATTGTTGGCTGTTGAAAACTCATTATATTGGCTCCTTTTCTTTCTGTTCCTTTACCTTTCAGCCCGGCCTTTTATTAGTACAGGTGATTATTCGGTGAATGGGATAATCGTATCCTATATATTATCCCTTTTAACAACCTTGACCATATCATCCCTATCCCTTTCAATGTCATCTTTTACAAAGGAACTTCCCGCAAGGTGGTTTTTAACCGTCCTTTTGGTTATACTCTCCTTAATCGCTTTGAAGTTTATACCCGCACCAAAGATAACATTTAAAATTACGGAAATGTACCTAGGGGAGAATGTTAAACCTTATGTTGATATAGGTTATACGGTAAAAAATTTCTTGGCATCTTTATGCGTTTTGGTTGTTAGTTCCTTTTGGGTTAGCAAAAGGGGTATTTGAAAATTTTACGGGGGTAAAATACACGCTTATGAACGAGGTATTTAAGGATGCCGAAAGGAGGATGAGGGAAGCCGTTGAGCATTTAAAAAGGGAGTATAAGAAGTTGAGGGCTGGTAGGGCAAACCCCGCAATATTGGAGGGGGTAAAGGTGAATTATTACGGTCAATTGATACCCATAAATCAAATAGCGAGTATTACGGCGGCCGAGGGTAGGCTTCTTATAATAAACCCTTGGGATGCCAACTCCCTGCCCGAAATAGAGAGGGCAATAATAGCCGCAAATTTAAACCTTACCCCAAAAAAGGAAGGTAAAGTTCTAAAAATTGAAATCCCTCCCCTTTCCGAGGAGAGGAGGAAAGAGTTGGTAAAGCTGGCAAAGCAAATGGCAGAAGAGGCAAAGATTCACATAAGGAATATCCGCAGGGATGCCATAGAAAAAATTAGGGAGATGGAGAAGAATAAGGAAATCACTGAGGATGATAGATATAGGGGTGAGGAAAATATCCAAAAAATTACGGATAAGTTTATAGAGGAGGTGGATAAGGCCTTTAAAGAAAAGGAGAAGGAAATCCTTGAAGAATAGCATCCCTTACCATGTTGGGATAATAATGGATGGGAATGGTAGGTGGGCTAAGATCAGGGGTTTGCCGAGGGTTATGGGTCATAGGGTTGGGGTGGAATCCGTCCGTTCGGTTGTTAGGGTTGCAAAAAGGGTTGGAATAAAATACCTAACCCTTTACACATTTTCCTCGGAAAATTGGCAAAGGCCAAAGGAAGAGGTTTCATACCTTATGTATCTCCTTAGAACATTGTTGATAAAAGAGGTTGAGGATTTAAACAGGCAGGGGGTTAGGGTTAGGGCCATAGGGAGGCTTGAAAGCCTAGGGAATGAGGTCTTGGATGCCTTGAACTTTGCGATGGAAAAGACGAAGAACAATAGGGATTTAAACCTATACTTGGCCTTATCATACGGGGGTAGGCAGGAGATAGTGGATGCCGTAAATAAGGTTTTGAGGTCCGGCGTTAAAGAGGTAGATGAGGAAACTTTTAGGAATTTCCTATACGACCCTGAATTGCCCGATGTAGATTTACTAATAAGGACGGCCGGTGAGCGTAGGATTTCCAATTTCCTGCTATGGCATACCGCATACGCGGAACTGTATATAACGGATGTCTTGTGGCCGGATTTCCGTGAGGAGGAGTTTTTAAAGGCCATTGAGGATTTTTCAAAGAGGGTCAGAAAATTTGGAAAAGTTGTATGATCTGTTTAAGAGAATTTTAGGCGTTGTCTTAATCCTACCCCCCTTTGCCTTGGCCTTTTGGCTTGGGGGAATATATTTCAAACTCGCGATATTCATAGCCATAATAATCCTGTATTATGAAATATATCGTTTGGTTGTTAATAGGTTTAGCCTGTTAAGTTTTTTTGTGGGTTTGTTTGCCATAGGTTTGGCGTTTTGGGAAGGTGGATTTATACTATCCTTTATCCTTCTGTTTATATTCGGCATTGTAAATTACCTTTTGGGTTTTAGCGTTAAAGAGGCCTTGATACTTTTGGCCGTGGCGGTATATATCTTGGTGCCCGCAAATATAATTATAACTTTGAGGGAATTTTCGTTTGAATTGTGCCTTTTTGTATTAGCGGTTAATTGGTCATTTGATACGGGTGCATATCTATTCGGTAAATTCTCCGGAAGGAGGAAAATATTTACTAGGATTAGTTCCGGTAAAACCTTGGAGGGTTTGTTGGGTGGGTTGTTAACAAGCGCCATCGTTGGTGGAATATTGGGGTATGCTTTCTGGGGATTTGACAGGCTTCCCTTTTACACCTTAAGCGGAATATATATAGGTGTATTTGCACAATTGGGGGATCTGGTCGAATCCGCATTAAAAAGGGAAAAGGGGGTTAAAGATTCCGGCAAGATTATGCCCGGTCATGGGGGTTTGTTTGATAGGGTTGATAGCTTAATAATGTCTCTGGTAGGTTTTTTCCTTTTGTTTAGGTTTTTCGGTTATATCTACTCATAAGGTTTTGAAAACCTCAAAAATCTAATGCTATCCTCAACCCAAGAGGTTTTCCTGAGCTCATCCCTTTTTACCGCCATTTTTTTACTCAAAATGGTAATAGTGTAAGAGTTCATAACGGCGCTTAAGAGGAGGATAAGGGAAATTATGATGATGTGGATAATAATGCCCCTCATTTTATCTTAAAGGGGTTTGCAAACCTTCTATCCCTCAAAAGTTTGTAATGATCCACCTCACCAACCTTTATGAAAACCCTCATTTTTGCGGATCTGCTTCTTGGGTTCTCCTCAACCTCTTCTCGCGTAGGGGTTATCGGTTTTCCCGTTATATCCTCCACAAAAGGGAAATATCTGAGACTTTTTAACATCCTGTCTTCCAAGGAATGAAAAGTTATAACCACCAACCTCCCACCAACCTTTAAATACTTTAAAGCCAAGGCTAAACCCTTCCTGAGGTTTTCCAGTTCGTTATTAACATATATCCTCAAAGCCTGCCAAACCCTTGCCTTTGCCTTTGACCTTAAAGGTGGGGGATAAACGGAATCCACAACCTTTGAAATGTGTGAAGTCCTTATGATATCTACCTCTCTTGCGATTTTATAGATCTTTTTGGCAATTATCCTTGACTTTCTCTCCTCCCCATAAACCCGTAAAATCCTTTCAACTTCCATTTCATTCAATTCTTTTAAGACTTCATAAGCGGGTTTCCCCTCATTTGGGTTAAACCTCAGGTCTAAAACCTCGTCCTTTTTAAAAGAGAAACCCCTACGGTTTTCCAGGGAAACGGATGAAATTCCCAAATCAAAAAAAGCCCTATCAATGTAGCTCAAACCCAATTTTAACATCACTTTGTCAAGGTTTTCGTAGCCCGTGTTAAAGAGTTTTATATTGGATAGTGCTGGGATTTTTTGGGATACCAAGGAGTATGTGAACGGATCTTTTTCTAAGGCTATGAGAATACCCGGTTTTATCCTTTGCGCCATTTCAAATCCATGCCCTCCCAAACCGAATGTTGCATCCAAAACTATTAAACCCTCCTTTAAATCCAAAAGTTCTATCGCTTCCTTAAATAAAACGGGTGTATGGGCTAGATTTTCAGCCATATGTAAAGCATTATTTCATTCCAATCAACCCTGCCACCCCTGATTTCCGCACTTCTCGGATAAACCCCTATATCAATTCCCAAGACCCGGTCGAGTTGGTTCATCTCCTGCCCCACCAGAAAAAGCGGTTTATATGTGCTGTCTTCGTATATGGCTCCCGCCCCCAATTTAACCCGCAAATTTTTCGTTAAGAATGTCTCATACCTCAATATTCCCATGGATTTATACCTGTTTGTTAAGTAAAACTTCAACTCTGAAAACCTCTCATCTTTTAACGCCACGGACGAAAACATAAGGTAGTCTATACCACCGCTTAATCCCCTTAGAACATTCCCCCCAATGTAAAAGTTATAACCGTATCCGAATAAAGCTTCCAAACCTACAAACCTGTTATCGTTATAAATCTCCCCGGTTAAACCAACTGATATGTTCTTAAATGGGGTATAACCCAAACTCAACCCATAGCCGTAAAAGTTCTCATTTATATCAACATCGTAGGCGTTTAGCCGGTTTTGTTTTATAGAATTATAAAATACGCTGAAAGCCAACTTGCCGTTTGAATACGAAAAATCCGTTGAACCGAAGTAATAATTTATGCTTTGGCCAAAATCCGTTTGGGTATAACCCGCAAATCCGTACTGGTCGTATGTTGGAATGGAATAATACCAAAAATTACCCACTATATCAACCCCTACCCTTAAATCCCAACCCTTTGTATAAACAACCTTGTAGGCGGAAATGTATGGGTATAGCAAGAACATAAGTTGGGTATTTTACCGCTGAAAACCCTTTCAAGGGTAAAATATCGGCCTTATGAATGTGGAAAATATAAAAGTCGTGGGTGTAATAGGCGCTGGAACAATGGGAAACGGTATAGCCCATGTATTTGCCCAATACGGATATTCCGTTAAACTAGTTGATAAGGGTGAGGGGCAGTTAAAAAATGCCCTGGAAACCATAGAGAAAAACCTACACAGACAGGCCAAAAAGGGTATAATATCCGAGGATAGTATAGGTGAAATACTTTCCCGCATACAAACATCCACGGATATAGGATTTTTATCGGATGTTGATTTTGTGGTTGAGGCGGTTTTCGAGGAGGAAACCGTAAAGAGGGATGTACTTTCGCATGTTTCCAAAATCGTAAGGCCGGAGGTTATAATAACATCAAACACATCCTCAATTTCCATTACCAGGTTGGCGAATTACACGGGAAAGCCCGAACTTTTTGCCGGAATGCACTTTTTCAATCCGGTACCCGTGATGAAACTCGTGGAGGTCGTTAGGGGTTATTCAACATCGGATGAAACGGTAAATGTAATAATAGAACTCGCTAAAAGGTTGGAGAAGGTTCCCGTTGAGGTTAAGGATTATCCCGGCTTTGTGTCAAACAGGGTTTTAATGCCCATGATAAACGAGGCTATATGGGCTTTATATGAGGGTGTGGCGGACAAGGAAGCCATAGATACGGTTATGAAACTCGGTATGAACCATCCTATGGGACCTTTGCAACTGGCGGACTTTATAGGTTTGGATGTGTGTTTAAACATTTTACTAGTCCTTTACAACGATCTAAGGGATCCAAAATATAGACCTTGTCCTTTGCTCGTAAAGATGGTGGAAGCGGGTAAATTGGGAAGGAAAACCGGCGAAGGGTTTTATAAGTACGGGTGAAAGTTCTCGTAATAATTCCCACATATAACGAGGCGGACAATATAGCCGCTATATTAAAGGAAGTTCGTAGTTTAAGTGTGGATCCCGATGTTTTGGTAATAGACGATAGCTCACCCGATGGGACGGCCGGCATCGTAAAAACCATGCAAGAAAAGGATAAAAAGATACACTTGTTGGAAAGACCGAAAAAGATGGGTTTGGGTTCGGCATATATTACCGGATTCAAATGGGCCATTGAAAGGGGTTATGATGTTGTGGTTGAAATGGATGCGGATTTTTCCCATGACCCTAAGGATATTGAGCGAATGGTTGAAAACCTTGAAAACTGCGATGTGGTAATAGGTTCAAGGTATGTTAAGGGTGTTAGCGTAGTCAATTGGCCGATAACCAGGCTTTTACTATCATACTTTGCAAACCTTTATGCGAGGATTTTTACGGGTGTAAATATTAAGGACTTGACTTCGGGTTTTAAGGCTATAAAGGTTGAGTGTCTAAAATCCATTGATTTGAACAAGATAAGGTCCGACGGTTATGCCTTTCAAATAGAAATACACTTTTACCTTTGGGTTAAGGGTTTTAAGGTGTGTGAAATGCCGATAATATTCGTTGAAAGGAGGGCGGGAAAATCAAAGTTAAACAGGGGAATAATATGGGAGGCTTTTTGGATGGTTTTGAGGTTGGGAGTAAAGAGATTGTTACGGATGGTGTAAAATTTTATAAAATAGTTGATGTGGGCTTTGGGATTTTGGAGGAGTGGGCTTATAGGTTAAGGGATATTTTTGGTAAAAACTCCTGTTTGATCCTCCACGGGAAAAGTTTTTCAAGGCAATATGGGGAGATTCTTAAAGGGATACTGGGTAATGCCGGTGATGTTCTTAGGTGCATAATATCCGTAGGTGGGGGTTCCGTAATCGATAGGGGAAAATTTTTATCAAAGGAATTGGGATTGCCCTTTATTTCAATACCCACATTGCTATCAAGCGATGGCATAGCATCACCCGTTGGTGTTAAAAATCACAAAAGTGAGTTCATAGGCTTGCCTTACGGTGTAATAGTTGATATTTCCATAATTTCCGAAGCGCCCGAATGGAGTATATTGGCGGGAACTGGGGATTTAATCTCCAACCTTTCCGCTTCCATTGATTGGGATAAATTTAAGGATAAGTCATCGGAACCTTATAGTTTTTTGGCATCTCTAATATCAAAATCTTCCGCGTTATCAATTTTAGATTTAAATCCCTTTGAGAACTTGGAGATTCTCGCTTGGGGTTTGATTTTAAGCGGTTGGGCTATGGAAATATCGGGCTCTTCAAGGCCCGCAAGTGGCCCGGAGCATAAAATGAGCCATTCCCTTGATATTCTGGGGTTTGGTGGAAAGCATGGAATACAGGTGGGCTTTTTCACCCCCCTGTTTTTAAAGTTAAACGGTTATAAGGATTGGGAAAGGGTCAGGAAATATCTTATAGGTATCGGATTTCCCGAAAGTATTGAGATGAAAGAAGATTTTGTAAAAATGGTATTTTCAAAGGCATCCTTTACAAGGCCGCACAGATGGACGGTTTTGGAGGAGTTGGGATGGGAAAAGGTTTTAAACGAGGCGGTGGATATGGGCTTAATTAAAATAGCCTGAGGATCAAGGCGTGCGGGATTCCCAAGATGCTCCTGTAAATCTTTGGGGGGTCCTTGCATACCAGGTTTTTCCAATTAAAGCCTTCAAACCATTTTATGCAGGTTTTTATTTTTGGAATGTTTAATGGTTTTGCGCCTGCGGATTTTAAAAAATACTCGTCAAGCCACCATATAGCCCTAAAAGATGTCGTATACGCGCTTTTGTAGGCGTGGAAATAAAAAATCGTTATTTCCAAATCCTTAGTGGGATACAAAACCGAGCCTTTAACTCTATCGGAATGTTTAAAAACCAAATCCCCATTTATAACATCTGGATACAACCTCCTCGCAAACCTGCTATGAACCTCAACCATTATACCTTTGTAGTTGTACGAGCGTTGGTAATATCCCGTAGAGGTCTTTTTAAAACCCGAACCCAATAAATAATCTTCCAAGTTATCAATATCCCCCGCCCTAACATAAACATCTAAATCCGAGATCATCCTCCAATAAGGGTTTGGATAAAAATCCTTTATATGTCCCCCTTTGAAAACAACAACATCAACCGGCGAGTTTGCAAAAATATCAACGATTTCCCCTATTATTCTCCAAAATATAACCGTTTGAGCCCTGTCAAGCGAAAGTTCCTCTAAGTCTGGAAAAACCTCGTAAAGCATTGAACCCAAAAGGTGATACCTTATCCATTCTATGAGTTTTTTCTTATCAAGCCCAGGTATTAACCCCTTTGCCTCGGAAAACCTCTGATGTGCGGAAAGATATACGAACTCCTTATACGGCAATGACGATTCTATCCCCATTTACGGATAGAGTTGCCGCAAACCTTTCACCAACCCTGCATTTTACCAATAAACCACCGCTTGCAAGGTCGTATTCCACACTTAGAGGTTTAAAGATGGCCGGAATTCCACCCTCTTGTGAATACCTTAAAAGGTATTCGTAAGCGCTTTCATCCCCTATTACAAACTTTGGGGATTTTTCTTTTAACATATTGACAAAATCCCCGTAGTTTTCCGGTAAATCTACATTTTCAACCATTAGTGCGGAAAACGTGGAGATGTTTAGGGCTATTTGATTTACAATTTCCGAAGAACCCAGAACTACAATCCCACCGCCTTCCGAACCGTAATCAAAAATCATATAAAGCGGAGGGTGGGGGACTCGAACCCCCAAGGGGCCTAAGCCCCGGCGGATTTCAAATCCGCTGCCTTACCAATTCGGCGCAACCCTCCACAAGAATATATTATACGCTTGACGGATTTTTATCTCCCCCTATTTCACCTCAGCCGTTATATCTATTTTCCCGGCCCTCTTGAAATAAAGCGAAAGGTTAAACTTTTTACCCCCTCGCAGGTTTTTCTTCAACTTCATAAGCATAATATGGTACCCCCCGGGTTCAAGTTTAAATTCTCCCTTTGGAGGTATAACCACATAATCAACCCTTTCCATACCCATTTTCCCCTTCTTGTCCTTATATGTCTTGTGTATTTCCACCATTGCCGCTATGTCCGATGAAGCTTTATACAGCGTATCCGGAAGCGTATCGTTGTTCCTTATGACCATATAAACGGCCGAGTTTCCCCCCTTAATACCCGGCCTCGCCCAAATATCCGCTATGTCAATAAACGCAAGCATCCAAATCATATTGCCCTCCTTATTGCCTTTATAACATCATCAACATTTGCTTCGCTCCCCTTAAAATAACTAACAATTTTTCCCCTCTTATCCACTATGTGTATCCTATCCGTATGCACAATGAAATATATTGTATCCCCACTTTCAGAAACTTCCATAGGGCCAATCTCCACCACTATTGAAAGGTCTTTCATTAAGGAATCTATGGTTTTTGGATTCCCCGTAAGGAAAAACCAGTTCTTAACGGTATCCAAGCCGTATATCTTTGCATAATTATTTAAAACTTCGGGTTTATCCCTCCTCGGATCAAAGGATATACTCAGGAAAACAACCTTATTAGACCAACCGTTTTTGGAAACCTCTTTGTATATCTTCCTCATGTTATCCGTGATAAGTGGGCATATATCCGGACAATGCGTGTATATGTATCCAACCACCAATACCTTCCCTTTGAATTCGTCCAACTTCCTCTCTTTCCCGTTTTGGTCAAACAAAACATAACCCTTGTCATAAGGAAAACTTTGGGAATAGTTTATACCCTTACCGCATGAAATTAAAAAGGCAAAAAATATTAAGGCTTTTCTCATCCCTTCAAGAGCTCATCAACCTGTTCTTGTAGTTCCTTTATGTGGTCCGCGCTCTTCTTCAAAGCCTCCATCTCTTCTTCCGTAAGTTTAACCTCCAATATCCTCTTAACTCCTCCCCACCCCAAAACCACAGGGACACCCACAAATACCCCGTTTATACCGTATTCACCGGTCAAGTACACGGATGCGGATAAAACCCTGTTGGTATCGAGTAATACGGCTTCCGCCATAAAGGCGGCGGCATCTCCTGGGGCAAACCACGCGCTAGTACCCATAAGTTTAACTATTTCTCCACCGGCAAACCTCGTCTTTTCAACGATTTCCTTCAATTTATCCTCCGATAAAAACTCAGTGGCGGGAATACCGTTTATTGTGGTGAATCTAGTAAGAGGAACCATTAAATCCCCATGGGTTCCCATAACCATAGCCCTAACATCCGCCGGTGAAACTCCAACTTCTTGGGCTATAAATGCCGCAAACCTGGCTGAATCCAGCAAGCCTGCCATGCCCATAACCCTTTCCCTCGGAAAACCCGTAATCTTATATGTGGTATATACCATTGCATCAAGCGGGTTTGATACCACGATAACTACGGAATTGGGGGCATACTCCTTAACCTTTTCCGCTATACCGCTGACAATATCAAAATTTACCTTTAAAAGTTCCTCCCTCGACATACCCGGTTTTCTGGGCTTTCCTGCCGTTATAATAACCACATCGCTGTTTTCAATGGGACCATAATCGGAGGTTCCCTCAATGGATACCGTTGCGCACTCTATTGGCCCCGCGTGCAATAGATCAAGCGACTTTCCCTTTGCTATACCCTCAACTATATCCAAAAGGACTATATGGGCTATGCCTTTGTATGCCAAATATCTTGCGGCTTCGCTTCCAACATTTCCGGCTCCTATTATCGCAACTTTCTTCATAACACGGAATTGTATGGTTGATAATAATACTAACAACCGTAGAATTTCGGAATGAGGTTAAAAGATAAGAAGATAATTATAGTCGGTGTTGGTAGCGGTATAGGTAGGGCGTCGGCTTACGCAATGGCAAAGGAAGGGGCGAAGTTATTCCTAGTTTCAAGGTCTGAAAAGTGCCATGAAATTGCGGAGTTTTTGAAGGGTAAGGGTTATGAGGTTTATTCTTATAGGGCGGATGCCTCAAAATTGAACGAGGTAAAGGGTTTTGTTTCGGATGCCGTTAAAAAACTTGGAAAAATAGATGTAGTCTTTGTAAATGCGGGTTATTGGACACCTACAAATGTGGAGGAGGTTGATGAGGAAACCATAAAAATGCTTTGGGATGGTAATTTCCTATCCCATGTATTTGTCGTTAGGGAAACATTGCCCCTGTTTAAGGAGTGGGGTGGGGGTGTGTATATTCACACGGCCGCGGTATATGGTAATTTTGGGGTTGCATCGGGTTCGTCAATATACAACGCCACAAAGGCGGCAATAGTCGCTTTTGTTAAAACCGTTGCAAGGGATTACGCAAAATACAACATAAGGGCAAATGTAATATGCCCTGATGGTGTTTCGCATGAACTGTTTTCGGATTTTGAAACTTTGAGGACGGATAAACTCCCATATAGGGGAGGATGGCCCGAAGATGTGGCATTTTTGGCCGTTTATCTCGCAAGCGATGAATCCGCTTGGATGAACGGTGCCGCCATACCAATAGATGGTGGTTGGTCGGTGGGGGTAAAACCCAAGGAATGATTTGATTTGGGTATTATTTGGTGCTATCGTCCTTTGCTTGGAGAAAATATTTTTAGGGGAGGGTTTATATCCCTTTTACGGCTTTTTTGTGTTTTTATTGGGTTTATGGATGGTTTTGTTGATGTTATCGCGGGGGAAATTGTTCGCCTATCTCTTCGTTCTCCTTCTTTTTGTCTTAATTGAGAATATCAAAACGGCATTTTACAATGGGAACTTTGACATACCCGGATTTTTTTCGCTATCTTTAATACTCCTTCCTATAATACCCGTAAAGGAGCCCGAAAGGGCGTTAGAGCATCTCTCTTTAAGGCATTTCCAAGGCAATCCTTGGTTTGAATTTATAGTACCAATCACCGTTAGCATCCTTCTATTTTATTACGCCTTTAACCCCTTACCCGTAATTTTCCACCTTATGCTTATGGCCTTTTATTTTCTCTTTTCGTATGAATATGAAGAGAAGAAAACCATTTGGCACATAATAACCGGCCATTTATGGATATTGGTTTTTGTTAAAACGTTTCCCGAATTGTTGATGGCCTTGGTAATTTTCTGGGTATTTTACCCTTTAAGGGAGAAAATATTCTCGTTTTTGCTCAAACTCAGGTGGGGTTTTGGGGATTTGTTTTTATGCTTTATTCTGGGAGCAGGTGCGGGACTAATTTCTTTAAAACTTCTATAAACTTATCGTTCTCGTCATTTAAGCCAATTGTAACCCTCAGGTGGTTTGACAACCCGGGTAGGCCGGAAACATCCCTTATCCTTATGCCTTCTTCTACAAATACCTTATATGCCCTTTCGTGGTCTCTAACCTTAAACATTATGAAGTTTCCGTAAGACTTTATGGGTTTAAATCCGAGTCCTTCCAAAGCTTTATAAACCCTTTCCCTTTCCTCAACAACCTCATTCGTGGCCTTCTTTAAAAATCCCATTATATCACCGAACCTTTTAAAAATCGCCAATTGAAAGATCGTAAGGTTGTATGGTGCAAAGTTCATATAATCAACCGCCCGTATTATTTCTTTTGAAGCCAGAACATAACCCATCCTCATACCGGCCAATAAGGACTTTGAAAGGGATCTACCCACCATTAAATTCGGATAATCCTTTAAGTCATCCCAAACCGTTATTCCGGAAAACGGATAGTAAGCCTCATCCACAAACACCAATGCCCCCGTTTCCAAAGCCTCCTTTATTACTTCTTTACTTATTAGATGCCCCGTTGGGTTGTTTGGGGAAACGAAGAAGATTATGTTATAATCCTTGCCTTTAAAATCGGAAGGGTTTGGAAAAAACTCTTCTCCCAGTACCTTTATATCCGCGTCGGTTGATGTCGCTGCCGCATAATGCCTTATCATAGGATATGTGGGTTCGTATATTATGCACCTTTTACCCTTTCCCCCCGCTATCCAAAAAGCGCTTAGAATCGTTTGATCTCCTCCAAAGGTTAGGGCTATATTTTCCGGTTTAACTCCCAAGGCCTTGGCAAAACTTTCTTTAACCTCCTCGTAAATTGCGGGTTGTGGGTATCTATTCCAAGACATCCTTTTTATCTCTTCAAGTAAAACCTCCTTTATTTCTTCGGGTATATCGTAAGGGGATTCGTTTTGGTCCAACTTTGCAACATATGGTTTTTGGCTAACCGTAAAAGGGGTTGAGAAGCTTATATCCTCCCTCAAAAATCCCATACCGGAGATTTTAATCCCGTTTAAAATTAACGGTTATGATGGGGAATACGATAAAAACATTCTTGTTTTTGGCGATTTTAAGTGTATTGTTGGTTTATGCGGGCAAGTTAATAGGCGGGAGTTATGGTATGATAATAGCCCTGTTCATGGCCGCTTTGATGAATTTCATAGCTTGGTTTTTCTCCGACAAGATTGCCACGGCTTCCGTTGGTGCTAGGGAGGTTAGCGAGGAAGAGGCTCCGGAATTACACGCACTGGTTGAAGAGGTTGCCGTATCCGCCGGGATACCCAAACCCAAGATTTACATAGCTCCAATTCCACAACCAAACGCCTTTGCAACGGGTAGGAATCCGAAGAACGCCGCCGTGGTATTTACGGAGGGGATATTGAGGCTTTTGAATAGAAGGGAGTTAAAAGGTGTTATAGCACATGAAATTGCCCATATAAAAAACCGGGATATACTCATTATGTCCGTAGCGGCAACGCTGGCTGCCGCAATAGTTTATATAGCCGATATGCTTAGGTGGGGGTTAATATTCTTTGGTGGGAGGGATAGGGACAGGAATCCTTTGGCCCTTTTGGTCGCCATAATACTCTTACCCATAGCGGCTATGCTAATTAAGCTCGCGATATCAAGGAGTAGGGAATACATAGCGGATGAAACGGGTGCTAGGTTTATAAACGATCCTCTGGCCTTAGCATCCGCCCTTGAAAAATTGGCTTATGGTACCCAGGCGGTTGAAGCAGAGGTTCCAGAGTTTATGTCCCACATGTTTATTGTAAATCCTCTCTCCGGTGGTTTCTTAATGGAACTCTTTTCAACGCATCCACCCGTAGAAAAGCGTATAGAAAGACTTAAAAGGTTGGCCGAAAACCTTTATTGAAATTAAAAATCCTTCAAGTATCGGATGCATATTATCCCTTTCCGGGGGGTGTTTCCGAACACATATATTCCCTTTCAAAATACCTCAGGAAAAGAGGGCACGAGATTTATATACTAACCACTTCATACGGAAAGGGCGATGAGGAGTTTAATGAGAATGTTCATAGGATTGGTAGGGTAATCCTTTTACCTCTGAACAAATCCCAGATAACCTTAACTTTTGACCCGTTATTACATTACAAAGTTCGGAGGTTTTTAAAGGAAACACGTTTTGATATTGTTCATACGCATGGACCCTTGGCCCCCAACCTCCCCTGCGCCGCAACCCTTTTTTCACCATACCCCGTAGTTAGCACATTCCATACATCTTTTGTTGGGTTTAACTGGTATAAGGTTGCAAGATTTTTCTTCATGCCCGTATGGAAAAAAATTAGGGTTGCGATAGCAGTTTCCGAAACCGCAAAGGGTTTAATGGAACCCTTCTTCAAAGGCAGGTACGAGATAATACCGAATGGGGTTGATACCGAAAGGTTTAGGCCGGAGGGTGAAAAGCATGAAATCTATTCAAAGATTAATGGGAAAGCGGTTTTGTTTGTGGGTAGGTTGGAGCCGAGGAAAGGTCCGGATATATTGCTTGAAACCTTTATCCTATACGCAAGAGATTTTGAGAAAGGGAATGTACATTTGATATTTGCGGGTGATGGGCCTCTAAGGGGTTTTTTAATGAAAAGGGTTCCCGAAGGGTTAAAAAACAGGGTTCATTTTTTGGGAAGAATACCCTTTGAAGACCTCCCAAAGGTTTATAGGGGGGCAACGGTTTATACTTCTCCGGCGGTAGGTGGTGAAACCTTCGGTTTGGTTTTAATTGAGGCTATGGCTTCGGGTGTTCCGGTAGTTGCGGCCAAAAACGAGGGTTATGTTAATGTTATAAGGGATGGGGAGAACGGCGTATTGGTTGATGTTAAGAATAGGGATGATTATGCGAAGGCATTGCTTGGGGTTTTGAAGGATGAAGGTTTAAGGGAAAAGTTAATAAAAAACGGTTTAGAAACCGCAAAGTACTACTCTTGGGAAAACATTGCCGCCATGGTTGAAAGGGTTTATTACGATGTCTTAAAACACCCTTAGAATGTATTGTATGTTTTTTGCCCTAATGTTTCCCCAAGTTGATTTTTCTCTTGATGTTTATGAGGAGTTTAGGGGTTCAAGGATAATCCTTTTAAAACTCATAAATGGGAAAGGCGTGAAACTCAATACGGAAGATTTTTCCTTTTGTGAGGTAAAAATCCTTGGGAAGTTTTTGGAACCGGAATATTGGAAGGATTTGCAGGATACATATTTCTCGGTGCAAGGAACGGACTTACCCTTCTTTACCTTTATATACAAAAAGGGGAACTTCCAAAAAACCGTAAAGGTTTATGGTCCTCCCAACTTTCCCGAAAAAATAAAGGAGGTTTTCCTGGCAATAAAGGATGCGAAATGTGGCAGGGAAGTAAAACCTAAGGTTATCGTTTTATTCTGGGAAAGGGTTTATGTTAGGAGAATAGCAACACCAATAGGCGATTTTGGGGAATTGGTTGGAAAGGATATATTGAAGGGTAAGGATGCCCTTAAAGGTTATGAATTCCTCAAAAAATACGGTCCTTATTTGATAAGGGACGGGATATTTGCCGATGGTAAGGGGAACACCTACATGGTTGGGGTAAAGGATATTGGTTTTTAATTTTTCAAAACATGGGTACCTCTTCCTCTAAGGGCTCCCTCTTCTCCCTTTGTTGCATTTTTCTGAAATTGTTATAATCAAAGAATAACATAACCGAAATTGAAGGCCATTTCCGCAAAGTTGTGGTTGTCATCTTTAAATTTTCATCTTTGATTTCAGAAACCTCTTTGTCCAATTTCATAAAATCGTCAAACTGGGCGATAAAGAAAATATTCCTTGTAATAGGCAACCTTAAACCCATATCAAAGGCATAACTACCCAAGACCTTGCCCCTTGCGCTAACCCTCGGGGAATTGTACCTACCGCTTATCTGCAAACCCATAGGGCCATAACCTACGCTAAGGTTACCCTTTAAGTCGTAGGCCAAGCTCCTTGAAAACCCTTTGTAATACACCCTATAATCATAGACATCAACCGTAAAATCCAACTTTAAAAGCTTAAATGGCTGCAAGGATACAAATATTTCCGCACCGGAAAGTGTGGCTATGCCCGTATTTTCCCAAGTATATACTATGGAACGCAAGGAGGTGTCGTAATACGGATAGAAATCCATTTTGTTTTCGCTCCTCTTATAAAAGCCTTCAATTTGAATGTTTCCAAGTCTAAACATCCTCTGATAACCCGCTTCAAAGGAATGGGTATATTCCGGTTTTAAGTTCGGGTTTCCCCTTTGATAGTTTAGGTTATCTATTTGCCTTGGGAATGGCACCAACATCCAACCCATCGGCCTTGAAATCCTACGGGAATATGTAATGCTGTAAGAGTTCATTATATCCGGATTGAAGGATAGACTTAAAGAGGGGAACAAATCCGTCGATTTAAAGGGATATTCCCTATTTCCGTCGTTTATCACCCTGTCGTCGTACTCCACCCTCAAACCCAACTGGTATGAGAATATACCCAAAGCGTTTGAATACATAAAATAGCCCGCGTTTATAACATCATTCATACTATAATTTCCCGTTGTATCCAATATAAAGCTTCCGTTTTTATAATCGTAAAAAACGAGGGAATCCGAGTTTTCATTAATATCCCATTGATAACCCATCTCAAACCTCCTCTTATCTCCTATATCCCAAGAATAGTCCAGTTTAAACCTCCACCTATTGCCTGAGATATCGGATGTCCTCTTGAAACCCAAAGAATCGCCGAAATAGCTTTCGGTATTTTCCTTTCCCATCCTTTTGGCGTAAAAAACCATACCCTCAACCTTGTGGTTTTTTAGGAATTTCTTAACATACCCCACCGAAAGGGAACCCCTAAATCCTCCCATATTAACATCCATATCCGATTTATAGGAAGGATAATTCATCAACCAACCCATTAGGAAGTTCCATCTACCAAAATCCACCTCAATATTTGCTATATCGTTATTGGTTAGGCGGTGTTCAACACTTCCCCTTATACCCGTAGGTTTCATATTAAAGTACCTTTCTCCATCGCTCTCATAAGCTATAGGATGCTCGGCTTTTATTTCACTTTCCATAATCCTTTTGAAACTGAAATAGTTTGCGCTTAGGACAATTTTTGTTTTACCCGTATTTATACCCGTAGATGCGTTCAAGCCGAGGTTATCATAAGTTCCCAACCTACCCATTAAGGATGCGGAGAATCCCCTATCTTGGCTCTGTTTAAGGACGATATTCATTATAACATTTCCTTCGGCCTCGTATTTGGCCGATGGGTTTGTTATAATTTCAATTTTTTCTATGGATGAGGCGGGTATTTGTCTTAAAGCCTCGGAAGGGCTCAGGATTGTAGGCCTACCGTTTATATAAAGCGTGATGTTTTCGGAATTTCTAATTTTTATGTTGTCATTGTTATCCACGGTTATACCCGGTACATTCTTTAAAGCCTCTAAGGCATTACCGCCCTTTGATACTATTTCATCGGTAAACCTTATAACCCTTTTCCCCTCTTCGTATGTTATCTTGGGTGCTTCCGCCTTTACCTCTACTTCCTCAACCCTTATGGCTTTTTCCTTTAAAACTATCCTCCCCAAATCAACGTCCCTATCCGAAACCTCAACCACCCTTGAAAAATCCTCGTACCCCACGAATTTTATTATTAAGACATACCTTCCCGGTTGAACATTTATTATCTTGAAAAAACCATCTTTTTCGGAATATGTTCCGCCCGCATTTGAACTATCCGGTAATCTTTTAAGAATAACCGTTGCCGCCTCTAGGGGTTTCCCATCCTCCCCATAAATATAACCACTTATGTAATACGCCAAAAGGTATATCATACCGGAAATTTTAAGGCTGTTATTTGAACGGTTGTTCAAAAAATGACTTCCAATTCTGCCCCCAAATTTCTAATTTTCTCCTCAAAGTTTTCATAACCCCTTAGCATATGCTCGTATCCATCCACCTCCGTTATACCCTTTGCGACAAGACCGGCCAAAACCAAAGATGCCGTTGCCCTGAGATCGCTTCCCACAACCGGTGCCCCACTCAGGGATTCAACCCCCTCAACTATGGCAAACCCTTCCCCAACCTTTATATTAGCCCCCAACCTTATAAGTTCAAAGGCATGCTTAAACCTATCGGGATATATACCCTCCTTTATCAAGGATTTCCCATTAGAAACACTCATAAGGGCCATATATTGCGGTTGTACATCCGTTGGGAATCCGGGAAATGGGGCGGTTTCAACATCTTTGGCCTCCAACCTTCCCGAAGGTTTAACCAATACATAATCCTCTCCGATTTCAAAACGCCCCCCGCATTCCATAAGCTTTGATATTACCGCTCCCATATCCTTTGGCCTTATGCCTTCAACCCTAACCTCCCCGTTTGTTATTAAGGATGCTATAATAAAGGTTGCCGCCTCTATCCTATCGGGTATTACCCCGTATTTTATACCACCTTTAAGGAAACCCCCTCCATAAACCCTAATGGTATCGGTCCCCTCCCCCTCAATATTTGCCCCACATTTCTTTAAAAATTTGGCCACATCCACCACTTCCGGTTCTATTGCGGCGTTATCTATAACCGTTTCCCCTTTTGCAAAGACCGCAGTGGTCATAAGGTGTATGGTTGCCCCTACTGATTTCTTTTCAAATGTTAAATACGCACCTCTCAGTTCTTTGGCCTTTGCTATTATATACCCGTGTTCAATCTCTATTTCCGCCCCCATTTTCCTCAAACCCTCCAAGTGGAAGTTTATAGGTCTTGGGCCAAAGGCACATCCCCCGGGTAAAGCCACCTTGGCCCTTTTAAACCTTGCCAAAAGGGGGCCCAAAACATATATAGAGGCCCTCATCTTGCTCACAAACTCATAAGGGGCAAAGGGCTCTTTGATGTTGGATGTATTGATAAACACATTACCCTTATCAAAACTAACCTCAGAGCCCATAACGCTTAAGAGTTCAAGCATAGTTCTGACATCCTCGACATTTGGTACATTTACGAATTCCGCATTTCCATCGATCAGGATTGATACGGGTATTAATGCCAAGGCGGAATTTTTTGCACCGCTTATTTTAACGGAACCCTTTAACCCGTTACCGCCTTTAACAACAATTTTGGCCAAAAATGGGCCGTGCAGGAATCGAACCTGCGACCCCCGGATTAAAAATCCGGTGCTCTACCAACTGAGCTAACGGCCCGAAGTGGATATTATAAAGGTGAAAAAATTCCCACACTTTGATAAGCAAAACGGGAGTAGAATACAGGGTTATGAAAAGCGCCCTTGAATTTTTGAACTTACCCAAGGATAAGGTTGAGACCCTTGAAGACCTTAGGGCAATGGTTAGGGAGTTTGTGAATAGGGAAATAAAACCCATATCGCGGGAGATGGAAAAAAGGGAAGAAATACCCCAAGAGCTAATAAAAAAGATGGCGGAGCAGGGATTTTTTGGTATCCTTTTACCCGAAGAATATGGAGGCGCTGGCCTCGGCGAATTGGGAAATGCGGTATTACAAGAGGAGATAACTAGGGGTGATGCATCCGTGGCGGTGCTACTTGGGGCATCAACGGGTTTGTGCGGTGGTGCTATAAACATAGGCGGGAATAAAGAGCAGAAAGAAAAGTATTTAACAAAGATAGCCACGGGTGAATATATTGGGTGCTTCGCCCTTACGGAACCGAATGCGGGTTCCGATGCCCAACATATACAAACGACCGCGGTTAAAAAGGGCGATAGGTGGATTTTAAACGGTTCAAAACTCTATGTTTCAAACGGGAACATCGCCGATATAGCCGTTGTATTTGCCGCAAACGATAAATCTCTCGGTGCTTATGGCGGCATAACAGCCTTTATAGTGGAAACCAAATGGAAGGGTTGGAAGGTTATGAAAACGGAAAAGAAGATGGGGATAAAGGCATCGGGAACCGCCTATGTTGTACTTGAAGACCTTGAAGTTCCGGAAGAAAATGTTTTAGGTGGGGTTGGGCAGGGTTTTAAGATTGCGATGGAAACCCTTGACATAGGTAGGATCACCTTAGGAGCCGGTTGCCTTGGGGGTGCAAAGGAGGCGTTTGAGGTTGCTTGGAAATTTGCAAACGAAAGGGTACAGTTTGGGCAGCCCATAAAAAACTTCCAACTTATACAACACTACCTCGCGAGAATGGCAATAGACATATTTACCCTTGAAAGTTTGCTTTATAGGGTGGCTTGGATGGCGGATATGGGATATGATATTATTAGGGAGGCTTCGATAGTAAAGGTTTTTGCATCCGAGGTCTTGGATAGGGTGGTTGATTTGGCCGTTCAAATACACGGTGGGGCCGGATACATAGAGGATTACCCCGTTGAGAAAATGTATAGGGATGCGAGGATAAACAGGATCTTTGAGGGAACCAACGAGATTCAGGAGTATGTGATATTCAAGGCCATTGAGAGGAAAGGGGGTTTGTGATTTTTGCCTTGACAAAAAATCAATCAGGAGTATAATATTAACATGATTTGGGTAATATTTGCGCAAATGCCTCCTGCTCAATATTGGGGGGGTTTAAAGAGGGATATATTGGGTAGGGGTAGGGCGATGGCAACCGCCCGTTTTTCCGGGCCTTCATCCGTAGTGGTGGCTTGGTTCAGATCCCTTTCCGCTACAACCGGCATATATTCCGGGCCTTCCGTTCTTGATATAACAAACGACGGTGTTCCAGATGTTGTCGTTGGCGATGATGGGGGGACGCTTTGGTGTTTCAACGGTCCCGATGGGACAATTCGCTGGACATATACAACAAGTGGTTCTATATATTCAACCCCTGCATTGGACGAAATAGATGGCGATCCAAATATGGAAGTTGCCTTCACATCCTATGACGGTTATCTTTATGTCCTTGAAGGGACAAATGGAACAATTATATGGAGTCAGTATGTTGGGTATGCATATAACGGTTCTCCTAGGGTGTATGACATAAACCTTGATGGCCAAAAGGAGGTGGTAGTTGCTACGGGGAATGGCACCTACGCCTTTCGCGGGTCTGATGGAATGACAAGGTGGGTTAATACGACAGTCGTATCCGATGCGGCGGTTGCCGTTGGTGATGTTGATAACGATGGGCAAATAGAGGTTATAGTGGCCGATAACTCCGGGACCGTTTACGCTTTAAGGGGAACGGATGGTGGCATAAAGTGGAGTGTTTCAACCGGATATTCATACGGTTCCGCACCCGCCGTTGAAGATGTTGATGGCGATGGAATAATGGAAATCTTTGTTAATTTTTACAACAATTACACATGTCGTATAAACGGGACTGGTTCCTTGGCCTGGTGTGTTTCGGGATATTCGGAGCTTTCATTTGACGGTCGTGAATCTGTTGTTATAGGTCCCGACATAAACGGAAACGGGACAAGGGATATATTCACTGCGGATTATTGGTGGAACTTTGCCGCCATAGATGGCGGTACCGGGGCGGTTATATGGGCAATAACCACGGCTTATGAAGTTCATTCGCATGCCCCAATAACCGTAGGCGATTTTGATATGACGAACCCGGGATACGAGGTATTGTTTGCAAATCACGATGGTTATTTGGATGTTTATAGTGCATCCAACGGTGCATGGTTGTGGAGTTATTCTTATGGTGGTCCCGTTAGTGGGTGTTGCGCATCGGGCTATTCCGTAATAGCGGATGTGGATGGTGATACCTGTGTTGAATTGATAATCAGGGGTGAAATGGATGCCCCAAACCTATATGTTTTCAGGTCAAACAATGTTGGGACTTGTGATATACTCGGTTATGATGATCCGATAGCGGTTAAGGAGGAAACCGAGGGAATTATAAGGGTTGAGGCCGTAAAGGGTGGAATAAGGGTTTTGGGTGAAGGTTTTGTAAAGGTATACAATGCATCGGGGATAAAGGTTGCGGAGATAAAAGGGAAAGGTTTTGTTGGTTTAAAGAGGGGTGTTTATATTGTAGAGTATGGGGGTAAGAGGGAGAAGGTAATAGTCCGATAATTATGAAATTCTTTACGGCGGGTGTTCCAATTTCAAGTAGGAGCGGTTCTACGGAAGATGGGTTGATAAGGGTTAAGGAGTTGGGCTTAGACGGGATGGAGCTGGAATTTGTTAGGGGTGTTAATATGAAGGAGGATAAGGCTAAGAGGGTGAAGGAGATAGCGGAAAAGAACGGTTTGTCCCTTTCCGTCCACGCCCCGTATTGGATAAATTTAAACGCCAAAGAAAGGGATAAGTTAAAGGCTTCTATTGAGAGGATATACCAATCCGCAAAAATCGGATATATGGCGGGCGCGGAGAACATATGCTTTCATCCCGCCTATTATCTGGGAGATGACCCAAAGGATGTTCATAATAAGGTTTTAGGGATTCTCAAAGATCTATCCGAAAGGCTGAAATCCGAAGGTATATCCGTTATTCTAAGACCGGAAACCACGGGAAAGCCTACGCAATACGGTTCCCTTGAAGAGTTGCTTGAACTTTCGGCGGAGATAGGAGGGGTTTTACCCTGCCTTGATTTTGCCCATTTACACGCGAGGAGTGGTGGTAAGTTTAATACAAAGGGGGAATTTGTTTGGGTTCTGGAAAAAATAAAGGAATACCTAGGTGAAAACGGTTTAAAAAACATGCACATACATATGTCGGGAATAGCATACTCTTCAAAAGGGGAGAAACACCACCTAAACCTCGAAGAATCGGATTTGAATTGGAAGGATATTTTGGAAACCCTTTATGAATTTGAGGCCGACGGGTTCATAGTCTCAGAAAGCCCGAACATTGAAGGGGATGCACTACTTATGAAAAATTACTGGAAAAACATATCTTACAGCCATAAAATATAGGGGATGTGGTGGATGGCATTCGTACAAAAGGCAACTTATGTGGATGCTTTCGGTAAAAGGATGGAGGCTTATAGGGTTGGAATGGGTGATTTTGGTGTAGCCGTACTCCCACCCTCAAAGGACTTTGGGGATTTTGTAACCCAATCCTATCCCGCCCATATGTTTATGTACTATTGGTTTATCAGGATAACGGATATAAGGGGTAAAGGTGCGGTAATAATACCCCTTGTATCGTCCATTGCTTGGGAGGTTTATGAGGAAAGGGTTTTGAGAACATCGCCTGTTAGTTTGGGGGATATCGTCTTTGGCGCGCTTGGGGGAATCCTTGCAGAAATATTACCCGAAAATATAGTTTTAGATTATCGTATAACGCCTTCACCGAATGCAAAGGTCAGTTATCCGAATACCGGCAATCCTTCCTTGGATACCCTTATATACAAATTGAACACAAACTACACCCCCTTTTCGATAACCCTCAAAAAGATCTCAAAACCCTACACATTCCTTATCGGATTTTCATATGCGTACGGGGAAAACTATCCGTATAACTACCCTTATAAACCCGATAGTATCCCATCTATTGAAATAAGCACGGAAAACATTATAAACATCAACCTCCTAAATCCCGCGCCTTTAATACCAAATTCCCCAACCATAAATCTTGGGGTGGTACGAGAGTTCTGATTGTTTTACGAGTTATACCTTCTAAAACCTTTAACCCCGGATTCATTTTCCTATTTTGAATGGGATACCTCTTTAACCCTAAAAGGTTGGAGTGGTTTTTACAACTTTGGCACCGATGGGTTATATGCTGAAATTAAGGGTGATATATACGGGTGGGCATTGGGTTTAGCCATAAGAGATGTTGCGGGTGTTAGCGGCGAGGTTAAGAGGATAGAAAACCTGCAGGATTTTAGGGTACAAATTTTCAAGGATTATATGGGTTTATTTGGTGGGATATTAAGCGAGGATTTTGTAAGGGGAAGGGTAAGGGGGGAAGGTTTGGGGATTTTTTATAAAGGGGATACTTTGAAGTTTTTAAGGTCGTTTTCGGATGTTAAAAGGGTTAATTTTAGGTTGTTTAAGGGTTTTAACGGACCTTATGTTATACCTTCCAAGGGTGTCGTTGAGAATTCCGTCAGGGTATATATAAACGGCAGAGTGCTAAAAAGCGGTTATGTCCTTAAAAATGGGGCCATATATATAACACGGGAATTTGAAGATGGCGACATCCTTACGGTTGAATACCAGGAATCTACGGGTAGCCAAAACCTATTCTCTTATGGGGTAATAAGGGTTGGGGGATTTTTCATAAGGGGAAGCGGTATAACCCCTCAAAGGTTTGAAAGTTTTAAAGGGTGTATAAGGACATCAAAAGGGGATTACAGGTTTTCAAAGGATACATTTTACATAGATGTTTTGAACGGGGATTTGATGTGCGATTTTGTCAATGTTAAAAACGGGGATTATAAATTCCTCGGTGATAGGTTTGTGTTTGTGGGAAGTGGAGGGGACTATACCATAAAACCAATAGAAGGGAATAATGGGGAGTATATGGGTGAAGTGGGGTTTGAGAGGGGTGGGGATTACCTATCCATAAACTTTAACGATCGGGGGAACATGGGCGGTAGGTGGAACTACACCATTGGGGAAAAAATATACGCATTTTCCTTTGGGAATTTTGGTTATAACCCCTATATTCCCTATACCGCAACCGGAGTAAATACGGGGAATTACAACATAAATCTCGGTATTGGTTTGAATTTTGAGGGATTGAATGGTAAATTTTTGAGGGGCTTTTTTGAAAACGATTTCGTGTATTCCGGGGATATAAAACTTGGAATGGATAGAGGGTTTTATGCAAACCTTTTAAGGACAAGTATTTGGAACAGGTACGAATTTGGCGGTTTTATAAAAGGCCTATTTGCGGGGGGATTTATGGCGGAGGATACATTTGGTAGATCTTATGGGATTAATGGTAAATCGGAAAAACTTGTTGGAACGATTAAGAGGTACGACGACGGTTTTTTGGCTTATGACATAGGTTTTATTGGCGAAGGTTTGGTTTTAAACTACGGGGTTAGCAAAATGGGGAGGTCCTTTATACTCGGTCTAATTTGGAAGTTTATCCGTTTGGACATATCTTCATCCATAAGTTTTAAAAAGGAGGAGAGGTTTATATATGTGGGTAAGGGATGGGGGGATTACGAAAGGGATTCTTTGGGGATGTTTTACCCAAAACCCTTTGGGAGTTATAAAAGGGAAATGGTTTACTTCCCCACGGATACAGCAATATACGATATAGGAATATCGGTTTTGGAATACCTAAACGCATCTTTGAGGACGGATTTTAAGGATTTAAAAACCATAAACTTGAATGCTTGGTTTGGTAGGGATAGTGTGGGTGTGAAATTTGACCTTTATAGGGATGTGGAAACGGGTGAGTTCAGATATAACAGGGTTTTTAACGGGTTCGCCAACTACAATTGGTTTATGGAATACGAGAACTTAAAAAGGGTTTTTGGTAAGTATATAGAATACAATTCCCTATCGTTTGGGTATAAATTTTTTGGTCTTGAAGTTCTGAAATCAACTTCTTGGGCACTTTCCCCTTTTATCAGGATAAGAAAACCCTTTTCGCTAAGCCTTTATTACAGGAATTATTACGGGGAGAAAGGTGATGAGGTATATATAAAACCCGAAGGGCCGGTAGTCTTACTGGGTTTTTATCCGCAGAAAAACCTTTACGAAATTAATATATCGGGCCATTTATACGCGTATTACGATAAAATGCAAAAATTCTCTTGGAACTTCGGTTTAAGCGTTTCAGGCGAATTTTAGGCCTCTATGGTTGGGCCCTCCTCATCCGGTGGGTTTTGTTTGCCAGTGGTTTGTTGGTAAATCCTTGAAATTATCGTATTCCAAACCTTTTGAAACTCCTCAAACTCTTTCCTCATCCTTTCTTCATCGTTGCTACTCATTACATCCCTCAACCTGTTTATACCCTCATCTATCCTCTTCTTTTCATCTTCCGTTAATTTATTCTCAAATTCTTTTCTGGCCTTTTCAACCTCGTATATGTACGCGTCTATTTGATTCCTCAACTCGGCCAACCTCGCCCTCTTCTCATCCTCTTCCCTATACCTCTCCGCTTCCTCAATCATCCTTTGAATTTCCTCCTCCGTCAAACCGGTCCTCGCGTGTATCCTTATATCAGCCTTCTTGCCGGTGGATTTTTCAACGGCGGATACATGTAATATTCCGTTTGTATCCAGTTCAAAGGTTACCTCTATTTGCGGTACCCCCCTTGGGGCGGGTGGGATACCCGTAAGGTCAAACCTACCCAAGAGCCTGTTTTGTGATGCTATTTTCCTTTCACCCTGATAAACCTCAACCGTTACAACCGTTTGGTTGTCGTATGCCGTGGTATAAATTTTTGATTTCTTTACGGGTATAGGGGTGTTCTTGGGTATTACAACATCAAATATATCGCCAAGGGTTGCAACTCCTAGGGATAGGGGAACGACATCAACCAGGACTATGTCCTTTTTGTCCCTCATCTCACCTATTGCTATTGAGGCCTGAATTGCAGCCCCTATGGCCACAACTTCATCGGGGTTTATTCCCGCATGTGGTTTTTTACCGAAGAACTCTTCAACAACTTTTTGTACCAAAGGCATACGGGTTTGACCACCCACCAGTATAACCTCATCTATCTCGTTTCTGGAAAACCCGGCTTCATCAAGGGCTTGCCTCATAAGCTCAACAGTTCTGTTTATTAAGGGTTCGGCCATGGCCTCCAGCCTTGCCCTCGTTAAAACCCTTTCAAGGTTTAAACCGACCTTGGCTTCGGGGTCAAAGGCTATATAGGGCAGGCTTATCAGCGTTTCACTTTGGAATGAGAGTTCCTTTTTGGCCTTTTCGGCCGCCTCCTTTAACCTCTGCAAGGCTGCGGGATCCTTAGAAAGGTCTATTTTGGTTTCCCTGTAAAACTCCTCCATAAGCCAATCTATTATCTTTTGGTCTATATCGTCCCCACCCAAATGGGTATCCCCATGCGTAGCCTTAACTATAAAGGCACCCTCAACAAGCGTTAAAATTGATATATCAAATGTGCCACCTCCCAAGTCATAAACGGCAACTTTAAGGGATTTATCCGTTTTGTTGAGGCCATAAGCCAAAGCGGCCGCCGTGGGTTCCGGTAAAATCCTTATAACCTCTTTAAACCCCGCTATTAAACCCGCATCTTTGGTGGCCTGCCTTTGGGGGTCGTTAAAGTAAGCCGGAACGGTTATAACGGCCTTTTGAACCTCGGTACCCAAAAAGTTCTCGGCCGCCTTTTTTAACTCCGAAAGTATAAAAGCCGATATCTGCTCCGGGGTGAACCTTTTCTTTAAGGCCGGAATTTCAACCTCTACCCTATCGTTGGGTCCGGACACGACTTTGTACGGAACCCTATCAACATCCCCAGATCGTTTCGCCTCTGCATATGTCCTACCCATAAACCTCTTGATTGAGAAAACCGTATTTAAGGGGTTTGTTATCGCCTGCCTTTTTGCCGGGGAACCCACCAATATTTCCCCGTTTTCTTTAAAAGCAACAACGGATGGGGTTATTCTCTCGCCCTGCCTATTAGGTATAACAATCGGTTCCCCACCTTCAACCACCGCAACCACGGAGTTTGTAGTACCCAAATCTATCCCTATAACCTTCTCCATAACCGGAAATTTTAAGGTTGAAAGTTTTTCCTCTTTATAATTTGCATATCTTATGGTACGGGCATTAGGTTGGGTATTGCTTATAGGTTTATATTTGCTTTCGTTGTTTTTCAAGTTTTCCGGAAACCCTATTGCGCTTTATAGCATAGGTTTCCTGACGATTTATGTTTCCGTTGTCTGGTTTTTAAAGGGATATGTTGAACTCGGACTTGACAATGTGCGCGGCCAGTTTTATGTGATTATGAGCATAGCCTTTTTACTTCATGGTTTATCCTTCTTCTTCGCAAAACTTACGGATATTTTCACTTTCGGGTTAATGGGGATAATACTCATTACAATTGCCAGATTCTTCTTTTTTGCGGGTAATTTTAGGTATATATGGTTTTTCCAAAGCTCGGGGTATTACCTTACATTTACAAGGCTTATAATAGTTTTAGTTGTTTTCTCCATTCTCTTTGCGGCCACATTTTATATACCCAACCTCGTAGATATATTCAAAAATATGTCCCCTTATGTTCTTTTTATAATCCTTGATTGGGTAATGGTGTTTATAGTTATTTACAACCTCTTACTCCTTTGGGGAACGGAAATAGGAAAAAAATGGGCAATTGGGGCCTTTGTTGTTAGCCTCTTCCTGTTTGGAGATGCAACATTCATAGCACAAATTAACGCAATATATCCATATGTTTTATGGGCAACAGCGGATACCCTAATGGCCGTAATAGCCCTTCTCAGAGGATAAGTTCATCCTTTGCCAGATTTTTTCTTTTAAATTTTCAAGATTTTCCCCGGTTTTTGCGCTTATAAATACGGCGTTGTCTTCATCAAATTTTTCTTTTAGCCTTTCCAAGGATTCTTTGGAGGGTAATAGGTCTATTTTGTTAAAAACATATATTTTTGGTTTTTCCCCGGCACCTATTGCCTTTAAGGTTTCCTCCACAACTTTCAAATCTTCCTCAAATTGCGGTTTTGATACATCTACAACAACCAATAATAAATCCGCCTCATTCGCCACGGATAGGGTGGATCTAAAAGCCGCTATTAACTGTGGGGGTAGATCGGATATAAAACCCACGGTATCATAAACCAAAACGGTTCTACCGTTTAAATACATACCCCTCGTAAATGTATCAAGCGTTGTAAATAAACTCGGGCTTTCTTTTAATTTTGACTTAGTTAAAGCGTTAAGGAGTGTGGTTTTTCCAGCGCTTGTATATCCAACAAGGGCAACCCTGAAAAATTCCCTATGCCTTTTTGTCCTTTCTTTTCTCGCCCTCTCTATATCCTTTAACTTTCGCTTTAATATACTTATCCTGTGTAATATCCTCCTCCTATCTATTTCCAGTTTTGTTTCACCCGGACCCCTTGTCCCAATTCCTCCACCCAACCTTGAAAAATATCCGGGTGCCACCCTTAGCTTCGCCAATCTGTTTTGTAATTGGGCGAGTTCAACTTGAATTTTAGCCTCGGCACTGCTGGCATGCTGGGCGAATATATCAAGAACTATATCAATCTTATCCAAGACCTTAGAGGGTATAATATCTGTCAGGTTTCTCAACTGTGTCGGTGAAAGTTTTGCATCAAAAACAACCATATCTATCCTTAGTTTTTGAACAAGCTCCGATATTTCTTTGGCTTTCCCCTTGCCTATATAATAAGCCGGATCCGGCTTTAACCTCCTTTGTATTATCACATCAACGACTTCACCACCGGCGGTTTTTACGAGTTCTTTGAGTTCCTCAAGCCTCCGAAAGACCTTTTCACCCTCGCCGGGTCTAAGAATGCCAATAATTATAGCCCTTTCCCTCATCTACCTAAACCAAAGATACGAAATGAAGTTTTCTTTGTTTTTTCTTCTTTTATTTCGCCTTCAACGGGTATCACGAGTATTGGAACCTTTATTGGTTCTTTGAATATTTTCAAACCCTCGTAATAAACCGCTATTTCTATATCATATGCCCCATATATTTCTTGGGTTGTGATGAGATTCCAAGAGATTTCACATGGTGAGGAGAAGTTTTGATACGGGGGTGATGATGAAGATATAAAATTTGGTAAGGTTATCTCAACCCTACCCTCCCCTTCACCCGAAAAGATCAATTTTAACTCAAAGGGTTCGTATTTCTTAATAACGCTCTTACACTCTAAAACCTCTAATTTAAAGGGTACCCCTTCCCTAATTTCTAATTTTCTTTTAAAAACCCCCTCGGGTCTCCTCTCCTCAAACTCCGCCATAACAAACCTTCCCAAAACCTTCTTTGAAAACCCCCTCAATTCTTCTAACATCTCTTCGGCGGATTGAAACCTTTCATAAGGGTCCGGAGATAGCGCTTTAAGGATCAACCTTTCAATTTCTGGGGGTATATCCGGGTTTATAGTCCTTGGAGGTTTTGGTCCCGTGCCGGATAATTTTTGGTAATATATTTGCTTAATATCGCCCTCAAAAGGTGGTTCTTTCGTTAGCATATGGTATAACAGCGCACCCACGGAATAAATATCAGACCTTTCATCCGCCAATTCAAACGATTTTATCTGTTCGGGGGCCGTATAATGAGGCGGGGGTATAAAGGCGGTTCTTTTAAACTTCATGGCGGCTTTGGCCGCTATCTCCGCCATACCGAAATCCACAAGAACCACACTATCCGTTTCGTTAAACCTTACATTTGAAGGTCTTATGTCTTTGTGTATCAAACCCTTTGAATGGGCATACTTTAAAGCATCCAATATATCTACGGTTATACTTATGGCATCTTCAAGGGAAATATCCTTGATTATGTCGTTCAAACCCCTTGGAAGAAAATCCATTACAAAAAATATATACACTCCATCTTTGTCAATGTCGTGAACCCAAGATATGTGAGGGTGTTCCTCCAAGGATGCTATGTTTCTTATTATCTGAACCACAAACCTTGTAAATTCCAAATCCGATGCTATTTCAGGTATCAAAACCTTTAAGGCCACATCCTTTGATAGTCTTGTATGCCTCGCCTTATAAACCTCAAATATCAACCCCCTACCTATGAATTCCTGAACTTCATATTTGCGGGAAAGGACAAATCCCTTTTGTAAAGCCATTCACTTGATATTATAAGGTTGTTGGTATCCCCATATGAAGAATAACAGCCTTAGAATTAAAGGTGTATGTTATGGGTATTTATAGGTCAAAACTTTATACCCGCGGTAATACGGGATTATAAAAGGCCTTTGCCGGACGCATATTCCAACGATTACGGCGAGGTGGTTGCCAGAGCGGAAAGGTATTACTACTCGGGCAATTACGAAAGGGCCAAGAGCATATACGAAGACCTTATAAGAAACACCAATATACCCGATTACATAACCATAGGGTTCATAGGAAACGGGTGGTGCTTAATACACCTTGAAAGGTATTCCGAAGCCATAGATACACTTAAAAAAGCCGAAGTAAGGGGTGCAAGGAATCCGAAGTTCATAATACCTGTATATATGGGCTTAGGCATAGCATATTATAACAAGCGTAGGTATTTAGACGCTTATATGTATTTCTCCAAGGTGGCATTCCAATACCCCGAATGGAGGGAAGTTTATAAGGATGCCCTTTACTTTGGGGCATTGGCGGCATATATGAACACTTCTTATAGCGAGGTCATATCCTTAGTTGATACGATGGAGAAGAGGTTCCCGGGCGATGAGAAAACATTAGAGGCCCAAATTCTAAAAGTCTTTTCATATTACAAAAATGGGGAGCTATTTAAGGCCATACAAACATTAAAGGATGTTATAAACAAAGGCCACCCCAATAAACCCAAGTTGGAAATCATATTGGCCGAATGGTATGCGGAAAACGGAAACTACGATTCCGCAATCGTTCAATACGAAAACGCCCTTGCAAAATATCCACTCTTAAAGGATACGATTTTATCCTCCCTATCCTATATTGAGGGTAAATACGGCGAAGCCATAGCGGCCAATAAGAATATAAAGATTACCAACCCCTTGGTTGGGGAGGTTTTGTTTTATAATCCCGGAATGAAGGCTTTTAATTCCGGGCAAATGACAAAAGCCCAAGCCAGATTTGAAAGGTTTATAGAGTTTTTCCCCGATGATCCGAGGTCTGCAAAAATTACCGCTTATATGGGGCAACTGCTCTTCCAAAGTGGTAGTTTCCAAAAGGCGGTTGAAAAACTTGAATATTACATACAAAAATACCCCAATGGCGAGGATATGCCCGCTGTTCTTGAATTACTCGGCAAGGCCAAATACAGGTTGGGAGATTATAAAGGGGCGGCGGAGGCTTGGGATAGATTCCTTTTGGAATACCCGGGGCACCAATCCGCGGAAAATGTTAAGAAACTTCTCCAAGCCTTGGTCTCGGAACATCCAGAAGTTGCACAATATTTAAGGTCCGGAATTGGCGCGGAGGCGGTCTTTAACAATGCCCTTGCGTTATACAATCAGGGCACATATCCAAAGGCCGCAAAAATGTTTGAAGATTTTCTAAGATACTTCCCCGAAGACCCAAGGGCTTCAAAGGCCGTGTTCAGCATAGGATACATAGCTTACATATCAAAGGATTACGATAAAGCGATAAACTACTTCTCCCAATATGTTCAAAAGTATCCAAACGGGGAAGACATAGAAAATGTTCTATACCTTTACGGATTGGCCCTATACGCCAAAAACGATTACGAAAACGCTTTGGGGATATTGCAAAAGTTTGTTCAGAGTTTCCCCTCATCCGAAAAGGTTGGGGATGCATACAAGTTCATGGGGCTTATATATTATAAGAAATACGAGCAGGGGGATGGTTCGGCCAAGTCTCAGGTAATATACAACTTTAAGATGGCGGCGCAATCTTACAGAAAACAAGGTAAAACAAAAGAGGCGCAGCAGTTGGAAGATATAATCAAGCAACTAGGTGGATAAAAATGTTGCTGTTGTTATCCCTTAGTATAAATTCCGTTGCCAGTATAGATATGGATGGTGATGGCGATTCCGAAATCTTTGTGGGAACAGATAGCGGTCTGTTAATATACGATAACCTCTTAGTCGGGAATCCCATAGGTACCCCTATAAAATCAAAAGTTGAACATATATCCTATAATCCCGAAGGTTTTAGCCTTGTAATTACAACTGATGACCCATCAAATCCCATAATACTTTTGAAATTGCCTTCCTTAAAGGATTCTTCACTGCCGATAACCGGAAGATATAAAAAGACTTTTTACTTTAATGGGTCATATTATCTCCTCTCGGATGCCGGTCTGTTCAAATATCACAACGATAGCATAACACTTTTCATGGAAGGCGTGAAGGATATAACGATATGCGGGTTGGGCGGAAGGAGAAGTATGTTTGTACTTTTGGACAATAGGATTACGGTAATAGGGGATAAAGGGGGCGTGTTGAAAGGGGGCGGGGATTATATATTTTGTGGGGATACAACCGTTATAACATCCAAGGGTTATATAACATTTAACGGCAAAGGATATGAATTCTTTGAAGGGGGCGAAAGTATTGGTAAAGCCTTTTCCCTTTCCACCCAAAGCAATAACTTTATTTCTCTGGCCGTTTATATGGATAGGGTATATGTTATATTTGGAAGGAATAAAATAAACAGCCAAGTCCTTAACAAACCCTTTTTCTCGTATTCTCACCCCTTCATCCTGCATTTTAACAATACAAGCCTATTCGCTGCGGATTTAAACCTATACAACTCCGTATCCTTTGGCATACTTCCCGTGAATACGGGTTCATATCGTGTGGAGTTCAACGACCAAGAGGTTGAGGTAATCGTAAGCGATTATGGTAATTATAGGATACGCGATATATTTTCTGGTGATGAGGTTTTAACCGTTTCTTATGGAAGGGGAAATGTTGAGATTATGCTAAACATATCCGAGCCCTCGCGCGTAGAGGTTTATATAATAAGCCTTACGGGTAAGGTTTTAAAAACACTTTATAAGGGGTTTAAAAACAAGTCCTTTAAGGTGTATTGGGATGGCTATACGGATCAAGGGATGGAGGTTAAAAGTGGTGTGTATTTTGTTAAGGTTTTGATAAACGGAAGGACATTCGTGAAAAGGGTGGTATGGTTGAAATAATTAAGAGCCTGATTAGGTATAAACCTTGGTATAAACTTTTGCCGAAAGGTTCTTACCTTGTAGGTGGGGCTATAAGGGATATAATGTTGGGTAAAGTTCCAACCGATTGGGATATAGCCGTATGGAATCCGGAAGAAACGGGGAAAAGCATAGCAATGGATTTAAAGGGTGTGTTAATACCTTTGGACGAGGGGCTTGGTATTTTTAGGGTTGTTTTGGAGGATGAACAGATAGATCTTACCCCTATAACCGGAACTATATACGACGATTTGTATAAGAGGGACTTTACCATAAACTCCATAGCAATTTCTTTGGATAGTTGGGAAATTATAGATGTCTTTGGTGGTTTAAAGGATTTACAGAGTGGAATAATAAGGATAACACTTCCGGAAAACTTGGAAGAAGATCCTTTGCGTATGCTTAGGGCTTTTAGGTTCTCGGCAGAATTGGGTTTTGAAATTGAGGGTAGAACATTTTTTGAGATTTCCTCCCGCTCCCACCTCATAACGAAGGTTTCGCCCGAGAGGATAACCTACGAACTAACAAAAATACTGTCCTCAGAAAACTTTTATAAGCAGGTATCCTCTATGGCCGAAAGCGGAATTCTATTCAAAATTTTCCCCGAACTTGAAGGGTTAAAAAAGCCCTTAAAAGGTTTGGATGTGGATGTTTGGTCTCATACACTCTTGGCATTAAGAAGGTTAGAAATTTCACTGAAAACCCTCGAAGATGGGCCCTTCGTTTATTACCTGCACAGGATGGAGGCCATAAGAAACGATAAGGGTAGATTTATTATCGTTATGGGGACGATGTTCCACGATGTGGGAAAACCCGCGACATACAAATACGAAAATGGTGAAATAAGCTTTCACGGACACGATTACATAGGTTCAAAAATCGTTAATTCAATTGGTAAAAGGTTGAGAATGCCTAAGGAGATTTATAAAGCCATATCCTTAATAGTTGCGGAGCACATGCACCCTCACCTATTGGCAACACCAGATGTGACGAGAAGGGCATTATACCGTTATTATAAAAGAACGGGCGAATGGGCGTTCCCGATAATCCTTGTGGCCTATGTAGATGCGTTGGCCACCTCCCTTAGAGCCGAGGGTGTAGCCGGTCAGTTGCGATTGGCTAAAAAATTGGAGGATTTCCTTAAACAGCAGGAAGCCGAGGCAAACAAACCACCCCGTTTGATCACGGGGTATGACCTTATGGAAAGGGGTCTAAAACCTGGGCCGATTTACAAGAAAATCCTTCAAGAAATAGAAGAGTTGAGGGCTGAGGGGGTTGTAAAAACCCGCGAGGAAGCCCTAAAAGTATTGGATGACATTATTAAAAAATATTCCGCCTAACCTTTATCAACCAACTTCCTCAACTTTTCCTTAAACTCTTGATAGGCTAAATCGCCCTTTTTATACACCAATGCAACCGTTTCAACTATGCTTGCCATATTCTTCCCGGGTGTTATGGGTAATTTGAATTTTGGAACGCTTATACCGAAATAATTAACGCTTTCCACCTCGGTATCCGGGCTATACTTAAACTCTTCTTGGGGAATAAACTCTATTACGCAATCAAGGGAAGTTTTTTCTTTAACCGCTTGCAATCCGTATATTGAAGGGATATGAATTATGCCAACCCCTTTAATTTCCATATAGTATTTTATCTCTTCCCTTGGAGATTCTGCGAGTAAATTATCGGCAGGGTATAACTTTATGGCCACGAGGTCATCCGCTATAAACCTGTGTCCTCTCCTTATCAGTTCAATGGCGCATTCGCTTTTACCAATTGCGGATTTTCCCTTTAACAATATACCCACACCAAAAACATCTACCATTACCCCATGTTCGTATATCGTTGGTGCGAGTTCGTATTGGAGTTTATCCATAATTAAAGATATAACCCTTGTTGTCCCGACTTCCGTAAAGAATGTAGGTATTGAGAATTTTTCGGCATAGTAAGAAAAAAGGTTTTTTAGTCTTTCGTTTATCTTTTCAGCAAAGGAGGTTAGTATAACCGTTGGCGGTTCCTTTGAGTACAACCTTTTTATCGCATCTTCACCCCTTTCACCAAGGCTTAATAGGTATGCCCTTTCCGTTAATCCTATAATCTGTACCCTCTCTGCGGGGAATTCCTCCTCAAAACCCGCCAATAATAAACCAGGGCGGCTAATATCCGGTGTTTTTATCCTCCTCCAAAACCCCCTTTCCCCCGCCAAAACCTTACAAAACTTTTTTAAGAAACCCTCATAAAGCTTTGAAACCTCAATAAATCTCGTTTCCATCTGCCTTTCTAACCAAAAGGGTTATAATCCTTTGAGGTTCTACATCTTCAATTATGAATTTCAAGGGAGGTATTTCAAACTCCTCACCCTTTTCGGGCATCCTACCGAGTTTTTCTATCACATAACCCCCTATGCTTGAACTCTCAGTTTCCCCAAATTCAATACCCAAAATTTCTTCAACTTCCGAAAGGGATAATTTTGCGCTCATCCTTATCCACCCGTTTTCGAGATATTCGTACCTGAATTCGTCTTTGTCGTGCTCTTCGTATATCTCCCCCACTATTTCTTCTAATAAATCTTCTATCGTGACAATTCCTATAACATTACCGTATTCGTCGACGACTAAACCTATGGATAACCTCTTCTGTTGTAAAAACTTTAAAGCCCTTAAACAGCTCATGGAGTGTGGTATATAAAAGGGTTCCCGCATAATATCCCTAACGGTTAATTTGTCTATATCGTCTTCCAGGTGCAACAACAAATCCTTTATGTGCGCTACCCCTATGATTTTATCCCCATCTTCGGAAATGACCGGATATTTTGAGTACCTATGTTCCACAAACTTTTCCACCATTTCCCTTAAAGTATCCGTTTCGGATAGCATTACAACATCAACCCTCGGTTTCATCACCTCTTCAACCGTATGTTCGTATAGGTTTTGCAAACCCTTTAAAACCTGGAAAAATTCCCCATCCTTGGAGGCTTCTTGCCTGAATTTATCTATAATTTTACCCAATTCGTCCTTTTTGAAAAACATTTACAATTCCTCCGGATATAACAAACTTTAAACCATCTTCAACACCAATATCCGCGTTTTCTATACTATCTTTACTTACCAAGAGGGTAAAACCCGTTGTCGGGTTCGGTGTGGAAGGTATAAAAACGCAAATACTATCCCCGTATATATCCGTAATAAAACCCAATAATTTGGCATTTTCCCCTATTTTCACCCAAACAACACCTTTAAAAACATTTTTTGTTGGTAGGTTATAAAAGGCCTTTACCGTTTCCTTGGATATACGATATACATAGTTCAGTAAGGGTATATTTAAGACAAATGTATCCATTATGTCAATTGCCACCTTACCAACATATGTGGATGCAGCTAAACCCACAAGATATATAACCATAAGTACAAATATAACCGATATAAAAAGCATAAGGGGATAAGGTAGGGGTTTTAGTGCAGGTATGCTGGATAGCGCGTTTGCGATCCATCCCACAAAAAGGTTTGTTATGGCGATAACAACCCATATAGTTATGAATATTGGGGTGATTATTACAAGACCTAAAATAAATCGCTTTCTTATCCGTTCCCCACCTTCACTCATTCTATTCTTATCTTAAATAAAGGTTGCCCGTACTCTACGGGCTGGCCGTTTTCCACCAAAATTTCCTCAACAACACCATCTACATCCGATTTTATCTCATTCATTATCTTCATCGCCTCTATGATGCAAAGTACATCCCCTTTCTTTACCTTACTACCAACATCAACAAAGGGTTTTGCCCCCGGAGCGGGAGCCCTGTAAAAGGTCCCAACCATTGGTGATTTCACTATATGGATATTTTTTTCCTCTTTGGGTTCTTCGCCTTTTGTTTCGGTTTGCGCCGGTTGAGGTACCTGTTGGGTTTGTGGAGGTATGAATTGTATATTGCTTATGGGAATATTGGGAAAATGTTGGTTTTCCGGATATTTTGAGAGCTTGATTTTAAAATACCTTGTGGATAACTCCATTTGTGCCACATCGCTATCTTTAAAGAGTTTGATTATTTGTTCCAAAAGGTTTATATCTATATCTTTTTCCATTATGCCCTCCCTATGTATTCACCCGTACGGGTATCAACTTTAATTACATCCCCTTCTTCAATAAACAGGGGGGCATTTACCACCAATCCGGTCTCAAGTTTTATGGGTTTTGTACCCCCTTGTACGGTATTACCCCTTACACCCGGAGGCGCCTCAACAACTTTTAACTCCACATATGTGGGAAGTTCTATACTAACGGGGCGATTATCGGCATATATTATTAAAACTTCTAACCCCTCTTTGAGATAATAAACCATTTCCCCGAGGTCATCCCTATGAAATGTTATATCCTCATAAGTCTCGTTATCCAAAAAGTGGTAGTACTCACCGTCAATGTAGGAGAATATTGCGGGTTTCTTTTCAACCATTACATCCTCAACCTCGTCCGTATCCCTTAGGGTGAAGGTTTGGACTTGTCCTGTGCGTAAGTTCTTTAACTTTAAGCTTATGGTTGCCCCACCCCTTCCCCGGTGGGAATGCTTATAGTCCAGAACAACATATTCATCTCCCTGATACCTTATAACCGAACCAACCCTTATAGCCGCCATTTCCGTTTATTATATACTGGAATGATTTTTTGGGTAAGCTAAATATCATACCTCCGGTAGATTTTGCCTTAAATGTTTGCTATTGATTTCTTCCAGAATGGCTTTTGCAACATCATAACTTGCGGTTTTAATTTTTACCGAACTCTTCGGTTTCTTTGGGATTTCTATAGGAATTAGCCAGATATCATTACGCTTAATTAATTCTTTTATTTGCCTTGTATTTATAACAAGGGCATCATGGGTATGTCTTGTTTCCAATCCCATTTCCGGATCGGCATAGCATATACCCACATCACTTATAAAAAATAATGTTGGTTCTTCCCAATCTACAATTATGTCTCCTGTTCCCGTAAAATTGCTTTTCATTGAAAATTTGATGCCATTTATTTCTATATCGTACCTAGCTTCTTTAATCCACCTACATTTGTAGCCAATGGAATTCAATAATGCACAAAAGAGAATTTCTAACGCTCCCCCTACCACAAATCTGTTTTCCCAGTTTGCGGTGTCATAATCATATGCAAGTCTGAAATTCACGAACATTTTCCCGATATTTATCACTTGCAAGATTACTTCTTATATCTTTAAATATTTTTCTGGCATTTTCAAACATCATTCTTTGCGCCTCCAAATTTTTCACCATCAATCCGCTTAAATAGACTCATTTGAACCTTAGATATTCTTTCTTTTGCAAATTCATAGTATTCTGGAACGATCTCAAATCCCAAATAGTGTCTTCCGAGCATCTTTGCAACCACAGCAACTGTACCTGATCCCAAAAAAGGATCAAAAACTATATCTCCTTCATCACTACTAAACAAAAGAATTTTTTTAACAAGTTCTACAGGTAATTTCGTGGGCGTTTTAATTTTGCCCGTCCAATATTCCCTATTAATTATCCATACATCTTCGGGATAGCGCTCAATTTTATTAAATTTGTATTTTTTCTCATCCTTGACCACAAACAAAATATGATAATGACTTGTAACATATTTTCTTTTGGTAAAAACTCCAAATTGATATTTCCAAATTAAGTGGTTTATTGTTATGAAACCTACTTCATCCAAGGCATTAAGTATATCTTTTAAGTTGGTCCAGCCAGAGAACACATACATACTACCGGTTTTCTTTAAGATACGATATGCTTCTCTCATCCAATTAACAGTAAAGTCGTAATATTTTTCCTTTGGTATTTCATTATATCCTTCCAATACTCTGTCCTGTGTACGATTGTAATTATTACGTTTTGCTTTGAAGTCAATGGCGAAAGGTGGATCAGTTACAATTAAATCTATAACTTCAGGGGGGAGATCTTTCATCAATTGCAGAGCATCTCCACAATATATCTCGTCAATCTGAAATTTCCCTATTTTCTTATTTTCGCTCATCATTGCACCTTATACTCATTCAAATATTTAATCCCATCGCACACAATTTCGGACAAATCGTTCATATCCGAACTATTCGGATATCCTACCTGGTTATAAAGATATGCGAGTTGTTCGTATATATTTCCCTCTGGGTGAAAACCCTCTTTATGTAATGGATATCCTTTCATAAAAGTGAATATTATATACTTGAAAATTTTGGCTTAATATTTAAATAACTGCGGATGAAATGAGTTCCTGCTGTTATATTTATTTCAAATTTATGCCCACATTCTGGACATCCGCACTATAAATAACCGCAAAACATAGCGTTGAATAAACTAACTTGTTCGTAGATATAATTCCCGTTTATGGAAAAGAAATACGGCGAGAAGGCTATTGAAGAGGCGGAATTAGAGGCTTGGGATAACCCTTATCCGGATAGGGATTATTGGATAGAAATAACATTTCCGGAATTTACATGTTTATGCCCAAGATCCGGCTACCCCGATTTTGCAACATTTCATATAAAATACATCCCAGATAAATACATTGTTGAACTGCGTTCTTTAAAACTCTGGCTAAACAAGTTTAGGAACAGGTATATTTCCCATGAGGCGGCGACCAATGAGGTTTTTGACGCCCTATGGAATCTTCTTAAACCGAGAAAACTGATCGTAATAGGGGATTGGAATCCAAGGGGGAATGTAAAAACCGTTGTAAAGGTAGAAAGGGAGAAATGATAAACCTTTTGATATCGGAGGTTGTATTTAGGGGGGGATATTTGGAGTATTTCCCGGATAGTGCCCTGGTAATACTTTACGACAGCGCCTATGTTAGAACTTCAGAGGGTGTTGAATTGTTTGCCGATACGATAAGGTACTGGAAAGACCTTAATGTGGTTGAGGCCAAAGGAAACTTTTTACTTAGGGACGGAAAATCGCAAACCAGGGGTGGTTATTTAAAGTATAACATAGACAGGGGTACCGGTATAGCGGCCAAGAGTAGAACATTTATAGAAAAAGGTTGGGTTGAGGGTGATACGGTTTATAAAACTTCCGAAAACTCCGTTTATGTAAAAAGCGGTTCCTTCACAACCTGCGAATTGGAAGAGCCACATTATAGGTTTGTATCGTCAAGGATGAGGGTTATAAAGAAAGATTTGGCGGTGGTTAGACCCTTGATATTCTACATTATGGATATACCGGTTTTGGCAGCCCCTTTTTGGTTCTTACCGGTGGGTAAAGATAGATCAAGCGGTTTTTTACCCCCTTCCGTGGGTTATAGTTCCCAAGACGGAAGATATATAAGAAACCTCTCCTTTTATCTCGTTATAAACAACTTCCAAGATATAACCCTATCCGCCGATATAATTGAAAAGAGGGGTGTTAGGTTTTCCGCGGATTATGTTTATAATGTGTATAAACTCCTAAACGGTAATATCAACTTCTCTTATGCTTATGACTTGGTGGGAAATGAGGGTTATAGGAGGAGGTGGAGTTTAAAGGGGGGACACAATCAAACCCTTCTCGGTTTTGACATAAACTCCCGTGGCGATTTTGTATCCGATGCGTATTATATTCAAGATTACGCGGAGGTAAAGGATAATTGGGTGCAAAGCGAGTTGGTTTCGTACATAACCGCAAGGAGAAGCCTGGGTAAGTTTGGCCTTTTGGGTATAAACGCATATAACAGATATGACCCTTTAAGAAACACTACGAGTAGAAAAATTCCGGAAATCAATCTCGGTTTGCTCCCTTTAAACATCTTTGGCGCTTCCTTTTCCAACTCCCTTTATTTGGTTCAGCAGGAGAACATTGATTCCCTCGGTAATAGGAGTGGTTATAGGATGTTAAACTCATCCCATAACTTATCAACCACATATAATATATTTTACTTCTCCTTATCCCCCTCCGCATATTTGAATACAACAACAACGGATTCAACATACCTGGCGAAAGTTTGGGGGTTTAGTATTCCAGTATCAACAACCCTATACGGTGTTTCCCTCTTTGGTTTAGGGCCAATAAGGAAGTTTAGACACATAGTTAAACCGGGCGTTTCATTTTTTTATCAGGGTAGGGGTGATAGTGTAAATATTGGGGGGAGTAAAACGGTAATGGGAATGGAGAGTAAAGGTTTAACCCTTTCGTTGGATAACACATACGAGTATAAGTTTCAAAGGGATACGGTTGTAAAAAAGGGGACATTTTTACAGTGGGGGGCATTCACGGATTACATTTTGGATAGCGGAAAAATATCCCCCATAAGGTTAAACGCAAACCTTACCCCTATAAACAAAATAACCGCAACCGTATATACAAATTATGACTATTACGATAAAAAAGCCTTTGGAACTCAAATAATTCTAAACTTTGGCTCATTTTCCTTAAACGAAATTGTGGGTTTTGGGATCAAAAGAGATACAACCGATACATTAAAGAAGGACACAACATTTACAGAGGAGGAGGTTTTGGAAATAAACAGGCCACAATTCTTACCTTGGAACTTTGGATTTACATATACCTACGCCTTTGGTGATACCATATCCCCATCCCAAAGTTTGGTAAAATTTACCGTTTCCGGAAGTCCAACAAAACATTGGACACTTTCTTACTATTTCACCTACGATTTTATAAACAAGAGGTTTTTGGATCAAACCTTAAATGTTAAGAGGGATTTACACTGTTGGGTATTGGAGGCTAGGTGGTCGTGGTTTAGCGGCATATCCGTTTACGATGTAAGGATTTATGTGAAGGCTATACCCGAAATAGCCATAAAGAGGGGTGTCCTTGATATATTCCTACCTAGATAGGTCTTCCCAACCTTCAAATATTTCCTTTAAAACACCCCTTATCCCGTTAAGAATTCTATTAACAAAGGTTTTTATCTTTTCTTCGTCAACATCATAGCCCTCACTTTTACCCTCGTTGTACAGTAGAATGGACCTCGGGGATGGATATGTTGAAACCCCTGTCCTTGGATAATATGCCTTGAATTCTCCCAAAACCTTTTGTTTAATTTCCGGGTAGGCCATATAAACCAAGGCAAACTCCTCTATACCCCCGTGTCCTCCAACCCTACCAAAAACCTCGTAAGAAGCCCTTTCATCTATAACCCACCAATCAATAGACGCGCACTTTATACCCAGTTCGGTATAAACCCTATACATTACATCTTTTAAATGCTGCGTATTTCCCCCGTGGCCGTTGAATATTACCAACTCCTCTACACCGCTGAATTTTAACGACTTACACACATCGTATATTACACCCTTAAAGGTTTTGGGGGATATTGATATACCGCCTTTATACCCGTATAAAGACCTATTTACACCAAAGGGCATTAGAGGTATAACGGCGGCGTTAAACTCCTTTGCAAGGCTATGGGCTATATACTCTGCGGCTATGTTGTCCGTACCAACGGGTAAAGGACCGTGGGGTTCAACGGTACCAACCGGAAAGAATACCCTTTTAAAAAACTCGTCGTATGTGCTTAATAGCTCCCATTTCATTTTCTATCCCGTTTAAAAAATCCCAAAAACCTATTAATAAGTTTTTTCTTCGGTTTTCTCCCTTGGTATTTTGAATAATACTTTGAATAATACCTTGACCTTTCTCCGGCAAAGTTGAAAATAACCACCGATGGTTCAATCTCCAAACCTTTAAAGGAATCCCTAAGCGTATAATTGTATCGCGTAACCAAGATATGTTTGCTTGCAAATTTCTCCAACAATTTCATCTCCGGTGATACCCCAACGGGAGGCATATCTATAACGATAAGATATTCCCCCGTAAAATCTTCCAGGTGTTTTATAAGTTTTCTAAAAGCCGCCAATATATCAACCTCCGATTTCCCCACCGGTAAAAAGAGTAAGTTATCGGATATGCTGTAAGGGTTGAAATTATCATCGGCATATCCACCTTTACCCAGATATCCCAGAAAATCGCTTAAACTCCTCGCCCTTACATCTCCATCCACGAGTAAAGTGGGAATACCCGATATCGATAAGGTGGCGGCTAGGTTGGCGCTTACAAAGGTTTTACCTTCACCACTCTGGGTGCTGGTTACAATTATAAGTTCCTTTAAATCATCAAAAACATTTAACTTAAAGGCTATTTTTCTAAATTCGTTTAAAGCAGGAGAATTGACATCCAAAAACCTTTCCAAAACCATATTTATGGGCAATGCATCCTCCTCGGAAAACTTGGGAAGGGATATCACCGTATCCTTATCAAATGGAAGATATGTTTCATCCAAAACATACTCGGTTGTAAGGTCCCTTAAAATGGCAAACAAAATACCCAACAATATACCGGCGAAAAACCCAAGGGGCAAAACATTTCTCGTTTTAGTGTATTGGTTATAAAGGGATATTCTTGGTTTTCCTATAATTTCTATATTCGGTGTTATACTGGAAAGCTTTACCTCAACATCGTTTAAGTTTTGACCGAGTACAATATAAAAATCTTCGGCGTTTTCCAAATTTCTCTGCGTGGTTAAAAGTTTTGCCCTCTCCTCTATAACAACGGGTAATATGCTCCTGAAAAATTGTACCCTTGAATTCAGGTAGGAAAGCCTTTCATCTATGCTTTTTATCATTAGCCCATCAATCTTTGTTATCCTTTTGAGAACACCTTTCACTTCCGGATGGGAATCCCCTAAAACCGCTCTCAAAGTTATGTAATCTACGATATTTTTTATTCTCTCCTTTTGCAGTTCATCTAAGGTGTTATCGCCGGTCAGGATTAAAAATGTGTCTATCTTGCCATCCGAAAGTTTTTGCTTAAGGTTGATTATGGCGTTTTTTTGGTTTGTTAATTCAACCAAAATTTTATAAATTCCTTCCTCATCGTATTCGGGATATTTCAAAGTTTTCTTTATATCTTTTAATTCATCCGCAAATAGGTCTATCTGTTTTTTATAAAAATCCATAAGATTTTCCAATGCACGCTTTTGCCTTATAAGGTTTTGCCTCTTCTCTTCAAGGTGTTTGTTTATTATCCAATTTGCAACCAATTCCGATGCCTTATTTGCCCACCTTTTGTCCGGAGAAACATAAGATATTGTAAAAAATTTTATACCCGTGCTAAATGGGTTTGTATTCCCATCTTCCAATTTTTTACCAATTACTTGGGATAACCTTTCCCTGAGCGATAAACCGTCATAAATAACAACCTCAAATTTTTTTGAGCAGGGACATATCACTATACCTTTGCCCGTATTTTGATCGTATTTTCCCGGGGCAAATTTCTTAATACCTTTTATATCACCCCTTAAAACCTCATAAGCCAACGAAGAATCCCAAAGTCCTTCGTAAAATTCGGGGAATTTTATCTTTGAAAGTATTACATCTATTTCCGAGGTTTGAGTACCATAAGGTTGTGCTTGGGTCGTGGGCATTATACTGATTTCCCTTTGTTCCCCCTTTATTACCAATAATTGTGTTGCCTGAAATATTGGAATACCCCTCAATATCATGTTTAATACGGCGGCAAATATTGAACCAAAAACACCTATAATTATTATTGTTTTCCACTCCCTCCTGAAAATCGCCCTTAACCTTTTGTAAAACTCCTGAAACCCTACTTCCATTTTTCATCCAGCCTACTCTTTGCCCTCTCCTTCATTTTCCTTACCATATTTATAACATCGCTTAATTCCCCTTTTAAATTTGGTGGCGCTTTCTCATAGTATTGTTCGGCAACATTGAAATAGTGTAGCGCTTCTTCAAACTTACCCAAGAAAAACTTTACATAACCCAAAGAATAACTGACATAAACGGCGTTATATGGTGAATCCGGTTGATCCCTGAGTACCAGGTAAAGGAGCTTGTCGTATATAACCTCGGCCTCTTGAAACCTTCCTTCCTTAACGAGCAGATACCCATAAACCCATTTAAAGTATCTACTCTCTGGATATTTCTCAACATATCCCTTTAAAATGGGTATAGCCTCTTTGCTCCTCCCCTCCTGTGATAAAACCCAAGCCAAGGTTAATGCGGAAACTGTGGATGTATAGCGACCCTTTTCCCATGCCATGCGTAAATATCTTATACCCTTCTCCTTGTCTTCTTCTCTGTCCCTTGAAAGGAAAAAAGTGGGTATAACTCCTATTCTGTTGGGGGATTTTGAAAGGGCGTAATGGTAAATACCTAGTGGGAAATATATATCATATACCGTGGAATCTTCCTCTAATGCCTTTTTAAGGGGTTTTAACCCTTCAAGGGCGTACTTTAATGCCACGACATAGTTACCCGCCCTACCAGCCCTTATAGCCCTGTATCCGGCTGCTCCTGCAATATAAAAGTACATCCAAGCCCTTTCCGTCTTATCGTTTAACCCCAAAAGTTTTGCTTTTGCCTTTTCCTCCGCAATCTTCATGTTTTCAAAAAACTCTTTGGAATACCTATCGTTATGATAGTCTTCCATATAGTAATCGTATATTGCGGCTTTGAAGAAATATCCATCGGGTTCGTTTGGATATTTTTTTATTATCTCATCGGCAAACGATAATGCGGCACCATAATTTTCCCTATATGTGAATTCCAACGAAAGCATTATCAAACTGTCTATTTCCCTATTGGACGGCGTATTCAGTAGAAACCACAACATCTTCCACCCCTATATATATCCCCTTTAAAACCCCATTTATTCCTACATCGTAGAATAAACCTTTAAAAAGCCACAAACCCTTGGGAATCCTTTCATCTCCCTTTACATTAAACCCGTATTCTTTTCCGCCTATGCGCAATAAAACCCTGGCGCCGTCATTTATACCCAATTCGGCCAACTCCTCTGGGGACGCGAATACCGTTTCCTCGTCTATATAGGGTTTTTGTATTGGATTTCTGAAAGCCCAATAACTCCCCTTGTATATATGCGGTGCCCATAAGAGAATCCTTTCCTTGATTTCTTCACCACCATCAAAGTATCTAACATCGGCTGGGATGAAGTTATAATCAACTTTCGGAGATTTAAAGACCTTTTTCAACTTTCTAACCGTTGGTATATAATCCGGGTATGGGAGTTCTTCGTATTCAACTTTATAAGGGTTTATATTGTGATAGACCAAAACCCTTTCCTTTATCTCTTCAAACACATCCTTTGCACCATCCCAATCCGCCTTTCCCCCCAATCCCCTTATTATGTTTTTGAAAATCCACCACGCGGGTCTGCTACCCTCATATGGCCAAAGGGCATCCTTACAATACTGAACCCTGCCTTCCAAATTGGTTCTCGTTCCCTCTTCCTCATAAGGTGTAGTTATGGGAAGTATAACGGATGCGTAGTCCGTTGAAGGATCCCAAAAAGACGACATAACCACAACAAAAGGGGTGTTTTCCAAGGCCTTTTTTACCAAATCCGCGTCCGGATATTCCCATAATGGTTCAACCTCCCATATTATAAGCGCATCTATATCGCCGTTTGCCGCTTCTTCCAAGATCTCTTTGGTTGTTGAACCGTCGGGTTCCGGTGTAAAGCCCATATCTATAAACCCTTGGGCGTTTGGAAGTGTCCTTAAAACGAGCAAGCCGGCATTGTCGTTTAGAACCACGAAACTCGCGAAGTTCCTCTGTACGCCCTCCCTCCAATCATCCGTCAATACCACTAAAACCCTTTTATCCTTTAAGGGTTCCAGGGTTTCCTTTATAAACCTATAAGTATCCCTATCCTCACTCCCCGGTTTCACCTGCACCCATTCCGCCCATCCCTCGCTTGCATACCTTTCCTTGTAATAATTAACCACATAAACCTTTGCCCCCCTCCTTGCGGCCCTTATAAGCCTTATCCCTATACCGGGTACCGTTTCCCTAACATCCCCAACCAGAACTATGACATCCGCTTTATCAATATCCGAGACCTTTGATGTTGATGCGGAATATCCCAATACAGCCTTTAACGGATCCTCCTTAAAGGATATATGCGGCCTTCTAAAATCCAAGTTGTCGCTTAGTAAAACCTCTTTAAACAGTTTGCGTGCGGCATATGCGCTTTCGTTTGTACCCCTTGCCCCGGAAATTATCGCCGGGTTTTTTGCGTTTTTAAGGTTCTCAACAACCCAAGCCAAAGCCAAATTCCAGTTTGTTTTAAACCACTCGCCGTTCTTCAGCCTTAGGTGTGGATAGTCTATCCTGTTAATGTTGTTATACTCGTGCGAGAACCTATCCCTATCCGTAATCCAGAACTCGTTTACATCGGGGTTTTCCCTACCGTTTATCCTGATAATCTTGTGTAAATCCTCTCTTCTGCCCGCTTTTACAAACGGCCCTCTGCTGAAAGGTTTCCTTCTTCTAACATCAACATAAACATTTGCCCCAAGGGAATCCTCAGGGCTCACCGTTGGTGTGCTTTCAATTTCCCACGGTCTTGTAAAGAATTTGTAGTCCCTACCGGTTATTGCTCCTAATGGACAAACCTCTATAAGGTTTCCCGAAAACTCGTTTTGTAAAAACTTATCCCTTGCGGGTCCAAAAAGTGTGTACCAACCCCTATCAAACACCGCCCAGTCCTTTCCTCCTCCTATCGTCCAATAAAAGGTGGCGCATCTATAACACTGAATGCACCTTGTGGGGTATAAGTCTATAAACGGGCCAACATCCCTTATTTCATACTTCCTCTTTGGAAACTTATACCTGCTCGTCGTTGGGCCATGTGCAAATGTTATCTCCTGCAAATCGCATTCGCCTCCCGCATCGCAGTTGGGGCAATCCAGAGGGTGGTTCAATAGCAACAATTCCAAAACCGATTTTTGTGCAAATTTTGTGTTTTCCGAGTTTGTCCAAACCTTCATACCATCGGCTGCGGCCGTTCCACACGCGGGCATAAGACTTCTTCTGCCCCTAAATTCAACCTCCACTAAACACATCCTACACCCCGCGAAAACGGGAAGTTTTGGGTGGTAGCAAAATACGGGGACATTTTCCCCTTCCCTCCAAGCTATATTCAGTATAGTTTCACCCGGTTTAAATTCAACTTCCCTACCGTTGAGTTCTATTTTGGGCATGGTTTGGATATTATACGGTTGGCAATTTTTCGGTTATAGAATATCGGCTTTATGAAAAAGTATGTTTATTTCTTTGGAAACGGTGTTGCAGAGGGTTATGGGTTGGAAAAGGATAAAATCAGGATGTTGTTGGGAGGTAAAGGTGCGGGTTTGCACGAAATGGCACATGCGGGTTTGCCCGTTCCTCCGGGTTTTACCATAACCACCGAGGTATGCTCTTATTATTACAAGCATAACAAAACCTTCCCCGAAGGTTTGGAAGAGGAGGTTTTGGAGAACTTAAAAAAAGTTGAGGAGGCAAAGGGACAGAGGTTTGGAGATCCCAATAATCCTTTGTTGGTTTCCGTTAGGTCTGGGGCACCGGCTTCCATGCCCGGTATGATGGACACGATATTAAACTTGGGTATAAACGATGAAATCGTTAAGGGTTTGTCCAAAATTGGCAACGAAAGATTTGCCTACGATGCTTACAGGCGATTCATCCAAATGTTTGGGGATGTTGTTTTGAAGATAGATAAGGAGGAGTTTGAAAGGGAATTGGACGAGATTAAGAGGGAAAAGGCCAAAAAGTTGGGCAAGGATTTCAAGGAAATAAGAGATGTCGATTTGGATGCCGGGGATTGGAAAGAGGCGGTTAATAGGTTTAAATGGGTAATAAAGGGGCATGGAAAAACCTTACCGGATGATCCCTACCAACAACTATGGATGGCCATAAGGGCGGTTTTTGATTCTTGGATGAATCCGAGGGCAGTAGAGTACAGGAAAATATATAAGATTCCGGAAGATTGGGGAACGGCTTGTAATGTTGTTGCTATGGTTTTTGGAAACTTGGGGGATGACAGCGGGACGGGTGTTATGTTCACGAGGGATCCTTCTACGGGGGAAAAGGTAATATATGGGGAATTTCTACCGAACGCGCAGGGAGAGGATATAGTGGCGGGTATAAGGACGCCAATGCCTTTATCCGAATTAAAGAATTGGGATCCCGAGATTTACAATCAATTAATTGATTTGGCGGAAAAGCTGGAAAGGTATTATAGGGAAATGCAAGATATAGAATTCACCATAGAAAGGAAAAAGGTTTGGCTTCTGCAAACCCGCAAGGGTAAAAGGACTCCCAGGGCGGAAATAAAAATAGCGGTTGATATGGCAAAGGAAGGGATTATATCAAAGGAAGAAGCGATATTGAGGGTGGATCCTTACAACCTTGAAAAGGTTTTGCACCCTTACATAGACGAAAAAAACGCGCCCAAACCCATCGCTTCGGGAATACCGGCTTCACCGGGGGCGGCTACGGGTAAGGTCGTTTTTGACCCAGAGGAGGCTTACGAGTTAAAGGAAAAAGGCGAAAAGGTTATTTTGGTTAGGACGGAAACATCTCCGGAGGATATTAAGGGTATGGCGGCAGCGGTTGGAATCCTAACATCAAGGGGTGGTAAGACATCCCATGCCGCCGTGGTTGCGAGGGGTATGGGTAAGCCCGCCGTAGTAGGCGCCGAGTCTTTGGAGATTCATGAAAAAGAAGGGTATTTTGTCGTTAAAGACATCAAGGTTTCAAAGGGCGATGTTATTACCATAGATGGGGGAACGGGAAATATATATCTCGGTGATGTTCCTAAGGTTATGCCCGAAATATCCGGGGAAGTGGCGGATATTCTCAGTTGGGCGGATGAATACAGGGATATAGGGGTTAGGGCTAACGCCGATACCCCAAAGGATGCAAAGATCGCAAGGGAATTCGGTGCAGAGGGTATAGGTTTGGCGAGAACGGAGCATATGTTTTTCGGCGAGGATAGGATTTGGGATTTCAGGGTTATGATACTCTTCGCAGAGGAAAAGGGTAAGGATTACGAGAGGGCAAAGGAAAGGATAAAAAATTACCAAAGGGAAGACTTTAAGGGTATATTGAGGGAAATGGATGGGCTTCCGGTTATCATTAGGCTTTTGGATCCGCCCCTTCACGAATTCCTGCCAAAGGATGATAGGCAAATAAACGAGATGGCCGAAAGGTTAAACGTTCAACCCGAAAGGATAAGAACTTTGGTCGAGGCAACCAAGGAGATGAACCCCATGCTTGGGCATAGAGGTGTTAGGTTGGCCATAACTTTCCCGGATATATACATTATGCAAACCGAAGCTATTGCGGAAGCATATTTGGAACTTAAAAAAGAGGGTTTCAATCCAAAACCCAAAATCATGCTACCATTGGTGGCCTTTGAAAGCGAGATGAAATTGATGAGGGAATTAATAAGCGAAACCCTCAAAAAATACGGCATTGAAAACGAAATAGAGATCGGAACTATGATTGAACTCCCTAGGGCGGCGATAATGGCGGATAAAATAGCGGAATACGCGGACTTTTTCTCCTTCGGTACGAACGACTTAACCCAAACAACTTTGGGGTTTTCAAGGGATGATGTCGGTAAATTCTTACCCGCATATTTGGAAAAGAAAATTCTAAGCGATGATCCCTTCCAAACCGTTGATGATGCGGTTGTTAAACTGGTTGAAATGGGCGTCAAATTGGGCAAATCCGTAAGGAAAAACCTTGAAGTGGGGGTTTGCGGAGAGCATGGTGGTGATCCGAACAGTATTTTTAAGTTTTTTGAGGCTGGGGTTGATTATGTTAGCGCATCACCTTTTAGGGTACCCGTGGCAAGATTGGCGGCCGCACAGGCATCAATAAAGGGGAGGGTTTTCTCGGAGAGGGATTTTTAGGGTCAATTGAAATACCGGCACCCACCTTTATCCCGCACAGCAACTCAAATGTTCGGCGTTTTCTAAAAGGGATAACCTTATCCCTTCGGAAAAGGTCAGAAACGGATAAAGAACATCCATTAGTTTATCCTTTGAAACACCCAAACCCATCGCAATGGTATAAGGAGTTATCAATTCACCTGCCAACTTCCCTATAATTCTTACCCCTATAATCTTACCGTTATGTGAGAATAAAACCTTTATAAAACCCTTTGTGTTTGGTATTAATCCGGCGATCGGTATATCGTTGTAATCCAAAACACTTTTTCCGTATTCAATCTCCAAACCTTTTAAAAACCTCTCCCCAGCACCAACACCCGACACCTGCGGATCCGTAAAAACCACATAAGGCACAACATTGTAATTTAATTTGTTATTCTCACTTAGTAGAGCGTTTCTTACTGCCAATTTTCCCTCCCTTGCGCCAACATATACGAAGGGGGATTTACCATTTACATCCCCAACCGCAAAGATGGTTTTTACACTTGTCCTAAGCGTATCGTCCGTAATAACAAACCTCTTCCCATCAACCTTTACCCCTATGTTTTCAAGTCCCAAGCCTTCCGTATTACCCATTCTTCCTGCGGCCACGAGTATATGGGTTGCGTTTAGAAGGAATTCACCGTTTTTATCCTTACATTTTGCGGATATATTTCCGTTACTTATGCTTACACTTTCCACAACACAATCCGTATAAATTTTTACGCCTTCGTTTTCAAGGGTTTCTTTAAGGGTATATGCAATATCTTCGTCTTCTTGGGGTAATATCTGGTTTGCCATCTCCACGACATAAACTTCACTGCCAAACCTCCTAAACGCCTGTGAAAGTTCAACTCCTATATATCCCCCACCTATTATTAGCAACTTTTTGGGAAGCTCTTTTAAGGAAAAAATATTAAGGTTTGTTAAATACGGAACGGTATCCAAGCCTTTAATCGGCGGTATAAATGGCCTTGAACCCGTGGCGATAATGATATATCTCGTTTTGAAAACTTTACCATTAACCTCTACATCGTTTTCCGATAATATTTTTCCCTTTCCCCTTATAAAATCAAACCCGTAAAATTCGACGAGTTCTTCGTATTTTTCCCTCCTCATTTTCTCTATTATTTTCGGAAGGTTTTCCACGACATAATCAAAGGGTTTTCCAATTTCTGCCATTTTTAAAAGGTACTTTGATGGGACACATCCCACATTCACACAAGTTCCCCCTATTAATCCATCGTTTATGAGTAAAACTTTGGCATTTAATTTCCTTGCCTCTATTGCAGCCGAAAATCCCGCGGAACCACCGCCTATAATCACAATGTCGTAATCCATATCAAACCTTTTCATTATCGGTATTCTCCACCCGTCCCGAAATCAGTTTTGATCCGTTTTGATGGTAACCAAATACCTCTTTACAAACCTCCTAACCGTTGAAAAAGGGATCCCAGTCCTCCTCGAAATTTCCCTTAAACTCAAACCGTTGTTACGCATGTTTATAACCGTATAAAACCATTTATATGAATACTTGTTCCACTTACCACCCCACACAAATCTCCTTTTTGACCTCTTACAAAAATATGTTTGTCTTCCCCGCACCTTTCCAAACTTTATACAGCATTCCTCCCACGGATTACAACACCTTTCAAGTTCTAATCCACTCACCTTATTGTATTCTAATGATGAAAAAATTTTAAAACCTTATTCTCACGCTTACACCCACTCCGTATTTGTTTTCCCCTTCGTCTTCCAACCTTTCACCGTATACGGATAGGTTGTTTCTTATAAAGTATTGGGTTTTTAAACTGTTATAGTTTGATTGACCAACCTTGTTTGACGAATAACGGATGTATAGGTTTCTTCCCACATATGTCCCAAAAATTAATTGCGATATATCTCCGGTATTTTTTATGCTAAACTCTTGTATTCTCAATCCCTTCCTTAGGCCCATACCTATTAGGGCGGATACCAAACCACCTTGCCTGGCGAGTATTAAAGTAATAATTTCCCCGGTACTCATATAAGGTTGGCTCCATACATCAACCTTTGGTTTGCTTATGCTTCCCGTTATATTCACAAAAACATTTACACTATCGTAAGAATTTCCAAGTATTGTATCGTTTATGGGCTTTAAAATTGTGGTTGAAGAGGATATGTTTATGTTTCCATCGTTCCCGTACAACTCTATATAACCCTTGTCTATGTTAAAAACCTTGTCAAGGACATAGACATTCCCCCTTATGATCTCCAAATACCCATAGTTCAGGGCGGAAACGGGTGATACCTTTTGAAGGGTAATGTCCGCAGATACCTCCGCATCTATTTCCATAACAACCGATGAAAAAGCCTGAGAATATATAGGGGAGTTTATGAACAACCTGCGGGGTGCCGAGAAGTGTATATCGTACAATATAATGGGTTTTTGGCTCTTCTGTTGGGGTGGTGCCGCCAACTCCGATAACGGTTTTGCAAAATAAAACTCATGCGAGAATATCTCCCCCCTAACAAATATTTGAGAATATATATTCCCACTTACAAGCAGATTTCCAGAAAGCCTTGCGGATGTCTCGTTATCAAGGTTTATATACGCATTTCTCAAATTCAAAACCAAAGAGTCTATATTACCGTTCGTGCTTATATTTCCCCCTATCTCAACACTTCCGCCTCCCAAATATATAACATTTGTATCGTTTCTCGGGGCCAAGATTATTTTCTTGGAATCAAAAATCATGTGGATTTTTGGCCTTGAAATTGGGTTTCCGTTAATTTCAACGGATTTTGCCGTCCAAAAGGCCTGTCCCATAATATCCGGGTTATCAATGGTGCCCGCCAACCATATATTGGCATTTACATAACTTGATTCGGGCATAAGGAAGTTCAAAATATTATCCGTGTTCCACCCATTGGTATATATGTGCCCATATATAACCCTGTTGTCGAAGAAAACTTTCAGGATTTCTACAAATAAAGGGTTTTCACCCGCCCAAATCTTTGATTTTTCCAATGTTATCTTATCTTTGGATATTATGGCGTTTAAATCGGTTGAATCCAAAAATATATTTTGAAATACCACCGATGAAGTCCTTATATTGCCGCTTACAACGGGATCATCCGTTGTACCACTAAATACCAAATCCACATTTATGGTATCCAAATAGAAATCCGCCTCCGGAAAGAATATGGGTATTATCCTTGATATAGAAATATTGTTCCCCTTTAAAAACCCGGATAATGTATCCGTTTTCCTGTTTAAACTCAATTCCCCTTGCAATGAGCCGTTTAGTAGGTTGTTCTGGGGTACGAATACCTTCATAACCGAGGTATCAAGGGAGTAAGAAATCCCATAAACCTTTATATCCAAGTTTTTGTACGAATAGTATAGGCTGTCAAATGTTATCTTTAAGTTATTCGTATCGCTTATATAACCGGTTATATATACCCTGCCATCTCCAAACTTTGCCGTTTGAAAGTTTATATACCCCTTTACATCACCCGAATCGTAATCAATATTTCCCGAAATTTTCAATGTTTCCGGGTGTAAAGTGTTTGCGGTAAAGTAACCCTTTAAAAATGTGTTTTTAATATTTGGGGAGTAAAAGTCCGTTTTAATCCGGAAGTTTTGTAACGAAAATTCGTCTATACGAAATGAATCAATTATCGCATACCAACCATTCACTTTCCCTATATATAAATCCAATTCCCTACCCATTTTCACAACCTCACCATCCCCTTCAAATGTGAAAACCCTCAAATTCCCAAATGATACGATTCGGGTGGGCTTTCTTAAAGAAAACCTTGCATAAAAATCCTCACCTTTAAGGTTGTACCAACCGCTAATGTTTATGAAATTGTTAAAAACTTTATAGGAATACTTAATAAAATCGGGGCTTTCCACCGAAAAGTATACATCGTTTAATGTGAATTCGGGTTCAGAATTGTAAAAATCCGATACATATCCCTTAACCCTTATTCGGGATTTATACACTTCAAAATCCGCCTTACCCGTAATCCTTACATTGGGTATAGGCGATATGTTGTAGGCGAAAGTGGAACCTAATATATTTATGGAACTATCCACGAACACGGATGTTTCAAATTTCCCGTTGAATATTTCACCCGATGCGCTTACAAATATCTCCGGATAACTTTTCAAATCAATATTTCCCTTTGCATATTTTACGAATATATCCGAATACCATACGCTATCCGTTTCAAAAGACATATCCCCAAGGTTGTTAAGGAATTTCCAGTTAATTTTTGCGTTTTTCGTACCCATAATACTAAGAGTTCCGCTTTTTATGTACATAAAGATATTTGGGGTATCCCCTTGTATCGGATAGCTAAGCGAAAATCCATCAGTTGAAAACCTCATGGTATCAATATAACCCATTATTTTTTGTGAAAATAACTTTAATGTGTCAAAGTCAAAGGAAAGATCCGCATTTGCGCTATCAATGAACACCAAAGGGGGTATATCAACGGCATTTAATGATATCCTTTTTAATTCAATCCTATTACCCCCCATACCAAATAAAAACTTCCCACCAAAAGCCCATATTTCCAAATTTTCTGACGACTTTAAGGTAAAATCTTCAAACTCAACCATTTCAAGGGAAAGAAAAGGTAAGTTGGGTTTTTTACGGGCTTTCTCCTCTCCTTTTTCCTTGGCAAAATCTTCAATTACGGAAGGGATATCAACATACCCCCCATATACATTTATATAATCAACCGTACGGTAAAGCAGGAGTTTATCCAAATAGTAGTGTATGTATATCTCCTTTGCCCTAATCCCGTTTCCTATGCTTATATCCTTTAATTTTACGGAGTTTAGGGAAACGAATTCAACCTCGCCCCTTAATGGAACCTTTATCAATGAGCTTATAACAAACCTTAAAATCGCCACCCAATTTAAAACAAACCATAAAACTATTGAGAAAAGAACAAAAACGAAAATTACCCTAATAATCCAAACCTTTTGCCCTTTTATACCTTATACTTTCTATAACATTTCGTGCATACCCTTGCAACACGAACGGAAGAACCTATCCTAACCTTAGCCTTCCTAAGGTTTGGATAAAATTTTCTTTTCGTAAGTCTATGCGAATGGCTTATGTTATGACCGGTCATCACACCTTTTCCGCATATCTCACAAACGCGCGCCATAAGAGCGGGCGACGGGACTCGAACCCGCAACCCCCAGCTTGGAAGGCTGGTGCTCTACCTTTGAGCTACGCCCGCCTGAGAAGAAGATATTATAAGGTTGTTGAGTTTTGGACGAGATTTTGAAACAAGCTCTCAAAAAAGTCCTTTCCAGAATATATTAAAGCCGGTGATCCTTTTGTAATAACAACCTCCTCCCCGTTTTCCAGTTTTTTTACCGCCCTTCCATCCGCGGATAAAAGGGGGCGACTTTTGCGATAGAAAACCTTCAATATTATGGGTTTATCGGAAGATACAACGATTGGCCTTAAAGTTAATGTATGTGGGGAAATAGGGGTTATTATGAAAGCGGGTATATCGGGTAATACTATGGGCCCTCCGGCCGCCAGGTTGTAAGCCGTTGAGCCGGTAGGGGTTGCAACAATTATCCCATCACCCCTAAAGCTTATCTCCCTGTGTTCCCCTATCTTAAATACCACATCAATCATTCTCGCTTCTTGGGCGTTTATCGTTATATCGTTTAATGCAAGAATATCGTTTAACTTCAGCCTTATCCTTTCCTCCGGTTTTATTTCACCCCTTTTAACCCTTAACAGTACGGTTTTTATATCCGATATATCAAATGTTGCCAAAAACCCTATTCTTCCCCTTTTAAAGCCTATTACGGGTTTATCCTTTGCTATATGGCAAGCCCATAAGAAGGTTCCATCACCACCTATGGCAACAAAGATATCACCTTTGTATTTGCACTCCTTACCGTATGTGGTTATACCCCTAACCTCAAAAACCTCCTCTATTTCCTTTATATATCCCTTTAAACTCTCATCCCTTAAAACTACCACGCAACTATCCAATTTTTAGCCTCCTTTATGGTGAAGGGCCTTCCATGACCGGGATAAACAACATATTCCTCGGGTAGTGTTAAAATCCTATTGATACTTTTCTCCAATTCTTCCCAGTTTCCTCCCGGCAAATCCGTCCTCCCCACACCCCCGTTTTCAAAGATCAGGTCTCCGCTGATAACAAAATTTTCTCCTATTAAAGCGATACTTCCGGGGGAGTGCCCCGGTATTTCCCAAACTTCCAAAACCTTATCCCCGACATTTATAAGATCCCCCTCTTTAATGTCTAAATCTATCCACGGCGAGTAATCAATCTTTATACCGAACATCTCCTCAATCCAAGAGGTATCCTTTACCAAAAACAGATCCTTGAAATTTATATATGCGGGACATTTAAGCGCTTTTCTGTATTCTTCAAGGTGGATGTAATGATCGAAGTGTCCATGCGTAATGATTATACCGATGGCTTTTAATCCCTCTAAGTGATTTTTTACCATATCGTAAGGGTTGCCCGGGTCTATAACCAAAACCTCATCTTTCCATTGCAAAAGGTAGGTATTTGAAAAACCGGAAAAGGACTTTATAAGCATTATAGTTTTGCTAAGGGGTGTGAGGCCATATAAACTTCATATACGCGGCTTAAACTGACCTTTAAATACCTTTCCGTTGTAGTTATTGAGGAATGTCCTAAGAGTTCCTGCAAGGTCCTTATATCGCATCCTCCCAAGAGCATATGCGTGGCGAATGTATGCCTTAAAACATGGGGATGAACCTTATATCCCAATCCCGCAATTGTTGCATATTCCTTTACTATTTTCCAACCCCCTATCCTACTCATCCTATCACCCTTGTAATTGGGAAATAGATAGGGTTTGCCCTTTGATATTTTCGGATATGCCTCTTCTAAATATTTAACCAACAGATCCCTTACCCTCTTATAAAACGGGATTATGCGCTCCTTATTGCCCTTACCCACTACCCTTACCAAAGTGTTCTCTAAGGAAACATCAAGAACTTTTAAGGAAAGGGTTTCCGATATCCTCATACCAGTTGCGTACATCAATTCAAGCATTACCCTATCCCTTAAACCTATGGGTGTTGAGGTATCTACGGAGTTTAAAAGTTTTTGAACCTCTTCAAAGGATAATGCCTTTGGTAGTGGTTTTTCGTATTGGGGTAATGGGGTATCCTCTAAGGGGTTTTTATCCAGGTATTCGTATAAGTGGAGGAATTTGTAAAAGGATTTTACCGCTGCCGCTATTCTGTTTATGGTTGAGGATGAAAATTTGGTTAAATGGAAAATGAAATCTTCAAAATGCCTTTCATTAAATTCCAAAAAGTTAATGCCCCTTTCGTTAAGGTAATCTTCAAAGACCTTTAAGTCGTGTTCGTACGCAATCAATGTATTCAAAGAGCAGTTTTTACTTAAAAGATAAACTTTAAACTCTACAATAACCTCCCTTAACATCGTAGCACAAAATTATAAGGCTGAAAGGTTTATACCTTTCAAAACATCCCGAGGACTTCAAGGTATAGCAAAGCCCTATCACCCTTATAATATCCAAGTGTTAACGGTTTTATCCTTAACCATTCGTGATATACAATTTACAACTGATACGAGTGGAGATTCTCCACTTGTAGGTTCTTATGTTAGCGTTGTTGGAAAGGTTAGCGGCATATTCCCGGAATTAAGAGGATTTTTTATACAGGATGGGCAATGCGCTTGGTGTGGGATATTCGTTTATGCCGGGAGTTCCATGCCGACGCTAAACCTATGGGATAGCGTGGAGGTTTCGGGTGTCGTCCGGGAGTATAGGAAAACCACGGAGATAATTTTAAGTTCAATAACCATCCTTGGGGCCGGTTCTCCCATAAATCCCATAACGGTATCAATTCCTGAAATAGCGGAAAGCCTTGAAGGGGTTTTGGTGAAAATAATCGGAAAGGTTGTAGACCATTGGATCAACAGGTATGGGGATTTTGTATTGTATGGTGGTGGTTCTAAAATAAATGTTTTGAACTTTTCAAGGTTTAATTACTTGGCCTTCTTGGGTGATAGCATAGGAATAAGCGGCCCCATAAGGCAGGACTTTTCCGTTTATGAAATTCTACCAAGAATGGATTCCGATATATTTGGGTATAAATTAATGAAATACTCGGCATATTTCAATAGGCCAACGGATACAACCGTATCGCTATATTTAAAAAACCCGGGAAATGATACTTTAAGGTTCGTCGTGGCAAACCTCATAGGTAAATCCCGGTACAATGTTGATATAGCCGTATACAACCTCTCATCCCAAGTTATTGTAGATTCTTTAATATCCGCAAAAAATAGGGGTGTAAGGGTTAGGGTTATTTACGAATCGGGCAACTACAATACATACATACAACAACTGGAAACGGCCGGTATTCCAACTTATACCGATTCCAACAGGGTTGATTATGGACTGATGCATATGAAGGTTTTAGCAATTGATAATAGGGACTTGGATACCACAAACGATTTAGTCCTTCTCGGCTCTTATAACTTTACAACTTTTGCGGATACATTACAGGTGAATAGCCTTGTTGCCATACGGTCCCATAGGGTTGCAAATGAGTTTTTAAAGGAATTCAATGAGATGTGGGGAAGTAATGGAGATATACCCAACCCTTCAAATTCCAAGTTTGGAACCCAGAAAATCCAGAATACGATAAATGTAATACCGGAAGATTCCTTAACGCTGTGGTTTCCACCGGCGGATACCGCATTGAGGGCTTTTACGACTTTTATCAGGGGAACAAACACGCAAATACACTTTGGAATAAATGTTTTCACAAACGACGAGATACTTTATGCCTTTCAAGATGTGCATTTTTCTGGAAAGTTGGTTGCGGGGATATTTGATTATTCCGATTGGAACAATCCATCCTCAAAAAGTTGGGATATGCGCTCTTGGACGCCACCCCCAAGGATAATACCCTATTTAAACGGTTATACATTCCACGACAAATTTGCGATAAGGGATAGGGAGGCCGTTGAATTCGGTTCCTCCAATTGGAGTTATAACGGTTTTACCCGTAACGATGAGGTTGTGGTAATTGCTTACAGTAGAATTTTGGCCGATCAGTTTTTCCAATATTGGTATAAAAGGTGGAAAGAGGCGGATACCTCTAACCCCCCTTTACCCATAAAGGAGGCTACCAATAATTTTTCAACATGCGATTACTCCCAATTGTATGACATAACGGGAAGAAAGGCAAAAATTGCAAGAAAGGGAATTTATTTCATAAGGTGTGGTAATGTGTGGGTAAAATACATAAAACACCGCTTTATTTAACCAATCCTATAATACCGCAGGCTATTCTATCACCCGAATTTCCAGCCGGTTGGCTTTTGTAATCGTCTTCTCCGGCATGGATTATAACGGATCTACCGAGGATTGAATAGGGTGAAGGCAAGAGGGTAAAAGCCTTGGTTTTATATGTAAATTCGGCAATCCCATTTTTATCGGATTTTATATTTGGCAAATCTCCTGAATGATGGGTGCCGATTGGGTCATCGGGGTGTGCGTGTTTTTCGGATTTATAAGGGTCAAAATGCCCACCCGATGCGTGGTGTGATGAACAATCGCCGAATTCGTGTATGTGTATTGCATAGGTTTTGTCCTTATCCAATCCCCTTATAGTCCCCCTTATGAAAACGCTCATATCGGAGAGTTGATAAAACCAGACTTCGCCCGAGATATTCCCCTTAAAGGCTTTTACATCTGCCCTTGCCTTTAAAAGGGTGTCGGCGTTTGTAAGGAGCGTAAGTATAAGCATAAGTGGGTATTTTAAGGTAGAAATTCCCACCCTTATAATAACCGTTCTATGAAAAGGGTTTTGTTTATCCTTCCCTTTGCCTTTTCCCCCGCTTTTGCCGTTGGCTTCTGGGCGAATACAGGCGGGGGGTTGAATGCAGGAGGGCCCTTTACTGAATGTATAGATTCTTACTGCTTCACAGGATCACCTAAGGGTTCCATCTCGGGTGGAGATGTTAGCTTTGGTGTTAGCCTTGTTCCCGCCTTACCATTTGCGGGAGGCATTGGGGCCGATTTTTATGCGGGGAGAATGAGGATACTTTCGGTGTTATGATCAATGTTATGAGAACATACATAAAAATACCAATTGGTTATATGTTTTCCCTGCCTATGGTAAAAATGCAATTTGGCGTGTATCCCGCTTATGCTCGGTATTCTATAAGAGATACATTGCCCGAAAGTAATGATTATGATATTGATTTAAATGGTTTTGCGTTGGGTGGATTTGTAAATATTTACCACTTTACTGGACTTATTGGTTTTGGTGGTGGCTTGTTCGCGGATTACGCACCAAGCTTACGTGGTATATATAATCCAGACCCTAATATAAGTTCTTCGGTATATCCCTCTCCTTGGGTGTTCTTGAATGAGGATAACGAAGGTTTATACCAAATTTGGGGATGGGGGGAAGACATATTTGGCTGATGGTTCCGTTGTGTCAAAAACCCATCCCCTTGTTTCCTCTTACGGTGAAGTTGATGAATTGAACTCCTTTATAGGCCTTTTAAGGGCTGAACTTTCCAATGATTTAAGGGAATTGGATGAAATTTTAAAAGGTATACAAAACGACCTCTTTAAAGTGGGGGCAGATTTGGCAACCCCTATGCCTTCAAAATATCCAATAAAAAGGGTTTCCGAAGGGGATGTTAAAAAAATTGAAGAACTCATTGATAAATTCAACTCCGAACTTAAACCCCTTGAAGAATTTGTATTACCATCCGGCTGTAAGGAATCCGCCCTATTGCACATATGTAGAACGGTTTGTAGGAGGGCGGAAAGGGCGGTTGTATCCGCAATGGAAAAGGGTTTTGAGATTAACCCTAATGTTCAAATATATTTAAACAGGTTATCCGATCTATTTTTTGTTTTGGCAAGGTGGTGCAATGTTAAAAAAGGTATAAACGAAGAAATGGCCAAATTTAAATGATTTCGTATATGTGAGCGTTTATAACCTTGAATCCCAACTCCTTACCGAATGCAAATGTGGGTAATGGGATTTCAAGGTTTAAGTCCCTTTTACCCGTATCATAAATATACTTCCATATACCAAGCATAATCTTATCCTCCGGAACAGTATTCAAGATAACAACGATTTTGTCCTCTTCCTCAACCAGCAATGTATAACCGAGAACTTTGGATCTCTCAAGAACTTTTATTATTTTTACCTTATCCCTACAAGCGGATAATACGGATTTTAAGGCAAACTCACGGGTGGGAGAAAGCTTAAACGAATTGTTTAATATTTCCTCCAAGGCATCAAAACCTTTTATTTCCACCTTTACATCCATTTTCCTTTCCATGTTTTCAAGGGTTTTTATGAAGTTATACGCCTTTGACCTATAAAGGTGCTCAAGGGGATCGCCTTTAAGCCTTATATTGTGGATCTTTATCGAAGATATTGCATTACCCATCTTTGAAACAATGGAATAACTCGGCGAATCTTCCCTTATAGGTCCTACCAACATTTTCTCGTATCCATTTTGTAAGTTTTTCAAGAGGTTTTCCAATACTTCCCTGCGGTACTGGGGAAGTATCACAAACTCCGAGTAAGGCGCAAAAATGGGATCAAATACGGGAAGTATTAGGGTTTTACGCGAATCGTAATAAGAACCCGCTACATATGCCAAGGGTTTTTCGTTCGCCACCATCCAGTATTTGGGCTCTCCGCCATTATATTCCGCCGAAAGTATAGACCATTTGGGATATGCGAATATCACCCCTCTCGCACTCTCAAAATATATCCTTTCCCACTCCTCCAAATGCTCAAAAGGATCAATTTTTTCAATCCTTAGCATAGCGCTACCAAGCACAAAAATATTTTAAGGCTGAAAATTTTTTTGTAAGAAAAGAGATATTTCCAAATTTTTCAACTTTAACAGCGCATCCCTATCCGTAATATCAAGGCTCAAAGGGGTAATAGAAACATAGCCGTTTTTTACGGCGTATATATCGGAACCAGGGGGCATTTTAAAAACGGGTTTCCCCTCAATCCTAAAAGCGTTTTCTCCTTCTACCCTTACGGGCTCCTTATAAACCCTGCTACCCAAGAATGTCCATTTAAATCCCTTTATTTCTTCCAAAGGTAAAGAAGGGATGTTTACCGATAGTAGGCGGAAATCCTCGTAATCCAAGAATTTTTTAAGAACCATTTTCGCCACCTCCTTGGCCGTTTCCCACATCATATTATCACTCCTTTCAAGGGAAAACGCTATTGCCCTAAAACCGTACATAGCCCCCTCCCTTGCCGCCGCTACGGTACCGGAATAAAACACATCTTCCGATAGGTTATATCCGGCGTTTATTCCGCTGAGGATGATTTTGGGTTGGGCGGGTAGTATTCCAAAAAGTCCTATAAGCACGGAATCCGCCGGAGAGCCGTCCACCGCAAATTTTCTGGGTCCAAACTTATAAACCCTAACCTCTTTTCCGAATGTTAACCTGTGGCTTGAACCGCTTTGTTCTTCTAAGGGTGCAACCGTCCAAACCTCACCGAATTCCGAGGCTACCTCCTCCAAAACCTTCAAACCTTCGGCCTCTATACCGTCGTCATTGGATATTAATATTATGGGCACTGGGTGGAAATTCTAAGGATGAAAAGGGCACCCTTACAATACCCAACTTATGAATTTAGAAATGTGTCCCTGTGGAAGTGGGAAACCCCTAAAAAAATGTTGTTATGAAAATTGGAAAAAATCCGTTGAGGTAATTCAAGCGATAAGGGATATGAACCTACCTCTTACCACGGAAATAAAAGGGGAATTGGAAAATTTTAAAGTTGATCCTTATCCAACATACCATCAAACGGTTTTTGAGAGGTTAAAAACGGGGAAAATAGAAATCGTTGAAATATACGAATATTATAGGGATATGGGATTTGCCGATATAGACGGTAGAAGGTTTTGGTCCCCCCTTTACGAATATACACCACTTGAAAAAAGGCCTTTTTTCGTATTCAATTTTGATGGATTGGATATAGCATTACCTTCGGCTTTTGTCGCCAGAAGCGTAGAAGAAAGGTTGGCAACAATGGATGCAACGGATGAGGAAAGCTTTTTGGAAGGTTTAAAGAAAGCAAAAAACGAAAGGGTATCCGTAGAGGGATATGGTATTAAGGATTATACCCTACTGGTCCCCTTGGTGGCGGTAGAAAACCTCAAGAAACTACTACACAAAACTCAAACCATAAGGTTTAATGACGGTTCTATTGGGTATTTCCTTTATATGACGGATTCCGATCACAGGAATTTTAAAAGGGCGTTGCCATCCCCAAAGTTTTCATATATTGAGGTTGCTGGGGTATATAGTATAATATCTATTGAAAACACGCATTTTTTAACGGTTTATTCCCATACCTGGCCGAGATCGGATTTAATGTATCAGAATATAAAAGATAAGGTTGCCTCCGAAGATGTCATATTCTTTAAGTATTCGGATAAGGAAATTGGGAGGTTTTCAAAACCCGACGAAGAACCAAAACCCAAAACTTATAAAGAAATAGCGGATTTTTACTCAAACATAGAGGAGTACGAATACGACGGGAAACCACTTGGAAGGCTGAAAGAGGAGGATAAAAGGGTATATAACGAGATTTTGAAAACTTTTGCCTTCATTGAGGCGCAACTATCCAGGTGGAAGGCTCCGGCCTTTCCTTACAAATCCATTTTGAAAAAACTATGGTTAGAGAAGTAGAGGAAATTTTAAGAAAATCTAAAAGGGCTTATCTGACCGTATCCCAAATCGCGATGGTTTTGGGTACGAGTAAAAAGAAGGTGAAAAGGGCGTTAAATGTTCTCATAAAAAGCGGAAAGGTTATTAGGTATGGAAAGGGATATGGCTTAATTGAGAGGTTGGGTAAGAGATTGAGTGGGAGAATAGAGATAAAGAGGGGTGGCTTTGGATTTGTTATAACCGAAGAGGGGGATGTATTCGTACCCGCTTGGGCGATGGGTGATGCGGAAAACGGTGATATAGTTGAGGTTTTGGTATTCCCAAGGAAAAGAAAATTTGGAAACCTTGAAGGTAGGGTTTTGAGGGTCATTGAGAGAAAAAAGGGTTATTTTGTGGGTAGGTATTTGGGTAATGGTAAAGTTAAAGTTGAAGATTCAAGGGTGGGAATGGTTAATGCAAAGATAAAAAGGGGCATTGAACTTAATAGAGGAGATGTGGTTTTGGTAAAAAGGGGTGGAAAAAATTGGAGGATAGTTAGCGTTAAACCCGACGATTATGAAATAGTAATGAAGATGTTTAACCTTCCAGAAGGGTTTCCGGAAGAGGTTTTAAGGGAAGCCGAAGAAATAGGGTTCGTTGAGGATAACAATAGGGTGGATTTAACCGATGAATTCACAATAACAATAGATCCAAGAACGGCAAAGGATTACGATGATGCGATATATGTGGAAAGATACGAAAAGGGTTGGATATTAAAGGTGCATATAGCGGATGTGTCATTTTGGGTTAGAAAGGGTGGAAATATGGATAAGGAGGCTTTAAGGAGGGGAAACAGCGTATATCTTATAGAAAGGGTTGTACCAATGCTCCCAAATAAGATTTCCGATGACCTGGCTTCCCTTCTACCCGGACAACCCAAATACACATTTACCGTTGAGGTAAAGATTACGAGGGATGGAAAGATACTAACCCAAAGTGCAAAGTTTTATAAAAGCAAAATATTATCGTATGCGAGGCTAACATATGAGGATGCCCAAAGGCTATTAGACGGTTTTAATACCGAGGATAAGGAAACCGTAATTTATAAGGGTGCAATTGGAGGTGTTAGGAGGGTATTAAAGGAGGCAAGCGAATTGGCCGAAATACTAAGGGCAAAAAGGGAAGAAAGGGGGAGTATAGACTTTGACCTACCCGAAGCGGAATTCCTTATGGAAAACGGGCAGGTCATTATGGTTTCCCCAAAGGAGAGGTTATGGACGCACAAGATAATAGAGGAATTAATGATAACGGCCAACACTTTGGTGGCTACATATTTAAGTAGGAAAAAGGTTCCGGTTCTTTATAGGGTTCATCCACATCCTAAGGAGAAAAAGGTTAAGGATTTTCTAAAACTCGCCGAAAGATTGTTGGGTAAACCGTTTAAAGTAAAAAGGATAACGCCGAAGTTTTTAAGGGAAGTGTTGGAGTCTTTTAGGGGAAGACCCGAGGAGAATTTAATAAATTACTTACTTTTAAGAACAATGGCCAGGGCGGAATATTCACCAAAAAACATTGGACATTTTGGTTTGGCTTTGAAAAACTATTTGCATTTCACATCACCAATAAGGAGGTATGCGGATTTGATAGTTCATAGGCAGCTATGGGCTTATTTGAACGGGGAAAAATTGCCTTATTCCTATAAGGATTTGGTGGACATTGGAAAACACCTTTCCGAAATGGAAAGACTGGCCGAGGATGCGGAGTGGGAACTGTGGAGATTAAAAATTTATGAATTTATGGAAAGAAAGGTGGGACAAGAGTTTGAAGGCATAGTTGTTGGAATATCCGAGGATGCCTTGTTTGTTGAAATCACCCAACACTTAGCGGAAGGATATATACCGATTAATACGATTAAATGGGGTAAAGCCTTATCTTTGCCCAAGGAGTATTCCGTTGTAATAGTCGGAAAGAAAAAGACGAAAAAAATAACCCTTGGGGATAGGGTTGTCGTTAAAGTTAAATCCGTTGATAAATACTCAAAGGATATGTTGTTGGAACTCGTAAAGGTTGCATCTTTATAATTTCCAATTGTGGAGGATGTTAAAAGGCTTTACGACGAAATCTATCGCAGACACAAAAAGAACCTTCCACAAATATGGCATTGGTCCAATGAGGTGGAGAATTATTATCTAAAAAACCTCGTTAGGAAGATAAAACCAAAGCTCATACTTGACGCGGGTTGCGGTGTGGGTTTAAAGTTGGAAAATCTAAGGGATTATAACCCCTTTGGATTTGATTATTCCTTTGAGGGTGTTAAAATTTGTAAAGATGAGGGGTTTAAAGTTGTTCAAGGTAGTATCCATCAAATCCCGTTCAAAAGTAATACTTTCGATTTAGTAATTTCATTTCAGGTTATCCAATACCTTTCGGATTTGGATCTTGTAAAATTAGCGTTTATTGAGGTTTCAAGGGTTTTAAATAAAGGCGGGTATTTTATAACCGTGAATTACAGACTCGGTGGGATGTTAAAGGAAAGGTATATGCCGGTTAAGGAAAACGGCAGAATCGTATTACCCAGATGGGCCTTTACGGTTGAAGATTATACGAATCTTGCAAGGGAAAGCAATCTAAAAGTCGTTAAAATTGGAACGATTTTGAACATAAAGCCAAAGGGCATAGGAAGGTTTCCGTTCCTAAAAGGCTTTTATAAATTTGTTGATTTTGGTATGTTTAAACTCGGCTTTAATAGGGGTTTATACTTGTTTGGAATTTTTCAAAAGGTGTAACTTCCCCGTTTTGCATTTTAAGGTTAAAAACCTTATAATTCCCACAAATGAACTTTTTGACGAAAAGAAAAAGCAACCTTAAAATTTCCACTATGGGTTATGTGTTTTGGTATATAGGAAACGGTTCGCAAATTGGTATTTTTCCAAGGAGTGTATCTATATTCCATAGGGAATATTTTGTTAATTTCAGGCAGGAGGAATTAACCATAACCACGGACAGAATAATCTTAAACCTAAAAGGTGGGTATTTAACGGATATAGAACTCGTAAATGAAAATGCCGAAAAATTGGGTACATACTATGTAGCCTTTACGGGTATGAACTTGATATACCTGAACGGGTCTTTGTTAAACAAAGGTTGGAAATTCGGCGTAGGTCCAGGGGTTTTAACATCCAAAATATACAACTATACGGATTACGCGATAACCCTAAACGGCGCTGTTGTGGGGAATTTGGAAAACGGAGAAGTGCTGCTCCTTGTGGAAAATTTAGGATATGGAAAGACTATACCAACGCCATCCGTGTATTTTAGGGGATTAACGGATGTGCAAAACTTTAAACTTGGTCCATATGTTAGGTTTTTTGGGGATATAGACATTGATGCGGGTTTTGTATTATCGGCCAATTATGGCGTATTCGGAATAAACGCATCTCCATCCCTTAAAAACCTAATAGCGGGATTTTCCTTAGATGTTGGAACATTTACTTTTAGGTACGATTACGAATATTATTGGATAGGGTATTTCACGCATAGAATAGGTTTTAACATCTTTTGGGGTAAGCAAAAGGAGCTGGAAGAAAAGATAGAGAGGCACGAGAGGATATTGGCCGAGCATGAAGAGGAGATAAAATCCTTAAAGAGAAGGGTAGAGGAGTTGGAAAAAGGTGCTAAGGATTATGCCAAAAACCTTGTGGAGAGCGCAAAAAATGATAAAGACCCCGAAAGTGCCCTTATGAAATTACAAATAGCAATGGCGTTTGATAGCGTTCCGGGTATCGAAGGTATGATAGACAGTTTAAACGGGGTTATAAAGGAGAATAAGAAGCGCGGGTACATAAGCAGGATAAACACATATATGAGAAACAAACTTTATTCGGATGCGCTTGCCGAGGCTTTATTATTCCTTGAAGAATTTTCGGATGATAGGGATGCTTTAAGGGTTTATAACGATGTTAAAAATAGTATAAACAAACTTAGAAATTCCCAAAGCGTTGAAGCGGAGGCGAATCAAAAATACGATAATGCCAAAATTCGCAAGATTGATATATTAATAGAAAGGGGTGATTATGTTGAAGCTGCAAAGATATTAAACACAATACCGCAAAATCCCGATAGGGTCAAATATATTAACAAATTAAGGGCTGTTGCGGAAAGGTATCTATCGGAGGCCAAGGGGTATATACAGAACAAAGATTGGGTGAAGGCGAAGTATTATCTTGAAAAGTCTTTGAAGATATACCCCTTGCCCGAGGCGAGCGGGTTATTAACATATGTGGAAGCGAATATGAAAAGGGATGCGAATTATTACTATTTAAAGTCTTTGGAGATGTATCAGAAGGGGGATGTATCAATGGCCTTTGCTTACATAAAGGAGGCTTTTACTCTTGACCCGAACAACGAGAAGTATAGGAATGTTTATTTTAGGCTTAAAAATGTTTTAAGGGAGGATTAGAAAATGATGTGGATTTTTGGTTATTATTTTTTAAAGAGCATAGGGGGTTTAGGGGGCAACATTTATGCCTCCGGAAAAAATGGATACTACTACATAGTTGGCCAAGATACCACAAATGATACGATAAAAGTTATAAAGGTGGATAGAAGCGGCAACATCATCTACTCCGATAAATTCCTGCCGGATACGGGGAAACATATAAGATCCGCAAAGGTTTTAGGAGAAGACACGGTTGCAATGGTATATGACAGGGGTATAATAATTTATTATCGGGACACCCTTGTTGGAAGGTATGAGCTAGCGCCCGTTTCTGGGAATATAACCATAACTGATGTCGAGAAGTATTTACTATATTACAGGGTTTGGGGTTATGATGAAGATAGTATTATAATAAGATATGATATTGGAACTCCTAGTTCCCTGGGATACAATTACTATTCTATACCGGGCACAATCGTAAAGGGTATGTCTTTTTCGGGCTCCGGTAGGGGTGTATCCATGTACGGTGATTCGGTTTATATTTTTAAATTTTCAAATGTGATAAAATTAAATATACCCAGCTTAATTAACCGTTATTTGGTAGTTGATACAGCCGATACCTTCCTCGTTGCGGCATTGTCGCACAACGGTGGGCACGGGTTATACATTTTTTATGATTCATTATCTGTCGTCAAGAATACATATCTTTACCATTCGATTAGAACTTTTATCCCGTTGGGTATATCGGCAAAGGGGATTGATACCGTTGCGGTTTGGGGAATATTAGTTGATAGTACTATGTATTACGGCTTTATAGTTTTACTAAACTTAAGGGACACTTCCCTAAGGCAAGCCAAAAGGTTTAGCATTTCGGGAACGGCAACCCTATACTTTGACATAGATAACCGTATAGCCATATTTTCCCAACAGGATAGCGGTAAGGTTTATTTTATGAAGATGAATAACGACTTCACGGCTTGCAATATTGACACTTTCTCTACGGTCCCCGCGCTTGGCCCAATTTTTTATGTTACTTCAAGTACCGGTTTTTCTCCTGATACTATATATACTTCCCCATTCTATTATTCTAAATCCCCATTCTCATCCAGTACAGCCGATATATGCCCTTCCTTATACGACACTACAAAGCCTAGGGTAATATTAACGCAGCCCGACAGCGGGGAGGTAGATGTACCTTTATCGGCAAACATAGGTGTATGGTTTTCAAAGCCAATGGATACAACGACGATAGACAATGCGAATATAACAATAAGGGGTTGGGATGGGAGCAGTTTAAGGAATTACAGTTTTACGAGGACATGTCCCCTTAGTGTGTTCTGCGTTCTTGACCCATATCCCGATTTCAGGCCTAACGAATTGGTATATGTAATATTCACATCGTATATAAGGGATACCTCTGCGAACAGTCTAATACCTAAGACCATAACATTCAGAACTCAGACTGTTGATACATCAAATCCGGTAATAGTATTCACCACACCCGACAGTGGAGAGGTAAATGTTCCCGCCAATACAAACATAGGGGTACAGTTTTCAAAGGATATGGATACCACAACGATAAACGGTACAACCATTAGTATATTTGGTAGCAGTTCCGGAGCTCATACCTTTGACAAGAGCTGTCCGAAATTGGACTATTGCGTATTAAACCCATATACGGATTTTGCCACTTCTGAGACTGTAAGGGTAGAGTTCAGGAGTGGGATAATGGGATTAAACGGTAAAAACTTGGTACCAAAGGTTATAACATTCACCACCGGGTCTGTGGATGGAAATCCTCCTACGATTACGATACTACCAGGAGATACCATAACAATTTATGACAGGGCTATTCCTGTAAGGGCTTATATATCGGATAACAGGGGGATACAGAGGGTTGATTGGTATTTTAATTCCCGGACATACACATCTTTTACCGATTGTAGGAACGAACCCTTTAATAATCCCGACACGGCGTGTTTTTACATACCGGATGTTCCATCCGACACATTTCTATTAAAGGCCTATGGTTACGATTACAGTGGTAATACCTCTTATGACAGCGCTTGGGTTATATATTTGGATACCACAAGGCCTTATATAACATACACGGAACCCAACAATGGAGCCTTTGGTGTATCCCCTACGCCAACGATAACGATAATATTCAGCGAGGATATGGATACGAGCGTTTGGGGGTATTTAAAGGTACTTGTAAATACCTCGGAATATTCTTATACAAGGTCTTGGCAGGATAGGAGGACATTAAAGGTAAATCCCACAGTAATGTTGCCCTATGATTCAACGGTAAAGGTTGTCGTGGATTCGTTTGTAGATCTAAGCGGCAATATGATGGTAAGGGATAGCTTCAGGTTTACGGTGGTATCAAACGCAACCGTTGAGGTTATAATAACGAAATTAAATCCGGATAGCGTATATAAGAACTCACCGGATAGCACATACATAGAGGCGGTAATAAGATCAAGGTATGCCATAAAATCTGCGGAGGCTATTGTGGATGGAAACATAAAGTATTCAATGATACCGAAGGATGGAACCTTTGACAGCCCCGTTGAGACGGTTTATGTTAGGATAAGGTTTGGGGAGTTTGATATTGGCGATCACGGTGTTGTTGTAAGGGGCTATAACGATTACACATATGGGGAATCGCAGGTTAAGACCGTTAGGGTTTTGGATATAAAGTTTTTGAGTAGGGATAATGTGATAATATATCCCAATCCCGCTAAGGGGCAAGCGAAGTTGAGGGTTGTATTTGGTGGGGATGCCTATGCCACCATAGAGATATTTGACTTAAAGGCGCGCAAGGTATATTCAAAATCTCAAAACTTTAAGGGATATACCAAACACGAGATAGAATTACCCAAGTTGCCCGTAGGTGTTTATCTTTTGAGGATAAGGGCTAACGATGAAAAGGTTGAAAAATGGTTCTCGGTAATAAGGTGATTATCCGTCGCACGACGAGAGCTCCCCTTTTATTATTTCCAAAAGTTTTAGCGATATTTCCGATTTATGCCTTTCCGGGTGCCATTGAACGGCCAAGACCTTGTATTTTTTGGAAATGAAAGCCTCAACGAGGTGATCCTCCGAAACCGCCAAAATTTCACCATCTTTCAACCTTTCAGGAAATCCCTTTAAACCCTGATGATGATTACTATTAACAACCCCTTCCGAACCGAAAACCCCTTCAAAAACCCCTGAAAAAACAACCTTGTGTTCCTTATCTTTGCCGTTTTCTCCCCTATGTATTGCTTTAAAACCCTCCATTTCAAGGTCTTGGTATAAACTCCCCCCAAAAAATACCGTTAAAACCTGAAAACCCCTACAAATCCCGAATATGGGCTTTTTACTCCGTAAAAATTCATCAATTAGGTTAAACTCCAATTCATCCCTTTCCTCATCCACCTCAACATTCTCGTATTTAATTTCTTCGTTATATCTCTTGGGATTTATATCCTTTCCCCCGCTCAAAACCAAAAGGTCGTATTCATTTGGGTATATATCCCTTTTATCGTTAGGTGTAATAACATCAACCTCCGCTCCAAGGCCTTTGAGATAATTTTTATAATTTTCAGACTTTTCCACATCGCCTGAGGTTAAGAGGATACGCATATGTTGATATTATAAGGTTGGCCACCCCATTAAAAAGCGTAATCAAATCCGAGGTATAAAATTACCCAATTTGAAAACGCGTCACCTTCAACCTCCGCAAAGGTTTTCAGGTTTCTCAATATGTAGTAAGACAACCTGAACGCGCCCCTTAAAAGCCTTTGTTGGTAATAGTATGAATTATTTGGGGCATCCACATAGTTAAAAAGGAAGGAATAAACGAATTTGTTTTTAACGACATCCAAACCGAAGAATCCCCCATAAAACAGGTTTTGTGTATCCCTATCAAACCCCACCAAGACCTGTAAAAACGGATAAAAATCCCTATAAGAGGTTCTCCAATCAAATCCAAACCTGTATATTTTCGTATATTTATCGTTTAAATAATCTTCACCCCAAAGGGCAAATATACCAGATTTAAAAGGCATCGGTACCCTTGTGAAATACCACTTCTGGGGATTGTTGTCAAACCCTTCCCCTATACCGTTTCCATTTACAACGCCAAAATCAAAATATGGTGTTCCGAGTATGGCACCCCTGTGGTATGTCAATGGAAATGGACTTAGTTTGTATATATAAAAATCGGATTGTGTAAGGCGCGTTTCCCTCAAAAACATTAAATCCGCTATCTGAAACTGTCCAAGTGTTAGCGATAAAGGTAATCCAAAGAAGTTATGCACATCAACCCAAGCATCTTCAAAAAACGGCGGTTCCCCCTTTTCAAATATTACATAAGAATAAAAGTTTAAGTTCTGGTTAAAAGCCCCACCCATTAATATTTTTGCCGAATATGGACTTTTAAAATCAACAAAGGTATTTTTATCCTTTTGGTATTCGGCCGTTAGATACTGCATAAATCGAACCGAGAGGGGAATTTTATTAAACAAATTTAATTCTTCATCGTTATTATCGGAATATACCTCCTCCTGTTTGCCGGGGAAGTAATACCCGTTATCCGCGAAATTCTCACCGAAATTGTTTAACTTTGGGTATGCAATATGGCATAGATTACAAGAAACGCCATACATCCTTGCAAAAGCGGGAATTGAGATTAACAGCAACATAACCGGTAATTATATATAAGTCAAGATTCGCTTTTAAACCCCTACTAACACCCTTAAAATTCCCGGTATGAGGGGGTTTTTAAAATCGAGGTTTGTGGATATTGTAATTTTCTTTGCCATATTTGGCCTACTTATTACGCTTGCGGAACTCTTTACACTTGAACACTTTCACAAAATCCAGATGGTTGCACCTGTTGTGTCAGGATTATCCGCAATCCTTATGATTTTGGGATTTTTTGTTGGTGCTTTGAGATTTCCGATATTTGTAATCCTTTTACTCCTATCCCCAAGCGGTATATTCGGTATGTTTGAACACTGGGAACACGCCTCGGAGGAGGAAACCGCCTATGCATTGGAAATATATCAAACGGTGAATGGAGAAAAGTATGAAGGTGAAGAAAAGGAAGAAAAACCACCCATTTTTGCACCCCTATCCTTAACCGGTTTAATCCTCCTTGGGGCTTTGGGTTTGTTCGTTAAGGAGAAATAAATCCCGCGGGGGTAAAATTCCCGCTTATGGATAAAGAATATAAAGCTGGGGAGATAGAAAGGAGATGGCAAAAATTTTGGGAAGAGATAAAACTTTTTAAAGCACCCGAAAAACCCAAAAACAAATACTATGTCCTTGAAATGTTCCCATACCCTTCGGGTAGGGATTTACACATGGGGCATTTAAAAAACTACGCAATAGGTGACGCCGTTGCGAGGATTAAGATGATGGAAGGGTACGAGGTGCTACACCCTATGGGTTGGGATTCCTTTGGACTACCAGCGGAAAACGCCGCGATACAATGGGGGATACACCCAAGGGAATGGACTTACAACAACATAGAGGGTTTCAGGGAACAGTTAAAGAAGTTGGGTCTTTCGTACGATTGGGATAGGGAGTTTGCAACATCAGACCCGGAATATTACAAATGGACGCAAAAATTGTTTTTAATCCTTTATAAGAGGGGTTTGGCTTATAGAAAGGGGGCATGGGTTAATTGGTGTCCAAACTGTAAAACGGTTTTGGCAAATGAGCAGGTTGTTGAGGGAAAATGCGAAAGGTGTAAAACCCCTGTGGAAAAAAAGAAGCTAACCCAATGGTTTTTTAAAATTACGGAATATGCGGATAGGCTTTTAAAGGACCTTGAAAAGTTAAGGGGTCACTGGCCGGAGCATGTTATAAAACAGCAGGAAAACTGGATAGGTAAGAGTGAGGGAACGGAAATAGTCTTCAAGGTAGGGGATTTACCAATAAGGGTTTTTACTACAAGGGCGGATACCGTTTTTGGTGTCACATTTATAAGCGTGGCACCCGATAGCGAAATAACCGACGAGATTTTAAAATTCGTTTCCGACGATCACAGGGAAAATGTTTTGAGATACATAAACGAATCCCTTGTAAAATCACCCGAAGAAAGGCAAAAGGGTAAAACGGGAGTATTTACGGGTCTGTACGCCGAACACCCCTTTACAAAGGAAAAGATACCCGTTTTCGTGGCGGATTATGTACTTGGGGAATATGGCACGGGGGCCGTTATGGGTGTGCCGGCGCACGACCAAAGGGATTTCGAGTTTGCCCAAACTTATAAACTACCCATTAAGGTTGTTGTTTTCCCGGAAAAAAACGAGGGTGAAGGGTTTGAAGAGTTTTTAAAATGCATGTTTGAGGAAACGGATTCGGAAAGGTTTTCCTTGGAATATAAGGGTAAAAGATATATCTTCCAACCAAAAAGGGCATACGAGTTGAAGGGGATATTGAAAGATTCGGGGGAATTTACGGGTTTGAAATCGGATGAGGCTATAAAAAGGATTGGGCAAAAGTTAAAGGAAATGGGTTTGGGTGGTCCCGCGGTAGCTTATAGGATAAGGGATTGGTTGGTTTCAAGGCAGAGGTATTGGGGTGCCCCTATACCCATAATACACTGTCCAAGGTGCGGTGAGGTGCCGGATGAAAACCTCCCGGTTTTATTACCGCATACAGAAAACTTTTTGCCAAAAGGGCGCTCCCCTTTGGAGGATGTTCCGGAGTTTATAAATACCAAGTGTCCAAGGTGTGGAGCCGATGCCAAAAGGGATCCGGATACTATGGATACATTTGTGGATTCTTCTTGGTATTTCTTACGATTTACCGACCCCAAAAACGACAAAGAAATATTTGATAAGGAGAGGGCAAACGCTTGGATGCCTGTGGATCAGTATATAGGGGGGGCGGAGCATGCGACAAAACACCTGATATACGCGAGGTTTATCACAAAGGTTTTATACGATGAGGGGATTTTAAAGTATGACGAACCCTTTACAAACCTATTCACACAAGGCCTCGTCCTTAAAAAGTTTTGGTGGTCTCCCGTACACTTGAAAAGCTTTCCAAACCCGGAGGATGTTGAATACAGGGATGGAAAACCGTATTTAAAGGCGGATGGAACACCATTGGAGGAGAGGCTTGAAATGATGTCAAAGTCGAGGGGTAATGTTGTGCCCTTGGGTCCTTTTGTTGATGAGTATGGTGCGGATGCGGCAAGGGTTGCGATACTATTTGCCGCACCTCCGGATATGGACTTTGAATGGACGGATGCAACCGCAACGGCTGCTATAAGGTTTTTGAACAAGATTTGGAGGGTTTTTTATGGGTTTTACCAAAGTGGTGTAAGGGCGGAAAACGAGCCCGATTTAAACGATAGGGATTTCGTTATAACTATAAACGAGATTGTAGCGGGTATAAGGAAGGATTACGAAAAGTTTAAGTTTAACACGGCAATTGCCAAACTTATGGAAGCAATTAATGCGGTTGAAAATGCAAAAATAACAGAAAAAACCAAGGGATGGTTTATAAACGTATTTGTTAGACTTTTGGCTCCCGTATCACCGCACTTGGCCGAGGAATTGTTCCATAAATTTGATATGGATAAACTTTTGGGTAAGGAAACCGTATTCAAAACCCCCCTACCGGAGCCTTTGCCCGGACTCATAAGGGAGGAGGTGGAAATAGGGGTTCAAATAAACGGAAAGTTTAGGGGAACGTTAAAAATACCCATAAACTCGGACGAAGAATATGTCTTGGAAATTGTGAAGAATAACGAAAGGCTTTCAAGGTACCTAACCGGCGAAATAAAGAAGGTTATATATGTACCTGGTAAAATAGTGAATATTATAACGGGCTTGTAAAGTTATCCTCATAAAGTATAAACCTAATCCGTTGATTCCGCAAACTCAAAAACCCTTTTTATGTCTTCCCTTATCAAATCCACAAATGTCGGATTTCTTAAAGCCGCAGCCGGATGATATGTTGCGTATGCGGGTATTCCGTACCTTGATGTGTGAAACCTACCCCTAACTTCGTTTATCTTTGGTTGATCGGGCCTGTTTAGGATATGATACATACTATACCTGCCCAAACACAAAATAACCTTTGGGGATATAACCTTAATCTGAAAATCCAAATAGGGTGTGCAGGATTGTACCTCATCCGGCAGTGGATCCCTATTCCCCGGAGGCCTACACTTTATAACATTTGCTATATAAACATCCCTTTCCCGATCCTTCCCCAGCTCCGTTAATATATCCGTTAATAACCTACCCGCCTTACCCACAAAGGGATACCCCTTTATATCCTCTTCCCTTCCCGGTGCTTCTCCAACAAACATAACCTTTGCATAAGGGTTTCCGGAACCCACAACCACCTGCTTCCTGTGTAAGTGTAATCTACATTTCCTGCAATCCTTTATTTTATCCGCAAATATTTCTAGAACCCTCCACTTATCCTCCCTTTTAAGGATTATCTCATCAATTCCCAAGCCTTTAAACAGTTCTTCCATCAATTAACCCTCCTTACTATGCATATTGGGGTTTGCTCCGAGGCTTGACCCAAAGGGTTGTCCCTAAAAACCCGCTTAACAAAATCCCTTGTTATCTCTTTGTGAGAAATACCGAGGGCTTCAACTCCCAAATCGTTCGCATCAACTATAACAACCTTACATCCCAACCTTTGCGATATTTCCTTTGCCACCTTATCGGGATCCTTTGGGGGAAGTTTTGCATATCTATTATAGGGAGGTAGTGTATAAGGAGTTGGACCGTCTATTGCCGAAATGTTCTTACCCGCTACTTTATAAAACACACCTCTTATTCCAAAGGGTTTTGTGATGGCGCTAAAAAATGCTGCCAAAAGAATCCTAAACAAACCCGCCTCCCTTATCGCCAACTCCATTGTCCAAGGGCTTCCAAGCCCTATTCCATAAGGGGATTTCGTTACAAACCTTGATAAAAACTTTGCCCAAAAAGAGGGTTTTATTTCATCTATTGGAAAAGCCCTACCCTGAGAAATGGCAACCACCTTTTCGCTAACAAAAACTATATCCCCTTCCCTCAGATATCCCTTAACATACCTCTCCACAACCGAAACTATATCCTCTCCGGCTTTTATAACATGGGTTTTTATCGGATACCTCGCCCATTTTTCCCCGTTTATATCAACGGTTAAACCCTTTCCGGGATTTGGTTTTAAATCCATAAAATCCTGAGAATTATAAATTTGAAAAGTCCTTTGGCTTAAAGTTTTTTGGATTTAAAACCTTAACATCCTTCCCGTCCTTATGCTTTAAAACGATAAGCCCCCTTTTGTTTGCATACCTATCCGCAAATTGTTGGAACTTCATACCCGCAACCGCACCGTACAACTTATAACCTTTGTACTCGGGGAAAAACCTTAAAAACCTTTTCTCCAACTCTTCAACAAACTCATCAACATCATCAACCCTTAATGTTGTCTTCACCTCCAAAACTATAACATAATCATCACCTAAAACAATGCCATCCACTTCCATATTGTCATCACCTTTTTCAACCTTCACATTTGACATAACCTTAAAACCTTTAAATCCCAACTTGCTTAACGCATACTTTAAACCCTCCCTTATTGTATCTTCCGTATAGTCTTGCCAAATA